>NZ_JBHSDT010000012.1:0-681 GCF_042651765.1 Gracilibacillus xinjiangensis | reverse complement strand
CGTAGGGGGCAAGCGTTGTCCGGAATTATTGGGCGTAAAGCGCGCGTAGGCGGTTTCTTAAGTCTGATGTGAAATCTTGCGGCTCAACCGCAAGCGGTCATTGGAAACTGGGGAACTTGAGTACAGAAGAGGAGAGCGGAATTCCACGTGTAGCGGTGAAATGCGTAGATATGTGGAGGAACACCAGTGGCGAAGGCGGCTCTCTGGTCTGTAACTGACGCTGAGGTGCGAAAGCGTGGGGAGCGAACAGGATTAGATACCCTGGTAGTCCACGCCGTAAACGATGAGTGCTAGGTGTTAGGGGGTTTCCGCCCCTTAGTGCTGCAGTTAACGCATTAAGCACTCCGCCTGGGGAGTACGGCCGCAAGGCTGAAACTCAAAAGAATTGACGGGGGCCCGCACAAGCGGTGGAGCATGTGGTTTAATTCGAAGCAACGCGAAGAACCTTACCAGGTCTTGACATCTTCGGACGACCCTAGAGATAGGGAGTTCCCTTCGGGGACCGAATGACAGGTGGTGCATGGTTGTCGTCAGCTCGTGTCGTGAGATGTTGGGTTAAGTCCCGCAACGAGCGCAACCCTTGATCTTAGTTGCCAGCATTTAGTTGGGCACTCTAAGGTGACTGCCGGTGACAAACCGGAGGAAGGTGGGGATGACGTCAAATCATCATGCCCCTTATGA
>NZ_JBHSDT010000011.1:251-684 GCF_042651765.1 Gracilibacillus xinjiangensis | reverse complement strand
TTGGGGTGAAGTCGTAACAAGGTAGCCGTATCGGAAGGTGCGGCTGGATCACCTCCTTTCTAAGGATAAATGAAAGGCGTAAGCACCCGGGTAGCGACGTATGACCTGGAAGGTGCCATAGGAGATAAAGGAAACACGACGAAGAATGAGTCGATGTTGACTTATCGTACGGTGGCAACTGAAGGGCACTAGTCGCTGGGTGCTGGAGCTGGACAGATAACGGAACTATAGGAAATGGATCGCTGATTAAGTTCGTCACGTCCTGTGACAACATCGGCATGACCTACATCCTGTAGCCCTTCATACTTGGTTGTTTGGTTCAGTTTTGAGCGATTGATGCTCAGTATGTACCTTGAAAACTAGATAAGAATCTTAGGAAGTGAAGACGACTGTTGAAGGAGTCTGAACTGAACTGAGAATGACAAGACATCAA
>NZ_JBHSDT010000011.1:0-157 GCF_042651765.1 Gracilibacillus xinjiangensis | reverse complement strand
CGGGACAAACACCGATATGTCTCGGGGAGCTGTACGTAAGCTTTGATCCGAGAATTTCCGAATGGGGGAACCCTCTACTCGTTATGGATTAGAACATACATCTGAATACATAGGATGTATGAGGCAGACCCGGGGAACTGAAACATCTCAGTACCCG
>NZ_JBHSDT010000010.1:0-725 GCF_042651765.1 Gracilibacillus xinjiangensis | reverse complement strand
GTCGTAACAAGGTAGCCGTATCGGAAGGTGCGGCTGGATCACCTCCTTTCTAAGGATATATAACGGAACTATAGGAAATGGATCGCCGATTAAGTTCGTCACGTCCTGTGACAACACCGGCATGACCTACATCCTGTAGCCCTTCATACTTGGTTGTTTGGTTCAGTTTTGAATGATCAATAATAAACGAATATCATTCCATAGAATGGGCCTGTAGCTCAGCTGGTTAGAGCGCACGCCTGATAAGCGTGAGGTCGGTGGTTCGAGTCCACTCAGGCCCACCATTCTAACTTTTAACGGGGCCTTAGCTCAGCTGGGAGAGCGCCTGCTTTGCACGCAGGAGGTCAGCGGTTCGATCCCGCTAGGCTCCACCATTAAATAAAAAATGTACCTTGAAAACTAGATAAGAATCTTAGGAAGTGAAGACGACTGTTGAAGGAGTCTGAACTGAACTGAGAAATGACAAGACATCAAACAATAACCAACGACTTTTTCATTAGAAAATTGCGAGTAAAGATAGTTAAGTGAAGAAGGGCGCACGGTGGATGCCTTGGCACTAGGAGCCGATGAAGGACGGGACAAACACCGATATGTCTCGGGGAGCTGTACGTAAGCTTTGATCCGAGAATTTCCGAATGGGGGAACCCTCTACTCGTCATGGAGTAGAACATACATCTGAATACATAGGATGTATGAGGCAGACCCGGGGAACTGAAACATCTCAG
>NZ_JBHSDT010000009.1:0-73605 GCF_042651765.1 Gracilibacillus xinjiangensis | reverse complement strand
GTAGTTAAGCTCTCCAGCGCCCATGGTAGTTGGGGCTTTGCCCCTGCAAGAGTAGGACGTTGCCAGGCAAGTCAAAGGTCTTTTAGTTTTTATAGCTAAAAGACTTTTTTGTATTCATAAAAATACTGTTATAATGGAAGAGGAAAAATACAAGAATGAGGTGAATCCATGAGGAAGCAGATTAAATTAATGACAAAAGAAAACTATAAGGAGGTCTTTAAACTTTCGCAATTTGCATTCCAATATACTTTGGATAAGGATCAATTAGCAGAAAAAGAAGCAGAAGCTGGCCGCCACAAAATTTGGGGGTGGATAGAGAACAACCAGCTGGCAGCAAAAGTTCACATGATACCTCTTACTGTACATATTAATGAACAAGACATGAAAATGGGTGGAATAGCTTCTGTCTCCTCATGGCCGGAATTTAGAAGAGGTGGCATTGTGAAAAAATTATTAAAGCATACGCTTCTAAATATGCGGGAGGAAGGTTATATTATTTCCTATTTGCACCCATTCTCGGTTCCCTTTTATCGTAAATATGGCTATGAGCTTGTCTTTAACTATAGAGACTACGAGATTCCGATAAAGCAATTTCAAAAGAACTGGAATGCACTTGGGCATGTTAAAAGAATTGAGGCAGATTACAACATACTAGAAAGTATATATATAGATTATATCAAAAGTTTTAATGGTGGAATAATAAGAGATACAGATTGGTGGAAACAAAGAGTAGTTAAAAAGGAGATGGTCATAGCAGTAGGCTATGATCAGGATAATAAACCTGACAGCTATATTCTTTATCATGTAAAGGATCGCGTTCTATATGTGGAAGAGATTGCCTACCGCTCCTTAAACAGCTTAAAACTCGTTCTTGAATTTATAGGAAACCATGATTCAATGGTAGAGAAAGTTAAAATGAAAGTACCTGACGAAGATTTTATCCCCTGCTTATTTGATGAGCCCCGTTTTGAACAGATTGTAAAAAAATACTTTATGGCACGAATTGTAGATGTTCCTGAGTTCCTAAAGAACTATCAATTTATAAGTATTCATTCTTCTGATTCTATTTCTCTGATTATAGAGGATGAATTTATCCCTGACAATAACGGGACTTATATTATTCAAGATGAAAAGGTTACATGTTTAGACCATGAGCTAACAGACACAAGAAATGTTATTTGCTGTTCGGTACAACAGCTTACTCAGATGCTGTTAGGTTATAAAAGGCCATTAGAATTAGAAAGATTGGCCTTAATTAAAGGCAGCTATAACGCAATTGAAAAATTTGATAAAATGATACCAATTAAACATACTTATTTTCCTGATTTTTTTTAGTCGCTTTTAAAAGAAGTGGCTTTTTTTGTCCCTAAAAAAAGATTTAGTAAAGGGGAAAGAATTCCACCTCCAAAAGTAATAAAAATAGAAATATATTCGTGTAATTTAGGGTATATATGAATATAACTTGGAGGTGTAGTCATTTGTTAGAAGATATCTTTGATTTAGAATTCATTGAATCAATCACAAAATTAATGATTGCATTAACTTTGTCTGGACTAATTGGCTTGGAAAGAGAGTTGAACCGCCATTCAGCAGGCTTTCGAACACATATATTAGTAGGTATTAGTGCATGCCTAATGATGCTTTTATCTATTAATGGATTTGAGCAATTTATTGAGACTTATAATAACGTTCAATTTGACCCTGCAAGAATTCCGTCATATGTTATCTCAGGGATTGGTTTCTTAGGTGCGGGTACAATTATTGTCAATGGCCGGACAATTCGAGGGTTAACAACAGCTGCCTCGATATGGGCGGTAGCAGGGCTGGGATTAATTATTGGAATCGGGATGTATAAAGAAGCAATCATCACAACTATTATCATCTTAATTAGCTTGGTCTTGCTTAATAAACTAGAGAAGATAATTCATAGAAAAAATCACCAAATTGTTTTTGAGATTAAACTTTCCGAAGATAAAAATACTTCAGAGTTTCTTGAACAAATTCAATCTTTTTCCCTCGAGATTCGAGAATTGGATATAACTAAAGATCAAAGCGGTTATCGCAAGATTAAAATGTATTTAGATGTTACCCACAAGAAAAAAGGGATAAGCCTTCATGAGTGGCTATTAGAACAGGAAAATGTCGAGAAAATTAAAATGAGGTTCCATTGATGTTTTTAAATGGATTATCTAGGTAATAATATTAAAGAACAATATAGTTGCAACAAATAAAACATCCGATATAATAAAAGTATAGTCAAATATAGTCAAAGTCAGATTGGGTGAGTGAAAATGCGAAATATTTCAGATATCATTGAGGAATATTTGAAAGATGTGATGCAAAGTAATCAAAAGAGAATTATCGAAATAAAACGCAGTGAAATTGCTGATCGTTTTGAATGTGTACCTTCTCAAATTAACTATGTAATAAATACAAGGTTTACATTAGAAAAAGGATATCTAGTTGAGAGTAAACGAGGTGGCGGTGGATACATTCGTATTAGCAGAGTCACTAATAAAGATAAAGCAAAATTAATTGATGAAATTATTGTTATGATTCAACCAAAAGTATCACAGCAAAAAGCAGTCAATATCTTAGAAAGGTTGCTAGAAGAAGAATTAATTACAAAAAGAGAAGCAAAATTGATGTTAGCAGCATTGGATAGAGATACATTGTCCTTTCAGTTGCCATTAAGGGATGAGATAAGAGCAAGAGTTATGTCAGCAATGTTACATTCATTAAAGTACCACATTTAGGAGGTGGGTTACGTGGAATGTCAGGAATGCAAACAAAATCCGGCAACACTTCACTTCGCACAAGTAACAAATGGTGAAAAACGGGAAATACACGTTTGCCACCAATGCGCAAAGGAAAAAGGTTATGTAACCACAGACGATGAGTCATATTCTTTGCACAACTTACTTTCAGGTTTGTTTAACTTTGACCCAGAAAAGTTACACCACTCTACCCATAACAAACCTGCTGCTCGGCAAATGGAATGTGAAAAATGCGGAATGACTTATCAGGAATTTGCGCAAGTCGGCAAATTTGGTTGTGCATCATGCTACCAGACATTTTCGGAGCACTTAAATCCGATTTTCAGAAGAGTGCATAGTGGTAATACAGCACATCATGGAAAAGTACCAAAACGTGTAGGAAAAGATATCTCTGCACGCAGAAAAGTGAAAGAATTAAGGTGGAAGTTACAGCAGCTGATCGCAGAGGAGGAATTTGAAGAGGCTGCTAAAATTAGGGACCAGATTAAAGAGATGGAGAAAACTCTCAATCAAAGTGGAGAGGGGGATGTTTAATGGGATTGGAACAATTTATTAATGAGGCAATTAGTCCGTGGTTAAAGGAAGATGGACCAGATAGTGATATTGTAATGAGCAGCAGAATAAGATTAGCAAGAAACTTTGAACAATCTCCCTTCCCAATAATTGCAAATCAGGAACATTTAGATGGAATTCTATATTTCTTAGAAAAAGAATTTAACCAAAAATCTTTTGCAAACTATGAACAATTAGAATTTGTCAGGATGGCGGACTTAAAACCAATTGAAAAGCAAGTTTTAGTAGAAAAACACCTAATAAGTCCTCATTTGGCTGATAAATCCACATACGGTGCCGCGTTAATCTCTAAAAATGAACAGGTTTCGATAATGATTAATGAAGAAGACCATATTCGGATGCAATTGTATTTCCCGGGTTTTCAGTTGGAAAGAGCGTTAGAAGAAGCTTTTCATATTGATGATTGGTTAGAAGAAAAAATCGACTATGCGTTTGATGAAGAGCGGGGATACTTAACCAGTTGCCCAACAAATGTCGGCACAGGTCTAAGGGCCTCAGTAATGATTCATCTACCAGCTCTAGCGATGACCAGGAAACTAAATAGAATGATACCAGCGATTAATCAGTTAGGCCTTGTTGTTCGAGGGATTTATGGTGAAGGCAGTGAAGCATTAGGAAATATTTTTCAAATATCAAACCAGGTAACACTAGGGAGATCCGAACAGGATACGATCGAGGATTTGACAAGTGTTGTAGAGAAATTAATCGAACAAGAACGACAGGCACGGACATTATTACGTCAACAATCAGAACTAGAGTTAGAAGATCGAATATTCCGTTCATATGGAATTTTAGAACATAGTCGTATTATTGAATCAAAGGAAACAGCCAAATGTTTATCTGACGTACGGCTTGGTATTGACCTGGAATATATTCATCATATACCGAAATCTATTTTAAATGAATTAATGGTTTTGACACAGCCAGCGTTCTTGCAGCAATACGCTAGGCGAATGCTTACACCGCATGAAAGAGATGTTTTTAGAGCATCGTTAATTAGGGAACGCTTTACGCTAGAGCAAAGGGAGGAATATTAAATGATGTTTGGTCGATTTACAGAAAGAGCACAAAAAGTATTGGCATTATCTCAAGAAGAAGCTGTTAGGTTGGGGCATAATAATATTGGAACAGAACATATTTTGTTAGGGCTTGTTAACGAGGGTGAAGGTATTGCTGCAAAAGCATTACATGCAATTGGTCTGGGTGCCGAGAAGATTCGCGAAGAAGTAGAATCATTAATTGGTAAAGGCAATCAAGTTTCTCAAACGATCCATTATACACCCAGAGCGAAAAAAGTAATTGAATTATCGATGGATGAAGCAAGAAAACTTGGTCATTCTTATGTGGGAACAGAGCATATTCTATTAGGTTTGATTCGTGAAGGTGAAGGCGTTGCGGCACGTGTATTAAATAACCTTGGTGTAAGCTTAAATAAAGCGCGTCAGCAAGTATTGCAGCTGTTAGGAAGTACGGAGAATAACAATTCTAATGGAAGAAGCAATAATCAGAATAATAGTGCGACAACACCTACATTAGACTCTTTAGCACGAGACTTAACCGCAATAGCAAAAGAAGGAAATATAGATCCGGTCATTGGCCGCAGTAAAGAAATAGAACGTGTGATACAAGTATTAAGCCGCAGAACGAAAAATAACCCTGTTTTAATTGGGGAGCCGGGTGTTGGGAAAACAGCTGTAGCGGAAGGTTTGGCCCAACAAATCGTGCAAAATGAAGTTCCTGAGATCCTTCGTGACAAACGTGTTATGACATTAGATATGGGGACAGTAGTAGCTGGAACGAAATATCGTGGTGAGTTTGAAGACCGTTTGAAAAAAGTAATGGAGGAAATTCGCCAAGCGAACAATGTTATTTTGTTCATTGATGAGTTGCATACGTTAATTGGTGCTGGTGGAGCAGAAGGTGCCATTGATGCCTCAAATATATTAAAACCATCACTTGCTCGCGGTGAATTACAATGTATTGGTGCAACCACATTAGATGAATACCGTAAGTATATTGAAAAAGATGCAGCACTGGAGCGTAGATTCCAGCCAATTCAAGTCGATGAGCCAACAGTAGAAGAATCGATCCAGATTTTAAAAGGATTAAGAGATCGATATGAAGCGCATCACCGTGTCACGATTACGGATGAAGCAATTGAAGCTGCTGCCAGATTATCTGACCGTTATATTACTGACCGGTTTTTACCAGATAAAGCAATTGATTTAATAGACGAGGCGGGATCGAAAGTACGCCTGCGTTCTTATACTACACCGCCTAACTTAAAAGAATTGGAACAAAGATTAGAAGAAGTGAAAAAAGAAAAAGATGCAGCTGTACAAAGTCAGGAATTCGAAAAAGCAGCAGCATTACGCGATAATGAGCAGCAGTTAAGGAAAGAACTTGAGGATACTGAATCGAAATGGAAAGAAAAACAAGGGCAAGAAAATTCAGCAGTTGGGGTAGAAGACATTGCTAGTGTTGTTTCCATTTGGACCGGAGTCCCAGTGTCTGCTATCACCAAAGACGAAAGTGCCAGACTACTTCACATGGAAGAAATCTTACACAACCGTTTAATTGGGCAAGAGGAAGCTGTTAAAGCTGTATCGAAAGCTATTCGAAGAGCAAGAGCTGGCTTAAAAGATCCGAAACGTCCAATAGGTTCATTTATCTTCTTAGGTCCAACAGGGGTTGGTAAGACAGAACTAGCCAGAGCATTGGCGGAATCCATGTTCGGTGAAGAAGATGCGATGATACGTATTGATATGTCTGAATATATGGAAAAACATTCAACATCACGCTTAGTCGGTTCACCTCCAGGGTATGTCGGCTATGAAGAGGGCGGCCAGTTAACAGAAAAGGTTAGAAGAAAACCATATTCTGTTGTGTTATTGGATGAGGTAGAAAAAGCCCATCCAGAAGTGTTTAACATCTTACTGCAAGTACTGGAAGATGGCCGCTTAACAGACTCTAAAGGACGCACAGTTGACTTTAGAAATACGGTGCTTATCATGACATCTAACGTTGGTGCAAGTGAGCTGAAACGAAATAAATATGTTGGTTTCAGTTTAGGAGAAGAGGAACAGAACTATAAAGATATGCGTTCAAAAGTTACAGCGGAATTGAAAAAAGCGTTCCGCCCTGAATTCCTTAACCGTATTGATGAAACAATTGTTTTCCATTCCCTAGAGAAGAAGCATATGAAGCACATTGTTGAATTAATGGTGAAAGAATTGCAAGCACGTCTAATCGATCAGGATATTGACTTTATCCTTTCAGAAAAAGCAATTGAAAAAATTGCGAATGAAGGATTTGACCCAGAATATGGGGCTCGTCCACTTCGTCGCTCCATTCAGAAAAATGTGGAAGATTTATTGTCAGAAGAGTTATTAAAAGAAACAATTAAAAAAGGGCAAAAAGTGAAAATAGATATAGATGAAAAAGGCAATTTTGCAATTGTCTCCTAATCATCCATAGGCAGAAGAAAATCGGAAGGAATTTTACCTTCCGATTTTCTTAACTGTTTATTTAATACTAATCAGAGTTCGGTTTTATTCATAAGCTCAGACTATTTTCCACCACTGCAGCTATGATAGTAAGTTTTTTACACTTTTTACATACATCTTTAACCAAATTGATAGATCTTTGTAACTTTTAAGGGATCGAATTCGTATATAATGAAAGGGAGGGATTGTCTTGGCAAAAAGAAAATCAAAATTTGTTTGTCAATCTTGCGGGTATGAGACCCCAAAATGGATGGGTAGATGTCCAGGTTGTAATGAATGGAATACATTGGTAGAAGAGGTTGTGAAAACAACTGCAACAAGAGGAAATTGGGCCTCCTCCCCTCAGTCGACACACAAGCCAGAGAGAATTAGCCAAATTAAGTCACAAGATGAACCGAGAATAAAAACAAAAATGGGTGAATTAAATCGAGTATTAGGTGGCGGAATTGTAGCGGGATCATTGGTTTTAATTGGCGGTGATCCGGGTATTGGTAAATCTACATTGCTTTTACAAGTTTCTAGTCAGTTAGCATCTAGTGGATTAGACATTCTGTATATTTCAGGAGAAGAATCTACACGTCAAACAAAGCTCAGAGCTGATCGACTAGGAATAGCGGCAGATCAATTATATGTTTTATCTGAAACAAATTTAGTAGATATTGCGAACCAAATTGATGCATTGAAACCTAGTTTTGTAGTAATTGACTCCATTCAAACCGTTTATAAAGAGGAAGTGACCAGTGCACCAGGCAGTGTATCTCAAGTACGTGAATGTACAAGTGAATTAATGCGAATTGCTAAGCAAAATAATATTCCTATTTTCATTGTAGGTCATGTAACGAAAGAGGGTTCTATTGCTGGTCCGAGATTATTGGAGCACATGGTTGACGCGGTTTTATACTTCGAAGGGGAGCGACATCACACTTTCCGAATTTTAAGGGGTGTCAAGAACCGGTTTGGAAGTACGAATGAAATGGGAATCTTCGAAATGAAGGAAGAAGGGTTAGCAGAAGTTCTAAACCCGTCTGAAATCTTTTTAGAAGAGAGGTCACAGGGTGTGGCTGGATCTACAATTGTTGCATCAATGGAAGGGACACGCCCAGTACTTGTTGAAATCCAAGCATTGATTTCACCGACGAGCTTCGGGAATCCAAGGCGAATGGCAACAGGAATAGACCATAATCGTGTACCGCTTTTAATGGCAGTCTTAGAGAAACGTGTTGGTTTGATGCTACAAAATCAGGATGCCTATGTTAAAGTTGCTGGTGGAGTGAAATTGGATGAGCCTGCGATTGATTTAGCTGTTGCAATCAGTATTGCCTCTAGCTTCAGAGACCAAACCCCAAATCCGGATGATGTCCTGATAGGTGAAGTTGGTTTGACAGGAGAGGTCCGCCGGGTGTCGCGAATTGATCAGCGTGTCCAAGAGGCAGCAAAGTTAGGTTTTAAAAGAGCGATTATTCCCAAAAAGAACATGGATGGCTGGAATCCTCCAAAGTCGCTAGAAGTGATCGGAGTTCAGTCTGTTCAGGAGGCAATACGCGTAACTTTAGGCACTTAATAAGGTTTAAAATGAATAAAATTGGAGAGAATATTTTATAGGAGGTGAATGTGGTGCTAAAAAAATTTGTGCAAATATTTTTTATAATTGCAGGTGGTACCGCGGGATATTTATATATTCCAGATTTATTGGGATTGTTTAGTTCTTTAGAGGGGACATGGTTGATGTCTCAATATGTTGCCCCGTATGTTGGGTTAGTTTTAGGAGCTATTATATTTTTTATTTTATCGATGTGGTGCACAGATTTTATTGTTAGCTTTTTCAACTGGTTTGAAGAGAAACTTTTAAAAGCACCTGTTGGTGATTTACTGTTTGGTAGTTTAGGGATTATTATTGGTTTAATTATTGCCTACTTTCTTAATGAACCGATCCAAGCAATTGGGATTAAAATTGTTTCACAAGTAGTACCTATCTTTTTAAGTGTTTTGCTTGCTTACTTCGGATTCCAAGTTGGCTTTAAACGAAGAGATGAATTCCTTAATCTGTTAACAATAACTCGGAAAGAAAAAAAGAAAGCAGGCACTAATGAAGAGCCGCTGGCAGACATGCCTAAACCAAAGATTCTTGATACAAGTGTGATTATTGATGGGCGAATTGCGGATATATGCCAAACTAGCTTTTTAGAAGGTACAATTATTATCCCCCAATTTGTGTTGGAAGAATTACAGCATATCGCAGATTCGTCGGATGCTTTGAAGCGAAACCGCGGGCGAAGAGGATTGGATATACTTAATAGAATTCAGAAGGATTTACCTATCAATGTGGAAATTTACGAAGGTGATTTTGAAGAAATACAAGAAGTAGACAGCAAGCTGGTGAAATTGGCAAAAGTTATGAACGGAATTGTTGTTACAAATGACTTTAACTTAAATAAGGTTTGTGAGTTTCAGAAAGTCCCTGTCTTAAATATCAATGATTTAGCCAATGCGGTGAAACCAATTGTACTTCCAGGTGAAGAGCTCCTCGTGCAAGTGATCAAAGATGGGAAAGAACAGAACCAGGGTGTTGCATACTTAGATGACGGAACAATGATTGTTGTCGAAGAAGGCAAAAATTATATTGGTAAAACAATTGATGTCATTATTACTAGTGTTTTGCAAACTTCCGCTGGTAGAATGATTTTTGCTAAACCGAAATTGCTTGAAAAAGCTTTGTAAAAAAGGTATAACATATAAAGGATAGAAGAAAAGTGATAACATAGTGTTATCACTTTTCTTTGCAATGGATGATAGAATAAATAAAGAATTTCCATACAAAAAAGAAGGTATACGAGGTGCCGGAATGATAGAATATCATGTCATCGTTTTAGCTGCAGGTCAAGGGAAGCGAATGAAGGCAGGAAAGAACAAGCAATTTATTCAATTGCAAAATGAAGCTCTAATCGTACATACTTTAAGGAATTTTGTCCAAGATGATTGGTGTAAATCTATTTATATAGTTATTAGCCAGGAAGACCAAGTCGAAATGAAAGCATTACTGAAAAATTATCCATGGTTTGATCAAATCAGCTTTGTTCCCGGAGGAAAGGAACGACAGGACAGTGGTTATCAAGGTATTAAAGCAATAAAAGCCGATATGCCTGATGAAGTTGTAATGATTCACGATGGAGCAAGACCGTTTATTGAGCAATACCATTTGCATCAATTAGCTGTCAAAGCAAAAGAAGCAAAAGCCGCTTTATTAGCCGTACAGGTTACCGATACAATCAAACGGAGAAGGGCCGACAGAATAGAAACATTGGACCGTGCTACTTTATGGGCGGCACAGACACCGCAAGCATTTCATTATACAGTAATAAAAAAGGCTCATGAATTGGCAAAAGAACAACAGTTTACAGGAACGGATGATGCTTCGCTAGTAGAAGAGTACATGCCTTATCTGCCAGTGGAAATTGTAGAAGGAAGCTATCAAAATGTAAAACTTACAACACCAGAGGACATACTCCGTGCTGAGATGATTTTAAATAAGAGAGGAGATGTATAAATGTTTCGAATCGGTCAAGGCTTTGATGTACATCAATTTGCTCAAAATCGCCCTTGCATTATCGGTGGGATTGAAATACCGTATGAATTAGGGCTGCTTGGGCACTCTGATGCAGATGTTTTACTACATACGATTGCAGATGCTTGCCTTGGGGCAATCGGGGAAGGTGATATAGGTAAACACTTTCCAGATACTGACCCGGCATTTAAGGATGCAGATTCACAAAAACTTTTACAGCATGTATGGGAACTTGTGCGAAAACAAGGGTATACACTTGGAAACCTTGATTGTACCGTTATTGCACAAGCCCCTAAGATGGCGCCGTATATAGAAGAAATTCGGATGAATATAGCAGAGCTGCTTTTAGCAAAACCGGAACAAATTAATGTGAAAGCAACAACAACAGAGAAATTAGGCTTTACCGGGAGAAGAGAAGGAATAGCTGCCCAAGCGGTTGTATTGTTGGTGAAAGAATAGGAAGTGCACTAGCATAAGTAAAATCAATAACAATTTTATTATAAATAATGATAAAATAATGGAAGAATTAAGCGATGGTTCGTTTATTTTAAATTCTATCTTAAACAACACGAAAGGAGTTTTAATTATGTCAAAGGATGTTAGAGTTCGTTATGCACCAAGTCCGACTGGACACCTACATATCGGTAATGCAAGAACGGCTTTATTTAACTATTTATATGCAAAACATTTAGGAGGATCTTTTATTATTCGTACAGAGGATACGGATGACAAAAGAAATGTAGAAGGCGGAGAAGAAAGCCAGTTAATGTATCTGAAGTGGCTCGGAATCAAATGGGATGAAGGTGCAGATATTGGCGGTAATTTCGGTCCTTATCGACAAACGGAAAGGTTGGATATTTACCAAAAGTACGTTGATGAATTATTAGAGCGCGGGCTTGCTTATAAATGTTACATGACAGAAGAAGAGTTAGAACAAGAACGTGAAGAGCAGCGTGCTAATGGACAAGTTCCGAAGTATTCGGGTGCACACCGCGATTTAACTGAGGAACAAATCAAACAATTCGAAGCGGAAGGCAGAAAACCTAGTATCAGATTCCGTGTTCCGGAAAATAAAACTTATACTTTCCAGGATATTGTCCGTGATAAAATTACATTTGAATCAAGTGACTTTGGCGACTGGGTAATGGTAAAGAAAAATGGTATACCAACATATAATTTCGCTGTAGCAATCGATGATCATGAGATGAAAATCAGCCATGTACTTCGTGGTGAAGAGCATATTTCCAATACTCCAAAACAAATGATGGTTTTTGAGGCTTTTGGTTGGGAAGCACCACAGTATGGTCATATGACGCTTATTTTAAATGAAAATCGAAAGAAATTAAGCAAACGTGATGAGCACATCCTGCAATTTATTGAACAATATAAGAACTTAGGTTATATACCTGAGGCATTATTTAATTTTATCGCATTATTAGGCTGGTCTCCAGTTGGTGAGGAAGAGATATTCACACAAGAGCAATTTATCGAAATGTTCGACCCTGATCGTCTATCAACATCTCCTGCCATTTTTGATCCGGCAAAATTAAAGTGGATGAACAACCAATATATTAAACAAGCACCTCTTGATGACGTAGTAGCATTAAGCTTACCGCACTTAGTGAAAGCAGGTAAATTACCGGAAGAGATGGATGAAAACCAAAAAGCTTGGGCTGTTGATCTTATCAGTTTATATCATGAACAGCTTTCCTATGGAGCGGAAATAGTCGAGTTAACCGACTTATTCTTTAAAAAGGAAATTGATTACGGGGAAGAAGCGATGGCTGTCTTAAATGAAGAACAAGTGCCAGAAGTTATCACAACTTTCTTAGCGAAGTTTGATGAATTGGAAGAACTTTCTCCAGAAGAAATTAAAGCAAGCATTAAGGCAACACAAAAAGAGACAAAGCAAAAAGGGAAAAAATTATTTATGCCAATCCGTGTAGCGACAACAGGTCAAGTCCATGGGCCTGAACTCCCGAATGCTATCTTCTTGTTAGGAAAAGACGTTGTTAAGGCGAGATTAAATCATGTATTGGAATTGATTAAATAAGTGACATTTTAGTAATAACTATATATAATAATAGCAAATAAGATATTGAGCGTTGAAGAGGAGAAGTAAACAGTTAGCCCTTCTACAGAGAAAACCATCAATCTGCTGCGAGTGGTTGGAGGAATGATTGTTGAAATGCACCTCATAGAGCTTCTTTTTGAACAAAGACAGTAGGAAAGAACGGTTCACTCCCGTTATCGGTGCGAAGTAGAGGGGTTTATAGATGATCCTTAAACAGAGTGGGACCGCGCCCAAAAGCGTCTCTGTGTTGTCATGACACAGAGACGCTTTTTTTTAGATAGAAAAATTTTAACTGTAACAATTTTCAGGAGATAGTATGGCGAGAGAGTAGATAACTTAAGGGGGGATGTTTTGATGGGGTTTTTTAAGTTATTAAAAGAAGATATTGATGTAGTATTTGACCAAGATCCTGCAGCAAGAACCTATTTCGAAGTTTGTTTAACATACTCAGGCTTACATGCTATTTGGGCACACCGAGTTGCTCATGCATTTTACCGAAGGAAATTCTTTTTTATTGCACGAACTATTTCACAGGTTAGTCGTTTCTTTACAGGTGTGGAAATCCATCCTGGTGCTAAAATTGGTAAACGTTTCTTTATTGATCACGGGATGGGTGTGGTTATCGGTGAGACCTGCGAGATTGGTGATAATGTTACGATTTATCAGGGTGTCACCTTAGGTGGTACAGGGAAAGAAAAAGGAAAACGCCATCCAACAATAAAGGATAATGCCCTAGTTGCAACAGGTGCTAAAGTGCTCGGCTCTATAACGATCGGAGAAAGCTCCAAAATTGGTGCAGGATCTGTTGTACTGGAAGATGTGCCAGATCACTCAACTGTTGTTGGAATTCCGGGACGTGTCGTTATTCAAAATGGGGAGAAAGTAAGAAAAGACTTAGATCATCACAAATTACCTGATCCAATCAGTGAAGTGTTAAAGAATATGGAATCAGAAATTGATAAATTAAAGCAAGAATTAAAAACGGTTAAAGGAGTGAAGCGTGATGACAATTAGAATTTACAATACGATTACAAGACAGAAAGAAGCATTCCAACCTATTGAACCAAATAAAGTGAAAATGTATGTATGTGGTCCAACAGTATACAATTACATTCACATCGGGAATGCCAGACCGGCAATTGTATTCGATACAGTTAGACGGTATTTTGAACATAAAGGATTTACGGTTGATTATGTATTGAACTTCACTGATGTTGATGACAAGTTAATCAAAGCGGCAAATGAATTAGGTGAGGAAGTACCGGCAATTGCTAATCGCTTTATACAGGCATACAAAGAAGATGTAGGAGCATTAGGTGTGAAAGAAGCGGTACACCATCCGCGTGTAACAGAAACAATGGATGATATTATCACATTTATTTCAACACTAATTGAGAAAGGGCACGCATACGAATCGGAAGGTGATGTGTATTTTAAAACAAGGTCATTTGAAGGGTATGGGAAATTATCACATCAATCTATTGATGAGTTAAGGTCAGGTGCAAGAATTCAAGTTGGTGAAAAAAAGGATGACCCATTGGATTTTACTCTATGGAAAAAAGCAAAAGATGGCGAAATAGCATGGCAATCGCCTTGGGGAGAAGGCAGACCTGGTTGGCACATCGAATGTTCGGCAATGGCAAAACGTTATTTAGGTGATACGATTGACATTCATGCAGGTGGTCAGGATTTAACTTTTCCTCACCATGAGAATGAAATTGCCCAATCTGAAGCAGCGAACGGGAAAGCTTTTGCTAATTACTGGATGCACAATGGATATATTAATATTAATAATGAGAAAATGTCAAAATCACTAGGCAACTTTGTGTTAGCCCATGACTTGATTCAAAAGCATGATCCAAAAGTACTCCGTTTCTTTATGTTAAGTGTTCATTATCGAAACCCGATTAATTTTAGTGACTCTCTGCTCGAGAGTGCTAAGAACAGCTTTGACCGTATTGATAATGTCATGGCAAATCTGAAACACCGTAAATCAACAAGTTTAGACTTAGTTGAGGATAATCGAGAATGGCTGGAAAAAGTAACTAAAATGGAGCGGGATTTTGAACGGGAGATGGATGATGACTTCAATACTGCCAATGCGATTTCCGTTATTTTTGACTTGGTAAAAGAAGCCAATACGTATCTGCAAAGAAAGCAGACACACACAGAGGTTATTCAGGCATTTGAGGAATTGTTAAACAAATTCTTGCAAATATTAGGTATTGTGTTGGATGAGGATTCGTTGTTGGATGAAGAAATAGAACAATTAATTGAACAGCGGATCGAAGCAAGAAACAATAAGGACTTTGCACTGGCTGATCAAATCAGAGATGACTTAAAAGAACGTAATATAATTCTTGAAGATACACCTCAAGGTACGCGTTGGAAACGAGGCTAGGAATGAATAAAGCAAAAGAATTAAAAAGTTTAGCATTGGCCTATATTGGTGACGCTATTTATGAAATATATGTAAGAGAATATTTAATTGAAAAAGGAAATGTGAAAGTTCAAGCATTGCATCAGCATGCGGTAAGCTTTGTTAAAGCAACATCCCAGGCAAAGGTGATTCATACATGGATAGATACAGATATGCTGACAGAAGAAGAGCAATCAATTGTGAGACGGGGACGGAATGCTAAGTCCGGATCTGTCCCCAAAAATACAAGTGTTCAAACATATAGATATAGTACTGCCTTCGAAGCATTGTTAGGCTATTTATATTTAGATGGACAAAAAGACCGATTAAAACAGCTAATTGATAATGCTATTGAAATTACAGAGAAAGGAGAGGATTAAAATGGGACAAGAGTGGATTGGCGGTAAAAATACCGTTATAGAAGTATTGCAATCAGGACGAACAGTAGAGAAAGTTTTTTTAATAGAAAATTTAAACCAAGGATTAGCAAGAAAAATTGAGTCAATGGCAAAAAAGGCGAATGCTACTGTCCAGCGAGTACCAAAGAAAAGGTTAGATCAGCTAATTGAGGGAAGTAACCATCAAGGAATTGCAGCGCTTGTTTCGGCATATGAATATAACACATTAGACGATCTGTTTGATGTTGCGGAAACGAAAGGAGAAGCACCGTTTTTCCTAATTTTGGATGAAATTGAAGATCCTCACAATCTAGGTTCTATTCTCCGAACAGCTGACGCAACAGGGGCTCATGGAGTCATCATTCCTAAGCGAAGGGCAGTTGGACTAACTGCAACGGTTGCGAAGACATCTGTTGGGGCCATTGAACATATTCCAGTTGTTCGAGTGACGAACATTGTTCAAACAATTGAGGAGCTGAAGTCCAGAAATGTTTGGGTTGTCGGTACAGAGGCTGAAGCAACAGAAGAATATCGTAAATTAGATGGTACCTTACCACTTGCATTAGTAATCGGAAATGAAGGGAAAGGTATGAGCAGGTTAGTTCGGGAAAATTGCGATTGGACGATAAATTTACCGATGAGGGGACATGTTTCTTCGTTAAATGCTTCCGTTGCAGCAAGCATTCTGATGTATGAAGTGTATCGAAAAAGGTTTCCAATCGGTGAAGAATAATGGACGTTCTGCTAGTAGATGGTTACAACATGATTGGCGCATGGCCTGAGCTGAAAGTATTAAAAGACAAAGACTTAGATCAAGCCAGGCAATTACTGGTCGAGAAAATGGCGGAATACCAGGCCTACCGAAAAAGGCGAGTTATCGTTGTTTTTGATGCATATGAGGTAAGAAGTGTGGAGAACCGCTACAAACAATTTAAAGTAGAAGTAATTTTCACAAAGGAAAACGAAACTGCTGATCAATGTATCGAAAGATTAGTCAAAGAACTGAAAAATGTAAAAACAAAAGTTTTTGTGGCAACATCTGACTATACAGAACAGCGGACGATTTTCGCCCAAGGTGCCTTCCGCATCTCGGCCAGAGAATTAAGTATTGAGTTGAAAAATATACAAAAAGAAATTAATCAGGATATAAAAGTTCATCAACAAGCTAAAGCAAGGAGCAAAATTCCGCTAAATGACGATATTTTACAAGTGTTTGAAAAATGGCGCCGTGGTAAATAATAGAAAATCGGCGGTTGACGGAACTGAAGCGCTTCCTGTATAATATTGCTATTATTAGTCTGTTTTAACTATTATTTGGCATTATGCTAGAGGGAGTCCTGATTTCTACTATGCGCACTGTAAATGATGACTTGGATTTTCAATTGTTAGAAGATAATGAGTTGCTACTGCTTATTCAGGATGGAAACACTAATGCATTAGATTTTTTAATTAACAAATATAAAACTTTTGTACGGGCTAAGGCAAAATCATATTTCCTTGTTGGGGCGGACGATGAAGATATTATGCAAGAAGGAATGATTGGTTTGTATAAAGCGGTAAGGGATTTTCGCAAAGAAAAGCAATCCTCTTTTAAAGCCTTCGCTGAATTATGCATTACAAGGCAGATTATTACAGCTGTAAAGACTGCGACAAGGCAAAAGCATATGCCACTTAATTCTTATGTTTCTCTGGACAAGCCCCTCTATGAAGAAGGTTCGGAAAGAACTCTATTAGATGTTTTAGAAGCTACCATCGCAATGGATCCGCAAGAAATGATCCTTAATCAAGAGAAGTATGGCGATATGGAATATAAATTAACTGAGATATTGAGCAGATTAGAAAGGCAAGTTCTCTTACTCTATCTTGAAGGTAAAACATATCAAGAGATTTCCGTAGAATTGAATCGTCATGCCAAATCAATTGACAATGCATTGCAGAGGGTCAAGAAAAAACTTGAAAGGTATCTGGAAGAAAGCGATATACATATTTCATGATATAATTATATCTACCATCCGTTGACAGGCTAATGGAACCATGCTACATTTATAAGGGTGAATAAACATGGGAAAAAAGATCGTCCTCGCTTGTGAGGTTTGTCATAATCGTAATTATAGTACGGATAAAAATAATACAAATACTACTCGTATGGAAGTGAAGAAATTTTGTAAGAAATGCAATCAGCATACCGTTCATCGAGAAACGAAGTAGATATAATGGTAGTAGACGACAGTTTGGAGGTACCTACAGTGAACCCAGTAACTTTTTTGAAAAATGTAAGTAGTGAAATGAAAAAGGTTTCATGGCCTCGAGGGCGTGAATTGACTCGTTACACAATTACTGTTCTTGTGACAGTTCTTTTTGTTGCTATCTTTTTTGCACTTATAGATCTAGGAATCACTCAATTATTAAACTTACTAGTTGAATAAATAGTCTTTATATATGTTATACTAAGAATAAATATGTTATTACAAAAACCCGTTCGGCGGGTTTTTTAATATGGACAGAATTTATCGCAATGGTAGAGTTAATTTACTTTTTACAAAACAGTCTATTAATAACGCGCCATAAATGGTGCTGGAAATTGACTAATCGGTTAAGGGAGGGACGGGCGGATAATCGCCCTCTGCAAATGGAAAAAAGATGGTATGTCGTACACACCTATTCAGGCTATGAGAACAAAGTAAAAACCAATTTGGAAAAGCGCTTGGAATCTATGGGAATGGAAGATAAAATATTCCGAGTGCTTGTACCCGAAGATGAAGAAACAGAAATCAAAAACGGCAAGAAGAAAGTTGCTAAAAAGAAAGTATTTCCTGGTTATGTATTAGCTGAAATGGTGATGACAGATGACTCATGGTATGTTGTTAGAAATACACCAGGAGTAACAGGTTTCGTCGGTTCAGCAGGATCTGGTTCAAAACCAACACCACTCCTGGAAGAAGAAGTGGAAATGATTCTTAAACGAATGGGTTATAACGAGCCGGTCACAGAGATTGACTTCGAGCTGAATGAAACAGTAGAAGTAATTGATGGACCATTTAATAACTTCTCAGGTACTATAGAGAAGATAGACTTAGATAAACAAAAAGTGAAAGTACATGTAAACATGTTTGGTCGTGAAACCCCTGTAGAATTAGACTTTTCTCAAATAAAAAAAATGTCTTAATTCAAGCAATTTTAATAAAATAGAGATATCCGCTTGCAATTTTCTTATAAAAATGCTAAAATTCTTATGTTCTTTATGCCTCGAGTATAAGGTTAGTATTTATCATATGAAATATGAGTGGGAGGGTAGAAAACCCTATTACCACATCACGGACTTAAGGAGGTGTGTCTCGTGGCTAAAAAAGTAGAAAAAGTAGTTAAACTTCAAATTCCTGCAGGAAAAGCGAATCCAGCACCACCAGTTGGGCCGGCATTAGGTCAAGCAGGTGTGAACATCATGGGATTTTGTAAAGAGTTTAATGCTCGTACACAGGATCAAGCTGGTTTGATCATTCCAGTAGAAATCTCGGTTTTTGAAGACCGTTCATTTACATTTATTACAAAAACTCCACCGGCGGCAGTGTTGCTTAAGAAAGCAGCTGGTATTGAAACTGCTTCAGGTGAACCAAATCGCAATAAAGTCGCTACACTAAAACGCGACAAAGTGAAAGAAATCGCTGAATTAAAGATGCCAGATTTAAATGCTGCTGATGTTGAAGCTGCTATGCGTATGGTAGAAGGTACTGCACGTAGCATGGGTATCGTTATCGAAGACTAATATCTCACAGCGTTTGACAAAGGCGGAAGGTTGCGGTAGTGGAGGATTGCTTCATGTCCGCAACCTTTGTTGTGGGCAGAACTTTGCCTCTGGCAAAGTTGCTCCGCTTTTGATAGTGGGAGGTATAACCGTTAAAACCACAAAGGAGGAAATAATAATGGCTAAAAAAACTAAAAAACAACAAGAAGCACTTAAACTTGTTGATCGTACAAAAGTATATGAAGTGAATGAAGCTCTGGAATTAGTTCAAAAAGCTTCTTCAGCAAAATTTGATGAGACAGTAGAAGCAGCGTTTCGTTTAGGGGTAGATCCTAAGAAAGCAGACCAGCAAATCCGTGGAGCAATGGTTTTACCGCACGGTACTGGTAAAACACAAACTGTTTTAGTTTTTGCTAAAGGTGATAAAGCGAAAGAAGCAGAAGCAGCGGGCGCTGATTTTGTTGGGGACCAAGACTTAATCAATAAAATCAATCAAGGTTGGTTTGAATTTGATGTAGTTGTTGCAACTCCTGACATGATGGCTGAAGTTGGTAAATTAGGACGTGTATTAGGACCAAAAGGTTTAATGCCAAACCCTAAAACAGGTACAGTTACATTTGAGGTTGAAAAAGCTGTTCAGGAAATCAAAGCAGGTAAAGTGGAATATCGTGTAGATAAACAATCTAACATTCACGTACCAATCGGTAAAGTTTCATTCGAGTTAGAAAAACTTGTTGAAAACTTCAACGCCTTAGCTGAAACAATTGTGAAAGCTAAGCCTCAAGCAGCAAAAGGAACTTATTTACGTAATATTGCTGTATCATCAACAATGGGTCCTGGTGTAAAAATAGATCCATCTGAATTTGCGAAATAATTATTCTTGACTTTTGATTGTGAAGCGAGTATAATTCACAAGGGTTAAGTTAATTACTATAAATCAATTACATTATACCGTAGACAGTAGGTGCCGGGTGCTTAATATCCTACCGAGGTGTGTCTGGATATATAAATGAATAGAGATTTTCTCTTTATTCAAATGTTATCAGTCATAAAACCTCCATGTCTACATGGGGGTTTTTTTCACTATATGCCGGTATAATGATCGCATAACAGGAGGTGGAAATATGTCAAAAATAATCGAGACAAAGAAGCAAGTTGTTTCTGAAATCACTGAAAAACTTCGTGAAAGTCAATCAACAATTCTTGTAGACTACCGTGGTTTAGATGTTGCGGAAGTTACAGAATTACGTACAAAACTTCGTGAAGCAGGGGTAGAATTCAAAGTATATAAAAATACAATGACTCGTCGCGCAGTAGCTGAAGCAGAACTAACTGGATTGAATGATATCTTAGTAGGACCGACAGCTATCGCATTCAGTAAAGATGATGTTGTAGCCCCAGCAAAGGTGCTAAACAACTTTGCAAAGGAACACGAAGCGCTTGAAATTAAAGGTGGCGTTGTTGAAGGTGAAGTAGCTTCTCTTGAGCAAATCAAGGAACTTGCAGATCTTCCAAACTACGAAGGTATGCTTTCGATGCTACTCAGCGTACTTCAAGCACCAGTACGAAACTTCGCTTATGCGACAAAAGCAGTGGCAGAGCAAAAAGAAGAACAAGGTGCGTAATCTTTTATTTTTACCAAATAATCAATATGTTCGAAATAAATAATAAAAAATTAGGAGGAATTGAACATGTCTAAAGAGCAAATTATTGAAGCTATCAAAGAAATGTCTGTTCTTGAATTAAATGATCTAGTAAAAGCAATCGAAGAAGAATTTGGTGTAACTGCAGCTGCGCCAGTAGCAGTAGCAGGTGCGGGTGCTGGTGAAGCAGCAGAAGAAAAAACTGAATTTGATGTAGTACTTGAAAGTGCTGGAGCATCAAAAATCAAAGTTGTTAAAGCTGTTCGTGAAATCACTGGTCTTGGACTTAAAGATGCTAAAGACTTAGTAGATAATGCACCAGGCGCTATCAAAGAAGGCGTTGCTAAAGAAGAAGCTGAAGAAATGAAAGCTAAATTAGAAGAAGCTGGTGCTTCTGTAGAATTAAAATAAGTTATAAATATATATGGAGAAGCTCGCTTTATAAAGGCGGGCTTTTCTTTTTCTATAATATGTGGACATTGGAATGAAACTTAGATAATAGAGAAAGCATAAACAGAGCTTACTATGTGATTTTTTTTTAATTTATGAAAGGTGGTTGTTCCTTTGGTTGATCAATATTTTTCTAAAAATCCTGATGCGATAAGTGAGAGGAAATCTTGGACATATACATTGAAAGATCAATTATACACCTTTACGACTGATAACGGAGTTTTTTCAAAAAGTGAAGTGGACTATGGTTCAAAGAAAATGATTGAGGCATTTGTGCCGCCTGCTGTGGATGGACCGATCTTAGATTTAGGGTGCGGATATGGCCCTGTTGGTATAGCGCTTGCGAGAGAAAATGAGGAACGGGAGATTCTCGGTGTTGATGTAAATCTCAGGGCGGTTGAATTGGCAAATGAGAATGCAAAACAAAACAATGTAGAAAATGCAAATTTTATTGAAAGTGATAAATTTGATAAAATTGGTGATCGGAAATTTGCGGCAATATTAACAAACCCGCCGATCCGTGCAGGGAAGAAAGTTGTTCATGAAATGTTAGAGCAATCAAAGCAGGCTTTGCTGGATGGTGGAGAGTTATGGGTTGTTATTCAGAAAAAGCAAGGTGCGCCATCGGCACAAAAGAAACTGGAAACTTTATTTCAAACAGTTGAACTCGTAACAAAGCAAAAAGGTTACTATATTTTTAAAGCGAAATAATTTGACTCCAACACTTTGTTGTGGTAATATTGAAAAATGCCAATAGGACGAAAGTTTGTCAAGTATTAATTTTTAAAAAATGTATATATCTTTGCGGAATGGGAAAACTATTCAATATGCGTAGAGATATTTTTTGGAAATTATGGCATTATTAGCTAATAGAGTTTCTACACAAATTCCTTATTTATTTCCACAGATTTTATTAGTAATTGAATAACATCTGTCTTTACAGATGTCAATATAAAACTTGTGTAAAAATCACAGGTTTGTTCGGTTTGCGAAAGCCGGATTACTGTATGACACTTACTAAATTATACGTTCTATAGAGAAAATGTCAATCACCTATAGTCAGCAATGTATAAATGGTAAGTGTGGTTTGATTTACTGCCATTTAATTTGGCGAATATCTTTTATTATTGATCGAGAGGTGAATCAGTTGACAGGTCAACTAGTTCAATACGGACGGCACCGCCAGCGAAGAAGTTATGCGCGTATCAGTGAAGTTTTGGAGTTACCAAATTTAATTGAGATTCAAACAGATTCATATCAATGGTTCTTAGATGAAGGGTTAAAGGAGATGTTTCAGGACATTTCTCCAATTGAGGACTTTGCAGGAAACCTTTCACTAGAATTTGTCGATTACAATTTAGGGGAACCTAAGTATCCTGTAGACGAATCAAAAGAGAGAGATGTAACTTATAATGCCCCTCTTCGTGTGAAGGTTCGTTTAATTAATAATGAAACAGGCGAAGTCAAGGAACAGGAAGTATTCATGGGTGATTTCCCGCTTATGACTGAAACCGGTACGTTTGTAATAAACGGTGCAGAGCGTGTTATCGTTTCACAACTTGTGCGTTCACCAAGTGTATATTACAATGCAAAAGTTGATAAAAATGGTAAGCGTGGTTATGCTGCAACTGTCATCCCAAATAGAGGTGCATGGCTAGAGTTTGAAACAGATGCTAAGGATGTTGTTCATGTTCGAATTGATCGGACAAGAAAATTACCGATAACTGTCTTATTAAGAGCATTAGGCTTCAATGATGATCAAGAAATTATCGATTTGTTAGGTGACAATGAATACTTAAGAAATACATTAGAAAAAGATAATACGGAAACAAGTGAGAAAGCCTTGTTAGAAATATATGAGCGTCTGCGCCCTGGTGAGCCACCAACTGTAGAAAACGCTAAAAGTTTACTTGTGTCAAGATTTTTCGATCCTAAACGTTATGATCTGGCGCATGTTGGACGATATAAAATCAATAAAAAGCTTCATATAAAAAATCGTTTGTTCAATCAGGTATTAGCTGAGCCAGTCGTCGATACGGAAACTGGTGAAGTAATTGCTAATAAAGGCGATAAGCTGGATAGACGCCTCCTTGACAAAATCTTACCGATCTTGGATTCGGAGGAGAGCCCTTTCGGCGAGAAAGTCTTAGAACCACTTGAAGGTGTTTTAGAAGAGCCGATCCGTCTTCAATCTGTTAAGATAATGGATCCAACTGATCCGGAAGGTGAGAAAGTATTAACGGTAATTGGTAATTGTAATGTTGATAACAGTATCAAAAACATTACACCAGCTGACATTTTATCTTCCATTAGCTACTTCTTCAACATTTTACATGAAGTAGGTGTGACAGATGATATCGACCACTTGGGTAACCGCCGTTTACGTTCGGTTGGTGAATTATTACAAAATCAATTTAGAATAGGTTTATCAAGAATGGAACGTGTGGTTCGTGAGAGAATGTCAATCCAAGATACATCCTCCATCACACCGCAGCAATTAATCAATATCCGTCCTGTAATTGCGTCGATTAAAGAGTTCTTTGGAAGTTCGCAATTATCACAGTTTATGGACCAGACAAATCCATTAGCAGAGTTAACACATAAGAGACGTTTATCCGCCCTGGGACCTGGTGGTTTAACACGTGAACGTGCTGGATTTGAAGTGCGTGACGTTCACTATTCACACTATGGCCGTATGTGTCCGATTGAGACGCCGGAGGGTCCGAATATCGGGTTGATTAACTCTTTGTCTTCATATGCAAAGGTTAATAAATTTGGTTTTATTGAGACACCATATAGAAGAGTGGATCCAGAGACAGGCAGAGTCACTCAGCAAATGGATTACCTGACAGCCGATGAAGAGGATAATTATGTTGTTGCACAGGCAAATGCGAAATTAAATGAGGATGGGACGTTTGCTGACGATGAAGTTATCGCTCGTTTCCGTGGGGAAAACACGATAGTCAAACGCGAAAAAATCGATTATATGGATGTATCGCCTAAACAGGTAGTTTCTGCTGCGACAGCTTGTATTCCTTTCTTGGAAAATGATGACTCTAACCGTGCGTTAATGGGTGCGAACATGCAACGTCAGGCAGTACCTCTAATGCAACCAAGATCTCCTATCGTTGGGACAGGTATGGAATACGTATCCGGAAAAGATTCGGGTGCTGCCGTAATCTGTAAACACGAGGGAATTGTGGAAAGAGTAGAGGCGAAAGAAGTGTTAGTTCGCCGAATAACAGAAGTAGACGGCAGAGAAGTTGAAGGAAACTTAGACCGCTACCGCTTACAGAAATTCGTGCGTTCAAACTCAGGAACATGTTATAACCAGCGTCCGATTGTAGCAAAAGGTAATCGTGTTACAAAAGGAGAAATTCTGGCTGACGGTCCTTCGATGGAAGATGGCGAGTTAGCGCTAGGACAAAACGTTTTAGTTGGTTTCATGACATGGGAAGGGTATAACTACGAGGATGCCATCATTATGAGTGAACGACTTGTAAAAGATGATGTCTACACTTCTATCCATATTGAAGAATATGAATCAGAAGCACGTGATACTAAGTTAGGACCAGAAGAAATTACCCGTGATATTCCGAACGTAGGTGAAGATGCATTACGTGACCTGGATGAACGTGGAATTATTCGTGTAGGTGCAGAAGTGGAAGATGGGGATCTTCTTGTTGGTAAAGTGACACCAAAAGGGGTAACAGAACTATCAGCAGAAGAACGCTTATTGCACGCGATCTTCGGTGAAAAAGCGCGTGAAGTTCGTGACACTTCTCTGCGTGTACCACATGGTGCTGGCGGTATTGTGCTAGATGTGAAGATTTTCAACCGTTCGGATGGCGATGAGTTACCTCCTGGAGTGAACCAGCTTGTTCGTGTATATATCGTTCAAAAGCGTAAGATTCACGAAGGAGATAAGATGGCAGGACGCCACGGTAATAAAGGGGTTATCTCGAAAATATTACCAGAAGAAGATATGCCATTCTTACCTGATGGTACACCAATCGATATCATGTTAAACCCATTAGGGGTACCTTCTCGTATGAATATCGGGCAAGTGCTCGAGCTTCACTTGGGTATGGCTGCAAGACAACTTGGTATTCATGTCGCTTCACCAGTATTTGATGGTGCTCGTGAAGAAGATGTATGGGAAACACTAGAAGAAGCTGGTTTAGCTAGAGATGCGAAAACAATTCTTTATGACGGCAGATCAGGTGAACCTTTTGATAACCGTGTATCTGTTGGTGTAATGTATATGATTAAACTTGCACACATGGTTGATGATAAGTTACACGCTCGTTCCACTGGGCCGTACTCACTAGTTACACAACAACCTCTTGGTGGTAAAGCACAATTTGGTGGGCAACGTTTTGGTGAGATGGAGGTTTGGGCACTTGAAGCATATGGTGCTGCCTACACATTGCAAGAGATTCTGACAGTAAAATCAGATGATACAGTAGGTCGTGTAAAAACTTATGAAGCAATTGTAAAAGGTGATAATGTCCCAGAACCAGGAATTCCGGAATCATTCAAAGTATTGATTAAGGAACTTCAAAGTTTGGGGATGGATGTTAAGATGTTGTCAGGTGATGAGCAAGAAATCGAACTTCGTGATGATGATGAAGATGATGTTCATTCAGCAGATAACTTCAATCTGGAAATTGAAGAAACTACTAATTAATGGAAAGGAGAGATGCAGTTTCCCTGATTATTTAACTTTAAGTGAAATAGTCAGGTAACTGTATTTCTTCCTCTGTTTAAATAGATTTTAGTAAAATACAAGACGACAATGGTGGCAAGAAAATCCGGAAGATTAAAAGGGAGGTTGACCCCTTGTTAGATGTAAATAATTTTGAATATATGAAGATAGGTTTGGCATCACCGAATAAAATCAGATCATGGTCATATGGTGAAGTGAAGAAGCCTGAAACCATTAACTATCGTACACTTAAACCAGAAAAAGATGGTTTATTTTGTGAGCGAATTTTTGGACCGCAGAAAGACTGGGAGTGTCACTGTGGAAAGTATAAACGTGTTCGTTACAAAGGCGTAGTCTGTGACAGATGTGGTGTAGAAGTAACGAAAGCAAAAGTACGTCGTGAAAGAATGGGTCATATTGAACTAGCTGCACCAGTTTCACATATTTGGTACTTTAAAGGGATCCCCAGCCGTATGGGGCTTGTATTAGACATGTCTCCACGTGCGTTAGAAGAAGTTATTTATTTCGCTGCCTACATCGTTACAGATGCAGGAGATACAGCGTTAGAAAAGAAACAACTGTTATCCGAAAAAGAGTATCGCGCATATCGCGATAAATACGGAAATACATTTAAAGCACAAATGGGTGCAGAAGCAATTAAGAAAATCCTGCAAGACATTGATTTAGAGAAAGAAGTAGAATTGCTTCGTGAAGAGCTGAAATCTGCACAAGGTCAAAGAAGAACTCGTGCGATTAAACGTTTAGAAGTGTTAGAAGCATTTCGTAATTCAGGAAATGAGCCAAGCTGGATGATTATGGACGTATTGCCGATTATCCCGCCTGAATTAAGACCAATGGTTCAATTAGATGGCGGCCGGTTTGCGACATCTGACTTAAATGACTTGTATCGCCGTGTAATCAACCGTAACAATCGTCTGAAAAGATTACTTGACCTCGGTGCACCTAGCATTATTGTTCAAAATGAAAAACGAATGTTACAAGAAGCTGTCGATGCATTAATTGATAATGGTCGTCGCGGACGCCCTGTAACAGGCCCTGGTAATAGACCATTAAAATCTTTATCACATATGCTAAAAGGGAAACAAGGTCGTTTCCGCCAAAACTTATTGGGTAAACGTGTTGACTACTCTGGTCGTTCGGTTATCGTTGTAGGTCCACATTTGAAAATGTACCAATGTGGTTTACCAAAGGAAATGGCTGTAGAGTTATTTAAACCATTTATTATGAAAGAGCTAGTTGAAAGAGGATTAGCACATAATATTAAGTCAGCTAAACGTAAAATCGAAAGACTGCATGCAGAAGTTTGGGATGTTTTAGAAGATGTAATTAGAGAACACCCGGTATTGCTTAACCGTGCACCTACATTACACAGATTAGGAATCCAGGCATTTGAGCCTACACTAGTTGAGGGTCGTGCAATTCGTCTGCACCCATTAGTATGTACAGCATATAACGCTGACTTTGATGGTGACCAAATGGCGGTTCACGTTCCGTTATCAGCTGAAGCGCAGGCAGAAGCACGTATTTTAATGTTAGCAGCGCAAAATATCTTAAACCCGAAAGATGGGAAACCAGTTGTTACACCTTCACAGGATATGGTATTAGGTAACTATTACTTAACATTAGAACGAGAAGGCGCAATTGGAGAAGGTATGGTATTCAAAGACCTTAACGAGGCATATATTGCTTACCATAATGGATATGTACACTTGCATACCCGTATTGCTGTACAGCCTTCTACTTTAAATAAAGCAACATTTACAGAAAGCCAAAAAGGGAAATTAATGATCACAACAGTAGGTAAGTTGATTTTTAACAACATGTTACCTGAATCATTCCCTTATATGAATGAACCAACACAAACAAACTTAGAAGAAGCTACACCAGATAAATACTTTGTTGAAAAAGGCGCGAATATTAAAGAAGAAATTGCAAATCGTGAAATAATCCCGCCATTCAAAAAAGGAATACTTGGAGATATTATTGCGGAAGTATTTAAGAAGTTCAAAATCAGTGAAACTTCTAAAATGCTTGACCGTATGAAAGATCTAGGTTTTGCTTACTCAACTAAAGCAGGTATTACAGTTGGTGTTGCTGACATCGTTGTTCTTGCAGAGAAGGAAGAAATCCTGCAAGCTTCTCAAGCGAAAGTAGATAAAGTATTGCAACAGTTCCGCAGAGGTTTAATAACAGATGAAGAGCGTTATGATCGTGTTATCTCTATATGGTCCAAAGCGAAAGATGATATTCAGGAACGATTAATGAAAACATTAAATCCGCGAAACCCAATCTTTATGATGAGTGACTCAGGTGCCCGTGGTAATGCATCAAACTTCACTCAATTAGCTGGTATGCGTGGTCTAATGGCCAACCCGGCTGGACGGATTATCGAGTTGCCAATCAAATCAAGTTTCCGTGAAGGTTTAACTGTATTAGAATACTTTATTTCCACTCACGGTGCCCGTAAAGGTCTTGCCGATACGGCACTTAAGACTGCTGACTCTGGTTACTTAACTAGACGTCTGGTTGATGTAGCGCAAGATGTAATTATTCGAGACGATGATTGTGGTACAGATCGAGGCTTAACAGTTGCTGCTATTACAGAGGGAACGGAAGTAATCGAACCACTAATCGATCGACTAATTGGCAGAACAGCATTCCAGAATGTATATCATCCGGAAACGAAAGAAGTACTGATTGAGAAAAATGAAGTGATTACGGAAGATATTGCGAAAGAGATTGATGAAGCAGGGATCGAGGAAGTAATGATTAGAACCGTATTTACATGTAACACGAAACATGGTACATGTAAGAAATGTTACGGCCGCAACTTAGCTACTGGTGAAGAAGTGGAAGTTGGAGAAGCTGTAGGTATTATTGCAGCACAATCAATTGGTGAGCCAGGTACACAGTTAACCATGCGTACATTCCACACAGGTGGGGTAGCAGGTAGTGATATCACACAAGGTTTACCGCGTATCCAAGAGATCTTTGAAGCGAGAAACCCTAAAGGGCAGGCAGTTATCTCTGAAATCTTCGGTATTGTTAAAGATGTTACGGAAGTTAAAGATAAACAGGAAATTGTTATCCAAGGTGCAATTGAAACAAAAACTTATACTGCGCCATATGGTTCTCGGTTGAAAGTAGTTATCGGGGATGAAGTGGAAGCAGGGCAGCCGCTTACAGAGGGTTCTATCGACCCGAAAGAGCTGTTGAAGATTAAAGGTATTGATGGTGTACAATCGTACTTGTTAAAAGAAGTGCAAAAAGTATATCGTATGCAAGGGGTAGAAATTGGTGATAAGCACGTCGAAGTAATGGTTCGTCAGATGTTACGAAAAGTACGTGTAGCAGACTCTGGTGACACTGATGTCTTGCCAGGTTCATTGCTTGAAATTCACCAGTTTAAAGATGCAAATAAACAAGCGTTATACACAGGCGGACAGCCGGCGGTTGGACGTCCAGTGTTGTTAGGTATTACAAAAGCTTCACTTGAGACAGATTCATTCTTATCTGCCGCATCATTCCAGGAAACAACAAGAGTATTGACAGATGCAGCAATTAAAGGTAAGCGAGATGAATTGCTAGGTCTGAAGGAAAATGTTATTATTGGTAAACTTGTTCCTGCCGGTACAGGTATGCAACGTTATCGACGCATTAAAGAAAAGCTGGCTGAAGAAGCAACTGCCAAAGAAGTTATAACTGATGAAGTAACACCATAAGCAAAAATTTTTGGATGGAGGTAAGTGCCCATGTACGGGCGCTTATCCCGACCATTAAAATTCACTTGATATAAAACAAGGTGAAATACGGAAGACATTGAATAAAAAATGTCGATTTTTTAAAATAAAAGTTGACTTTAAAATTATGGGATGATAGTATATTTAAGGTGCTTCCGTTATCCTTGTTACTTTGGAGGATATAATCGATGTCTTATGAAAAAGTGGCACAGGTAAATATCGAGAAGATTATCGGAACAAAACAAGTTTTAAAAGCCATTAAAAATGGCGACGCAAAAGAAGTGATCATTGCTAGTGACGCTGATATCCATATAACGGGTAAAGTATCGCAGGCAGCACAAGATCATAATATCCCTTTGTCATATGTTGATTCTATGAAAAAACTAGGAAAAACATGCGGTATTGACGTAGGGGCAGCAACGGTAGCAATCAAACAGTAAAGTTTTGGCAAACACCAGAGGTTTGTGAAAGCTTTGTTTTTTGCTTTAATATGAACCACCTGGATGTGTGGTATTACATTTTATATCGGAGAGGAGGAACTAAAGATGCCAACTATTAATCAGTTAGTACGTAAAGGTCGTGTTTCTAAAACAAAGAAATCAGACTCACCAGCACTTAATAAAGGTTATAATAGCCGTAAAAAAGTTGCTACTGACCAATCATCACCTCAAAAACGTGGAGTTTGTACTCGTGTAGGTACACTTACTCCTAAGAAACCGAACTCTGCATTACGTAAATATGCTCGTGTTCGTTTATCTAATCAAATCGAGGTGACTGCGTACATTCCTGGAATTGGTCATAACCTGCAAGAACACAGCGTTGTTTTAATTCGCGGTGGACGTGTAAAAGACTTACCGGGGGTACGTTACCATATCGTTCGTGGTGCGCTTGACACTTCAGGTGTAGAAGGACGTATGCAAGGCCGTTCAAAATACGGTGCGAAAAGACCAAAGAAATAAGTTGATTAATAAAATGATGGGAAGGAGGGGAAGATATGCCACGTAAAGGACCAGTAGCAAAACGTGATGTCTTACCAGATCCGTTATACAATTCAAAACTTGTAACACGTTTGATTAACCAAATTATGGTTGATGGAAAAAGAGGTAAAGCACAAAAAATTCTTTATAGTGCGTTTGAATTAGTTCAAGAACGCAGTGGACAAAACGCTATGGAAGTTTTCGAACAAGCAATGAAAAACGTAATGCCAGTACTTGAAGTTCGTGCTCGCCGTGTTGGGGGTTCTAACTACCAAGTACCAGTGGAGGTTCGCCCAGAACGTCGTCAGGCATTAGGTCTTCGTTACATCGTGAATTACTCACGTCTACGCGGAGAGAAAACAATGGAAGAGCGTTTAGCATATGAAATTCTAGATGCATCTAACAACACAGGAGCATCTGTGAAGAAACGCGAAGATATGCATAAAATGGCTGAAGCTAACAAAGCATTTGCGCACTATCGTTGGTAAAAAAAGCTTAAGTGCCTAATAAACAGGCTATTATCACCGCTTCCGGCGGCCAGGTCTTTATAAACCGCATGATGCAGGGCCCTTCGATCGAGGGGCTGGGCACTTTAGCTGTTTTTGTAATAAACTAAACTATCTTTTATGTAGGAAGGAGAAAGAATATGCCTAGAGAGTTCTCCTTGGAGAAAACACGTAATATCGGTATCATGGCACACATTGATGCTGGTAAAACAACTGCAACAGAACGTATTTTATTCTATACGGGACGTATCCACAAAATTGGAGAGACACACGAAGGTGCTTCTCAAATGGACTGGATGGAGCAAGAGCAAGAACGTGGTATCACTATTACATCTGCTGCAACGACAGCACAATGGAAAGGTCACCGCATTAACATTATCGATACACCTGGACACGTAGACTTCACAGTAGAGGTTGAGCGTTCATTACGTGTACTTGATGGTGCGGTAACTGTACTTGATGCACAATCTGGTGTTGAGCCACAAACTGAAACAGTATGGCGCCAGGCAACAACATACGGCGTTCCTAGAATTGTGTTTGTTAACAAAATGGACAAAACAGGTGCAGATTTCCTTTACTCTGTAGGCACATTGGGAGATCGTTTGGGAGCAAACGCACACCCTGTACAACTTCCTATCGGTGCTGAAGATGAATTTGAAGGTATTATCGACCTTATCACAATGGAAGCATACTTTTACTTAGATGATCTTGGAACTCGTGCAGAAGCGAAAGAAATTCCTGATGAGTACAAAGAACAAGCTGAAGAGTACCGTACGAAATTGGTTGAAGGTGTAGCAGAATTAGATGAAGATCTAATGGAGCGTTACCTAGAGGGAGAAGAAATTTCTAACGAAGAGTTGAAAGCTGCTGTACGTAAAGCTACTTTAAGTGTAGAATTCTATCCCGTATTCTGTGGTTCAGCCTTCAAAAACAAAGGGGTTCAGTTGTTAATTGATGGTGTAGTAGATTACTTGCCAGCACCGACTGATATTCCGCCAATTCAAGGTATTGTTCCACAAACAGAAGAAGAAGTTGTACGTAAGGCAGATGACAACGAACCATTCTCTGCACTTGCATTTAAAGTTGCAACAGATCCATTTGTTGGTAAATTGACTTTCTTCCGCGTTTATTCCGGAACTTTAAAATCTGGTTCTTATGTTAAGAACTCAACAAAAGACAAACGTGAACGGGTAGGACGTATCTTGCAGATGCACGCAAACTCTCGTGAAGAGATTTCTGAAGTATTTGCAGGAGATATTGCTGGTGCGGTTGGTTTGAAAGATACTAGTACTGGAGACACTTTATGTGACGAAAAGAGCTTAGTTATCTTAGAATCAATGGAGTTCCCGGAACCTGTTATCTCTGTAGCTATTGAGCCTAAATCAAAAGCTGACCAGGATAAAATGGCGATTGCATTAGGTAAGCTTGCTGAGGAAGATCCTACTTTCAGAACCGAGACTAACCAGGAGACTGGTCAAACGATCATCTCTGGTATGGGTGAGTTACACCTTGACATCATTGTTGACCGTATGAAGCGTGAGTTTAAAGTAGAGGCAAACGTTGGTGCTCCTCAAGTATCATATCGTGAGACTTTCCGTGGATCTGCGGAAGTTGAAGGTAAATTTGTACGTCAATCTGGTGGTCGTGGTCAATATGGTCACGTTTGGGTTAAATTTGAACCAAACGAAGAAGGCGCTGGATTTGAATTTGTGAACAAAATCGTTGGTGGTGTTGTACCACGTGAATATATCCCATCTATTGAAGCAGGTATTAAAGAATCAATGGAAAATGGTGTATTAGCTGGTTACCCGCTTATTGATGTGAGAGCTACGTTATTTGATGGAAGCTATCACGATGTCGATTCAAATGAAACTGCATTTAGAGTAGCCGCATCTATGGCTCTTAAAGCAGCGAAAAACAAGTGTAACCCAGTACTACTAGAACCTATGATGAAAGTGGAAGTAGTTATTCCAGAAGAATACATGGGTGATATTATGGGTGACGTAACTTCTAGACGTGGACGTGTAGAAGGTATGGAAGCTCGTGGTACTGCACAAGTAGTTAAAGCATTTGTTCCGCTTGCAGAAATGTTCGGATATGCAACTGCTCTTCGTTCAAACACACAAGGCCGTGGAACATATACAATGCACTTCGATCACTATGAAGAAGTACCGAAGAGTGTTGGTGAAGAAATTATCAAGAAAAATGCAGGGGAATAATTGATTTTTCTTGCAATCTAAAGTATAACTTGTATTATAGGCTTAGAAAGGATTTTTGGGTCTTTTCTAAGCTGAGATACTTGTAAATATAATAATACATTTCATTTATTTAAAGGAGGAAATACACATGGCTAAGGAAAAATTTGACCGTTCCAAAGACCACGTTAATATTGGTACTATTGGACACGTTGACCATGGTAAAACTACATTAACTGCTGCAATTACTAATGTACTTTTCAACAAATTTGGTAGAGGGGAAGCTCGTGCATACGATCAAATCGATGGGGCTCCTGAAGAAAGAGAACGTGGTATCACTATCTCAACTGCACACGTTGAGTATGAAACTGATACTCGTCACTATGCACACGTTGACTGCCCGGGTCACGCTGACTACGTTAAAAACATGATCACTGGTGCTGCGCAAATGGATGGAGCTATCCTAGTAGTATCTGCTGCTGATGGTCCAATGCCACAAACTCGTGAGCACATCTTACTTTCTCGTCAAGTAGGTGTACCTGCGATCGTAGTATTCTTAAACAAATGTGACATGGTAGATGACGAAGAACTTCTAGAATTAGTAGAAATGGAAGTACGTGATCTTCTATCTGAATATGATTTCCCTGGTGATGATGTACCAGTAATCAAAGGTTCTGCACTTAAAGCTCTTGAAGGTGAAGAGCAATATGTAAATGCAATCCTTGAACTAATGGATGCAGTTGATGAGTATATTCCTCGTCCAGACCGTGATACTGAGAAACCATTCATGATGCCAGTTGAGGACGTATTCTCAATTACTGGTCGTGGTACTGTTGCAACAGGACGTGTTGAGCGTGGTGTTGTAAAAGTTGGTGACGAAATCGAAATCATCGGTCTTGCTGAAGAAGCTTCTAAAACAACTGTAACTGGTGTTGAAATGTTCCGTAAGCTTCTTGATTATGCAGAAGCTGGTGACAACATTGGTGCACTTCTTCGTGGGGTTTCTCGTGAAGAAATCAACCGTGGTCAAGTATTAGCTAAACCAGGTACAATTACTCCTCACACAAATTTCAAAGCTGAGGTATATGTACTTTCTAAAGAAGAAGGTGGACGTCACACTCCATTCTTTACTAACTACCGCCCACAGTTCTACTTCCGTACAACGGATGTAACTGGTGTTGTTCAACTTCCTGAGGGTATTGAAATGGTAATGCCTGGAGATAACGTTGAAATGACTGTAGAGCTTATCTCTCCAATCGCGATTGAAGAAGGAACTAAATTCTCAATCCGTGAAGGTGGACGTACAGTAGGCGCTGGAGTAGTAGCAACAATCACTAAATAATTTATGATAAAAAACAGGTAGTTCCTCTACCTGTTTTTTCTTTTTAATATAAATGAAGCTGCCTCTTGTATTTTCTGCATCATGTTATTTAGTTGTCTTCCAATTGGGAATAAAGAATGATTTAAAAAAGATAGTCTATAATTATCCGACTCATTTATAATGAAGTTATTGTATGATGGTACAGATCTTCAATAGAGATTGTCTAATCAACAATCTATGAACTTCTATCAATATTATCCCTAAACGATGACATGTCCAGTTAAAAACTAATCTAAACAATCAAGCAATTTTAAGGGTAACCTATATAAATAGCTCAAACCTGCTACTAACTAATCAAACTGGAACCTCTAAAAACCACCCAACCATTCTATGGTATACAACGGATCGGAATTCAGGTTATTATCGTAATTTACTCGCACTTCCAACTAAATTATTGAAGTTGCCAAAGTCTCAAAAAAAATTCATAGAAAATCACATTTAACCTTGCATTTTACTGTTTACTTCTATATAATAAACAATGTTGGTCATAAAACAGGCGATGATGCGGAAGGTTGTTGGCACACCCGGCCCCTTTGCCATGGCTAGTGTGTTAAGGAATTTCCGCGGAGAAAGTCTATTATAAAATGGGCGAAAAGGAGGGAAAATAATGGCAAAAGAGAAAATTAGAATTCGTTTAAAAGCGTATGATCACCGTATTTTAGATCAATCTGCAGAAAAAATTGTAGATACAGCTAAAAGATCTGGTGCAGGTGTATCTGGGCCGATCCCGTTACCGACTGAAAAATCAGTTTACACGATCCTTCGTGCGGTACACAAATACAAAGATTCACGTGAGCAGTTCGAAATGCGCACACACAAGCGTCTAATTGACATTGTAAGTCCAACACCAAAAACGGTTGATGCACTTATGCGTCTTGATTTACCGTCAGGTGTAGATATTGAAATTAAATTATAATATATATTAACAATCTAGGAGGTGTTACGGATGACGAAAGGAATCTTAGGTCGCAAAGTCGGCATGACTCAGCTTTTCTCTGAAGAGGGAGAATTAATCCCTGTAACAGTTGTTGAGGCTGAACCAAACGTTGTGCTGCAAAAGCGTACACAAGAAAATGACGGTTATGAAGCAATCCAAATCGGTTTTGCTGATCAGAAAAAAAACCGTACGAACAAACCTGAACAAGGGCATGCTGAAAAAGCAAATACTACTCCTAAGCGCTTCATTCGTGAAGTCCGTGGCGTTAATCTTGATGAGTATGAATTAGGTCAAGAAATTAACGTAGAGGTATTTCAAGCAGGGGATAAAATTGATGTAACTGGAGTCTCAAAAGGGAAAGGATTTCAAGGTGCAATCAAGCGTCACAATCAATCACGCGGGCCAATGAGCCACGGTTCTCGTTACCATAGAAGACCAGGTACAATGGGTCCAATCGATCCAATGCATGTTTTCAAAGGTAAAAAATTACCAGGGCAAATGGGTGGAGAGCAAATCACTATCCAAAACCTTGAAATTGTCAAAGTAGATACGGAACGTAATCTTCTTTTAATTAAAGGAAATGTTCCAGGTGCAAAAAAATCATTCGTGAAAATCACGAGTGCATTGAAGGCTAACTAATTATTAACTGAAGGGAGGATATGTCATGCCTAAAGTAGCACTATTTAATCAAAGTGGATCACAAGTAGGTGATGTGGAAATTAGCGATGCAGTTTTTGGTATCGAGCCAAACGAACATGTATTACATGATGCTGTTCTTATGCAACGCGCGTCACTTCGTCAAGGAACACACGCTGTAAAAAATCGCTCGGAAGTACGTGGTGGTGGACGTAAACCATGGCGTCAAAAAGGAACTGGACGTGCTCGTCAAGGTTCAATTAGATCACCACAATGGGTAGGCGGTGGAACAGTTTTCGGCCCTACACCAAGAAGCTACAGCTACAAACTGCCTAAGAAAGTTCGTAGATTAGCGCTTAAATCTGCTCTTTCTTCAAAGGTAAAAGAAGATAGCTTAGTTGTTTTAGAAGGTCTTGCATTTGATGCACCTAAAACAAAAGAAGTAGTAGCAATGCTTTCTTCATTAAACGTAGATGCAAAAGCATTGATCGTTACTGCGGATGCAGATGCTGTTTTAGTAAAATCAGCAAACAACCTACCAAATGTAAAAGTTCTAACTGTAAGTGAAGTGAATGTATTAGACTTGCTTACGCATGACAAGCTGGTTATTACAAAAGAAGCAGCTGAAAAAGCAGGGGAGGTGCTTGCATAATGAAGGATCCTCGTGATATTATTAAGCGCCCTATCATTACTGAAAACACTGCAGATTTAATGGCTGATAAAAAATATACTTTTGAAGTTACAAAAGAAGCTAACAAATCTCAGATCAAAGATGCTGTTGAAGAAATCTTTGGTGTAAAAGTAGTTAACGTAAACACTTTAAACCGTAAAGGTAAATTCAAACGCATGGGACGTTATGGTGGATATCGTCCAAACCGTAAAAGAGCAATTGTTCAATTATCAGAAGACAGCAAAGAACTAGATTTCTTTGAATCACTATAATTTCAATTAAAAAGGAGGGAAAAAGATGGCGATTAAAAAATACAAACCAACCTCAAATGGTCGTAGAGGAATGTCAGTATCTGATTTTTCAGAGATCACTACAGATCAGCCGGAAAAATCATTGCTAGCACCTTTAAGCAAAAGAGGTGGGCGTAACAATCAAGGTAAATTAACTGTTCGTCATCAAGGCGGTGGACACAAGCGTAAATATCGTATTATCGATTTTAAACGTGACAAAGATGGTATACCAGGGAACGTTGCTACAATCGAGTATGATCCAAACCGTACCGCTAACATTGCATTAATCCATTATGCAGATGGAGAAAAACGTTACATTCTTGCACCAAAAGGTTTACAAGTTGGGCAACAAGTAGAATCAGGACCAGACGCTGATATTAAAGCAGGAAATGCTTTACCACTTATCAACATCCCTGTAGGTACTGTTGTACACAATATCGAATTAAAACCAGGTCGTGGCGGGCAACTTGCAAGATCTGCGGGTGCACAAGCACAGATTCTGGGACGTGAAGGTAAATATGTACTTGTTCGTTTAACATCTGGTGAAGTGCGCTTAGTTCTAGCAACATGCCGCGCAACTGTTGGCCAGGTTGGAAACTTAGAGCACGAATTGATTAACGTTGGTAAAGCTGGACGTTCACGCTGGTTAGGTAAACGCCCTACAGTTCGTGGTTCTGTTATGAACCCTAACGATCACCCGCACGGTGGTGGTGAAGGACGCGCGCCAATCGGTCGTAAATCACCAATGTCACCTTGGGGTAAACCAACACTTGGTTACAAAACGCGTAAACGCAACAAACCATCAGATAAATTTATTGTACGTAAACGTAAAAAATAACGGGGTTGAACGACGGGAGATAACACCCGTCCGCCAATCGCGAAGGGAGGCTTATCCATGGGTCGTAGCTTAAAAAAAGGACCTTTCGCAGATGACCATTTAATGAAAAAGATCGACAAATTGAACGAAGATGATAAAAAGACAGTTGTAAAAACTTGGTCTCGTCGTTCTACAATCTTTCCAAGCTTTGTCGGTCATACGATTGCGGTATATGATGGTCGTAAACACGTGCCAGTATACGTAACAGAAGATATGGTTGGACACAAATTAGGCGAATTCGCTCCAACACGCACGTATAAAGGGCATGCTGGGGACGACAAGAAAACAAAACGTTAATTGAGAGGAGGTACTCCTAATGCAAGCTAAAGCTGTTGCGAAATCAGTTCGTATTGCTCCTCGTAAAGTCCGCTTAGTCGTTGATTTAGTTCGCGGTAAGAATGTTGGAGAAGCAATTGCGATTTTAAAACACACACAACGTGGTGCATCATCAGTTGTAGAGAAATTAATTAACTCTGCTGTTGCTAACGCAGAGCATAACTATGAAATGAACCCAGATAATTTAGTGATTTCTGAAGCATTTGTGAACGAAGGGGTAACATTGAAACGTTTCCGTCCTCGCGCACAAGGTCGTGCAACACAAATCAATAAACGCACGAGCCATATTACAGTGGTTCTATCTGAGAAAAAGGAGGGATAATCTGTGGGTCAAAAAGTAAATCCAACGGGTCTTCGTGTCGGAGTTATCCGTGATTGGGAATCTAAGTGGTATGCAGGTAAAGATTATGCGGACCTGTTACATGAAGATATCAAAATTCGTGAATATATTGAAGAACGTTTGAAAGATGGAGCTGTATCAAAAGTTGAGATTGAAAGAGCGGCAAACCGTGTGAATATCTCAATCTCTACTGCAAAGCCTGGTATGGTAATTGGTAAAGGTGGTTCTGAAGTAGAAGCTCTACGTAAATCACTAAATGAACTAACAGGTAAAAGAGTACACATTAACATCGTTGAAGTGAAAAGAGCTGATTTAGATGCTAAATTAGTAGCAGAAAATATCGCTCGTCAATTAGAAAATCGTGTTTCATTCCGTCGTGCACAAAAACAAACAATCCAACGTGCAATGCGTGCTGGAGCTAAAGGGATCAAAACACAAGTTTCTGGTCGTCTTGGCGGTGCTGACATGGCAAGAGCTGAACACTACAGTGAAGGAACTGTTCCACTTCATACTTTACGTGCTGATATCGACTATGGTACAGCAGAAGCTGACACAACATACGGTAAACTAGGTGTTAAAGTATGGATCTATCGTGGTGAAGTCCTTCCAACAAAAAACAAGAAATAAGGAAGGGGGCAACGTATTATGTTAATGCCAAAACGTGTAAAACATCGTAAACAACATCGTGGTAATATGAAAGGTAAAGCGAAAGGCGGTACTACTGTTGCATTTGGTGAGTTCGGTCTTCAAGCAACAGAAGCCTCTTGGATTACTAGTCGTCAAATTGAAGCTGCTCGTATAGCGATGACTCGTTATATGAAACGTGGTGGTAAAGTTTGGATTAAGATTTTCCCAGATAAGCCATATACGAAAAAGCCTTTAGAGGTACGTATGGGTTCTGGTAAAGGTGCTCCTGAAGGATGGGTAGCAGTAGTAAAACCAGGAAAAATATTGTTTGAGATCGCAGGTGTATCTGAAGAAGTAGCTCGTGAAGCACTTCGTCTTGCTTCTCACAAATTACCGGTTAAAACGAAATTCGTAAAACGAGAAGAAATTGGTGGTGAAATCAATGAAGGCTAATGAAATTAGAGAACTAACCACTGCCGAAATTGAACAAAAGATCAAATCATTAAAAGAAGAGCTTTTTAACTTGCGTTTCCAACTTGCAACAGGTCAATTGGAAAACACTGCGCGTCTTCGTGAAGTGCGTAAATCAATCGCACGTATGAAAACTGTAGTTCGCGAAAGAGAGCTAAGCGTTTAATAACGGATAAATAAAGGAGGTTAGCCTCAGATGAGTGAGCGTAATAATCGTAAAGTCTATACTGGACGTGTCGTTTCAGACAAAATGGATAAGACTATTACAGTTTTAGTTGAAACTTACAAGTTTCACAAGCTGTATGGTAAACGTGTAAGATACTCGAAGAAATTCAAAGCTCATGATGAAAACAATCAAGCTAAAATCGGCGATATTGTAAGTATCATGGAAACTCGTCCACTTTCAGCTACAAAACGTTTTCGTTTAGTAGAAGTTGTGGAAGAAGCTGTAATTATTTAATTTAAAGTTCGCTCGGATAAGTTCCGAAGGGAGGTACACGAATATGATTCAACAAGAATCTCGTTTAAAAGTAGCAGATAACTCTGGTGCACGTGAGGTACTTACAATCAAAGTATTAGGTGGCTCAGGTCGTAAAACAGCGAATATCGGTGATGTAATTGTTTGTACGGTGAAACAAGCAACACCAGGAGGCGTTGTTAAAAAAGGTGAAGTAGTAAAAGCTGTTATTGTACGCTCTAAAAGTGGTGTAAGACGTAAAGATGGTTCTTACATTAAATTTGATGAGAATGCAGCTGTTATTATTCGTGACGATCAAAGTCCAAGAGGTACTCGTATTTTTGGACCGGTAGCACGTGAATTACGTGATGCTAAGTTTATGAAAATCGTATCTCTAGCTCCAGAAGTACTATAAGGCACGTAACGGAAAATACCGTGTAAGGAGGTGCGGATAGCATGCATGTAAAAAAAGGTGATAAAGTTCAAGTTCTATCTGGTAAAGATAAAGGAAAGCAAGGCGTAGTATTAGCAGCATTTCCTAAAAAAGATCGTGTGCTTGTAGAAGGTGTTAACATTGTTAAGAAACACGCAAAACCTTCTCAAGATAATCCACAAGGTGGTATTTTAAATCAAGAAGCACCGATTCATGTTTCCAATGTATTGCCAGTCGATCCTAAGTCTGGCGAACCAACTCGTGTTGGATTTGAAGTTCGTGATGGAAAGAAAGTAAGAATCGCTAAAAAATCTGGTGAAGCTTTAGATAAATAGTCATAGCGATGAAAGGAGGTTTACGTGATGAACGCATTAAAAGCAAAATACAATAAAGAAATTGTTTCTTCATTAGTAGAGAAATTTAATTATAAATCAGTAATGGAAGTACCTAAAATTGAAAAAATCGTTATAAACATGGGTGTCGGTGATGCAGTGCAAAATTCTAAGGCATTAGATTCTGCTGTTGAAGAATTAGCACAAATCACTGGTCAACAGCCTGTTATCACTAAAGCGAAGAAATCAATCGCAGGTTTCCGTTTGCGTGAAGGAATGCCAATTGGTGCAAAGGTAACTCTACGTGGTGAGCGTATGTACGATTTCCTTCAAAAATTAATTGATGTATCTTTACCACGTGTTCGTGACTTCCGTGGTATCTCTAAAAAGGCATTCGATGGTCGTGGAAATTACACTTTAGGTGTTAAGGAGCAATTGATTTTCCCTGAAATTAACTATGATCAAGTAAGCAAAGTTAGAGGGATGGATATTGTTATTGTTACAACAGCGAATTCTGACGAAGAAGCTGCTGAACTCTTAACTCAACTTGGCATGCCTTTCCAAAAATAAGCGAGAAAAGCTAAGATAAGGAGGGAAAAGAGTGGCTAAAAAATCAATGATCGCAAAACAAAAACGCCCTGCAAAATTTAAAGTGCAAGAATATACTCGTTGTGAACGTTGTGGACGTCCGCATTCGGTAATTCGGAAATTTAAACTTTGCCGTATTTGTTTCCGTGAACTTGCATACAAAGGTCAAATTCCTGGTGTTAAAAAAGCAAGCTGGTAAATCCCCGATTAGGGAAGGAGGTAATAAGAAATGGTTATGACAGATCCAATTGCAGATATGCTTACTCGTATTCGTAACGCTAACATGGTGCGCCATGAGAAATTAGAATTCCCAGCGTCGAATCTTAAAAAAGAAATTGCAGACATTTTAAAACGTGAAGGTTTTATCCGTGATTATGAATATGTTGAGGATAACAAACAAGGTATCCTGCGTGTTTTCTTAAAGTACGGAACGAATGAAGAACGTGTAATCACTGGTCTTAAAAGAATTAGTAAGCCAGGTCTTCGCGTTTATGCTAAAGCTGATGAATTACCTAAAGTATTAAACGGCTTAGGTATTGCGATCGTATCTACTTCTAAAGGTGTTCTTTCAGACAAAGAAGCACGTTCGCAAGCAATCGGCGGAGAAGTACTTGCATATATTTGGTAATATATTTTCAAATGACAGGAGGTGTATAGCATGTCTCGTATAGGTTTAAAACAATTGGAAATCCCACAAGGTGTGGAAGTTAAAATTGATGCCGGCCATGTAACGGTAAAAGGCCCTAAAGGTGAATTGAGTCGTCAGTTCAGCGAGGATATGGCTATCAAAATCGAAGATAATATTTTAACTGTTGAGCGTCCTAGTGATAGCAAACAACATAAAGCATTACACGGTACAACTCGCAGCATTATTGGAAACATGGTTGAAGGTGTTCACAAAGGCTTCGAGAAAGCTCTTGAAATTCAAGGTGTAGGTTACCGTGCGCAAAAACAAGGTCAGAAACTTGTTGTAAATGCGGGTTACTCTCACCCAGTTGAGATTGAACAAGTAGACGGAATTGAAATTGAAGTACCAGCGAATACAAAAGTAGTCGTTAAAGGTATTGATAAAGAAAAAGTTGGCGCTATTGCTGCTAACATTCGCGCAATTCGTCCACCTGAACCGTATAAAGGTAAAGGTATTCGCTACGAAGGCGAATATGTACGTCGTAAAGAAGGTAAAACTGCTAAGTAAGGTTAGGTAGGGAACAGAAAGGAGTGACCTAGATGATCACAAAGCCTGATAAAAACAATGTACGTAAAAAAAGACATTACCGTATCCGTAAAAACTTATTCGGTACTGCAGAACGCCCACGTTTAAACGTATTTCGTTCAAACAAACACATCTATGCTCAAATCATTGATGATGTAAACAATGTAACAATTGCAAGTGCATCAACAGTTGACAAAGATTTAAGTTTAGATGGTACTGGTAACGTAGAAGCTGCGAAACAAGTAGGAGAACTTGTTGCAAAGCGCGCAAAAGAAAAAGGTATTACAAATGTAGTATTTGATCGTGGTGGATATTTATATCATGGTCGTGTTAAATCTTTAGCAGATGCTGCTCGTGAAGCAGGTCTTGAATTTTAATAAAAAAGGAGGGACATATGTTGCGTACTAACATCGACCCAAACAAATTAGATTTAGAAGAACGCGTTGTAACGATAAATCGTGTAGCTAAAGTTGTAAAAGGTGGACGTCGTTTTCGCTTTGCTGCACTTGTAGTAGTTGGAGATAAAAATGGTCATGTAGGCTTTGGTACTGGTAAAGCTCAAGAAGTACCAGATGCTATTAAAAAGGCAGTGGATGATGCCAAGAAAAATTTAATCAATGTACCGATCGTTGGTACATCAATTCCACACGATATTACAGGTCAATTTGGTGCAGGAAGCATTTTAATGAAGCCTGCTGCAGAGGGTACTGGAGTTATCGCTGGTGGACCAGTACGTGCCGTATTAGAATTAGCTGGTGTAGGTGATATCCTATCGAAGTCACTAGGTTCTAATACCCCAATTAACATGGTTCGTGCTACAATCAATGGACTTAGCGAGCTGAAACGCGCTGAAGAAGTGGCTAAACTTCGTGGTAAGTCTGTAGAAGAATTGTTAGGATAAGGAGGGAAACCAAATGTCTAATAAATTAGAAATTACCCTCAAACGCAGTGTCATCGGTAGATCTGAAGTACAAAAAGCTACTGTTAAAACACTAGGTCTTAGAAAAATTCACCAGTCAGTAGTCCGTGAAGATACTCCTGTCGTGCGAGGCATGATCAATAAAGTATCACATTTAGTTGAAATTAAAGAAGTATAATTAATATCACTGTAAAGAGGAGGTGCTCGCATGAAACTTCATGAATTAAAACCATCACAAGCGAAAAAGAAGAGAAATCGTGTAGGTCGTGGTATGTCTTCTGGTAATGGTAAAACTTCTGGACGTGGACACAAAGGTCAAAAAGCGCGTTCCGGGGGTGGGGTACGACCAGGTTTTGAAGGTGGTCAAATGCCTTTATTCCAACGTTTACCAAAACGAGGATTCACAAACATCAACCGTAAAGAATATGCGATTGTTAACTTAGAAACATTGAATAACTTTGATGAAGGTACTGAAGTAACACCTGAACTTTTACTTGAAACAGGTACAATCAGTAAAGTTAAAGCTGGTGTTAAGATTCTTGGAAATGGCAAAGTTGAAAAGAAACTAACAGTAAAAGCTCATAAGTTTTCTGCTTCTGCTCAAGAAGCAATCATCGCCGCGGGCGGTCAAACTGAGGTGATTTAATGTTTCGTACAATCTCCAATTTTGTGCGTGTGGCTGATATCAGACAAAAAATTATATTCACACTTCTAATGTTAGTTGTATTTCGAATTGGGACATTTATTCCTGTGCCATTCACAGATCGAAGTGCAATTAACTTTACGAATGAACAGAATGTTTTTGGATTACTAAACACTTTTGGTGGTGGAGCATTACAAAATTTCTCGATCTTCGCAATGGGGATTATGCCTTACATTACTGCATCCATTATCATGCAATTATTGCAAATGGATGTAGTACAGAAATTTTCCGAGTGGAAAAAGCAAGGAGAAATGGGACGTAAGAAGTTAGCACAAGTAACGCGGTATGCGACAATTGTGCTTGCTTTTATCCAAGGGTGTGCAATGGCGGTCGGATTTAATGCAATGTCCGGCGGTTTGCTGATTAGTGATCCAGGAGTTGGCAAGGTTCTGGTAATTGCGATAATATTAACTAGTGGTACAGCATTCTTAATGTGGTTAGGTGAGCAAATTACTGCACATGGTGTTGGTAATGGAATCTCTATCCTTATTTTTGCGGGTATCGTAGCAGCAATTCCAAATGGTGTGAATCAAATTTATGCACAGTATTTTGGATCAGGTGCTGATGATGAACTATTCATTAATATCATCATTGTACTGTTAATCATTTTATTAGTTATTGCTGTAACAGTAGGAGTAATCTTTATTCAGCAAGCACTTCGTAAAATCCCAGTACAATATGCAAAGCGTCTAGTGAACCGTTCACCAGTTGGCGGGCATTCAACGCATTTACCTTTAAAGGTTAATGCCGCAGGAGTTATTCCGGTTATCTTCGCAGTATCTTTTATCCTGGCACCAAGAAGTATTGCTGGATTCTTTGAGGATAATCAAGTTGCAGTAACTATTTCCAACATTTTTGATTATACGAAACCTGTTGGTATGATTATCTATGTTGCTTTAATTATCGCCTTCACGTATTTCTATACGTTTGTTCAAGTTAATCCTGAACAAATGGCTGATAATTTGAAGAAACAGGGGGGATATATCCCAGGTATACGTCCAGGTCAAAATACGGAGACTTATTTAACTCGTGTGATGTATCGTTTAACTTTTGTCGGAGCACTGTTTTTAGCTGCAGTATCTGTATTACCAATTGCTATTGGTGGTATGGCTGGTTTACCTGATGCAGTCCAAATTGGCGGTACTAGCTTGTTAATTGTTGTCGGTGTAGCATTACAAACGATGAAGCAATTAGAAGGACAATTAGTGAAACGTAATTACAAAGGTTTTATTAAGTAAGTTGTTGTATCGGAATAGATAGAGAGCGAGGGGAAATTCGTTGAATCTTATCCTAATGGGCTTGCCTGGTGCTGGTAAAGGAACACAGGCAGAAAAAATTGTAGAGAAGTACCAAATCCCTCATATTTCAACAGGAGATATGTTCAGATTAGCTATTAAAGAAGGAACTGAGCTAGGACAAAAAGCAAAAAGCTTTATGGATGAAGGCGCACTAGTTCCTGACGAAGTAACCATTGGCATTGTAGAGGAGAGACTAAGCAAGTCTGATTGTGAGAAAGGATTTTTGCTTGATGGATTTCCTAGAACAATCGCACAGGCTGAAGCATTAGATCAATTGCTTGCTAAGATGAATAAATCATTAGACTATGTATTACATGTGGATGTTAATAAAAACGAACTAGTTGAGCGATTAACTGGCCGTCGCATTTGCCCAGCTTGCGGAGCAACTTATCATGTTCAATTCAATCCTCCAAAACAAGAGGGGATTTGTGATAATGATGGTGAGAAGCTTATTCAACGTGAGGATGACCAACCAGGTACAGTTAAGAACAGATTAGAAGTAAATATTGAACAGACACAGCCAATGCTAGACTTTTATTCAGATAAAGGAAGTTTAGTTACAATCGATGGCTCACAGCAAATTGATAAAGTATTCCAGGATATTGATGAAAAATTAAAGAACATTTCATGATTTTTTATTGATATTATTGGTATAATGATAAGGTACACGAATTGTATGTATGCTAAACTTATAACCTAAATGAAGGTGATGGTAGTTGAGCGAATCGGAGAGGTATCCGGAATTAGGTCAAGTTGTTCAAATCCTACAAGGACGAGAAGCAGGTCAGTTTGCAATTGTTATTGAAAAGCTAGACAGTCGTTTTGTATTATTGGCAGATGGAGATAAGCGTAAATATGATCGACCTAAGAAGAAAAACATTCATCATATTTCGTATACTAATTTTATTTCTCCTGAAGTACAAAAGAGCCTTCTCGAAACAGGGCGCGTAACCAATGGAAAATTGCGTTATGCTATTAATAAATTTGTCAATGAAATACTGACAGATTTGAAGAAGGGAGATCAACTCGATGGCGAAAGACGATGCAATTGAAGTAGAAGGTACTGTAATTGATACATTACCAAATGCAATGTTTAAAGTAGAATTAGAGAATGGTCATACCGTTCTTGCTCATGTCTCTGGTAAAATCAGAATGCACTTCATTCGTATTTTACCTGGAGATAAAGTAACGGTTGAACTTTCTCCATATGATTTAACAAGAGGTCGTATTACGTACCGCTATAAATAAAATGCTCCGATACAAGAGGAGGTATGGAAGATGAAGGTAAGACCATCTGTAAAACCTATTTGTGAAAAATGTAAGGTTATTCGCCGTAAAGGGAAAGTAATGGTAATTTGCGAAAACCCTAAACATAAACAAAAACAAGGATAATATTGAAGGAGGTGCACGCATAATATGGCACGTATTGCTGGTGTAGATGTTCCGCGTGATAAACGTGTAGTTATCGCATTAACGTATATTTACGGAATTGGTAAAACAACTGCTCAAAAAGTTTTAGCAGAAACTGGTATTAATGAGAACACTCGTGTTCGTGACTTAACAGAAGAAGAGTTAGGTCAAATCCGTCAAACGATTGATAGTTTTACAGTGGAAGGGGATCTTCGTCGTGAAGTATCTCTTAACATTAAACGTCTAATCGAAATTGGTTCTTATCGTGGTGTACGTCATCGCCGTGGGTTACCTGTTCGTGGTCAAAAAACGAAAAATAACTCCCGTACACGTAAAGGTCCAAGAAAAACTATGGCTAACAAGAAGAAATAATATAAAGGAGGTATGCTAATTTATGGCTCGTAAAACTAATACACGTAAGCGCCGTGTGAAAAAGAATATCGACACAGGTGTTGCTCATATTCGTTCTACTTTTAATAACACAATTGTAACGATTACAGATGTGCAGGGTAATGCTATAAGCTGGAGCAGCGCTGGTGCACTTGGTTTTAAAGGTTCACGTAAATCTACACCTTTTGCTGCTCAAATGGCTGCAGAAGCTGCTGCTAAAGGTGCACAGGACCATGGTATGAAAACATTAGAGGTTACAGTGAAAGGACCTGGTGCTGGACGTGAAGCAGCAATCCGTTCACTTCAAGCAGCAGGTTTAGAAGTAACTGCCATTCGTGATGTAACACCAGTTCCTCACAATGGTTGTCGCCCGCCAAAACGTCGTCGAGTATAATCATAGTATAATTATTTGTTAATCTGTCTATAATGGTTTATGATAGCTGAATAGAGTAGAGTTAGAATTTCCTCTTGACACCATTGCATTCGACAGACACTAGAATACAATTGCAGAGTGCAGAAACGGGAACTGCCTACCTGGGGAATTTCGGTTAGACAAATGTCTAACCGGGGTTTCGACGTTTTAAAGGAGGGTTTATGAATGATCGAAATTGAAAAACCAAGAATAGAAACAGTAGAAATCAGCGATGATGCTACTTATGGAAAGTTCGTTGTAGAACCACTAGAACGTGGATATGGTACTACACTCGGTAACTCCTTGCGTCGTATCCTACTATCTTCACTTCCTGGCGCTGCTGTAACATCTGTGCAAATAGATGGGGCACTTCATGAGTTTTCAACGGTAGATGGCGTAGTAGAAGATGTAACTACAATTATCTTAAATCTAAAAAAGCTAGCACTTAAGATTTACTCTGATGAAGAAAAGACGCTAGAGGTAGATGTACAGGGAGAAGGAAAAGTTACGGCTGCAGATATCATTTTTGATAGTGATGTCGAGATATTAAATCCTGATCTTCATATTGCTACATTAGGTGAGAATGGTCACTTGAAAATGCGTATTTCAGCAAAAGGTGGTAGAGGATATCGACCTGCTGATTCTAATAATCACGAAGACCGCCCAATTGGTGTGATTCCAGTTGATTCCATCTTTACACCCGTTCAGAAAGTAACTTATCAAGTAGAGAATACCCGTGTTGGCCAAGATTCTAATTTTGATAAACTTACTTTTGATGTTACAACAGATGGAAGTATACGTCCTGAAGAAGCTGTATCTTTAGGTGCAAAAATATTTATGGAACACATTAATATTTTTGTAGGGTTAACAGATGAAGCGAAAAATGCTGAAATTATGATCGAAAAAGAAGAAGATCAAAAAGAGAAGGTATTAGAGATGACAATTGAAGAGCTTGACTTATCTGTTCGCTCTTATAATTGTTTGAAACGTGCTGGTATTAATACCGTTCAGGAATTAGCTCACAAATCGGAAGAAGATATGATGAAGGTTCGAAATCTTGGTCGCAAGTCTTTAGAAGAAGTGAAGCATAAATTAGAAGATCTAGGTCTTGGTTTAAGAAACGAAGATTAATTTAGACATCTATAAGAATATTTACGAAGGAGGGGAATTTCTATGGCTAGAAAGTTAGGACGTACAACAGATCAACGTAAAGCATTGCTACGTGGTTTAGCTACTGATCTTATCATTCATGAACGTTTAGAGACAACACAGGCAAAAGCGAAAGAATTGCGTTCAGTTGTAGATAAAATGATCACTTTAGGCAAACGTGGAGACTTACACGCACGCCGTCAAGCTGCGGCATTCTTATACAAGGCAGAAGCAAGCGAAAATGAAGATGCTGTACAGAAGCTATTCAATGATATTGCTACTCGCTATGAAGATCGTCAAGGTGGATACACAAGAGTGTTGAAATTAGGACCTCGTCGTGGTGATGGGGCTGAAATGGCGATTATTGAACTTGTTTAATTAAATAAGTGAAGCAGGAAGGGGCAGGGGCCATTCTCTATATGAGGTGTATCCAAGCCCTTTTTTTGTTGCTGTAAAGGGATAAGGTTCATACTAACCTAGCGTTTAATGTGAAAAATGACATCCATAGAGCCCGGATCACAAGAAAAGAATTTACATTAATTCCTCGTAGATTAACCTGTTAATAAAACTCCTGTTTGATTTTTTATCACTCCTCAACGACCAAGTCAGCATTGCCGATTTCTTATTTCTTTTAATCATTTAGTAAATTTGAAGCCCTGCTGGTGAGAAAAGTCTTTCCCTTTTTAATACTTTTATCTCATTTATCGGATATTTTGAAACATTTTCAGCTATAAAATGGTATATTTCTATATAATGTTAATTAGATAAGGAGTGGCAAACTTGAAGAGAGTAATTTTAATTTTATCTTTTATTTTGTTAATAGCTTGCTCTGAGGATGAAGATGTGAATTCTAAGGTTGGAGAGAAAACTGGGGACCAGGAGATCGCAGAAAGTGCTGATCCATCCAAATCAGCAATAACAAACGAAATTGCGGATATTTCCTTGGCATCAGATATTAATACACTCAAACAGTTACCTGCTGGTGTTCTTACAGAGAATATTTCCTATGAAGAAGACACGGAACGAATCTTGTTTGGTTTAGATGAGTTAGACGGAACATATCAAGAGGAATTAAAAGATGCTATTGCACCAATTGTTAATGAAAGCAGTGAGCCGGAATTAATTGCAAAATCACTTATATACTTTGCTGGCAGTCCGACTCTCTCCAAGATAATAACAGAGCTAGATAACTTTGAGCCAAATTTTAAAGAACCTTTATTACCCCGTCCCCAAAAAGTAGAAAAGGATGGTGTAGAAGAAGGAGAAAGTTATGCATACATATTAATGGATGCTAGTTCGAGTATGCTGTTAGAGTCAGAAGGGACGCAAAGAATGCATATTGCTCGTAAGGCTGTCTCAAGCTTTGCACAAACAATAGGAGAGTCTAGTCAAGTATCTCTTATCGCATTTGGACATAAAGGTGATGATAGTGATAAAGGAAAAGATGTCTCATGTTCAGAGATCGAAGAGATATATTCATTAAGCGACTATGATGATGAGCAATTTACACAGTCAGTCGATTCTGTCGAAGCAAAAGGCTGGACACCTCTGGCAGCTGCAATTGAAAAGGTAGATGAATTAAGCAGTGCAATAGAAGGTAACGTAACAGTATATATCGTAAGTGACGGTGTTGAAACATGCGATGGAGATCCAGTAAAAGCTGCCGAATCTTTTGCAGGCAAAACAGAAAATAAAACAGTTAATATTATTGGCTTTCAAGTAGATGCAGAAGCAGAAGCACAATTGACAAAAGTTGCGGAAGCAGGTCAAGGGGAGTACTTTTCTGCTAATAATGGAGAAGAGCTGCTATCAACAATTGAGTATGAATGGTTACCATCCACTATTGAGCTAACCTGGGCTCCAGTAAACATGACACCAAATGGTTTTGCGATTACCCATGAACGACAGAGAGTGGATGGGCTAAGCTATGGATTGGAATATTCCTTAAAACGGGAAAATCACCGTTTCGAAACAGTACTTCATCTACTGATAGAAGAGGGGATCCTATCAGAATCATTAATGAAGCAAATAGAAGATATATTAAGTAAACGTGAAGAAGAGATACTAACTTTAAATGAACAACTTCGTGAAACAAAAAGAGAAGCCGTGGACAACAAGGCAGATGAGATAAAAGAAGAAGTTAATGCATGGGTAGAAGAGATGGAGGCATTAAAAGAATCTGTACAATGATAATCTTGCTTAACACTAGTATAGTGTTAAGCAAGATTATTTTATATTATATTATTAGGAATCAAACACCTAAAAAGTAATTCAGCCATCATTTATGATAAAATAAAATCAGGATTTCCCGGGAAATAATGACTGAGGAGAACAAGGAATGACAATAATCGAGTTTCGCGATGTGTATTATCGATATAATGAAGAAGAGAATTGGGTTCTAAAAAAAATCAGCTTCAAGATCACTGCTGGCGAATCTGTTGCCATTATTGGGCATAACGGGTCAGGCAAGTCAACGATAATTAAGTTAATCAATGGTTTACTTTTTCCGCAGGCTGGTGATATTTTCATAGATGGTGAAAAAATTAATGAGCGGAATATATGGGGAATCAGACAAAAAGTCGGGATGGTATTTCAAAACCCTGAAAATCAATTTGTCGGGACAACGGTTAAGGACGATGTAGCTTTTGGTCTGGAAAACCGCGGGATACCAAGGGAAGTAATGATGGAGAGAATTGACCAAAGCCTTCAAGCGGTTGGTATGCAAGACTTTTTGCTTCATGAGGCACAACATTTATCAGGCGGACAAAAGCAAAGAGTCGCAATTGCTGCTGTTATGGCCATTCAACCAAGTATCTTGCTATTGGATGAAGCAACTTCTATGCTAGACCCTTTAGGAAGAAATGAGATAATTGAAACTATCCAGCATTTAAAACAAATACACAACTTCACCCTTTTAACCATTACACATGATTTGGATGAAGTAACATTAGCCGATAGGGTTATCGTTCTTCGCGAAGGGAAACTTACGAATGATACAACACCAAGAGAACTTTTCTCTCAAGTAAATAATTGGGGGAGTTTGGGGTTGGCGCCTCCCTTCACGACTAAGCTTGCGAGTGCATTAAAGAAACTTGGATACAGATTCCCTGCCCATCCATTAAATCATAAGGAGTTACTGGAAGCGTTATGGACATACAATTTGAAAAAGTAAGTTATATTTACCAACCTAATACACCTTTTTCACACAAGGCTTTATATGAAGTTGATTTAAAGATTAAGTCAGGAGAATTTATTGCAATAGTTGGACATACAGGTTCAGGGAAATCTACCTTATTACAGCATCTGAATGGTTTACTGTATCCAACTTCCGGTGAAGTGAGGGTAGGGGATTTTATCCTGAATAAAGCCAATAAGAAGCAAGATTTAAAAGGTTTAAGGCAAAATGTAGGGGTCGTCTTCCAATATCCGGAACATCAGTTGTTTGAAGAAACCGTAAAAAAAGACATAGCATTTGGACCTAGAAACTTTGGTATTGCCGATGATGTGATTAACCAGAGAATTAAGTCAGTAATCAAAGAGGTTGGTTTGGATGAAGGGATATTATCAAAGTCGCCTTTTGAACTAAGTGGGGGGCAGATGAGAAGAGTTGCCATCGCAGGTATATTAGCTTCTATGCCGCAAGTGCTTGTATTAGATGAACCAACGGCAGGACTCGATCCATATGGGCATCAACAAATGATGGAATTATTTAGTCGTCTGCACCTGGAAAGAAACTTAACAACTATATTAGTAACACACAATATGGAGGATGCTTTTACATATGCTGATCGGATCATAGTATTAGAAAAGGGGAGGAAGTTTCTGGAAGGTTCGCCGGAAACAATATTTCACGACCGTCAATTACTTAACAATGTCCAGTTGGAATTGCCAGAAGTTTTGTTATTCTTAGAAAAGGTTAAAGAGAGTTTTCCCTTTTCCATAGAGTATAGGGGACAATCGATGGAAGAGTTAGCAAGAGAACTTGATTGGAAATTAAAGGAGTTTAAAGTTTAATGAAATCATGGTTAGTTATCGGTCAATTTGTCCCCGGTCATTCTATTTTGCATCGTTTAGATCCAAGGACAAAACTGTTAATGATTTTCAGCTATGTTGTTATTGTGTTTTTTGCAAATAATATGGCTAGTTATAGTCTTTTATCGGTTTTTGCGCTCTGGACCATTTTCTTATCGAAATTATCTCTTTCTTATATCCTGAAAGGTATTACTCCAATATGGTTTTTTATTCTGTTTTCTTTTTTGATTCATCTGTTTTTTACTAAAGATGGTGACATCCTATGGCAATTTAACAAAATATCGATTCACTCTGGAGGCCTTGTCCAAGGATTGACCATTTCATTACGATTTTTATTGTTAATAATGGTCACATCTCTGTTGACATTAACTACTTCACCAATGGAAATTACGGATGCATTAGAAAATTTATTAACCCCGTTAAAAAAATGGAAAGTACCTGTCCATGAATTAGCATTAATGCTGTCGATATCCTTACGCTTTATTCCCACATTAGTGGATGAATTAGATAAAATCTCAAAAGCCCAGGCATCGAGAGGCGTTGATTTAAGGACAGGCTCGATAAAAAGCAGAATGTATGCGGTTGTGCCATTGCTCGTCCCGTTATTTATCAGTGCTTTCCGGCGGGCAGAAGAACTAGCGATGGCGATGGAAGCGCGAGGTTACCATGGGGGAGAAGGACGAACGAAATTAAGGCAATTAAGCTATAAGAAGTTAGATTATCAAGCGGCAATTGTCTATATAGCGGTTATGACCGTCTTCTTCTTTTTGCGAAAATAAGGGGGCTGAAGATGTTGCGAATGAAACTAATTATTAGCTATGATGGCACCAGATTTTCGGGTTATCAAATCCAGCCGAATGGGAGAACAGTCCAAGGGGCGATTGAGAAGGTGCTTCAAAAGATGCATAAGGGAGAACCTATACGTGTTACAGCTTCAGGTCGGACAGATCAAGGGGTCCATGCAGTTGGGCAAGTTCTCCATTTTGATACAACTCTGGAAATCCCGGTTGATGGGTGGAAAAGGGCATTAAACACAATGTTACCTGAGGATATAGAAGTGTGGCATGCAGAGAAAGTATCAGATGATTTTCATGCCCGGTTTGATGTAAAGGAAAAGGAATATCGTTACTTTATCTGGAATGCTGTATCGCGTGATATTTTTAAACGGAATTACCAGCACCATGTTGATCAAAAATTAAACATAGAGGCAATGAAGATAGCTTGTAATTATCTTACAGGCAGGCATGATTTCACTTCGTTCTGTGCAGCAAACAGTAATGTTAAAGGCGATAAGATAAGAGAAATCCACCATGCAAGCATAGATAGGGAAGGGGAACAGCTAATTTTCCAAGTGAGAGGCAATGGGTTCTTATATAACATGGTACGGATTATTGCTGGCACTCTTATCGAAATTGGAATGGGAAAGAGAGAACCCGAAGAAATGAAGCAGATTATCGCGTCGAAGGACCGTGCCAATGCGGGACACACAGCTCCAGCACAAGGACTTTATTTATGGAAAGTTTATTATAAAAAGTAAGAAAAGAATTTTAATTAATACCCTTGAGCTTAACGTTACGTAAAGGTATATGATGAGTAATGTCAAGGAGGGACGACGATGGTATACACTGTAAGTCAACTGGCGAAATTATCTGGTGTGAGCGGCCGCACATTAAGATATTATGATCAAATTGGATTGTTAAAACCGGCACGGGTGAATAATGCCGGCTATCGCTTTTATGGTGTCAAAGAAGTGGACTTATTACAACAGATACTCTTCTTCCGTGAATTAGAATTTAGCCTTGAAGAGATACATGCGATTATCCACCAGCCGGATTTTGACGAGACAGAAGCATTAAAAAGCCATTATGAAAAGTTGCAAAAGAAACGTGACCGCCTTGACAATATTATCGCAACCGTTTCTAAAACGATTGCTGCAAAAGAGGGTGAAATGGATATGCCGAATGAAGAGAAATTTAATGCCTTCAAAGAGAAGATGATAGAAGAGAACGAGCAGAAGTATGGAGAAGAAATCCGCAAAAACTATGGGGAACAGACAGTAAATAAGAGTAATTCCAAATGGAGAGGGATGTCTGAAGAAGATTTCCGGGCAATGAGTCAATTAGGTGAAGAGATTTTTATATTACTAGAGGAAGCTGTTAAGACAAAAGATCCTGCTTCTGACATTGCGCAAGAACTCGCAGCAAAGCATAAGGAATGGCTAATGTATTCATGGACATCTTATTCAGAAGAAGCGCACAATGGCCTCGCAGAAATGTATGTTGCCGACGAACGATTTACTGCTTATTACGATAAACAGGTAAAGGGCGGCGCTCATTTTTTACGGGATGCTATATTAGTCTATACAGGGAAAAAGTGATGACCTATAGAACCAGTAGATGCAGCTGCATCTACTGGTTCATTTTTTTACATAAGCTATTGACATTAAGGCCTTTTTGATGTATTATGATCTATGGCATTTTATTTTCTATACCACGAATAGCCCCGGAAAGTTACTCGTGTTAGAATATAAATCGGACAAAATTAGACTATGGGAATTATAGATTTAGGAGGTAAACCAATTATGCGCACAACTTTCATGGCAAATGAAGCGAATATTGAACGTAAATGGCTTGTTGTAGACGCAGAAGGTCAAACGTTAGGTCGTTTAGCAAGTGAAGTTGCTTCAATCCTTCGCGGTAAGCACAAACCAACATATACACCGCATGCTGATACTGGTGATCATGTAATCATCATCAATGCGAACAAAATTGAATTAACAGGTAAAAAATTAAGTGACAAGCTTTACCGTCGTCACTCTAACCACCCAGGTGGATTAAAAGAACGTACTGCAGGCGAAATGCGTGAAAAATATCCTGAGCAAATGTTAGAACTAACAATTAAAGGGATGTTACCTAAAGGAAGCCTAGGCCGTAAAATGGGTAAGAAATTACACGTATACAGAGGCGCTGAGCATAAACATGAAGCACAAAAACCAGAAGTTTACGAACTTCGCGGATAATTAAAAGGAGGTCTATATAGTGGCACAAGTACAATACTACGGCACCGGACGCCGTAAAAGTTCAACTGCTCGTGTACGTTTAGTACCAGGTACTGGACGTATCGTTGTAAATAACCGTGATGCGGAAGATTACTTCCCATACGAAACACTTCGTACAATCATTAAGCAGCCATTAGCTGCTACTGAAACAGAAGGTAGCTATGATGTATTAGTAAACGTTCATGGTGGAGGTTTCACTGGCCAAGCTGGTGCAGTCCGTCATGGTGTTTCCCGTGCATTATTAGAAGCTGATCCAGAATACCGTTCTACTTTAAAACGTGCTGGATTCTTAACTCGTGACGCTCGTATGAAAGAACGTAAGAAATACGGTCTTAAAGGCGCTCGTCGTGCACCACAGTTCTCAAAACGTTAATATATCAATGTTCAAAGCACCTTTTCCACTTTGGATTAGGTGCTTTTTTCATACTTAAAATTGGTTTGTGACTATATTTTGACTCCAAGTTGGTTCCAAACAACTTGAATCTTATAAAGCATTTAACAGATTTAAAGCATCGGTATCCTGCTGGTGCTTTTTTTATGGCATTCATTCCAGATAATAATTTTGTGATGGTTTGAATATTAATAGGATCTAATCGCTTTGATAGATATGCCATATCTATATCCTGAGCAATAAAAATATTGCATGATTGTCTCCTAAACCTTGAAATATCGTTACTTTAATGTCCAATTTCGCAGGCTTTATTAAAATGTAGTTTTGGTAGTATGATTATTAGAGGTAATGTATTATATAGACTATGGGTTCATTACATATTAACGTGTGTTTATTCAATGAAATTCTCGAAGCTTATTGAACTACCGGGAAGGTTAGTTAAAGAAGGCGTACTGAACAAATCATGTGAGTAGTTAAATTCTATATTAATTAAACAAGTATTCTGAATTCGTCGAATGAGCAACTTGTCTTTAAGTATAATATATAAATTTCATAATTACTAATAGTGGCTAAACGTTTTTATTTGGATTCTTTATTTTGAAAATGAACGATTTTCCCCAGTTAGTCGTATTACATATAGATTATTATTGTATGGAGTAGATCTCATGGATGAAAAGGATTTAATTCGAAAGGCGAAAAATGGAGATACATTGGCGCTTTCGAAACTGCTACAACAGAATTATTCGTTCCTCGTAAAGTATTTAATGAAAGTTACCCTTCATCCCCAAATCGCAGAAGATTTAACACAAGAGACAATGATGAAGTGTATTGAAAAAATCCAATTGTATAATGGTGAATCCAAGTTTTCCTCATGGCTCATCACCATCGCAACGAATCTGTTTATTGATCAACAGCGTAGAAAGAAGCGGGAGAAAAACTGGCTAGAGCAGGAACAAGCGCTCCGAAAAGTGAAATGGAATGCAGCGAATATGAACGAAGAATGGAATGATGTACTTGATGTACTAGCTCAAATTAATGAAGAAATACGTATGCCAATCGTGTTAAAGCATTATTACGGATATTCCTATCAGGAAATTGGAATAATGATGGGTATTGCAGAAGGAACAGTAAAGTCTCGAGTTTCAAATGGTCTCAAAAGTGTACGAAAGGAGTTGGCTGATCTTGAAGGAGAATGATTCTAAAAATAGTAATTCTATGTTGGATGAGGAAGATGAATTAACGGTCAAGCAATTAATGGATGGTTTAGAGAAACTGGATCAATGGAATCCAGTATCTACTCCAAACTTACAATGGTTTCAACAGAATGTTGAATTAGAGAAAAAAAGAATACGAAAAAAACAGTGGAAAGACCTCCTTACATTTGTCTCTGTTGCAGTATTTGTGCTTATAGTTGTGATTGCTGTCGTTTATCGTCAGCCAATTCTTTTTCTTTATTTTCAGCTTGTGGGGATTATCTTACTGCCATTAGTTCTTAACAAAACTAGAAAGAAGGTCAGTAATGAATGAACTCAAACGAACTAAGTAACATACAGCTTTGGCTATGGGTAGTGATTGCAGTCATTCTGATTTGCCAGAGCTCATGGATGTTCTGGGATGCACGGAAGAGGGGACACAACGCTTGGCTATGGGGCCTTTTAGGTCTTATTCAATTTCCAACTTATCTTATTATCTATCTTATTTTTGCAAGGAAAATATTTAAAAGAAAAATCTCAGGATCAAATTCCTGAGATTTTTTTATTTATTTTTTCGTGAGTGAACGATTAGACGAACGTAATCGTATTAAGGGTAAATAAACAATCAGGAGGAGGAAAAAATGAATGAACTGTTAGATGGAATCCCATGGGGAGCAATTGCGCCAATTTTTGTCTTACAATTAATTCTTATGATTACCGCATTAGTTTCTTGTATTAGAGAAGAGAAAACGAATGGACCAAAATGGTTGTGGATACTTATTATTCTCTTTATTAACTTGTTAGGACCAGTGCTTTATTTCGTTGTTGGAAGGAGAAATGATTAATGAAGTTATTAAAGGCAAGCAATTTATCAAAAAGATTTGGAAATACGGATGCTGTTAAAGGAATTGATTTTCATATTGAAGAAGGCAGGTGCGTTTCATTACTAGGACCAAATGGAGCAGGAAAAACAACGACATTAAAAATGCTATCGGGATTATTAGAACCGACTTCAGGCAGTATTGATTTTAAAGGGGAAAAAGCAAAGGATTTAAGGCAGTTTATTGGGTACTTACCTCAATATCCTGCTTTCTATAATTGGATGAGCGGAAAGGAGTTTCTTGTTTTCGCAGGACAATTAGCAAAGCTGAATCGTAAAGAAGCAGAAAAAAGTAGTGAAGAATTACTTGAACGAGTAGGCCTGACAAATGCGAAGAAAAGAAAAATAGGGGGTTATTCTGGTGGAATGAGACAGCGCCTTGGTTTGGCACAGGCACTAATTCACCGTCCGAAATTACTTATTTTAGATGAGCCTGTTTCAGCACTCGACCCACTTGGGAGACGGGAAGTGTTGGAAATGATGAGAGAGATTAAAGAGGAAACAACCATTCTCTTCTCCACTCATGTCCTTCACGATGCAGAAGAAATAAGTGACGACATTCTTATTATAAATGCCGGGGAAATTGCGATATCAGGAAGCCTGGGGAGTGTAGTGGGAGAGTCTCGACAACCTATTATACAAATTGAATTTGAATCACAGCCTGCCGATTGGCTAAAGAGCATAGCAAGTTATAGCTTTGTATCTGAAGTGAACATTCAAGGTAACAAAACCAATATCGTATTAAAAGATATGAAAAATGGGAAGCATGCAATATTAAAAGATATCGTGGATAGAAAACTTCCGATTCGTAAGTTCGAGACTGCTCAAACAACATTAGAAGATTTATTTATGAAGGTGGTGAAGGCATGACACAATGGACTGTTCTTTATCGAAAAGAAATGCTGGAAATGGCGCGAAATTATAAGGTTTTATGGATTCCTATTGTCTTTGTTTTGCTCGGTGTCATGCAGCCGGTTAGTTCCTATTATATGCCGGAAATTTTGGACACTTTTGGCGGTCTTCCGGAAGGTACAATCCTTGAAATGCCTACTCCAACTGGGGAAGAAGTATTAATGCAAGTTCTATCTAATTATGGGCTGCTTGGTGTACTTATTCTTGTTTTGAGTGCTATGGGTGTCGTTTCAGCAGAAAGACAGAGTGGAGTAGCCGGTATGGTCATGATAAAACCAGTTCCATATTCCTCATATATATTATCGAAATGGGCTGGGCTATTTACAATTACACTCATTTCATTGTTTATCGGATATGCAGTTTCTTGGTATTATACGAGTTTACTCATTGAACCAGTCGCTTTTGAGCGTATTTTTCAAAGTGTAGGGATCTACAGCATATGGTTAGTTTTTGTTGTTACATTGACACTCTTTTTTAGTACGATAATGAAAGGAAATGGCAGTGTCGCTTTTGTTACAATTTTTGTGGTCTTTGCCCTTTCGACGGTTACATCCATTCTAGGAAAGTATATGAAATGGAGTCCGGCTACAATGACTGAGCACACAGGACAGGTCTTGTTGTCAGGAGAACTAGATTCCAGTTTCTTGCTAGCTTTTATTACAACTATTGCTATTATCATCGTCATTCTCCTCTCATCCATCCAATTTTTTAAGCGAAAAGAGCTATTGGAATAAGAAGGTATCCTTTCTGTGTCTTCTTTTTTTATAAAGGTTATGAAACACTTCACTTAAACTATAGGGGCTTTGCTTCATATGCTCCCATGATTAAAAGACTTTAAATTTACACATAGCAGTGGAATATATTAACAAAGTGTATTCAATACACTTAGAATTTCTCAAAACGTTAATTTTCAATATTATACAGACTCTTTTACTATTCTTGGAAAGAGTCTTTTTGTATACTTACAGATATAAATGTAATGAAAGATAGTATGGAGGTAATGATGGATAAAGACAAAATTTTGCAAGAGACGGAGAGAATGGTGAAAACTGTTTTAATAGATGAGAAATCTGGTCATGATTGGCTACATATTAAGCGAGTAAAAGAAACGGCGCTGGAGATTGCTTTAAAGGAAGGGGCAGATCCCTTTGTGGTAACTCTGGCTGCATTATTGCATGACTTAGCTGATGAGAAGATTGTTGAGAGTGAAGATGAAGCTTTAGTTGACATTAAGAATTTCCTTCTGAAATTAGGTGTAGATACATTGGACATTCAGCATATTCTTACAACTATCACAACGATGTCATTTAAGGGAGGAAATAGTCCGCCGGTTGAAACCCTAGAAGCTCAAGTAGTACAGGATGCAGACAGGCTTGATGCAATGGGAGCAATAGGCATTGCGCGCTGCTTTATTTATGCAGGGAAGGTTGGCAGTCCAATTTATGATCCTCAATTAGAGGTTAGAGACCAAATGTCTATCGAGGAATATAGAAACGATAAAACAAGTGCAATCCATCATTTTTACGAAAAACTGCTAAAACTAAAGGATCTGATGAATACGAAAACAGCAAAAGAATTAGCAACCTCACGTCACGAATTTATGGAAATGTTTCTGGAACAATTTTACCACGAAACTAGAGAACGAAGACGATAGAATAAGACTGGAAATATTTCAGTTAGGGTCTCGCTATAAAAATAAGTATTATTAAATCGGCATTAGACCAGAGCATATTTGTTTGAAGAATCTAGTTATAAAAAATATTTATCGAAACCATTCGGTTAAAAGAATCATTGTAATAAATCCGAAAATGAATGCAATTGTAGCAGTTCGTTCATTTCCATCACCATGGCTTTCCGGAATTAGTTCTTTGTAGACAACAAAAAGCATGGAACCAGCCGCAAAAGCTAGTCCAAAAGGGACGATATTCTCAAAGGTACTACCAAAGAAAATACCGACTAATCCGGATAGCATTTCTATCATTCCAGTTAGGCTTGCGAGAAAGACAGCTATTAATGGCTTAATATTCTGGGTAACCAAAAATAAGGCTACTAAAAATCCGTCTGGAATATTCTGTAGTCCAATCGCAAAAGCAACAAGTGAGCCTGCACCTTCTTCGTTATGATAATTACTAATCCCGACAGATAAACCTTCCGGCAGGTTGTGGATAGACATAGCGATAAGGAACAAGAATACTGCTCTTGGATTTGCTGTTGAAGGATCTTTAGAATGGTCTAGATCAGTATGTGGGATAAGGCTTTCTATCATTGTAAGGACAAAAGTACCTACTAACATGCCGATAACCAGAACAGAAAGGTTGGAAAGTTTAATGGCAGAAGGTATCAAACCATAGGCTGATGCTGCGACCATAATTCCAGCTGTATATGCCAGCAATGTATCTTTTCCTCTGTGTGAAACGTTTTTGATTAATAAAACGGGCATGGCACCAAGGCTTGTACAAAGTGACGAAATAATAATATGACTTAATGACATCTAAATCCTCCATCAGAATTTGGTGTTAGTAATAGGGTATCTAGATTAATCTATTATTCAACCGCTCATAATATGTTGACTTTGGAAAAGATAAATAAAACACGAAGAATGTCCCTAACGAACGATTTCTCTATAAAGGGATGTTTATAATTTTTAACCACGTGGTAGAAGTAGAAGTGTAAGGTAAAAAACACCAAACTATTTTATAGAGGAGTGTTCTTAAAAATGGCAAAGATAGCAACAGTTATTACAGACTATTTTGAAGATGTGGAATATACAGATCCGGCGAAAGAATTTAAAAATGCAGGACATGAAGTAGTAACAATCGAATCAGAGCAGGGAAAAACGGTTAAAGGGAAACAAGGTGATGCTACTGTAACAATTGATAAAGGGATTGATGATGTTTCACCAAATGACTTTGATGCATTATTTATTCCAGGCGGGTTTTCGCCAGATATGTTAAGAGCGGATGACCGATTTGTAAGGTTCGCTAAACATTTTATGGATGAGAAAAAGCCAGTACTTGCGATTTGCCATGGTCCACAGCTATTAATCACTGCAAAAACATTAGAAGGTCGTGACGTAACAGGCTTCAAATCTATCCAAGTTGATTTAGAATACGCTGGCGGTAACGTACATGATGAAGAAGTTGTCGTTTGTCAAAATCAGCTAGTTACAAGCAGAACGCCTGATGATATTCCAGCGTTTATTGAAGAATCGAAGAAAGTATTGCAATAAAAGATTAATAGTAAGCATGTAACCTTTCCAGATAAAAAGTTAATTCAGATAAGAAAGAATCACCAGTAGAATTGGTGATTCTTTCTTTTGTTTGCATGAATGAATGATGGAGGGAGACGATCCAAGTAAAATTATCTTATAACATAATAAATGAACAATTATTACAGGACAGAAAAAACCGTTATTGTATATAAATTGTACGATCGGTTAGTTGTTAGCGTTTTCATTTGTGGTTATGCTTAATTAGTAAACAATTTCTGATAGGGAGGGAGGGGCGGAAGTAATATAAAGCTATCTTTCCAGTCTGAATATTAACTACTTAAGAAACTATTTTAATGAAAACGGAGGGATAAAATGAAGCGTCTTTTTTTGATGGTGTTTTGTCTAATTGTTTGTTTTTCCATTTGGCCAGCATATAGTCCAGCTTCTTTGGCTGCTGAAGAACCAGAACTTTTGGCATTTCCAGGTGCAGAGGGGTTCGGCGCCTATTCCACTGGTGGGCGAGGGGGTGAAGTGTATCATGTTACAAGCTATGATTTGACTGGACCTGGAACTTTTCATGATGCACTCACAACAGCAGGAGATACTCCTCGAACAATTGTATTTGAAATATCAGGTGAGATTACAATCCCGCAAATTATTGTTAGAAATAAATCCAATATTACGATAGCGGGTCAAACTGCACCTGGGGATGGGGTGACAATCCGGGGCAATAATATTCGTTTCATTGACAGTCATGATATTATTATACGCCATATGCGTTTTCGCCTAGGGAAAAATGACTTTCAGGATGATGCCCTTTATTTTGAAGATTCTCAAAATGTCATCATCGATCACTCTTCGTTTTCTTGGGGGACAGACGAAAATTTGTCTATCCTAAGTAAAAATTACGAAAACCCCAAATCGAAAAACATAACTGTACAATGGTCGATAATTTCAGAAGGCCTTTTGACACATTCAATGGGTGGACTCATTGAGATGAATACGATCACAATGCATCATAACCTTTATGCCCACAATAATGATCGAAATCCAAAAACAAAAGGTCAAATCGATTTTGTTAATAATGTTATCTATAACTGGGGTGGTTATCCTTATGTAGCAGGTGGTGAATCTGGGACAAAGGGATATGGCAATGTTGTTGGGAATTACTTTATTGCAGGTGTAAATTCTGCTAATCCAGATTATGCAGTAGTCCGTGGAAATGAAAATTACAGCTTATACCTTCAAAACAATCGTATTGACAGTAATAAAAATGGTATGTTGGATGGAACAGATACGGGAACAGGAATGATGGAGAAGGAGAGGCCTAGCGTTATTGTCGATAAACGCTTTGAATATCCTTTGACCAATATAGAAGAACCGGAAGAAGCATATAAAAATGTTCTGGGATACGCTGGGTCATCCCTTGTTAGAGATAGTGTAGACCAGAGGGTAATATATGATGTTAGAAATCAAACGGGTGCTATTATAGGAAATGAGGCTGACGTTGGCGGGTATCCCGTTTTAGAGAAAGGAACGGCTCCTAAAGATACGGACAGGGATGGAATGCCTGATGAGTGGGAGCTGGCAAATGGACTTCATCCAGAGAACCCTGAAGACAGAAACGGAGATAATAATGGGAATGGTTATACGAATTTGGAAGAGTACTTAAATGAATTAGCTGCACCAACTTTCCCGGAAAACTATCCTATGGAACCCCCTGTATGGAATGAAGCTCCTTTTGTTCCGCCAGTAGACCCAGAGCCAGAACCAGAGCAAGATCCTAAACCTAAACCAGTAATGGATGGAGAAATCGTTAAAAATGTAGTTATTAATGATAATAGTAGCAATGGTACGGAGAATGCGACTAAATGGTCGGTTGAAAGAAGAATGGAAGTGGGTGATCTTGTAGCTGGGGACAGGGTCTCTGGAAGCAGTATATATCGATTTACCTCCATTCCCAATGAGTTACAAGGAGTGGAATGGATTCGATCTGCGGTTAATTCGAGAAGTGCCACAAATGATGATTTGGTCTCCTTTTATTTAGCGGCAGATGCATATGTATATGTGGCCCATGATTCACGAATAAGTCCAAAGCCAGAATGGTTAGCCTCAGCATATGAAAATACCGGTCAAACAATACAAGATGACCAGCCAGTAACATATGAGCTTTATCGAAAGTATTACCCAGCAGGCTCTCGTGTAGTAATGGGACCGAATAACAATAACAAACGAATGAACTATTTTGTCTTGGTGCAACAAGCTGACAAGCAACAATCGCCAGCAGATCGCCCTTCTGAATTGGAAGCAGAAGAAGGTGCAGAAGAGGTTTCTTTAAATTGGCCTTCAGTTGATAGAGCGACAGGATATTTAATCTACCGTTCTTCTTCAAAAGATTCGAACTTCCGAGTAATCGCAAGTACAGAAACAAATAAATTTACAGATAGCACAGTTGAATTGGGAGTGACATATCAATATCGAATTTCTGCAATAAATTCAGGCGGAGAGTCAGCTTTATCTGATTCAGTGGAGGTCTTTTTCTATGATCCAGATGAATCAGCACCTAGTGCACCGAATGATGTCACAATAACAGAAACAAAAAGCATTACAGTTGAGTTAGATTGGACACCAGTAAAAGGAGCAATTAGTTATAGTATATACAGATCCACCGAACCGAATGGGAATTTTGCCAAAGTAGCTAACACTATTTCTACAGCTTATACAGATAAACCTGTTGCACCATCCACTACTTATTATTATAAGGTATCAACAACAAGTATCGGTGGAGAATCGGAAATGTCTGACCAAGTCAGTACAACAACGAAAGAAGCAATCAGTTTGCCTGGAGTACCAAAAGGCCTTGGAACAGGAGAAGTTAGCACGGATGCTTTTGAGATAAATTGGGAGCCAGTTGCAAATGCGGAGAGCTACGATATTTATCGAAAGGCAAACGAAGAGAATGATTATAGTAAGATAGCCAGTATCGATACTACCTCTTTTAATGATACGAGTGTGAGTGTCAGTCGTACAGGTTATAGTTACAAAGTACGTACAGTTAACGAGATGGGAGCGTCTAATCTTTCTGAAGAACTAAATGTCGAAATGCCAAAACCTGTTGCCCCATCTGATTTGAAGATCACTCTAGCAGGAGAGAATTTTGTTGGATTGGCCTGGGACTCTCACGGTGGTGCTAATCAATATAACATTTATCGTGAAGCAAATGGAGAGGTTACTTATATAGGTTATGCAAAGGTAGATACTTTCTATGATCGTACAGCAGAACCTGGAGTTACTTATACGTATTTTATAAAGGCGGAAAATGCAAGCGGCGAATCACGAGAATCCAACTCGGTAAATGCAACACCAGGATATATGACTGCTATAAATAAGTACATGCAACAATTTAAAAAATCTGGTGACATGACTGTTCCGGCATTTTCCCAATTAACCAATACTCTAAAGCAAGTTGATCATCATCTGAAGAAGGACTCGATCAAACAAGCAGGCAAATTTCTATCTAAATATATCGCTCAACTTGATGAGCTGAAAATCAAAGGAAGTATTTCGCCGTTAGCTAAGGCGCTATTAACACATTACGCTGAATTGTACCTTGCGGATATGAACGGTTAATTGATCAAAAGGTTGTCCACCCTGTTTTCGTTAGTGGAGACAGGGGTGGACACATTTACTAGTTCACTAATCGCACTTATGCATTAAGTTCTTCTGTTTCCTTTTTCTTTCTCTTCCTTAGCGTATGTTTTGTTCCCCAATCATGCATTGCCTCTAAAATCGGCTGCAAACTTCTTCCATACTCAGTAATCGAATATTCCACTTTCGGCGGAACTTCAGGATAAACTACTCTCTCAACAATATCTTCTGCTTCTAATTCTCTTAATTGTTTAGTTAACATTTTTTGTGTAATCCCGGGCATACTTCTCCTAAGCTCATTAAAACGCTGGGTCCCATGATTTAATAGATGAAGCAATATAATTGGTTTCCATTTTCCGACAAGTATGCTAAGAGCGTCTTCTACACGACAGGCATTTGGCTCATATTTCATTTATTTTCCCTCCTTGCAGTATCTTTTAGGATACTATATATCTTTTAAGTGCGTACTTCCAATTATTATATATATGTTTCATAATAACACATATAAAGGATAATCATGAGAAGTTTTTGAAAAGAAAGGTTGTGCAAAATGGAACAATTTCGTGTCAATCCAAACAAAGGATTAGAATTTGGTTTATATACATTAGGTGATCATCTGCCGAATCCGGCAACTGGTGAGAGAATCTCAGCAAAGCAGCGATTGGATGAAATTATAGAATTAGCTAAGTTAGCTGAAGATGCTGGAATTGATTTTTTTAGTGTTGGGGAAAGCCACCAGGAATATTTTACGACACAAGCCCATTCCGTAGTATTAGCTGCTATCGCACAAGCAACAGAAAAAATAAAAATTGCAAGTTCATCAACGATTATTAGTACACTAGATCCGGTTAGAGTTTACGAGGATTTTGCAACAATTGATTTGATCTCAGGAGGACGTACTGAGATTGTTGCAGGAAGGGCTTCACGTGTCGGGAATTTCGAATTATTAGGTTATGATCTGCAGGATTATGAGGAGCTGTATGAAGAAAAGTTTGATTTATTGCTTCAGATCAATAAAGAAGAAGTGATTAATTGGAATGGTAAATACCGTGCACCATTAAGAGATGCGAAAGTCCTGCCACGTCCATTAAATGGTTCAATGCCAATTTGGCGTGCAGTTGGCGGCCACCCATCAAGTGCAGTCAAAGCAGGGTATGCCGGTGTGCCTATTTTCTTAGCATCATTAGGTGGGCCTGTGTCCATATTTAAGCGAACAATAGATTCTTATCGGGATGCACTTAAGGAAGCGGGTCATGATCCGTCCCAATTCCCTGTCGCAACGGCTGGATTTTTCTATTTAGCGGAAACAACTCAACAGGCACAACGAGATACGTATCCATCTGTCAATGAAGGGATGCAGCTTACGAATGGCCGAGGTTTTCCAAAGCAGCATTTTGCCCAAGGTGCCAGCCCGCGCGATGTAATGAATATTGGTAGTCCCCAAGAGGTTATTGAAAAAATCTTGTACCAACATGAAATGTATGGCCACCAACGCTATATTGCCCAAATGGATTTCGGCGGTATCCCTTTTGAAAAATTAAGAAAGAATATTGAATTAATTGGCAAAGAGGTATTGCCTGCAATAAGAAAATATACAGCAAAGCAGGGGTGTGAATAGAATGAAAGTAGTCTTTCTGTCTGGATCAATCGTTGGGTCTAAAACAAAAACAGCGATTAACTATGCAAAGACAAAGTTAATGGATGCATATCCCGAAGCAGAAGCAGAATTATTAGATTTAGCAGAATACGATGTCCAGTTTAGCGATGGGCGACACTATCTAGATTATAATGGCGATACTAAATACGTAACAGAGACACTTATGGGGGCGGATGTCCTTGTTATTGGTACACCAATATTCCAGGCATCACTACCAGGAACACTGAAAAATGTATTTGACCTACTGCCGGTAAATGCATTCCGGGATAAAGTTGTAAGTATGATTGTTACAGCTGGTTCTGCCAAGCATTATTTAATACCAGAACAGCAATTAAAGCCAATTCTTGCATATATGAAAGCGCAGATTGTACAAACATATGTCTTTATTGAAGAAATAGATTTTCAACATAAAGAAATTGTGAATGACGATGTTTTATTCCGTATGGACCGTTTAGTGGAAGATACCATCGTTTTAGCGGAAACATATCAGAATATTAAGAAGGCAAAAGAAGAAGCATACGATTTTTAAACATGTCCTTGTGATTTATTGGCATAACCGTTTTGCTTGTCCCATATAGTTAATTAAGAATTGCAGTTTGGGAGGAGAAGCGGTATGCCACGTAAGTTTAAAATAATTTTGTGGTTATCAGGCCTTTTTATATTAATTATATTGATTCAATATCCAATTCAGAAAACGATTGATTCATGGCAAACATGGTCATTACCACTCGCAGGAAAGACAATAGTGCTTGATCCGGGTCATGGTGGAGCGGACGGTGGTGCCGTTGGGTCTGATAAAACACAAGAAAAAGAGATTACTTTAACGGTCTCTAATTTGCTTAAAGACTATCTGCAGCAAGCAGGTGCTACGGTTTATATGACCCGTGATGGTGATTATGACCTAGCGGCCGAAGATACAAGGGGACTATCAAAAAGGAAAGCGGAAGATATTCAGCAGCGAGTAGAGTTTATTAGTGAAAAAAAAGCGGATTTCTTCCTGAGTATTCATCTGAATGCATTATCAGATGGAAGATGGAAAGGTGCACAAACATTTTATTACCCTGGGAGAGAAGAAAATGAACAGTTGGCTAAGTTCGTTCAGGCGGAAATTATCCGAAATCTAGAAAATACAAAAAGAGAGGCATTGCCGATTCACCAGATTTTTGTTCTAAAATATGCGGAGGCCCCAGGTGCGTTAGTGGAAATTGGTTTCTTATCTAATGCAGAAGAACTTGATTTATTGAAATCTGATGAGTATCAACGCAAGATGGCGGCAAGCATTTATGAAGGGATATTAAGGTTCGTAACAGAGAAAACTGAAAAAGGAAATGAAACGAATCAGTAAAGCATCCCGCTTAGTTTATAGAAAATTTATGTTATACTAGCAAATAGGAAGACAAGACTAAAATTCGAGGTGACCTATTTTGCTTACGGAACAAAATGTTATCGAACTTTTACACAATATGAAAGATCCGTTTTTACATCAAACTTTTAAAGAAACGGAAGGTATTGAGGAAGTTTCGATTAAAGCAGATAAAAACCATGTCAGTGTTAAGTTAGCAATTGCTAAAACAAATACAGGGGAGCAAATGCAACTTCAGCAAGAACTTGTAGGTGCTTTAAAACAATTGGGAGCAGCAACAGTGGGATTGCGATTTACTCAATTATCTGATGAAGTGATTGCTAAGTTTCAGCCGACAAAAGAGGAAGACCCTTCATTATTAAATGAACGTTCGAAAACAAAATTCCTGGCAATTGCTAGTGGTAAGGGTGGTGTTGGTAAATCAACTGTCACTGTTAACACTGCAGTAGCTCTTGCGAGATTAGGGAATAAAGTCGGGATTATTGATGCCGATATTTACGGCTTTAGTGTGCCAGATATGATGGGTGTAGAGGAACGACCGAAATTAAAAGGAAATAAAATTGTCCCTGTTGAACGATTTGGGGTAAAGATTATGTCGATGGGCTTCTTCGTTGAAGACAATTCACCAGTTATTTGGCGGGGGCCACGCCTAGGTAAAATGCTTGCAAGCTTCTTCAAAGAAGTTGAATGGGGTGAACTGGACTATCTTTTATTAGATCTTCCTCCTGGTACTGGTGATGTTGCACTGGATGTTCATAACATGATCCCAAGTTCAAAGGAGATCATTGTAACCACACCACACCCGACAGCCGCATTTGTCGCAGCACGAGCAGGGCAAATGGCAATTAATACAGAGCACGAAATCTTAGGTGTAATTGAAAACATGTCCTATTTTGAAAGTAAAGTAACAGGGGAGAAGGAGTTTGTCTTTGGTAAAGGTGGAGGAGACAAATTAGCGGATGTATTAGATACAAAAGTTATCGGACGTCTATCTTTACAACAGCCATATGAAGAGCAAGGTATATTTGCTCCGTCTGTTTATCAAGAAGAGCACCCAAACGGCCAAGAATATTTACAAGTTGCGAAACAAATTATGGAGAGATTATAAAAGGAAAAAGTCTAGCGGTGTATGGTAACGCTAGACTTTTCTGTAACTAAATATACTAGCTGCCTTGTTGTTCTCCTTGCGATCCGCCTTGATCTTGTCCACCTTCTTGTCCGCCTTCTGATCCTCCTTCTCCTGAACCGCCACTACTTGATTGACCGCCACCACCGCCTTCTCCACTAGGTTTCATCTCTTGTGCCGCATTCATTAAGAGTTCGGCAATTTTTGCTTGGAAAATTGGGGAACTAAATGTTTCATTCATTAACTTTTCCAGATGTGAGCGGAATTCTTGGCTTTTTAATACGGTCAACGTTTGTTTTTCCATATCTGGGTTGCTGAATATCTCTATTAATTTTGATTGATATTCAGGATCACTCATCAGTTTTTTTATTACTTTTTCCTGTTGGTCTTGTAAAGCTAATGAAAAGGACTCGACAAACTTAGGGTCTTGGAACATTTTATTCCAGTATTCTTTCCCTTTATCTGAAGAGAGTGCACTCTCTACTGAATCTTTTACTACCTTTGCATCAATAACGTATGTTTGTTGCATATCATCACTTGTAAGGACTTCTGTAATAGCTTTTTTTCCTTCGTCTGTCTTTAAAATATCTGCAACCATCTTTTTCGTGCCCTCATAATTTCCTTGTTCCTGACCTTCACTATTATTACCGCCACCGCCACAAGCTGAAAGCAAAATCAGCATTGTGAGCAGATATATATATATATATTTACTCTTCATACATAACGCTACCTTTCTGTATGTCAATTCTGTGTACTAATAATATGGAACTTATTAAATTTTATATGTATGAATAGCGCAAAAAAAAATCGTTCATGGTAAAATATTTGGAGGAATGGAAATAGAGGTAGGAGGATTTGTCTTGAAAAGCCGTAATGTTGTTCGTTTGTTCTTTTCTACATTATTATTAGGGGGAATTTCAACCTTAATTACTAGTTTTTTTGTAAAGAGTGATGCATATGCTCAATTTATGAAGCCGTTTGATTGGTTTGAGATATTAGGTTTAGTAATATTTTTCCTAGCACTGGGCTTTGTGTTCAGTTTAGTTAGTCAGATGGGTTACTTTGCGTATTTAACAGTAAATCAGTTTGCACTAGGCATTTTTAGAAGTATATGGCCAATGCTGCAAATTGTGCTTATTGTCTTTGCTTTATTTGATCTTGTTTATTTTCGTTATAAATCCGTAGAAGCCGGTTCGATTGGTATATTTTTGATAACCGCAATCGCTCTGCTTGTATATGGGTTAGTGATTGCAGCAATTAAAGCAAAGGAAACAAGTAAAAAAGCATTTATTCCGGCATTATTCTTTATGGTCGTCGTTACAGCAATCGAGTGGGTGCCTGGGCTTAGAACAAGTGGCGGAGATTATGCATGGTTAATGATTGTTCCGCTTATTGTCTGTAATACATATCAATTATTAATATTACACCGGTTAACCAATGATAAAAAATAGACCTTTCAAACAGGTCTATTTTTTATTGGATTTCAGTTCTTGTTGTGAACCTTCTGCGTGTGTAATTAACTCAGAGACCGTTAAAATGTCTAACTTCCGCTGCTTTATTTCAGGAATTACTATAGCTAATGCTTTGTCCGTTTGTCTTACTGAATCAGACGCATGTAACAAAATAATAGCACCATTTTCAACATTCGATAAGATATGGTCTGTAATAACTTCTGTTCCGGGATTCTTCCAGTCATTTGGATTGATACTCCAATGTATCATTTTTAATCCTTGATTCTCTATTATCTGCAGCATTTCTTTATTTAAATAACCATTTGGAGAGCGGAATAGATAAGTATCCTCGTAGCCTAGCTTACTGAAGGTTTCTTTAGCTTTTGCAATATCTTGTCTGATTCTTTCAATGTTTTGTTCTTCATATGGGGAATAACGATACCCTAACATGCCTACTTCGTGTTTTGCTTCTTTTATTTTCTCTAATAAATCGGGGTGTCGCTCTGCCCATTCCCCACTGACAAAGAATGTAGCGATAACATTAGACTTAGCTAATTGATTGAGGATGGGTTCTACTTGTTCAGAGCCGTGACTGATATTAAAAGTTAGAGCAATTGATTGGTGATCCTGATTACCAGTGCTTAACGCTTTTGGCTCGTCCTGATTAGAGAAAACAGTAAAAGAATAGTTAGTTCCGAGAAATAAGAATATGGCAGCAAATAATGCTATCGGTAATATGAAAAATAGTTTTCGTTGTTTTTTAATATCTACTATATAAAGTCGCCGCATTTGCTTCCTCCTTTATTTTAGGCTTGTTTCATTTTATGAAGAGTTATTAAAAGTTATGATGTCTAATTATGTTTATTTTTGATAAAAAGAAGGAATACAGGTAATAGTAATTATGTAGTAAGGTCGTGAAAAGTAAGGGAGTGATAGGTATGTTAGGATTATTAATAAACGACAAAGAACAGGTTGAATTAGAATTTGTAGTTAAAAGAGAATTAGAAGAATTACTATTTGATCTAGAGGATCACCGTATTGATCAGCTAGTAAAACAATCAATGCGTGAAAGATATAAGGTTCTTTTTCAATTGTTAAGAAGAGTGGCATCAGAAGAAGAGATAAAAAAGTATATTCCTAAGCAAGTAAAGAATGAATATTAATTTGCAAACTATACCTGATAAAAATTGCCAGGTATAGTTTTTTATTTTTTTTAGAAAACCTCTTGTCTGACTCTGTAATTTATGATATATTATTTTTTGTCGTTAAGAAATAACCGATTAAAGCTTCATAAATGCTTAGTAAAATAAGCGATAAAAAAGTTCAAAAAAAACAATTGACAACTTTTGAGAAGCATGATATATTATATTTCGTCGCAAAAAACGACAAACATTGATCATTGAAAACTGAACAAAACAACCAGTATGAAATAAATTGTAAGAACAAGCTAGCTTTTAGAAGCGAGCGGATCAAATTAGCACATGAATGTGCAATTTTTATTGAGAGTTTGATCTTGGCTCAGG
>NZ_JBHSDT010000008.1:0-1314066 GCF_042651765.1 Gracilibacillus xinjiangensis | reverse complement strand
CCGAACACAGTAGTTAAGCTCTCCAGCGCCCATGGTAGTTGGGGCTTTGCCCCTGCAAGAGTAGGACGGTGCCAGGCAACAACAGAAAAAACCTTTAAGAGATTCTTTCTCTTGAAGGTTTTTTCGTATTTATTCAATAATTGGGTGCAAAATCAAGCTAATAAAAGACTTCAAAGTGGAATCACTAATTTAAAATGTTAATATAGAGATAAACTCGGGTAGTAATATAGACGAGGAGGATATATATGACAAAGAGAAAATTAGTGATAAATTCCGATCTTAATGAAAAGTTAATCAAAGAAATTCAACAGGAAATTCCGGACTGGGAAGTAAGTGCAAACAAGGATCCAGAAAAAATTAAAGAAGACCTTGCTGCAGCAGAAATTGTACTACATTGGAAGAGGGCGGCAGAGCAAACATTACTTGCCAACAGAGATCTTAAATGGGTTCAAACTTTTCGCGCAGGAGTCAACAGCCTTCCACTGGATCGTCTAAAACAAAAGAATGTGAAATTAACAAGTGCTAATGGTGTTCATGGATATCCGACATACATATGTCCGGCAGCAACAGGAGAAAACATGGCACAATGCTGAAATAAAATTGGAAATCCATCAGAAAACAATCGGAATTTTAGGCGTTGGGGCCATTGGCAGGGAAACAGCAAAAATTTCAAAAGCCTTTGGCATGAAAGTTCTTGGTATGCGCCATTCAGGAAAAGACATAGAGCATGTTGATGAGATGTTTACCCCAGATCAATTATCAGATCTATTGCCAAAATGTGATTATGTGGTAATTACACTTCCTTTAACAGAAGAAACAACTGGTATGTTTGGAAAAGAAGCATTCAACCAAATGAAAAACAGTGCATTTCTCATCAATATTGGACGAGGTCAGATAATAAATGAGAAAGAGCTTATACAGGCATTGGAACATGGTCAAATAGCTGGTGCTGGACTGGATGTTTTTGAAAAAGAACCTTTATCAGAAGACAATCCATTATGGGAGATGGAAAATGTGATCATAACTCCTCACACAGCAGGTGCCACTGAACATTATGACGAGCGGGTAATTCGGGACATATTTATTCCGAATTTAAGAAATTATCTCGAATCAGATACCCCTAACCTTAATGTTGTTGATTATGATAAAGGCTATTAAGGCTATTATTGCACTTCCATATTTTGAAAATAACGGTAGATTATTTGACTGCTCATGTAATTTTTGTATTAGCAGGAGAAGAAATTCACTTATTAGTTGCTAGCTATCACAGTAAAAGGAGTCTTTAATTTGAGTGCACAAGAGAAAAAAGAAAAAATTTGGACGAAAGATTTTGTTCTAATTTGTCTAGCTAATTTTTTTATCTTTTTAGGTTTTCAGATGACACTGCCGACGATCCCGTTATTTGTTCAGCAATTAGGAGGTTCAGATCAGTTTATCGGTCTAATAACGGGGATTTTTACATTTTCTGCATTGCTTTTAAGACCAACTGCAGGTCACTCCTTAGAAACAAAAGGAAGACAGTTTGTTTATATGATCGGTCTTGGTATTTTCGTTGTTTCTATTGGTTCCTATGCATTTATAACAAGTATTGTCGTTCTGTTTATGATGCGGATTGTTCAAGGGTTAGGCTGGGGCTTTTCCACAACAGCTACTGGTACCATTGCTACTGATTTAATTCCGAAATCAAGACGAGGGGAAGGGATGGGGTATTTCGGACTGTCAGGCAATATCGCCCTTGCAGCTGGCCCGGTACTAGGGCTCACCTTATATAAGCATATCTCCTTCACTTTGTTATTTTTAATATGTGCAGCTTTAGGGATCGTTGCATTCTTATTATCCAGTCAGATTTCCTATAAGCCTGTAGATCCTGAGGCAAGAAAAGTGGTAACACCAAGATTCGATGTGATGGAAAAAAGTGCATTAAGGCCATCCCTGCTATTATTTTTTATTACCTTTTGTTTTGGCGGTATCGCATCTTTTTTGCCGTTATATACAGATCAGGAGGGAATTGCGGGGATAGAAGCGTATTTTCTCATTTATGCTATCTTCTTAATGATAACAAGAGCATTTGCGGGCCAGTTGTATGACAGGAAAGGGCACATAGCCGTATTTATACCTGGAGCATTCCTAATCTTCGTAGCGATGTTTCTCTTAACATGGCTGCCAAATTCAATAGTATTGTATATCGCTGCAGCACTTTATGGCTTAGGATTTGGGACAGTTCAGCCTGCTCTTCAGGCATGGGCTGTTAATCAATCACCGGAAAACCGTAAAGGGATGGCAAATGCCACTTTCTTTTCCTTTTTTGATTTAGGAGTGGGAATTGGCGCCATCGGGTTTGGTTTTATCGCTTCCGCTTTTGGTTACATGTACATATATGCGGCAGGTGCTGTTTCTGTTGTAATTTCGATAATATTGTATATATTGTTATTACTAAAGGACAGAAAAATTGGACAGCGCGAATTGGTGTGACCTTTAGCCAATTATTAGATATATCAGGTCGGTTATCTGCCGTCGTACAAATGGCAATTGATCGGTCTATCTTCAATTGTGTATCTAGAATGATGATTAGTCTATTCTCACAAGCATAATAATTTTCCTGCTCTTCTCCTCGTTTTTTCCTTAAAAACAAGTGTACAACCTCCAGTCTAATGAAAATAAAAAAGGATACCTCTCTATACTTAGGAGATATCCTTTTTTGGATTAATTTAGTTTCAAACGATAGGAAAATTCATCTAGCACTTTATCGTGGAAGTATGACGAATCACCTTTTGTTCCATCATAGGATGTGCGGAAATATCCAGTAGTGAAATGATGTTTATATGTACCTGGCTCTGTCTCTTTAAAGATGATTGTTTCTGTTTGGATAACTTTATTATTCTGGTTGATCATCTTGAAAGGAGCTGTAGCTTCTTCATTCAGAGGCTCTGCAATGGTGTACAGTTTTTCCCCATCCGTATATGTGACACTTACCACGTCATGTATCGACACTCTTGCATTAGGAGTAGCAGCATATTCAATTACTTGTATACTCTTTTGCTAGTTTGACTGATTGATCTTCCTCTTTCAGATCCACACGGTAATTTTTTGCATCCCAGCCGACTTCGTAACCTAATGCTTCACTTACGACTCTAAGCGGAAAATAAGTACGCTGATTGTAAATAATCGGCGGATTTGAAGATGTGTCAATATTTTCCCTTTCATTTACTATTTCCACGTATGATGCCAGTTATAAATAAAGGGCTTTAATCAAGAAGTGTGACGAAATACCCGAATCTGTTCTACTAATTACCTGCAATATACTGAAAATTGATAAGTGTTTCACTAAAGTAAACAGCTATTAAACCGATATTATAATAGAGGAAAATCTATTTAACAACGGGAGGTATTTATGAATACTAGATCAAAGCAACTTCAGTTAGAGGATATTAAAAAGAAGAATATATTAACTTTAGCTACATTCTCATTTTCATTAATTTGTGCAATGATATTAGCGTTCGTTCAAGGAGCGGCAGAGAAAGGAATATACTACGGAATCGAGTTAATCATACTAGTGGTAAGTTATACGTTAATAAGGTACATTTTGAGAAAAGATAGGATATATCCTTACTTTATTGTGGTTATATCATTTTTATTCTCTTATATTGGAATCAACCTTTTTGGCAGTAATTTGTCTATACTAGTTATTCTTTTCTTTTTATTATTTTTAACCACTATCTTCTTGCTTCTTCCTGTATTTGTAATCGGTTTTGTTTTGGGAGCTATAGGGATAATATATAATAGTTTAGCAGCTCATGCGGAAGTACAGTACCTGAATGACAACCTGTCTTTAGTTTTGGTCACTTATTTCTTATCCGGAGTAATAGCCGGAGTGTTAATCTATCTTAACAGGAATCAATTTAATCAGATAGAATCTATGCTGGAAACAGCCGAAAAAGAGTCAATAGAAAAAGAGAAAAATCAAGTAATACTTGAACAACACGTTAATAGTATTACAGAGAAGATAACTGTTGTGAACCAAAAGGTGCAAGGAAATGTGCAATCGCAAGCAGAGATTTCTGAAGCAATCTCTGAAATAACAACAGGCAGTACGATTCAAAATGAGAAAATATCCGATATTGCCCAAAGTCTGCAAAATATGTTAGCACAAGCTTTAAAAATGCTTAATGAAACTGGCTCTCTTAAACAGGATTTTGATAGTGCAATGGAGATTTCTTATAATGGAGATGCGTTATCTAAAGAACTATCCAATAATATGAAAGAGTTTCACCAACATATACAAGAACTGAGCAATGCCTTTCAATCTTTATCCAATAATATAAAAGAAACTAACTCATTTTCTCAGGATATCATCAATGTTAGCCAGCAAACAAATCTGCTTGCATTAAATGCATCAATCGAAGCAGCTAGAGCTGGAGAGGCAGGAAAAGGTTTTGCGGTAGTTGCAGAGGAAATAAGAAAGCTGGCGGAAGTAACCAACAAGGCAGCAGAGAAGATCACCAGTAATTTAGCGGAATTAAATGAAACGAACGATTCAGCTCTAGAAATAATGAATGAAAACATTAAGATGGTTCAAAGCAATCAAGACAGAACAGAACAGGTTAATCAAGCATTTAGCGGACTTACTGAACATTTGGATAAGACGAATCAACGCTTTACAAGTTTTCAACAATTAGCTGTTAATGTGAAAGATGATTCTTCTATTATAGAACAAGCAACAAATGAATTAGCGGCCATTATTGAACAAGCTTCAGCTGCACTGGAAGAGATGAGTGCAACAGTAGAAAATATTAATATTCAAAATGAGACGATTGGTCATGAAATGAAAGAAACGGAGTTAGAGGCTAAAAATATATTATCTAAAAAATTAATTTAGAATTCAGTCAATCTTTATAATAAAACTAACCTAGTAATACCACAGCATACATTGCTGTGGTAAGAAAGGGAGTGGGCCAATCTCCTGTCAGAAAATGAGTATAACAGCAGGAATATTTTTTATCCTGATAGTTACTGCCTGGTACAGGATGCGGGTTTATTAAAATTTATCCCCATGTTCCATAAGCCGCTGCTCGGCAATCAATGGAACGAGATTATCGAAAATATGGGTATCCCCATCATCATCTACCGTGTAGCCTCCATAATACCGGCTGAATATATTGTCATTGCGGTATTCTGTCATTCGCTTATACAGTTTGGCTGCTAATTCTGTTTCATTGATTTCTAAACAGTACCATATCAATATTCCATAAACTGCGGGTGACTCATAATGAACTGCAGGCTTCTTTGATGCAGGATTATAGGCACCAGCTATTTTTCCATTTGTCATCATTTCTGTTTTTATAAATTGCAAAAATTCTGGATTATTACTTCCCATAAGTGCTTGGTGATATGCTACTAACCCCTGATCAATCATATGCACTTCTTGGTCGTGACGGTATTGGTTATTCTGAACATGATATGCTTTCGGGAAAAAACCATTTGCTTTCTCAGCTTCCTTTAATACTGTTACCATTTTATGATATGTTTGCTTATCTAATACACGTTGTTTAAGCATCTTCTCTAAGGAGATTGGATCAATATAAGATAATGTAATTTCAGCAGAGCTAGTTTGATATTGTTGGTCATAGTAATCTGTTAGCATAAGGCCATTTCTGTTATAGTTTGTGAGGTAAGTCCCGATTTGCTCAGCCACTTTACCATAACCCGCAATATTCCAAAGCTTTTCCGCCCGGTATAATGCATCAATTATACGCAAATCATCAATCAAAGCATTTGTTGTCACTTCGACAATACCTGTTTCTGTTAGTTTCCATGAAACAAAACCATTTTCGGTTAAGAAATAATTCAGCAAAATATTATATGCTTTTTCAAACATTTGTTTGTCCTGCTTTTCGACGGCATAGATGAGCCATAATCCAATTGTCTCTGATAGTGCCTCACGGCCTTTTACTAAATCAGCATCCATACGATCACTATCTAATACATTGGTGGCAAGTGTACCATTCGCATTTAGGAACCACTTCTCAATAAATTTTTCTGTTGATAGTTTATTATCTTTAGTAAAATTAAAGAGGAAACCCATTATTAACACCACTCCAATAAAGAAAATTAATATATATTTCCTTTTCAAAACAGATCTACTCCTGCCTTATGCGGTACGTTTATCTTCCACATCTTTCTGTTTAAATCGTTTGGTTTTGTACCATGTCACTTCCTGTTTTAAAATCAAGCGTTTTAATTCAATAAAAGCAGCATTTACAACGAGAAACAGCCACATTTGTGAATAAGTGAAATACATAAGGATCACAACAAAGAAATTCGTTTTCGTTAATTGGTCTTTTTCGAAACTTAATGCCAATAATTCTTCCACGATAAAGAGTAAAAAGCCAACAATTAATAGTAAATAGGATACAAAGCCAACAGATAATTTTAGATCAACAAATAATCCAACAATAAACAGCCCGTGGGAAATCATTACTCCACCAAAAAAGAACACATAAGTAAACATAAAGTAAATGAGGTCCAAGCCGACCCGCTTATGTTTTAGTTGAAAGAAATGAAACAAAAATTTAAAAATAACATAGAGATTGCCCCTTGCCCAACGAGTACGTTGCCTCCACCATACTTTTATTGTTTCAGGTTCTTGTTCCCAAGTTATGGCGTTAGGGAAGAAGCGGATATGGTATCCGAGGTCGTAAATTCGAAAACTTAATTCCGTATCTTCTGATAATGCCCCTTCATCCCAACCGCCAAGTTGGTCGAGAATGGAACGTCTTACAGCAAAATTGGTTCCCGGAATTGTTGCAAGCTTAAACCAAAACCATCTTCCGGCTTGTGCTAACCATTGAAAGGTGAGTGTTTCAATATTAATTAACCTTGTAAGGAGATTTTTCGTCGCATTTAGTACACGAAATTTTCCTACAACTGCTCCTGCTTTTGGATCATTTACTAATCCTAGAACAAGCCAATAGATGGCATCAGCTTCTGGTGTGTTATCCGCATCATAAACACAGATAACTTCTCCATTCGCATACTCAAGTCCATTGTTAAGTGCAGCTGACTTTCCTTTGCCCCCATGTGGTGGCTTTGTATGAATGACTTGTATGTAAGGGAATCTCTCCGCATAAGATTCACAAATTTCCCCAGTGCGATCACTTGAATTATCATTTATAATCAGTACCTGTAATTTCTCCAAGGGATAATTCAGTTTGCTCATCGCTTCTAACGTATCCTCAATTACCACTTCTTCATTATGAGCGGGAATGAGTATGCTTACGGAAGGATAATAAGGTATATTTGCTTGCCATTTTTCCGCTTTCCTTTGAAATCGTGTGGCATGTAAGTAACCGCCTTGCATTAAGAAAATATGATAAAAAAGCATTCCCCATATAATAAATAATGCAATATAAACTAATATATCAGCCAAGATAATTCATCCCTTTCTTATATTGCGCGCCTGTATCTCCGGCGGATCCGAGAGCGTTTTTGCCTTATTTTCATTTTAAAAATATAGAAGATGAACCATAATACCGATAAAAATCCTGCACTTGCTAATGTCCATAATGATTCATGCATTATATGAAGAATTTTATATCCCAGTAAGTCAATCGAGTTAGCGTAAAGGTGAAAGTAATCAATTTCTTTCGTAATGACTCCATTATTTGATTGAATGAATACATGATCTGCCTGAACGGTATTCTCCATTTGTTTTAAGTCAATCCATTCAATACCTGGTATTTGCTCCATCTGATCCATCAGCTCAATAAATTCTTCCACGCCAAGGTATGGATGGTAAAATCCTGCGATCATTCCATCACGCAACACCTGTTGTTTCTGGGCCTTTTCCATCATTTTATTGATTGCGATCGGATCTTCTCTATCGACAAATCCAATCGTTTCTGGTAATAACTTCATGCCATGTAGAAAAACAGGAGTAGTGTAATATGGTGATGTCGACATGATCTCCCAATCTGCATCACTTAGTTGCACTTGACCAACATATGTGGAGAAATGTTCAGCCGTAACTTTATAGCCGTTTTGAGACATAGTGTAGTGCGGGGCTTCGAATGCTAATGGATATATTCCGTAATTCGATAGTTCCTGTATCCCGCGTGTTAATTTTTGTTTTATATAAGTTGTTTCAAAAGCTAGCTGTTCTTCACGATAGGATTGGTAATCTGCTATATTATCGAAGTCTTTTTCGGTTTTCTTGAACACTTTCTCATCAGCTTCGTGATAAATAGGCATATTATTCTCCACATCCCAAAATTCAAACCCCTCACCTGTTTCTGTTTTGCGAAACTGATGGGTGTAACCATGCATTACTATACTTCCGCCATTATCTTGAACATATTTCAATACGTTTAGCAATTCTCTTGAATCTGATAAATAAGATTCCTTCCCTGTCTCCGGATTGGTGTAAACAGGGACAACGGCTACCATATAGGGAATCTGCCGTTTTTTTAATTCTTTTGCAATATCCAGCAATTTGTTATGGTCAACCATTGGGTGGACATCTTCCAAACGAATATATGCAGGATGGGCTGTTTCATGATCTTCTTGGAAGACTTCATGTAATACTTCTCCTAAGAAAATGGTTAAAGGTGGCTCCATTTCTGAAGAGGCATAATAATACGTATGGTCTTTCTGAATAAATAATGGATAGTTATTTCCCTCCCCATGTGTGACCATCGCTAATATTTCTGTTGGAGAGCTTATTTTTGTAGTAATAACAGACCTTGGAAGAACAGATATGGCGTTCTCCGGATCACTGCTTACTATTATTTTGCTGTACACAGCTTCTTCCCCTGTTGATACAAAATTAAATCGCTCACCCAATTGGTTGATATTATGACCCAAGCCAATGACTTTCCCGTTAAAGTTAGTAAGAATTTCCTGGAAGGACACTGGCAAACGATCCTTTACCGTTCCCAGATAAAACAAATGAGTCTTTTCTTTCGTGGCATCTTCATCAACTTCTGAAACAGACATAAAGGTGATATCTGATGTAAAATGGCCAATCAATAAGTCTAAGAAGCGTTGGTGTTGATCTAACTCTGCGCTTTCAGATGAATATACGACTAACACTTGATGATTGCTCTCAGTCTCAGCATGTATGATTGGTGTAATTGTGAATAACAAGAGTAACAGCAATAAGATCAATTTATTAAGCTTCATTTAACTAACCTCACTTTTTTAAAAAGGAACAATATGTTCTTAATAGAGAACGATTGTATAATAATTATTTTTCATTCTTTAATCCTTTTCGATAAGCTGATATTATTAGGAACATGACAATGATCACGCCAATAACAGATAAGAATATTCCAGATTTATAAAGTTGCAATGGATAGATGGATAGTTGGAACCAGGGTGGTTCTGTAATGAAACTACTGGTAGGTTGATTAGATGTATCGGTATTATTGTCTTGATCTGTATTGTTTAGTTTGCTAATATCCATCCATTCCATATCAGGGATCTTTTCTATCTCATTTACAAGTCCCTTTAATTGGCCAATTCCCAGAAATGGGTGATAAAAGCCGCTGATAATACCATCTCTGACAATGGAAACCTCGTCGATTAGCTCACTCATTTGTGTAATTGATTGTGGATCCTCATATCGAATGTAGCGAATCGTTTCGGGTATTAATGTCATTCCATGCAGGAAACTTGGTTGTGAAATGGTAGGTGCTTCGGCCATTATTCTCCAATCTTTATCTGTCAGTTGTACTTGACCAATATATGTTGAAAAGTATTCGGATACCACTCGATATCCATTTTGACTCATTGCATAATGGGGTGCCTCAAATGCAACAGGATAGATTCGGTAGTTTGCTAATTCTTTTATCCCTTTTTCCATTCTGCTAATTATATATTCTGATTCAAAAGCTTGCCGTTCATTTATATAGGCTTCGTAATCTGATGTGTTTTTAAAATCGTTTAAGGTTTTCGTTTTTTCTGTACTATTTTCCGGAAAATAAACTGGTTCGTTTTTCTCCTTATTCCAAAATTCAAATCCTTCACCTGTAGTGCCATTTCCAAATTGATCTGTATATCCATGTAAAACAAAACTTCCTCCGTTCTCTTGCATAAATTGTAATACTTCGGCAAGTTCAGGGTTGTCTGAAAAATGATATTCTTCGTCTGTTTCAGAATTTATGTAAACTGGTATAATCGAAATAATATATGGAATATCTTTTTCTTTTAAATATTCGGCAACCTTCATCATATCTTTTGCAGAAAGCTTTGGGTGGACATCTTCTAGTCTTAACATTGCTCTTGTTGTATGTTCGTGTTCTTGATCAAAGAAAATATGCAGTGCATCTGCCAGTAAATTAGAAACCGGTGGAAAAAGTTGTGTTGTGCTAAGATAGTAATGGTCACCTTTTTGCACCATTAGCGGGAATATCGAATCTTTTTGAGTCACTTGAAAAAATATGTCCTGCTCACCAGAAGTGGATATTGGAATAAGCTCAAGGTGTTTGATTTCGAGTTTGCTTTGTTCATTTGTGGAAATAGTTACATTGTTTAAATAGGTTGTATCATTCCCTTCAATCCAGGAAAAAGAGGCAGGAAATTGCTCGATGTTATGACCTATAGCTAAAAAAGGTTTTTCGAAATCATCCATTAACCGGATCGTTTCATTCGATATCTTTTCTTCTTTATTCCCATAGTAAATTAGATGGGTAGCTGTTTCGATATCACTGCTGTTTAATTCGGAAGTATGTCGAAAAGAAAGTTGATTTGAAAAATGAGATATCAACATATCTAATAAACGCTCATGTTCGGTTATTTCCTGAGTACTCGATGAATAAACGATAAGTACTTTTATCTTATTAGCAGGAATGGCATGGGTGAGAATAGGACTAGAGATTATGGCATAGATCATACAATAGAATAAGAATATAATTACTTTTTTCATGATCCCTCCTCCATTCTTCATAATGTTCTATATAAAGAACATACAGCATTCATATAAGAAGCGCAAGGTTTTTTAAAAAATATTTATTTTATGGTATGAAAAGAGTAGGATAAATGTACCGATAATAGAAAAAAAGGCAATGGTTCTTAAAAACCATCTGCCATTCTAGATTCGATACATTTAATTGTTTGAAGTGGTTGAGGCTCAGCAAGCAGGAACCCTTGTACAATATTAACACCGATGGATTTAGCCATCTCTAAATCTTCCATGATTTCTATTCCTTCCAGTACGAATTTTGTATTGGTATGCAAGCAATAGGTAACGATGGAACGTACCATCTCTTGTTTACGGTTGGAATTAGCCAGCTGATTTGCAAAATAGCGGTCCATTTTCACGAAATCTGGTCGTAATTCAACAATTGCTTGCAGGGAAGAAACTCCTTTGCCCACATCATCGATGGCAATTAAGTAACCTTTTTCTCTCAATAAATAGACATTCCTCATTAATGATGTCACATTATTCATCACATCTGATTCAGTTATCTCAATAATCACTTGCTGTGGTTTGAATTTTTTATTCGCCATATATTGGTCTAAATATGTAATAAATTCATCCCTGATTAAATTAGATGGAAAAACATTCATTAAAAGCTTTCTTTTATCAGTTAATCCACCTATGAGGTCATCAAAAGCTTGTAGTATTTTCTTTATCGAACGAATCTCCAGTTCAAAAAAACGGTCAGTAAGACTTGCTTGTTCAAAAAGTATTTCCGGATTTTTAAACAGTTTGGTCCGAAGTAATGCTTCATATCCAATTGGTGATAATGTTTCTAGATCATATAATGCTTGAAAATGGTGCTCGAATTTTTCGTTGTCAATTAAATCGTTTACTTTGGCTTTGGACATGCTAACCTCCTAGGAAAGAAGAATGACCTGTAATTTATCAGCTACTTTTTGCTGGTATTCTATTATACAACTAATTATGAAAATGGTTAAGTGTTTTAAATGGATTCCCAATATTACACCATAAAGAAAAGCACTGATTATTTTCAGTGCTCTGTTGGAATCATTAATGTCGTTTGCTTAACCATAAAACGCCAGACTTTGCCAGGCGAGGCAATAACCCTGTCACTGGTTTACGGTACATGCTTCCAAATCCATCAGACTTTCCAAGTGAACCTAGCTGGCCTTTTAATTTTATTTCTTTAGGCTTATCCGGCTCTTCTCCACGGAGTACTTTAGCAAGAATAGCACCAATTTGTTCTCCTTGAACTCCTGCTAACTGTGCACTCGGTGAATAGGTAGAGGAGGCACAATCACCGACAACATAAATATTTTGCTGTGACGGTACTTGATAAAAATCGTTTACGATAACTTTTTCTTGACGATCTTTCTCGAAAGGAAGACTTCGTACTAAATAATGTGGTCTTACACCTGCTGTCCAGATAATCACATCACTTTCAATACCCTCACCATTATTATAAAAAATTCCTTCAGCAACTAATTCTACATTGGAGTGATGTAATATTTGTACCTCATTACGCTGGAACCAATCTTCTACATATGTTTGAACCTTTTCGTCAAATGCAGAAAGTACGGAAGCACCACGATCCAATAAACGAATATTAAGGTCTGGTCTGCTTTCCCTGATTTCAGAAGCTACTTCAATACCACTTAAACCTGCACCAACTACCGAAACTTGACTGTATGCAGGTAAATTATTGACTCGAATACTCGCCTGACGAGCTTTCGAGATTGTCTGGACACTTTCTGTATATTCCATTGCACCTTGTATACCGTGATAATTATCTTCACAGCCGAGTCCAATAATTAAGTAATCAAACGAAACGGAGTCTTCTCTGTTTTTTAAGCGAATTTTCTCATTTTCCGTGTCTATCTCAATAATTTCACCAAATATGTAATCAATCTGATTGTGGGCAGGGAAATCGATCCGAATCTCTTTATCAGATTTGGTTCCTGCTGTAATGGCATAGAATTCTGTTTTTAACGAATGGTATGGATTGCGGTCAATGACAGTGACTTCCACATCGTTGGGAAGATCATGATCAATTAGTTGATGCAACGCATTCATTCCGCCGTATCCACCACCAATTATAACAACTCTTTTCATTTTCAAAACCCCTGTCTATCTATATTTTCAGGTTATTTCCTTCTAACATCCTTTACATATAAAGCTTTCCATAGCATATCTATAAATAGACTACCAAAAATAGTCTAATAAAACTATAAATATTATGTAAAATGGAAATATTTAATTATTCTGAAAATAATGTTCCCGCTATTTTTTATCATATTCTTCGATATGGGAATAGTATTATATTTTGCCTAAATGTAACCAACATGATATAACAGTGTTAGAGAAACTGAAAGCGCAAACAATAGAAGGGGGAGTTTGAAAGATGGAATTAACCAATGTACAAGAAGTAGCAAAAGAAATTAGACAGAATATTAATCAAGTTGTTGTCGGACAAAAGAGAACCATTGATTTGTTGTTAGTTGCTATGATCTCCTCAGGCCATGTTCTGTTAGAAGATGTTCCTGGTACAGGAAAAACATTGATGGCAAAATCTTTAGCTAAATCATTAGCTGGCACGTTTCGAAGAATTCAATTCACACCAGATTTACTGCCATCAGATATTACAGGCATTCATTTCTACAGTCAACAAAAAGGAGAATTTGAATTCCGTCAGGGGCCCATTTTTACTAACATTTTATTAGCAGATGAAATTAATCGTGCAACACCGAGAACACAATCTAGCTTATTAGAAAGTATGGAAGAACGGCAAGTGACGATAGATGGCGAAACCCATCAGTTAACAGATCCTTTTTTAGTTATTGCTACACAGAATCCGGTTGAAAGTCAAGGGACCTTTCCGTTACCTGAAGCCCAGCTGGATCGTTTCTTATTAAAAATTCAAATGGGTTACCCATCAAAAGCAGAAGGTATGGAGATATTAAAGCGTTTCAAACAAACAAATCCATTAACGAATTTAAATGCGGTAGTTGATATAGATACAATGGTGGCAATGCAAAAAGTGTACAGCGAAGTTGAAATCAGTGATGATGTTCTGAATTACTTAATGGATGTGATTGAAAAGACGAGAAACCATACGAATATCGCATTGGGTGTTAGTCCTCGCGGCAGTCAAGCATTATTAAAATGTGTGCAAGTTTATGCATTATTACATGGAAGAACATATGTTATTCCAGATGATATTAAACAGATGGCAATATCAGTATTAGGGCACCGTATTGTGCTTGCGAAACGTATTGGGGTGAAAGGCAATCAAGTCAATACAGTAATCGGCGAGATTTTGCAGGAGGTTCCTGTGCCAACAGAGCCTGAAAAGGATTTGGTGCGCGGATGAACATTGCATGGGTGATTGTCGCTTTATTATTCATTGTCTTCATCCAGGGAATGATCTATAGCAAATGGGGATTAAAGGGGATTACCTACAAAAGAGAGTTCAAACAACAGACTGTGTTTGAAGGGGAAACAATAGAAATGGTTGATCAAATTACCAATCGAAAGTTACTCCCAATCCCATGGATCCGCTTGGAATCAAAGATAAGCCATCATTTAGCTGGTACAACAGAAAAAGATAAAGGAACAGAAGAAGTGTTTCACCGGTCATTATTTAGTCTGTTACCATATCAGAAAATCACGAGAAGACATCAGTTGATTGCAACAAAGAGAGGGTATTATCCGCTTGATACCGTTTCGGTTACAACAGGTGATGCGATCGGTTTCGGGGAGTCTTTTGACTCCATTCAAGCAAGCACTGCTGTGACTGTTTATCCGCAAGTTGTTTCAGTTGATGAGATTCCATTGCCGTCACATAGCTGGTTAGGGGACATTACAGTGAAAAGATGGATTATTGAGGACCCGTTTCTGTATGCAGGTGTGCGGGAATATCAAGCAGGTGATCCATTAAACGCTATAAATTGGAAAGCTACCGCTCGGTCACAAACAATGCAAATCAATAAAAAAGATTACACAGCAGATCACCATTTAATGATTTATGTTAATTTTGATTCCAACGAAGATATACGTCTGCCAATAGAAAAGCCGGAAGTAATCGAGAAGGCCCTTTCCTATGCTGCTTCCCTTGCGGCATATACAATCGAGCAAGGAATAGCGACAGGGTTTGGCTGTAATGGGTATTTTGTTGAGCCTTTTACCAATACTTTGGAACGGATAAAGCCGTCAGTAAGAGTAGAACCATCAAACAGCCGCAGTCAGCTTGAATATATTCTTGATACGATTGCCAAAGTGAAGATTGATCGAAGCCGAAACTTTCGAGCCTTTTTAGAAGAAGATCTGGAGGAGGAGATAAGGGATACAGATATCATTATTTTCACCCAGCAAATATCTGAAAAAGTTGAACAGAAAATTTATCAGTTAGAACAGCTGAACAATGCGGTGGAGATTGTTTTATTAGATCAATTGACAGGGGAAGCAGGTGAAGCATATGCAAGCTAAAGGGCGTTCTGTCTTCTCGATTTTCTTGCAGGGGATACTTGAATTCCTTTCCTTCTTTCCTTTTATTTTACTTATTGGTACTTTGACAATCGAAGGAAATATCTATTATTGGCTGATTGGTCTATACGGTTTATTTTGTTTGTCAGCTGCAATCAGGTCATACTTGAAGCAGCGGACAATTGTCATCATATTAGCAGCTTTTCTTGCATTTGGATTTACATTCATAATTGGTTCCGATATATTATCCTATCTGTCTTCCTTTATTTCTGGTTTTATTGCATCATATCGAGGGGTGCAATACGCTGAGAGTAATGGGAAGGAATTATTGCCATCAAGAATACTGTGGGGAATCGGTCTGCCAAGTTATTTTGTTGGATACATTCTCTTTTCTAATTTTGACAGTTTAATTGATTATATAGGTTTCTTAAGCAGTATTGGTCTTGTTTTTATTATTACAATGCTGATTGTCACAAATCAAGCGCATTTGCAAAAAGAATCCCTGACAAAAGAAAAAAAACATCATACAAGCAGGGAAATGAAAAGGATAAATTATGCATATCTTCTTTTTACCATCGTATTTGTGTTTCTTTTAACAAATTTTCAAGTGATTCAATCGTTTTTGTACCATAGTGTCCGCTCAGTCATTCAGGCTATCGTTTCATTTGTTGAACTCTTCTCCAATGAGGAGCCGCCAATGGAAGAACTGCCCCAGCAAAACAATCAGCCAATGTTACCAACAGAGGAGTTTAGTGAACCTTCTCGCTTCGCCGAGATAATGGAGCAAGTGACAATCATATTTGGTATTCTCTTGGTCATCCTTGCAGCCATCTTAATGTTATCACTCCTATTTAAAAAAGTTCGCCGTCTTGTTAAAAAAGTGATTCTATTTATATGGAATGCTTTGAAGCAAGTTTTCACAACCAGCCGTTTCAATCAGTTGGACTCCGAGTATATGGATGAAAAGGAAAATCTCTTTAATTGGAAAAACTGGCGAAATGAGAAACAGACGGAAATAAAGGATAGATTACAAAGTATTTTTGGACGGAAAACAAAATATGACCAGTTGTCAACAGAAGATAAAGTAAGATTCTTATATCGGGAAATAACAAGGGAATTGAGAAAACAGGATAAATGGAAGGAATCGATGACGGCACATGAGGTGTTAGACATATCAGGACAAGAATTGGATAGTTTAGAGGAAATGTATGACCATGTTCGGTATGGGCAGGAGTTGTTAGGGCATTCTTCAGATTCTGATTTGAGGTCGATTTGGAATAAGTTACAAAATAAATGAAAAAGTTCAAAAGTCCTATTTAAGTCTCACTTTATTAGTCCGATAATAAAGATAAGAATGACTAATAAAAGGGCGTGAATAAGATGAGTGCAATGCGTATTTCCGGTTTTGCAAGTGGTATGGATATTGAAACAATGGTAAAGGACTTAATGAAAGCAGAGAGCTATCCTTTACAAACAATGCAACAAGAGAAACAATTACTAGAATGGAAAAGAGACGATTATCGCTCGATTAACTCTTTATTGTTGGATTTTCGTAATACGCTATCAAACATGAGACTTACTACTAGTTATCGGTCAAGGGAAACATCTTCTACAGATGAGTCAAAAGTGACAGCCTCAGCAAGTAGTGCAGCTAGTCAAACTTCTTTTAGTATTACTGAGGTTAAGCAATTAGCATCAGCAGCAACGCTTATTAACGAGGGTGGCATATCAGGAACAGAAAAAATCGATGCTTCTAAAAGTCTATTATCACAAAATGCTAATTTGGGTACTAACATCAATTGGAATCAAGGAGCAATTGAAACGAAAGATGTAACAGTACAAGCTGATGGGGAAATAATACAACTAGAAGGTACAAATATTGACACTGAAGCTATGAATATTCAGTTAAATGGAAAAGGGTATGAAGTTGTGACGGGTGTTACTCAGGCAGATTTAGCAGATAACCAGGTGTTATTCGATGCTACAAATAATTCATTAACGTTTGCTGAAGGTGTTGTCAAAAAAGGGGACAAATTTTCAGCTGAATATGCACATGAAGGCACCAATCAAGATTCTAAGATTTTGACGGCAGAAACAAGTACTTTTCAATTAAGTGGAAGGTCAATCGATGTTAATTCATTTTCTTTAACAATTGACGGTACTACAAATTATACAATAGATGCAGCTTCCGCTAATGGGACACAATATAATTTAGTAGATGGATCTAATACTGTTGTAGGTACCATTAATACGAGTTCAGGTAGAATCTCATTTAGTGAAGCTAAACCAAAGGGTACAGAAATAACAGCTGACTATCAACAAAATTACAGTTCGTTCGCTCTAGGAGCCCATACCGAAAACGGCCAGACGTATAGAAATTTCATAATGACTGGTAATGAATCACTGAATCAAGTTATCAGCAAAGTAAACAATTCTAAAGTTGGGGTCTCTATGATGTATGACTCCTATACTGATCAAGTAACTATGAGCAGAAAAGATACAGGAGAATTTAATGACTCAGGAAATGAGATAATTACGAGCTTTTCTAGTGGGAATAATGCATTTATTAATGATGTACTAAAATTCAGGAATGGTACAGAGTCTGGTGGGGATAATGCTATATTTTCCATAAATGGAATAACAGATACGGAGAGAAGCTCTAATAATTTCCAAATTGATGGTGTAACTTTTAATTTGAAACAAAAATTTACTCCAGCAGAGGGACCGGTTACTGTAAGTGTATCCAACAATAGTGAAGATGTATATGAAAATATTAAGGAATTCGTTGAAAAATATAATACATTAATCGAAGCTATTAACAGTAAAGTTAATGAAGAATATTATAGAGATTACAAACCGCTGACTGATGATCAAAAACAATCATTGAGTGACACTCAGCAAGAAGAATGGACAAACTTAGCGAAAAGTGGGTTGCTAAGAAGTGACCAGATACTAAGAGATACATTATCAAAAATGCGAACAGATTTCTATAGTCCTGTTAACAATTCAGGATCAAGTGTATTTAATCAGTTGGCACAAATAGGTATAACGACAACTAAAGATTATATGCAGGGTGGAAAATTAGAAATTAATGAAGGAAAGTTAAAAGAAGCAATACAAGAAGATCCCGATGCAGTAGAAAAATTATTTATTTCTCCTAGTAATGAGTATGGTGAACAGGGAATTGTAAATAGATTGTACGACTCAGTTAATTCATCAATGGATCGTATTTATGAACGAGCTGGCCGAACTTCTTATAGCAATGAACAATTTACAATAGGAAAGAATTTATCTAATCTCGAAAACAAAATTAGAAGATTTGAAGATCGGTTATCACAAATTGAAGATCGCTATTGGAGCCAATTTACAGCAATGGAACAAGCAATTTCGAAATATAATAGCCAATCTAGTTATTTAATGCAAATGTTTAGTGGGGGACAATAATCAAAAGGAGGTTTTTTGATGGATATAGCAGCTATGTCTGTTATTATGAGCCAAGCACAAGTGAAGCAACAGGCAAGTATTTCATTGCTTGATAAAGCAATGAATACATCAGAACAGCAATCAAATCAAATGATTAAAATGTTAGAACAGGCGATTCAGCCACATTTAGGCAGTACAGTAGATGTAAAAGCATAATCGTAAAAATCTAGAGAATTTTTCTCTAGGTTTTTTACATAAAATACATAAATCATGTATTTATTAGAAGGTTTTTCTAAATGACTAAAGTTTTCTATAAATTAACCGATAATACAAGTAAATATATATAGAGGAGATGAAGAAAAGCATGGAAGTTGGTAATATGATCACTGGATCTCCCCATCTGCAAAACCCTGACAGCAAAGAGCAATCCACATCAGCAGTAGACAGATCCAATAACCATGTGCAAGAATCAGATCTCAGAAAGAATATTAATGAATCAGGGGAAATATCAAATGAAGAAGTAAAAAGTATGGTCGACGGGTTAAATTCATTTTTGAAACCTACACATACAAACATTCGATATGAATTCCATGAAAAACTAGAAAAGTATTATGTAACTGTAGTGAACTCAGAAACAGAAGAAATAGTGAAAGAGATCCCACCAAAGAAACTACTAGATGTATACGCATCAATGGCTGAACTGATGGGATTTATCGTTGATGAAAAAATATAAGTAAGACAATAGAGGAGCGTTTGTTTAATGGCTTATCAACAATATCAAGCATACCAAAACAACTCAGTCAATACAGCTACCCCTGCCGAACTAACTCTTATGCTTTACAATGGTAGCTTGAAATTTATTAAGCGTGCAAAAAAGGCAATGGAAGAGAAGAATTATCAGGAAAGAAACGTAATGATTCAAAAAACACAAAATATTATTCGTGAATTAATGGTAACATTAGAACCATCAGCACCAATAACAAAGCAAATGATGCCATTATATGAATTTGCCTACCATTGTTTAACACAAGCCAATGTCAAAAACGATATGACACAAATAGAACAAGCTGAAGAAATTCTAATTCAATTCCGCGATACATGGAAAGAGATTATCAAACAAGAGAGAATACGTCAGCATGGAAAAGGTGTTAAACTATAATGAATCCACTTAAAGGCTATTTGGATATATCAAAAAAATTACTTTTGCTTATAGACAAGCCAATCAATAAAGAAGAGCGCGATCTCGTTATTGCTAATATAAGTGATTTAATTGAACAAAGACAGCAATATATTCGTCATATTCAACCCCCATACAACGAAGAAGAAATATGCTTAGGGAAAGAATGCATTGTAATTGATCAACTATTAGAGCCGAAAATGCATTCATTATTAAATGAAATTAAATTAAATATGCAAAATACAAAAAAACAATCAAAATCTAATAAGCAATACTTAAATCCATACAAAAGCCTTTCAGGGCACGACGGGATGTTCCTGGATTCGAAGAAATAAGTTCTCCTACTGTGAAGTAGGAGAACTTTTTCTATTATAACTATTCATTGAAATACTCTAAGAATAAAGTAAATGGAGCTATTCATGAGTATGTAAAGTTTATGTTAAAAATATTCAAAATATATTGACAATTTACTCGTTTATCCCCCCTATAGTGTGGTATACTAGATATATAGCTTATTAAAGCTTTATAGTTTGAAAGGAGGACACTTTTATGAAATACAACTTTCGAGGAGAAAATGTAGAAGTGACTGGAGCCATTAAGGAATATGTAGAAAGAAAAATTGGCAAGTTAGAAAGATATTTTGACACGCCTCCGACTTCAGATGTAAATGTAAATATAAGTGTCTATAATGAAGAACAACAAATCGAGGTAACGATTCCTATGACTAATCTTTTGCTCCGTGCAGAAGTACAACACGTAGATTTGTATGCTGCTATTGATCTTGTTGTTGACAAACTAGAAAGGCAAATACGTAAGCATAAAACAAAAGTTAACCGTAAATTCCGTCAGCAAGGCTCACCAAAGCATGTATTTGCAGAGTTAGAGAAAGAAGCTGCTGAATTTAGAGGAGTAGATTTGTTAGATGATGATGAAATAGAAATTGTAAGAACGAAACGTTTTGATTTAAAACCAATGGATTCAGAAGAAGCAGTATTGCAAATGGATATGTTAGGACATGCTTTCTTCGTTTTTGAAAATTCCATGACAGGGACAACAAACGTTGTTTATAAACGTCGTGACGGTCGTTATGGCCTAATTGAACCTAGCTGATAATACTTATTCTAAGATGATTTGCATAGCAAATCATCTTTTTCTGTTTTCTATCGAACTCTATCATTTCCTATACTATTGATGAAGGTTTAGCCAAATCCATAGGAAAACATAATAAATTTGATGGAACAATGTAATGAAATGAAGAATTTCCTTGTTTTTCAAATCATTCGTCCTATGTTATAAATAGAATATCCCCACACCGAGAAGGTAAACCTTCCTCTCAAGAAACCTTCTCATCATTAGAGAAGCAGTCGAACCAGGGCTGCTTCTTTCCTCATTTTCTCTGTTCGTTATCCGATTGTTGTCAATTTCTTCATTCAAGTGTTATGATATAAAGTGATAAACACAACAAAATGACACACTGAAGGTTTCTTTGGCTTTGCCAAGTATGGAAGAAGAGGAGCGGCTAGAATGCGTGGATTATTAAAAAAAGTTTTTGGTGTTGGTAACCAGAAACAATTAAAAGAATTAGAGAAAATTGCTTCAGAGATTGAAGCATTAGAACCATCAATGCAGCAATTATCTGATCATCAATTACAAAATAAAACAGAGGAACTAAAGCAAAGATATCAAAATGGAGAAAATTTAGATGATCTGCTTCCCGAAGCGTATGCTGTTGTAAGAGAAGCTTCAACAAGAGTGTTGGGTATGCGCCCGTATACTGTACAATTATGTGGTGCGATTGCTATGCACCATGGTGATATAGCAGAAATGAAAACAGGTGAAGGGAAGACGTTAGCCTCTACAATGCCTGCCTATTTAAATGCATTAACAGGCAAAGGCGTTCACATTATTACAGTCAATGATTACCTGGCCGATCGTGATGCAAAAGAGATGGGCAATTTATATGAGTTTTTGGGATTGACCGTAGGACTTAATAAAAACGGAATGTCAAAAGATGAGAAACGTCAAGCATACTTGGCGGATATTACCTATGGAACAAATAATGAATATGGTTTTGACTATTTACGGGACAATATGGTGTTATACAAAGAACAAATGGTACAACGACCTTTACACTTTGCAATAATTGATGAGGTTGATTCCATTCTAATTGATGAAGCCCGGACACCATTAATTATTTCAGGTACTGCAAAAAAATCTGCTTCACTCTATGAACAAGCAAATGCTTTTGTCCGTACACTAAAAAATGAAGAAGATTATACCTATGATGAAAAAACAAAAGGTGTGCAATTAACGGAAGAAGGGATGAACAAAGCAGAACGCTTCTTCCAAGTGGAAAACTTATTTGATTTGAATAATGTGACATTAACTCATCATATTAATCAAGCATTAAAAGCTCATATCTCTATGCACAAGGATACAGATTATGTTATTGAAGAAGACCAGGTTGTAATAGTTGACCAATTCACTGGCCGTTTAATGAAAGGCCGCCGCTATAGTGATGGACTGCACCAAGCGATTGAAGCTAAAGAAGGATTGCCAATTCAAAATGAAAGCATGACATTGGCTTCCATCACATTCCAAAATTATTTCCGTATGTATGAAAAGCTGGCAGGTATGACAGGAACAGCAAAAACAGAGGAAGAGGAATTCCGTAACATTTATAATATGGATGTTATTGCGATACCTACGAACAAACCGATTGTCAGAGAAGATAAAGCAGATTTAATCTATAAATCAATGGAAGGAAAATTTAAATCTGTTGTAGAAGAAATTAAAGAAAGGCATCAGAAAGGCCAACCAGTTCTAGTTGGTACAGTTGCTGTGGAAACTTCTGAATTAATTTCAAAATACCTTTCAAAAGCTGGCGTGAAACATAATGTATTAAATGCGAAGAATCATTATAGGGAAGCAGAGATAATTGAGAATGCCGGACAAAAAGGTGCAGTAACTATTGCTACAAACATGGCGGGGCGCGGGACTGACATCAAATTAGGTGATGGTGTAAAAGAACTTGGAGGCCTTGCTGTTATTGGGACAGAACGTCATGAGTCACGCCGTATTGATAATCAATTACGTGGTCGTTCCGGTCGTCAGGGGGACCCTGGTGTTACTCAGTTCTATTTATCAATGGAAGATGAATTAATGCGCAGATTCGGGTCAGACAATATGAAAGCAATGATGGAAAGGCTGGGCATGGATGATACTCAGCCGATTGAGAGTAAGATGGTATCAAGAGCAGTGGAATCTGCCCAAAAACGCGTGGAAGGTAACAACTTTGATGCACGTAAAACCATCCTCTCTTATGATGATGTGTTACGTCAGCAACGGGAGATTATTTATAAACAGCGCTATGATGTGATTGACTCCGATAATTTACGAGAAATTATTGAACAAATGATCGAAACAACAGTTGATACAGCGATCGATTCCTACATGGCTGATGATGTTTCGGAAAACTGGAATATAACCGGTTTAACAGAATATCTCCATGCAACATTGTTAGAAACTGAATGGATCACAGAAAGTGACTTAAAAGGTAAAGATAAAGATGAGGCAAAAGCATTAATTTTAGAGAAGGTCAAAGCAAAATATGACCAAAAAGAAGAAGAATTAACATCAGAGCAAATGCGAGAATTTGAAAAAGTCATTCTTTTACGTACCGTTGACACGAAATGGATGGATCATATTGATCAAATGGATCAATTGCGCCAAGGTATTCACTTACGGGCATATGGTCAAAACGATCCGCTAAGAGAATACCAAATGGAAAGTTTTACAATGTTTGAACAAATGATCTCATCAATTAATGAAGATGTATCGAAATATGTAATGAAAGCACAAATACGTGAAAATCTAAAACGTGAGGCTGTCGTGAAAGAAACACAAGCAGTGTCTGGCGGTGACCAGGCGAAGAAGAAAGTGAAAAAGCCATATGTTAAAGCACAAAATGTCGGCAGAAATGATCCATGTCCGTGTGGTAGTGGAAAAAAATACAAAAATTGCCATGGACGAGCGTAATTAACACAATAATATTTTTTAAGAACAAACTTAACGAGGTGGAAAGATGGAATTAGTAGAAATCAAACAAGAACTTGACAAAATGGCTAAGCGGTTAGCGGACTTCAGGGGGTCTCTTTGACTTAGAATCAAAGAGAGCCCGTATAGCTGAATTAGATGAAATAATGTCTGATCCTGCTTTTTGGGATGATCAGCAGGCAGCACAAAAAACAATTAATGAAGCAAATGGATTAAAAGAATTAGTTCAGGCCTTTGATCGCAATGAAGAAAACTTAGAAAATGCAGAAGTGTCTTATGAACTCGTAAAAGAGGAGAATGATGAGGAACTTCATCAGGACCTGGAAGAAGAAGTCCAGCATCTGACAGAGGCACTCAATCAGTTTGAATTATTTATTTTACTAAGTGAACCATATGATAAAAACAATGCGATTCTTGAATTACACCCTGGTGCTGGCGGTACGGAATCTCAAGACTGGGCAAGTATGCTTCTTCGTATGTACACACGGTGGGCGGAAACGAAAGGTTTTAAAGTGGAAACATTAGACTATCTTCCCGGGGAAGAAGCTGGAGTGAAAAGTGTTACATTGTTAATCAAAGGTCATAATGCTTACGGCTATTTAAAAGCAGAGAAAGGTGTCCATCGTTTAGTCAGAATCTCACCATTTGATTCGTCAGGCAGACGTCATACCTCTTTTGTTTCCTGTGATGTAATGCCAGAGTTGGATGATGATATCGACATTGACGTAAAAACAGAAGATTTAAAAATTGATACGTACCGTTCAAGTGGTGCGGGTGGGCAGCATGTTAACACAACAGATTCTGCTGTTCGTATTACTCACCTTCCAACAAATACTGTTGTAACATGCCAATCAGAACGTTCGCAAATTAAAAACAGAGACCAGGCAATGAAGATGCTGAAGGCTAAATTGTATCAATTGGAAATCCAAAGACAACAACAACAGTTAAATGAAATTCGCGGTGAGCAGAAAGAAATTGGATGGGGAAGCCAAATCCGCTCCTATGTGTTCCATCCATATTCTATGGTGAAAGACCATCGCACCGATTATGAAACAGGAAATACACAAGCAGTAATGGATGGAGAACTAAATCCGTTTATTGATGCATATCTTCGTTCAACGATGAATTAATAGTCTAAATTACACAAAAGGAAAATGACTATCCTTTTGTGTAATTCTTATAGAGAATCAGGAAAACTATCTGAGGGTTGAGCGATATTCCACCAAAATCCCCCAGATACCCCCAAAAATTTCATTTCTCAAAACCAATCAAGGAAAAACCTCAGCTCTCAAATATAAACTCTCAGGATTTATATAAAATGAATATGCCACTGAAATTCGTCGGGTTATAAATATATGTGAATAGATATATTATTCACATATAATCCTTATATACCGAAATGCTGTTTTGAAAAACTGATAATATACTCCCGCTATTTGCCGATATTTACTGAAAAAGGGTGATTAGAGTCACTAGTCCCATTGTCACTTATTGCGATGAGTGGTAAAATACTTAATGAATCTAATTATTCACTTTTAGTTCATATTAACTATTGATTTTTGAAAAAGTGCTTTTAAACCTTTAAAACAAGAGGTTTATACACTGTGTCAAATGTATTAGTTAAAAAGTAATTGTATTGAAATATAATTGTAATAAAATTTTAGCCGAAATTTCGTGATATTTTTGTTATAATAAAACTTGTGAGACGAAAAATGTTGTTTTTTAAGATATGAAGAAAAATAATGACTATATTTATATAAAAGGTGAGAATGATATGATAGAAATGCAAGATGTATTTATGACTTATGCCAATGGAGTTGTTGCATTAAATGGTATAAGTGTAAAAATTGAACAAGGCGAGTTTGTATATATAGTAGGACACAGTGGTGCAGGAAAGTCCACATTTACTAAGTTAATGTTTCGCGAGGAAGTTCCGATGAAAGGTAAAATCCTTGTTAATAATAAAGATGTTAGCAAAATAAAGTGGAAAGATGTCCCTTATTTCAGAAGAAATATTGGAGTAGTCTATCAGGATTTCCGCCTATTGCCGAAACTGACAGTCTATGAAAATATTGCTTTTGCATTAGAAGTAATTGAAGAAAACCCGAAAAATATCAGAAAGCGTGTGATGGAAGTTCTGGACCAAGTCGGCTTGAAGAATAAAGCAAGGTTTATCCCTGATGAGCTTTCTGGTGGTGAGCAACAGCGCGTATCGATAGCACGTGCTATTGTTAATCGTCCAGGCTTATTAATAGCAGACGAGCCAACAGGTAACCTTGATCCTGATACATCATGGGAAATAATGCGTATCCTGGAGGAAATTAATTCAACTGGTACAACCGTTGTTATGGCTACACACAGTAAAGAAATTGTAAACACAGTTAGAAAACGAGTAATTGCTATGGAAGATGGCATTATCGTACGTGACGAATACAGGGGAGAATATGGTTATGAAATTTAGTACGTTAAAAAGACACATAAAAGAAGGTGCAAGAAACACGTGGAGGAATAGCTGGATGACAGTTGCTTCAGTTGGAGCTGTAACCACTACCCTTATTCTTGTAGGTGTTTTTCTTGTTGTTATATTGAACTTGAATCATATTGCAAATGAATTAGAAAAAGATGTAGAAATTAAAGCATTAATTGAATTAACAGCTGAGCAAGCTGATATAGATCAACTAGAAGCGGATATTAAAGCTATTCCCGAAGTGGGTACCGTTGAGTACCTGACAAAAGAAGAAGAGCTGGATAACTTAATTCAAAGTATGGGCGAACAAGGACAAGCCTGGACACTGTATGAACAAGATAATCCGTTAAATGATGCATTTGTTGTCCAAACTATTGATCCCCTGGATACAGAAATGGTAGCAGACCAGATCGCTCAGTTGGATAATGTTAACAGTGTTAATTTTGGACAAGATTATGTCGATAAGTTGTTTACATTTAACCAATATGCAAGAAATGTGGGGTTAGTTTTAATATTTGCTTTAGTGTTTACAGCGATATTCCTTATTTCCAATACAATAAAAATTACGATTCTGGCAAGGAAAAAGGAAATCGGGATTATGAAACTAGTTGGTGCAACTAATAGTTTCATTCGCTGGCCGTTTTTTGTCGAAGGGATGATTCTCGGATTCCTGGGAAGCATTATTCCAATTTTAATCATATTGGTAGGTTATTATTATCTAGCACAAAGTGGTGTAACGATTCAGGAATTTAACTTTGTTCAAATTCTTCCATTTAGTCCATTTGCATTCCAAATATCCGGAATTATTCTCGGGATTGGTGTTTGTATCGGTGTATGGGGTAGTTTGATGAGTGTACGCAAATTCTTAAAAGTATAAATAATAATAGGTGGAAAGTTTAGGGAGGAGCAATTAAATGAAGAATTTTTTCTATTTAATAGTTTCATTAATGATAGCATTTGCTGTTCTAACTGTTTCAGTATCTGCTGAATCTATTAATGAATTACAAGATAAAGTCAACGAATTAGAACAGGATAAGCAATCAATACAGAGTAAATCTGGAGAAGTTAGCAATAAAGTAGAGGAAACAAAAGAAAAAATTGCTGAGAATCAGGAAAAGCAAGAACAAACGAACAGTGAAATTGTTGAAATTGATAGTAAGTTGACAACAACACAATCTCAATTAACCGCCAAGGAAAATGAGATTGCGACAACAAATAATGAAATTAAAGAGACAGAAAATGAAATAAATAAGACAGAGGGAGAAATTAACCAATTAAAGGGAGAAATTGAGGAATTACGGGCTGAAATAGCAGCATTACAAGAAAAAATTGAAGCCCGTGAAGACTTGTTGAAAAACAGACTAAGGTCTATTCAGCAAAATGGTGGGAATGTAAACTACTTAGAAGTTATCCTCGGAGCCCAAAGCTTTGGTGACTTTATTAACAGAGCAACTGCTGTAAATAAGATTATGGATTCTGATAAAACTATTATGGAAGAACAGCAAGCAGATAAAGAAAAGCTAGAAGAAAATAAACAGGCATTAGAAGAGAGTAAGAAAGAGTTAGAAGATAAACAAGCTTCATTAGAAACAAGTAAGCGGGATTTAGAGAACAAAAAAGCTCAATTAGTCTCACAGAAAGCTGAATTGGACCAAATTAAAGCAAGACTAGATAAGCAAATGAACCAAAAACAAAAGCTGATGGCAAACTTAGAACATAAAGAAGATGAGTTACATAGTCATCAAATGTCATTAGCTGAACAGCAGGAAACGTTAAATAATCAAGCTGCTATTGTGGAGAAAGCGAAAAGAGAAGCACAGCAGCAGATAAATCAAAAACGACAGGAACAACAACGATTGCAACAACAGCGACAGCAGCAACAATCGTCTTCAGGTAACTCAGCCTCTGGCTCAAGTTCAGGTTCAAGTTCAAGTTCGAGTGGGGGTAACTTATCTGCTGGAGGAAATGGCAGTTTAATTTGGCCAACAACTGGCAGACAAAGTTCTGGTTTTGGTTACAGATCATTTAATGGTGGTGGTTTCCATTATGGTCTTGATATTGCCAATGGGGTTGGAACGCCAGTAAATGCAGCAGCCTCAGGTGTTGTGACAAGGGCAAACTACTCTCCTAGTTATGGAAATGTTGTGTATATTTATCATGTGGATTTAAATTTAACAACTGTCTATGGTCATTTAAACAGTATTGGGGTATCGTTAGGTCAATCTGTTTCTCAAGGAGAATATATTGGAGGAATGGGTAATACAGGCCAATCGTTCGGCAGCCATCTTCACTTCGAGGTACACCAGGGAAGTTGGAGTTACCACGGTGGCGTGAATCCAATAAATTATTTGCCATAAAAAGAAAATACTTAAAGACATCACAAAATACTTGTGATGTCTTTTTTAAACCTTCATAATATATAGTATTAGGAAATACATTTTACATACAATGTATTAAAAGATGGAATAGTTTGGGGTGAAAGAATGAATATAAAGAAAAGGTATATTGCTTTAATTGCTTTCATTGCTATTGTAATAGGTGCTGCTGGAACATTTACGTTTGGCCTCCTGTTTTTCAACAATACGAATACCGGCAGTGGACTAGCAAGTAATGATCGGGATTTACTGTTAGAGTTAGCGGATCAACAAGAAGTATTGGAAGAAAATATGGGAGATATGACGAAAGTTATTAATGCTCTCACAATTATTAAAGAAAATTATGTAGAGGAAGTTGACGATAATCAACTAATTGAAGGTGCCATACAAGGCATGCTGCAGTCATTAGATGACCCTTACAGTGTGTATATGGATAAAGAAACAATGGAACAATTCAATGATCAAATTGAATCATCCTTTGAAGGAATTGGTGCGGAAGTGTCTATGGTTGACGGCAATGTAACCATTATTGCTCCAATTAAAGACTCACCAGCAGAAAAAGCCGGATTAAAACCAAATGATCAAATTTTAACAGTAGATGGAGAAAGTGTAGAAGGATTAGATCTATATCAAGCTGTTAACCAAATTCGCGGTGAAAAAGGCTCTAAAGTTACTTTAGAAATCAGAAGACCAGGTGTAGAAGATATAATTACAATAGACATTACGAGAGATTCTATTCCATTGCAAACCGTTTATGTTGAAGAAAAAGAAGTAAATGATCAATTAATAGGTATTATTGAGTTAACCTCATTTTCTGAAAACACAGCTTCGGAATTTGCTTCAGAGTTAAAGAAATTAGAAGAAAAAGGGATGGATGGTTTAGTTATTGATGTAAGAGGCAATCCCGGTGGCTTGCTCCCATCTGTAGAAGAAATACTTAAACTATTTGTGACAAAAGATATGCCATACTTGCAAATTGAAGATCCGAGTGGTAAGAAATCAAGATATTTCTCTGATTTGGAAACAGCAAAAGATTACCCTGTTGTTACATTAATCAATGAAGGAAGTGCATCAGCTTCTGAAATTCTGGCAGTATCTTTAAAGGAAGCAATGGACTATGAAGTTATTGGTACAACATCATTCGGTAAAGGCACTGTACAACAAACCGTTTCGATGGGTGATGGAAGTACCATTAAAATTACTCGATTTAAATGGTTATCACCGGAAGGAAACTGGATTCATGAAGAGGGTGTTAAACCGACAATCGAACAAGATATGCCGGATTATTATTACGCAAATCCTGTTCAAGTGAAAGATGACCCATTTGCGTTTAATGATAGTGACCCAAATATAGAAAACATTCAATTAATGTTAGAAGGTTTAGAATATAACCCGGGACGTCATGATGGGTATTTTGATGAAAGTACAAAGAAGGCAGTAGAAGCGTTTCAGGAAGACAATGAACTGGAAGTGACTGGAGAAGTTGATCAATCCACAGCAGAAGTATTACAAACAAAATTAGTGGAAAAAGTGCGCAGTGGTGCAAATGATCTTCAGTTAGAAAAAGCAATCGAAGTCCTAACCAAATAAGTAGTGACTGAAAAGCACCCTATAGTTACAAACCATTATGTGTTTGGCTATAGGGTGTTTTCTTTCCATTAATATAATGAGGTTAACTACATGTTTCGGCTCAATTTATGGTAATATGAGAAGATATAAGAATAAAATGCAAGTTATTTTAAAGTAGGGGTAGCCAAACACTATTTTTTTACGCATAATATAGAATATAATGCAAGTAGTTGGCAGGAAAGGGGTTACGAGAGAATGGAATGGATTTTGGAAATATGTTTTGCTGTTTTAAGAGCGTTGGCCCAGCCATTTGTTTATTTGTTCATCGGATTATTACTTGTTAGTGGTTATTATCGAATCAAACAGGACCGTCAATCTTTCGGAATAAAGATATTCTCCTATTTTGATGAACAGAAACGAACGTGGCAGATTTCTTTAATCTCAGGATTGTTGCTCTCCATTATCTCAGTAGGGATAGGATTTGTAGTTACATGGCCTTTGATCATACTGTTAGCAACAGTTGTTGCCATCCTTTCTTTATTTAGAAGGTTTTTTTTCTTATCTGCTAGTTATATTATAGGAATAAGCTATATTGCAGCATATGTGATAACTCAATTACGTTTAGCTTTTTTACCATCCAACTGGATAGATTCATTTGAACAGATTAATTTTAACTATATACCTTTATTAATAGCCCTTCTTTTAATCATTGAAGGAATCCTTTTGTCAAGAACTAAACCAGACGATACATACCCGGAGATTACAAAAAGCTTAAGAGGAAAATACTTAGGACGTCACCGGATGAAAAAGATAGCCCTCGTTCCTTTTTTTGCATTACTGCCGGCTGGAATGATTGAACCATTTGCTGAATGGTGGCCTTTTTTACAGGTAAATGGAGAATCATATGGGCTTATTCTTATTCCATATATTGTTGGTTTTGAGCATGCAGTTAGAAATTCAATACCTAAACATGGTGCGAGATGGATTGCAACTAAAGTATTTATTCTCGCTAGCGTGATGGTTGTGCTCTCCATTGTTAGTTATTTCTATCAGGTTGTTGTTGTTATTAGTGCCATTATCGCTATTGCAGGCCGATTGATAATTCAGTATTGGTTTAGGATGCACGATCAGAATCAACAATCCGTTTTTAAACTTGGTGGTGAAGGTATTTTTGTATTAGGTGTAATGCCAAATTCAACAGCAGCTCATTTACAAATTGAACCAGGAGACAGAATAGTAAAAGTAAATGGAATACCTGTGACGAATGAGCATGAATTTTACCATGCTGTTCAACAAAACAGGGCATTCTGTAAGTTGGCAATAATCGATTTGAATGGTGAAATCCGTTTTAGCAAAAGTCCGCTATTTGAGGACGATCATCATGAGCTAGGCGTATTATTAGTAAAAGATAATGATCCAATTGATTGGAGTACAGATCAACAAAGCACAAAACCCTGAGCAACCGGATTGCTCAGGGTTTTAATATATATGAATTTAATTAAACTGGAGAAGCTCGCGTAATTCTGCTTCTGACAATTTAGATAACAATGTTTCACCAGGCTGGATGATTTGTTCAACAAGTTCTCGTTTTTTATGTTGTAATTGGTAAATCTTCTCTTCAATTGTTCCTTCTGTAATGAATCGTATAACCTGGACGACATTTTTTTGCCCGATTCGGTGGGCACGTCCTGCTGCTTGCTCCTCCACAGCTGGATTCCACCATAAATCAAAGAGAATAACCGTATCGGCACCTGTTAAGTTTAGTCCCGTTCCACCAGCTTTTAAAGAGATTAAGAAAAAGTCTTTTTCTCCTTCATTAAAGGCTTCTGTCATTTTCATCCGCTGTTCTGATGGGGTCGAACCGTCTAAATAAAACGGATGGTGCCCATTCTTTTCTAATGATTGGGCAATTATTTTTAACATGGAGGAAAATTGGGAAAAAATTAATGCACGTTTTCCTTGGGCATGTAATTCCTGAATGAGTTCAATAAGTTGATCTAACTTCCCGGAATTGCCTTCGTAATTTTCGAGAAACAGACTGGGATGACAACAAATTTGCCTTAGCCGTGTAATCCCTGCCAGAATTTCCAATTTTCCTTTTTCGAATCTGCCTTCCTGAATCGATTGGTCTAAATTCTGCTGGATTCTTTCTAAATAGGCTAAGTACACTTCTTTTTGTGATTGTGTTAATTCAGAATACTGCACAGACTCAATTTTTTCTGGTAATTCTTCTAATACGTCTTTCTTCACCCGACGGAGAATAAATGGACGTGTAATCTTAGCAATATACTTTGGATCCAGTTGGTTAAATGTTTTCTTATTTCCATACAGCCCTGGTGATATTGTGTAAAAAATCGACCATAATTCATCTAATGAGTTTTCGATCGGTGTACCACTCAAAGCAAAAAATTGTTTTCCTTTCAGACTTCGTATCGCTTTAGCGGTTAATGTCAGGTGGTTTTTAATAGCTTGGGCTTCATCCAAAATAACACAATCTAGCATTTTCCCTTCATATAAATCTAAATCCTGTCTTAATGTAGGGTAAGATGTGATTAAAACGTTCGTATTGTCAGCATTATTGATCGTTGCTATTCGCTGCTCTTTGGAACCTGCTATAACAGCACTAGTTATAGTTGGTGCAAATTTTTCAATTTCTTTTTTCCAATTATATAACAAGGAAGCCGGAGCTACGACCAATGCTTGATAGTTAGTTGTTGAGCTATCTACTTCTGATAAAAGATAGCTGATTGTTTGTAATGTCTTACCTAGACCCATATCGTCAGCCAAAATACCGCCTAAATGATAGTGAGATAATGTCTTCATCCATTGGAACCCTGTTACTTGATATTCACGCATTTCAGCTTGTAATGATGGAGGAAGCTCAAACTCTAAAGCGGCTGGGTTTTTTAATTGATCAAGCATGTTTTGGAAATTTTCACTGAAATTGTGTTTGCTTTTATCAAACATTTCTTCCACTTGAAAGCTTTTAGCTGCAGGTATGGTGATTCTCCCTTCTTGTAATTCCGTTTTTGTCAGTTGAAACTTATTCTGCATTTGATGGAATGCTTCAAAATTTTCGGAATCGAGAGGTATTAATGCACCATTTGGGATGCGATAATAACGTTTTTTCTCAACTAATGCTTGCAAAATATGTGAGATATTCTCACCAGTAATTCCTTCAATATCAAAGGAGATATCTAACATCCCCTCTGATGGATGATAATCCACAGAAGTTTGTATGGAATAATTGTTACTAAGCATCATGTTTTTCACATGCTGTGTAAGAAAAATGGTTGCATATTCTTCTAGCTCATATACTTTCTCATGAAGAAAATGATAAATTAAATCCTCATTAAATAAAAACATTGCCTGATTTATTTCCATAAATCCAATTTCCCGCAACATTTGAAGAAGCTGCTGTTCTTTTATTGTTTCTCTTTTAATGATATCATTTGTGTCTTTCTCTTCTTGTAATGGATAGATGGTTGTTTCACCATATTGGAACCCGATATCTACTCTGAGAGCACCTTCTTGCTCGTCAACCCACAATTTACTTTCTAAAGGCTCTGTGTTTAATTGCTCCTGCATTCTTTCTGTCATTTCTAACTTACCTATTTGCTCAAATTGCGGCATTACATTTCTAACAAATGTCTCCATTTCTGATGGGGATATTTGCTGTTTCTTTTTATCATGTAACGGTAAAATCCGGAATAATTTCTCTAACACTAACTTTTGTTGGTAATTGACTTTGTAAATATGCTCGCCTTCGATTAAATAACGATAACTGTTAAGGAAATAATAGGTAGATAAATCAGACAATTCTAATGAATAGGCATCTGTTTGCAGGTAATCAATTTTAAATTGAAGCTGGTCTGTCATTACACCAAAATCAACCAACGAATATTCCTGATTGTTTTCATGCTTAAAAACATAATTGGTATCCTGCAGCTTCTCAATAAATTGATCACTGACACTTGGCGGTAAATAGATACTGCGTGGCTGTTCCATTTTTAATGTGTAACTATTTCCAAAGAGCCTTTCCTGTTCATAACAGGATACCATTAATTCCAGTAACTCATGGTCAGCAGAATGGAAGAAGTGATCTGCGGGTTGAAATGTAAATGTATGGTTCACTTTATAGGATTCCCCATTCATCCATGCCTTAAAAAAACCACGAAGGTCCCTGACAACATAGGGACGTTTATCGCCTATTTTTAATTCGATAGCAAGGGCATATTGGGTGTTTTTATTTGCTTTTGTTACTAATAGTTGAAATTCTGTCTGAACAGCTTCATTCGGCTTTTTCTGCTCACGAAATGTATGCATTAACTGTTTAGCAAATAAATCTGTCTGCTGTCCGTTTGCTGGGCGTGTGTTAGTATTTCGGTCAACAGCGAATTTTCTTTTATTTGATTGTGCATCTTGTGTGATAGCTAACAAAACTGCTGCAATATGTTTACAAGTACCATGTGTTTCGAAAGCAGGACAAGTACACGTTGCCTCAATATCAGTTCCACCATTGTAATAAATTCGTATCGTATAAACTTTGGCACCTTTCACTAACCCTCGCCATGTATTTGTATTTGGATTATATGATAAACCATATACTTTTCCATCTATATAGTATTGGAATCCTCTTTGATAAAAACGATCACCTGTAAGTTTTCGGATCGATTGTTCATTCAATGGAATTTGCTGCATGTATATCCCTTCCTTGTCCGATCGAAGATTTTCGTTTACTCATACTAAAAAACTTTATAGTTCATTTTTTTCAAACCATCATTATATTATAACAGAAAGATGCTGTGATTCCATCTAGATTGACAATTTGTAAAGAAACTGCTATTTTTAGCAAAGTCTAAATAGTGTACAATAGAAAGAGCGACTGCTATGGAAAGTAGGGAATGGAATGGGTTTACAAGAAGAAGTGCAAAAAAGAAAAACGTTCGCGATCATCTCCCACCCGGATGCGGGGAAAACAACGATGACGGAAAAACTGTTATTACAAGGGAATTTGATTCGTTCAGCTGGAACAGTAAAAGGGAAGAAATCTGGGAAGTTCGCTACATCTGATTGGATGGAAATTGAGAAACAACGTGGGATCTCTGTTACATCAAGTGTAATGAATTTTGAATATGAAGGCTTCAAGGTCAATATTCTCGATACACCAGGGCACGAGGATTTCAGTGAAGATACGTATCGTACATTAACTGCTGTCGACAGTGTTGTAATGATTATTGATGCAACGAAAGGGATTGAGGCACAGACAATCAAATTATTCAAAGTTTGTAAAATGCGCGGAATTCCGATTTTTACTTTTATAAATAAATTAGACCGTGAAAGCCGAGATCCATTAGACTTAATGGATCAAATAGAGGAAGTTTTAAATATCGAAACATATCCAATGAATTGGCCTGTCGGCATGGGAAAACGCTTTTTAGGCATATTAGACAGATACCATAATCAATTTATTCAGTTTAATGGAAATGAAGAAGAAACATATATTGATTTAAAAGACATGGACTTGCCTGAAAATAAAGCAATTGCTGAGAATCCAACATATCAGGAAACAGTGGAAGAGTTAGAATTATTAAATGAAGCGGGAGATCAATTCTCCTTAGAAAGAGTACTTGCAGGGGAACAGACACCTGTTTTCTTCGGTAGTGCACTTGCACCATTCGGTATTGAAGTATTTTTTAATACATTTGTGAAAATGGCACCAGCACCTGGTCCCAGAAGGACAAAGGATGAAGTGATCCATCCTGATTACCCGGATTTCTCTGGCTTTATTTTTAAAATTCAGGCAAACATGAATCCGCAGCACCGTGACCGTGTGGCGTTTTTAAGAGTGTGTTCAGGTCGTTTCGAACGAGGAATGAATGTCCAGTTAGCCAGAACAGGAAAAACAATCCGGTTAGGACAGACACAGCAATTTGTTGCCTCATCACGTGATACGGTTGAAGAAGCATATCCGGGCGATATTATTGGAATTTATGATCCAGGCTCTTATCGAATTGGTGACACGTTACTTGATGGAAAGAACGTTTTTGAATATGATGAATTGCCATCATTCCCACCAGAATTATTTCAACGAGTATCAGCAAAGAATGTAATGAAAGCCAAACAATTCCGGAAAGGGATTGAACAGCTTGTCCAGGAAGGTGCTATACAATTATTCCGCGGTTATCCAACTGATTCTTATATTATTGGGGCAGTCGGACAGTTGCAGTATGAAGTTTTTCAGCACCGGATGAAGAATGAGTATAATGTGGAAGTAATGTTAGAGTCAATCGGTGATCGTATTCCTCGCTGGTTGAAAAAGGAGCAAGTAGATACCAAATTATTTGATGAAAGAAATCTATTAGTGAAAGATCGTGATGATGAATTCCTTGTTTTATTTAAAAATGATTTCGCATTAAGATGGTTTGTTGATAAACATGCAGATATTGAGTTAATTGATTTATTTGAAGTAAATCAGTATGACCAGTCAACATGATGAAAAAGCACAGCAATTAGCTGTGCTTTTTTGATAAGTGATTTTTTTAAAAAGCTGTAAGTAGAAAGATAAGGGGAGAAAGCCTTATTATTAGCATGCATTATCCACTTATATAACCTCGAAAATTCATATCTCTTTTATCACCCACCAGCGTTTGGTTATAATGATATTGTATGATACTAAATTAAACGAATATTTGTTCGCTTTTTATAGCGACTTCATGTATAATAGTTACATTGAGAAACGGAGGTAAAAAGATGGAACAGAATACTTTTTCGTTGGAGGCACCATATCAGCCGCAAGGTGACCAACCAAAAGCAATTAAAGAATTAGTGGAGGGGGTAAATAATAACCAGCGTTGCCAAACATTACTGGGTGCAACAGGTACTGGAAAAACATTTACGATATCCAATGTTGTTAAAGAAATTAATCGTCCTACATTAGTTATTGCCCATAACAAAACATTAGCAGGTCAATTGTATAGTGAATTTAAGGAATTCTTCCCAAACAATGCGGTCGAATATTTTGTCAGTTATTATGATTATTACCAGCCAGAAGCATATGTTCCATCAACAGATACCTTTATCGAAAAAGATGCGAGTATTAATGATGAGATAGATAAATTAAGGCACTCAGCTACTTCGGCATTATTTGAACGAAATGATGTTTTGATTGTTGCGAGTGTTTCTTGTATATATGGTTTAGGTTCACCGGAAGAGTACAGAAGCCAAGTGCTTTCATTGCGTGTTGGAATGGAAAAAGAACGAGATGATCTTTTGCGCGAATTGGTGAACATTCAATATGCCAGAAACGACATAGATTTTCAACGGGGTACCTTTCGCGTTCGTGGCGATTCTGTTGAAATCATTCCAGCATCAAAGGAAGAACATTGTGTTCGTGTCGAATTCTTTGGCGATGAAATTGATCGAATTCGTGAAGTTGACGCATTAACAGGTGAGATACTTGGGGATAGAGAACACATTGCTATCTTTCCTGCTTCCCACTTCGTGACAGGTGAGGAAAAATTAAAAATCGCAATGGAAAACATAAAGACAGAATTAAAAGAACAGTTAGCAAAGTTCCGGGAAGAAGATAAACTGCTGGAAGCACAAAGAATAGAACAACGGACAAATTACGATTTGGAAATGATGGCTGAAATGGGCTTTTGTTCAGGAATTGAGAATTATTCCAGACACCTATCATTAAGGGAAGCGGGGTCCACTCCATATACCTTATTAGATTACTTTCCCGAGGACTCTTTAATCGTAATTGATGAGTCACATGTTACATTACCCCAAATTCGTGGTATGTATAATGGAGACCAGGCACGGAAACAAGTTCTAGTGGATCATGGTTTCCGCTTGCCTTCAGCAATGGATAACCGGCCATTAACTTTCGATGAATTCGATAAAAAGGCAAACCAATTAATATTTGTTTCAGCAACACCAGGCCCTTATGAACTCGAACATACACCGAAAATGACAGAGCAAATTATTCGTCCAACAGGTTTATTAGACCCTGAAGTCGAAGTCAGACCAATTGAAGGCCAAATAGATGATTTGATTGGTGAGATTAATGAACGTGTTACTAAAAATGAACGTGTACTTGTTACAACATTAACGAAAAAAATGTCGGAGGACCTTACAGATTATTTAAAAGAGATTGGAATAAAAGTTGCCTACCTTCATTCTGAAATAAAAACACTGGAGCGAATTGAAATTATTCGGGATTTAAGGATAGGGAAGTATGATGTTCTTGTTGGTATCAATTTATTAAGGGAAGGTTTAGACATTCCGGAAGTTTCTCTGGTTACTATATTAGATGCTGATAAAGAAGGCTTCTTACGCTCTGAGCGTTCCTTAATCCAAACAATGGGACGTGCAGCCCGAAATGAAAATGGGAAAGTAATTATGTATGCCGACAGGGTAACTGATTCGATGCGTAAGGCTATTGATGAAACGTATCGCCGTCGAGAGAAACAAGAAGCGTATAACAAGGAACATGGCATTACACCTAAGACGATTAAAAAAGAAGTCAGAGATGTTATCAGAGCAACAATGGCTGCAGAAACAGAAGCAACGTATGGAGAAGAGACTCCAAAATTAAAAGACATGTCAAAGAAAGAGAAAGACAAGCTAATCGAAAAAATGGAGCAGGAAATGAAGCAGGCAGCAAAGGAATTAAATTTCGAGCGTGCTGCAGAGCTTCGTGATTTAGTTTTAGAACTGAAAGTAGAAGGGTGATCAGTAATGGCAAAGAAAACCATTTCGATTAAAGGAGCACGTGCACATAATTTAAAAAACATTTCGATTGATATTCCAAAAGATAAATTAGTTGTTCTAACAGGATTGTCCGGCTCGGGGAAATCTTCCCTAGCTTTTGACACAATCTATGCTGAGGGGCAAAGACGTTACGTAGAATCACTTTCAGCATATGCCAGACAATTTTTGGGGCAAATGGATAAGCCGGATGTTGATTCAATTGAAGGATTATCACCTGCAATCTCGATTGATCAGAAAACTACTAGCCGTAATCCACGGTCAACAGTTGGTACGGTTACAGAAATTTATGATTATATGCGTTTATTATTTGCTAGAATAGGGCATCCTGTTTGTCCAATCCATGGGGTGGAAATCACTTCACAAACTGTAGAGCAAATGGTTGATCGGATTCTGGAATATGAGGAGCGAACAAAACTTCAAATTCTCGCACCAGTTGTATCGGGAAGAAAAGGGACCCATGTGAAAACAATCGAAGATTTGCAAAAAGAGGGATATGTCCGTTTACGTGTCGATGGTGAGATGCGTGAAATTAGTGATAATATTGAATTAGACAAAAACAAAAAACATTCGATCGAAGTGGTTATTGACCGAATCGTCGTAAAGGATGGGGTTTCTTCAAGGCTATCTGATTCAATCGAGTCAGCGTTAAGACTTGGCGATGGAAAAGTTATAGTAGATGTGATTGGGCAAGAGGAGCTGCTTTTTAGTGAAAAACACTCCTGTCCAATATGCGGCTTCTCCATTAATGAATTGGAACCGCGAATTTTCTCGTTTAACAGTCCTTTTGGAGCATGTCCAACTTGTGATGGTCTAGGTTCCCAATTAGAGGTTGATGTCGATTTAGTTATCCCTAATCGCGATTTATCTTTAAACGACGGAGCAATTATTGCCTGGGAACCAACTAGCTCGCAATATTATCCGCAACTGTTGAAAAGTGTTTGTGATCACTACGGAATTGATATGGATATACCTGTTAATAAACTCCCAAAAGGCCAGTTAGATAAAATTTTAAAGGGAAGCGGCAAGGAAAAGATCTATTTTCGATATGAAAATGATTACGGCATGTTACGCGAAAATGATATTTACTTTGAAGGTGTATTGAACAATATTGCCAGAAGATATAAAGAAACGTCGTCTGATTTTATTAGAGAACAGATGGAAAAATATATGACAACCAAGGCCTGTCCTGCATGTAATGGTTACCGGTTAAACCAAGAAGCATTGTCTGTGAAAATTAATAGTCAACATATCGGCCAGGTTACAGCAATGTCTGTCACAGAAGCTCATCAATTTTTTACAACATTAGACTTATCTGAGAAAGAGCAGCAAATATCTCAAATGATTATTCGGGAACTGGATGATCGACTTACTTTCTTAACCAATGTCGGACTGGATTACTTAACATTATCGCGTGCTGCAGGTTCTTTATCCGGTGGAGAAGCACAAAGGATTCGTTTAGCTACTCAAATTGGTTCTGCACTAACAGGCGTTCTTTATGTACTAGATGAACCTTCCATAGGTTTGCATCAACGTGATAATGACCGGCTTATTCAGACATTGGAACGAATGCGGGATTTAGGAAATACGCTTATCGTTGTGGAACATGATGAGGATACAATGCTTGCAGCCGATTATTTAATTGACATTGGTCCAGGTGCAGGTGAACATGGTGGACAAATTGTTGCGGAAGGCACACCGAAACAGGTAATGAAAAAGAAAAGCTCTCTAACCGGCCAATATTTAAGCGGCTCTAAATTCATCCCGTTGCCGAAAGAAAGGCATCATGCAGGTGATCGCTTCCTGGAAATTATAGAGGCAGAAGAGAATAATTTAAAAAATGTCAGTGCCAAAATCCCGATTGGTCTTTTCACAGCTGTTACAGGTGTGTCGGGTTCTGGAAAGAGTACATTAATTAATGAGATTTTGCATAAATCATTGTCAGCAAAATTGCACCGTGCGAAACAAAAGCCTGGAAAACATAAAGAGATCAAAGGAATTGAATATTTAGAGAAAGTTATTGATATTGATCAATCACCAATCGGACGTACACCGCGCTCAAACCCGGCAACATATACCGGCGTTTTCGATGATATTCGAGATGTTTTTGCCCAGACAAATGAAGCCAAAGTTCGCGGATATAAAAAAGGCCGTTTTAGCTTTAATGTGAAAGGTGGTCGTTGTGAAGCGTGCCGTGGCGATGGAATTATAAAAATCGAAATGCACTTCTTGCCAGATGTGTATGTTCCATGTGAAGTTTGTGATGGGAAACGATATAAGAGGGAAACATTAGAAGTAAAATACAAAGGGAAAAATATTGCGGATGTATTAGATATGACGATTGAAGAAGCAATGAAATTTTTCGAAAATATTCCAAAGATAAAACGAAAACTTGAAACAGTGTATGATGTTGGATTAGGGTATGTTCGGCTTGGTCAGCCTGCTACAACTCTGTCTGGCGGGGAAGCACAACGTGTCAAACTAGCCAGCGAATTACATCGTCGTTCAAACGGGAAATCATTATATATATTGGATGAACCTACTACAGGACTTCATGTTGATGATATCTCAAGATTGCTAGTTGTTATTCAACGTTTAGTGGAGAATGGAGACACTGTTGTTATTATTGAACATAACCTTGATGTAATTAAGGCTGCTGATTACATTGTTGACCTCGGGCCAGAAGGCGGCGATGGCGGTGGTACGATTGTTGCGACAGGCACCCCGGAAGAAATAGTAAAAGTCGAAGCATCCCATACAGGTCGTTATTTAAAGCCAATTCTTGAGCGGGACCGTGAAAGAATGGGAGAAAAAGCAATTAATTAAAAAACTGCCTTAATGGCAGTTTTTTAAGATTGATTTTTAACATTGCTTACATAAAAATGTTTACTCGACCAAATGAAAATTGTTTATAATTGCGGTGTGAATGCGAAGATTTTTACAATCTTCACTTAATATACTAGCGGCTTATTAAATTTTCATGATTCTAAAATGGTATCTTCTCTTGCAAACACCAGACAAGCTAATCAATCAATACTATGATAAAATATTATACGTATTTATAAGGAGGTTTTAAACAGTGGAACCAATTGATATAAATTTGTTACAGGAAGAGATAGATAACAGGACAAACAGAGATGTCTATGTGCATTTAGAAACAACCAATGGTGCATATGCCAGTCATTTTAATAAAGATTCCTATAATGTCGGTGCATTTATCAGAAATGCGAAAGTAAAATATGAACGTGGAAAAGTAGTAGGTGCAGGTGCTACATACAGAGTTGGATTAAAACTAGACATTGGCTGGATTTATGCAGAAGGTGTAAACCAGTATGAAGTAGATAAAAACGGGAGTCTGTTAATGGCAGGCCATGACCGCGAAGGACGTCTAATGGTTGCACTGCAAATTAGTGAACGGCCATTTCATTATTAAAAGGGGGCAAAAATAATGAGTGAACATGTTGTAGTAATATATCCACACCCAGATGATGAGGCATTCGGTGCTTCAGGAACGATCACAACATTCCGGGAAAAAGGGATTCCTGTTACCTATTTGTGTGGAACTTTAGGAGAAATGGGAAGAAATATGGGAAATCCAACCTTTGCCACAAGAGAGACACTGCCTGAAATTCGTAAAAAAGAGCTGATTAAAGCATGTGAAGTATTAGATATCGAATTAAAAATGCTGGGTTATCGTGATAAAACACTGGAATTTGAATCAAGAGAAGAAATAGCTGAACATCTTTATTCTTATTTAGAAGAAATTAAGCCATCGCTTGTTATCACCCATTATCCAGGTTATGCAGTTCACCCTGATCATGACGCATTTGGTGCAGCTGCTATCCGTGCAGTGGAAATGTTGCCAGAGGATGAACGGCCAACAGTCTGGGCACAGGCAATCAGCAATGACCATGTGGAAGTTCTCGGAAAACCGCATATACAAAATAATGTCTCAGACGTTTTCCGCAAGAAATTCGAAAGTATTTTAGCACATAAGTCACAGGCTGATGGTATGCTTTCAAAAGTCAGAAATGAGTCTGATGATATGGAACTTGCTGCCAAAACATGGCTTGGCACAGAAACATTTTATGTTTGGGATTTTAATTAATCATCATTCGTCTTCCTCAACAAGAAAATTGTTTGCAAAATTGATGTAGTGGAATAGTATAATTAATAGTACATTGTTGCAAAAGACTGATTGTTTCAAGGAGGAAAATATGAATCGGAATTTATATCGATCTGAACACAATAAAATGCTTGAAGGTGTGCTGGGAGGAATTGCAGAGAATTATAATTTAGACCCAGCACTTTTAAGACTAATTTACGTTATTCTGTTTATTTTTACGGCAGGCTTACCGTTGTTTCTATTGTACATCGCAGCAACTATCATCATTCCAAAAAGGGGTGTAGAGTAAAATGAGATGGATACTTTCTCTTGTATTAAATGCTCTTGCTCTGATGTTAATTGATTATTTGTTTGATGGAATAACTATTGACGGGTTTATGATTGCTCTTGTTGCAAGTATAATCTTGGCAATGCTTAATGCAATAGTAAAACCGATCCTTGTTATATTAACACTGCCAATTACAATTGTTACGCTTGGATTGTTTCTATTCGTTATAAATGCCGTAACGTTAATGTTAACACAGGCATTGTTAGGTGATAAATTTATCATCAATGGCTTTGGAACAGCTATCATTGCGGCAATATTATTTTCCATTCTCAATATATTTATAAATAAAATAGTGAAAGATTAAATAGGGCGGAGAGACTCCGCTCTATTTAATTTTTTTCTTTAGAAAACTATACGAATTTTACAAAAAAGTGCTACAATAGAAACGATTGTGGTGGTAAATTTTATACACAAAATATTTTCTTCTTGACGATTAAGTAGCTAGCAAGCAGTATTTTTAATGATTATAAAAAGATGGTTCGACTGGGGGCTAAAAATGATGGCAAAGGTTCGTACTCAAGATTTACTAGATCGATTTAAGATTGAACTAATTGCAGGGAAAGAAGGTGTACATAGAGAGATATTTATGAGTGAGGTTTCCCGGCCAGGTATTGAATTAACAGGATACTTTAAATACTATCCTAAAGACCGACTGCAATTACTAGGAAAAACAGAACTTTCTTATTTTTCTGAATTAACCAAAGAAGAAAAAAAAGATCGTTCTTATAAATTGTGTACAGATATTACACCAGGTATTGTAGTTACCCGTGATATGGAAGTACCGGAAGAGTTAGTGGAGGCTTGTGAAAATTCTGGTGTTCCATTAATGCGCTCACCATACAAAACGACACGTGTCATTAGCAGGATAACAAATTTCCTAGAAGCTAAGTTCGCTCCATTTACCGCAGTACACGGGGTATTAGTCGATATTTATGGGATTGGTGTACTTATTACAGGTCAGAGTGGTGTGGGGAAAAGTGAAACGGCGCTAGAATTAGTAAAGAGAGGGCACCGTTTAGTAGCGGATGATAGTGTCGAAATTAGACAAGAAGATTATGATCGGCTAATTGGTTCTTCTCCTCCGCTAATTGAACATCTGTTAGAAATTAGAGGCTTAGGTATTATTAATGTTATGACATTATTTGGTGCAGGGTCTGTACGCTCACATAAGCGAATTTCTTTAGTGATTAATTTAGAAACATGGGATCAGAAGAAACAATACGATCGCTTAGGTTTAGAAGAAGAGACAATGCCAGTTATTGATGTGAAGATACCAAAAATAACACTTCCCGTTCGACCTGGACGTAATTTAGCTGTTATTATTGAAGTGGCAGCAATGAACTTCCGCTTAAAACGAATGGGTGTTAATGCAGCAGAAGAATTTTCCCAAAGGTTAACAAAAATGATAAAACATGGAGAACGAGAAGAAGAAGAGTTTGATTTAGACTAGTTAATGTGGAGAACGGAGGAGATCGAATTTGGGATGTGAAGCACCTGCACTGGATCCTGTATTCCTTTGGATTGGTTCGTTACCAATTTACTGGTATGGTGTAATTATTGCAACAGGCGCATTTTTAGGTTTGTGGGTTGCAACAAGAGAAGCAGATCGATTGGGTGTGAAGAAAGACTATATTGTTGATCTAGTTGTCTACGCCATTCCTATTGCAATATTGTCAGCTAGAATCTATTATGTTATTTTCGAATGGCATAGATATTCAGATGGGCCTTGGTGGAAAATATTCGCAGTATGGGAAGGCGGTATTGCCATCCATGGCGCATTAATTGGAGCTGTCATAACTGCGATCATTTATACAAGGATTCGTAAATTGTCATTCTGGCAAATTGCTGATATTCTCGCACCAAGCCTTATATTAGGCCAAGCAATTGGGCGTTGGGGAAATTTTATGAACCAGGAAGCCCACGGTGGACCTATATCGGAAACTACATATAATAACTTTCATCAATATTTGCCTGATTTTATCATGAATCAAATGTGTATTGATGGAACGATCTATCACCCAACATTTTTATACGAATCATTATGGAACATTATAGGGTTTATTATCTTAATCCTATTAAGAAAGTTACCACTGCGTCGCGGGGAAATGTTCTTAACATATATGACCTATTATTCAATTGGGCGCTTCTTCATCGAAGGAATGCGAACGGACAGTTTATATATTGTCGGCCCATTAAGAACAGCACAGGTTCTTTCCATTATTCTGGTTGTTATTGCGATTATTCTTGTTATTTACAGAAGAAAAAAAGGATTGGCTGATAAAACGTATCAAGGCAAGAAAATGGGAAGAAAATAAACGAAATGGATGGCTTTTGCAGATCATAGCAAAAGCCCCTTTTTTCTAAGCAAAGTAATAATTTTTGGAGGAATGAAAATGAAAATAGAAACCATTTTATTTGATTTAGATGGAACATTAATTGATACGAATGAGTTGATCATTGCCTCATTCACACATACTGTCGAGAAATTTGGTGACAGGCCATATACTCGGGAAGAGATCATCGATTTTATTGGGCCGCCACTTACGGACAGTTTACAAAAAGTAAATCCAAACAGTGTGGAAGAAGCAATGGCAACATACAGAGAACACAATTATGCTAACCATGAAAAATATGTAAAAGCATATCCGACAGTTGTTGACACAATGAATAAACTAAAAGATGCTGGATATAAATTGGGAATTGTTACAACAAAATTATCAGATACAGCTAAATTAGGATTAGAAATAACCGGTATGGCTAATATATTCGAAGTCTTAATCGGCTTAGACGATGTGGAGAATGCCAAGCCACATCCTGAACCAATTTTAACAGCTATTGAAAAGTTACAAGCAAATCCGATGACAACATTAATGGTTGGAGACAATTATCATGATATTGAGGCAGGTCATAACGCAGGTGTACAGACAGCTGGGGTCGCTTGGACAATTAAAGGCAGGGAAATCCTTGAATCACATCACCCTACATATATGTTAGAGCAGATGAGCGACTTACTCCAAATTGTCGGAGCAGACTAATGCGCAAAACGGAGCGTTATAAAGTAACTGGTGCCAACTCATTATGGCATGTTTATAAAACTGTGCCATTTTGGAAAGTTGTAAAAAATTTTGTTGTGATACAAATCGCTAGATATACGCCATTTCTGAAAATGAAAAACTGGTTATATCGTATGTTTTTGCGGATGGAAGTGGGTAATCAAACTGCCTTTGCTTTGATGGTCATGTTGGATATCATGTTTCCGGAAAAAATTCATGTTGGCAGAAATAGTGTTATAGGCTATAATTCGACAATTTTAGCGCATGAGTATTTAGTTAGGGAATACCGGTTAGGAGATGTTGTCATCGGGGACGAGGTGATGATTGGTGCCAACAGTACCATTTTACCAGGAGTTACAATAGGTGATGGTGCCATTGTTGCCGCAGGGACGGTCGTCCATAAAGATGTAGAGGCAGGGACGTTTGTTGGTGGAAATCCGATGAAAGTTATCTTCACAAAAGAAGAAATGGACAAGCGGATAGGAGAAGACCCATTCTTTCAACAAAAAAGCTGATGAACCATACGGGATTCATCAGCTTTTTGCTTTAATAATTGCATAAATTGTTTTTAAATTTGGTACTTCCACATTATTTGTTTTTGCTAATTCTAATGCAAATCCTTGTAAATGCTCCAATTCAATTGCCAACCCTTTGCGCATATCCTGGTGCATTGATGACGTTGCATCTTCATGTAAGCTAATCATTGTCTTGATAGCCTTATCAATGTGTTTGTCTTCTAATACGCCGTCCTCCAGTTGGGCAATTGTTTTCATTTCGGTTAATATCCCCTTGACAATTTCCATTGTCTGAGGGTGTTGTCTAATCTTGCCAATCGGTAAATCAGCTGCTGTAGTTATTCCAGAAAAAGATGTGATAAACATGTATTTATACCAAAGGTCTGTTCTTATTCTGTCACTATATTTTGCATCCATATTGCAGTTTTCCGAAATTCTCATTAATCGTTCGCAAATTTCTGTCTGTGAATGGGTGAGGGCACCAAAACGAATTTCGTGCAGTTTACTAGTATGCTCTACGTGACCTTTCTCATTTAATGTTGCAATAATATTGGCAAGTCCACCAAGTACTTTATGCTCTCCGAAATGGTGGATTAACGGGGCATAGTGAGCTAAACCATTTAAAATTGGTAAAATGTACGTATTTTCACTGCACATTTTTTCAATCATTGGTATAACATTCTCAAGGTGATAGCCTTTTACAGCGATAATTATGATATCTATATCTTGTAATGCAGATGGATCTGTTACAGTTTGGGGTGCATTGATTATTGTATCACCACATATGCTTCTAATATGTAAACCATTTTCCTCTATTTGTTGTTTGCGTTTTTTTCTTACAACAAAAGTAACATTAGCACCACCATCCAGCCATTTCGCACCAAAATATGCACCTAAAGCTCCTGCACCAATTATAGCAATATTCATTATCCATTCCTCCCTGCTTAATATGTTACCATAAAGCAATACTTTCATCAGTGAGTAAATGAACGGTCAGCTCGAAGATGAGATTGCTTTTTCAAAGTAAAATTGCTACAATGATAAATTAGAACTAATTTTGTTAACAGATATATGTTATAATGCATTAGTCGAACAGCAGAATGAAATTTTTAAAAGTCAAAGTAAAGATTAATATATACAACACTTTTAGAAAAAGAAAGGATGGGTAAATACAGCGTGACAAAACCAGATCAATCAGACCAGAATATCATTCCTTTTATACCTGATGGAGAATTTTATTTTGCAAAAGGTGTAGAAGCATACCAAAAACAAAAATTTGAACTATCTCTTAAATGGTTTGCTAAAGCTCTATCTGAGAAACCTGATCATCCTTTGTACCAATGTCAAATGTCCATTGTCTATACTGAACTCGGTTCATATCATAAAGCAAATCAGTTACTGACAAAAGTGCTGACAGCTTATGGTGATGAGTATATTGATTGTTATTATTTGATTGCAAATAATTACGCACATCTTGGATTACTGCAAGATGCGATTAAGTATGCAGAGTTATACTTGGAAAAAGCTCCAGAAGGTGATTTTACAGAGGAAGCTGTCGGATTATTAAGTGTTCTCGATTTTGATGAAGATGAAGAAGATGATGATTGGGCATTAGAAGAGGAAGATGATGTTCTTATTTACCAGGAGACGGTATTTTACCATCTGGAGAGAGAAGAATGGCAAGAAGCAATCGCATTATTAGAAGAGATGATTGCATTATTTCCCGAGTTTTCTCAAGCGCGACATGAATATCATTACGCGTTATTTTTTGCAGGAGAAACAAAAGAAGCAATCGCTTTAGAAGAAAAGTATGTTCAAGACCATCCGGAAACATTGAACAGTTATATGAATTTAGCGATCTTCTATTATTATACAAATGTAAAAGAGAAATTTAATCATCTGATAACAATGCTTCAAAATATTTATCCTGTTCACGAACAACAAAAATTAAGGATGGCAACAACTTTCACACAAATTGGCCTTTATGAGGAAGCACTGAACCGGTTTAGGCTATTGCATAAATCGAAATTAAAAGGTCACCCTTCTTATTATAGATGGTTTAGTACCTGTTATTTCTTTGTTGGAAATGAAGAAAAAGCGGAAGCGGTATGGTCAGAAGGTTGTAAAGAGCATAGTATATTAGCAAAACAATCCAGGCCCTGGAAGCGGGATAAGCTTATCTGATAATTGAGCATAATATTAGACCTTTTTCGTTATGCATAAGATAATGATTATACAATCGTTAGGAAGGATGAGAAATATGACAGAAGAGAGAATTTATGACGTAATTATTGCTGGCGCAGGTCCTGCAGGGATGACGGCGGCTGTTTATACATCTCGTGCCAACTTAGATACATTAATGCTTGAAAGAGGTATTCCAGGTGGACAAATGGCAAACACAGAAGATGTCGAAAACTACCCTGGTTATGACCATATTTTAGGCCCGGATCTTTCGAATAAAATGTTCGACCATGCGAAAAGATTCGGCGCAGAATACGCGTATGGTGATATTAAAGAAGTCATAGATGGCAAAGATTACAAAACAGTGATCGCAGGCTCGAAAGAATATAAAACACGTTCATTAATTATTACAACTGGTGCACAATATAAAAAATTAGGTGTTCCGGGAGAAGAAGAGCTTGGTGGGCGTGGTGTATCTTATTGTGCGGTATGTGATGGAGCATTTTTCAAAGAGAAAGAACTAATCGTAGTCGGTGGGGGTGACTCTGCGGTAGAAGAAGGTGTCTATCTGACAAGGTTTGCCAGCAAAGTGACAATTGTTCACCGTCGTGATGAGTTACGCGCCCAAAAAATTCTGCAAGACAGAGCATTTAAAAATGATAAAATTGATTTTGTCTGGGATACCATAGTTAAATCAATTAATGGCGAAAACGGGAAAGTATCAAGTGCAACTTTATTAAATAAGAAAACAGGGGAAGAATATGAGCACAAAACAGATGGTGCATTTATTTATATCGGAATGGTGCCATTAAGCGAACCTTTTAAATCATTAGGAATTACGAATGAAGAAGGGTACATTCCAACAAATGAAAATATGGAAACAAGTGTACCTGGTGTATTTGCTGCAGGTGATATTCGTGACAAAGAGTTACGTCAAATTGTCACAGCGACAGGTGATGGAGCAATTGCTGCTCAAGCAGCACAAGCGTATGTGGAAAACTTACAAGAAGCTGCGGAAATAACTAAATAATTTCTGTCATCATTTAGCAATCTTAACGTAAAAAGAAATTAACGCCACTGTAACACGCATGAAACATAAATTAGATACAATGTAATTAACTAATTGACCCCCTTTTTTAATAAATAGAACTTGACGGCATAGGCTTCCATACCTATGCCAATTTTTTTGCTTTGTTCTCTTAATTTCTACGTGTATAATAGATAGGTGAAACCAAAAAAATGTTACGGACGACCGTTTTTTTTATTGATAAAATTATTTAATAGAAAGATTATTAAGGGAGGTTTGCATTGTATGGGGACACCTTCAGAAGAGACTAAGTTAGTAATTATTACAGGTATGTCAGGTGCTGGGAAGACAGTGGCCGTACAAAGCTTCGAAGATTTAGGCTACTATTGTGTCGATAATCTTCCCCCGGCATTGTTACCAAAGTTCTTAGAATTAATGCGTGATGCAACGAATAATATCCAGAAAGTAGCACTTGTAATGGATTTGAGAGGGCGCGAATTCTTTGATTCGTTATTTGAAGCATTAGACCAATTGGGCCAAGAAAATTGGCTCGAGGAACATATATTATTTTTAGATGCAAGTGATCAAGTACTAGTGTCCCGATACAAAGAGACAAGACGTTCACATCCTCTTGCACAAAATGGTCTCCCTTTAGAAGGTATTCATGCAGAAAGAACGATTTTGGACCAACTGCGAGGTCGTGCACAGCATTTTATTGATACATCTAAATTGAAACCAAAAGAGCTCAGAGAAAAAATTGTCGATAGATATAGTGAGAAAGAACAAGAGATCTTTTCTGTTCATACGCTTTCCTTTGGATTTAAGTATGGATTGCCGATCGATGCTGACCTTGTCTTTGATGTACGTTTCCTGCCAAACCCGCATTATGTCGAACATATGCGGCCACTTACAGGACTCAATACAGAAGTTTCTTCCTATGTATTTAAATGGTCAGATACAAAAGTGTTTTTAGATAAAACAATCGATTTATTACAATTCATGTTACCGCAATATAAAAGGGAAGGGAAAAGTCAACTCGTGATCGCAATTGGATGTACTGGCGGACAACACCGTTCGGTAGCTATAGCTGAATATTTAGCAAAGTATTTCCAAAAAAACTATGTTACTCATGTCAGTCATCGTGATATTGACAAGCGGAAGGGATAACGTTTATGACACACTCAGATATAAAAAAGGTAGTAGTAATTGGCGGAGGAACTGGCATGCCAGTGCTATTGCGTGGCTTAAAAGAGCATAATATCGACCTGTCTGCCATTGTAACAGTTGCAGATGATGGAGGGAGCTCAGGAAAACTTCGGGCAGAGATGGAGATTCCAGCACCAGGGGATATCCGAAATGTAATTGCAGCATTATCTGATGTGGAACCAATGTTGATGAATTTATTCCAGCATCGTTTTACAAAAGGAAACGGGTTATCAGGACATTCGATGGGGAACCTGCTGCTCGCTGCAATGACTTCTGTTACAGGTGATTTTTATAGAGGGATTAAAGAAATTTCCCGTGTACTAAATGTCAAAGGTAATATTTATCCGATTGCTAATCAGAGTATGTTCTTACATGCAGAATATGATGATGGTACTATTGTTACTGGTGAATCAAATATTCCAAAAGAGGAGAAGAAAATTAAACGTGTTTTTTTAAAACCTAATCCTGTTTTACCTTTGCCAGAAGCAGTTGATGCTATTCACCAGTCGGATCTTGTTGTCATTTCCCCAGGAAGTCTTTATACAAGTATCCTTCCTAATCTGATCGTTCCGCAAATAGGAAAAGCATTGAAAGATACAAAAGCAAATGTTGTTTATGTTTGTAATGTCATGACCCAGGTCGGTGAGACAAATGGATATACAGTAGGTGACCATGTACTGGCAATAACAGACCATATTGGTCCAGGGTGTATTCAATCAGTAATTGTCCATAATAAAGAAATTGACCCTAATATGAAATTAGTCTATGCAGAAGAACAAGCAGAGCCAGTTAAATATGATTTAGATCGCCTGAAAAGCATAGGATTAGAAATTATTGAAGAGGATATTGTTAAAGTGAAAAACAATTCATTAAGGCATGATACAGAAAAAATTGCCAATCTTCTCGTTTCTTTATTGTAGGGGAAAAAATGGGGGGAGAAAGTTGTCATTTGCATCAGAGATTAAAAAAGAGTTAACAACTATTGAGAATGAGCCATGCTGCAACCATGCGGAACTTGCTGCATTAATTCGCATGAATGGCGCAGTATCTTTTTCAAGGCTTCATTATTCATTAGATGTCCAAACAGAAAATGCGGCCATCGCTCGCCGTATTTATACATTAATTAAAAGTCTTTATGGATATCCCGTCGAATTACTTGTGAGAAAGAAAATGAAATTGAAAAAAAACAATGTATATATTGTTCGAATGAATGAAGGTGTGAAAAATATGTTAGTCGATATGGAGATCTTGATTGAACCATATCAATTTATTCGTACAATATCAGATAAATATAAACAAAAAGAATGCTGCCGGAGAGCGTATTTGCGCGGGGCCTTTTTGGCAGGTGGTTCTGTAAACAATCCAGAAACATCATCTTATCATTTGGAAATATATAATTTTTACGAAGAACATAATCAAGCATTATGTGATTTATTGAATGACTATAACCTTCATGCGCGAGTTTTAGAGCGGAAAAAAGGCTTTATTGCCTATATAAAAGAAGCGGAAAAAATTACAGAATACTTAAATTACATTGGTGCACATCAAGCATTGTTTAAGTTTGAGGATGTTCGAATTGTAAGGGATATGCGTAATTCTGTTAATCGCTTAGTAAATTGCGAGACGGCAAACTTAAATAAGACAATCGGTGCAGCATTTAGACAAGTAGAAAACATCCGATATATTCAAAAAACAGTTGGACTAGAAGCATTACCTGATAAATTACGGGAAATAGCGGAATTGAGAATGGAGCATCAAGATGTTTCACTAAAAGAGTTAGGTGAAATGGTATCAGGCAGTAAAATCAGTAAATCAGGCATTAATCATCGCTTGAAAAAAATCGATCAATTTGCCGAACAATTACGTAATGAGAATGTTACAACAAATAATTAAAAGCTTACTATAATCCTCGAAGAACAGGTTATCCTCTTCGGGGATTATTTTTAATAAGCATGAAACATCAAAAGAGCAGTCCGGGCTTGTTAAAGACAATTATATATGTATCGAATTTAAAAATCGTTTTTATTGGTAATAAATAAGGGGATAGTATAGTATTATAATTATGGTAACGCTTACAAAGAGAGGGGCTTTAAAGATGGTGGAAAAAAATGTCATTATTGACGTAGAACCAGGTTTGCAAGCACGTCCTGCAGCTCAATTTGTACAAAAAGCTAACAGTTATTCTTCAGAAATTTTTATTGAAAAAGATCAAAAAAGAATCAATGCAAAGAGTATCATGGGTTTGATGAGCTTAGCATTAGCGAGAGGAAATGAAATTAAGCTGATTGCAGATGGTCCAGATGATCAAGAGGCACTGGAAGACTTAGCAAGCTTTGTTGAAGGAACATAAAACAGCAAAAAACCCAGCCACTAAAAGCTGGGTTTTCCTATTAGTTTAAATCAGCCGGCTTCTTTTCCATTACTCTATCAATTAGGCCATATTCTTTTGCACGTTCAGCTGTCATGAAGTTATCACGATCCGTATCTTTTTCGATTACTTCAAGTGGTTGACCTGTACGATCTGCTAAAATTTGGTTTAATTTTTTACGCATTTCTATAATACGGTTAGCATGGATTTGAATATCAGATGCTTGACCTTGAGTTCCGCCCAATGGCTGGTGAATCATTACTTCACTGTTTGGTAAGGCAAAGCGTTTGCCGGGTTCACCAGCTGCAAGAAGGAAGGCACCCATAGATGCTGCCATACCAATACAGATTGTTGATACATTTGGTTTAATGAACTGCATTGTATCATATATTGCCATACCAGCAGTGATTGATCCACCTGGTGAATTGATGTATAATGAAATATCTTTATCAGGATCTTCTGCAGCTAAGAATAGAAGCTGTGCAACAATACTGTTAGATACATTATCGTCAATAGCACTGCCCAGCATAATGATTCTGTCTTTTAAAAGGCGAGAGTAAATGTCATAGGCACGCTCACCACGGTTTGTTTGTTCAATAACTGTAGGGATTAAATTCATAAAAAAAATTCCTCCTTATGTTGCTTCTAAATTTAATAAATCTTTAACTATTTTCATCATAACTTAATGGTCAAATAAGGTCAAAAGATTTGAACCGCATTATGAACAATTATGTATTATAACAACATCTTTCCCTTTTTTCCCATTGTTTAAACAACTGTCTTGAACAGTTTATGAATGCTCATCTAGAAAAATGCGAAATTTACCATTGAAAAGATTGGGTGTATTAGTTATAATAAAAAATGTCGCTATTTAAATATGCGCTCGTAGCTCAGGGGATAGAGCAATGGTTTCCGGTACCATGTGTCGGGGGTTCAAATCCCTCCGAGCGCGTACTCTTTATTTTATTCCACTACAAAAATCTGCTGTTTCATTATCCACTGTATCAAACCATCCATATCATATCGATTGGACTTTATCCTCTGGTTTCAAAACCCTTTTCCATCTCTCTTGACAAAATTTTGATTGAGATATCTGGATAGCAAGGATGATAGTGAGAGTATAAAGCCGACTTTCCGTTGAATGATTCATAATAAATTCCCCGAATTTTAAGGATTTAGCTTAAGTGTTAGCTTATATCTACTTTCTATTGATTACTAAAAAATGCCATGTTGGATCCAACATGGCATGGATAATTTATTGTAAATTATCCATTGAGACTACCTGGCTCTCAAATTCATAAAGCACCAAAACAAGTACAAAATAAAAATCTAGATAATCCAGAGAAAGAATGAATTTTGAATACCTCTAAAAAAATTGGTGTCATGATTATCAAATGGTTCATAGTATTGAATAGTTGCTCAACATTTCACAATATTATCATATATCTGCCTTTTATCACCAATAAAAATAGGATATAGTAAGAATATATTCAAATGTTCTTCAATAATGTTTAGGGGTGATTTTGATGGCTGGTAAGAAAACAAAGTTAAGAAAAGTCGTAATTATCGGAACTGGATTTGTCGGAACAAGTTATGCATATGCATTATTAAATCAAGGAGTAGTAAATGAGTTAGTACTAATTGATTTAGATCGTGAGAAAGCAGAAGGTGAAGCAAGGGACTTGAATCACGGCATGGCTTTTGGCAATCCGATGAGAATAAGAACTGGTGACTATGAAGAATGCCATAATGCTGACCTTGTAGTAATTACAGCCGGTGCAAATCAACGCCCTGGAGAAACAAGATTAGACTTAGTGTCAAAAAATGCACAAATCTTCAAAGGTATTATAAACAAAGTAATGGATGTTGATTTTCAAGGGATTTTCCTTGTGGCAACAAATCCAGTAGACATTCTTACACAACTTACAAAAGAAATTTCCGGCTTGCCGAAAGAGCGTGTTATCGGTTCTGGGACCATTCTGGATACAGCAAGATTCCGCTATTTATTAGGTGAACATTTTGAGGTGGATCCCAGAAATGTACATGCATATATAATGGGAGAGCATGGAGATTCAGAATTACCTGTTTGGAGTCATGTACAGATAGGCGGTGTACCATTAAGCAAGTATGCGGGTATTACTGATTTTGATCAGCATGAACAGATGAAAGCAATATTTGAAAATGTTCGTGATGCGGCTTACCATATTATTAAGCGAAAAGGAGCAACATATTACGGGATTGGTCTTGGGTTAGTTCGTTTAACACGAGCAGTTTTGAATAATGAAAATGCAATTGTGACAGTGTCTGCTTATCTGGAAGGCCAATATGGATTAGAGGATATATATATAGGCGTACCCGCAATTCTGAATGAGAATGGTGTCAGAGAAATTATTGAATTAAACTTAACTGACAAAGAACAGGAGCAATTGCGAGATTCTGCAAAAATACTTAAAGAAATGGTAGAAGCAGGTAGAGAAGCAATAAAATGATCATCTTTTTCAACCATAGAGAAAAATGTGAGGAGATGGTGTGAAAAATCATTGTCTCCTCATAATGGAAGAGGGTATTGAATTGACTGTAAAATTATATGGAAAAGAAAATTGCTCCATATGTACGGATGCAAAAATGATTTTAGAGCTATTGCAAACAGAGTACTTTTTCGAAATTGATGAAATAGATATATATGAAGATGATACGTTATTAGAGAAATATCATCTCATCATTCCGGTGATCGAAGTAGAGGGAGAAATTGCCGATTTTGGAAAAGTGGATTACGATAAAGTGGCGAATTTTCTGAAAACTAAAAATTATTGACTAAAATAGTTGAGAAATTATAAACACTTTGATAGAATCATTTATGGAAGTTGATTTTTTTTAGTCTATGTGGGACGATTTTTGACTAGGAGGGACAAATATTTCCCGGTATCGAAAAAGGAGCGTTTCCGATTGAAGGAATTACTGGATATTCAAGAAAAATTGTTCCCAGATATTTTAGATGTCATGCAAAAAAGATATAAAATATTGCAATACATACAACGGATGCAGCCAATTGGACGCAGAAGTTTATCCGATAATCTTCAAATGAAAGAGCGTGTTATTCGATCAGAAACAGAATTTTTGAATAAACACGGCTTTATTGCAGTGACATCAAAAGGGATGCAAGTTACGGAAGAAGGAAATGCGGTCATTGAGAAATTAGCTGAGTTCATGAATGGAATTTCTGAATTTCGTGTTTTAGAATCACAGATTAAGGATAAATTACAATTGGAACAAGTATTTATCGTTGCGGGGAATAGTGATGAACAACCCTCTGTTAAAGAAGAATTAGGGAAAGCATGTGTACAGTTCCTTAATACTATATTAACTTCCAATCAAACGATAGCTGTTACAGGTGGTACATCGATGGCAGAAGTGGCTAATCAGATGAAACCATTATTACATGCACCAAAATGTACGTTTGTCCCTGCACGTGGCGGCTTAGGGGAACAGGTGGAAAACCAGGCTAACACGATTTGTGCACAAATGGCGAAGAAAGCAAACGGCAATTATCGTATGCTTTATGTTCCGGATCCGCTAAGTGAGGATTCATATCACTCTATAATCGAAGAACCGACAATTAAAGAGATCTTAGAAATGGTTCACGATGCAAAAGTTGTTCTTCATAGTATTGGTGATGCCTTCACAATGGCTAAGAGACGTAAAGCATCAGATAGCGTAATAGAAAAGTTAAGGTCAGGCAATGCTGTTAGTGAAGCTTTTGGCTATTATCTGGACGAACAAGGGGAAGTTGTTTATAAAGTTCGTACTGTTGGTATACAAATTGAAGAGTTGAAGCAAGCACAGTATGTTATTGCTGTTGCTGGTGGTAAATCAAAAGCAAAAGCGATCCAGTCATATTTTAAGCAAGGAAAAAGTAATGTGCTTATTACAGATGAGGCAGCAGCGAAAGAGTTGTTAAAGGGAATTTCCCTTTAAATATAAAAAATTAAGTACAACCTTAAGGAGGATATTAGCATGGCAGTAAAAGTAGGTATTAATGGTTTTGGCCGTATTGGTCGTAATGTTTTTCGTCAAGCTTTAAAAAATAATGAGGTGGAAGTAGTAGCAGTTAATGATTTAACTGATGCGAACATGCTTGCACACTTGTTAAAATATGATTCTGTTCACGGCAAACTTGAAGAGGAAGTTTCTGTAAAAGGTGACGCTCTTGTAGTTGGCGGTAAAGAGATTAAAGTACTATCTGATCGTGACCCGGCTAACTTACCATGGGGTGATTTAGGTGTGGAAATCGTAGTTGAATCTACTGGATTCTTCACTAAACGTGAAGCTGCGGCTAAACACTTAGATGCTGGTGCGAAAAAAGTAATCATCTCTGCTCCTGCATCTAATGAAGACATTACGGTTGTAATGGGTGTTAACGAAGATAAATATGATCCAGCAAATCATCATGTAATCTCTAATGCATCTTGTACAACAAACTGTTTAGCTCCATATGCGAAAGTGTTAAATGATACATTTGGTTTAAAACGCGGTATGATGACAACTATTCACTCATACACTAACGATCAGCAAATCTTAGACTTACCTCATAAAGATTACCGTCGTGCGCGTGCAGCTTCTGAAAATATCATTCCTACAACTACTGGTGCTGCTAAAGCAGTTTCACTAGTATTACCTGAATTAGAAGGTAAATTGAATGGTATGGCAATGCGTGTACCAACTCCAGATGGTTCACTAGTTGACCTTGTTGCAGAACTTGATAAAGAAGTAACTGTTGAAGAAGTAAACGGAGCGCTTAAAGAAGCAGCAGAAGGTAAATTAAAAGGTATCCTAGGATATTCTGATGAGCCTTTAGTATCTGTAGATTACATCGGAAACACTAACTCTTCTACTATCGATGGACTTTCTACAATGGTTATGGAAGGTAACATGGTAAAAGTAGTATCATGGTATGATAACGAAATGGGATACTCTAGTCGTGTAGTTGATTTAGCAGCATACCTTAAAGCACAAGGACTATAAGAATTAGCTAGAAAACGGGAGGGGGATCAATCCTCCTCTCGTTTTCCAATTTAATAAGGATTTAATCCCAAGGAGGTTCCATTCAATGAATAAACAGACAATTAAAGACATTGATGTTAAAGGGAAAAAGGTTTTTTGCCGAGTTGATTTTAACGTACCGATGAAAGACGGAGAAGTAACAGATGATACACGTATCAGAGCAGCATTACCAACAATTGAGCACTTATCTGAACAAGGTGCAAAAGTGATTCTGGCAAGCCACTTAGGCCGCCCGGGCGGGGAAGTAGTCGAAGAATTACGCATGGATGCTGTTGCGAAACGTTTAAGTGATTTAATCAATAAATCTGTTGTGAAAACTGATGAGGTTTACGGAGATGAAGTAAATCAAGCAGTAAGCGAACTAAATGATGGCGATATTCTGCTTATCGAAAATGTTCGATTTGAAGCTGGTGAAACAAAAAATGATCCGGCATTAGCGAAAGCATTTGCTGACTTAGCTGACTTCTATGTGAATGATGCATTTGGTGCTGCTCACCGTGCACATGCATCAACAGCTGGTATTGCTGAACATATTCCATCAGCAGCCGGGTTCTTACTTGAAAAAGAACTAGACGTGCTAGGGAAAGCATTATCGGATCCTGATCGTCCATTTACAGCAATTGTCGGCGGAGCGAAAGTAAAAGATAAGATTGGTGTAATTGATCACCTGTTAGATAAAGTGGATAACTTAATCATTGGTGGTGGACTTGCGTATACTTTCGTTAAAGCAATGGGTAACGAAATTGGGAAATCACTTTTAGAAGAAGACAAAATTGAGTTAGCAAAAGAATATATGCAAAAAGCTAAAGACAAAGGTGTTAATTTCGTAATGCCTGAAGATGTTATTGTTGCTGATGACTTCTCAAATGATGCTAACACTCAAGAGGTTAGCATCGAAAATATCCCAGCAGATTGGGAAGCATTAGATATTGGTCCAAAAACTCGTGAAAAATATGCTAAAATAGTAGCTGAGTCTAAGCTGGTAATTTGGAATGGACCAATGGGTGTATTCGAATTGGATACTTTTGCAAATGGTACAAAAGCCGTAGCAGATGCATTAAGTAAAACAGAAGGGTATACTGTAATTGGTGGCGGTGACTCTGCAGCAGCTGTTGAGAAATTTGATCTTGCAGATAAAATGGATCATATTTCCACTGGCGGTGGTGCTTCTTTAGAATTTATGGAAGGTAAAGAACTGCCAGGTGTTACTGCTTTAACTGACAAGTAAGAAAAGGAGAGGTGATAGGATGCGTACAAAAGTAATCGCAGGTAACTGGAAAATGAACAAACTAATAGGTGAAGCTGTACAATTTGTTGAAGAAACAAAAGCAAAAGTACCTTCAAGTGAAAATGTGGAATCAGTAGTTTGTGCACCTTTTCCATACTTACCAACATTAGTAGAAAAAGCAAAAGGAACAGATTTGGCCATTGCAGCACAGAATATGCACTTTGAAGATAATGGTGCGTTTACTGGTGAAGTAAGTCCTAGCATGCTAAAAGACATTGGGGTAACTTATGTAGTCTTAGGTCACTCTGAACGTCGGGAATTATTTGCTGAAACGGATGAGACAGTAAACAAAAAAGCTCATGCTGCATTCGCTCATGGATTAATTCCTATCATTTGTGTTGGTGAGACATTAGAAGAACGTGAAAGCAATGAAACAATGAACGTTGTCGAAAAACAAGTAAAAGCAGCAATTAAAGGTTTATCTGATGAGCAAGTAAAAGCATCTATCATTGCATATGAACCAATTTGGGCAATTGGTACAGGAAAGACTGCAACATCTGAACAAGCAAATGAAGTGTGTACACATATTCGTAAAGTTGTTGCACAAACGGTATCAGATGCAGCTGGTGAAGCTGTTCGTATTCAGTATGGCGGTAGTGTAAAACCGGCAAATGTTGATGAATTACTTGCACAATCCGATATTGATGGTGCACTTGTAGGTGGTGCTAGCTTAGAGGCAGATTCATTCCTGCAATTAGTGGAGGCTGGTGCAAAATGAGCCAAAACAAATTAGCAGCCCTAATCATCTTAGACGGTTATGCAATAAGAGATGAGGTAAAAGGGAATGCAGTAAAGCAAGCAAAAACACCTAATTTTGATCGTTATTGGAATAACTATCCGCACAACCAGTTAACTGCATCTGGTGAAGCTGTCGGACTGCCTGATGGCCAAATGGGTAATTCAGAAGTTGGTCATTTAAATATTGGTGCAGGCCGTATTGTTTATCAAAGTTTAACGCGGGTAAACTTATCAATTAAAGATGGCGACTTCTTTGAAAATAAAGTGATTTTAAATGCAATTGAACATGCTAAAAACAAGGACAAAGCTTTGCATGTGTTTGGCTTGCTGTCAGATGGCGGTGTACATAGCCATATAGACCACATTTTTGCAGTGTTGAAGCTTGCAGCAGATAATGGCTTAAAGAAAGTATATCTGCATGCTTTCTTAGATGGACGAGATGTTGATCAGAAATCTGCCATTGCTTATATCAATCAGACACTTGATAAAATGAAAGAGTATGGTACTGGTGAATTTGCTACAGTTTCCGGACGCTATTACTCTATGGATCGTGACAAACGTTGGGATCGTGTGAAAAAATCATATGATGCAATGGTATACGGCAATGGTCCTAAATATACTGATCCACTCGAAGTTGTGGCAGATTCTTATGAAAAAGAAATTTATGATGAATTTGTGATCCCATCTGTTATTACAGATGAAGATGGTCAGCCAAGAGCAACCATTTCAGACGAAGATTCAGTAATATTCTGTAATTTCCGTCCAGACCGGGCCATTCAAATTTCACGTACATTTGCAAATGAGGACTTCCGCGATTTTGAACGTGGGGATAAAGCACCGAAAAACATCAATTTTGTTTGTTTGACTAACTTCAGTGAAACAGTTGACGGGAATGTTGCTTATGAGCCTGTGAACCTGGATAATACAGTTGGTGAAGTGCTCGCACAAAATAACTTGAAGCAACTAAGAATTGCGGAAACAGAGAAATATCCACATGTTACTTTCTTTATGAGTGGCGGACGTGAACAAGAGTTTCCTGGTGAAAAACGAATTCTTATTGATTCTCCAAAAGTAGCAACATATGATTTAAAACCGGAAATGAGTGCATATGAAGTTACTGATGCATTGCTTGAAGAATTAGATAAGGATGAGCAGAATGCGATTATCTTGAATTTCGCCAACCCTGATATGGTGGGACACTCTGGTATGCTTGAGCCAACAATTAAAGCTATTGAAACAGTTGATGAGTGTTTAGGAAAAGTCGTTGATAAAATCATCGAAAAAGGTGGTCATGCAATTATTACAGCAGACCATGGTAACTCAGATGAAGTTGTTACACTTAACGGAAATCCGATGACAGCACATACTACAAACCCTGTCCCTGTTATCGTAACAAAAGATAATGTGGAGCTGCGTGATGGAGGAATCTTAGCAGATCTTTCACCAACATTATTAGATTTACTAGATGTTGACAAACCAGAAGAAATGACTGGCGAATCATTAATAAAAAATAATTAACTATATTAAAAATAAAGGAGAGTAATAATTATGCCATACATTACAGACGTATATGCACGTGAAGTATTAGATTCTCGTGGTAATCCAACAGTTGAAGTAGAAATCTATACAGAATCAGGAGCATTCGGTACTGCTCTAGTACCAAGTGGTGCTTCTACTGGTGAACATGAAGCAGTAGAATTACGTGACGGAGATAAAGGTCGTTACTTAGGTAAAGGTGTTCAAAAAGCAGTAGAAAACGTAAATGAAGTAATTGCACCAGAATTAATGGGTATTGACGTAACTCGTCAAGTTATCATTGATCAGCTTTTACTTGAACTTGATGGTACAGAAAACAAAGGTAAATTAGGTGCCAATGCTATTCTAGGTGTATCAATGGCAGCAGCACATGCAGCTGCAGATCACTTAGGTGTACCATTATATACTTACTTAGGTGGTTTCAATGCAACTACTCTTCCAACACCAATGATGAACATTTTAAATGGTGGGGAGCATGCGGATAACAACGTAGATATCCAGGAATTTATGATCATGCCTGTAGGTGCTCCATCATTCAAAGAAGCACTTCGTATGGGTGCTGAAATTTTCCACAGCTTGAAGAAAGTATTAAGTGGAAAAGGTTTGAATACTGGTGTAGGTGATGAAGGTGGATTTGCTCCAAACCTTGGATCAAATGAAGAAGCACTTTCTACAATTATTGAAGCAATCGAAGCAGCTGGTTACAAACCAGGCGAGGAAGTAAAACTTGCGATGGACGTAGCATCATCTGAGTTCTACGAAGATGGTAAATACAACCTTAAAGGTGAAGGTGTAGTACGTACATCTGAAGAAATGGTTGCATGGTATGAAGAAATGATCAATAAATACCCAATCATCTCAATTGAAGATGGACTAGATGAAAACGACTGGGAAGGTCACAAACTTCTTACAGACCGCATTGGTGACCGTGTACAATTAGTTGGTGACGACTTATTTGTTACAAACACTAAACGTCTAGCTCAAGGTATCGAGCAAGGTGTAGGTAACTCTATCCTTGTAAAAGTGAACCAGATTGGTACACTTACAGAAACTTTCGAAGCAATTGAAATGGCAAAACGTGCAGGTTACACTGCAGTAATCTCTCACCGCTCTGGTGAAACAGAAGATGCAACAATTGCTGATATCGCAGTGGCAACAAACGCTGGTCAAATCAAAACAGGTGCACCGTCCCGTACAGACCGTGTAGCTAAATACAACCAGTTATTACGTATCGAAGACGCTTTAGCAACATCTGCTAAATATGCAGGTCCAGCTGCGTTCTATAACTTAAATAAATAAGCTTATATAGCCAAAAGATGAACTCTGATAATCAGAGTTCATCTTTTTATATAGATAGCAAGAGATTCAATGAAAGAGCATAAGCAGTATTATGAGCACTGAATTGTTACTCGATTTGCTGCGAAATTCCCGTTCCGTAAATAAACTTCACCTTCCACGGGGGTCTGTCTAGCCTCCTCGCTCGCAAAAACCGCTCTCTAAGGGGTCTCGACTTGGCCGCTGATCCCACAGGGAGTCTACGTTTATTTACTACACTTAAAATCTGTTTTCTATTGGTAATGCTGATATTACAGGAGATAATTTACGTGCCTGCGCTTATAATTATTGTTGCTGGATAAAAAGTATTATGTCCGATCCTCTTATTGGTGCAGGGAATGTTACCAGCTGGGGGAAATAGGAGACTCCTGTGGGAACAGCGCGAGCTGAAGATCCAATTGTTAAAGTGGGCTTCTTTAACAAGTTAGCTGAAGCCGTGCCCACGGAAAGCGACTGTTTCCCCCAGTGGCGCACTAGCACTAACTAAGTTAGTACATTAGTGAAATTGTTAGTGCTCATAATACTGTTTATGTAATTTATTGCTTAAATAATAATAGCCGTTCATAAGATGTTAAGATTGCGTTATTCAGTGATGTACGTGTTATAATGTAGGTGATTAATTTTATGGAGGTAAGTATTATGAAAGAAATACAACCAGCAGAGCTAGCTGAGAAACTGAACAGTGGAGAAAAACTAAACATTATAGATGTAAGAGAAGATGATGAGGTTGCAGCAGGAGTGATTCCAGGAGCTAAACATATTCGATTAGGCGAGATTCCAGAGCGAATGAATGAGTTAGACAAAGACGAGCATTACTATATGGTTTGTCGTTCGGGAGCGCGGAGCGGCCGTGCAACAGAATATTTAGAAGCGAATGGAATAGAAGCAACAAATATGGCTGGCGGTATGTTAGCATGGGAAGAAGATGTAGTAATACCAGGTGAATAATGATTAAACTCCCTAATTAGTAAATATTTGAGACTATTTTATAGAGTCTAGCTGTCATGGGATCGATTAAAAGATATAAAATAAGCTTATCCTTAAAAAAGGATAAGCTTATTTATTTCAGAAAGGATATTTTACTGATTTGTTTTCTCACGAACAAATGCCTCTACATCATCAGCAGTGTTCATGCTTAACAATTGGTCTTTGTAAGACGCCATTTCTTCTTTGGAAAGTCCTTTGATTTGTGTACGAGCAGGCAGAATGGATGTTGCACTCATACTGAATTCATCTAAACCTAATCCTAAAAGAATTGGAATGGCAATGGAATCGCCAGCCATTTCTCCACACATTCCAGCCCATTTGCCTTCAGCATGTGCTGCCTCGATAACATTGTTAACAAGGTTTAAGATTGCAGGGTGGTATGGTTGGTATAAGTAGCTTACACGTTCATTCATACGGTCTGCGGCTAACGTATACTGAATCAAGTCATTTGTTCCAATACTAAAGAAATCGACTTCTTTCGCAAATTGACGAGCAATAACTGCAGTTGATGGAATTTCCACCATAATACCGATTTCAATTGAATCAGAGACTTCCACACCTTCGCCAACTAACTTATCTTTTTCTTCTAGTAAAATTTGTTTCGCTTGACGGAATTCATCTAATGTTGCAATCATTGGGAACATTATTTTTAAGTTTCCGTATGTACTTGCACGGAGAAGTGCACGTAATTGTGTACGGAAAATATCATCACGTTCCAGACATAGACGAATCGCACGAAAACCTAAGAATGGATTCATCTCGTCAGGCAATTCTAAATATGGTAATTCTTTGTCTCCACCAATATCTAGTGTACGAACAACAACAGGTTTGTCACCCATTTGTTCTAATACTGATTTATAGGCATCAAACTGCTCTTCTTCTGTAGGCAGTTCATTTTTCCCCATATAAAGGAATTCGGTACGATAAAGACCAACACCTTCGCCACCATTATTTAATACACCTTGTACATCATCTGGTGTACCAATATTAGCGACTAATTCAACATGGGTTCCATCAGAGGAAACGGTTGGTTCATCTTTTAATTTTGCCCATACTTGTTTCTGTTTCTCAAAATCTTCTTGTTTTTGCTTATATTGAGCAACTTCATCATCTGATGGGTTAATAAGGACTTGTCCATCGATACCATCAATAATAAGAAGATCTCCTTCGTTAACTGCTGTTGTCACTTTTTTCGTACCAACAACAGCTGGGATTTCAAGTGAACGTGCCATAATTGCTGAGTGAGATGTTCTACCACCGATGTTTGTTGTAAAGCCTTTAACAAATTGTTTATTTAATTGAGCTGTATCTGATGGTGTTAAATCTTCTGCAATGACAATAACTTCCTCATCAATTAATGCAGGGTTAGGAAATGATACATTTAGTAAATGTGCCATTACACGTTTCGTTACATCTTTAATATCAGCAGCTCTTTCTCTCATATATTCATTGTCCATGCCTTCGAACATTTGAATAAACATTTGAGCTGTTTCATCTAAGGCAACTTCTGCATTAACGTTTTCCGATTCAATTTTGTCTTTAATCGGGTTAATGAGTTCTGGATCACTTAGTACCAGCAGGTGAGCAGAAAAGATTTCCGCATGCTCATCACCAAGTGATGCTCTTGCATGTTCTTTTATTTTCTCTAACTCTGATTTGGATACTTCGAGTGCGCTTGTTAGTCGTTCCACTTCACTTTTTGTATCTTCTACTGTTTGCTTACTAAAAGAAAGGTCAGGAACTGCTAATTTATATGCTTTCGCTATGGCAATCCCATTTGATGCCGCTATACCTGTTAAATTACTCATGAAAGAATTACTCTCCTAGTCCTTCTGATTTAATGACATCCACAACAGCATCTACAGCTTCTTGCTCGTCAGAACCTTCAGCAATGATTTTGATTTGGGCACCTTGCGGGATACCAAGTGACATAACACCCATGATTGATTTCAAGTTAATTGACTTCCCATTATATTCTAAAGTCATTTCTGAAGAGAAGCTACCTGCTTTATTCACAAGTACTGTCGCTGGACGCGCGTGAACTCCTGTTTCATCTGTGATTGTTACTGTTTTTTCTACTGCCATAATAAAAAAACCTCCTAAGTATATATTTAATTAATGTATTGCTACCTTTTAATTTTACTCTTATTTGGAGTTATTTTTCAACATTACAATTAAAAGTTTTAATTTTTTGTAAAAAATTTTAACAAAGTAGCAACCTCATTATAATGACTGTACGCCGGATTGACAAGGGATTTGTTTGTTGATCCAGTTTATTATATCCTTGTAAGCAATTTGGTTATCCTCATTTATAATTTCATGCCTCATATTTGGATAAATTTTCTTTTCAATTGTTTCTATATTATAAAAGCGATATAATTGCACAACCGCTTCCATCCCTTTACCATAATTAGTAACAGGATCGTCCTCACCTGTAAGTAACAACAAGGGAATTTTCTTGTTAATCTGATTAATGGCTTGTTTTTGCTGGACTTTCTCTATTCCTTCATATAAATCATAGAAGAATTGATTTGTCGGGATGAAACCACAATAAGGGTCATTCATATAATCTTTAACCACTTCATTATTACTGCAAATCCAATCAAAATCTGTTTCTTTTTCAGTTTTCTTATTATATTGCTTAAATGTCATTTTATTAAGGAACTTTCCGGTGGCTGTTTTTCCTTTTATTTTAGAAATAGTCTTAACAAGCATTTTTCCTGCTTTTAGTAATGGCATTGCCTGATAACCTGTCCCAATTAAGATAGCGCCAGACAGGTTGATTTGGTGATGTAACGTTAAATATCTTCTTGCTAAAAATGAACCCATGCTGTGCCCTAACAAAATAATTGGGATATTGGGATATTGTCTTTGGATATATGTAGTAACTTCTATTAAATCTAAAACTGTGCGGTCAAATCCGTTTTCATTGCTAAAAAAACCCATCATATTTTGACGTGCACCTGTTTGACCATGACCGCGGTGATCATTTCCATAAACTGCTATGTTTTGCTTGTTTAAAAATTTCGCTAAATTATTATACCTTTCCACATGTTCTGCCATTCCGTGAGCAATTTGAACAATGGCACGTGGTTTTTCTGTTGGATCCCATATTCTTAAATAGACAGAAGTTTGGTCAGACATTTCCAACCATTTGCTTTTTTTCAACATTAACACCTCTTAAAATATATGATAGCTATATTTTACCATGTTTTTTATTAGAAAATTGTAAAATAACTTGCTAAACCGATCGAAATTGTGCTAAATTGATATTATGTATTTGTACGTCTAGGGGGTGTTTGCCATATGTTAGCAACTGCAATGACTTTGCTAATTATTGATGCAATTGTATTAATCGTATTGGTATTATTTCAATCAGGGAAGAGTGCAGGCTTATCTGGAGCTATTTCAGGTGGAGCTGAGCAATTATTTGGTAAACAAAAAGCAAGAGGTATCGATGCCGTACTGCACAGAGGTACTGTAATTACAGGGGTATTGTTTTTCGTATTAACTTTTGCTATTGCTTACTTGTTATAATTCTCCTGTTTTTAGGAAATGATCATAACAACTATAAGAGCATCCTTTGCGACAATGCGAAGGATGTTCTTTTCAATTATTGCTATTTTCAAAAGGAGTCGAACGGAAATGAAAATGAAACAACCAGAGCCATTTATGTTTAAAGGGGATGAACGAGCGGTATTATTATTACATGGGTTCACTGGCCATTCTGCTGATGTTAGGATGCTTGGCAGATATTTAAACAGTAAAGGTTATACGTGCTTTGCCCCAATTTACCGCGGCCATGGAAAATCACCTGAGGAACTAGTTGAAGCAACTGCAGAAGAGTGGTGGGAAGATGTACAAGCGGCTTATCAGCATTTGCAAGAAGAGGGATATGAAAAAATTGCTGTAGCTGGATTATCACTTGGGGGTGTCTTAGGGTTGCGCCTTGCTTGCAATAATCCTCTTCAAGCAGTTGTAACGATGTGTTCCCCGATGTTTTTCGATAATGAAGAACAGTTAACGATAGGATTCAGAAAATTCGCTAAAGAATATAAACAGTTAGAGAAAAAAGATGAAGCGACGATCGAACAGGAAGTTCATCAATTATTAGACAATTCAAAAGAGTTATTTCAGCAAATCGCCCAGTCAATTGAACGTGTAAAAGAGGATGTTGATATGCTGTATACTCCAACATTTGTTGTTCAGGCAGCCAATGATCAGATGATTAATACAGATAGTGCTAATTACATCTATCAAACGGTTGAATCTGATCAGAAACTAATAAAATGGTATGAAAATGCAGGGCACGCAATCACTTTTAGTAATGCAAAAGATGAGTTACATGAAGATATTGCCGAATTTTTCGCATCACTTGACTGGTAATTTGCCATAATAATAAAGGACATAGAAAGAGAAAGAGGTGATTGGATGGAGCTCCAACAAAAAATACTCGAATTTTTCCAAGAAAATGCGACGAAACCTCTATCTGTTCAGGAGATAGAGGAAAGTTTACAATTGGAAGAAGCAGACCAATTTACAGAGTTGATGAAAGCACTAAATAATTTAGAAGATAGTGGTGAATTAATTCGAACAAAGAAAAACCGTTACGGTCTTCCGGAAAAAATGAATCTTATCAGGGGAAGGATTCAAATGCATGCAAAGGGATTTGCATTTCTTATCCCTGATGATGAGTCGATGGATGATGTTTACATTAATCAATCAGATTTACAGTCAGCAATGAATGGAGATATCGTATTTGTGCGTGTAGACCGCCGTGATGATGACGGTAAACGAGCTGAAGGGGTTGTTGTCCGCATTATCGAAAGACAAATGAAACAAATTGTCGGAACATATGATGATAATGGCGCATTCGGTTTCGTTATAGCTGATGATAAGAGAATTCCGAATGATATCTTTGTACCAAAAGGTCAATCAAAAGGTGCTGTTAGTGGTCACAAGGTCATTGTAGAAATAACAAAATTTCCTGAAGGACGGATGAGCGCAGAAGGGGAAGTTATCCAAATCCTTGGTCACAAGAACGATCCAGGCATGGACATCTTGTCGATCATATATAAGAATGGAATTGCGATTGACTTTCCACAAGAAGTACTTGATCAAGCAGAGAGTGTTCCGGAGCAGATTTCTGAAACAGATTTACAAGATCGACGTGATCTAAGAAATGAAACGATTGTAACAATCGATGGTGCAGATGCGAAAGACTTAGATGATGCTGTTACTGTTTCCAGACTTTCGAACGGAAACTATAAATTAGGGGTATATATTGCAGATGTAACCCACTATGTTAAAGAAAATTCTCCAATTGATAAGGAAGCATTTGAACGTGGGACAAGTGCATACTTAGTTGACAGAGTAATCCCGATGATTCCTCACCGATTATCGAATGGGATATGCTCTCTGAATCCGCATGTCGATCGTTTAGTGCTTGGCTGTGACATGGAAATTAACCAAAAAGGCGAAGTTGTTAACCATGAAATCTTTCAGGCAGTCATCAATACAACCGAGCGGATGACATATAAAGCGGTCAACCAAATATTAGTTGATGAGGATCCGGAACAGAAAGAAAGATACAAGCCACTTGTGCCTATGTTTGAGGAAATGCGTGATTTGGCAGAGGTTTTACGTAATAAACGATTCAGTCGTGGTGCAATTGATTTTGATTTCAAGGAAGCACAAGTATTAGTTGATGAGGATGGAAAAGCGAAAGATGTTGTCATAAGAGAACGCTCTGTCGGTGAGAAGCTAATTGAAGAGTTTATGCTGTGTGCTAATGAAACCATTGCTGAACACTTTCATTGGATGGATGTACCGTTTATTCATCGTATTCACGAAGATCCAGATCCTGCTAAATTGCAAAACTTTTTCGAATTTATCGCAAGGTTTGGTTATGTTGTTAAAGGGACCTCTAATGAGATCCATCCACAGGCATTACAACAAGTATTGGATGAAGTACAAGGAACAGACGAAGACATTATTATATCCAAATTAATGTTACGTTCCATGAAGCAGGCGAAGTATGATCCGCAAAGTATCGGACACTTTGGTTTAGCAACAGAATTTTATACACATTTCACTTCACCAATTAGACGATATCCAGATTTAATTGTTCACAGGCTGATTCGTACGTACTTAATTGAAGGAAAATTAGATGAAAAAACACGAGCACACTGGAAAGAGAAAATGCCTGAAATTGCTCGTCAAGCCTCTATGAAAGAGAGAGCTGCAGTTGATGCAGAACGTGAAGTAGATGATCTGAAAAAAGCAGAATTTATGCAAGACAAGATTGGCGAAGAATTTGAAGGAGTAATCAGTTCTGTTACTAACTTTGGCTTGTTTGTCGAATTGCCGAATACTGTTGAAGGCTTAGTTCATGTCAGCTATTTAACAGACGATTATTATCATTTTGATGAAAGATCTTATTCGATGATTGGGGAACGGACAGGGAATGTTTACCAGGTAGGTGACGCTATAACAATTAAAGTTGCCCAAGTTAACCTTGATGAGCGGGCAGTTGATTTTGAGATTGTTGGAATGAGACCAAGAAAAAACAGAGAGAACAAAGATGGACCAAAAGTGATTAATGCACGGAGAGAAAAAGGTGGTCTGAAGAAGACTGCGAAAAACGCTCAAAAATCTGGTGCAAAAGCGAAAAAGAAAAACGGACGGAAAAAGAAAAGAAAATAGAAGTACTTTAAGTTTCTATTTTGTCTTTTAAAAAGCAGAAGCAGACAAGTGTTAAGTTCAATGAAAATATATGCATTCCCTAATAAAGGAGGGAATGCTAGCTTTTTTAATCTGTCTTTGTTACTAAATTTTTTCCTCTGTTAGCGCAATTGTATGATTTTTGCTACAATATGTGTACGGAACATTTAGGAGGAAATAGTCATGGCAAAAAATGAAGGAAAAGTTATCGCACAAAATCGTAAAGCAAACCACGATTATTTTATAGAGGAAACATATGAGGCAGGGCTTGTCTTGCAAGGTACTGAGATTAAGTCGATTCGTAAAGGTCAGGTTAACTTGAAAGATAGCTTTGCGACAATTAGAAACGGAGAAGTTTATTTAAATAATATGCATATTTCTCCATATGAACAAGGAAATCGTTATAATCATGAACCAACACGTGCAAGGAAATTATTGCTGCACCGCAAACAAATTGATCAATTAATTGGGGAAACAAAACAAGCAGGATATTCATTAGTTCCACTAAAAGTATATATAAAAAATGGTTTTGCGAAAATACTAATTGGTTTAGGTAAAGGGAAGAAAAAATATGATAAACGTGAAGATTTAAAACAGAAGCAAGCAAAACGTGATATGGATCGTGCAATCAAAGATCGCAGTTAACTGGAATTGGAAATCCTGTTTACTTGAAAAATACTAGAAATATGCTATAATAGATTTATCGGTTAGAAACTAACAACTTCATATATAAGAGCTTAGTACTCTTATCCGTATCTTCTTATTTATTAAGGGGACGTTACGGATTCGACAGGGGTAGGTCGAGCTCTGGTTGCGCGTCGAGGTTACGACTCGTAAAACGTTAACGCCAATAATAACTGGCAAAGAAAACAATTACTCTTTAGCAGCTGCCTAAGCACTGACTAAAGGATCCTTCCTGCTATCGCCCATGTGGCAGATTGAAGGGTCTCACTTATTAGTGGGCTACGCTACGATCCTCCGTCTGCGGATTTGTAGAAGAGACTAATCAGACTAGCTGCTAGGGATGCCTGTTGGTAGGCAGAACAGTCAGCGAAACATGAATATACCAACTACACGTGTAGAAGCCTGAGTGCCGATATCCTTGGACGTGGGTTCGATTCCCACCGTCTCCATCAATCGCCTATAAACGTTGATATGACAACGTATTGGATTTGGTGGTAACAAATGTGGTAACATTTTTATTTAAAATGATATATTTGAGCAGGTTTGAAGTCGTCTTCCATGTGAAGTACGGCTTCTTTTTCTGTAATTGGATAAAGGTGACTATATATATTTAACGTTGTCCCTATATCGATATGTCCTAAACGTTGTGCGATAATAGATTGGAATGCATTTCTATTAATCAAGTAACTAGCATGACTATGTCTAAAATCGTGTATATTCTGATTTTTTTAACAACCTGATGTTTTTACATAGGATGCGAAATAATGATCAATCGAAGTAACCAACCTAGTGAATGGGCAGCAGGAGTGTGGAAAAAACAAGTGATGCAAGGTTATTTTGATGGAAATAAACCAAAAATGCCGTTGACCAGGGAACAAGTTGCAGAAGTGTTAGACCGTTTTGCTGAAAAAATTCGTGAGTATGAAAGCTCTTTAGGTATGTTCTCAAAATCTATAGAATCTAAATCAATTGAATCAAAGTCATTAGTATTAATAGATTTAGATTCGGATGCATAGGTCGAATATAAAATAGTTGTTGAGGGAGGAATCTAAAATGAAAATTTGGCAGCCATATTGCTTCAAAAAAATAACGGCAATGACACTCATAAAAATAATACTCTGAAGCATGAAGTTTCCTTTTGGAGATTTTATGCTTTGTTTTATTTAGGGTTTTATTGCATCATTCTGGTTTAATGATTTTATTTGAACTTCATACATATTTAGGTAAATCACTTTCCCATTAAGATCAATTTGTGGAGTGCAGCCTTTTAGTAAAGGCGAGTTTGGAAAATTGTACAGAGGCTACCGGGAGATATGCTTAACAAAAAACCAGAAAAATTTATTAAAGGATAATTAGCCCTATAATAAAATCTGAGTATCGATGTTCACCTTTCACCTCCAAATATAGGGTGAGCACACTAAAATGCTCGCCTTCCGAAAACAAGTTGGTAATTACTATTTAGTAAGGTGTTTAATTGGTTCTGTACCATGAGAAGTAAGTGCTTCTTCTCTTCTTCTGTCTTTCTTAGTACTTTAGTGTTCATTCGTTAATTTTCCCGTATCTTTCGGTTGAAATGCTTTATCCATTTGTCTAACCTCCAACTTAATAAGGGTAAGAACAAACTTATTATTTCTCTTAAAAACAGTATTATGCGGTTAATTCTAAAGCTTTTGGACAAAATAATGATGCAAGTTTACCTTGCAATTTTAACGGACTATGTTTACATGCTAGGAGGGAACAAAATGGAACAAGGTAAAGTAAAGTGGTTTAACAGTGACAAAGGTTTTGGATTCATCGAGCGTGAAGGTGGAGACGATGTATTCGTCCACTTTTCAGCTATAGAAGGTGAAGGTTTTAAGACATTGGATGAAGGTCAAGACGTTACCTTTGACATGGAAGAGGGTCAACGTGGGCCACAAGCAACTAATGTTCGTAAGGTTTAATCAAAAATTAATAAAAAAGATTGTTTACTGGGGATGGCTTTTAGCCGGCCCCACTTATATACAAAGTCCTAGGGGAATAAATTCATCGTGTCCCCTCAGTTAAATAATGGCGACTTCTGGTATAAAGGTTATTGATGCTAAGTCCACCAGCAATAGTTGGTGGTGATTATAGTGCTTTGCCTCGTAACATGAATGTTGAATTTGTAAGACCAGTTTTTTACAATTCCACAGTTAAAGTGAAAATACGAAAAGAAAGAAAAAATTGCTCTCATAGCAGCGTTTGCATTTTGAAAATCAGAAATAGGCAAATAGAATAATGATCCATTTCAATGATGATTCTTCCATATCCATCAATAATATGGTTCAAACACAGGCTTAAACAAAAAGCATTAGTTTTTTCAATTGAAAAACTAATGCTTTTTGTTTGCAGAGAATCTTGTTGAGACCAGCTCCTGCAATGTTATCAGTACTCATCTTTTTAGTTTGATTGATAAGGTTTAAGGATAATAACTAATAGAGAGGAGGGTTAATATGACTGCAGAAATAGCAATCATGAATAAACAAGGGATGGCATTGGCGGCAGATAGTGCCATTACGAGTGGACGCGATGATATTAAAAAAGTTTATAATTCTGCAAACAAGCTTTTTTCTTTATCTGGCGAACAAGCAGTAGGGATCATGGTGTATGGTGCGGCATCGTTTATGGAGATACCGTGGGAAGTTATTATTAAATCTTATCGCGAATTTTTGGGAACCCGAACTTTTTCTACTCTTAATCAATATATGGAAGACTTTTTAGATTTCCTCCGGCATGATGAGAGATTTAAAAATTCTCAAATTGAAGAGGTAATTATTTATCGAACCTTTTCCGGGATATTAAAACAGATTGTTCGAGAGATAGAAGATGATATTAATCAAAGCGAAGAAGAAGCAACCAACACTATAGTAGAAAATTTGATGAGTGTGTACATTGATCGTAATATAGAGGAGTTTGAAAAGAAGGATAAGATCATTCCAGCATTGAACTTTGAAGAGTTTAAAGAGAAATACCATGTGACCATTAATGAAATTGAAGAAGAAATAATTTCATTTAAGCTTACCGAAACATTAAAGGAGAAACTTATAATATTAGCATATGAAACTGCAAGAAGTCATTACTTTAGTACTGGTAGCAGTGGATTTGTAATTGCAGGTTTTGGTGAAAAAGATTTATTCCCCCATTTATTAAGTTTTCGTTTGGAAGGGTTTATTCTCGGTCAACTGAAATATACAAAAGAACTGGAAAAACAGATTAGTTATACCAATCAGCAAGAAGATGGCACTGCTGCGATTGTACCTTTTGCCCAGAGGGAGATGATTGATTCCTTTATGGGAGGAATTGAGCCGGATATGGAGGATGCCATCTTCAGCATTATACAAAAAGTGCTAACGGAGTATCCCAATCAGATTCAACAGCATATAAAAGATATCTCTTTTTCTAATGATCATGTTACAAACATAGAAAAACTGGGTAAAGATGTATATCAATCGATTAAAGAAGCAGTTTGGGAATATCAGCAGAGTAATTATATTAAACCTCTTCTTGGTATTGTCCGATCCTTACCAAAAGAGGACCTTGCAGATATGGCTGAAACATTAATTAATCTGACTTCTTTTAAAAGAAGGGTAAGCAGAGCTACTGAATCAGTAGGGCTTCCGGTTGATGTAGCCTTCATTACAAAAGGGGATGGCTTTGTTTGGAGGAAAAGAAAGAATTTTGTTAACCAGGAACTTAACGCCAGACTCTAAAATGGAAAGGGTGATACCAATGGTGCCAAAAGAAGCTAAAGGTAAAAAGAAATTTTTTAATATACCGAAAGAAGACGAGATACATTTTATTTTAGAAGAAAAAGAAAAAGCAGAAAAAGAGAAAGTAGCAAATAAAGTTTTGCAAGAATTGGCGAAAAAATACGAAGGTGAAAATAAATAAAAGATTATTACAATTCTATTAAAAAGAAAGAATGTATGTTTAGTATAAATCAATAGTGGAAGATATGTAATGTAAGAAAAAAATAATTCAAGGAGGTAGATTCAAATGGCTAAAAACAATAATAACAAGATGTCTCGTTCAGAAGCAGGACAAAAAGGCGGCAACAAAACCGCAAGAGAACATGATAAGGAGTTCTTTGAGGAAATCGGACAAAAAGGCGGCAACAAAACTGCAAGAGAACATGACCAGGAATTCTTTGAAGAAATTGGACAAAAAGGCGGAGAAGCTACTTCCCGTAATCATGATCAAGAATTCTATGAAGAAATCGGCCGTAAAGGCGGTAAACGAAGCAATGGCGGACAAGGAAGTAACAATTCCTAAAAGGAAATTAAATGTTCATACCTTAAGTATATCAATTTACCCTATAGAGCAGGCTCTTATAAAAAGCCCTCTATAGGGTATTTTTATTTGAGGAAGGGCCAAATAAAAATCGATGTTACTGAAAAAACAGGAGGAAACATATTATTTTTCCAAAACAGATAACGCATTAGAAGACATCTAAACCACCAGTCAAGAAAGAGGATCCACTCTGCCATAAAAATCCTATATAAGTCAATATAAAAATTGGAAGTAAATGTCGCTGGATGATACCAGCCATACAACGAAGTTCTCATTTGAAAATGATACAGGTTGGTATAACTGATTTGACGGTACTGTAAAATAATAAGTATAATAAAAATATACAAACTGGAAGCGTTAACACCTGTTTATAGAAATGAGGTGATTATTCTTGTTACATAAACTTAAGAACTATTATGCAAACTTAAGACTTAAGTATAAGATGGTGATTCTTACATTACTAGTTTTGCTCACATTCAGTATTGGTGGTTTATCTATCTTACAGTATGCTTTTACCTTCTATAATAAAGAGATCTATCGCCAATCTGCACAAGCATTACAAGTCTCTACAAATTCGATTGAAGCAGAATTAAAGAAATTAGAAAGACTGTCATATCAGATTGCTACAGATACATATGTTCAATCCTATTTAACCGAATTAGCCAACAGTGAATCCAGCTATAACCACTATATGATTGGAGCAGAACTTAGAAAAAGACTAATAGATATTGGAGCATTGAGTAAATATATAGAATCGATTCAAGTTTATGATAATGATAACCAAGAATATGCCAGTGGAATTGCATTAAAAAATTTGTCAAAAGCGAGGATAAATGAAATAAAAAGTGTTACTAAGCTGGAAGAAGGTGGTGTAACATGGCTGTCGCCAACTAAGGAAGATGCTGCAATCATTGTAGCAAGAGATATCCACGAATATTTAGATTTCTCGTTTGCAAAATTAGGGACAGTGGGTATACGTGTGGATATTGATGAAATAGTGAATGAAATCACCAGCAATTTAGAGGACCAGAACACTAGTTTTCTCATCTACGATGACTCAGAAAATCAAGTGTTTACAAATGAGAATCCAATTAACAATATTTCACCAGGCCAATTTCATATCAATAAACAAGGGTATCAAATTGTCGAAATTAATAAGGAACGTTATTTTTTAACCTATTCAGAAGCAAATGATTTAGGTTGGACATATATGATTTTAACACCGTATAGTAACTTATTTAAGGTTATTACGCAAACCCGAACTGCTGTATTCCTGACTTATTTCGCATTATTTTTAATCGTTATCTTTTTAGGTTCCAAATTTACTGGAACTATTGTTAATCCAATTGAAAGTTTAAACCGAAAGATGGAAAAGGTACAAACTGGAAATCTGGATTACTATGATTTAGAATCAGAAACGAATTTTACAAAAGACGAAGCAGGCCAGATGCATGAAAATTTTAAAAAAATGATGAATCAAATCAATTATTTAATAGCAGAAAATTATAAAAAGCAATTACTAATTAAAGATTCTGAATATAAAACACTGCAAGCACAAGTTAATCCACATTTTTTATACAACACACTAGAATCAATTAATTGGTCTGCGAAAATAGCCGGGGAAAAGAAAATATCGCAAATGGCTGAATCCCTTGGCTATGTGCTTCGATCATCAATCAACATGAAAAGCACGCTCATCCCTCTATCCGAAGAAGTATCTATTGTCGACCACTATATTACCATTCAGAAATACCGTTTTGAGGAAAGGCTGTATTTCAAGAAAAATATTCCAAATCATTTACTTCAATTAAAAATACCAAAATTTATATTACAGCCAATCGTGGAGAATGCGATCCGTTATGGGTTACAAGAAATGGTTGGTGTATGTGAAATTATTCTAGACATAAATGAGTATGAAGGGGATATAAAAATTATGATTAGTGATAATGGTCCAGGAATGGAGCGGGAATATTTAATCAATTTAATCAAGGGTGAGTATATACCAAAAGGAACAGGGATCGGATTAAAAAATATAAATGAGCGGATTAAAATATTATTTGGCAGCGATTACGGACTCCATATTGAAAGCGAAACAGGTAAGGGGACAAATGTAATAATCACAATACCGAAGGGAGCGAATGATAGTTATGTACAAAGTGTTGCTGGTAGATGATGAACGAATGATTCTTGACGGTATATCTGTCATTATAGATTGGGAAAGTCACCAGACAAGATTGGTTGGTAAAGCAATGAATGGGTTGGAAGCATTGGCTTTTATTGAAAGAAATCAACCAGATATCGTTATTACAGATATAACCATGCCTGGGCTTGATGGAATAGGGTTAGTTGCAAAAGCTAGTGAAAAATACCCGTCAATTAAATGGGTGTTTTTATCCGGGTACAACGAATTTGAATATGCGAGGCAAGCGATGAGGTTTGGTGTTAGACACTATTTACTTAAACCTTGCAATGAAGATCAGATATCTGAGGCTTTAACAGAAATTATTCAAGAAAAAAGAGAAGAAGAGGAAGCAATGGAATACTTAGAATCCATTCAGCAAGATGCTTCGAAACTGCATGACTATGAATATGAAGATATTGTGAAGCGCTATATTGGTGATGGCCCTTTTTCAGAAGATATCCAGCAGAGGTTCATAAATATGGTAAATTCAAAGTTTAACGGAAGTGACTTTCAATTTTTAATATTCCATTGTGAGTCGAATTTAGATTATCCAATCATAGAGCAGCAATTGAGCGAACTTGAAGTTGTTTGTAAGGGTATGACCTACATTGGCACAATTATTGACAGCAATATAGTAATTATGCTGGAAAAAGATGAGCGTTTATTACAATCAATAAATACTTATCTGAGAAGAGTTACAGATAGCTGGTCAATAGTTCTATCTCGTCCCTATCAAGTAAAAGATGCAGTGAAATCCAAATCTATATTGAATGATTTAATTTTACAATTGTTCTATCATCCAAAAGGAGCGGTAGTTTCTGCTAATGAAATTACTGACTACCAAACAGGTACGGAAAGAATTACACCATTAGATGTGGATCAAGTAATTGTTCATTTAAAGAAACAGTCATCGATAGAACAACCAGTACAAATTGTTAAAAAGTTCGGTAATGAACTGAAGCAATATAATATTAGCCCAAAGATCGCAAAAGGATATTTTATTCAATTTTATTTATTATTGATGAGCAGACTTAATTCAGTTATGCAAGAAGATCGGATTGAGATAATTTCAAAATTGGAAGGTGTTACCCATTTAGCTACTCTTTACGAGTTTTTTGACCAGTTATTCAGTTCTTTGAGGCTGGTTGATTCAACACCAAGAAAATATTCAAAAGTCGTACAAGATTTACTCGAATGGATTGATAGAGAAATTCATAATCCGGAATTATCACTACAGTGGTTAGCGAATAACTGCCTTTATATGAATGCAGACTATCTTGGGAAAATATTCAAAAAGGAAGTTGGCCAGCGTTTCTCATCCTATGTTACAAATGCCAGAATCAACAAGGCCGTAGAAATCATCGGATTAGAAGAAGATATAAAAGTGTTCGAATTAGCTGAAAGGTTAGGGTTTGGCAGTAATCCGCAATATTTCAGCCAATTGTTTAAAAGAATCAAAGGGTTTACACCATCAGAGGTTATGAAGAGTACCGACTAAGGTGATGCTTACTAAACCTCTTTTTTTTATACATTCAACTCTGATTTTTCTATAATTGTACGGAATCAAAAAATGATATGATATAACTGTAATCGCTTACAAAAAGCGTATATAAAAAGGGGAGGGAAAGAAATGAAAAAATCTTTGTATTTGCTTTTAGGTTTAATGATGGTATTAGTCTTAACTGCGTGTGGCGGTGACGGCGGAACCGAGGAAACAAGTACAGATACTGGAACAGAAGAAACAGGAAATGATTCAGGGTCTGGTTCTGAGGAAGCAACTGGCGAAGATGTCACACTGCGAATCGCATGGTGGGGTGAGCAAACAAGACATGACTATACATTAGAAGTAATTAAAATGTATGAGGAACAGAATCCTCATGTAACCATTGAACCGGAATATGCAAGCTGGGAAGACTATTGGCGGAAGCTGGCTCCACAAGCTGCAGCTAATGAATTACCAGATATTGTTGCAATGGACTTATCTTATCTTTCTCAATATGCACAAAATGGTCAGTTAACTGACTTAACACCATTTCTTGAAAGTGAAATTGATGTAAGCAATATATCAGATGATAACGTTAATGCAGGTCAAATTAATGATGCATTATATGGTTTTAACTTAGGGGTTAATGCTGTTGGATTCCAATACAATCCACAGCAATTAGCTGAAATTGGCTATGATGAAATTCCAGAAGATTGGACATGGGAAGATTTTCAGGAAATGTCTCAAGCAGCTGCTGATGCAGGAGTTTATTTCGATAATGGTTTCCAGGCAGATGTGTTTTTCAATTATTATTTACGTACACAAGGACAACGTTTATATGCGGAAGATGGCAGTGGGTTAGGCTATGAAGATGATCAACTATTTATAGACTTTTTCTCGATGACTACAGAAGAAGTAGAAAAAGGGGCAACACCTACACCTGATTTCTTAGCGCAATTAGCTGGTCCCGAAGATGATCCAATTATTAAAGGCGAAGGTGTTGGTATATTCCAATGGTCTAATCAATTCGTTGGATTAGAACAATTATCTGGGTTAGACTTTGAAATTGCTCCAATGCCTGGTCCGAATACGGCAGATGGTCTATTCCTAAAACCTAGTATGTTTTTCTCTGTCGCAGAGAATTCTGAAGCGAAGGCAGAAGCTGCAAAGTTTATAAGCTTCTTTGTTAACGATATCGAGGCAAATAAATTAATTTTAGGTGACCGTGGTGTACCAATTTCGTCAGAGGTTTTAGAAGCATTAAAATCAGAAGTATCAGACTCCCAAGCACAAGTATTTGAATACATTGAATGGGTGGAAAATAATAGTACTCCAATGGGGTCACCAGATCCATCTGGCGCAGGGGAAATTATTGAACTATTAACAAATCTGTCTGAGCAAATGTCCTATGGAGAAATTACTCCAGAAGATGCAGCAACACATTTCAGAACACAAGCGGAAAGTATCCTGGGTAACTAATATTTATCATGATAGCTGATCTAATTAGAGATCAGCTATCATTTTAAACAAACAGAGAAGGGAGCTGATTATGTTGCAAACACATATGAAGCAAAATTTGTGGGGTTATCTATTCATTGGGCCATTTATTATTGGTTTCCTGGCGTTTACAATTATTCCAATCATATCGTCTCTATATTTTTCATTTACTTCTTATGACCTTTTTTCTCCACCAAGATGGATTGGAATAGATAACTATACGAAAATGTTTACAGATGATCCGCGGTATTTGCATTCATTAAAAATAACGTTCATCTATGTTTTCGCTGGCGTTCCTTTACGGTTAGCATTTGCTTTAATTGTTGCCATGTTATTAAACACAGCTTCTCGAGCAGTCGGTTTATACCGTACGATGTATTATCTGCCTTCATTGATTGGGGGGAGTGTAGCCGTTGCGATCATGTGGCGTCAAATCTTCGGTGATGAGGGGATTGTTAATCTTGCTCTCGGCTTTATTGGTATTGATGCTGTAAGGTGGTTCGGAGATCCGACAGCAGCATTATGGATGTTAATTTTCTTATCAGTATGGCAATTCGGTTCATCGATGTTAATTTTTTTAGCAGGTTTAAAATCTATTCCACAGAGTTACTATGAAGCGGCAAGTGTGGATGGGGCAAGCTTTTTTCAAAAGTTTTTTACTATTACGCTACCAATGTTAAGTCCAGTTATTTTGTTTAATGCTATTATGCAAACAATTGCAGCATTTATGACATTCGTGCCTGCTTTTATTATTTCTAAGGGGACAGGTGGTCCGCTGGATGGAACATTACTTTACTCGCTTTATCTATTTAAGCAAGGTTTTGAGTTCTTCCATATGGGTTATGCATCTGCAATGGCATGGGTAATGTTAATCATTATTGCAATTCTTACTTCCATTATCTTCTTCTCGTCAAGATTTTGGGTGCATTATGAATCAGAAGGGGGCAGATAACAATGAAACCTAATCATATAAAAAAGCTTATTTACCATGTATTGGTAGGTGGATTTGCCATTCTGTTACTTTATCCAGTTATTTGGTTAATCATGAGTTCATTTAAACTTAGTTCAGATATTTTTGTTACAGCAGGTTCTTTAATCCCTAATCCCTTTGTGTTAGAAAATTATGCAAAAGGATGGGAAGGTTTTGGAGATTATGGTATCGGAACATTTATAAAAAACACAGCAGTCTTTGTAGTATTTGTATTAGTAGGTCATTTAATTTCCTGTTCCTTAATCGCTTTTGGATTCGCTCGTCTTAAATTTGCCGGTCGAAATTTCTGGTTTGCGATCATGATTATGACTCTAATGCTTCCATATGAAGTAGTAATGATACCGCAATATATCATCTTCGCGGAATTAGGGTGGCTTAATTCATTGAAACCATTAGTTGTACCAGCGTATTTTGGCCATCCATTCTTTATTTTCTTACTTGTTCAATTTATTCGAACAATACCGAGAGAATTGGATGAGGCAGCAACAATTGATGGGTGTAATACATTCCAGATTTATTACCGAATAATATTGCCTTTAGTTGTACCAGCACTTGCAACAACTGCCATATTCACATTTTATTGGACATGGGATAACCTACTTGGTCCAGTATTATATTTGAACAGCCCGGAAAAATATACTGTTTCAATGGCACTGAATATGTTCTTAAGTAATGAGACTGTTTCAAATTGGGGTGCAATGTTTGCCATGTCAACGGTTTCGTTGATCCCGGTATTTGTTATTTTCTTTATATTCCAACGTTATGTTGTCGAAGGAATTAGCACTAGTGGACTAAAAGGATAAAAAAGAGGTGGATATACATGCAAGCAGCGAATAAAGCCCTGGAATGGATAACAAAAGTAGCATATTTAAATATCTTATGGATATTATTTACCGTGTTAGGTGCAGTAGTTCTGGGGTTATTTCCCGCTACTGCAGCCACTTTTACAATAACGAAAAAATGGATAACAGGGTACAGTGATATACCCATCTTTCAAACATTTTGGCGTGCATACCGCGATTCTTTTAAAACTGCGAACATTCTTGGTCTCATTATAAGTACAGTAAGCTATATCTTATATTTAGACTTCGTATTTATCACCGTATCCCCAAATGAGTATGCTCTGTTATTAACCATTCCCTTTCTGTTTATCAGTATCTTATTTTTATTAACCATATTATATATCTTTCCTGTTTATGTTTATTACGAAATGCGCGTTGGACAAATTTTAAAGAGTGCCTTTTTCATTATGGCTCTTAACCCATTACCAACTGTTACTATGTTATTAGGTTTGATGGGAATAAGTTTTATTCTATGGAACTTTCAACCGTTGCTATTTTTCTTTAGTATGAGTCTAGCATCCATTGCTTTAATGATGCCGGCGAAAAAAGCTTTCGAGAAAATTCAACAAAAAAAGAAGTATTACAAAAGCAAGAAATTGGTAGAAGATTAGTACAAAGAATATTTTTTTTAAACATATAATAGCAATTTGAAATATAAATGTAATATTTCGATAATAAATTTGACATATTTCTATGTTACACTGTTGCTAGTGAATAAATAGAGAGCTAATAGAGAATTAATAGAAATCCTTTACATCTATATTCGCTACTATATCTAATAGATTGAAGGTAGGGGAAACGAGTGCGAGATTGGAAAATAATGGCAAAGCAAACGGCGATTACTGCAACAGTTGTAACAAGTTTATTTTTTGTACATAATAGTAATGTTCAAGCGGAAACACAGGCAGAAATTCAAGCACAACGTTCTGAAATACAAACTGATATTGAAGCAAAACAATCTGAAATTAACAGCTTAAAAGAAGAATTAATTTCTTTAACTGAAAAACTGAATAGATTAGAAGAAGCAATTAAAGATAACGAGAAAGTTATGAAAGAAACAGAAGGAAATATTGCAAGAGTAGAATCAGAAGCAGAAGAATTGGAAAGCGTTATAGCAGACCTCCAAAAAGATATTGATCGCAGAAATGAAATATTAAAAGAACGTATTTCATCAATGCAGCAAAGTGGTGGAACCAATAGTTATCTGGAAGTTATCTTCGGGGCAACGAATTTTATGGATTTTATCGATCGTTTTTCATTAGTAACGAAAATTACATCTGCTGATCAGGAATTATTAGATGCACAAGAAGAAGATAAACAAACATTAGAAGACAAAAAAGCTTCACTTGAAGAAAAATTATCAGAGTTAGAAGAGATGGCAATCGAGTATGAGCAAATTCAACAGCAGATTGTGAAACAAAAAGAAGAAAATGAAGCTGTAAAAGAACAATTAGAACAAAAACAAGAAGCTAATAAAGATATTCTAGAAGATTTACGTATTGAAGACGAAGTCCTTGCAAAGAAAGAAAAGGCAATAGAAGAAGCGAAACGTCAGCAGGAATTGTTACAGAGCCAGACATCTAACAGCCCGGCTCCTGCAGCTGCCGTTCAGAATCAGACTTCGACTGCTCCAAGCAGTGGATCTAATCAGAGTGTAAGCACACCGGCTGTCGCTAGTGGAAATCTGCAAACGATTATTAATGCTGGAAACAAATATATTGGAAATTCTGTATATGTTTTTGGTGGCGGTAGAAATGCTTATGATATTGCAAATGGTCGCTTTGACTGTTCTGGATTTGTTAGCTGGGCATACAGCCAGGGTGGTATCAGCTTACCAGCTAGTACATCGGCAATGTCAGGTGTAGGTGTTAAGGTATCGACAAGTGAAATGAAGCCGGGAGACCTTGTATTCTTTAATACATATAAAACAAATGGGCATGTTGGTATCTACCTTGGAAATAATAAATTCATTGGTTCACAAAATTCTTCAGGGGTTGCTGTTGCAGATATGAGTAGTGGTTATTGGGCAAGTACTTTCTCTGGGCATGTACGCCGTGTAGTGCAATAAAACAGAAAACAGTCAAGAACTTTAGATAGTTGTTCTTGACTGTTTTTTTGTTGTTCCAATTAGAAGGCAGCAAAAGGAACTTTTATAAATAAAAGGTTCCGTTTTGCTGCAAACATACTTAACAATATTTGTTATAAGCCTCTGTTAAATGGTTAACGATTTCTTCTACTTCATACCCTTCAATTTGTTCACGTGGAATAAAGTGCTGTAACTTTCCGTCTTTAACAATAGCCATTGATGGGGAAGAAGGTTCCACGTCAGTAAAATAGGAGCGCATTTGAGCTGTTGCTTCACGGTCTTGACCAGCGAAAACAGTTACCACTTTTTGTGGCTTTTTATTACTTTCTAGTGAAGTAATTGCAGCTGGTCTGGCTAAACCTGCTGCACATCCGCAAACAGAATTAATCACAACTAAGGCTGGTTCACTGTTCTCTTTCATAAATTGATCCACTTCTTCAGGCGTTGTCAATTCTTCAAAACCTGCATTAGTCAGTTCCTCTCTCATCGGGCGAGCAACTTCTCGCATATATTCTTCATAAGCATTCATACTAATATGATCCTCCTTAAATGATTCAATCCCTGCTAACAGCATTTTAACAAAATAAGGTCAGGCAGACGAATTATTTGTTTGCATTATATTCACCTGTAGCCAACCTCTTACACTGTTTATAAACCAAACTTGCTCATAGCTGTCTATATCTTCTTTCCTAATCTGCTTTTCTTCTAAAATCTTTTCTTTAATTAGCTTTGAGCGCATTATCCCATTAAGCAAGCCATCCGTAATTGGTGGTGTATAAAACTTTCCACCCTTTTCAAATACAACATTGCCGATGGTAAACTCTGTTACGTATCCACTTTCATTCCATAATAATGTAGTCATATAGTTTTTTGGCAGCTGATTATCAAATTGCTGATAAGTTTCCCGATGGGTTGTTTTATGATATAAAAAAACATTGTCGGAAGATACTGCCTTATTTGCTATACTCGCGTTAACTGGTTCGATTATTTCCCTGATTGATACTGTGTTTATTTGAATCTCTCCATTTTTAGCAACAATTAATCTTACTTTATATTTACCACTAGGATATTCCTTTGCAGTGTCGGCTAAAGCGCTAATAATATTTCCTTTATTGTATTCATAAGAAAAGTACGTTGAAGAGTCTTCTAATCTTTTTATATGATATTCAAGTAACGGATAAATCCCATCTTCCAATAAAATCGATTCTAATAAGGAAAAGGATGGCCGGTTTTCTTTTAAGAAAGCCGCTTTTTGCATCCCTTCTTTAAATTCATCTTCACTGGATGAGTTCCATGTTACACCACTTCCCGTACCATATAAAGCTTCTCCGGTTTGACTGTTAATCCAAACGGTTCGTATAGGAACATTAAAAATTGCCTGCCTGTTTGGTCCAATCCAGCCAATTGCTCCACAATAGATATCACGAGGTGTTGTTTCCATTTCTGCAATATGCTTCATTGTTGCTACTTTAGGTGCACCTGTTATAGAACCGCAAGGAAATAATGCGTGAAACCAATCCCATACTGTTGTATCTTCTTCTATTTCAGCTTCAATGGTAGAGGTCATCTGATGGACAGTAGGGTATTGCTCGATTTCAAATAATTTCTTTACATTTACACTTCCTGGTTTTGCTATCCGGCCAAGATCATTTCTTAATAAATCAACAATCATCACATTTTCCGCCTGGTCTTTTGCTGAGAACTTCAATTGTTCTTTTAATATTAAATCATCTTCTAAAGTTTTTCCTCGTTTTATGGTTCCTTTCATCGGTTTCGTCGTAATCCTTCCATTGTTCACATGGAAGAAGAGCTCAGGTGAAACAGATAAAATTTGATAATTCTCTATACTTAAATAAGCACAATAAGAAGCGGATTGGTTTCTTAAAAGCTGCTGATAAAATGAATAACTGTCACCATTAAATTGAGCTTTTAACCTTGTTGTATAATTTACTTGATAGGTGATACCTTGTCCGATTAATAATTTGATTTTTTCTATCATTTCCTTATATTTTTCATCTCTAATGGTATTTTTCCATTCGGATAATGAATAAGGCAGATGCGCATGAGTTTTCTTTATATCTGTTCCCTGTTCAAAAACCCCAAACCATACTAAAGGAAGGAGAGACTGGTCATGTACTATGTAACTATCATCGAAGGCTGGTGCGGCTTCATAAGATACATATCCGGCAACATAATAGCCATTATCGAGAGCATGTTCCACTTTCCTGAAGGCTTTTGGTACACTTTCAATGTCATTTGCTGTAATAACCTCGATTGGATTTGTAAATGTTTTTTCCATACCGTTAAAGTCAAACTGTAAATATTCCTCCAATTACAACACATCCTTTTGATAATCCACTTGTTTTATCATTCGCAAACTATTTCTAATCAACTCGTAACCATATTCAGTGAGAATTGCCTCTGGATGGAATTGGACTCCTTCTACTGGTAAATGTTGATGTTTCACTGCCATAATCGTTTGATCATTTGTTTGCGCTGAAACCAAAAGATCTTTAGGGAGATTGCTTTTTCCTGCAATTAAGGAATGATATCTTGTTACATTAAACATTGGAGGAAGACCATTAAATATACCAATATTCTTATGGTGAATCCGGCTAGTCATCCCATGCATTGGCTGATTGGATGGGAAGACGTTTCCGCCAAAAAATTCAATAATGATTTGCATTCCTAGACAAACACCAAAAATTGGGGTAATTTTATGGAAATGTTCTAACACTGCGAACGAAATACCGCTATCAGCAGGTGAGCCTGGACCTGGGGATAAAACCAGAAGGGTAGGTTTTACGGATGCAATTTGTTCAATTGTTGTGGAATCATTTCGGTAAACAATAACTTCCTCTTCCATTTGCCGGTAATATTGGACCAGATTATATGTAAATGAATCATAATTATCAATAACAACGATCATTGGGCTTTCCTCACTTTTAATAATAGAATTACTATTTATTATAACTTAATTAACATAGGTAAAAAAGGTTTCCCATTTTTTTCCAAGATGTATATGAAGAAAGAATAGTTCCTTCATTTAAATTAGGGTTGAAGTATAGGAAAAGGTGCGTTCCATTACGGTTAATAGCATATTTTCTGTTGACATGCTCTCCTACTTTTAATATAATGAATGACATACTTGGAATGATAATCATTTTCATTTGTTGAACAAGAATAAAAGATGTTATGAGGATTACATATGAGACTATGGATATTAATAATCGCAATGATAGTCCTTTCATTTATATCGCTATTTATTGGTGCCATTGATATCAGAATTAGTGATTTGCTTGATTGGAATTCGGAAGAAACACAAATTTTCCTGATCAGTCGAGTGCCGCGGTTAATAGCAATTATATTGGCAGGGGCTGGAATGAGTATTGCGGGTTTAATAATGCAAGCATTAAGCAGAAACAAATTTGTATCCCCAACAACTGCAGGTACGTTAGATGCAGCAAAACTAGGAATCTTGATTTCTATGTTATTTATTACAAATGTAACATATACTCAGCAAATTATTTTCAGTTTTGCATTTTCATTAGTTGGTACATTAGTTTTTATGCAAATTTTAGAACGGATTAAGTTTAAAGATGCCATTTTCGTCCCATTAATCGGAATTATGTATGGGAATATCCTGTCATCTATTACAACGTTCTTTGCGTATGAAGCAGATCTTATCCAGAATATTTCTGCATGGTTAATGGGGAGCTTTACATTAATTATGGCAGGCCGTTATGAATTGTTATATATAAGTATTCCTGCTGTTATTTTGGCCTATCTTTATGCAAATAAATTTACTGTTGCAGGTATGGGAGAAGAGTTTGCGAAAAACTTAGGTTTGAGTTACAAAGTTGTATTAAATATTGGTTTAATCCTTGTCGCTATTATTTCTACAACTGTCGTACTTACTGTCGGGGTTATCCCCTTCTTAGGTTTAATTGTCCCAAATATTGTATCAATTTATTTAGGGGATAATTTACGTAAAACAATCCCGCATACTATGTTGTTAGGGGTTGTCTTCCTATTATTATGTGACATTATTGGCCGGATCATTATTCACCCATATGAAATTCCAGTCAATGTTACAGTGGCAGTAATCGGTAGTGCGATCTTCTTAATTATGTTATTTAGGGGGAGAGCATATGCGAAATAGTACGAAGTTGATCCTGTTATTTGTTTTAGTAATTATATCCGTTTTACTTTATGGATTTTACGATATCAAGGGTGGATTTGATTATGCCTTTCCAAGGCGTATGACACGTGTGGCGGCAATGGTCATTACAGGGGTTGCCATTTCATACTCCACCGTGGTTTTCCAGACAATCACACATAATCGGATTTTGACACCGTCTGTTATGGGATTAGGCTCTATGTATGAGGTAGTACAAACATTAATATACTTCTTTGCTGGATCAATGTCGATATGGATAGTAAATAAATATTTGAATTTTGGTGTTGCTATTATTGCAATGGTATTATTTGCATTAATTTTATACCGTTTCTTGTTTCGTGCAGATAAGCATCCCATTTACTTACTATTATTAATTGGAATGGTTATTGGAACACTATTAGGGAGTTTAGTTACATTTTTACAGGTATTGATTGATCCAGTCGAATATTTAGGGTTGCAAACATTGCTATTTGCATCCTTTACAAAAGTTAAGGCAGAGTTATTATATATTGCAATAGGTATTTTGCTCATCTCTTTTATTTATGGTTCTTTTATTATGAAAAAGTTGGATGTTATGTCACTTGGTCGAGAAAATGCGATAAACCTTGGGATCAATTATGACCGAATGGTAATGAATATATTAATTTTATCGTCAGTTCTAATCGCCACCTCAACAGCACTTGTGGGACCTATCACATTTTTTGGTTTAATTGTTGCAAACCTTGCATACCAATTTTTCCATACCTACAAGCACTCCATTTTAATTCTTGGTGCAAGCTTGTTTAGTATTGTTGCATTAGTTGGCGGTCAATTTCTTGTAGAACATGTCTTTGAATTGAGTACAACAATAAGTGTTATTATTAATTTCGTCGGTGGGATTTACTTTATATACTTACTATTAAAGGAAAGTAGGGCTTCAAGATGATTGAAATTAAGGGATTAACGAAACAATTCGGAAGAAAACCTGTCGTAGAAGATGTATCGGTAACTATTGAGCAAGGTAAAATAACTTCGTTTATCGGACCGAATGGCGCGGGTAAATCTACACTTCTTTCAATGGTGAGCAGATTGTTGGATGCAGATACTGGGGAAGTATTACTTGATAAAAATAACGTAAAAAAGTGGAAGTCAACAGAGTTTGCGAAACGTGTTTCAATTTTGAGACAAGCAAATTTTATTAATGTCAGACTTACAATCCGTGAACTTGTTGCATTTGGCCGCTATCCTTATTCAAGAGGACGCCTTTCAGAAGAAGATAACCGATTTATAGAACAGGCAATTGAGTATATGAACTTAACAGATATACAAGATCAGTTCCTGGATGAGTTGTCCGGTGGTCAAAAACAACGAGCGTTTATTGCTATGGTAATTGCACAAGATACAGACTATATATTACTTGATGAGCCTTTAAATAACCTGGATATGAAGCATTCCGTTCAAATTATGAAGATACTCCGCAAACTTGTAGATGAATTAGGCAAAACAGTTGTCATTGTATTACATGATATAAACTTCGCATCTGTCTATTCAGATCGTATTGTTGCATTGAAAAATGGTAAGCTTGTTAAAAACGGGACAACACATGAAATTATTAATTCAAAAGCTTTACGTGATATTTACGATATGGATATTCCAATCCAAGAACAAAATGGATGCAGGATTTGTGTCTACTTTAATTCACATACGTCATAAAATAAAACTTGAAGAAAACGGCCTGGAAATAAAGTTTATTACGAATAATCTTTTTTCTATCGGCCGTTTTTAATAGATTGAAATAAAAAAACAAATAAATGAAAAAAACAGCAAAATAATGTTGACGATAATGTTTGATAATTGTATAATGATAATTGTTATCAGTGATAATGATTATCATTATTAAAAATATAAGATTACATAAGGAGAGAGAAATATGAAGAAATGGCAATTAGCTATACTATTTTTAGTTTTAACATTAATGCTTGCAGCTTGTGGATCTGATGAAGAGTCACCAGCAGAGGGAGCATCAGACGATGCAGCGGCAACAGAAGGTCAAGCATCGGATAATAAGGCAGCTGAGGATGAAACGGCAGATGAGAATGGATCTTCTTATCCAATGACTATTACTCCAACAGTTGCAGAATCTGAAGACAGAGATGGTACAGCATATGCATTTGATGATGTAGAGTTTGAATCAATGCCAGAAAGAATTGTAGTTTTTGATTATGGATTCTTAGATACATTAGATGCACTTGGTGTAGAAGGGATCGTAGGGGTGCCTAGCGGCTCACCATTACCATCTCATTTAGAAGATTATGGATCTGATGAATATACTAATGTCGGTACATTAAAAGAACCATTACTAGAAGATATTGCTGCATTAGAACCTGATGCAATTTTTATCTCTGGTCGTCAAGCCGCATTTTATGACCAATTAAAAGAGATTACACCAAATGTAGTTTTTGTTGGTACTCAACAGGATGACTACTGGAATACCTTCTTGGAGTCAGTAGACATTGCAGCAAAAATATTCGGTAAAGAATCAGAAGCTGAAGAGTATGTTGCTAAATTTGACACCGCTCTTGAAGAAATAAAAGAATTAGCTGGAAACTATGAAAATAGTTTGGTTACAATGTATAATGAAGGCAGCCTGTCCGGTTTTGCAAATAACTCTCGTTTTGGGTACATTTATGACGTATACGGATTCCAGCCAGTAACAGAAAATATTGATTCTTCATCACATGGTTCCAACTTCGGTTTTGAAGCAATTTTAGAATTCGATCCACAAGTCCTATTTGTCATCGATCGTACAGCAGCTGTAAATGGTGAATCTAATATTGATACGGACATGGAAAATGATATCATTAAACAAACAACAGCATACAAAAACGATCATATTTTATACTTAGATGGTGCTCTCTGGTACTTAAGCGGAGGCGGTTTACAATCTGAGCTAGCGAAAATTGAAGAAATTAAAGCAGGGTTAAGTAAATAATTCATGGAAAAAGACTTACCGGAAAGTCAGAAACAACTGACATTCCGGTAGTCTTTTTTTTATTCAATAATCTCTGCATATTTATTAACTGTTCATATGTTACGTTGGGGAGATTTTCTTTGAGTATGGGTAAGCCTATCTATTGTAGTGCGACAAAACTAGATAATGTATGACTATTTTTCTATAAATTATAGTTGTGTATTGAATGATAATTAGGTAATATGGATTATGAGGTATTATTTTATATTACTACTATTATTTAAAAGGTAAGGGGAAATGTATGTATGACGACACCTGCAGAAGGAAACATGAATGAAATAATTAAAGAACTTTATAATGGTTCAGTACAATCTATTAAAAATATCATACCGGTTAGTCATCAATTCGATGCACCAAAATTATCAACAGAACCACTCCCCGTAAAATATGGTGTACTAATTGGGTTTAGTGGTACATTTAAGGGAGATTTACTTATTCAGGCACAACATAATGTATTTAGTGCAATAGGTGAAGCGTTATATGGTATGCAATTAACAGAAGATATGCTCGACTCCTTTTCAGGAGAATTAGGAAATATGATCGCTGGAGGTCTGTCGACTCATTTAGCTAATGCAGGGATCGAAACAGACATTACCCACCCAACTATAATTAGCGGGGAAGCAAAGTTAAGCGGGTTTAAAAGAGTACTGGAAGTGCAAATCCAATACGAAAAAATTGGCGGCATGACTATGTCATTATTGTTAAATCAATAAAAATACTAATATTAAATAAATAGGCGGGTGAGTTAAATGCAAGAAACGTTAACAAAAACGATTATTTTCAAACTGAATAACCAGGAGTATGGAGCAAATATTGCTCAAATACTATCAATTGAGAAATTACAAGAAATTGTAGCATTACCTCAAACCTCAAATTTTATTAAGGGGATTATTAATTTACGTGGGGCTGTAACACCAATTATTGATTTACGTACAAGGTTAGGAATGAACCAAATTGACGAAACAGAACAAACGAGAATTCTGATTGCAAAAGTGAAAGAGGTTCAAGTTGGATTAATTGTAGATGAAGCTACAGATGTGATTGATATTTCTCCCGAAGTAGTTGAAGAAACACCTGAACTAGTAAACGATGTGGATCATCGCTATTTAAAAGGTGTTGCTAAGTTAGAAGATCGAGGAATGCTTCTGCTTTTAGATTTAGATCATGTACTAAGCAATGAAGAATTAACAGAAGTACAACAAGTTGCACAAGATTAATGGAGGTTTAAAAAAATGGCACAAGTATTAATAGTTGACGATGCCGCATTTATGAGAATGCAATTGAAGAATATTTTTACAAAATTAGGACATGAAGTAGTTGGAGAGGCAGAAAATGGTCTGCAAGCAACAGAAATGTATGAGCAGTTAAAACCAGATATTGTTTCAATGGATATCACCATGCCTGAAATGAATGGGGTAGAAGCAACAAAAGAAATTAAGAGCAAAGACAGCAATGCTACAATAATCATGTGTTCTGCGATGGGACAACAGCAAATGGTATTAGATGCTATTAAAGCGGGAGCAAAAGATTTTATTGTTAAGCCATTTACAGAGGAACGTGTAAAGGAAACTTTAGATAAGTTATTATAGGTAAAAAAAAGCGATTCTATCATTGATAGAGTCGCTTTTTTTAAATAAATGATGAATGCTTCTGATGGAAATTTTACTTTTTGAGTAGATTATTGGTAAATTACTGAGTGCTTCGATATCATTTAATGGAAGTGACTTAAAGGAGGTTAATGAAAATGGTTTTTCAAAATCATTTTGTACAGACAGAGAGACAAAAGAAGTTAGTGTTGCGAGCTAATGACTTAGCAGAGAAAATTAAACATAGAAGACAGCAAGCAGATCAGGATGCTTCTATTCCTATAGAAAACCTTGAAGATTTACGAAATGACAAATATTTATCATTAACCCTGCCAAAGGATTACGGTGGAGAACAATTAAGTTTGTATGAGTTTCTGTTAGTTCAGGAGAAATTAGCCGAGGGTGATGGGGCAACAGCTCTATCTGTTGGATGGCACCTAGGTGTCATGAAGGAACTAAGTGAGGAAGGACTATGGGAGAAACAAATATTTGACTTCCTTGCTAAAGAGGTTGGAACAAAGCAAAAATTAGTAAATCGTGCTGCCACAGAACCAGCAACCGGCAGTCCGACACGTGGTGGTATTCCTGAAACGAAAGCAGTCAGATCAGGAGAACATTATATCATAAATGGAAGAAAAACTTTTACGACAATGGCGTTAGTCCTCGATTATTATATTGTAACAGCATTTTTGGATGACCAAAATGCAGTAGGATCATTTCTTATACCGAAAGATACTGATGGTCTGTCTGTTAATAAGACATGGAATACACTAGGCATGAGAGGCACAGGAAGCGATGATTTACTGCTTGAAAATGTAAAAGTGCCAGTTAAGTTTCTTGTGGAAGTAAATCAAAAACCGAAAAGACCTGGTCCAAAAGGATGGTTATTGCATATACCTGCGTGTTATTTAGGGATTGCAATGGCAGCAAGAAATGACGTTATTGAATTCGCTAAGACGTTTCAGCCAAACAGCTTAAAAACACCAATTTCAGAAGTGGAACATATACGACAAAAGGTCGGACAAATTGACTTGAAATTAATGCAGGCACGTCATTTTATGTATGGGGTCGCTGAAAAGTGGGATAAAGCTCCAGAAAAGAGACCAGAATTAATTGGGGAACTTGGTGCAGTAAAAGTCATTGCAACGAACTATGCAAATGAAATCGTGGATTTAGTTATGCGTATTGTTGGTGGGAGAGGATTAGCTAAAACTATGCCTTTTGAACAATATTATCGTGATGTTAGAGCAGGTCTCCATAATCCGCCAATGGATGATATGGTTATTCAGATGCTTGCAAAGAATGCATTTGGTCAGTAACTCTAGGCACTTCCACAAGTTATGAAGCATACAATGCAGTATAACATGAACTTGTGGGGAGTGTTATAATGGGGAACATTGTCAATCCAAAACAAGTATATCGTTATACACAGTTACTAGATGACATCAATTTATTGACAAGCAAGTATGACAGTCTTGAGAAAAGAGTAATTGGATATTCTGTTAATCATCGTAAACTTATTGCCTTAAGATTAGGAACAGGGAAGAAGGCTGTCATGCTAAATGGGGCACATCATGCTAGAGAGTGGTTAACCTCTGCCTTGTTAATGAATATGGCAGAATATTATTGTAAACGCCATGAAGATGAGGAAGAAATCAGAAAACTGTTCAAAGAAGTTTCCCTCTGGTTTGTCCCAATGGTTAACCCTGACGGTGTCACACTCGTCCAGGATGGGGCAGATCAGTTTCACCAAAAAAATGAGTTGATAAAAATGAATGATGGATCTGTACATTATGATGGATGGAAAGCTAATATCCGCGGAATTGATTTGAATCGTCAGTATCCAATGGACTGGGAAACGATTGACGATCAAATACGTAAACCTGCTCCAGCAATGTTTAAAGGGAAGAAACCTTTAAGTGAACCTGAGGTGAGGTCATTATATCAGTTTTCGCTTGAACATAATTTTGCTTTTGTTGCATGTTATCATTCCTCAGGTGAGGAAATATTCTGGCAGTACAAATCAAGTGGTGCTGTTTATGACTCAGCAAAAAAATTAGCAGAAAAGCTTGCCGCTTTGACAGGTTATCGATTAGTTGAACCAGGTCCTAATCCGAGTGGCGGGGGATTTACCGATTGGTTTATAATGGTACAGAAGCGGCCAAGTTTTACGATTGAAATTGGACCATATGTTGGACCGGTTCCTGTACCATTGCACTATTATGATAAGATTTGGAAAGAGAACAAAGAGGTGGGTCTATTATTGGCGAAAGCATGCTTACAAAATTAAGCGTGCTTTGTCGCTTTCTTCTCTTCATGAATGACTTCTTGGTATCCGGCAAGCAATTCTTCGAAACGATCTTCCCACCTTTGTTTCATTGCGTATCGCACAGCGTTTACCCCTAATTGGCAGCGCCATTCACTATTATCAAGAATGTCGGTAATTGAGTTCATATAATCCTCCTGGTGGTTTGGCCGACAAAGGAGTCCTGTAAAACCTTCTTGGATAATAGTGCTAACCCCGCCAGCATTTGCACCTACAACTGGTGTTCCGCAAGCTAATGCTTCTAGTACAACATTCCCGAATGTTTCACTTTCAGATGGAAATACAAATAAATCACTTGCAGACACAATAGGGGCGACCTCTTGTTGCGGCAAAAACCCGGTAAACGTAACATTTTCCGTTTTGTTTTCCTCCAAATATTGTTTAGTGGGGCCATCACCGATAATAATCCAATGAATTTCTTTATTTAAACGCTTTGGCAGGTTTTTGAATAAATAGACAAGTGTCTCAATGTTTTTTTCCGGAGCAAGCCGGCCAACATAGCTTAATAAATATTTTTCTTTAATATTATATTTGGAACGGGTCTCTGAATGACTGTAATGTGGGTGGAAAATAGATGTGTCTACACCTCGCTTCCATATTTGGATGTTAGGGAAGTTCCGTTGGTGCAGCTGATCAAATGTGTGGGCAGATGGTACAAAAATACGTGCCATTTCCTGATGGAACCATTCCATATAACGCCAGAGCGGTTTAGATAACAAAGATAAATGATAATATTGTAAATAATGATCAAAATCCGTATGGTAGGAGCCAACAAGGGGAATATTCAGCTTTTTGGCTAATTGTAACCCGCATAATCCGATAGAAAAAGGTGTTGCAACATGGATAATATCTGGATTAAACGACAATAGTAAATTGCGAATTTCAGTTTTCTTTGGAACGGAAATTCTACATTCTTTATAAAGGGGAAAAGGGAAACTTGATTGAGGGTATATTTGATCTGTTCCTGCCTCGTTCCTTGTTCTCTTTGGAGAAATAATGATATAAGAATGATTAGTTTTATCCAGATACGCTGTAAGTCTTCCTAAAGTTTTAGCAACCCCATTTACATCCGGGAGAAATGTATCCGTAAAAATGGCGATTTTCATATTGTCACATCCCTTCAAGTGAGTCCTTTCACTCAAAGGATATGTCGAAAATATGTAAAGAACAACTGATTTGTGTTAAATATTTGTAAAAAAGATATTAGAAAGTGAAAGAATCACAAAAGAAAACCGACCTATGAATGAAATAAAGATTCATTCAAAGGTCGGCTTTTGCTTTGGCTAAAACTCTTTTGTCCAGCATCATGCTGAATTATTGACATGAAGGGCAGAAACCATAAATTTCGAACTTATGGTCTTCAATCATAAATTGTTTTAACTCTTCATTAATTTGTTCCATTGGACAGTGGTGGATTTCTTTTGTTATGCCACAACTTTTACAGATAAAATGGTGGTGGTGATGGTGATCGCATTTTAAGCGAAAGTGTTTCTCCCCATTAAGCTCTGTAGATTCTAATATACCTAATTGATCAAATAAATGTAAATTGCGGTAAATGGTATCAAAGCTAATTCCTTCATAGTCTGGTTCCATGTTTTCTTGAAGGTCTTTTGCGGTACGATACCTATTTTCACTAACAAAAAAGTTAATTATATGCTCACGCTTTTCAGTAAATTTATACCCTTTTTGTTTCAACAAGTCTAGTGCTTCTTGTGTATTCATTCTATCACCTCATCATCGACTCGATGTTTTCTCCCCATCAAATGGTTGACAACCTTCTTGCAAACAATAGTGACTATCAATAATATAATTAATAACATGACGATCGTTCCACCTGGTGGAATTTCTAAATAATATCCGCTTATTAATCCTAAAATTACAGCTGCTTCTCCATATATTATCGCATAAATGATCGTTTGTTTAAATCCTTTTGCAATTCGAATACTAGCAGCAACTGGTAAAGTCATTAACGAAGATACAAGTAATACACCGACAATACGTATTGATGCTGCAATTACGAGGGCAGTTAATAAGATAAAGATAAAATGAATAATCTTTGAATGAATGCCTGTCACGTTTGCATGTTCTTCATCAAATGAAAGTAAAAAAAGTTCCTTGTAAAAGAAGAAAATCACAGCACAAACCAGAATCGCTATAATAATTATACTGTAGAGATCTTGCCTGCTAACAGCAGAAACAGAACCAAATAAATAGTTATACAAGTCTGTATTAAACCCATTAGCAATAGAGATAAAAATGACACTCAAACCAACACCAGCAGACAAGATAATCGGAATCGCTAACTCTTGAAATGCGGAGTAAACACTTCTTAGCCGCTCAATAAATATAGAACCGATGACAGAAAACCCTAATCCTGAGTAAAATGGTGTTAATAATGGTGTGCCTGTCTTTTTCTCTACAAGTAATCCAAATGCAATCCCAGCCAGGGTTACATGAGATAAGGCATCGGCAATTAATGACAATCGCCTCACAACGACAAATGTACCTAGTAATGGTGCGATGATACCGATGATAATCCCGGTGAAAAATGTATTTCTTAAAAATTCATACTCAAAAAAATTAGCTAACATGAAGCTTCCTCCGTCTTAATGTTGGTGTGTTACAAGATTTAAGGGATGACCGTAAAAATCTGATAACTGTTCTTTAGATAATGATTTAAAGGAACTTGGGTTTCCGTGGAAATGCAATGTCTTATTCAAACATACTACTTGTGATGCATGGTGAGTCATTGTTCCAATATCGTGTGTAACAAGTAATAATGTTATCTTCTCTTCATTTAACTCATGTAATAAGTCAAAAAACTTTTCCACATTTTCTGCGTCAACCCCTACTGTCGGTTCATCTAAGATTAATAGCTTTGGTTCACCAACAAGTGCCCTAGCAATAAAAATACGTTGCTGCTGCCCACCAGATAAGTTACCGATATTTTCATTTCTGTACTCTGACATTCCAACATGTTCAATTGCTTGCTCTATTTTTAATCTGTGTTGTTTAGACAATCGTTTAAAGTAACCGAGTTTAGCAGTTAATCCCATTGCAACGACTTCTGTTACTGTTGCAGGGAATCCGCGATTAAAACTGTTTGCTTTCTGTGATACATAACCAATATTGTTTTTTTGCTTATATTTTTGTATAGGTACACCAAATAATGATATCTCTCCACTTGATGGTTTTTCTAACCCTAACAATAATTTAATTAACGTTGTTTTACCACCACCATTGGGTCCAACTAATCCAATGAATTCTCCTTCATTTATTTGGAAATTCACATTTTCTAATGCTTGCCTGTGTCCGTAATGAAAATTTACATTTTGCATATCAACAATGGTACTGACCATAATCAATTCTCCTAACTTGTACAACGTATAACTCTAAGTTACTATATTTTATCGTAATGATTACGTTTTGTAAATCAAATGAAATGATTCGTTTAAAGATAATTAGAGGAAGTAGGTGATAGGGACTATTATCTTTCTCTTATGCGAGGATGTTATCTTATTACTTGCTTAATGTTGAAACGATTCGGTAAAATAATGGCAACAAGCTTGATGGAGGAATTATATAATGGCATTGCAGTTTTATTGGTACCCTAAATGTGGTACATGCAGAAAAGCAAAAAAATGGTTAGATGAGAATGAAGTTACATATGAGACAATTCACATTGTGGAAAACCCGCCTGCAAAAGAACAATTAGCAAATATTATTGAAAAAAGTGGCCAGCCAATTAAAAAGTTTTTTAATACAAGCGGGAAGAAATATCGGGAATTAGGTTTGAAAGACAAGTTAAAAGATGCTTCTGACGATGAAAAGCTAGACTATCTAGCATCTGACGGCATGCTAATCAAACGGCCATTAGTTGTAGGAGAAGATCAAGTAACACTAGGATTTAAAGAAGAAATATTTGACCAAACTTGGAAATAGCATTTATATTAAAATAGACAGTAAAAAATGGAGGTATGAATCGTGAATTTACCAAAAGAACTATTATATTCTGAAGAACATGAATGGGTAAAAAAAGAAGATGGGAAAGTAAGAGTTGGTATTACTGACCATGCACAATCAGAACTAGGGGACATAGTATTTATTGAACTGCCGGAAGTAGGCGATACGGTAGAGGCTGATGAACCATTTGGCAGTGCAGAATCTGTTAAAACAGTATCTGAATTATATGCTCCTGTTAGTGGAAAAGTAGTGGAAGTAAACGAAGAATTAGAAGATAGTCCAGAACTAGTGAATGAATCACCATACGAAAACGCTTGGATGATTGTAATAGAACCTAGTGATGAAGCAGAACTTGATGATTTAATGTCTGCAGAAGATTATGAAAAAATGATTAATGAAGAATAATAAACTTAGCATTCGCATCTGTATTGCGAATGCTAAATTTTTATAGCGTTCCTTAATTAGTCATAACTTCACTATTTTGTTCCATACAATAAACTAAGCTATTGTTAAATAGCATGCAGTCTGATGAAGTAGGTGAGCCAATGCTTAATTTAGATTCGAAAGTAATTATTGTTGAGGGTAGATCAGATAAGGAAAAGGTGAAAAAACTCGTAAATGATCACGTCGAAATTGTCTGTACAAATGGAACATTGGGAGTAGAGCGGCTAGAGTATCTAATAGAAACCTATAACATGGACTATAGAGATGTCTATATTCTAGTTGATGAGGATAACGCTGGAAAGAAACTTCGGAAGCAGTTGTCAAAGGAACTTCCGCATGCCACACATATATATATTGATAAAGCATTTAGAGAGGTAGCTGCAACGCCAGAATCAGAATTGGCGGTTGCATTAGTATCTTCTCATATTATGATAAACCCTGATTATTTATAAAGGTGATGATGATGCAAGATATAAAAGAGGAATCATGGAATGATCTGAATGGTGAAAAAGCAATTATTTTTATACACACACCATTTTGTGCAACATGCCAATTAGCGGAGAAGATGTTGCATGTAATCGAACAGGCAGAAACATCTCGAAAAATATTTCGAATGAATGCATCTTATTATCCAGAATTTATGAAAAAACATAAAATCGAAAGTGTCCCCGCTCTTGTATTATGGGATGGACATACTGTTCAGGAGAAATTATATGCGATGGAGTCAGTAACAAAGCTCTTTGAGGTAATTGAACTGTGGGATCAAAAGTGGAGGATAACACAATAAGATAAAGCATTCAGGATTAATTTTGGTTATATATTCGTTGTATTAATGATATCCTTTCACATTAATTATATGATGGTCATAACGGAAGAAATCACATTTTGGTCTTCTGGCAGATAATGTTACAATTATCTTGTCAAACAAATGAAAGGATTGATTTATTATTAATGACCAAAAGCTTAATCTAAACTATACAACAGAGATGGAAAAAGCGATGCACCAAACCCACGGTGTTGGATATGCAGAGTATAGTCGTAATCTGGAGAAGAGATTAAGTGTTGAAAAAGAAAGAGAAGATAGTTATATAAAAAGTCAGGAAGTTATTCAAGATATAGAAAGATTAGTTCATCGATAATTAAAATAAGAACAGCAGTTCCACGAGAAAGTGAAGCTGCTGTTCTTTTAATTATATATAGTAAATAGCTAAAAGCAACAAGAAAACACGTATACTGAGTGACATTACCTTCTGTGTATCCATATTAAACTGCTGATGTCTGGCAATGAGAGAAGATCGAGTTATTGATTATGAAGTGGTCTTAATCGATAATATCTCATTTATTGTGGTATAATATGATTCAGTGGATATAAGTCGAATAATGGTTGATTATAGATTCGAAATAGTATAAGATTATAATGAGAATAAAGTGAGAATGAATTTAATTCCACTTGATGTCAAGATAATATAAAATGTTCTGGAGGTATGTATTTATGGCAAGTTCAACTTTAGAAATTAAAGATCTTCATGTTGAAATTGAAGGTCAAGAAATATTAAAAGGTGTGAATTTAACAATCAAAGGTGGAGAATTCCATGCAGTAATGGGGCCAAATGGTACAGGTAAATCAACATTAGCATCTGCAATTATGGGTCACCCGAAATATGAAGTAACAAAAGGGCAAATTCTTTTAGATGGGGAAGACGTACTGGAAATGGAAGTTGACGAACGTGCAAAAGCAGGTCTATTCCTTGCAATGCAGTATCCAAGTGAAATTAGTGGTGTAACAACATCTGATTTCTTACGTTCATCTGTCAATGCACATCGTGAAGAAGGCGACGAGATTTCTTTAATGAAATTTATTAAAGAAATGGATGGAGCAATGGACTATTTAGAAATGGATAAAAACATGGCGCAACGGTATTTAAATGAAGGGTTCTCTGGCGGTGAGAAAAAACGTAACGAAATTTTGCAGTTAATGATGATCCAGCCAGCTATCGCAATTTTAGATGAAATTGACTCTGGCCTTGATATCGATGCATTAAAAATTGTATCAAAAGGGATTAACAAAATGCGTAGTGAAGACTTCGGCTGTCTTATCATTACACACTACCAACGATTATTAGATTATATTACACCAGATCATGTGCATATTATGATGCAAGGTCGTGTAGTAAAATCAGGTGGTCCGGAATTAGCTCATCGACTAGAAGCAGAAGGTTATGAATGGATTAAAGAAGAACTAGGTATTGAAGACGAAACTGTAGGACAAAATGCGTAAGGGTTAGGAGGTATTGTATGACTGTGGAAACTAAATTACCGTATGATCAGGATTACATCCGTTCATTTTCTTCAAATAGAAATGAGCCGGAATGGATGCAGGAACTGCGTATTCAAGCATTAGAATTGGCAGATGGACTAGAAATGCCAAAACCAGATAAAACAAGTATAAAGCGATGGAACTTCCATGATTTTAAACATGATGTAAGTGCGGATGACCTCGGTTCATTGAAAGATTTACCTGGTGATATTCAAGTATTTCTCGATATGGAGAACTTAAATGAAAATTTAGTAATTCAACGGAACCAAAGTGTTGCTTACAAATCTTTATCCTCTAAATTAGAAGAGCAAGGTGTTATTCTCACTGATATCCAGACAGCATTAAAAGAACATGGTGAATTAGTACAACGCTACTATATGAAAGATGCTGTGCAAATCGATGAGCATAAATTAACTGCATTGCACACTGCATTAATGAATGGCGGAGTATTCGTTTATGTACCGAAAAATGTAGAAGTAGAAGAACCGCTTCAAGCTATTTTCTGGCAAGAGGATCCGGAAGCTGCAACATTTAATCATGTCATTGTTGTTGCAGAAGCTAATAGTTCCTTAACATATGTAGAAAACTATATTTCAAATAACGAAGATAAAAATGCTGTTGCAAATATTGTGACAGAAGTTATTGCACATGATAATGCGAAAATTAACTTCGGTTCAGTAGACAATTTCTCTAAAGGAACAACTGTTTATGTGAACCGTCGAGGTGTAGCATACCGTGATGCCAAGATTGAATGGAATTTGGGCCAAATGAATGATGGGAACACTGTTTCAGAAAACATCACTCATTTAATTGGAGAAAATTCTTATTCTTATGCAAAAACTGTATCGGTTGGACGCGGAGAGCAAACGCAAAACTTTACAGCTAAAATCGTACACCATGGTAAGCAATCAGAAGGTTATATCTTACAACACGGTGTTATGAAAGAAGCTGCTTCTGCTATCTTTAACGGTATTGGCAAAATTGAACACGGGGCTTCAAAATCCAATGCCGAACAAGAATCCCGTGTACTTATGTTAAGTAAGGATGCGCGCGGTGATGCGAACCCGATTCTTTTAATTGATGAAGATGATGTAACAGCAGGGCATGCAGCATCTGTTGGTCGTGTAGATCCAATTCAATTGTATTATTTAATGAGTAGAGGGATTTCTAAACAAGAAGCAGAAAGACTAATTATTCACGGTTTCTTGGCACCAGTAGTTAAAGAGATTCCGATCCAAGCAGTACGTAATCAATTGACAGAGGTAATTGAAAGGAAAGTGTACTAATGGATATTCGTGCTATTCGTGAGCAATTTCCGATATTAGACCAAGAAGTTAATGGCCATCCGTTAGTTTATTTGGACTCTGCGGCAACATCACAAAAACCGTTCCATGTGATCGAAGCACTTAATAGCTATTATCGAGAGAACAATTCCAATGTTCACAGAGGTGTCCATACATTAGGCACACGTGCAACGGATCAGTATGAAGGGGCAAGAGATAAAGTTAAGCAATTTATCAATGCCTCTTCCACTGAGGAAGTTATCTTCACCAGAGGCACAACTACTGCCATCAATATGATCGGATATGGATATGCTCGTCATTTTCTTAAAGAAGGTGATGAAATTGTCATAACCGAAATGGAGCACCATAGTAATATTATTCCATGGCAACAAGCTGCAAAACATACTGGTGCAACATTGAAATATATTCCGTTAGAAAAAGATGGGACAATTAAGTTAGATTCTGTCCGGTCTACTGTTACCTCCAATACGAAAATTGTTGCAATAACACATGTTTCAAATGTACTAGGAACAGTTAATTTAATCAATGATATTGCCAAGATTGCACATGAAAATGGAGCAATTCTAGTCGTTGACGGGGCCCAAGGGGTTCCACATATGAAGGTTGATGTGCAAAAGTTAGATTGTGACTTCTATGCATTTTCCGGTCATAAAATGTGTGGTCCTACAGGCATTGGTGTGCTATATGGAAAGAAACATTTGCTTGAGAAAATGGAGCCAGTTGAATTTGGTGGAGAGATGATTGATTTTGTTGACCTTTATGATTCCACATGGAAAGAACTGCCTTGGAAGTTCGAAGGTGGTACGCCTATAATTGCTGGGGCAATTGGTTTAGGGGCAGCAATTGATTTTCTTGAAGAAGTGGGCTTAGATCATATTGAAGCACATGAACGAGAAATTGTACAATATGCACAAAACAAATTTGCAGATGTGGAAGGTATAACTATCTTTGGACCAGAACAGCGTAGTGGATTAGTTACATTTAATATTGAAGGGGTTCATCCACACGATACAGCAACAGTGCTTGATGCAGAAGGTATAGCAGTGAGGGCGGGACACCACTGTGCACAACCCTTAATGAAATGGTTGAATGTCACTGCAACGGCTCGGGCTAGTTTCTATTTATATAATTCGAAAGATGATGTTGACCGATTAGTTGAGGGAATCGAACGAGCGAAGGAGTATTTCGGCGATGTCTTTTAATAATTTAGATACACTGTACAGACAAGTTATTATGGATCATTATAAAAACCCGCGAAACCGTGGAACACTTGATAATGAATCTGTTACAATAGATATGAACAATCCTACTTGCGGGGATCGTATCGAATTGCACCTGCAAATTGAAAATGGCATCGTAGAGGATGCTAAATTCGAAGGGGAAGGGTGTTCGATCAGTATGTCATCTGCTTCGATGATGACCCAAGCCATCAAAGGAAGGCAGATTGATGAAGCATTACAGATGTCTACGATTTTCTCTAACATGATGTTAGGCGAAGATGTAGAAGAAGTGGATTTCGACTTAGGCGATATCGAAGCACTCCAAGGTGTTTCCAAATTTCCAGCTCGAATTAAATGTGCTACATTAGCTTGGAAAGCGATGGAAAAAGCAGTAGCGGCCGACAGGAAAGAGTAGAGAAGAAATCCAAAATAGGAGGTAATAATATGGCTAAAAAAGCACCTGAAATAGGCGAATATAAATATGGTTTTCATGATAGAGACATTTCGATCTTTCGTACGGAAAAAGGTTTAACTCGTAATATTGTGGAAGAAATTTCCCGTATGAAAGAAGAACCAGAGTGGATGTTAGAATACCGCTTAAAAGCTTTAGAGCAATTTTACAAAAAACCAATGCCACAATGGGGTGGCGACTTATCAGAACTTGATTTTGACGAGATCACTTACTATGTAAAACCATCTGAGCGTTCTGAACGTTCTTGGGATGAAGTACCAGAAGAAATCAAACAAACATTTGACAAACTAGGTATTCCGGAAGCGGAGCAAAAGTATCTGGCAGGTGTTTCTGCACAGTATGAATCAGAGGTTGTTTACCATAATTTAAAAGAAGACTTAGAAGAATTAGGAATAGTCTTTAAAGATACAGATACTGCTTTAAAAGAGAATGAAGATTTATTCAAAGAGTATTTTGGTAAAGTAATTCCATCATCTGATAATAAGTTTGCTGCACTTAACTCTGCAGTATGGTCAGGCGGCTCTTTCATTTATGTACCAAAAGGTGTAAAAACAGATACACCATTACAAGCATATTTCCGAATTAACTCTGAGAACATGGGGCAATTCGAACGTACGCTGATTATTGTTGATGAAGGTGCGTCTGTCCACTATGTAGAAGGGTGTACAGCGCCAACTTATACAACCAATTCATTACACAGTGCGGTTGTAGAAATCTTTGTTAAGAAGGATGCGTATTGCCGTTATACAACAATCCAGAACTGGGCTAACAATGTATACAACCTTGTTACCAAGCGTGCAACATGTGATGCAAATGCAACAATGGAGTGGATTGATGGAAACATCGGTTCTAAATTAACGATGAAATATCCTGCAGTTATTCTTAAAGGTGAAGGCGCTCGTGGTATGACATTGTCCATTGCATTAGCAGGGAAAGGTCAACACCAGGATGCTGGGGCGAAAATGCACCACTTGGCACCAAATACTTCTTCTACGATCGTGTCTAAATCGATCTCAAAACAAGGCGGAAAAGTAACGTACCGCGGGATTGTTCACTTTGGCCGTAAAGCCGAAGGTGCACGTTCCAATATCGAATGTGATACGTTAATAATGGATAATAAATCAACATCTGATACGATTCCTTACAATGAAATTCTTAATGAAAATATTTCATTAGAACATGAAGCAAAAGTTTCGAAAGTATCAGAAGAACAATTATTCTATCTAATGAGTCGTGGTATCTCTGAAGAAGAAGCAACAGAAATGATCGTAATGGGCTTCATTGAGCCTTTTACAAAAGAACTTCCAATGGAATATGCGGTTGAAATGAACCGTTTAATCAAGTTCGAAATGGAAGGTTCTATTGGTTAAAAGTATAACCTTTGCTGCATATTTTGTAGCAAAGGTTTTTTTATTAATTAATCACTTCTCTCTTACCATTAATAATCCATATCATATTCTTTTAAACATAAAGAGCTATATTTGGCGGCTTTCACTATCTTGTCTCTTTTGATTTCTGGGCTTCCTTATAGGCACTAACCGCATGATTTTATCTCTCTCCATATGTGTACGAGCTGCGCCATAAGCAGAACAAAACCGCAGAAGAATGTCCAGGGTCAGCTCTGGGCAAAAAAGATTTTGAAAAATTACAACAATCATTTAATGAATTGCCTGATAAGCACGGGATGTAAACTTCGGAGAAGGGAAAGAAGTGTTAACGAAGGGATTCCTGGGATAAAGAATATTACTTTATAAGAGATGTGAAAGAATTAATGAACTACAAAACAGGACAGCCTTATTGGATAATTTAATCATTAAGCTTTATAATAGAAGAAGAGTTCATGCAACGAACTCTTCTTTCTTTTACATAATTTTATTACAGAAATCTGGAAGTGATATTTTGGTCGTCATAATTTGTTTACTAATAGGCTTATTTTCTGCAATGCTCGGTAGTATTGTGGGGCTTGGTGGTGGTGTAATATTAGTGCCAACATTGTTAATATTACATGCTTCAACTAATTTATTTGATTGGGCGACTGCTAGTACGATTGTTGGTATTTCTTTAATTATCATGGTCTTCACAGCAATGTCTTCTACAATATCTTATGCGAAGTTAAAAAGAATTGACTATAAAAGCGGTCTGTTTTTTATTGCTGGGAGTTTACCTGGAGGTGTTCTAGGTTCTTGGCTTAATCAATTTGTTGAAACAGATACCTTTTCTATATTTTTAGGTATATTTATGCTGCTTATTTTTACAACTTTCTTATTTCAGAAAGATAAAGAGACTGATCATACTAAACCATTAAAGCAGAGTAAATATAAAATTTATCGGGAAACAACGGTTAATAATGAAAAATATTTCTATGCGTTTACACCATTTGCAGCAATTTTTATTGCATTTATTGTAGGAATGCTATCAGGTTTCTTCGGAATCGGCGGCGGATCATTGATGGTCCCAACAATGATTTTGTTATTTCACTTTCCTCCGCATATAGCAACAGCTACATCAATGTTTATGATTTTATCATTAAGTACGGTGAGTTCTTTCACCCATATTCTTTTAGGACATATTGAATGGGTATATGTTTGGGCATTTATTCCGGGAGCCTGGTTTGGTGGTGTTCTTGGTGCTAAGATTAGTCAGCATATGTCTAGTAAGGCTGTTGAGTATTTATTAAGAATCGTCCTGTTAATCATTGGTTTGCGTCTAATTTGGCAAGGGTTTTTATCTTAATTAACACTAAATACTTACGTGATACTTCTGTTATGGATCGGAACATATTTCGCCTTACCTGAAGGGGGAATTATAACTCCCGCTGATGGAAGTCACGCTTAATTTCACCGCTATATTAGTTGAAAGTTGTAATCAGGAGGCTTAAAGAATGATTGAACAATTACACTTTTATTATTCGAATGATTTACATAGCCATTTTGAGAATTGGGGCAATATTGTCCAATACTTGAATGAGAAAAAGACAAAACATAGTTATGATAAACATCCTTACTGGATTGTAGATATAGGTGATCATGTTGATCGATCCCATCCGATTTCAGAAGCTTATCTAGGGAAGGCAAATGTGGAGTTATTAAATCAGGCAGGATATGATTTTGCTACAATTGGTAATAATGAAGGGATTACATTAGAGTATGATGATTTATTTCATTTATATGATGATGCTAAATTCCAAGTGACCTGTGCTAATTTGTCTTCAATTAATGAGAGAGATCCGCTATGGCTGCAGGAATATATTACAACTGAAACAGCATCAGGTATACGTATCGGGCTTGTTGGATTGACAGCGCCATTTAAGCCATTCTATCAACCGTTAGGATGGAATGTTCATTCACCGTATAACTTTCTTGAAAGCAGATTGACACGAGTAAAAGAAGACGTAGATATTCTGATTTTATTATCACACTTAGGGTGGACAGAGGATCAGTATATTGCCAACCATTTTCCACAGATTGATGTAATTATTGGCGGACACACCCATCACCTTTTGAAAAATGGTGAATATATTAATGACACATTAATAACTGCTGCCGGGAAATACGGCTATTATGTCGGGGAAGTCCATCTAGATTGGGACCATGTTAAGAAGTGTATAACAAAAAAACAAGCATATGCTGTTGATACAAAAGTGTATCAAAGTGATCATGCTACAGAAAAACTCTTGTCAAAAGTACTTGATGATGCTAATAAATTGCTAGAAAAACCAGTAACAAGGTTAGATTACTCAATGAATGTTAACTGGCATGAATCTACTCCAATAATAGAAGCATTAACGGACCATTTATTAAAATGGACAAAAGCAGATGTTGCCATGCTGAATGCTGGTATTCTATTGGAAAGTCTTAAAGCTGGTATGATAACATATGGTGATATTCATCGGATATGCCCACATCCAATTAACCCATGCTTAGTAGAGCTAAAAGGGATAGAGCTAATAGAAGTTGTTCGGGCTGCATTTAAAGATGAACTAATTCACTTCGCATTAAAAGGGTTTGGCTTTAGAGGCAAAATAATTGGAAAGATTATTTTTAGTGGCATAGAACTAGATATTCATAAAGATAAGCAAGGAATAGAACATGTAAAGGCAGTTTATCAAAATGGAAGAGAAATTGACCATGACAAACTATACTATCTGGCAACTGCTGATATGTTCACATTTGGTAAGATGTTTCCGGAGATTGCACGATCTGAAATGAAGAAGTTCTTTCTTCCTGAATTTATGCGAGATTTATTAGTAGATTTATTGAAGAAAAATAATTAACTTTACGCACATCTTTTTAGGCTAAACATACACTTTAGTGAAAGGGGTGTGTGTTTAGATGATGGAAGTAAACCCATTAAAAATAGAGGATCATACATTTGTGGCGATAACAGTTAAATTGCCTTATACCACATTATTAGTGATAACAAACGATGTTGGATATGTGATGTGCGGTGCCTTAGATGTGGATTTATTAAATGAAAAACTAAGTGATCGGCCTGTAGTAGCTGGACGTGCAATTGGTGTAAGAACAATCGATGACTTACTCGGTGCAAAATTAGAAAAAATCACGGACACTGCCAGAGATTATGGTTGGAAAGAAGATATGGAAGTGAAAAAAGCACTGCTTTTAATAGCAGAATAGAAAAGATTTATAATTTTCATCGAATTTTGTCTAAATTACTAGAAAATTCATATTTTATCTGCTACTCTAAAAATATAGTAATATATAAAATAATCAGATTTGTAATTATAGGAGTTCCATATGAGGCTAGTATCAACGAATTTGCTGCAAGAAGGTGTCGAATTAGCGAGACCAATATTTGACGATAATGGACGTATACTTGTACAAAGAAATATAAAGCTTTCCAGCAAAATGGTGAACAGGTTAAAATCTAGTAATATAACTTATGTCTATATAAGGGATAAGTATACTGACGATATTTTAATAACACCACCTATACCTGATGAAGTAAGATTGGAAGCTGTCAATAAAATTAAAACATCCTTTCAGTCAATAAAAAAAGATGATATAAAAAAAGGCAGCCATTTAATTGATGAGTCTTCAAAGCAATTAAATGATGTGGTGAAAGGGCTTGTCGACAATTTATTGGCTCAGGATGAAGTAATGCACTTTCTGTCAGACTTATTAATTGTGGATAATTATGTGTTCCATCATTCAGTAAATGTAACGATATACACATTGGCTCTTGCACGCCAACTGAAATTTAATAGAAAAGAAATGCAAGTTATTGGTTTAGGTGCATTATTACATGATATCGGAAAAATATACATCCCTACGGAAATTTTAAATAAAAGATCAAAACTTAATGATACAGAATTTAAAATCATGAAGGCACATACGGAGTATGGCTTTGAACTATTAAGAAAAAGTCGCAGCTTGCCGTTGTTAGCTGCCCATTGTGCTTTTCAGCATCATGAACGACTGGATGGATCAGGCTACCCGCGCGGTTTAACTGCTGAGAAAATTCATCCATATGCAAAAATCCTGGGAATTGCTGATGTATTTGACGCTGTTACTAGTAATAGAGTATATCGTGCTGCCATGTTGCCGCATAAAGGTGTAGAGATTTTAGAAAGTGGTGCTGGTCTCCAATTTGATTCAAACTTAGTGAATCTTTTTAAGAATACAGTCTCTATTTATCCTAATGGGGTTACAGTGCATTTAAATAATGGCCGAACAGGTGTTGTAACGAAACAAAATATACAATCACATGAACGACCTGTTGTAAGAGTTTTGCAAGAAAATAATCATCCAGTTGAACCTTATGATATAGACTTGTCAAAAGACCTCCATTCCATAATAATTAATGCTGATAATGCGAAGATTCATTAATTTCTAAACAGTATAATATCTATTTCCCCCCCTTATCTCATATCAATATAGAGAAGGGGGGGTTTTTGAGGTGAAGAAAAGGACAAGAAGGATAGCGGCTCCTCAGGCGAGACAAATTGCTTACATCTCCTTATTGTTATTTATTATAAGTATGGTTGCCAGTCTGCTGATTGTTAATGAAGGGATCAAACCAGTTTTACTGGAGTATGCAAAAGTTAAAGTAAGTCAAATAGCGAATCAAGCATTAGGAATAGCGGTTAATAAAAAAATATCGGAAGATTTAGAAACAGAACAATTAGTACAATATGAAGTGGATGAGCAAGGGAGGGTTGTGAATTATATTTTCAATGCAATTGTAGAAAATCGGGTCCAAAGAAATGTTCAATATCGTGTAGAAAGCTTCTTAAAATTATTAGAAAAAGGAGAGAGACCAGAAACTGGGATTCCACTGGAAGTAGAAATGGAATTAGATCCATCAGAAGAAGAATTATTAAACGATATAAGAGAGAAAGGTCTTCTTGTGGAAGTGCCATTAGGGCAAACATTAGGAATTCCAGTACTAGCTAACTTAGGACCGAAAATCCCTGTTAATATGGAGGTGATAGGCCATGTTGAAACAGAAATTACCAGTGATATTGTAGAAACAGGTGTCAATGGTGCTTATATACATGTTAATGTCCATATTGAGGTAGAAATGCGTGTCGTTATTCCGTTTGCTTCAGAACCCGTCCGGGTTATCCAGGATATTCCTGTTACAAAAGTATTCCATCCAGGTGATGTACCAAATTACTACCAAAGTGGTGAAGGCGGCTCAAATTTATCTGTCCCAATCGATCCGCTTGACTAAATAATAATAGCCCTGACTATTTTACACTAATGTTATACGGACAAAAGGGCATGCATAGTGAGTGCTAAATATGGTTCCTGTTAAAATCAGGAACCATATTTCACATTTTCCAGAATTATAAGCAAATATAAAAGATTATTAAATTGTTTATGAATAATAATGAATGTAATTTTCTAAATTTAATGAATTATCTAATATAAAAGAGTAATCTTACTAATATTACCTTTGACAAATTGTTTGAATATTCGATATAATTTGAAAGGTTATCATGGTACTAGTAAAAATGGTGGATATAATTTATTTTTATTCTTTAAAAAGAGAAAGGGGAAGGATTTTATGGAACAGCGTTCACAGTGGGGAACTAGAATTGGTTTTTTACTTGCAGCAATAGGTTCAGCAGTTGGGCTGGGAAACATTTGGCGGTTTCCTGCGACAGCTTTTGAAAATGGTGGGGGTGCCTTTTTTGTCCCATATTTATTTGCATTGCTTACAGCGGGTATTCCGCTTTTAATTATGGAATACACGATAGGACATAAGTATCGCAGTTCATCACCGCGAAGTTTTTCTAAAATCAGTAAGGGAATGGAATGGATCGGTTGGTGGCAAGTTCTGATATCATTTGTTATTTCAACATATTATCCAATTATCATAGCATGGTCTATTATGTATGCTTATTTTTCTTTAGGTACAAAATGGGGAGATGATCCAACAACCTTTTTTGTTTCTGATTTTTTAAGTGTAGTAGATGCTGGTGAATTTGGTTCTTTTGTACCATCTGTACTAATTCCAGTAATCTTTGTTTGGATTTTTGTTTTCTTCTTCCTTGGACGTGGGGTGAAGAAAGGGATCGAATTTGCCAATCGTATTTTTATCCCTACATTATTAGTTGTCTTTATTATTATCGTTATTAGAGCATTAACTTTACCTGGAGCAGTTGATGGCTTGGATGCATTCTTCAAGCCAGACTGGAGCCGTATTACGGATGGTTCTGTATGGATAGCCGCATATGGACAAATCTTTTTTAGTTTATCAATTGCTTTTGCTATTATGATTACTTATTCATCATACTTGCCAAAAAAATCAGATATTACAAACAATGCTTTTATTACAGGTTTTGCTAACTCTTCATTTGAGTTGTTAGCAGGTATTGGTGTATTTGCTGTATTAGGATTTATGGCTTTTCAAACCTCACAACCTGTAGCAGAAGTTGTCAAGAGTGGTGTAGGGCTTGCATTCATGGTATTCCCTGAGATTATTAGCCAGATGCCAGCATCAAGTTTCTTTGGTTTCTTATTCTTTGGCTCATTAGTACTTGCTGGATTATCTTCTATGATATCCATCTCAGAAACCTATATTGCTGCAGTACAGGAAAAGTTTTCTATTTCTCGTAGAAAAGCATTATTATTAGGTGGCGGCTTAGCATTTTTAGCTTCTTTGTTGTATTCAACGCAAGGCGGACTAAACTTATTAGATACTGTAGATTATTTTATTAACAATTATGGTGTTGCATTAGCTGGTCTGTTTGAGGTGGTAGCTATCGCTTGGTTTGCTAAAGGATTAAAGGATTTACAAAACCATGCCGATAGCGTCTCAGACATAAAGTTAGGTGTATGGTGGAGGTTTTCACTAGGTGTTATCACTCCAGTAGTACTTGGCTATATGATGTTACAGAACTTGAAAACAGACCTTTCACGGCCCTATGAAGACTACCCTATTGATTTCTTATTTTCCTATGGCTGGCTGGTTGCAATCGGGGCGATGCTTCTAGGCACACTAATTACAATGAGAAAATGGCCGAATATTGATAAAGAGGCATAAAGGAGGGGTAATCCATGTCGACAAGTGCAATCGTTATGGCAGTGATTGGTGTTGCAATTATTTGGGGCGGACTATTAATTAGTATATTAAAAGCAAAAAAAGCAACCAAATCAAAATAAAGAAATACTCCGTAAAGCCCGTGGGCTTTACGGAGTATTTCTTTCCCATTTCTTTAAATATGGAAATGGATCAAAGGACCACTCACTTTTTCCATCATCTTTATACATACCATAATGGAGGTGTGGTGGAAACTTTCCAGAAGTACCTGGTGGACCATATCCACTAGATCCAACTGAACCGATCGTTTGGCCTGCCTCTACAACATCCCCAACTTCAATTCCTTCTGCGAATCCATTTAAGTGTGCGTAATAATGGTAACGATTATAGATATCCCGAATGCCTATTCGCCAGCCGCCAAATTTATTCCATCCTTTTAACTCTACAATACCAAATGTTGTTGCTCTAACTGGTGTGCCATAATTGGCGAAAATGTCTGTACCTTCGTGAATTCTTCTGCCCCCAAAACCCCGAGCGTCTCCCCATGTATTTCGGTAACTGTAATTATACCCTTGAGGAATAGGGAATGAAGTTGTATCAAATGTTATTTTTTGGTATTTATTCATTAACCGAGCATAATTCATAATGGATAATACTGTTAGATCACGGCGGTAGTAATTCCATAGTGCTGCTTTTATATCTTGTTCTGTATGACCATATCCTTGCAGATAATTTCCGAATGTGTAGAGAATATCCATCTCATTGTGTTTATCTGTTTTGCCGTCCCCATCGCCATCCCTTCCCATCCCTAAGAATAATTCAATAGCAGAAGGATTATTGGATGTTTGTGGTGCTAATCCATACCATTTTTCATCAGGTATCTCAATATCAATTAATTTTTTCTCTTCAGATGCTTTGCGGATGTTTGACTCATATTGATTGATTGCAGCATAGTAATACCACGGTACGTAAGTTATTGCTTCCATTTGCTTGAACAAGTTAATTTTTTGTTCTTCCTCGTCCACATTTTCTTCAGCATATGCTATAGTAGTAAGAAGAAAATAACTAAAGAGAACGATTAAAAAACTGCGTTTAATCAAAAAGATTTCCTCCTTATGGAATTATTTTATTTGTTAATTAGTTTAAGTAGTAATCAGTATTTCATTCTAGCAACATTTTCTATATAAGGTAATAGCAGTGTGGAATAGAACAGGAGAGTGTCACAAGATATGTTTGAAGTACAAGGGAAAACGTACCAATTAATTAAAGACTACAGGGATGGTTTTGATGAGAAAGCTTTTAAGGAAAGATACAGTGATGTTTTAAGCAAGTATGATTTTATTGTAGGTGATTGGGGCTATGAGCAACTGCGGCTGAAAGGATTCTATGATGACCAAAACCCTAAAGCAACATTTGATACAAAGATAAGTACATGTGAAGATTATTTATATGAATACTGTAATTTTGGCTGCAGCTATTTTGTAGTGAAACAAATTGATAAATAAGTTGAAAATAGGTGAGATTAGATGATCACACCTATTTTTTGAACTTATGACAGATAATCTAACACATCTATGTTATTTCACTTATTAATGGTTTAACATAGGTTTTAAAATCTTCTGCTTCCATTTCATTATATTGAAATGCGTGTTCAACATAATTTTCTTTCACCAGTGTACCTGCTTGAAGTTTACAGTATCTATTCGTGTTTAAATCAATGACAAGGTAATCTGGTTTAAATGCAGGGGAGGAAATTATTGCAAGATCAAAGCGAATCGTGTTTCCTTTAAAACTGACCAGACGTGTTTGGCTAGTTTCCATTTCATTTTTAATATAGGAAATTTCCATATGCTTCACTCCTTTTTCTAATTATATCCTAGCAAATGGCGGATATGGAGTAAAGCATATCTTTCGTTTATGGTTTGGTTTATTATCAACTTAAGGAGAGTTAATAATGTACTTTGTGGATGTAAACAAATTAGATAAAAAATTAAAGTATTTTGATCAGAAACTAACATTGTATCATGATATGACATATAACACAGAATTAGACAAATTGGCCTTAGAGCGGTTGGCTCATGTCTTAATTGAAACAATATTAGACATAGGTAACATGATGATAGATGGATTTGTTATGCGTGATCCTGGGAGTTATGCAGATATTATAACGATTTTAGTTGATGAGAAGGTGCTTACACAGGCAGAAGAGGATGCATATCAAACCTTAATAAATACCAGAAAAAATTTAGTGTCAGACTATGAAAATGTTGATCATGCGTCCATTCAACTAATTCTGGACAAAAACTTTAAAATATATGAGCAGTTTAGTCAGAAAATTAGAAAGTATTTGGAAAATGAAACGGGTGTAGCAAATACTTTTCGAGAGGACTAATTTTCTTCACTTGTTGTGTTAATACACAAATTCCTGCCCTGAAATATGTTTTTAAGTTAATACAAAAGATTAATCATTAGGGAGCGGATTCCATGCAACAACCAGTCATTACAGATAAATTTGGTCGTGTACTTCAAGATTTGCGAATTTCGGTGACAGACCGTTGTAATTTTCGCTGTCGATATTGTATGCCAAGGGAAATATTTGGCAAAGATTTCGCCTTTTTACCAAAAGATCATTTGTTAACATTTGAAGAGATCGAAAGACTAGCAAATACATTTCTCAACCTTGGGGTTAAAAAGATTCGTCTAACAGGCGGAGAGCCGCTTTTACGTAAAGATCTTGCGATTTTAATCAGGAAATTAGCAAGTTTAGATGGATTAGAGGATATTGGTTTAACAACGAATGGTGTACTGTTAGGAAAAATGGCAAAAACACTGAAAGAAGCTGGTTTAAAACGTGTAAATGTTAGTTTGGATGCATTAGATGATAAGACATTTATGGAAATTAATGATAGTAAAGTACCTTCACATACTGTTATACAAAGTATTCAGCAAGCAAAAGAAGCAGGATTAACCATTAAAGTTAATATGGTCGTTAAAAAAGGAATGAATGATCACGAGATTTTAAAGATGGCAAACTACTTTAAAAAAATGGATATAACATTGAGATTTATCGAATTCATGGATGTGGGCCAGTCTAACGGATGGGATTTCAAACATGTTGTTACAAAAAAAGAAATACATGACATGATTGCACAAGAGCATGATATTGAGCCAGTCGATCCGGAATATATTGGTGAAGTAGCAAAACGTTACAAATATAGAGGGACTGATACCGAAGTAGGCTTTATCACTTCCGTTTCGGAATCTTTTTGTTCTTCGTGTACAAGGGCAAGGATAGCTGCTGACGGTCATTTTTATACATGTCTGTTTGCTGGGACTGGATTTAACTTGAAGGAATTAATGCGTAACGGGATGACTGATAAAGAACTAAAGAATACGATCATAAACCGCTGGCAAAACCGAGAAGATCGTTATTCCGATGAAAGAACAGAAGAAACGGCCAAAAACAGAAAGAAAATTGAAATGTCCTATATTGGCGGTTAGATAAGATTAGTAAAAGTGAGGTACACGTAATGGATAAAATGGATCGATATCATCGGCAAATATTGTTCCAACCAATTGGTCAAAGCGGCCAAGAAAAATTAATGAATAAACATGTACTCATTGTTGGCTGCGGTGCATTAGGTTCATCCATAGCGGAAATGTTAACAAGGTCTGGCATAGGGAAACTGACATTAGTAGATCGTGATTATGTTGATCTTACCAATTTACAAAGGCAGCATCTATTTGTAGAAGATGATGTAAAAAATCAAATTCCTAAAGCAATTGCTGCAAAGGAAGCACTTGAAAGAATCAATCACCATGTTAAGATAGCAGCTCACGTAATTGATGCAAATCCGGATACGTTTCCCCAGTTGGTAAGAGACGTTGATTTAATCATGGATGCCACAGATAATTTTGATATACGATTTATCCTCAATGATATTAGTCAAAAATATAACATTCCATGGATATTTGGTGCATGTGTAGGCAGTTCAGGGATGTCCTACACGATTATTCCGAAACAAACACCTTGCCTTGATTGTCTGCTAAAAGTGACACCAATGTTTGGTGCAACTTGTGATTCTGTTGGCGTAATCGGACCGGCAGTTCAAATGGTTGTTTCACACCAGGTAACAGAAGCGATGAAATTATTAGTTGAAGCAGATATGCAGCTGCGTTCAAAACTAGTCATATTCGATCTTTGGCATAATCAGTTCCAAATGATTGATGTGACGAGGGCAAAGACCAGCTCATGTCCAAGCTGCGGAAAGAATGCCAATTATCCGTTTCTGCAATATGAAAACCAGGCAAAAACGGAAGTACTATGTGGACGAGATACGGTACAAATTCGCGGGAAAAGTTATGACTTTTCTTTACTTGCAAGAAGATTACAGAATTTTGGTGATGTAACAGAAAATCCATTTTTAGTCTCTGTTAAAACGAAAAATGTTAGACTTGTTTTCTTTAAAGATGGCAGGACGTTTGTGCATGGAACAAATTCTATAGAAGAAGCGAAAAGAATCTATTATCAAATGGTCGGATAAAGGATGATGGAAATGGTAGAAAAACGAACACCGATAACAGTGGAAGAGGCATTAAAGCGTGTGTTGGCCAATCAGAAAAATGGCGGGATGGAATATGTGGATATTTCTGCAGCTTATGGCAGAGTCTTAGCGAAAGGTTTAATAGCTGATCATGATGTACCGTCTTTTGACCGTTCGCCATATGATGGATTTGCGATAAGGTCTGTGGATACGGAAAAGGCCGCAGCAGATAATCCAATTAGCTTTAATGTAGTTGGACATATTGGGGCAGGAAGCGTGTTTCAGCAAACATTAAGAGAAAAAGAAGCTGTAAGGATAATGACAGGTGCAGCCATTCCGAAAGGTGCTGATGCCGTTATTATGTTAGAAGATACAGAGACAATAGATAATGATAAGATCAATATTAAACAGCAAATGAAACATCATCAAAATATCTCCTTTCAGGGAGAGGATGTGAAAAAGGGAAGTTTGCTAGTTTCTAAAGGAAAGGTAATTAACCCTGGTATTATCGCATTACTCGCTACTTTTGGTTACAAACAAGTACCTGTAAGCAAAAAACCTGTGATTGGTGTGCTTGCTACAGGAAGCGAATTGTTAGAGGTTGATCAAGAGCTGGAAGAAGGGAAAATCCGTAATAGTAATGCATATATGATTATGTCACAGATCGAGCGGTCAGGAGCTGTTGCTAAATACTATGGCCAATTTAGTGATCAGTTAAATGTATGCATCGCACAAATGGAAAAAGCAATGAAAGATGTTGATTATATTATTACAACTGGCGGTGTATCTGTTGGTGATTTCGATCTATTACCCGAAATTTATGATCATTTTGATGCACGTGTTCTTTTTAACAAGATTAAAATGCGACCAGGAAGTGTGACAACAGTAGCTCAATTGAATGATCAGCTCTTATTTGGGCTATCAGGTAATCCCTCAGCATGTTATGTCGGTTTTGAACTTTTTGTAAAACCAGTTATCGATCGTTTTATCTGCAGAGATAAAGTTGGTATGAATAAAGAGAAAGCCACATTATCAACGGAATTTCCCAAACCAAATCTGTTCGACCGTTTTATAAGAGGTAAATATGAATTTAGAGGTGGTCAGTTGGTGGTTGCCCCTTCCGGAAAAGACAAATCAAATATGGTTCATTCATTAGCTGATGCGAATTGTTTGATTAACCTTCCTGGAAGGCCTAATGGATATTCCCTGGGAGAAGAGGTGGATATTTATCTACTGGATAATCATTGGTAAGGAGAATGTATGATGAAGGATAAAATGTATGAGATTGTTGAAGAGCCAATTATGACTGAAGATATTATCAAGAAAGTACAACGAAGAGAAGCAGGCGCTATCACAACATTTATTGGGACAGTACGAGAATTCACGAAGGGAAAACGTACGGTCTTTTTGCAATATCAGGCATATAAACCAATGGCAGAGAAAATGCTTGCCCAAATTGGTAAAGAGATTGAGGAGCAGTGGCAGGATACCATTGTTGCAATCACACACCGAATCGGGAAATTAGAGATAACGGAAGCTGCAGTTGTTATTGCAGTATCTTCCCCTCATCGTAAAGCAGCATATGAAGCGAATGAATATGCAATTGAGAGGATTAAACAGATTGTTCCTATTTGGAAAAAGGAACAATGGGAAGATGGAGATGAGTGGATAGGCGATCAATTAGAAAATGTCGTCTATCCAGCAGGTCAACCTAATATAAAGGAATGAGAGCATGATAAATATTTTATTTTTTGCCCAAATGCAAGAAGAAGCAGGAAAAGAAAAAATAGATTTGGATATCGAGAAAATTAAGGTGAAAGATTTAAAAGAATATCTTAGAAACCATTACAACTTATCGCAAATTAACGAGTCAATGATTGCGATAAACGAAGCATATGCCTTAGAGACTGATGAAGTAAAAGCAGGTGACACTGTAGCAATTATCCCACCCGTAAGTGGAGGATGAGCCAAGGGTTAGTCTTTTGTTCCGATATTGCTTGTATGACTTGTTTTCATCCTTCATTATCAACAATATGGTAGAGAGAGTGTGTGTTAATTGTATGTTATTCAATTAGTCGGATATAAAAATAGCGGGAAAACAACCTTGGCGGTAGAATTGATCAAAAGATTACAACAACAAGGATTTAATATAGCAACAATTAAGCATCATGGTCATGGTGGGGAACCATCCTTCGTAGAAAATACTGATACAGCCAGCCATTGGGAAGCAGGAGCTACTGCAGCAGCGGTCTTTGGTGAAGAGACCCTCCAGATAAAGTTATGGAATGATAAAATATCGATAGAGAGAATGTTAGACTTTTACAAAGAATTTGGTGTAGATATAACAATTATGGAAGGGTTTAAAAGATTAGACTATGCGAAAATTGTACTGATCCGGGATAATAGTGATAACAGATTATTAGACGAACTAGCGAACATACAAATGGTTTACTCCAGGGATGAAAGCATTATCCATACAAGTAAACCATTATATAAAGACAAAGAATTGCTGTTTCAGGAAGTTCAAAGACAACTTGACAGCTTCAGAATAAATTAATAAATTTGCACATTTCGATTGGGCAGTTATCTAATCAATTTCCTTCCTTAAAAACTGAACATCATTACTTTGATAAATAGTAATAGAAATAATCAGATTTTTGCATGATAGCAAGAACTTTTATGAAGAGAGGTTTCCATATGGATTTAACTGGTGTAATTATCGCAGGAGGAGAGTCTAGTCGATTTGGCAAGCCGAAAGCCTTTGCAAAATATAAAGGTAAAGAGCTTTATCTCCATGCAATAGATTCATTGGGAAATATCACTAACAAAATTAGTGTCATAGCAAGAGAAGAGCATATGGAATGTTACCAACCTCCCATCCATTTGCTTAAAGATGATCCTTTATTTAAGGGGTTGGGACCATTAGCAGGCTTATATACTGTTATGAGCCAAGTGGAAGCGGACTGGTATATTACTTTACCTGTCGATACCCCATGTGTGAACAGGGAGATTTTGCAAAGATTACTTCCAGGAGACAATGCTAAGGTTCAAGCATTTGTGCCGATTGTTACGGGTCGTAAGCAACCGTTAATTGCCACCTATCATTATACGGCAAAACAAGTGGTATATGACTTACTAATAAAGAATAAAAGATCAATGCATGGATTGCTGGATCAATTAAGAGTTCAATATATAACATTTGATGATAGTTGTGAGCCCTGTTTTTACAATGTTAATACAGAAGAAGAATTAAGGAAACTACAACTGGAGTGAACAGACATGAGGAAATTCAGCCAAATAGTTTGGATGGTTGGAGGTTTACTCAGTTTAGCAGTTGGAATAGTAGGAGTTATTCTTCCAATCCTCCCAACAACTCCTTTAGTAATTCTTGCAGCTTTTTGCTTTGGAAAATCATCTCCAAAACTGCATAACTGGATAATAACAAACCGATATTTTGGCCACTATATAGCAGATTACCAGAAAGGATATGGAGTCCCTTTAAGAATAAAATTATTTGCTATCCTGATTGTTTGGACAAGTGTATTATTTACATTACTAATAATCCCGTTATTCTTAGTAAAGATCTTTATGTTGATTGTCGCAATATCTGTCACGATTTTCATTTTAACCTCTCCACTGTTAAAATCAAAAAACCCCTGACCAGGGGTTTTAAGGACATACCTTACTCATCATCCATTGTTTCATTATTCGCAGCACCATGGGCTAGTCTGGAAGAAGCTGCTGCAGCAATTGCTCCAACAATATCATCTAAGAATGTATGGCAATCTCCGTCAGATTTGTCATTTAATTTTTCTAAAATACCCGGTTTTACTTTATCAATATAACCATAGTTTGTGAATCCGATCGAACCATAAACATTGACTATGGATAGAGCAATGACTTCATCGATTCCATAAAGGCTCTCATCAGTTTCGATGATTTCTTGCAATGGGGAACTCAGTTTCTTTTGTTCTGCTAATACATCTAATTCTATCCCCGTTAAGATTGCATTTTGTACTTCCCGTTTCATTAATACACGGTCAACATTTTCATAACATACTTCCATCGTTAAGTTATCTTGATATTTGTTTTGAAGGTAATACACTAAGTTTGCGATATCCTCTATTTCTACTCCACGATCTTTGAGTAATTGTCTAGCTTTTAACTCTAATTCTGATTTTGCCATTCTATCACATCCTATAACTTCATTTTTATCAACTTTTTTACATATATTATTATTATACCAGAAATAAACAGATCATACCTTTTGAGGAGGAATTATCTATGCACCCTATATTCTTACATTACCCGATAAATACACCGGGTAAACAGGTTAACGGTCAACCATTCTCCACCTACACTGATGAACAGTTTTATTACTTCGTTGTACCGGTATCAATGTCGGAAGAAAATGTTTGGGAAAAATATGTTATTGCAAATCACTTCCATGAAAAAGGTCTCACACACGTAGTATGTCCGTTACTGAACGTACATAATCAATTTATTACATCATTGGGTAAGGAAAAATACATTGTTTGTTTTGCCAGAAATAATTCTGTTCCATTGGATTCTCCTGGTGAATATTTAGCTCTGCTCCATCAAATCGGATACCAATTCCCTTACCAGCCTGTAATGACCAATAACTATGGCAGGTGGAAAGAGTTATGGATAAGTAAAATAGAACAGTATGAAAGATTATTTCGTTCATATTATCAACAAAGACCTGTTCCCTCCTTTATGCGTATACTTGCTGATAATTTTCCCTATATAATCGGTTTGTCTGAAAATGCTGTTCAATATTTGAATATGGTTGAGAAAGATCAGAATTTCAATCAATATGATCAGCCGGTCTTTGCCTTTGGAAGGTTAAATGATCAACTAAACCATAATTTTATCTGGATTCATGATTTAATCTATGACCATGGTACAAGAGATTTAGCAGAGTATATACGACCACACATGCTCGATAAAGATGGATTAAAGGATCCGTTATTGCATCAATTTTTAAACGAATATTTATCAAAGTGCCCATTATCTCCATTTGGGTGGAAGCTGCTGTACGCCAGGCTAATCTTTCCAATTCATCTATACGATAAAATAGATGATTGTATTCGAGAAGAAAAAGAAGAACAAACGCTATTACAGATTATGGATTCCCAAAAAGAATATGAGAGAAATTTAAGATACTTTTTTTCTGATATAGGGATTGAACAGAGAGAAGTAAATGTTATACAATTAGATTGGTTAATGAGCTGAAAGCCTTAGATGCATCATCCATTAAGAAGGGGGTGCATTTTTTCTTTATTTTAGGCATTTGGACCTTGATTAACCAGAAAGAGACATGTATAATGTCCACTATACACATACAAATGTATTCGTAAAACATACAACGGGGAGGACAATCTCATGAGTCAAGTGAATGTTGGTTTATGTGGTCTTGGTACAGTAGGAACAGGTGTTGTAAAGATTTTAAAAGACCATGCAGAAGAAATAAAGTACAAAGTTGGAAGTGAAATCCATATAAAAAAAATTCTCGTTAATGATACTCAAAAAAAACGTGATGTGGCGATCGAGCAAGAGTGGTTAACAACTAACCCTGATGAATTAGTGAATAATTCAGAAATCGATATTATTATCGAGGTAATGGGAGGTATAGAAGATACAAATGTTTTACTAGAGCAAGCGATCCGCAACAAAAAACATATTGTCACAGCAAATAAAGATTTAATGGCAGTACATGGGCAAAAATTACTGCGATTAGCGAAAGAAAATAAATGTGATATATTCTATGATGCGAGTGTAGCAGGCGGTATTCCGATTATCCGTTCATTAACAGAAGGATTAGCTTCCGATAAAATTCAGAAAATTATGGGAATTGTTAATGGGACAACAAACTATATTTTAACCAAAATGACTGATGAAGATTTGGCTTTTGACCCTGTATTAAAAGAAGCGCAGGCGTTAGGTTTTGCAGAGGCAGATCCAACATCTGATGTAGACGGCTTAGATGCTGCAAGAAAGATGACTTTACTGGCAAATTTAGCTTTTAAAATGGAAATTGGCCTAGAAGATGTAGAAGTTACAGGAATTCGCACAATTTCACAGGAAGATATTACTTTTGCTACAAGTTTAGGGTATACTATTAAGTTGATAGGGATTGCATCAATCCATAATGGAAAAGTAGAAGTAAGTGTTGAACCGACATTACTGCCTAAAGATCATCCACTGGCACTAGTGAAAAATGAATTTAATGCAGTGTATGTTTATGGGGAAGCTGTTGGTGAAACAATGTTCTACGGACCTGGTGCAGGTAGTTTACCAACTGCAACAGCAGTAGTTTCTGATCTAATGGAAGTTGTCAAAAATGTGAGATTAGGAATTACCGGTAATGAATACATTACACCGCAATACGAAAAACAGTTAAAGCAAGATGATGAGAAATATATGCAATATTTTATTCGTATGGAAGTTGACGACACTGCAGGTACTTTCCAGAAGATCACAAATGTTTTCACAAATGAGGACGTAAGTTTTGCGAAGATCTTGCAATTACCGTCAGAGAAAGATCAAATGGCAGAAATCGTTATGGTGACTCACAAAATCAGCAAACAGCAATTAATGAATAGCCGTGAGAACCTAAAAGGATTAGATGTAGTAAATCGAATTATCAGTTACTATCGTGTGGATGGGGAGGATTAATTTATGGCTTGGCAAGGATTATTACAAGAATACAAACAATACTTACCGATTGAAGAAAGTACACCAATGATTAGTTTACATGAGGGAAATACACCTTTAATTAAACTCGAGAAATTATCAGAAAAGTATGGCATTAATGCTTACGCAAAATATGAAGGCTTAAATCCAACTGGTTCATTTAAGGATCGCGGGATGGTTATGGCAATGGCGAAAGCAGTAGAAGATGGGGCTAAAGCAGTAATTTGTGCATCTACTGGTAATACATCTGCTTCAGCAGCAGCATTTGCAGCTCGTGCTGGGTTACGTTGTATTGTTGTTATTCCGGAAGGGAAAATTGCCCAAGGAAAATTAGCTCAAGCAGTAATGTATGGAGCAGAAATTTATTCAATCAAAGGCAACTTTGATGATGCATTAAAAATTGTTCGCAAGCTAGGTGAAACAGGAAAAGTTGCATTAGTAAACTCTGTTAACCCATATCGTATTGAAGGTCAGAAAACAGCTGCATTTGAAGTGGTGGATGCTTTAGGTAAAGCACCTGAATACTTATTCATACCAGTTGGTAATGCAGGAAACATAACAGCATACTGGAAAGGTTTTAAAGAATACAATGAAAGCAAACAGTCAGGTTTACCAAAAATGATGGGATTTGAAGCAAGTGGTGCTGCAGCAATTGTGCATGACCGTGTGTTTGAAAATCCTGAAACAGTTGGTACTGCGATTAGAATTGGTAATCCTGCAAGCTGGCAAGGTGCTGTAAATGCGCGAGAGGAATCAAATGGTGAAATCGATGAGATTACAGATGAAGAAATGATTGCAGCATACAAATGGGTGGCACAAAACGAAGGTGTGTTCGCTGAACCTGCATCATGTGCGTCTATCGCAGGATTATTAAAGAAATTAAAAGAAGGTAAAGTGGAAAAAGGTTCTACAGTTGTGACAGTACTTACTGGAAATGGCTTAAAGGATCCAAATACAGCGATTGATTATAGTGAAGTAAAACCAACTGTTCTTCCAAATGAAGAAGAAGTGGTAATGAATGAAATATTAGGCAGTGTCAAGGCATGAGTTGGTTGATCAAAGTACCTTCCAGTACATCTAATTTAGGCGCAGGATTTGATTCAATTGGTTTAGCGCTGAATTTGTATTTGGAATTAAAAGTAAAAAGAGCGGAGGAGTGGGAATTCGTTCCTGCCTCTGCTTGTTTAGAAGGTATACCAAGAGGAAAAGATAATTTAATATATGAAATCGCTGAGAAAGTAGCCGATTTGTATGGGAAAAAGAAAGAACTTTCTCCATGTCTAGTTGAGATGAAAAGTGAAATTCCACTGGCCAGGGGATTAGGAAGTAGTGCTACCGCTATAATTGCAGGAATTGAACTGGCTGATATATTGTTAGATCTTAACCTGAGTAAAGATGAAAAGCTGCAAATTGCCACAGATATTGAAGGCCATCCTGATAATGTAGCCCCTTCTTTACTTGGAGGATGTGTTATTGGGCATTATGACGGAAAAGTCAATTGTACGCAAATTCCTGTTAAAGGAGTAACTTTTGTAGCGGTTATTCCTAACTTTGAATTAAAAACAAAAGATGCGCGTGCTGTGCTTCCAAATGAGTTTAGCTATAAGGAAAGTGTGCAGGCAAGCAGTGTAGCTAACGTAAGTGTTGCAGCAATCTGCCAGGGGAACTGGAAGCTTCTTGGTGAAATGATGAATAAAGATTATTTTCACCAGCCTTATCGTAAATCTTTAATCCCGCATTATGATGAATTACATGAGTATTTGAGTCTACAAGCATACGGTGTGTTTTTAAGTGGTGCAGGGCCAACAATGATTGCCATTGTGGATGATAAAAATGTATTTAATACTGTCAGACAATGGAAAAATGATTACCCGGATTATCAATGGCTCTCACTGCATGTAGAAAACTCAGGGGTTTATGTTGAGACAAAACAAGAAGCTGTCAAGCAAGACTAAAATGAAAGAAAGAGAAACGATTTAATTCGTTTCTCTTTCTTAATGTCAAATATTAAAATACTTGTTCAATTTCTCTTACACCAGGGACTTCTGCCATTAACGCACGTTCTATCCCCGCTTTTAATGTTATGGTTGAACTTGGACAATTCCCGCAAGCCCCCATTAAACGTAATCTTACAATACCATCTTCTACATCAACTAATTCTACATCTCCGCCATCACGTAATAGAAATGGACGCAATTTATTTAACACTTCTTGAACTTGTTCTGTTTGTTGTTCCATTAATTGACTTCTCCTTCCTTAATCTTGCTTCTATTATAAAGGCATAATGTTAAACATACTATGCGTTAAATCACATGTTTTGATAAACAGTCTCAATTATATTTTAGCTTTTATATGAGCATTTGTAAATAAAAGAGTGTTACAAATTAATATCAGAGTTATATATATTTCAAAGTATTTAAATGTGTTAAACTGTATAATAAGAATGACGTTTAATCGGTAAAGGTGTGATAGAATATTGATGAGAGTAAATATCGCCTTTTGTGTAAAGAATTTAGCAAAAGGCAGCGAGAAGGTAAGACAGCAGCTGATCAAAGATCCGGATTATAATGTAGCTGAATATGGATGTACAAGCTTTTGCGGAATTTGCAGTAATTTTTATGTTGCAATAGTAAATGGTAAACCTATAAAAGCTGAATCACCGGACGAATTACTAGATAATATAAATGATTATGTGGATACAGAATTATTTGATGGAATGTAAGGAGAAAAACGATGAATATACCTTTTACAAAGATGCATGGCTTAGGAAATAGTTATATTTTTATTAATGTATTTGAATTCCCTATCGCAGAGGAATATTTACATGATTTAGCAATAATTGTTGCAAATAAAGATACAGGAATTGGTTCGGATGGTCTTATCCTTATCCATCCAACAGACAAAGCGGATGTTGGTATGCGTATCTTCAATAATGATGGATCGGAAGGTAAAAACTGTGGTAATGGGTTAAGGTGTGTTGCTAAATATGCTTATGAACATCAACTGGTTCAAGAGAAGCGATTTACAATTGAAACAAAAGCAGGTAATGTAATTGCTGAAATTCATGGCGACAGGTCTAAAGTTGACGAGGTAACTGTGAATATGGGGAAACCTATTTTACAACGCGGGCAAATACCAATGCTTGGTGAACCTGAACAACAAGTAATTGCAGAGCCATTCTCTATTAATGACAATAAGTTAGCTGTCACTGCTGTATCAATGGGAAATCCACATGCTGTATTTTTTGTTGATCGAATTGAGGATGCCCCGCTAACTACTCTAGGTCCGATAATTGAAAAAGATCACCGTTTCCCGGAAGGTGTAAATGTTGAATTTATTGAAAAGATAAATGAGGAAGAAATAAATTTCAGAGTATGGGAAAGAGGATCTGGTGTAACACAAGCATGTGGAACAGGGGCATGTGCTTCCGTTGTTGCATCGATACTTAATGGGAAATTAAAGAAAGAAAAGGAAATTACAGTACACTTAGCCGGCGGTGACTTGTATATAACATGGGACAATAATGATGTCGTTTGGATGAGAGGCAAAGCAGAAACAACCGTTACTGGAACTTTCAGTTGGGAACGTAATAATTGAACAATTGGAAGTTTATCTGTTATACTAAAAAATACCCAATCAACAAATCCTGATTAGAAAAAGGAGATTTTTCTATGATATTAAATATTACTGATAATGCAAAACATCAAATAAAGGAAATGATGAAGGAAGAAGATCAAGAGAATGTTCGTCTACGCTTTGGTGTAAAAGGTGGAGGATGTAGCGGGCTGTCTTATTCACTGGGATTTGATTATGATGTGAATGAAGAATTAGATCAAACAGAAGTCTCTAATGAAATCCCTGTTACAATTAAGAAATTTGATATTGATGTAATTAAAGGAACAACTATTGATTTTAAACAAAATATGATGGGTGGAGGCTTCACGATCGATAACCCAAATGCAATAGTTTCATGTGGATGTGGCTCTTCATTTAAAGCCAAAGAAAGAGCAGGTACACCAGAAAACTGTTAAGATTAATGAATGAACTAGTGGTATTTTATACCACTAGTTTTTTTGTTATTTATCAAGAAGATTCTTGGCATTATCTGAAAACACTTCTTTACAAACAAGAAACAGTAAGTTAAACTTGGAAAGTTGTTTATTTACCCGGGTAAGTATTATAGAGGAGGAATTATTGTTGGATCCAAGTAAATTATTACATTTATTCAATCAAAAACAACGTCTTCTTATGAAAGAATTAAATGATTGCTTGAAGCCATTTGACCTGTATTCCTCACAGTGGACAATTCTTTATATATTGTATGAAAAGGGGAAAATGACCCAAACGGAAATTTGGCAGTATTTAAAAGTCGAAGCACCAACAACCACAAGAACGTTAGTAAGAATGGAGAAAAGTGGCTGGATAACCAGGGGAATCGGGAAAGATAAACGGGAACGAGTAGTAGAATTAACAGAATCAGCAATGCAAACATTTCCCCAAGTCCTGTCTGCAGTAAAAGTAACAGAAAAGCAATTTTTAGAGAATTTGTCAGAAGACGAACTATCAATTTTTGAAGAACTTCTAGTGAAATTAACAATAGAAAGAGATGAATCTTAGTGACACGACAGAAAATATGGACAAAGAACTTTATTAGTATCGGATTAGTTAATTTATTTGTATTTATCACTTTTTACTCATTACTGACAACATTACCGCTGTTCGTAATAAATGAGTGGGGGATCCCAAAAGGACAAGCAGGTTTGGTTGTAACAATCATGCTGCTATCGGCAATACTTGTCAGACCTTTTTCAGGAAATGTTTTATTGAACTTTGGTAAAGAAAGATTGTTAGTTATAAGTGTAATTATTTTTGCAATAACAGCGATAGGATATCTTTTTACTAATAGTTTTGCTAGCTTACTAATCCTTCGGTTTATACATGGGATATCGTTTGCGGTACTGACAACAGCCACATCAGCAATCGCTACAGAGATTGTGCCGCCAGAAAGAAGAGGGGAAGGCCTTGGTTATTTCACAATGTCAATGAATGTTGCAATTGTAATTGGTCCATTTATTGGATTAACATTAACCCAAGTATTTTCTTATCAAGTTTTATTATACGTACTGAATTTATTTACTTGTATTAGTGTCTTCTTAGCATTTTTTGTTCAAAAAAATGGAACGGAAATTATTGATGATGAAAAGGTGATAACAAACTGGTCGATAAGGAATTTGTTTGAGAAGAGTGCGATCTCTATTTCATTAATTGGATTATTGGTTGCATTTGCTTATTCAAGTGTTGTCTCCTTTATATCCGTATATGCAGATGGGAGAGGCTTAAGCCATGTTTCTGGCTACTTCTTTTTAGTGTTTGCTGTAGCCATGCTAGTATCGAGGCCTTATCTAGGCAGACAATTTGATTTGCGTGGTCCGAAACCTGTGATTATTCCTTGTATGCTGCTTTTTTCGATTGGATTTATTTGTTTAGGATTCACGAATTCAGCATTAGCATTTTTATTTTCTTCCGCTATTATCGGGATAGGTTACGGTTCTTTATTACCATTTCTATTATCCATTGTTATTGAAAGATCCCCCACTTCCAGGAGTGGTCATGCCAATGCGACATTTTACACGATGTATGATACCGGAATAGCGATAGGTTCTTTCTTGTTAGGAATTATCGTAACATATATTGGATTTGCTAATTTATTCTTTTGTTTAGCAGGTTTGGTTATTATTATTCTATTGCTCTTTATTAGTTTGCTAACAAATAAAAAAGTGAATGCCGATTAGATGAGCATTCACTTTTTTTTGAATTAGAACATACTTGTTGAGTGTTTTGGTTGAATTCTAGCTTTTGGATCCATATAGGCTTTCGCGTTGTTTATTGCTGTTGGTCCTTCACCAAATCCTGCTGCGATAAGATTAACCTTTCCTGGATATGTGCAAATATCACCAGCAGCATATATTCCTGGTATATTGGTTTCCATTTTTGAATTTACAACTATACTGTTTTTATCAATTTCCAGACCCCAGTTTTTAATTGGTCCTAAAGAAGAAATAAACCCATAGTTTACTAAAACGTGATCAACATCAAGTGTGATCTCTTTTTCCCCTTTTACTTCTTTTAGAATAACTTGGTCTATCTTCATATCGCCGTTTAATTGTTCAGGAACAAATGGTGTTAAAATGTTCACATTTGAATTTATTAGTGTATCCACACTGCTCTCATGTGCTCTAAATTCATCCCGACGGTGAACTAAGCTTACTTCCTTTGCAATTGGTTCTAACATTAAAGCCCAATCAACTGCAGAATCTCCACCGCCAAACAGGACAACTTTTTGGTCACGGAATTTTTCCATATTATCTACAAAGTAATGCAGGTTGCTGTTCTCAAATTGCTCTGCATTTGGCAAAGCTAATTTGCGTGGCTGAAATGCTCCATTTCCTCCAGTAATTATAATTACTTTAGAATAATGAACCTCCTCATTAGTAGTAAGGCGGAAGGTTTCATCTTCTAATTTTTCAACTGTTTCTACTGATTGATTTAAAACAATTTCTGGTTTGAATAAGTCTGTTTGTTCTTTTAAATTATCAACAAGTTCCTGGGCGCGAACTTTTGGAAAACCAGCCACATCGTAAATATACTTCTCAGGATATAATGCGCTTAGTTGTCCGCCGATTTGCGGTAAGCTCTCGATAATTTTCACAGATGATTGTCTCAAACCACCATAAAACGCTGTGAACAGGCCAACTGGACCTGCCCCAATTATCGTTATATCATAAACATGTTCTGACACAATAGATTCCCCCTATTAATACATCAATGGCTATTATTTTAACATAATTATATTATAAATGAACAGAAAGAATATGCGCCAAGCTCGCTGCTCCATATGTATGAAAATAAAATTGATAAAAATAAAATTCTGGGTTGAAAAATGTCGGAAAAAGGACTAACATATAATATGGACTAATTAGTATTAATGCACGATTATGTGACAGTACGTGAAAAATATCACGTATTCGTACGACAAAAATCTTAAATGGATGTGAGAAAGATGAATAAACCTAAAATTGTTGTATTAGGGGCAGGTTATGGCGGTTTAACTACTGTAGCTAAGCTTCAGAAGAAACTTGGAGTAAATGATGCGCATATTACTTTAGTAAATAAGCATGATTACCATTATGAATCAACCTGGTTACATGAAGTAGCAGCAGGTACACTGCATCACGACCGCGGCAGAATGAAGATCAGTGATATAATTAATTCTGCAAAAGTTAATTTTGTGCAGGATACAGTTACAGCTATTAAACCTGATGAGAAAAAAGTAGAATTAGCTAATGGTGTGGTAGAGTATGATTATTTAGTTGTAGCATTAGGATTTGAGGCAGCAACATTTGGTATTCCTGGACTATTGGAACATGCATTTACAATTGGCAGTATTAATCAATCAAGGCTAATTCGTCAGCATATTGAATACCAATTTGCTAAATATAACAATGAGCCGGAACCAAAACAAGAACGCTTGAATATCATTGTTGGCGGTGGCGGTTTTACTGGTATTGAATTCCTTGGGGAACTTGCCAACCGTGTGCCAGAGCTTTGTGAAGAATATGACATTGACCGCAGCAAAGTTCGTTTAATCAATGTTGAAGGAATGGATTCCATTCTGCCGGGATTCGATCCGGAGTTAATTGAATATGCGATGAACTCATTAGAAGCACGTGGAGTAGAATTTAAACTAGGTGCGTTCTTGAAAGAATGCCGTCCTGATGGAATTACAATCGAACAAAACGGTGTAAAAGAAGATATCCCAGCACTAACTACAGTATGGGCGGCAGGCGTTCGTGCCAATCACTTAGTAGAAGAATCTAGCCTGGAAGATAATCGTGGAAAAGTACAAGTAGATGCTCACCTTCGTGCACCATCACATCAAGATGTATTCGTTGTAGGGGATTGTGCATTAATATGGAACAAAGAAATCGACCGTCCATACCCGCCAACAGCACAAATTGCTATGCAGGAAGCGGAAGTTTGTGCACATAACCTGATTGCACTTGTTAAAGGCGGAGAGCTTGAGGAGTTCGAATTTATTAACCGTGGAACAGTTTGTTCACTTGGTGAAAAGGATGCGATGGGTAGCATCTTTAATGGAAAGAAATTATTCGGCTGGTCAGCATCAGTTATGAAGAAAGTTATTGATAATCGAGCGTTATTTAAAATCGGTGGAGTAGGTTTAGTTCTTAAAAAAGGCAAATTTAATATTTTCGGTTAACCGTGCTTTGAAAGCAGAGGAATACCCCTCTGCTTTTTCCATATATTTTTCGGAGTATGTACTTGCTTTCCATATAGACACATAATAAAATTATGGGATAGATACATAGTAAGGGAGAAACAAGATGATTCAATTGTTTATTTCAGTATTACTGTTTTTTGTTTTGTTTTTTGGGATAAGTTTTATTTTAAACATGATTTTAAGACAAACATGGCTTATGGCTTTTGTATTTCCGGTAATTGTTATATTTATTGTGGACACGGTTCCGTTTTCTGAATATTTTATCGAGCCGGGAACTGCTTTTTCATCATTAGGTAATGAAGTAGCTTCACTCGGTATGCAAGATGTAATTATACTTGCATCAGGATTTATCGGAACAATTGTTGCAGGTTTTGTAATCAGGTTTTTAAGAAAAAATGGTTATCAAATGTTTTAAATGTATAAATCGAGTAGAATTGGAAAAGATGACACCTAGGAAAGGTGTGATCTTTTTTTATGTTAGTTTACAAAATTTTAAGAAAATGTTTGTTCATTCTTTTGTTCGGTTTAGCTCTACTATCTAGTTATTCGCTCATTGCCAATATTTCAACAACAGATGTTTTTGCAAGTTTGGAATCATCGGAAACAGAACCCATAGAATTTAACCAGGCAAAAACGAAAGCAATGATCGATAAGAAACGGTATGTGAGGAAACAGTCTAAAGCAACCAAATATATCTCTAGTGAACAAGTGAATGCGCCTGCTACTTTAGAAGAAACAATTGATTTAACACAATACGAGAAAATGAAGGTTGTTGCAACTGGTTATACAGCAGGGGTTGAATCCACCGGAAAGTCTCCAGGTCACCCAGCGTATGGCATCACTTACTCTGGAGTGAAAGTGAAAAGAGATATCTATTCTACCATTGCTGCAGATACATCAATTTTCCCAATTGGAACCATTTTATTCATACCAGATTATGGTTATGGTGTGGTAGCTGATACAGGTAGTGCAATAAAAGGACATAAAATAGACTTATATTATCCAACAGTATCTGAAGTATTTGAGAAGTGGGGAAAAAAAGAAGTGGATGTTTATGTAGTAAAACACGGTAATGGTAAATTAACTGAGGAAACATTAACCGCTTTGAATGATACGGAAGCATTACAAGTTTTCAGATCTCAATATCAATCAGAATAAAAGCTGCAAAAAAACAGTTCCATGAAATATTAATGGAACTGTTTTTTATACTTAAAAAAATGGATGTAATAATATAGCGATAATGATACCTGACAATCCTCCGAAAAATACTTCAATCGGTTGATGTCCCAGTAACTCTTTTAATTCTTTTTGCTTTTCATATTCACCTTTTTGAGACCAATCTTTTGCTTCAGAAACTAATCGGTGAAAATCTTTAACGAGCATATTTAAAAGAATCGCTTGTTCTCCAGCTTGCCTCCTAATGCCGGTAGCATCGAACATAATGATGATAGCAAAAACACATGATACTGCAAATAATCCAGATGATACGCCATGTTCTATCCCAACTCCTGTTGAAACTGCAGTGACTGCAGCAGAATGGCTGCTAGGCATACCTCCAGTACTAAAGGCAAGTCCTGGTTTGAATTCTTTTGTTGCAATTAGATGTAATGGTACCTTAATTGCTTGAGCTATAAAGATTGCAATTAGGGCAGCCCATAATGGGAAATTGGCAAAGAGCTCCAAATTGTTGACATCCTTTCTCATTCTTTGAAGTGAAAATGTGACAACACTATCAATTATGTAATTATAATTATTCACTATTATAGCATAGCGGAATCTTATCTGATAATAAACCAAGAGATTTTTACAACAATTTAAAAATAGTGTTATTTACTTAGAGAAGAAGAAGGCATTACACCTAACTCCTGACAAACAGCCGATATAGAACGAACTTATTGTATGATCGCTGCATCAAGTGCTACTTCAATCATATCATTGAAAGTTGTCTGTCGTTCTTCTGCGGAGGTTTCTTCACCTGTTACGATATGATCAGAGACTGTTAATATGGATAATGCTTTACAGTTAAACTTAGCAGCTAATGTATAAAGTGCTGTTGTCTCCATTTCTATTCCTAACACATTATATTGATCTAATAATGGGAGTAATTCTTTCATATTATCCCGATAGAAACTGTCGCTTGTAAATACATTTCCAACTCGTAAAGACAATCCTTTATCTACCCCTGTATCATAAGCTTTTTTTAATAAGGAGAAGTCAGCTGTTGGTGCATAATCAATCCCCCCAAAAGTCATTCGATTCATTTGGGAATCTGTAGAGGATGTACTTGCTAAAATGACATCACGTACTTTTACATCTTTTTGAATAGCCCCACACGTACCTACACGTATTAGATTTTTCACATCATAACTTTGAATTAATTCATTAACATATATAGAAATAGATGGAACACCCATGCCTGTTCCCTGGACTGAAATACGCTCACCTTTATACGTTCCGGTAAAACCATACATTCCTCTTACTTCATTGTAACAAACGGTATCTTCTAAAAAATTCTCTGCAATATACCTTGCGCGTAAAGGGTCGCCCGGTAATAATATCGTTTCAGCGATATCTCCTTTTTTTGCACCAATATGTACACTCATTGCCCATCCTCCTTTATTTATATAAAGATCTTTTCTAGTATGAAAATATCATATTCATTTTACTATTACAAATTATACCTGTAGAAAACAATCGAAAAATTTCTAATGATTTTAGTTTCTAAATTTATAAATTTCGTATATAATAGGACTTAGTAAATACATTACAATGAAAATGGGACATTATAATAAAAACGGAACGAAAAAAAGGGGAGGAATTTAGAATGAAAGAACAATCTTTTACAATCCAGAGCGATACTGGTATTCATGCAAGACCAGCAACATTGCTAGTAAATAAAGCTGGTCAATATGAATCACATGTCGAATTACATTATAATGGCAAAACAGTAAACCTGAAATCAATCATGGGAGTTATGTCACTTGGTGTACCAAAAGGTGCGGAGATTCGTATTTCTGTTGATGGTAATGATGAAGATCAGGCATTAGAAGGAATTGCAGAAACTATTCAGGAACATTTAGGAAAATAGTCTTGTAACAATTGTAAAAAATTATTTTTATTGTGTGCACTATTTTTAATGAACGAAAGCTAGTTTATCTTACTAGCTTTTTTATTTACAGGTAAAAATTATTCAATCAATATCTGTGTGATAGAAAATATTATAAGCTTTTTGTAAGGAAGTGATAATAATGATGGAATTTCTATACTTTCCTGAAGATAAATCAGAGTATATACCTGCGGCAATAAGTTTGTTTTTCTTTGTTGTAGCAGCTATTACTTCGATGTATTTCTTAGTAAAACATTCAAAAAAAGAAGAGAAGAAATGGGACGATAAGTTCAAATAAATAACGAGGAAGACTTTAGCTTGTTTAAATGATTAATTCTCCTTTTATTTGTTTATACTAGTAAATGGATAAATACGGAGAGGTGATCGGATGAACAGGTTATTATTAAGTATCCTTATCTTAACAACAGTACTTTTAATTGCATGTCAGGAGGAAACAAGATCCCCACTTGAAGTCCGCTTGTATAATGCTGATCAGGATGCAGTCGGGACAGCAAATTTTAAAGAACAACAGGACAAGGTGACCGTTCAAGTAAAGGTAGAAGGATTAGAAGAAGGGTTTCACGGTATTCATATCCATGAATATGCGAAATGTGAAGGTCCTGACTTTCAAACCGCTGGAAACCATTTAAATCCTGAAGGGAATGAGCATGGCTTAATGCATCCAAAAGGTACTCATTTAGGAGATATGCCTAATCTTGAAATAAAGGCTGATGGTACAGCAGATGTCGAATTAGAATTACCTGGAGCAACTTTAACAGATGGGAAAAATTCTCTCTTGAGAGAAGACGGAACATCTATTATTATTCATGAAAAACAGGACGATGGAATCAGTCAACCTGGCGGAGATGCAGGAGCCAGAATCATTTGTGGTGTTATCTCCTTAGATAAGACAGAGAACGAACAAGAACCAACAGATCCTACAGAGACAAATAAAAAAGAAGAGTAACAGCCTACTCTTCTTTTTTATTTTGTTTATCTAAGGCGTTTGTTAACCTGTCTATTCCTTTTTTAACTATTTCGAATGGTGCAGCGATATTTATCCGCATAAATCCAGTTCCTTCCTCACCAAAGGATACTCCGTCGTTTAGACCGATTTTGGCTTCATTTTGCAGAAACTTTTTTAACTCATCCTGGGATATACCTAAAGCACGAAAGTCTAGCCAAACCAAATACGTGCCTTCAGGCCTTATAACATTTACATCGTTTCTCTTATATAATCTCTCGATAACATAATCCAAGTTTATTTTTAATTGTTCGATTAAATTGGTTAACCACTGTTTCCCTTCCTTGTAAGCAGCTTCTAAAGCAGTTATTCCCATAGTATTCATTCCGTTAATTCCTTGCTTGTGGAACATCTCTTCCATTTGTTTACGAATCTCCTTATTCGCAACAATGGCATATGAAATTTGTAAACCAGCTAAATTAAAAGTTTTAGTTGGAGACATACATGTTATGGATTGTTGGAGAATATCCTCATCTAATGAAGCGATTGAAATATGTTTATATGGTTCATAAACTAAATCAGCATGAATTTCATCTGCTAATATAAATACATGGTATTTTTTGCATAGAGAGATCATCTTTTCTAATTCTGATTTTGTCCATACTCTGCCAACAGGATTATGTGGATTACACAAAATAAATGCTTTGACACCTTCTTTGAATTTTTCTTCCATATCAGCAAAATCTATCTCATATTTGCCAGCTTTTAATTGCAATTCATTCGTTACTAAAGTACGTCCGTGTGTTTGAATAATCTGATAAAAAGGTGGATAGACAGGGGTTTGGATCATGACTTTATCCCCTTTTTCGGTAAGGCTCTGGATTGCCATATGTAATGTAGTGATAACACCTGGGCTGTACAGTAACCAGTTATTGTTAATGTCCCAATTATGTTTATAACTAACCCAATCAACAACTAGTTTATTAAGTTCTCTATCAGTCATTGTATAACCGAAAATTCCGTGTTTCGCTCTTTCACTTAGCGCATCTGCGACCGCTTGCGGAACTTTAAAATCCATATCAGCAACCCACATTGGTAAAACATCTTCAGAACCATATAATTGCTTTACTAAATCCCATTTCGCCGCACGGGTATTCTTTCTATCAATAATTTGTTCAAAATGTTGTTTCATAAATAAACTCTCCTCAATTATTTTACACTTGTAACTATATTTAAACATTATACTGTATTGATTGAAAAGTTTCATGCCTTGCTGTCTGCAAAAATAGCAGAAGTGATAATAGAGGGTATTTCTTCAGGAAGAAAATGTCCGACATTATCAATCAAGTAAAGTTTAGCGTCTTTGATACATCTTAATAAATCATAACCTAATTGGTATGGCAGGATAAGATCCTCTTTTCCCCAGAAAATGGTGCAAGGGACATTGATGGTGTTTAATTGTTCTTCTAGTAGATCTCCCTGGTGGTCTTTTAGCCATGTCATAATGGAATGAAAAATAGCATTATCCTGAAATGGCTCTTTATATTTCTCAATCATTTCTCTTGTAATTAGTTGATCATTGTATAGACATTGTCTTAATATTTCATATACACCTTTATTTCGTAAAAATTTCTTTACAATATATGGTGCAAGAGGGTTATAACTTACCAATCGGGCAAATATTGGTGACCGGTGCATAAATGAACAAGGGGCGAGCAGGAATAATTTATCCACTCTTTCTCGATGAGAGCAGCTGCATCTTAAGGCAATTTGCCCACCCATTGAATGCCCCATTAAAGTTATTTGATTAATTTCTAAATGATCTAAAAGGGAAATAATAGCTTCAACCATATGATCATATGTATATAAATTATTCTTCTTTTTTGAACTCTCCCCGAATGGTGGAATATCCATTGTAATGACATGATAATGCTTTGTTAGAGAGGGAATCATGTTTCTGAAACAATACTTTGATGCAAGAAACCCATGTAATAGAAGTATATATTTAGGTTGTTTGATTTCTGTTGAATGATGAAGGTCGTAACAGATGAGATGTTCTTTGTAGCGAATATTTGTCATATTGAACTCCTTTGTATAGATAAAAAAATAAGCAAAGCGATCAAATCGCTTTGCTATCCAGGGGGAATACGAGAAAGTCTTACATGTTTTAATTATACCCGCTAATATTTTTTATAAACATGTGAAAAGAAAAAAATATTTTTTTATTTAGCAGCTGGATTATGTGAGATACTCTATGGCCCTGCATATGCGGGTTAATCTGGTTAATAGTGATAGTATTCCTAACATTTCTTATTAAAACTTTTGCTATTATAAACGGAATTATGCTAACATTACATATTGTCTATAAACGATTAATTATTGCGAAAACTCATGCAAGGAGATGAAACAATGGCAAATGAATTTCAAGCAGGAGATACGGTCGATGGTGTTGTAACAGGTGTCCAGCCATATGGAGCATTTATTGCTTTAACAGACGAGATTCAAGGGTTGGTCCACATTTCAGAAATCAAAAATGGATATGTTAAAGATATTCACGAACATATTAAAGAAGGGGACAAGGTTAAGGTAAAGATTCTTGAAATCGACCAAGACAATAATAAATATGCCCTATCCATTCGTGCACTTGATGAGAATGCTGCGGAAAGCCGTACGGAAGATAAAAATATAAATGAAAAAGAAGGTGAACATGGGTTTAATACATTGAAAGACAAATTACAAGAATGGATAAAACAATCAGAATAAAAAAACCGGGTTATCACCCGGTTTAATCTCTATTAGAATCAAACAGAAAAGCAATACTTATTAAGCCTGCGATCCCAACAACAGTATAAATAATTCTCGCAAATACTCCTTCTTGGCTTCCGCCACCAAATATAGTTGCAACAAGATCAAATTGGAAAAGCCCAATTAGTCCCCAGTTTAAAGCACCTATAATAACGAGTACTAATGCTAATTTTTTCATCATATTCGCTCCTTCCTGTTTTACAACACTTTTCTCCTTTTCTATCATGTGATAGAATTCCAATTTTATTCTTAAGATATCCATAATTTTAGATGCCAAACTTAACTAAATTGTGAAATGTGCTATAGCATGGCTTGATTTAAAGCCAACTATCCGTTACATTTATAAAGTAATAATAAATATAATGGAGGGTATAAAATGACACACGTTCGCTTTGATTATGAAAAAGCGTTAGATTTCTTCGGTCAGCATGAACTTGACTATTTGAAAGAACCAGTGAAGCTAGCGCATGAAATGGTACATAATAAAACAGGTGCAGGTAATGACTTTTTAGGTTGGGTGGACCTTCCGACAGATTATGATAAAGAAGAATTTGCCCGAATCAAAAAATCTGCAGAAAAAATTAAGTCTGATTCTGATGTTCTGTTAGTAGTAGGTATTGGCGGCTCCTATTTAGGTGCTCGTGCTGCAATTGAAATGTTAAATCATTCTTTCTATAATGAGCTTTCTAAAGAGCAACGTACGACTCCTCAAGTATTTTTCGTTGGAAACAGCATTAGTGCACCATATATCAATGATTTATTTGACGTATTAAAAGATAAAGATGTTTCTGTAAACGTTATTTCGAAAAGTGGTACGACAACTGAACCTGCGATCGCTTTCCGTATTTTCCGTAAATACCTTGAGGAAAAATATGGGGTAGAAGAAGCGAAAGGTCGTATCTATGCAACAACAGACAAAGCAAAAGGTGCATTGAAGACATTAGCGAATGAAGAAGGTTATGAGAGTTTTGTTATTCCTGATGATGTTGGTGGCCGTTATTCTGTACTAACAGCAGTAGGTTTACTTCCAATCGCTGTAAGTGGTATCGATATTGATGAAATGATGCAAGGTGCACAGAAAGCACAGGTTGAATTAGGAGAAGCTGATTTAGCGAAAAACCCTGCATATCAATATGCCGCAGTAAGAAATGTGCTCTATAACAAAGGGAAGACAATTGAAATGCTAATTAATTATGAGCCGGCACTTCAGTATTTTTCTGAATGGTGGAAGCAATTATACGGTGAAAGTGAAGGAAAAGATTTCAAAGGAATTTACCCTTCCTCTGCAAACTTCTCTACAGACCTTCATTCATTAGGACAGTATGTACAAGAAGGTCGCCGTGATATTTTTGAAACAGTTCTTCATGTGGAAGAGCCTAAGTCTAATATTACCATTGAAGAAGAGGGACAAGATTTAGATGGATTGAACTATCTTGCTGGACAAACTCTAGATTTTGTTAATGAAAAAGCATACCAAGGTACATTGCTTGCACATACTGACGGACAAGTTCCTAACTTGCTTGTTCACTTGCCTAAATTAGATGCATATACATTTGGGTATGTTGTTTACTTTTTTGAAAAAGCTTGTGCAATTAGCGGATACCTACTAGGTGTTAACCCATTTGATCAACCAGGTGTTGAAGCATATAAGAAAAATATGTTTGCATTACTAGGTAAACCTGGTTTTGAGGAAGAGAAGGCAAAATTAGAAAAACGCTTATAATCCAGATCCCCGTATTACTGTAATAAGTGATACGGGTTTTTCTTTGACTAATACATAATCCTTCACTCGCAAGGAATGCTATGATAAGCGAGAAAAATTACAAGGAGTGAATCAGGTTATGTATGAAATAGAATCACCAATCCGTAATAGAATGTTGGTATATCAACAGTTAAAGGAAGTATTAGAACATGCAGGTTATAGTTTGGGCGGAGCATGGGAATATGATCATGGTTATTTTGACTACAAACTGGCGAAGGATGATGGATACCATTTTTTACGGATCCCATTCCATACTGTCAATGGACAAATAGAAGATAAAGACGTTTTGGTAAGATTAGATCAACCATATATTCTTACACACAAATATCAGAATAATGTTGATGAAAGGGCGGAGAGCAGTGTCATTCAAGCAGCTTTTAATCAATTTCAAACACCAGTTGAGAAGGATGCGGATATTCCGAGCAAATACATTGAGAAAGGGAAGCAATTGTTAGATCAATTAGAAGTTATTTTAGATCATATTAAATAGACAAAGTGAGCCAAACACTTTGTCATTAGTATAATTAAAATGGCCTTAGGTAAATAAGATGATCATTTTCTTTGAGAATAAACTCGAAACCAGGATTTATGATAATCTCTTCGTTTCTAAAAATTCCAATTAACCATTTATTATTATTTAAAAATTCTTTCGCACCTGTTTGAAATGTTTGATTGGTTAACTTTTCATCAATAGGAATTGTGCAAAATTGTTGTTGTTCTAATGTTTTTGCTATAATATCTGTAGCTTTATTGCTTGCCTGGAATATAGTCTGAAAGAATAATGAACTCATAAAATTATTGGAACGAACGATTACGTTAGCTCCAGCACGCTCGGCATTTTTCCTTTGGATCTCTGTTAATATCTCTGCAACAATAGCTATATCAGGATTGTTTCCTCTAGCAGATATGATGTTCAGGATTGTTTGGCGGTCAGCTTCATTTTCTTTCATGGAAGGATCAGACGTTATGATGATATGTGTCGCATCTTTTATTTTCGCTTTTTGCAATATATTATCAGCTGTAGGATTTCCTTGAATAAAATGAATATGATGATCTTGGTATGAAATATTCTTTAACGTATGATCTACTAATACTATATCCTGATGAAGCGAACTATCCTTAACCATGTCAATTAATTGACGAGTGCGCTCATTCCAGCCGATAATGATTATATGCCTGGAACCTTTAAATGCAACTTTACCTTCAGATAAGTCTTTCTCATGCTTTATAGTACTGGCAGAGATTGTAGCCATATAAAATGTCACAAGGCCTCCACCTGCCAATATTAAAAATATACCGACCGTTTTTCCTAGTGCACTTAATGGAACGTAGTCACCATAACCAACTGTCGAACCTGTAACAAAAGCCCACCATATACCATCAAATAATGTCGGGAAATGTGTTGGTTCTATTAAGTGAATAAATAATCCAAAAAACAGCATGATGAAGCATACACTTAATAGTAAACGAACAAAAATAGGTAAATGGAAATAAAATTGAATACATTTATGCCAAATCATTATATCTCACCTGCTAATCCAATATTTTCTAAATTAGTTTGTTCAATAGTTTCTGAATTATGCCCGAAAATAATATAACTAGGAGTGAAACAATGGAAGAGAATAGTTTAAATTTCTTAATGGATTTACTACATACACCGTCACCTTCAAGTCTGGAGATGAATATTCAGAGAAAATGGTTGGATTATATTAAACCATATGCAGATAAAATTCAAACAGATGAAGCAGGTAATGCAATAGCTGCCATTAATTCAGATGCAGATTTTCATATCTTACTAGCTGGCCACTGTGATGAAATTGGATTTGTCGTCAATCGAATTGATGAGAATGGATATATATATTTAGATAAAATGGGTGGAATTAACCCGAAAGCGGCTATAGGGATGAAGGTAGAAATTCTTGGCGAAAATAGCCGTTTACCTGGTGTGATTGGTGTTAATGCACAGCACCATGGTGGCATGAAAGACGATTTCGATGTTGAAGATCTATTTATTGATTGTGGTGCAAAAAGTAAAGCAGAAGTTATTGAACATGTACAAATCGGCGACTTGGTTGTATATAGGCGTCAATCTGAATTATTAATGGGACGTTATCTTTCTGGACGGGGACTTGATAATCGAACGGGAGCTTTTATTATTGCTGAAGTTTTGAGAAGATTGAGTGGAAAAGAGCTTAATATTGGTGTATATGCAGTAAGTACTGTAAATGAAGAAACAAATATGGGTGGAGCTTATTTTGCTGCAGCCGGATTAAAGCCTAATTGCGCTATTGCCTGTGATGTAACTTTTGCAACAGATTATCCTTCTGTTGATAAAAGAAAGCATGGGGATATTCGCTTGGATGGCGGCCCAGTCTTGGCAAAAGGAGCCCCTATTAACCGAAAAATGAACCAATGGCTTGAATCAGCTGCTAAAAAGTTAGCAATGCCGATCCAATATGAATTGACACCAAGACAGACGGGTACAGATGCAGATAAAATGCGTGTAACAGGTAAGGGTGTACCAGTCAGTCTAGTATCACTCCCATTGCGCTATATGCATTCACCCGTAGAGACAGCCAGTATAGCAGATATCGATGCTGAGATTGAATTATTGGTTGAAATGATATCATCCCTAAAGGGGACAGAAAGCCTAAAACCATTAGAGATTGATTGAAATATTGTTGACATAATAAACTCATAAACTTAAGATAGGTAAGAATAGATAATAGAAAATTTTGTTACCATCTGCTTCTTGGGGGGGAACCAGGTTGAAAAAACCAACATTTCCCAATTCTTATCTCTACAAGTTTATAATTTTCGCATTAATGGGGACAATATCAGCAATACTAATGTTTATCAATTTTCCAATACCTTTTCTACCGCCATATTTGCGATTAGACTTAAGTGATTTACCCGCATTTATTGCAGGGCTTATGTTTAATCCAGTGGCAGGGGCAGCAGTATTGGCAATTAAAAATATACTATATCTTGCACTGACTGCGATTTACGATCCTATTGGGGCTACAGCAAATTTCTTAGCAGGATTATTTTATGTAGTTCCAGTAACTTTCCTTTACTATAAATATAATAGTAAGAAAAGTGTTTGGGTAGGACTGATATTAGGTACCATTTTTATGACGTTAGGAATGTCTGTCTTAAATTACTTTGTGTTTTTGCCTGCCTACAGTATTTTTATGGGGTGGGAAGAATTATCAAAAACTGTTAAACAAAATACGGTCTTAGCAGGTATTTTGCCATTTAATCTGATTAAAGGAATAATTGTTGGGATGGTCTATTATTTTATTTTCTTAAGATTAAAAAAATGGATTGAAAAAAAGCGCACAATTTAATGTGCGCTTTTTTTTACTTATCAACAGATGGAGTTACGACTGCTAAGGTGCACCTTGCTACAGCAATAAGGTCATTTGACTCATCCGTTAATTTTACTTCCCATACCATTGTTTTTTTTCCGACATGAAGAGGAATAGCATTAGCAATCAAGTATCCGTCTTTTTTTGCTTTTATATGATTACAGTTAATTTCCAATCCGGCAACAGCTTGTCTTGTTTGGTCAATATGTTGAAGTCCGCCTATACTTGCGGCTGTCTCAGCTAATGCAACAGACGCTCCTCCGTGAAGATAGCCCATCGGTTGTTTCACTTTTTCAGTAATTGGCATTTCCATTAAAATCGTGTCTTTATCTGCTTGAAGAAGCTTCATTCCTAATGTTTCTAATAAATTACTCATAAGGTTCCCCTCCATTATAGTGACAATGGATAAATAACATGGATAATCAATGATAATGAAATTAACGCTCCATAGATAGTATTTGTCTTAGCAGTTGCTGCCATTGCCGGGATCATACCTACATTGGTATTGTTTTTGCGAAACGTGTCCACAGCATACTTAGCTTTTGAAATACTCAGCAAACTAATCACACTGTAGATTGGTAATAAACCGACAGCGACATAAACTAATGTTAACAGATAACTAATAAGCATTAGCCACTTTAATAAAGTAATAGCCCGGTCCCTGCCGACTAAAATGGCTAATGTCTTCCGGCCATTTTCTTTATCACCATCTAAGTCACGAATGTTATTTGACAGTAAAATGCAACCAATAAAAATGGCGATAGGGGCAGAAATAATAATAACTTCCATAGTTATTTGTAATGTCTGGATATAATAACTAATACTAATCATTACAGTACCCATTAGTCCGCCAGAAAACAGCTCGCCAAATGGTGTATAAGCAATGGGAATGGGTCCCCCCGTATAAAGATAGCCTATTAGCATACTAATGAGTCCAATAACCGCTATCCACCAACTCGAAGTAAGGCAGATATATACACCTAATAAAATTGCAAGGAAAAAGAATAGAAAACCAAGCCTTTTTACAACGATTGGTTTAACGCCATCGCGAACAATCGTTCCGCCTATACCGACAGACTTTTCGTTATCAAGACCACGCTTGTAATCATAGTATTCATTAAACATATTGGTCGCTGCTTGAATTAGCATCGCTGCAATTAACATTGCTAAAAATAGTAGTAAATGGAATTCTCCATCTAATATTGCAAGCATTGTTCCAACAATTACTGGGATGAAAGACGCTGTTAACGTATGGGGCCTTAACAATCGCCACCAAACATGTAATCCTGGTTTCTCATTCAAATGATTTGTTTCTTGTTCAGATTTTGGTCCCATTGAAGAAATCTCCTTGATCTACGTATTTATGAGTACAACATTATAATTTTATTGAATAGTATGATGTGTGTCAATGATGACCGTTTGAATTTAGTGTGAAAAGGGAAGTTATTTAACACACTATTCCCTTGTTTTTTTGTTATACTATCAGAAGAAATTAATTTAAGAAAGGCATAACATTTACTAAATAGCCTAGCATATCTGTATACGGGAAGTAGTCTTTTATTTAAAATTACTTCGATTTGTACTATAATGGATATCGTTTATGAAAAAAATGCCCTATTATACTGGAGGGTTTTCGGATGATCGAGACACAGGGAATAAATATAGAGGGTGTACTAACAGCAGCACTTAAACAAGTTCAAGTAAGTAAAACAGCTTCCCTTGTTAGTATAAGTGAGAAAATTAACAAAGTGGATAGACTTTCATTTTTTGCTGCTGGTAAAAATCTTGCTAAAAACAGATCATTTTGGTCAAATGCGGATCAAAATGTTTGTTTTGTTGGGATAGGTGACTCCTATACATTAAAGGCAGAAAGGCATTCATATGATACAGTGAAAGCAGAATGGAAAAAGTTAATGGAAAGAACCATTATAAAAAGGCATGATGAGAGTGCGAATACTGGTCCTATCGCAATTGGCGGCTTTCCATTTGATGAGGAAAATGAAACCTATCAATTGTGGCAAGGGTTTGAAGGGAGTCAATTTCGTATTCCGGAATATATGCTAACTGTCGATGAGAATGGTTATTTCCTAACCACTAATACATGGATAGATCCTCATAGTAATGTCGGGAAATTAGCTAGCGTTTTACATGAAGAACGCAATATGTTACTTAATCCTCCGCCTCAAAGGTCTGAAGGGGTAAATCCAATTCTTTTGAAACATGAAGTTGATCCTGGTGAGTGGAAGAACTTAGTCCGTGAAGTAACAGATTATATTGATAATCATTCTGTTGAAAAAATTGTTTTGGCAAGAGAATTGCAGGTAGAGCTTCGCAAGCCCTGCAATATTACTGATGTATTAAGGCAGTTATTAACGAATCAGAAGAACAGTTATGTATTTGCATGGGAGTCAGAGGGAGCATGCTTTATTGGTGCATCACCGGAAAGGTTAGTTCAAGTAAAAAATAATCATTTATTATCCACATGCTTAGCAGGTACTGCACCAAGAGGCAAGACCACAGAAGATGATAAACAAATGGGACAAGCACTTTTACAAGATAAGAAAAATCGTGAAGAGCATCAAATCGTTGTTAACATGATTCGGGATGCTGTCCTTTCTTGTGCTCATAATGTGCAAATACCTGAACAACCAGTTATTTATCCATTGCAAAATTTGCAGCATTTGTATACACCAGTTCGAGCGGAACTAAAGCATGGCTACACACTGCTTGATGTTGTGAAAAAGCTACATCCAACGCCTGCGTTGAGTGGATTTCCACAAAATGAATCATTATCCTTTTTACGTGAGCATGAAACATTAGAAAGAGGATGGTATGGGGCTCCGATCGGCTGGTTTAATCGCAGTTTTAATGGCGAGTTTGCGGTCGCCATCCGATCTGGCTTAATATGTGATGAAAAAGCATCTTTATTTGCCGGATGCGGAGTTGTTAAGGATTCAGATCCAGAGATGGAATACGAAGAAACGAAAATAAAGTTTACTCCAATGTTAGAAGCGTTGGGAGGTTAACCTATGAGTCATCAGATAAAACTAACAAGATATATATCCAATTTTGTTGATCAACTTTATCGGAGCGGGGTAAGGAATGTAGTCATATCTCCTGGTTCAAGATCCACACCCCTTGCCCTGACTTTTGCAGAATATAAAAAATTTGATTTATGGGTAGATATTGATGAGCGTTCCGCTTCTTATTTTGCCCTGGGAATGGCAAAAAAACAAAAAGAGGCAGTTGTCCTTGTATGTACATCAGGTTCCGCTGCCGCTAATTACTTTCCGGCAGTTATTGAGGCGTATTACAGCAGAATCCCGCTAATAGTATTAACAGCTGACCGTCCTCATGAGCTAAGAGATGTAGGTGCACCACAAGCAATTGACCAAATCAAGTTATATGGTGATTATGTGAAATGGTTTCATGAAATGGCCGTGCCAAGTGATATACCAAAGATGCTCACATATGTAAGAAATCAGGCTGACAGAGCAGTCCGGACAGCAATAATGCCTAATAGCGGTGTTGTTCATTTAAACTTTCCAATTCAGGAACCATTATTGCCCGATTTTAGCATTTCTGGGTTATGGGGGCACAACTCCCCAAGGATAGTGCCACAGATGAATTATCAGCTTGATGAAACAACGTTGACCGAAATTCTTACATTAATAACTGACAAGAAGAGGGGCTTACTTGTTTGTGGTCCTGACAATACAGAAGGAATAACGGAAGCGGTGAATCATTTAGCGGAAAATTGGAACTTGCCGATACTCGCTGATCCTCTCTCACCACTTAGAAATGGCAGCCATTCTAAAACACATATTATCGAATGTTATGATGCTATTTTGAAAATGCCTGAAGTCAGGAAACAGGTAAAAATAGATTTTATTATCCGTGTTGGCGCGATGCCGATCTCCAAAGCGTATTTACAGTTATTGCAGGAAAATACCGATATGGAGCATTTTGTCATAGAGGCAGTTGAAGGACATCGAGAACCAGTTGGCTTAAAAACACATTTCATTTATGGCGACCCTGTCAAAATATTAGCCCAATTAGCGAATGTTAGTCTTTATTATGATCCCAGCTATTTAAAAGCATGGCAAAATTGGAATGATGAAACGAAGCAAATATTAAGTGAAATTAATCAGGAAGAATTAACCGAGGGGCATACAGTATTGGGGATACAATCTGTTATTCCAAAAGATCAGATCTTTTTTGTTGGTAACAGTATGCCTATAAGAGATGTAGATAGTTTCTGGTTCTGCCATGAAAGAGCAATAGAAGTGTTTGCTAACCGCGGTACTAATGGTATTGATGGTATTGTATCAACAGCAGTTGGTATGAGTGCAACTGGCAAGCATACGACATTATTAATTGGTGACATTTCTTTTTTACATAGTATGAATGGTTTATTGCTGGCAAGGAATTATAATTTATCTTTAACTATTGTTTTGGTAAATAATGATGGTGGCGGAATTTTTTCTTTCTTGCCACAAGCTAAACAGCAAAGTCCTTATTATGAATTACTGTTTGGAACTTCTCAATCAATGGATATGGAAAAACTCGCTAAAGCATTCGACATCAATTATCATTGTCCGAAGAACTGGCAAGATTATCTTGATTCCTTAGCTCAAAGTTATGAAGAAGGTGGACTATCTATTATAGAGGTACAAACAGACCGAAATGAGAATGTTTTATGGCATCAAACTAAGTGGAACAAAGTTGGTCAAAAACTGTTAGGATTAATGCAGAAAAATGAAAATGTATTATAATGTTGGTGGGAATAGCTATTGGGTAGAAATATATGGTGATGGGAAACCACTTGTTATGCTGCATGGATTTACTGGTTCCACTAATACTTGGCATTCTGTTAAAGATAGCTTAATCGACAATTACCAAGTGATCTTAGTCGATTTACCAGGGCATGGTCGTACAAACGCATGTGTCGATTCAATAGAAGCTTGTTGTGCAGACTTAGCCAGCATATTTGACCAAATGAGACTTTCTGCAATTCATCTGCTTGGTTATTCCATGGGGGGAAGAACGGCGATTTCTTTTGCGATTCTTTATCCTCAGTATGTTGAATCACTCTTATTGGAAAGTACCACTGCTGGAATTGCTAATGAAGCAGAGAGAGAAAACAGGGTTAGAGAAGACCATAAACTTGCGGCATTTATACTAGAGAACCCATTGGAAGTTTTTGTGGATAAATGGGAAAAAGTCCCTTTATTTGAATCGCAACGCAGTTTACCTGAACATGTAAGAAAAAAGATACGCCAAGAAAGATTATCACAGACAAAAGAAGGATTAGCCCATTCGCTTCAAGTAATGGGGACGGGTTCCATGCCATCATGGTGGGAATATCTCCAGCAAGTGACATGTGACGTCTGTATTATTGTAGGGGAAGAGGATAATAAGTTTGTACAGATTGGGAAGAAAATGAATCAGACACTTGCAAACAGTGAGTTACAAATGGTAAAAAAGAGTGGGCATGCAATTCATGTGGAACAAACAAATATTTTTGGTACAATAGTAAATGAGTTTATATCAAGAAGGAGGACAACTGATGTCAATTGAATGGGTAAATGAACATAATTATGAAGATATTTTATATGAAACATATAATGGTATTGCTAAAATTACGATCAACAGACCTGAGGTACATAACGCCTTTCGTCCACAAACAGTAAATGAGTTAATCCATGCTTTTACACATGCAAGAGATGATTCAAGTATTGGTGTGATTGTCTTAGCGGGAGCAGGAGATAAAGCATTCTGTTCTGGCGGTGACCAGAAAGTTCGTGGTCATGGTGGATATGTTGGAGAAGACGAAATCCCTCGATTAAATGTATTAGATTTGCAAAGGTTAATTCGTGTTATTCCGAAGCCAGTTGTAGCAATGGTTTCTGGTTATGCTATTGGTGGAGGACATGTATTGCATGTTGTCTGTGACTTAACGATAGCGGCCGATAATGCTATTTTTGGACAGACAGGACCTAAAGTCGGCAGTTTTGACGCTGGTTATGGTGCTGGGTTACTTGCACGTATTGTCGGACATAAGAAAGCTCGCGAAATTTGGTATCTCTGCCGTCAATATAATGCACAGGAAGCATTCGATATGGGCCTCGTAAATACAGTGGTTCCTCTAGAAAAGCTGGAAGAAGAAACAGTACAATGGTGTGAAGAAATGTTAGAAAAGTCACCAACAGCGCTACGTTTCCTAAAAGCATCCTTTAATGCAGATACGGATGGACTTGCGGGATTACAGCAAATGGGTGGTGACGCGACATTGCTTTACTATACAACAGATGAAGCAAAAGAAGGACGAGATGCCTTTAAAGAAAAACGCAAACCAGACTTCAAGAAATTCCCGCGTTTTCCTTAATACAAATAGGTGAATGACCAATGCTTAAGTATTGGTCATTTTCTAATTTTTCCATTAACAAGTATTGGAAAAAGGTAATTTTATGTATACTAAGTACGAGAAAATTACTTAAATTTGTGAGAACAGAACTAGTGTACATAATACTTCTATCCACGATGAGTGTAATTCTGTACAAACAAGAAGGGGGTTGGATTATGGAGACTGCCATGGAGCATTGGCTGACGAAACGGGCTGCATTAATCCCGGAGGCATTGGCAATAGAAATTGCTAATGGTGAAAGTTGGACCTTTGCTCAATTATATAATGAATCAATCTTATTAGCTGAAAAACTTGCCAACCATATAAAAAAAGGTCAACATGTTGGTCTTTTATCAAATAACTCATTGGATATGATCGCAGCATTTTTTGCCTGTACCTACCTGGAAGCACCTGTTGTTTTTCTAAATACGCGTCTGACAAAAGAGGAAATCCAAACACAATGTCAAACAGCAGATGTGAATTTAATTCTAACAACCAAAAATCTCAAAGAGAAAGCAGCTTTTGACAGTGTTACAGCCTATACCTTTTCGGAAATTCACCAACTAGATCCGATTGCAGTTCCCATCGCCCATACAATCACCATGCATCAATTATGTACAATGATGTTTACATCAGGAACAACAGGGAAAGCAAAAGCAGTGATGCACAGTTTTAATAACCACTGGTCCAGCGCCATTGCTTCTGCATTAAATTTAGGGCTTTTACCATCAGATAAATGGTTAGCATGTTTACCACTATTCCATATTGGAGGATTATCCATTATTTTAAAAAGTGTTATTTATGGTATGCCAGTTTATTTATTGGAGAAATTTGATGAGCAAACAGTGCATCAAGCAATAATGAAACATCATGTGTCCATAATTTCTGTTGTAGCCGTGACGTGTTCCCGGTTAATAAATGCGCTTGGCGAAGGGAATTATCCCGAGAGTTTTCGTTGCATGTTGCTAGGTGGAGGACCTGCACCACTCTCCTTGTTAAAAAAAGCACAGAAAAAAGGAATACCGATTGTTCAAACATATGGCATGACTGAAACATCATCCCAAATTGCTACATTAAACGAGAATGATGCTTTCAGGAAAAGCGGATCTGCAGGACAAGCCCTGTTTTCAGCACGTATTGAAATAAGAAAAAGAGAAAGACAATTACCGCCAATGGAAATAGGTGAAATCGCTGTAAGTGGTCCGATGGTTACAACTGGTTATTATAAATGCGAGGATGCTAATTCCTCTTCATTTAAAGATGGCTGGCTCCTGACAGGCGATCTGGGTTATAAGGATATGGAAGGTTTTCTTTATGTAGTTGACCGGAGAAGTGATTTAATTATCTCTGGTGGTGAGAATATATATCCTGCGGAAATTGAAAATTGTTTACTATCAATGGATGCTATAGCCGAAGCTGGAGTAGTTGGACAAACTGATCCAACGTGGGGGCAGGTACCAGTTGCTTTTGTTATCAAGAATGAACCTGAATTAACAAGTGACCAAATACTTGCTTATTGTAAGGAGAAGTTAGCAAGATATAAAATACCGAAACATATAAAATTTGTCCAGTCACTGCCTCGTAATGCAACAAATAAGCTACAAAGACATAAATTATTAGAATGGTTATAATTAATAATGATTCTCAAAATCATTGACTTTTCTCCAGTAAACCAATAGACTAGAAGGTAGAAAACAGTACGAAGTAATACTAATTGTGCAAGATACGCTTGGAATGAACGTGATTAAGGGAGAGATTCCGAAATGGAAACATTAGTGGCGAAAGACTTAACACTTGGCTATGGCGAAGAAGTTATAATAGATTCATTAGACATAACTATCCCTAAAGGAGAAATTACTGTCTTTATTGGTGGGAATGGTTGTGGGAAATCAACATTATTGCGATCATTAGCTCGTCTATTAAAACCAAAGCAAGGTGATGTTGTCCTAAACGGTAAAGATATAGCTAAAATACCGACAAAAGATGTTGCAAAACAATTGGCGATTCTACCTCAAAGTCCAACAAGTCCTGAAGGTTTAACAGTAGAGGAATTAGTTCGTCAAGGACGTCATCCGTACAAAACAATGTTCAATAGATGGTCATATGAAGACGAAAAGTCAGTAAATGAAGCATTAGATGCTACCAATATGCTGGAATTAAAAGACCGGACTGTCGACTCATTATCAGGTGGTCAGCGTCAACGTGCATGGATTGCTATGACCCTGGCACAAGGTACGGATACTATTTTACTTGATGAACCAACAACCTACTTAGATATGACACACCAAATAGAAATATTGGATTTACTTTTTGAATTGAATGAAAATAGAAATAGTACAATTGTTATGGTACTGCATGACATTAATTTAGCATGTCGATATGCACATCACATTGTCGCGATAAAAGATAAAAAGGTCTATGCTCAAGGCAAACCCGAAGAAATTATAAGTGGCAGCCTAGTAAATGAAGTATTTCAGATGAAATGTGATGTAATGTATGATCCCATGTTCGGTACACCTATGTGTATTCCGCATGGCAGAGGACGTTGTTTAATCAAACAAGCAGTCGAAGAAGCAAAGCAACAAAACATCCAGCCAATTTAATATGGACAAACTTTTGGCTCTCTATCCGATATGGATAGGGAGCTTTTTGTATTTTTTAAATGATAATACATAAACTAACTTTAAGAGGTGAATAAAATGGAGAAGAAAAAGTATTATGTTAATATTGGAACCCAGGAAATATCTCAAATCCCGTATGGGGCGAATACTGAGTTCGTTATTGAAGCAACTGATGAAGAAATCTTTCTATTAAGAGAAAAATTTAATGAAATACATGATGCAGATATGAGCGCATTTGTCAGAGCACATATTCCATACATGCCATATCATAATGATCCTCAAAATGATAAATATGACAGCGGAATGAAAGGAGTCTATCAAATGATTTATAATTTGGCTGATTCTGAAACAAAAAAAGCAATGGATGAAGAAAATATTGGGAGAGAATTTTGAGAAAAATGAAACTTTTATTTATATTAAAACGTCTATATAGTAAATTCAATGTTTAAAGAATTATAAATAAGGATAAGGATATATATAGTAAATTGGGAGGGGGATAAAAATGAAAAAGCTTATAACAATACTAACAATCGGATTATTATTTGGGTTTACTTTCATTATATTTCAACAAACAGATACTAGTCATGTATTGAAAACAGAAAAAGTGAAAGCTGTACATAAACAAACAAATGCCTCTAATTTAGATTCCAGCAAAATTACTATACTTGAAAGTAATGAATCAACGATAACTCATGAAGAGATTGCGGCAATTATGGATAAATTCATGGAGACACTTGTCCAAGAGGTAGATGATCAGTACCGAGTAGTTCAATTTGATTCGAAAGAAACATTGATTAGTGAATTTGAACCAATCGCGGCAAAAGAAGTCGTTCAACCATATATAGATTACTATTTTGAGGAAAAAGATAATAAACTCTATATCAACCCGACAGAAACACCTGCATGGTTCGTTGAAGATAATGAGTATAATAAGAAAGAGATATCTGATAAAAAAGTGGAAATTACACAAGCGAATGTATCGGATTTGTATGGGCCATACACTATAAAAGTGCTTTTTGAGAAAAACGAAGGACAATGGAAAATTACAAATATTAGCCATTGATAAAAAATCAAGGTACAATAGGCATATGAGAATATTTAATGACTATTATAACAATCAAGTGAAGTTGTCCTTTTCTGATCATCCATTTGATCAAGATCCGAAACATGTATGGGTAATATGCAGATATCGATCCAAGTGGCTTTTAACCAAGCATTTAGAGCGAGGGCTTGAATTTCCTGGCGGGAAAGTCGAAAGAAATGAATCTGCAAATGAAGCGGCGATTAGGGAAGTAAGTGAAGAGACTGGTGGGGAAATTGAATCAATTTATTATATTGGTCAATATTTCGTTACTGGTAGATATGACCAATTAGCGAAGAATATTTATTTTGCAAATATAAAAACAATTAAAAAGCACTCCACTTATATGGAGACAGCCGGACCAGTCTTATTAGATGAATTACCTGACAATATTCGAACAAATGAATTATTCAGCTTTATTATGAAAGATGATGTATTGACATACAGCTTACAATTTATTAAAGCAAATTCGCTTATAGCTAACCCTATCTAAGGGTTAGCTATATTATCTTTTAGCAAGATAAAAAGTAATTGACTTTGCTCATCTGTTTAAGGTACGATATAGACTATAATTAGGATATAGTGTAATATATTATCCCTATCGTTCGAATATAAAAGTATGGAATATTTATATCCAGCTAATTTAATTAATTAACATATTTTTTGCCGAGCCGTGCATTTTTTTAAGGAAAAATGTATAGTGGTGTTAAGAGTATTTATAATAAATTGAATGATAACATTTAATGGAGAACAATGACGCTATAGGTCTAATTGGTATGTTTGATGGAAGTTTTAAGGAGGATAATGTAAAGATGGTGCAAAATAGACGTTTATTTACATCAGAATCGGTTACTGAAGGACATCCAGATAAAATTTGTGACCAGATTTCTGATGCAATATTAGATGAAATTGTCAGAAATGACCCAAATGCTCGGGTAGCTTGTGAAACAACTGTAACTACTGGATTAGTTCTAGTATCAGGTGAAATTACAACAAATACGTATGTAGATATTCCGAAAATCGTTAGAAACACAATTAAAGAGATCGGCTATACTAGAGCAAAATATGGATTTGATGCTGAAACATGCGGTGTTTTAACTGCAATTGATGAGCAATCTCCTGATATTGCTGGTGGTGTAAATACGGCACTAGAAGCAAGAGAGGGTAAAATGAGCGAAGATGAAATTGAAGCAATTGGCGCTGGTGATCAGGGATTAATGTTTGGTTATGCCAACAATGAAACACCGGAATTAATGCCATTGCCAATTAGTTTGGCACACAAATTAGCGAAACAGCTAACAGATGTCAGAAAAAACGGCATATTGGGTTACTTAAGGCCTGATGGGAAAACGCAAGTGACTGTCGAGTACGACGAGGATAATAAACCTGTTCGTATTGATACGATCGTTATTTCAACCCAGCACCATCAGGATGTTACATTAGAACAAATTCAAAAAGAAGTAAAAGACCATGTCATCAATCCAATTGTTCCATCTGAATTATTAGATGATGAAACGAAATATTTCATTAACCCTACTGGTCGGTTTGTCATTGGCGGGCCACAAGGTGACGCCGGTTTAACTGGCCGTAAGATCATTGTAGACACTTATGGGGGTTATGCACGTCATGGTGGTGGAGCTTTTAGTGGAAAAGATGCTACAAAAGTAGACCGTTCTGCAGCATACGCAGCACGTTATGTAGCGAAAAACATTGTTGCTGCGGGCTTAGCGGATACATGTGAAGTACAATTTGCTTATGCTATTGGTGTCGCGCAACCAGTGTCTATCTCAATTAATACCTTTGATACAGGAAAGTACTCAGAAGAAGCATTAGTAGCTGCAGTTCGTGAGATATTTGATCTGCGTCCTGCAGGTATAATTAACATGTTAGATTTAAGAAGACCTATTTATCGTCAAACAGCTGCATATGGACATTTTGGACGTACAGATGTTGAATTTCCTTGGGAAAAAACGGACAGGGTAGAACAATTACAAACATACTTGTCAAAAGCGTAAGGAACATTTAAAATTAAATAATTGAGATACAAAGGTCAAGTGCCCGATGTGTACTTGGCTTTTTCTCATATTGATTTGGAGATAAACCTAAGCTACATAAAGAAACAATAAAGGAAGGAACCAATAAATTATGTGTGGATTTGTCGGTATAATTAAGTCCGAAAGCAAAATATGGCAGGAAGAAGAAGTAAAACGATTCGAAGACCGCAATACAGCAATTTATCACCGTGGGCCAGATGATGAAGGCTATTATGAGGATGAGCAAGTACTATTCGGTTTTCGCAGATTAAGCATTATTGATATTGAAAGTGGCCATCAGCCATTCACCTATAATGATGATAGATACTGGATGGTTTTTAATGGTGAGGTATATAACTATATTGAATTACGAGATGAGTTAAAACAAAAAGAGTATCACTTTACAACAGATTCTGATACGGAAGTTATTCTGGCCATGTTCCAGGAATATGGTGTAGAGGCATTTAAACAACTTCGCGGTATGTTTTCTATTCTAATCTGGGATAAACAAGAACAAACCGTTTATGGTGCCAGAGATCCATTTGGTATTAAACCATTGTTTTATAAGGAAGCAGAGGAAGGCATCTACTTCGCTTCAGAAAAAAAGAGTTTACTTGCAGATGTTGGGGAAACAGTTGATCGTGAGGCTTTACAACATTATTTAAGTTTCCAATATGTACCCGAACCGTTATCAATGAATGAAAATATTCGAAAAGTAGAACCAGGTCATTTTTTTGTCAAGCGTTTCAATGAGGAAATATCTTTCCACCGTTATTTCCATGCAACATTTCAACCAGTTCAACAAGAAAAACAAGTATTAATTAAAAAAATACAAGATGTAATGTATGATTCTGTCAATCTTCATATGCGAAGTGACGTACCTGTTGGATCATTTTTATCAGGTGGAATTGACTCCTCTTTAATTGTCTCTATCGCGAAGGAGTTCAACCCGAATATTAAAACATTTTCTGTTGGCTTTGAGCAAGAAGGGTATTCAGAAGTTGATGTTGCAAAAGAAACAGCAGAAAAGCTGGGTGTAGAAAATCATTCATATATGATTTCCCCAGAGGAGTATGTTGCAAAACTACCGAAAATATTGTGGCATTTAGATGATCCGTTAGCAGATCCAGCTTGTGTTCCATTATACTTTGTTGCACGGGAAGCGAAAAAACATGTAACTGTTGTATTATCTGGAGAAGGCTCGGATGAATTGTTTGGCGGTTATAATATTTATCGAGAACCAGAATCTCTAAAAATGTTCCAATCCATACCAGCACCTGCAAAAGATTTATTAGCAAAAGTCGCACAAGTTTTACCAGAAGGTGTAAAAGGAAAGAGTTTCCTTGAAAGAGGTACAACACCATTAAAAGATCGCTACATTGGTAATGCAAAAATGTTTGAAGAAAAAGAAAAAAAAGCTATCTTAAACACTCATAGCAGCAATATTTCTTACCAGCAAATTACGGCACCATATTTTCATCAAGTACAAAATGATCATCTCGTAAACCAAATGCAGTATGTTGATATTCATACATGGATGCGTGGAGATATATTATTAAAAGCTGATAAAATGACAATGGCACATTCATTAGAACTAAGGGTTCCATTTCTAGATAAGGAAGTCTTCCGTATTGCTAGTGAAATTCCAGTTGATATGAAGATCGCAGAAGGAACAACCAAGCATATTTTACGTTTAGCATCAAGAGGGATTGTACCGGATCATGTGTTAGACCGTAAAAAATTAGGATTTCCTGTGCCAATTCGCCATTGGCTTAAAAACGAGCTGAATGGATGGGCACGTCAATTGATAAATGAGAGTCAAACGGAACATTTACTAAACAAGCCTGTAATTAAGCAGCTTTTAGATGACCATTGTGCAGGAAAAGCAGACAACAGCCGCAAGCTGTGGACAGTTTTCATGTTTATGCTCTGGCACCAAATTTTCATGGAAAATAAATTCGATATTGAGAAACTAATAAACGAAGACAAAACAGAAAGCAAACTAGCTCAATCATAGACTGATTGAAATAGCTTGCTTGCCCATTTGCTCCCAGGCAGCGATAAATGATTGTTTGGGAGCTTTTTTTTGTTTGCCGTCATACGGATCATTAAAATAAACATTTTGTTGATCATAACCTGTTACAAGTACTGCGTGTAATTTCCTTGTAATTTCAACAGGACCATTTGGTGTTTGCCATGTTTCGAATTCAGATTCAGATAGTGGTTGATAAGTAATATTGGTAATGGTTACAACGGGTTCTCCGTTAGAGACAGACCTGATAACAGATTGGAAGTCCTGCCCTGTTAAATTTACTGCTTTGTCGCCAACATAATTCATTGTAAGTTCATATAACGGCTGATGATAAACTCCTAATCCTGGCTGATTAAAGCTATACATATTACCAACAAATCCTGTATTCGGATCCCCAAAATATACGACGCCATTCTTTTTTACATAGGGCGTCTTATCCCTCTTAATTTCTTTTGCTAATCTCATCTTATTTACGTCTATGTTATGATATTGGAACAACATTGTTAATGATGTTATCTCACAACCGCGTGGCAGTTCCGGGAACTGATGAACAATCGGAGCCTCTAGTTTCACTTCAGGTTTTATTTTACTATCTAAACCATTTCTAACAATGGAATGGGTATTTAACGCTTTAGGACCACCATTGCCTGTTGCATGTACCCATGTTAGATCAATAGTATAGATTAAATATCCGCCGATCCCAAAACTGACTGTACCAAATAAAAGAATATAAAGGAAAGCCATGTATTGTATAATTTTCTTTTGTGAACGTTTATAATAGTAAAACAGAAAAGAAAACATAGTAATTGATAAGACAAAAAGGGTAATAAGCATAAGTTCCCCCCAATAATGCGATTATTTATTCGCCAGATTCTCTTTATAGTAGATACCTTTCTGCACATAATCTTGTTGAATACGCTGCATCTCTTCAATGTCTTTATCGGTTAATTCTCTAATTACTTTAGCAGGTCTTCCAAATGCAAGCGTTCTTGGAGGGACCTTTTTTCCTTGTGGAACCAGACTGCCTGCACCTACAAAGGCACCTTCCCCAATCTCTGCACCATCGAGAATAATGGAACCCATTCCAACAAGGGCATGTTTACGGATGATGGAAGAGTGTAATGTTACCTGATGGCCGATTGTTACATAATCCTCAACTATTAGTGGTTTATTTGGACTTTGATGTAACAATGATAAATCTTGAACATTGGAATACGAACCTATCCTTACAGGGGCGACATCGCCTCTTATAACCGTTTTGAACCAAATGCTTGTATATTCACCGATCTCCACATCACCTGTAATAACTACATCTGGTGCAATAAATGCATCACGATGAATAAATGGATTACTGCCTTTATATTGGTGGATCATTTTCTTCCCTCCTGCTAAATCGTTAATATTATGATATCATATAAAGTAGAAAAAAATATATGAAAGTATTAGACAAAGTGAGGGAATAATTTTGGCTAACCAAATCCCAGCAAATGCTCCTTTATTAATGAAAAGCGTTTATCAGAAGATTTTTCCACAAGTAAATAGAGAATTAAACTATTGGAAAAAAAGAGCGGAAAAAATTCCAAATCGGGAATTACGTACACAAGCTTTAGCTAGTATTAAAGATAAGAAGTTTCACTGTCAAGGCGGGAGTGTATATAGCGTATTGGCAGGGGACAGATGGGAAGAAGCGATTCGGTTTATTGTAGCATATCAAACGATAAGTGACTATTTAGATAACTTGTGTGATCGAAGTACATCACTTGATCCGAAAGATTTTCGTATGCTGCATCAATCAATGGAAGATGCATTAACTCCCAGCAATCAAGTGAAGAACTACTATCAGCTTCGTGAAGAACAAGATGATGGTAATTATTTAATAGATTTAGTGATCACATGTCAAGATGTTTTAAGACAAATTGATAACTATCCAATGTTTGAAAGCTATATATTAGAATTGGAAGCATTATATAGTGATCTTCAAGTACATAAACACGTTAAGCATGAAGAAAGAATTCCAAGGCTTGAAGAATGGTTTCAATCTTATCAGCAGAAATGGCCAATGCTAAGCTGGTATGAATTTTCTGCTTGTACTGGATCCACATTAGGGATTTTTTGCATGACCTCCTATGCACTTAACGGTATGATAACAGAAAACTTAGCAAAAACAATCTATGATAGTTATTTCCCATACTTACAAGGATTACATATTATGCTAGATTACTTTATTGACCAGGAAGAGGACCGGATTGAAGGTGATCTGAATTTCTGTAACTATTATGAAAATGAACAGGAATTAGAAGAAAGGTTAATCTACTTTGTTGAGCAGACCAATGCACAAGTACAGAAATTACCTGACCAGACTTTTCACGAAATGGTCCAGCATGGTTTAGTCGGGCTATACTTAGCAGATCCAAAAGTGAAGAAGATGGATAAAGCTTATGAAATCGCTAAGAGGTTAATTAAAGCTAGTGGGAGAAGGTCACAATTTTTCCACTGGAATATCAAAATATATAATCGCTTGGCGGGAAGATATTAGATCAGTGAAAGGCTTGGTATTAGTACCAAGCTTTTTACTTTGATTATGATTCCCAACATTTTAGTATTTATTCATTTTCACCCTATATGTAGATAACAGTAATTATAACTACTTCATCTTACAATTTTTACTAATTCTAACAAATTAACCGCCTTTCATACAGTAATATATTTCTCGGGAAATAATTCAAGCTCATTCTATCTAAAAACTAACTGTTAGTTTTTAGGTTTTAATTTTTGTATAAAGGGAATGTATTGAATGCTTAATTTATTACACAATATTCACTGTTTAAATAGCGGGGATTGTTTTATTTAATTCCAACACTGTCCGATTTGGATAATTTTTCATTTTTGCCATAATCCTTTGGTTCAGGTTGGTTATTAGTTATGATAATAAATAATCAAAACTGCTCGATCATTCATCAATTGTTTTAATACATATACTATGCAAAATCGTCAGTATTAAACGATTAAAAGGTACGAAAAGGAGATGTAATAATTGAAGAAGCTAATCATTTTATTTATTTTACCAGGATTGCTGGCAGCATGTAATCATGATCAAATCAATCAAATAGCGATTGGGAATCCAACAATGGACGAAATACTAAAAGAAGACAGCAATGCAGATGTATTTGTCCACAGAGATATCGTTTACAAAAATGCGATGGATGTGGAATGGCTCACAGAATTAGAATTTAAACTCGGAGATCAAATTGGTGAAATATCATCAAGTAATAATGCGACACACTTACCAATTGAAACTGAATTATATGAACTGATTGACGAAAACAGACCGATAATAATTGCTGTAGTTGATGATCAAATCATACCATATTTAGGAATGATTGAAGGATAATATAACTTGAAGATATTACTGGAGGTTATGATATATACCGTCTTGGAACAATACGATCAATTTTAACGAGGTTGGTGGTTCTATATACTATTGCAATTGCAGTTAAAAATGGTATCAACAATTCCAGTACCGCTAAATACTTTGAAAATAAACATGAATATAAGTGGGGAAAGAGGGACGACTCCTCATTTGATAAAGATGTATGTGATGATTAATCTGCACTGGAATTAAATTATTCAGCTTTACCAAACTTTAGTTTTATGACCAAGAAAACAATCATTAGGATGGGTAGTTCAAGTAGATTGTGTTAGAGGAGTTGAAGATAGTTGAAACAAAAAATATCCATCTATATTGGCATATCCGTATGCTTGTTTTTACTAGCAGGCTTAGCTTTAAGCGGGAAATTCCCCCCACAGTTCGGTGTGGTAAATAATCCTTCAGCTAAAGAAATATTGGAGGGTAATCCCGACGCAGATATTATTCAGATGGGTGGATTGGTCTATTCCAATGCAGCTGAAGAAGAATGGCTGGTAGAAATGGAATATCAATTAGGTGAACAGATTAATGAAATTAGAAAGCAGACGAAACAAACATGGTTCTACCGAAATATGTTTGCAACAAGGCTGCCAAACGGAACACCAATATATGTACCAAAAGGTATAGAATATAATGAAAATGAACCACCAAACATTATTCTAGCTAAGATCGATGAAAAAATAATGGTATATAAATTGCTTGTGGAAGGGTAAGTAGTTAGATTGTCCCTTTGATCCCCGACTTCATTAATCAAGCATTTTAATGAGATAAGCAGGGACAATGGGAGCCTCTTTTCAGGATGGCTTATTTTATTCTTTCCACTGCAAGTATGAAGGGTGGCTGATTTTTTTGATTAATAAATTGGTATTGTAGGACTTGGTAATAATTTTGGTCAAGATTTTCACAAAAAGTTAATAAGTGATTTTTCTCTTCCGTGCCGCCCTCATGCCCGTGATAGACAACAAGCACAATCCTTCCTCCAAGCGTTAATCTTTTAAGGATTCTCTCCACTGCTTGGATTGTAGAAACTGGCTTGGTTACAACCGCATGATCTCCTTTTGGTAAATATCCCAAATTAAATATAGCACCAGCAACTTCTTCATTAACCGCGATATATTTGTCAATTGCTTCATGTCCATCATGGATAAGTGTTACATTCTTCAGGTAATCTTCTGTTTCGATTTTTTTCCTTGTATTTACAATAGCTGCTGCTTGAATGTCAAATCCATAGACTTTCCCATGCTGACCAACTAATTTGCTTAAGAAAAGGGTGTCATTACCATTACCACATGTTGCATCGATAACTGTATCTCCTTTTAAGACGATTTCTTTTAATAATTGATGCGAAAAAGGTATTATTGTCTTCATTCTCTTTTCTCCTGACTGTTTTTATATTAAGGTTATTTTAGCAAAAATATGCTCATTCGTGTATGAATTTTTGTTCTTGTCTCAAACTAGACAAGAGGTGATAGGAAATGGCAACAAGAGACTCTGTAGAGAATTTACTTATTGAAGGACACCATATTATTCAGCAAGCAGAAGAACAGTTAGACCAATCAAATCGTAATCATTTTATGATGAATGAAGACTATAGGAATGCACAGTTGGAATTAGAAAAGCTTGCCCAAAATCTTAATCGGGTACTAGCAAGTGCGAATGCCCAGCAAAGAGATCAACTTCATCGCTTTCAGCTTGTTGTTAATGAGAAACTGAATGATATGATTCTGGATCAAATTGATGTAAACAGATTTGAATAGAGTATTTCTATAGTTGTGATCTTAAAATAATATAATCCCACTATATCTATGAGTTAGAAGCTGCATAATCATGCAGCTTTTTCATTTTAAAAACTTTTTATCTTCTATTATTTAACATATTTTTTATGATATAATCACAGTTATTCCACGATGGATTAATACTCACTTTTATGAAGGGGAATTTTATGGAGGTGAATTATATGAGAACTGTAGCAACAGTCATTACAGTGATAGGTTTAGGATTTGCCGGTTTGTTTTTATGGATCATAATGATGCTCGGAAAGCACCAGCAATTTTACGGAGTTTATATCCCAGCTATCACCATAGGTGTAATTATTATTATGGTTCTCGGCATATATGGCCAATGGAAAGAACGATTGGTTAAGATTAGTAGTTTATCATTTATAATCATTTCATTTGTGGTTGTAATAGGTTTTGAAGGATATCAATCTTATTTAAAAAGCCTCGAAATTGTGAGTACACAAGACTTTGATTTAGGGGAATACCAGCCGTTTGAGGTTGGGACAAAATTAGTTCAGCTGGAGGGACAATCGAACTATAAAATAACTGATGATTTACCTGTAATAGATGGGGCAACAGCATTATATCCTGTTTATGCTAGTTTTGCTCAGGCTGTCTATCCCAAAAAAACATACAGTATTGAAGAGAGTGAAGTAAGGTCAAGCCAAACATCCGGCGCATTCATGAAGTTAATCAATGATGTAGTCGATATCGCTGTTATTGCTGAACCATCGAAAGAACAATATCAGATGGCCAAAGAATTGGATAAGGAATTAAAATTGACACCAATTGGTAAAGAAGCATTTGTATTCTTTGTTAATCAAAGGAATCCGATTGACTCCCTAACGATTGAAGAAATTCAGGCAATCTATACTGGTGCAATTACCAATTGGAAAGAAGTTGGGGGAAATGATGCAGAAATTCGTGCCTTTCAGCGACCAGAGGGCAGTGGCAGTCAATCCGCATTAGTTCGATTTATGGATGGGGCAACTATTATGGATCCACCAGCAGATGAAATAATAAGTGGGATGGGGGGAATAATTCGAGAGACATCTAATTATCAAAATCATCGAAATGCAATCGGTTATTCTTTTCGTTATTTCTCTCAAGAGATGGTTGAAGACAGGCGTATTAAATATATCGCGGTGAATGGGATTGCTCCTACAAAAGAGAATATACAGAACGGCTCCTATCCGATTGTGGCAGATTTTTTTGCTATAACAGCAGGCAGCAGCAATCCGAACATTCCTCCATTTATTGAATGGATGCAATCAGAACAGGGGCAGCAAATTGTGGATAGATCTGGGTATGTACGGGTTAAATAAGGGATTTTCCTATCGGAATGTAAATGAGATGAAACCTTTCTTATGGTAGAATCGTAAAGTATGATAGAGATAGATAAGAAAGGGGAAATTTTAATGATAGGTGTTTTAATTGCATCCTTATTTGCGATGATTTTATATTTAGCAGGAGTTATCATTACAGTAAGCTTCTCAAAAGCGGGTAGTGCTAAAAATTTTAAAAAAGGATTACTTTTGTTTTTTGCAGGTTATATTGTAACAGCGGTAATCTTTTACTTTACTCTGCCAACAATCACAGTACCTAACATGTTAATAGCAAATACTATTATAGCTATTGTATTACTGCCACTCTTTTTATATACACCAGGTGAAAAAGTGGAAACAAGAATATTAACACCAGTAATCTCCATCATTACATTAGCAATTATAAGTATTGTTGCGGTGATTATTACAGGGTTTACCAGTTTAGATGAGGCGCATAATTCCATAACTGTAAAAGAAGAAGAAGAGGCAAAGCCAATGACGAAGGACGAAACACCGATAACTGTTGCACCAGAATTTGCCCGAAATAAAATACAAAAAGCAATGAGCGTCGTACCTAACCCACAGTTTTATGACTTAGGAAAGCTTCAAGTTCAGAAAGTAAATAACGAAATCGTATATGTGGCACCAGTTGAATTTTCTGGATTTTGGAAATTTGTTCGTGGGAAAGAAACACCAGGTTATTTTACGATTTCTGCAACAAATGTTAATGCACAGCCCGAATTCCACAATAGTGCAATGCACTACACAAATTCCAGTTACTTTCATAAAAATGTAAACCGCGTCATTTATAATAAATTTCCGCAATATATACAAAGTGGTGAAGCTCAAATCGAAGTAGATGATGAAGGAAAACCGTGGTACGTTCAGACACTTTATCGTCCAATGCATATTACAAATAAACCAGATATGCAAAAATTAAAAGTAGTTGTCATTGATCCTGTTACAAGTGCGATGAAAATGTATAACACAGATGAAGCACCGGAATTTATTGAAGGGTCAGTTAGTTCGGAAATTGCCTCAATAGAAAATGAATATTTTGGTAAATATATTCATGGTTGGCTTAATAGTGTATTTGGTAAACGAGATGTAAAAATACCAAATGAATCAGGTTCCGAATCAAGCGTAACCCCAATATTTGATGAAAATGGTGCTATGTTCTACTTTACTGACCTTACTTCGCCGAAAGAAAATATTGATTCAGCGTTAGGTTATACACTGATTGATTCAAGAACTGGTGAACTGACCTATTACGGTGGAGAGAAAAATAATGGGATAATGGATAGTGAAGGTGCAAAACAAATTGTAAACAAAGAATTCCCGGAAAAGCGTTGGGAAGGTTATATGCCGGTACTTTATAATATTGATGGAAATCCTACATGGGTTGTTAATGTTCTTGACCCAAACGGTTTGCATAAACAATATGCATATATTAAAGCAAATGACTCAGATTTTGCCGTGTTTGGAGAAACAGCAAGTCAAACATTAGATGCTTATCGAATGGCATTACTGCAAAATCCAGGAAATGTCGGAGCAACAGATGATGCTCCGCTTGAAACAAAGTCAGGACAAATTAATCGAGTGCTTGTTACATCTACAGAGCAGGGTCAAGTGGTTCAGTTTCTATTAGAAGGTGACCAGACTATCTATTCTGTCAATGGTAGTAATGTGCCTTTAGCTATATTCCTGCAAAAAGGTGACCGAATTAGAGCAGAAGTGAGTATACTGGACAACGGTACAGCAACAGTTGAAACAATGGAAATCGAAGGATTAACTCAACAATAATAGGGAAGCATGGTTCTCAAGATGTAACGCTACATCTAATGAGACCATGCTTTTTTTTTATAAAATGTTATTTTGCTGTTTTAATCTGCGGTGTATTTCGAGGCAAGTAGTTCCACATAATATTGCCGTTAAGGCTAAAAAGAGATATCCTGCTTGCATTCCTAATTGATTACTAGCTACATAGGTTGGCCTTAAAGAGAGTGATGTGACAAATTCAATTATATATCCAATTAGTAAGTTCGATAATACTGTAGCAACTCCTATTAGTGTAACAGTAAATGTAATTGCAGTATCTGTACCGTTTGCATATTTCTTGGCTAGAAGAGCCATCATTGTGGGATAGATGGGTCCAATGCCAAATCCAGCAATGGCAAATAATATCGCAAAACGATCACCAGCAAAAATTGGAATCATACTTATGATACCGGCGAAAAAGGAAAAAGTAATTATTGATTTCGTATAGCCAAAGCGATCAGTGACTGGACCTAGCAGCAGTCTTGCGAGCATAAACGTAAAAAAGAATATTGATAACATGCCGGAAGCATCAGCTAAATTCCATTCACTTACTTTAACTAAATAATTGACAAGCCATGCAGCAATGCCTAATTCTGCAGTAACAGCCATTGATAATGAAAAAACGATTAACCATGCAATCGGGTCCTTGGCCAATTTTTTGATTGATGTTCGTTCATTGGTCTCCTCTGTTTCTCCTTTTGGAAATCTGCTTAAGGTAACAGGAACTAATGGTAACAATGAAAGTGACAACATAATCATGTACATTCCCCGCCAACCGAGAATAGTAGAAGATATTTCCCATCCCATCATTTGTGCGGCAAGAATTGGTGCAACTGTTGAACCTAATCCATAGAAAAAGTGTGATAAGTTAAGCATAGTCCCAGTATTCCTGGTAAATATTCTCGCAGCAATAATAGCTAAACCAATCTCTAACATTCCATTGCCTAAGTATAAAAGGAAATAGCCGCCAGCCAATGAGAGGAAGTTTGATGACAAATAAATAAACAATCCCGATACAGCCATTAACAAGAATGTAAGAATGCTTGTAACTTTAGTACCAATTTTGTCAATCAGCCATGAAGTAAACGTACACGCGATTAAAAAGCTGAAAGAGTTAATCGCAAGAAGTAAGCCAAGATTGCCATCACTTAAATTTAACTCCAATTGCATATTTGGCAGGGCAGGGCCTTTAATATTTTCAGATATTCCGAAGATGGAGAAGCCGCCAAAAACAACAATTAACAAAAGGGTATAATTCATTTTGTGATTAAATCTCATTAATTATTTCTCCTATGTATGATCAAAAGATTACTATATTGTAAGGGCTTTTTAAAATGTGTAAATAAATACATCTAATGGATATTAATTGAAATATACTTACAATACACTTAACTTTCTCTGGATAAGCAGATATAATATAACATATAAATAAAAATGTTGTATTATTAAAGTGATACTTATAAAATCTGAATAGATAAAACCTATATTTATTTTTTCAATTGACAGTACTTTTTCAATTCCCCATTTAAAATATGTTATGATGATTTTATACTATAAGTTCGGTAATTATTTTCTAATTATAGTATAAAGGAAACCTTGGAAACCATCCAAGCTTTTCTTTCTAATATTATATGTTTGGGATTGAAAGATCAGGAGGAAAAGAATGATCGAATTTACGAAAAGGCAACAAGAAATAATTGAAATATTGAAAAAGCATGAACCAATAACAGCTGAACAAATAGCAGAAATGCTTGGAGTTAGTAAAGGGACAATTCGATCTGATTTAGCAGTTTTGGTGATGACAGGAAATATCGAAGCAAAGCCAAAAGTAGGGTATTTTCTTGGAAAGAAAAATTTAAATCGGATGGAACGTTCTGATTGGTGGCATAAGACACCAGTAAAAGAAATTCAAAGTGTTGCCGTAACCATTGATGCATCAACTACAGTAAATGATGCGGTAATCTCATTATTCTTAGAAGATGTCGGTACATTAGTAGTTGTTGATGAGAATCAGTTTCTGACAGGTATTGTATCTCGGAAAGATCTATTAAAAGTAACTCTGGGGAATGCACAAGCTGCTTCTATGCCTATTCAATTAGTTATGACAAAGAAACCTAAAGTGTATACAGTAGAGTCAGACGATAGTGTATATGAGGCTGCAAGAAAGCTGATTTATTATCAAATTGATAGCTTGCCAGTTGTAAAACAAGTAAATGAAAATTCACAAGCATTAAAGGTAATAGGCAGAATTACAAAAACAAATATAGTGAAATCATTAATTGAAGTGGAATCTGAAGCATAGAACAAAGGAGAGCATAGCCATGGTACTTAAGAATACATTTATTTATGTTTGTTCAGATGCAGTCGGGGAGACTGCAGAGGCAGTTGTGCGTGCAACAATCCGGCAATTTACGAATAATGAAATAGGAGTTAAACGGTATAGCCACATCCAGACAGAAGAAGAAATTGAAACGATTGTTAAAGAGGTTAAACAGAACAATAGTTTTATAGCATACACTTTAGTACAACCAGAATTGCGGGCGAAAATGCAACAAGAAGCAATTCGTCAGGATATTCGTGCAGTTGATGTTATGGGGCCAATGATGCAAGCATATATTGATACATTTAATGATGATCCAAAGCCTGAGCCTGGACAAAGACAAGTATTGGACGAGGAATATTTTAAACGGATCGAGGCAGTTGAATTTGCAGTCAAATACGATGATGGGAAAGATGTGAAAGGTTTATTGCTTGCTGATGTTGTACTTATCGGTGTTTCCAGAACATCAAAAACACCGCTTAGCATTTTCTTGGCACATAAAGGAATCAAAACAGCTAATTTGCCGATTCTGCCAGAGATGGAGCCGCCAGAAGAATTATTTAAGCCAGCAGACAGAATGGTTGTTGGCTTAACAATAGATCCGGGTCATCTGCTTAAAATAAGAACGGAACGCTTAAAAACATTAGGATTACCCGCGCAATCGAAATATGCCTCAATGGATCAAATCAAAAAAGAATTGCAAACAGCTGGTAATTGGATGCAGCAATTAGATTGTCCAGTCATCAATGTTTCGGATAAATCAATTGAAGAAACTGCAGGGATTATTATGAAAATTCGATCGGAAATTTAATTATGGGTTTCTTTTTTTAAAAGTCTATTTTTTACTTTTCTAATGTAAAAGGAGTGAGTGGATGAAGAAAAAAGTGTTAGTAACAGAACCAATTCCACAAACAGTTATTGATTATTTGGAAAATGAAGTCGAATTGGAAAGATGGGACCACTCTGAAAAAATGCCGAGAGAGCAATTATTAGAAATAATACCATCATTTCATGGATTAATTACCTCAAAAGATAAAATTGACCAGGAATTCCTAACGAGAGCAAAGCAACTAGAAGCTGTAAGCAATATATCTGTTGGTTACGATAATTTTGATGTGGAAGCATTAAAAGCTTCGAAAATAATTGCAACACATACGCCATATGTACTTGATGAAACGGTAGCAGACTTAATTTTCGGATTAATATTAGCAACCGCTCGTCGTATTCCGGAGCTTCACCAATATGTCAGGAATGGTAAGTGGACACAATCTGTTGACAGTTCATTGTTCGGACATAATGTTCACCACAAGAAGCTAGGTATCATTGGAATGGGGAGAATTGGTGAGAAAGTAGCAAGAAGAGCTAAATTGGGTTTTGAGATGGAAGTTAGTTACTATAATCGCAGGAAGAGAGAGACTGTTGAAAAAAGCTTGGGTGTTTACTATGAAGAATTAGAAAATCTGTTAGCAACATCTGATTTTATTTTATTAATGACACCGTTGACAAAACAAACCTACCATCTAATAAACGCGAAGGCTTTTCAAAAGATGAAGCATACTTGCTTTTTTATTAATGCAGCCAGAGGAGCAGTTGTTGATGAAAAAGCGATGATTCAAGCGTTAGAGCAAGGCGATATCTTAGGAGCGGGGATAGATGTATATGAACAGGAACCCGTCGACCTGGAAAATCCATTACTCAAAATGGATAATGTTGTTACACTGCCACACATTGGTTCAGCAACAGCTGAAACAAGGGAACAAATGAAATTTTTTGCCGCTAAGAACATGTTACAAGCATTGAATGGGGAAAAACCTGACGCCCAAATTAAAGAACTTCAATAATAAAGGGGGAAAGTTAGAACACGGCAATCGAAACAGATTGTCGTGTTCTTGTTTTAAATTCCCAGTAAAAAAAATAAGAAAAAGCTTCCAAATTGCCTGTAATCATGTATGATAGTATTGGTGAATAAACGGGTGAGGAAAATAGTTTTAATGAGGTGGAAATGTGAATTTAATAAAAGAATCAATGGTATTGCCTGTTGACAATTTATTAGGAATGTTGATTTATGCAGTTATATATATGCTTATTGCTGGACTCGTCACAACTTTAGCACTCCGTTATATACCTAATAAAATTCCCTATGGAGTGAAAAGCATTATCTTGTTTGCTGCGATTTTAATTAGTATATTTTTATGGTGGCAAACAATTATTAAGCCGACAATATAAATATAGAAACAATGTAAAGAGCTGGACAAAAATAGTATATCCATACTGTAATCCGCAATATTCAACTGAATGTGTCCGATTTTTTGCTTTCTGAAAACAGAATCTATCATCCTCTGCTTCATGCCAGGTTAATGCTTTCGAAGAGAGACTTTTTATGAGAGGCATGATCGTACCTAAACTTACCTTTAAGTAATGCTGTCTTTACAGGATGATAGTTGTTCCACTTATTCGTCTGAAAAACCATTAAAAGTTGAGGAAAATGCGAGACTCCTGTGGGAATAGCAACAACCGAAGACCCTGGAGCAAGCGGTTTGTGCTACTGAAGAGGCTCCAGGTGTTGCCAGCGAAAGCGAGTATTTTACCCAGCGGTGAGCTAGTATTATATATAATCATTAGTAAGTGATATACTTGTATAGTTATTGTCCGGTTTTTAGATTTACGATTTTTGTTATGTCTTATCTCCTTTATAAAGATAGAAGATTTGTACAGGACTTTTAAGGTGGTTAATCTTTTAAGTTAAGTTTGGTTATTTAATGTTAGCTGGAGAAATGCGTAAAATGATAAAAGACACTACTAAGGTGGCTTAAGTAGTGTCATAATTTTTTCCTTCCTAATTAATTCTGCTGCAGTGATACGAACATTATTTAGGAGTCTCTTTAATTCAACCTTGATATTTAATGAACTCTAACTAATTTTTTGTTGGAGTTTTTTGTGTTTGTTTGTGGCTTTTTTTGTACATGCATGGTTAGTGTCGCAACAAAGCATAATATTAGACCAGCTGCGATTGTTAGGAAAAAAATAGATGAATGAGATATATTTAAAACAGCCAAAAAACATAGTGAACCAATGTTACCATAAGCACCGACCATTCCAGATATTTGACCTGTTCGATTTTTTTTCACTAAAGAAACCATTGAGAAGATTGCTCCAGACGCTGCTTGACTTACAATAGAACAACAAACCGTTAATAAAATAGCCAAATAGATCGGCCAGCTATTTTGTAAAAAAGACATACCTACATATAAGCAAGACAATAATGCGAGCAGTACTAGCAAAACTTTTTTGCGCCCAAACCGATCACTCAGCCAGCCGCCAGCAGGTCTTGCTACCAGATTGGTGAAAGCAAAGCTGCTAGCAATGACACTGGCAATGACAGCATTAACAGCAAAACTATCTAGAAAAAACATTGGCAACATAGAAATGATGGCTAATTCTGAACCAAATGTAGCAAAATAACCTATACTTAATATTGCGACACTTCTCATCGAATATTTATCACTGTCTGGGACACCAAGTTTAAGATATTCGATATTCTCTTTCCATCTTTTTCTCATGTTAAATAAGTAGAAAGTTCCAATCGCAATATAAAAGAGGAATGCCATCTGGTTAGGTAACACACCATTTTGTTGTAAAGTCCAGATTAATATTCCCATTCCTCCATAAATAGGGAATGAAATTAGCAATAGTAATTTTAAATCATTTCTAGTTGTTGCTTTTATCGGATTCGTGTCCTTTGTATAAGGGAATGCCTTCCATGCTGGTGTGTTTTTGGCTGTCATGAAAAAAATGATCCCATAAATAAGTGCAATCAACCCTGTAATAAAAATGGCATACCTCCATCCATTTTCACCTCCGAAAAGTAGTGCAAAAGAGGGTAAGGTCAGTGCTGCAAAGGAAGACCCAAAGTTTCCCCAACCTGCATAAATTCCTTGTGCTAATCCCCCCTGACGTGCCGGAAACCATTCGGTTACCATCCGTATCCCTACAACAAAGCTCGCACCTATCGTCCCAAGGATTAATCTGGATATAAGTAATTGCATATAATTAGTTCCGATCGCAAATATAAAGCAAGGTATGCTCATTGTTATTAAAAGAAGCGAGAAAACATTTCTGGGGCCATAACGGTCCACTAACCTTCCGATAATAATTCTCCCAGGAATACTAAGTGCAAGGTTGACAATCATTAATGCACCGATTTCCTCACCAGTTAAAGCAAGCTGCTTTTGGATCGTTGATTGGAATGGCGCCATATTAAACCAAACCATTACACTGACGAAGAAAGCAAGTGTAGAAATTGTAAGCATCTGTTTTTGTCCACTGTAATTATTTTCGATAGTCATATTAATCTCCCTATAATGATGATTGTTCCAATATTCTAATTTGTTATTGGACTAACTCTTGCTACACTCATTTTAAAACCAGGCATACGGCAAAAAGGATCCAATTGATCACCTACAAGCCGATTGACATTCTGCTTTTCTGTCCAATGGAATGGTATAAAAATCGTGTCTTTTCGAATAGCTTCCGAGAATTGACTACGAACAATAATCCACCCCTTTTCCGAGGTTACTTTGACTAATTTGTTTTGTTTGATGCCATATTTTTTAGCGGTTTCTGGATGTATTTCTATATATGCTTCCACATTTCTGGCAGCTAATGAAGGGCTTTTTCTTGTTTGTTCTCCAGTTAGATAGTGGGACATGACTCTGCCTGTGGTTAAATATAGTGGGTATTGGGAATTAATTTTTGGCTTACGTTCTCCAGACTCGTTTTTTACGACCGCCATTTTCGCCTTACCGTCTTCATGAGCGAATCGTTTTTCAAATAAACGGTTCGTTCCTGGAGTATCTGGTGAGGGACAAGGCCATAATACACCACTTTCTTTTCGTAAACGATCATAAGTTATTCCATAATAATCCGCTTTTCCTCCACGACTTGCCACTCTAAGTTCTTCAAAAATTTCTTCTGCAGAACCATAAGTGAAATATTTTTCTTTGCCTAATCTGGTTGCAACTTCAGACAGAATTTGCCAGTCGTGTTTTGCATTACCCTGGATCGGAAAGCTAGCTTCTCTTAACATTACCCGTCCTTCCACATTTGTGAAGGTGCCTTCATCTTCAAGATAGGAAGTGGCCGGTAAAACAATATCTGCTAGTTGTGCTGTTTCTGATAGGAATAAATCAACAACAACTAAGAAAGAAAGTTTTTCTAATGCTTTTTTTACGAAATTAGCATTTGGGTTGGAGATCACCGGGTTTGAACACATAATAAACATGCTTTTAATATCACCTTTTTCAATATGTTCAAACATTTCGTATGCAGATACCCCTTTATCCGGAAGATCTTCTTCTTTTATTTCCCAGACATCTGCAATATATTTTCGGTCCACTTTATTTTCAATGGAACGATAGCCAGGCAGCTGGTCAGCTTTTTGTCCATGTTCTCTGGCACCTTGGCCATTTCCTTGTCCAGTAATTGCACCAAAGCCGGAGTTTGGTTTACCGATTTTCCCTGTTGCGAGTAATAGGTTTAGGAACGCTCTTACCGTTTCCGTTCCATTTATTTGTTGTTCAATCCCGCGAGCTGTAAAGATCATTCCTGAAGGTTCACTAGCAAATACTGTTGCAGATTGATAGAACTCTTCCATCGTTATTCCAGTTTCAGAAACAATTTCATCCAAATTTAATGAAAGTACATAATTTTTCACCTCATCAAAATGATTGGTGTGTTTCATAATAAAAGCAGTATCAATCAATTCTTTTTCAATCATAATTTTTAATAAGCCATTTGCTAGTGCAATATCTGAACCTGGTTTGATCTTTAGATGCATATCTGCAAGTTTTGTTGTACTTGTTTCTCTCGGATCAATAGCAATAATATATGCACCGTTTTCCTTTGCTTTCTCAAAGTAGGGCATAATAGTTGGTTGACATTCCGCTATATTTGTCCCTGCTAAAATAATTACCCGTGTATTGGGGATTTCGTTGATTGTATTTGTGAATCCTCGATCCATTCCGAATGTCATATTTGCTCCAGTAGCAGCGGAGGCCATACATAATCTTCCATTATAATCAATGTATTTTGTCTGTAATGCAACTCTTGCAAATTTACCTAATAAATATGCTTCTTCATTTGTTATTGAGGCACTGCCATACACAGATAACGCGTTATTACCATGATTCTTTTGAATTTCCTGAAAGTTGGTTTTGATCGTTTCTAGTGCAACTTCCCATGTTACTGGTACGAATTCATTATTTATTCTCATTAATGGTTGCTTCAATCTTTCATTATGAAGGGCATGTTGATGAGCATTCATTCCTTTTACACAAAGTCTGCCTCCAGATGTCGGGTTGTCTTTTCCAATTGTTTTATATTGCTTCCTTGAAACAATTTTCTGTTCTATTAATTGCATTTTACATTGCATACTGCAATACGGACATTGGGTATCATACACTTTTTCCGATTGTGCCTTTTGTTGTTTATCACGAAAATACTTTAACATCAATTCTGTCATTTAATGGACATCCTTTCTAAACAAACAGGAAAATTTTTGAAGTTTTATACTAATAAAGTGAAGTAATGATTTTCTTTTTTCGTATCGACTGGTCTTCTACTAATCTAGCTAATAGTAGATTTTGTAATTCTTTATTGAACAACACTTCGCGAATATGAATCAGCCCAATTCGGTTTGTCCACTTTCCAATCGATTCATTAAAACTAGCTGATTGTCTGTAATATTGAATTAAAGAAAGGACAATTTTTCTGCCATCAACAATTGTTTTGGACACTGTCAGCAGTTCGGTACTAAAATTGTCTCGATCAATAATATAAATCTCCCAATTTCCATTTACCCCCACAATGTAGATATCCTTTAAAGGGAGCGATTGATTAGATTCTTGACAGCCATTTATTTTTACCTCCACAGTGTGGGGCATTTTAAGATATTCGGTCCTTTCTTCTATAAATTTGGCTAAAGATAGTGCTGCAGCAGAAGAATCTGCTTCCACACTTTTTATCATATTTTCAGAAAAGGAAAATAATTTCATATCTAGTGCTTTCCATACAGAAAGTAAATCTTCTTTTGAGACATCTTTCAGGATAATTCGGCCATTCCTTATTAAGGCCGGTGCAAGTTGAAATTGAGTAATTACCTCACTAATTTTGTTTAACTGCTTACCATCAACTGCCCCGCCATACAGTTGCGGGATAATTGTATAAAGTCCGTTTGGCTGTTTTATCGCATTGATTTTCTCATCAACAAATAGAAAACTTTCATCATGGTCCATTTCCGGGTAGACCATTTCAAGATAGTAAAGCAATGCTTCTTCACACTTATCACAACCTTCTGGCTGTGACCAGCCTAATTCTTTACGGATTAGGCTGATTGTTGTTAAGTTTCTTGTTTGAATTTCTCTGACAACTTCTTCTTCTGCCAAATTTGTACAAGCGCAAAAATGGTGAACGCTCATTGTCTCCTGGAAATAATCGCTTTTTATATATGTTAGTAACTCCTGAACGACTGGTTTACACCCGCCACATGAGCTAGATGCTTTTGTATAACGTTTTACTTCATCGACTGTTTGTAAGTCTTTCGATAAAACTTGCTCAATAATATTGCCTTTCGTTACATTATTACAAGTACATACATGGTCTTTTCTCCCAAGGCAAGCTGCATAAGAATCTTGAATATTGACTGGTTGCATCAATTTAATTTTTTCTTTGTCTGAAATGAATTTCTTCTTATTAATTGCGTCTAGTAATCTGGGACCTGCAGATGTTTCACCGAAAAGAACAGCGCCGATTGCCTTATTATTTTTAAATAGTATTTTTTTGTATGTTGAAGACACTTCATCAAAAGCTGAAATAGCTTTTGTCTCAGAAGATGTATTTACCTGCCCAACTGAAAATACGTCAACACCGGAAACTTTTAGTTGAGTAGATAATGTAGAACCATTGTATGGGTCTGTCGTTATATTACATAAATGTTTAGCTAGAATTTCGCCTTGTTCGTACAGCGGTTTTACTAACCCGTAGACTATTCCCTTATGTTCTGCACATTCACCCACAGCATAAATATCTTCAATAGTTGTTTCCATCCAATCATTGATTTTAATGCCGCGGTTTGTTTCAATACCACTTTTTGCAGCTAACTCTATGTTCGGTCTAATTCCTGCGGCCATTACAACAAGGTCTGCTGAAATCTCGCTACCATCTTTAAAGCGAATTCCTTCTACTCTTTCTTTGCCAAATATTTCAGACGTTTCTTTTTCTAGCAAAAAGTTCATCCCTTGGTTGTTCAAAACATCCTTCAGCATGCCTGCAGCTTGGTGATCTAATTGATTGTTCATTAATCGGTCAGCTAAATGGATCACATCCACTTTCATGCCTAGGTTTAATAATCCGCGCGCTGCTTCTAACCCAAGAATCCCTCCACCAATTACTGCTGCTTTTTTATAACGCTTCGAAATTTTGATCATTTTTTTACAATCATCAATGGTTCGAAATGTCATTACTCCATCTTTCTCAAATCCTGGCACAGGTATGATAAAAGGGATGGATCCTGTTGCGATAATTAACTTATCATAAGAAACTTGCCGTTTTTCTGATCCAACTGTTTTACCGACAGGATCAATATTCTTAATGATTTCGTTAGGGTAAAGTGTTATATGGTTCCTTTCATACCAATGCCAATCATTTAAGGTGATATCATCAAAGGATGTATTACCTTGTAAGACGGAAGAAAGCATAATCCGACTATAATTGGTGTAAGGCTCAGCCCCAAACACCGTTATATGATAAAGACTGGAGTCTTCTTTTAAAATATTTTCAATACATCTCAATCCAGCCATTCCATTCCCGATTAAAACAAGCTGTTTCTTCTCCATAAGATATAACCTCCTGAGTTGCTGGTACATGTCACGTTATGAAACTTTACATATTTAATAAATGAATAATCTTTCATTCTCAAGTTAATAGTCGATTCTTTTATAAAAAGCGTATCATCGTTAATAATTTGCTGTCTTATTATTTGTTAGGAAATATAACAGAGTATTTTTGTAATATGTTGACAAAAAACCATGTTAGGAAAGTTGACAAAGGTTTGGAAAGAACCTTTTTAAAGGGGTACGCTTTATACATGTTAAATTTCCAAAAACAAATTGGGGGACTAGGCATGGAAAAGAAAAAACTAGTGTTAATCGGTAATGGGATGGCAGGTATTCGAACAATTGAGGAAATATTAAAGTTGTTACCAGATCAGTTCGATATAACGGTTTTTGGTAAAGAACCTTATCCGAATTATAATCGAATTCAATTATCAAAAGTGTTGCAAGGGGATACCGAGATAAAAGATATCACTTTAAATGAATGGGAATGGTATGAGGAGAACGACATTCGTTTATATCCTGGTGAAACGGTGACTAAAATTGATAAAGACAACCAAGTAGTTTTTACTGATAAAGGAAAAGAAACACCTTATGATTATTTAATTATTGCTACAGGATCCAATCCTTTTATGCTGCCGCTTCCAGGTGCGGATAAAGAAGGAGTAACAGCTTTCCGCGATATAGAAGATTGTGAAAAAATGATTACAGCATCGAAAAATTATAAAAGAGCAGCTGTGATCGGCGGTGGTTTATTAGGGTTAGAAGCAGCCAGAGGACTTCTGAATCTAGGGATGGAAGTTGATGTTATTCATCTTTCAGATTATTTAATGGAGCGTCAGTTAGACAGATCTGCTGGTGAGTTGCTTCAGAAAGAGTTAGAAGCACAGGGAATGAATTTCTTGCTTGAAAAACAAACAGCTGAGATCTTAGGTAAAGATCGTGTGACAGGATTAAGGTTTAACGATGGAGGCAAGATACCAGCTGACTTAGTAGTAATGGCTGTAGGTATTAAACCAAATATTCAATTAGCACAGGAATCAGGGTTGGATATTAACCGCGGGATAGTAGTTAATGACCATATGGAGACAAATATTCCTAATATATATGCAGTTGGTGAATGTGCAGAGCATAATGGCATGGTATATGGCTTAGTTGCACCACTATATGAACAAGGTCAAGCGTTAGCTAAGCATATTTGTGGGATGAACCACCAAGGATACAAAGGTTCTGTCTTATCAACACAATTAAAAGTATCTGGTGTTAGTGTATTCTCAACAGGGTTGATTAATGAAACGGATCAGACGAAATCAATTAAAGTATTCGATGAATGGAGAAACACCTATAAAAAAATTCTTGTACAGAATGATAAACTGGCTGGTGCTGTCCTATTTGGAGATACAAAAGAAGGAACCAAATTACTTAGCCTGATCAAAAAAGGTGCGAATGTAGAAGAATACCTGGAAAGTACCCAAAGTCAAGATAATGATGAAAGTATTGTTGTATCTATGACGGATGATGAAGTGATTTGTGGTTGTAATGGGGTAACGAAAGGAACGATTATAAATGCGATTAAAACACAGGGTTTAACATCTGTTGAAGAAGTAAAAGGTTGTACAAATGCTTCCCGTTCTTGTGGTACTTGTAAATCTCTTGTTTCAGATTTATTAACACATACATTAGGTGATGAATATGAAGCAAATGAAAAAGAAACTGTTTGTTCATGTACAGATTTATCTAGAGATGAAGTAATTGCAGAGATTAAAGAAAAGCATTTAACACACACTCGTGAAGTAATGAATGTACTAGGTTGGAAGACAGAGGAAGGGTGTTCGAAATGTAAGCCAGCCCTAAACTATTATTTAGGAATGGTTTATCCAAAAGAGCACGAAGATGAGCGTGAATCAAGGTTTGTAAATGAAAGATTACATGCAAACATACAAAAAGATGGCACATACTCAGTTGTTCCGAGAATGTATGGCGGGGTAACCAATGCAGAAGATTTAAGAACAATAGCAGATGTTGCTGAAAAATATAATGTGGGAATGATTAAATTAACCGGTGGGCAACGTATTGACTTACTAGGTGTGAAAAAAGAAGACTTACCAAATGTATGGAAGGATTTAGGGATGCCTTCAGGCTATGCATATGGTAAAACTCTTCGAACAGTAAAGACGTGTGTAGGTTCAGAATTTTGCCGCTTCGGAACACAAGATTCTACAGGGATGGGAATCAAGTTAGAAAAGAAATTCGAAGGGTTAAACACCCCACACAAAGTAAAAATGGGTGTGTCTGCATGTCCGCGTAATTGTGCAGAAGGTGGTATAAAAGACGTTGGTGTCATAGGTTTGGATGGTGTATGGGAAGTATATGTTGGAGGAAACGGTGGTACAGATTTACGTAAAGCAGATCTTCTGGTAAAAGTGAAAACAGAAGAAGAAGTATTAGAATATACGGCAGCATTCTTACAATATTATCGTGAAAATGCTAGATATTTAGAAAGAACATCTCATTTTGTTGATAGAGTCGGATTAGAACCAATTCAGGAAATCGTCCAAAATAATGAGATGCGAAAAGAATTGAGTAAAAGAATGGATGAAGCATTGTCTGTTTATAAAGAACCTTGGAACGAGGTATTAGAGAGTGAGACGATATTAAGAGATTTATATGAAAAAGTAAATGCGAAATAATGGATGGGGGATTTTACCATGGAACAAACAGTTAAGAAGGTGTTTGTCGGCAATTATAGTGAATTACCAGAGCGTTTAGGCAAGACAGTCATTTTAGAAGATAAAGAGATTGCTGTATTTAAGCTATCCAGTGGGGATGTTCGTGCAATCGAAAATCGCTGTCCGCATCGTGGTGGTGTACTGGCAGAAGGTATGGTAAGTGGTGATCACGTTTTTTGTCCTCTGCATGATTGGAAAATAAATATAAAAGACGGATTAGTGCAAGCACCTGATGAGGGTTGTGTGCAAACATTTGATATCGTGAAAGAAGATGAACAAGTATATGTCCTTGTTCCAAATGAAATAACTCAACCTTAATTTATATAGAGGAAAGTGCAGCTTTCATGCACTTTCCTCTACTATTATATAATCAATCTCCAAGGAGGAATAAAGCGATGGGAAAAGTCTATTTGGTCGGTGCGGGTCCAGGTGACCCAGATTTAATTACAGTGAAAGCATTAAAGTATATTCAAAAAGCTGATGTCATCCTGTATGATCGTTTAGTTAATCAAGAATTGTTAAAAGAAGCAAAAGCTGGAGCAGATCTTATCTACTGTGGGAAACTGCCGAAAATGCATCTAATGAAGCAAGAAACTATCAATCATTTACTGATCAAATATGCAAAGAAAGGTAAAGATGTGGTAAGATTAAAAGGTGGTGACCCCTTCGTATTTGGGCGTGGCGCTGAAGAAGCTGAAGCTTTAGCGAAACAAGGAATTGTATATGAAGTTGTGCCAGGTATTACTTCAGGTATCGCAGCACCAGCATATGCGGATATTCCAATCACCCATCGAGATGTCGGCAGATCGTTTGCAGTAATTACAGGACATTGCAAAAATGGCCAACCGGATGAAATTAACTGGATGGAGCTGGCACATTCTGTTGATACATTAGCCATTTATATGGGAATGAGTAACCTTCCTTTTATTACGGAAAAACTTTTGCAAGCGGGTAAAGCTAAATCCACTCCTATTGCAATTATTCAAGAAGGCACAACACATCAGCAAAGAGTGGTAACAGGAACGCTTGACTCTATTGTGGCAATGGTTGAGCAAGAGAAAATTAAAAATCCAGCAATGATTGTTGTAGGGGAAGTTGTACGAATAGGGAGTAACTTACAACGACTAAAAAACATCCATTGGCAAGAGAATTTGACTAAAGTCGTGGAAGCCTATTAGGAGTGATAAAAGTGGAGGCTGTTATTTATATCTGTCACGGTAGCCGTTTAAAAAAATCGAAGACAGAATCCTTTGAACTTATAGATAGAGTAAAGCAAAAAGTTGATATACCTATACAAGAGGCTTGTTTTCTTGAACTGCAGGAACCAGATTTGGCCCAAACTGTCAGTAAAGTTGTAGCTTCCGGAGCAACTAAAGTTACGATTCTTCCTGTTTTATTGTTAACTGCAGGCCATGCCAAAGTAGACATTCCTGAAATGATTGAGAAAGAAGTTAAAAAATATCCTAAAATCGACTTCCATTACGGGAGACCGATTGATGTGGACACTAAGATGATTAAAGCTGTAAAAGATCACATAGAAAAGGTAACTGACAATGTAGAGCATTACGATATTCTGTTTGTCGGCAGAGGGAGTAGTGATCCTCAAACATTAGAAGATACAGGAGCAATTGTGTCTTTATTAAGAAGAGAATATCCTCGAAACAACATAGAGAAATGTTTCTTAGCTGCAAGTGAACCAAAGTTTGAGTCATTTTTAGCAGAGAAAGTGAATGTGCAGAAAAAATCAGTGTTAATTGTACCGTATTTGTTATTTACAGGATTGTTAATCAAAGGGATTAAGGAATATATCGAACAATTCTCCTTGGAAGAGGATCAGGAAATTCTAATTTCAGAATATTTAGGCCATCATGAGAATGTTGTTTCCGTTTTAAAAGACCGGGTGGAAGAAGCTAGAGAGGAGTCGAAGCTCATTGCAACAGTGGATTAAAGAAGTAGCTAGGGGACAAAAAGGTGCAAAAGATTTAAGTTATGAAGAGACATTGGAAGTTGCTGAAGCTATTTTGTCCAGATCTGCTACAGACGCACAGATTGCCGCATATTTAGTTGGTGAACGGATAAAGACAGAATCAGCCGAAGAATTACTAGCTTTCATAAAGAAATTACAAGATTATTCCAGCAAATTATCGATTTCAAAAGAAATCCAATCAAAAATGATAGACTTTGCAGGACCGTACAACGGGCGAAACTCATTTGCTGCGACTATTCCGGTTTCACTTCTGTTAGCAGATCAAGGCATTCCCGTATACTTAGCTGCAAGTGATACCTTACCACCGAAATATGGTACATCGGTTAAGGAAATTATAAGTAAACTTGGCTGGAGTAATAAATTATCAGATTCAGATTTAGAGCGTGACAGATTTATCTATGCAGATCCAGAAGCTTACTGTGAGCCATTAAGACAATTGCGGCAGATTCGAAAAGAGATCGGTGTAAGAACATTATTTAATACTGTCGAAAAATTGATGAACCTTGGTGGTGCGAGAAGTATCATGCTTGGTGCATTTCACAAAACAGCTATCAATAAATTGAATGATGTGTTTAAACATTTAGATTACGATCATGTCTACATTGTTCAAGGCCTCGAAGGTTCAGAAGACGTCCCGGTACATCGTAATAGTTTTGTGTTTCACTGGACAAAAGAAAATCTAAAGACATTCACAGTAAAACCAAATGACTATGGATTACAGTGTAAAGAATTCGATAAAAATCAAAAATTATCAGCAGATGAACAAGCCAGTATTATCGCATCCCTTATCTCTGGAGAACAATTGGATCAAAACAAGTATTATTATAACCAAGTGCTTCTTAATGCAGGGCTTAGATACTATTTATTTAATCTTGTACAATCTGTTGAGCAGGGAATCGAATTAGCTAAGGAGCAATTAGCCAGCGGAAGAATAATAAATGTTATCGATAAGTGGCAAAAAGGTAGGATACAATCATAGAGCAAATGTGGAGAATTGTTTTCACATTTGCTCCTTTAGTTTACTTAAAAACTCAGCTTGTTTTTCCACGTCAAAAATGGGCTGATCAACAACTGACTGTAATATATTATGTTTTCGTTTCTTTGAGAATGAAGATGATTTAACTAAATTTCTGACATGAAATAAAAATTCTATATACGATTCATAATTGGATGTATATGTAAGTTCTAAATCTTTTTTTATTTTCTTTGCCAGAAGCGGACTGGATGATCCAGTAGATATCGCTATTTGCAATTTACCACGTTCTAATGTAATAGGGAAATCAATATGGCCTTTTCCAGCATCATGGCTGGCGTTTACCCAGGTATGAGTCGGTGCATGTTTAAGGACCATTTGATTGACCACAGGATCGTTTGTAGCAATAATAATTATGTCTTGTTTTGATAAGTCACTTGGTGTACAGTTTTTCTTTATCCAGCTAACATTAGACCTGATTACCAGATCTTTTATATAAGCAGTAACATCCGGGCTGATTATTTTCAGCGATTTACATTTCTTGTGAATTCTTTTTGCGCGTCTTTCCGCAACTGTACCACCACCAATTATTAAGACAGTTTTGTTTGACAAATCAACCATTAATGGAATTTTGTTCATCGTTCTTACCCCTCTAGGATTAACTCTTATAATGTATTTTAGTACGGGATAGAAGTCAATGCAAGCTAATTGACAGAGAATGTAACGTTACGTAAACTAATAGATAGACGAACAAGAACTTATTATTTTGAAATTGAGATAGTTTGTAACGAAGGGATGATTTAATGAAACATATTTTTAAAAAAGGTAAAAGTTTGAAAGGTCCGACGTTATTATTACTGCATGGTACAGGAGGAACGGAGCAAGATTTACTTGGTTTAGCGGACCTGATTGATCCACAAGCTAATATATTAAGTGTTAGAGGCAATGTTACGGAAAATGGGATGCCTCGTTTCTTTAAACGTTTAGCAGAAGGTGTTTTCGACGAAGAAGATTTAATTATTAGAACGAAAGAATTGCATGAATTTCTAGATGAATCCTCAGAGGAATACGGTTTTGATCGAAATTATGTTATAGCTGTTGGTTATTCGAATGGTGCAAATATAGCAGGCAGTTTACTGTTTCATTATCAAGATGCATTAACTGCAGCTATTTTACATCACCCAATGGTACCTCGACGTGGGATTGAATTACCAGACTTAGCTGGAGTAAAAGTCTTTATCACAGCAGGTCGGAATGATCCTTTATGTACAGAACAGGAATCAAAAGATTTAGAAGAGATACTAACAGGGAATGGGGCCTCTGTCCAGGTCCATTGGGAAAATAACGGTCACCAGCTAACACGTACAGAAGTAGAAGCCGCAAGCGAATGGTATAAACAAAATGTAATATAAAAAAATGCTATGTATCACTAGATACATAGCATTTTTTTATTTAAGACCAGAAAAGATTTATTGCTGTTGAATAGCTCTTAGTCAGTTTTTGATACAAGAAGAAGCCATTTTATGGGAAATATGTGTTAAATAATAATTATCAATAAAAAATGTACTTGCAATTTTATATTTTTAGCATATAATATAACTGTACTATATATACTAATACAGTTAATACACTTAATACACATCATACAGTAGAAGGGTAGGGGGGCTATGTTTGAGCTCGATTTGCGAAGTCGAAAGCCGATTTATGAGCAACTTGTCGATAAATTGAAGCAATTGATCATTAATGAGGTATTAAAGCAAGATGAACAATTACCATCAGTAAGAACACTAGCACAGCAATTATCGATTAATCCAAATACAATCCAAAAGGCATACCGCGAATTGGAAGCACAAGGATATATTTATTCTGTGAAAGGGAAGGGAAGTTTTGTGAGTCAAATGGTGGCAGAAAACAATGAGCAACAAATTAAACAAGCAAAAGAACAATTAAAGAAACAAATTGCGGAAGCATTATTTATTGGTCTTACTGTCAACGATTTAAAAGAAATACTCGAAGAGATCATCGGGGGTGAGATAAATGATACAAGTGCAAAACGTGAATAAAAAGTTCGAGAAAGATATCGTTTTAGATAATATCTCACTAAAAGTGGATAAAGGTTCTATCTACGGTTTATTAGGTTCTAATGGTGCTGGAAAAACAACCCTATTAAAAACGATTGCAGGTATTATCAAACAAAACAGTGGGGCAGTAGAAGTGGAAAGAAAGCCAGTATTTGAGAATGTTTCATTAAAAGAAATGCTAATTTACATTCCAGATTCATTATTTTTCTTTTCACAATATACAACAAACCAAATGGCAAAATTCTATGAAAATATGTACCCGAATTGGAACAATGAAAGATTTGTTCAGATGCAACAGTTACTAGATTTGGATCCAGGAAAGAAAATTCATCGCTTTTCAAAAGGGATGCAGCGCCAAGTCGCATTTTGGTTAGCACTATGTGCAATGCCTGATTATTTAATTCTGGATGAACCCTTTGACGGATTAGATCCCGTTATCCGTAAGAAAATTAAATCATGGGTAATTCAAGATGTTGCAGAACGTGAAATGACTGTCGTCGTGTCATCACATAATTTGTCTGAAGTAGAAGATATTTGTGATGCAGTGGGAATTATTCATCGGGGGAAATTATTGCTTGAAAAAGAACTTGATGATTTAAAATCAGATATCCATAAAGTGCAGTTAGCATTTAAACAAGAGGTATCTAAAGACGTATTTGCAGGCTTAAATGTATTACATCAAGAAAAACGAGGCAGTGTCTATGTTTTTATCATTCGCGGGGAATATGATGATATTGATCAACAAATTCAACAACTTGATCCAGTGGTATTCGATATTTTACCACTTACATTAGAAGAAATCTTTATTTATGAAATGGAGGGTGTGGGGTATGCAATCGAAAACATTCTACTTTAAAAAAGAAATCCTTAAACAAAGCTTTCGAACAACAGGTTGGATTGGTATTGCGTATTTTCTTGCATTAACCTTCATTTTACCGATGCAAATAATAATGGAATTATCAAGGGATCGAGAGGAATATGGATACAATTATTTAGACAATATTGAAAAATTAATTGATATTAATACTCCATTGCAATTGATTACAATTTTAATTGTACCAATTGCTGCAGGTATATTTGCTTTTCGTTATATGCAAGTTAAAGGATCCGCTGATTTTATCCATAGTTTACCTTTAACAAGGAATCGTTTATTTCAACACCACTTTTTTATGGGATATGCGATGGTCATAATGCCAATAGCTGTTACAGGAATTATTCTATATGTTATGTCTAATTCAATGAATCTTATCCAAATATATAATAATGAAGATATATTGGAATGGATTTGGTTTACGCTTATCATCACTAGCTTAATGTATACATTTACTGTACTTATTGGAGGCATCACAGGAATATCTGCGGTACAAGGGATGTTAAGTTATATCTTGCTTATTTTTCCTGTAGGGATAGTTTTTCTTATTTTTTACAATCTTGAAATGTTATTAGAAGGATTTTCAGCTGGTTATCTTTGGGAAGAGAATGTGACGAGTTTATCTCCAATTGTTCATACTGTCTTCACGATGACAGAACCAAATGAATTTAACAGCTTAACTATATGGATTTATGCTATTCTCACAGTGATTTGTTATGTTGCTGCACTTATTCTTTATCGAATTCGTCCGGTAGAATCAGCAACACAAACATTATTGTTTTATTTCCTGAAACCAATATTTAAGTTTGGTGTTACGTTTTGCTTTATGCTGCTGTTTGGTACATATTTTGGCTTAGTTCAGCAGCAACATATAGGGTGGGTGACATTCGGTTATCTATTTGGTGCATTAATTGGATATATTCTTGCAGAAATGTTAATTCAAAAAACATGGCGTGTATTCGGTGAATGGAAGGGTTTCGTTGTATATATTGGATTTTCTTTACTAGTACTTGCATCACTTGTATTTGACTGGTTTGGCTATGAGTCCAGAGTACCTGATGCAGAAAAAGTGGCATCTATACAAATACTAGACAACTTATCATACGATAGTAGTCAATCTACAGATATGGAAGAGTTACCTAAAATAGAAGATCCAGAGTTGATTAAATTAATTACTCAATTTCACCAGGAGATTATTGACAATGGGGTAAGTAGAACAAACAGAGACTGGAACGAGGATTCAAGAGATCTGTATTTTGATTATTATCTAGAAAATGGAAATCATATAAAACGTTCTTATTTCATTTCCTCTGTCAAGAAATATGAGGAGTATTTAAAGCCGATTTTTGAAAACGTAGCATTTAAGAAAAGTAATATGGCTTGGTTGTTTAATGAAAATATAAAGGTTAATAAAATGAGCATCTACAGTCGCTATAAAAACGGCAATATAGATGTTAACAGTGGATTAAAATCTGAAATATTAGATGCTTTACGCGAAGATTATTTAGAAGCTACCTACGAAGAAATAATCCATACAGAAGATAGTATGATTGACATTGAAATTCAATTAGATGCTAATGGATATGGGTATCAATACTTGAATATACCAAGGAGTTATACAAACACGCTGGAACTGTTTCAAAACGAAGGATTCGGTGATTTAATAAGTCTTACCGAACAAGAAGTAGTAATGATAGCAATTAAAAATGAAGAATCATCTTTTGAATATTTAGGGGAAGTTCCGTATTCAGAGGAAAGTGATTTAGAAGATGTTTTCATTACAGAAGATCAAATGGAAATTGAGCAGTTAGTCAAATTGGAAGAGAACTATGATTATGAAGGTAATTGGACAATTGCTGCATTTGGTCCGACAAGAGATAATTATATTACATCTTTTTCTATTAAAGAGGATCAATTACCGGAATTTGTCCTGCAAACTAATTAAATCAATAGGTGGGGGGTGGTCAGGATGATCGTTGCGGAAAACAAAGAGTTGTGTTTTACAGATTTAGTAGATAAATATCAAGAGATGATGTTTTATACTGCCTTACATGTATTAAAAGATCGTCAGCTTGCAGAAGACGCAGTACAGGAAGCATGGATAAAAGTTTATCGTTTTTCAATTGATCGAACGAATATAGATAAGCTCGCCGCATGGCTGCGAACGATCACTTCCCGTACAGCTATTGATATGTTGCGTAAAGAACGGAGATCGAAAATGTTTTTGCTGGATGAAGAGATAAATATAGAAGAATTAAAAATTTTCTCAGTGGAACATATAAATGAAGAAATAGCTATAAAAGGTACGTTGGAAGAAATAAAGAAATGTTTCGATCACTCAAGCGAAAAGCTGCAAATCGTTTTTTATTTAAAGGTTGTCAAAGGTTATCAAGATTCGGAAATTTCGACAATGCTGAATATTTCAGAATCAGCAGTAAAAACGCGGTTATTTCGTGCCCGGAAATTGATAAAAAAACAGTATCAATTAATTGATGACATAAAACCAGGAGCATAATAATAGCTTCTGGTTTTCACTTTTCCTGAAAAAGGTTATAATGGGTAGAGAAAAAAGCTTGAGATAAAGGATGAATCGCATGAGCTTCATAATATATGTTGTCCTCCCATGGATCTTCTTATGTTTATTTATTATTGGCGGATTATATAGTTTGTGGAAAAAACTACCCTATTGGTGGGGATTTGCTAGCTGTGCAACTGGTGTTGTTATCTATCTAATTGGCAATGAAATTGTCGGTGGATATAATGGGATGAGTTTAAGCTTAATTGGTGCATTGCCTTTTACGATTGGCTTATTTATTTTGTTTTTTCTTTTTATAGGTAATAAATTCCAATAAACCATTATTTGTTCAACATAACATCCTGAATGATGGAAATATTATAAGTGTACCCAAATGATTAGGAGGGATACTCATGCGCAGACGTAATGCGGTATTGCCAATGCTTGCATCAATAGGAATTGGAGCATATGCTTATTTCCAAATGCGAAAAGGTAAAAACCCAACAAATATGGGGTAATGATAGCACAAAGTGTTGGAGGGTCCTGTAAGGGTCCTTTCAGCACTTATTTTATTTTAACTTAGCCTTCCCATTATTAGAATATTCTATATAACTTTGTTATAATGTGTGGAGATATAACAAAGGATAAAGAAATGAGGGACCAAACATGGGGAATAATCGTTACATTGGTTATGTTGGTACATATACAAAAAAAACAAGTAAAGGTGTCTACCGCTTTGAGCTAGATCTTGATAAAAAAGAATTGCAAAATGTACAAGTTGCTGCAGAATTGGATAATCCTACATATGTAACAGTTAGCAAGAATAATCAATACCTTTATGCTGTATCCAAGGAAGGAGAAAATGGTGGGGTAACATCATTTTCTATTAAAGAAGAAGGTGACCTGGTAAAATTAAATAGTCAGGCGTCTGCGGGCTCCCCACCTTGTCATGTTAGTGTGAATAGTGACAATACTCTAGTTGTCGCCGCAAACTATCATACAAAGTTTGTTGAAGCATATTCTGTGAATACAGATGGATCTATAAATGGAGGTTTTGCTGCTCAACATGAAGGTTCCGGTCCACATGAACGTCAGGAGAAACCTCATTTACATTATGCGGGATTTACTCCAGACGAAAAATACGTCATTGTTGTTGACTTAGGGACAGACACTGTTACAAGTTATCAACCGGTTAATGGCAAGCTGAATGAAGTAAGTGTGTTAAAAACAAAATCTGGAAGTGGTCCAAGACACCTGACTTTCCATCCCAATGGGGAATACGCTTATGTGATGACAGAATTAAGTAATGAAGTCATCACACTACGTTACTTAGGTGATGGCAAATTCGAAGAAATACAATATTCTCCTGCTATTCCTGACGATTTCACAGATAACAGCCAAGGAAGTGCCATTCATATTTCTTCCGACGGTAAGTTTGTTTACGCAGGGAATCGCGGCCATAACTCGATTGCCATTTACAAAGTGGAAGGTGATTTTAAACTTTCCTTTGTTGGATGGACAGATACAGAAGGAGATTGGCCAAGAGATTTTGTTTTAGATCCAACAGAACAATTTGTGATTGCATCAAATCAGGAATCTGACACATTAGTTTTGTTCGAACGCAATAAAGAAAAAGGTACATTAACATTAGTACAAAAAGATGTAAAAGTACCAGAACCCGTATGTGTAAAATTTTTGAATCAATAACAGGTTAAGTGCTAGCATCAAAACCAATATATAGCTATTTCATAAATAAAAAGGCTGCCAATATACATTGGCAGCCTTTCCTGTTTAGGGGAATAATACTTCTATATAACATTTATCATTTACTCAATAATCCTGTGATTAAAATCTGTATCAACAATTGTATGTTCATCTTCCTCAAATTTAGAGACAAACCCGTCTCCATTACATATGGAGCATGTGTAATGCCACTGTTCATCATCCATTAACATCCCTGATCCTTCACATGCTTTGCATCTCATTTCTTGTGATCCCATATAAAAAACAATCCTTTCTTAAGCTTTATTTTTTATCCAATTAATGACACCACCTTGGAGGATGATATCAATATGTCTATCTGTCAAATCATGTTCAACTTGAATGGTTTCGTTACTATCTTTTATTTCTACTTCGAATTTGGAAAGTTGCTTTATTGTTTTATGAATATTCTTGAATGACAGTATAGTGCCTTCTTGCAGTTTATTATAATCTTCCACATTGACAAAGCGTAATGGTAAAATACCGAAATTAATCAAGTTCTGTAAGTGGATTCGAGCAAAGTCTTTCACTAACACAACTTTTAAACCTAAATATCTCGGTGCTAGAGCAGCATGTTCACGACTGGAACCTTGACCATAATTATACCCGGCTATAACGGCATGACCATGATCATCTCGTGCTTTCATTGCTCTTTCATAATAGGTGTCATCAACAATTTCAAAAGCAAAGGTACTAATACGCTGTATGTTGCTGCGATAGGGCAAAACCCTTGCACCACCTGCTAAAATTTCATCTGTTGATATATTATCAGCCATCTTTAGTAAAACTGGTATATCAAAGTTATTTTCAATAGGTGCAAAATCTGGTAGTGATGTAATATTAGGTCCTTTTTCTAATTGAATTTCTTCATTATTTTGAGGCGGAGCTTCCAACATCCCATCATCCCCAGCTTGCTTTGGTGCTTTTATTTTCGGATAGTTCATATCTAAAGTACGTGGATCTGTGATTACACCAGTAAGTGCAGAGGCTGCTGCAGTTTCAGGGCTGCAAAGAAAGACACTGTCCTCTCTAGTACCAGATCTCCCGGGGAAATTCCTTGGTGTTGTTCGTAAACTGTTTCTGTCACTAGCCGGAGCCTGGCCCATCCCGATACAACCATTACAACCAGCTTGGTGCATCCGTGCTCCAGCAGCTAGTAAGTCACCAATATAACCATTATCACTGAGCTGTGTTAAAAGTTGCCGTGATGTTGGATTAATATCAAAAGAGATTCCAGGAGCAATTTTCTTTCCTTTAACAATTTCAGCGGTGACAGCGAAATCCCGGTAACCTGGGTTAGCTGAAGAGCCAACATAGGATTGGTAAATGCTCTCCCCGGCAACCTCACTTACTGGTACAACATTTCCTGGACTTGACGGTTTAGCAATTAGAGGTTCAATTGTTGATAGATCGATTTCTTCGTGTAAATCGTAATCGGCACCACGATCAGCTTTTAATTCGACCCAATCATCACCACGGCCTTGGTTTTGTAAAAATTCTTTAATGACATTATCAGAAGGAAAAACGGTCGCTGTTGCCCCAAGTTCTGCCCCCATATTAGCAATAACATGGCGATCCATGGCGGATAATGCATCCAATCCAGGTCCGTAATACTCAATGATTTTGCCAACACCGCCTTTAACATCATATCTCCTTAGCATTTCCAAAATGACATCCTTAGCACTGACCCAATCAGAAAGCTTGCCTGTTAGCTTCACACCCATAATCTGCGGCATCTTCACATGGTAAGGCTCCCCAGCAATTGCCATCGCTACATCAATTCCACCAGCTCCCATCGCTAGCATTCCCATACAACCATTTGCACAGGTATGACTGTCAGAACCAAGCAGAGTCTTCCCAGGTTTCGCAAGTCGTTGCATATGTACTGGATGACTCACACCATTTCCAGGCCTGCTGTAATAAATGCCGAATTTTCTTGCAGCACTTCTTAAAAAAAGGTGATCATCCGCATTCCGATAATCTTCTTGGATCACATTATGATCAACATATTGGGCAGAGACTTCCGTTTTTGCTTTATCTAAGTCCATTGCCTCCAACTCCAGCATAACCATTGTACCTGTGGCATCTTGTGTTAATGTTTGATCAATCTTTAAGCTGATTTCCAATCCTGCTTCCATCTCTCCATCAACTAAATGTGTTTCGATTAATTTTTGTGCGACATTTTTTTTCAATTCGATAACCTCCACGCATAAACTATATCAATAGTCTGTACAGTTTAAAGGAAATTAATCAAAAGAAAAAAGCCTTCATCCAAACTGGAATGAAGACTTTTTCGTGGTTTATACCATTACTTTGCACATATCATTTGTTAATGCAACAGGATCTTCGATAGGAAGACCTTCAATAAGCAGTGCCTGATTGTATAAAATATTTGTATATAATTTTACTTTTTCTTTATCAGTCTCATGTGCCTTTACTAATGCTTGAAAAATTTCATGCGTGTTATTGATTTCAAGTACTTTATTTGCTTGGATATTTTGATTATCAGGCATTTGTCGAAGTACTTTCTCCATTTCAATTGATACATCGCCTTCAGCAGATAAGCATACAGGATGGGATTTCAATCTTGGTGAAAGCTTTACATCATTTACTTTACCATTTAGAATTTCTTTCATTTCTGTGAGCAGGTCTTTATGTTCTTCTTTTTGTTTCTCTGCTTCTTTTTTCGTTTCTTCATCTTCTAAGTTTAAATCACCACTGGAAACAGATTTAAATTCTTTCTCATCATATTTCATTAACATTTTGATCGCAAATTCATCCACTTCATCAGTGAAATAAAGAATCTCGTACCCTTTATCTTTAACCATTTCTGTTTGTGGAAGTTTTTCAATCCTGTCGTGTGATTCACCTGTTGCATAATAAATATGCTCCTGGTCTTCAGGCATGCGTTCAACATACTCTTTTAGGCTGACTAATTTTCTTTCGTTTGATGAATAGAAAAGCAGTAAGTCTTGGAGTTTGTCTTTATTGGCACCGAAATCACTATATACCCCATATTTCAGTTGACGACCAAATGCCTCAAAGAATTTTTCGTACTTTTCCCGGTCATTTTTTAATAAGCTTTTCAGATGGTTGCTTATTTTCTTTTCAATATTTTTGGCAATAAGTTTCACCTGGCGGTCTTGCTGCAAGATTTCCCGTGAGATATTTAAGGACAGATCTTCCGAATCAACAATACCACGAACAAAGCTGAAATAGTCTGGTAGAAGATCCGCACATTTCTCCATAATCAATACGCCATTAGAGTATAACTCTAGACCTTTCTCAAAGTCTTGTGAGTAGTAGTTGAACGGCAATTGCTCAGGGATATATAAGATTGACTGGAATCGAACCATCCCATCAACACTTACATGCAGATGACTTAGTGGTTGATCAAAACCAAAGTGTTTTTCTTGATAGAATGCCTTGTAATCTTCATCTTTTAGTTCCTGCTTGTTTTTACGCCAGATTGGAACCATGCTATTAATTGTTTGTTCCTCTGTTACATCAACTAATTCTTCGTCATCCTCACTCTTTGGCTGTTTCTCTGTAACATCCATTTTTATTGGATAGCGAATAAAATCCGAATATTTTTTAATAAGAGATTTCAAACTGAATTCATCAAGAAATTGATCATAATTTTCTTCGTCAGCATTCTCTTTTAAATGAATGATAATTTCTGTTCCAACACCTTCTTTGCTGTATGGTTCAATCGTATAGCCTTCTTGTCCATCAGATTCCCATTTATAACCTTCTTCACTGTGTAATGCACGTGTATATACTGTTACTTTATCTGCTACCATGAAAGAAGAGTAAAATCCAACACCAAACTGTCCAATAATCTCTTGTCCCTCTTGCATATCCACTTCTTTTTTAAATGCAAGTGAACCACTTTTTGCGATTGTACCTAAGTTCTCCTCAAGTTCTTCTTGAGTCATGCCAATACCAGTGTCTTTAATTGTTAATGTTCTATTGTCTTTATTCGGCTCAATACGGATATAATAATCTTCTTTGTTGAAAGAAATGTTTTCATCAGTAAGTGCTTTGTAATAGATCTTGTCAATAGCATCACTAGCATTAGATATTAACTCACGTAAAAAGATCTCTTTTTGTGAATAAATGGAATGGACCATCATTTCTAGTAGACGTTTCGATTCAGCCTGAAACTGTTTTTTCTCCATCTCATTTGCCTCCTAATTTATCTATATGTATAACTTAGCACTCTAATAGTAAGAGTGCTAACACCTATTAATTTAGTATAAAAAACAAGGCATGTCAAGGGATTGCCGAATGAAAATAGAGACATACCAGGCAGGGGAGATCTAAAAAATTACGGAAGAAATTAAAGGAGTGATTTTTTAATCATCCAACTAACTATAACAGCATTGCATTCATTATAATGCTTTGTTGGAACTTGATGTTTTGATTTTGCGATATAAGCTATTTCTATATCTCTCACTTTTTCTTTATACAAATTTTGATAATCGTGAATATAATAGTCACGTTGCCCGTAAATCAAGAGTAAAGGTACATTTATTCGCTCCAGGTTATGCTTATTAATATAATCTAATCCAGCACTGTATTGACTGGCCAGACTTTGTGGATTTGTTTTAATTATTTCCTTGTATATTTCATTAGCTGCATCCTTACTGCGAAAGTGGTTTTTAGAAAGGGCAAGTGCAAGAAACTTCAACCATTTTTGCCGGGCAATCCATATCCCTATTTGATATTCCTTTCTTAATAAGAAACTGCTTACTTCATAGTATCCGCCAATTAGAATAAGTCCAAGTGTTCGTTCTGGATATAAACTTGCGAAAGCCTGAGCAATACATCCTCCATTTGAATAACCGCAAATAATTGCTTTCTCAATTTTGTTTGCATCTAATAAACGTCGAACATCATGGACTAACACATCCATATTCATCTCCTTACCTTTTTCGCTGCGGCAGTCTCCTCTAATATCGAATGTAATGATCCTGCATACGTCTTTCAGCTTTTTTTGGTAACGGAAAGTTAAATGTCCCACAGCAGGTGGGGGGATAAAAAGTACAGCTGTCCCTGTCCCTTCAATTTCGTAGTATAATGATGGGTTATCTTCAGTAAATGGCATAATTATTCACATCCCTAAAAGCAATAAGATAAATCTTATTGTTTCTAACTAGAAGAAAATTAATGACTTTATTAATTACTAATATATGGAACTCATATTCAGGAAAGATTATTGACAACCTAAAAATAGTAAAAATAGGGGAGGTAGTGAAATGTTAGAGCCAACTGATTACAATCATTATAAAGCTGGTGATGTTGTGTATGTTTTTTATCGCAATCCACATACACAAGATGTAGCCAATATTCAAGAGGCAGCTGTTGTTAGAGATCCCGAAAACCCTGACGGTCTGGCGTTATTTTTATATGAAACCTATTATCCATTATCCAGTGAACTTGCAGTATATCCGAATGAACAATCCGCAGAGGCGGCATATCACCATTACTTTGATGGAGAAATTTACGATGATTAAACCATTTACACCTCAACTTGTCTACTTTGAACCTAAAGCTCTGGACTACCCATTAGGTGAAAAACTGATGAAGAAATTTAAAAATATGGATATGGAAATACGTTATACGACGTCCCATAACCAAGTAAGAAACTTACCTGGAGATAATGATTTTCAGAAATATCGTAATGCTAAATCTACTTTAGTTGTAGGGATAAGAAAGACACTGAAGTTTGATACATCAAAACCTTCAGCAGAATATGCTATTCCTTTTGCAACAGGATGTATGGGTCATTGTCATTATTGTTATTTACAAACCACAATGGGGAGTAAGCCATATATTCGAACATATGTGAATGTTGAGGAGATCTTCGATGCTGCAAAGAATTATATGGAAGAAAGAGCACCTGAATTTACAAGATTTGAAGCATCATGTACATCTGATATTGTTGGAATTGATCATTTAACGCATACATTAAAAGATGCAATCGAATTTTTTGGTCAATCTGAATATGGAAAGCTCCGTTTTGTAACGAAATTCCATCATGTTGATCACCTCCTGGATGCGAAGCATAATGGAAAAACCCGTTTTCGATTTAGTATTAATGCCGATTATGTGATTAAGTATTTTGAACCAGGAACCTCCCGATTAGCCCAAAGAATTGAAGCAGCAGGGAAGGTCGCACGTGCTGGTTATCCACTAGGGTTTATTGTTGCACCAATATACTTACATGAAAATTGGCAAGAGGGGTATTATCATATGTTTGAACGTCTTCATGATGAATTGCCGGAGGATGCTAAGCAAGACATTACATTCGAATTCATTCAACACCGATTTACGAAGCCTGCAAAGCGAGTGATTGAAAAAAACTACCCTATGACCAAATTAGAACTTGATGAGTCAAAGCGGAGATACAAATGGGGCAGGTATGGAATTGGGAAATATATTTATAAAAAAGAAGAAGAACAGGAGATAAAATCAGAGTTGTTTAAATACATGAAGGAATTCTTTCCGAATGCTGCATTAGAGTATTTTACTTAGGATGTGGAAGGATGAGTGAATTGGAATTAGATTGGATTTGGAAGGCTATTCTAATCATTGTTATTGGAACCCTCTTACTAAGAATTGCAGGCAGAAAGTCGATTTCCCAGATGACTCTTGCCCAAACTGTCTTAATGATTGCGATCGGTTCCTTATTGATTCAACCAGTGGCAGGGAAAAGTATCTGGGTAACATTTGGAGTAAGTGCTGTTTTGATTATTACTTTAATTTTTATAGAATATACCCAAATTAGATCAGATACCTTCGAAAAGTTTATTACAGGCAAATCGATTACCTTAATTGAAAATGGTGTGCTAAATGAGAAGAACTTAAAGAAATACCGAATATCGGTAGATCTGCTGGAAATGTTATTAAGACAAAATAGTGTTCAGAAAATTAGTGATGTCGAGTGGGCGACAATAGAACCTAATGGTCAACTAGGATTTCTGCTTAAAGATGAAGCACAGCCTATTACTAAAAGGGATTTGAATCAATTGTTAAACCAGCTTGAACAATTACAAAAAAGTGTAAGTAAACCGAATAGTCAAAAACAACAGAATATTTTTACAGAGGTTGCTCAAAAAGGACATAAAAACCCGCCAGAGAAGCATTTAGAATAATACAGGGGACAGAAAACAAGCAACTGGATATATTTCCAGTTGCCATCTTTTTATTTATCTTTCTGTATATAAGATAGATGCCACATCATTTTCATCTAAATAATCTTCATATCGTTCATGATTTTCATTTACACCAATAAATTTTCCATGCATATCTGAGAGCAGGAAACCCTCTAATTCTTCAACACTGCCAACTAATTCTTCGGAATTGAAATACATGTCATCATAGCTTTTTTCTGTATTATAAAAGTCGGAAGGGCCATCAGAAGAACCGAATTGCTCAACGCGTTGCCAGGCATCTTCTGCATCAAAAAGTGTCGCTTCTTCCTCGTTAAGGTCGTCATTAAGATTTGAGGGAATAACATGTTCCTCTTCAGGTCTGGTTTTTTCCACATAGTTATCAGCATGCTCTATACATTTCCTTGTTGTCGGCATTGCTAATAGACGTTCAGCAGGAATTTCAGCGCCACATTCCTCACATATACCGTAAGTTCCATGGTCAATCGCCTGTAACGATTCATTAATATCTTTCCATTCTCTCTCAATATGCTCATTTAAAGCAATATCTTTCTCTCGTTCAAACAGCTCAGTACCATGATCAGCTGGGTGGTTGTCATAATTGGATAATTCAGACATAGATTCTTTTATTAATTCAAGGTGTAAACCAAAATGGTCTTCTAGATGTTCGGCAACCTCTTGCTTACGTTCTAATAATTCTTTTTTGCATTCCTGCAGTTGCTGTTCTGTTAGCATAAGTCTCACCTCCTGCCTTGCTTAGTATAACCTAATGAGTTTTATCTCACTAAAGAGGATTTTGGTAAGGATGACATAATTTCAGGAAGAGCAGGGGAGAATAGATTAGAGGAAGAGCGATAAGTCGTGGCAGCCGTAACGAAAAAAGCTGACTCCCAAAAATGAGAATCAGCTTTCATTAATATTAATCACGTAATGCTTCAAATTGATCAATTTTATCTGCATGTGTCAAGGTTACCGCAATATCGTCCCAACCGTTTAATAACATTTCGCGTTTATAATCATCTAGATCAAAGGATGCTTCAAAGCCTTGATTATCATATACTTTTTTAGCTTCCAAATCAACAGTTATATGATACTTTTCAGCTTCTGCATTTTTGATTAAAGTTTGTACTTCATCATCTGTCAAAATAACAGGTAAGATACCGTTTTTCGTGCAGTTGTTGTAAAAAATATCTGCATAACTTGGCGCGATAATAACACGGAATCCATAATCCTGCAATGCCCATGGCGCGTGTTCGCGGGAAGAACCGCAACCAAAATTTTCTCCTGCGACCAAAATAGAAGTACCATCATATTTCGGTTGATTTAGGGAAAAATCTTCTCGTAATTCACCTTTTGAATCAAAGCGCCAGTTGTAAAAAACAAATTGACCGAACCCTTGACGTGAAATACGCTTTAAAAACTGTTTAGGAATAATCTGGTCTGTATCAACATTTGCACGGTTTAAAGGATAGACTAGACCTTTATGTTTTCTAATTGGTTCCATTATCCGTTACCCCCTTGTTTTATAATTATTATTTAGATCGATGCAGGAACATCTAAATGACGTACATCGGAGAAGTGACCTTTGATTGCTGCTGCTGCGGCCATTTCTGGACTTACTAAGTGAGTACGTGCACCTGTGCCTTGGCGTCCTTCAAAATTACGGTTAGAAGTAGATGCACAACGCTCACCTTCTGGAACAACATCATCATTCATTGCAAGACACATGCTGCATCCAGCTTCACGCCATTCAAATCCTGCTTCTTTAAAGATAACGTCAATTCCTTCTGCTTCTGCTTGGGCTTTCACACTATGTGAACCAGGGACAACAATTGCACGGACATTTGGATTTACTTTATGACCCTTTACAATTTCTGAAGCTTTTCTTAAATCTGCTAGACGAGAGTTTGTACATGAACCGATAAATACATGCTCAACAGGAACAGAAGAAATTGGTTCTCCGCCTTTAAGTCCCATGTACTCTAATGCACGCTGGATTTCTTCCTTTTCATTATCATTTTTGCCATCTTCTACTGTAGGTACGTTGGCGCTAACAGGTATACACATACCAGGGTTTGTTCCCCAAGTTACTTGTGGTTCAATTTCTTCCGCATTAATTTCAACTGTCTCATCATATACTGCACCTTCATCTGTTGCAAGAGCCTTCCATTCCTCCGCTAGCTGATCAAATGCTTCCCCATCAGGTACATGACGACGACCGCGCAGGAATTCTACTGTTGTATCATCCGGACTAATTAAACCTGCACGAGCACCTGCTTCGATAGACATGTTACAAACAGTCATACGGCCTTCCATAGAAAGGCTGCGAACAGCCTCTCCAGTATACTCAATGACATACCCGGTTCCAAATTTAACACCAAATTTACCGATGATTGCTAGAATCAAATCTTTTGCAGTAACGCCTTTTCCTAATTTGCCATTCACCTTCACATTTAGTGTTTTAGGTTTTGCTTGCCAAATTGTTTGGGTAGCTAAAACGTGTTCTACTTCACTTGTACCAATACCAAAAGCTAAAGCACCAAATGCACCGTGTGTGGATGTATGACTGTCACCACATACAATTGTTTTCCCTGGTTGTGTAAGCCCTAATTCAGGACCAATGACGTGTACAATCCCTTGATCAGGGTGGTGAATATCTGCCAAAGGTACTCCGAATTCCTCACAATTTGTTTTCAAAGTTTCCATTTGTGTTTTTGATACTACATCTTTGATTACATTACGGTGAATTGTTGGAACATTGTGATCCATTGTTGCGAATGTACGATCAGGTCGACGTACTTTTCTGTTATTCATTCTCAATCCTTCAAACGCTTGTGGTGAAGTAACCTCATGAACCAAATGCAAATCAATATATAAAAGATCTGGTTTCCCTTCTTCATGATGAACAATATGTTTTTCCCAAATCTTCTGAATTATTGTTTTAGGTTTTCTCATCTGTTTTCACTCCTTACATCAAATTTTTAATGGTAATTTTGAAAAAACATCGGCACCCGCTAGTAGACGAGGCGAATGCCGAGATTTATGAATAAATTAATTTATAATTGCTTTTACAACAAGTTCTGTCATTTCTTTGGTTTTAACTAACTTGCCATCATCACTTTTTAAATCTGCAGTATGGTAACCTTGATTTAACACAGCTTCTACCGCATCTTCAATTGTTTGTGCTTCATCATTCATATTGAATGAGTAGCGAAGCATCATCGCAGCAGATAATATCATGGCAATTGGATTGGCAATACCTTTACCAGCGATATCTGGCGCAGACCCATGAGCTGGCTCATACAGACCAACACCATCTTCAGCTAAGCTAGCTGATGGCAGCATACCAAGTGATCCTGTTAGTACAGAAGCTTCATCACTTAAAATATCACCAAACATGTTTTCAGTAACAATGACATCGAAATCTGTTGGATTGGTAATTAGCTTCATTGCTGCAGCATCAACCAACACATGGTCAACAGCAACATCAGGATATTGTGCTTTTTTTTCTTCAACTATTTCCCGCCATAGTTTACTAGATTCTAAGACATTTGCTTTATCAACTGAAGTAAGGTGTTTATTGCGTAACTCTGCACTTTGGAAAGCTTTATCAATGATTCGCTCAATCTCTTTTCGGGTATATAACAGTGTATCAACTACAGCATTTCCGTTTTCACGTCTCTCACTAGGTTCTCCGAAATAGAGACCGCCAGTAAGCTCGCGGACAATCAGTAAATCACTTCCTTGAATGATATCCTGACGAAGAGGGGAGGCATGTAATAATTTCTCAAACCCTTTGACAGGACGTAAGTTAGCATAGAGATCCAAAGCTTTACGAATACCTAGTAATCCTCGTTCAGGACGTAAATCAGATGGATTGTTATCCCATTTAGGACCACCTACAGCTCCGAGTAAAACTGCATCTGCATTTTTACATGCTTCTACTGTTTCATTTGGAAGGGGAGTACCATGATTGTCAATGGCAATTCCTCCAATATCAAAGGAGGAAAACTCGAACGGTTTGTTAAATTTTTTACTAATTGCTTCAAGGACGTCTTTGGCTGCATAAATAACTTCTGCACCAATTCCATCTCCAGGAAGCAGGACGATTTTATAGCTCAATTATTAAACCTCCTAGACTTTTCAAACAGTTTATTCTGTTTTCTGACGATAAATTGCACGATTAACGCCATTTAAATATGCTTGAACGGCAGCTTCCAGAACATCTTGCGCAGAGCCACGTCCACTGACAGAGACACCATCTACTGTTAAACTTACATGAACTTCTGCTAAGGCATCTCTACCTTTACCAATAGAATTTAACTGGAAATCTGTTAAGTGTGTTTCTTCGTGAATAATTAGATCAAGTGTATTATAAAGTGCCTCAACACTGCCTTGGCCGGTTCCTGTATCTTCAACAAGTTGATCATTTGGTGTTTTTAAATTAACCGTAGCACTAGGTTTATCTGATGAACCATATTGAACTTTAAAGTCTTCTAACGTATATCGTTTCACATTAGATGTGTCTGTTTGGATATCTGTTAGAATGGCAAATAAATCATCATCAGTAACTTCTTTTTTTCGGTCAGTTAGAGATTTAAATGCCTTGAATGCCTCTTTCACTTTATCGTCAGTAAGTGTAAAGCCCAGTTGTTTTATCTTATCAGTAAACGCATGTCTTCCTGAGTGTTTGCCTAATACTAGATTGTTCGATTGAACGCCGACTAATTCTGGTGTAATGATTTCATATGTTTGCGCATTTTTTAGTACTCCATCTTGGTGAATACCTGATTCATGTGCAAAAGCATTACGTCCAACTACTGCTTTATTACCTGGTACTGTCATTCCCGTAAATTTGCTAACCATATCGCTTGTGCGTTTTATCTCTTTAAGAACTACGTTGGAATGATATGGATAGTAATCATTTCGAATATTTAAAGCAACACTGAGTTCTTCTAGTGAAGCATTACCAGCCCGTTCTCCAATACCATTGATTGTTCCTTCGACTTGAGTGGCACCATTCTCTACTGCAGCAAAAGAATTAGCTAAAGCCATTCCAAGGTCATCGTGGCAGTGACATGATAAATCAACTTTGTCGATATTTGGAACATTTTCTTTAATGTAACGGAACATTGCACCATATTCACGTGGCATTGTGTATCCAACTGTATCTGGCAAGTTAATTACTGTTGCTCCTGCATCAATTACCTTTTCAATGATGCGTGCTAAAAAGTTTAAATCAGACCTTGAAGCATCTTCTGCCGACCACTCTATATTATCAAAAAACTGTTTCCCGTATTTAACCATTTCAACCGCTGTTTCAATGACTTCCTCTGGTGATTTCTTCAATTTATATTCCATATGAATAGGGGAGGTTGCAATAAAGACATGTAATCTTGGATTAGTTGCATTTTTAAGTGCGTCACGACAGGCATCAATGTCAGATTTTACTGCACGTGCAAGTCCTGCAACCTGGACGTTTTTCACAGTTTCCGCAATTTTTTTTACTGCATCGAAATCACCTTGGGAGGAAGCAGGGAACCCTGCTTCCATAACATCAACCCCAAAGCGTTCTAGTTGTTTCGCGAGTTCTAATTTTTCCAATTGATTCAGATTCACACCAGGTGATTGCTCACCATCTCTCAGTGTGGTATCAAAAATCTTAATTTGAGTCATTAGAGACCACTTCCTTCTTATTAATTGCCTTTTGCTTTACAAATGGCATTAATTCACGAAGCTCTTTCCCTACCTTTTCAATTTGATGTTGACTTTCTGCACGTTTGATTGCAGTGTAACGTGGACGATTTGCTTGGTTCTCTAAAATCCACCCTTGTGCAAATTTACCTGTTTGAATATCTGTTAGGACATCTTTCATACGAGCTTTTGTGCTTTCATCTACAACACGTGGCCCTGACATGAAATCTCCCCACTCAGCAGTATCTGAGATAGAATGGCGCATGTTTTCAAGTCCACCTTCATACATTAAATCTACGATTAACTTTAATTCATGAAGACATTCGAAGTACGCCACTTCTGGTTGGTATCCAGCTTCTACTAAAGTTTCAAAGCCTGCTTTAACAAGTGCAGATGCACCACCGCAAAGAACAGCTTGCTCACCGAACAGGTCTGTTTCTGTTTCTTCCTGGAATGTAGTTTCAAGGATACCAGCACGACCAGCACCAATTCCTTTTGCATATGCTAGGGCGATATCTTTTGCTTTACCAGTAGCATCTTGGAAAATACCGTAAAGACCAGGAACACCAGCGCCTTCTTGGTATGTTCTGCGTACAAGATGGCCAGGCCCTTTAGGTGCTACTAAGAATACATCAACATCTGCAGGTGGAACGATTTGGTTAAAATGAATGTTAAAGCCATGAGCGAATACTAAAGAATTTCCAGCTTCTAGATTTGGTTCAATTGCTTCTTTATAAATTGCTGGCTGATACTCATCGGGAAGAAGGATCATAATAACATCAGCTTCTTTAGAAGCTTCTGCAACTGTTTTTACTTCTACACCATCTTCTACCGCTTTATCCCATGAACGTCCTTGACGAAGGCCAACTACTACATCAAATCCACTTTCTTTAAGGTTTAAAGCGTGGGCATGACCTTGAGAACCATATCCAATAATTGCGATTTTTTTAGATTGTAATACCTCTTCGTTAATATTGTTGTTATAAAGTACTTTTGTCATGTAAATTACATCCTCTCAATAATTATTATTTTTATTTTATAGTAGTAGGAAAGCTTACATGAAGCTTTCCTAATATATATGGATTGGATTATCCTAAAATAGAGCTGCTGTCAACGCTCACTGGTTGTTGTCCGCGTACTAGTGCAGTTACACCAGTTCTGGCTAACTCTTTAATACCATATGGTTTTAATAATTCGATCAGTGCTTCAATTTTCTCTGGCTTACCAGTTACTTGGATCGACACACTGTCTTTACTTACATCAATGATCGATGCACGGAATGGATCGATTATGCCTTGAATTTCTGCACGCAGTTGGCTATTGCTCACAATTTTGATTAATGCCAATTCTCGGGCAACAATGGCTTTTTCAGAAATATCTGAAACTTTAATTACATCGATTTGTTTATTTAATTGTTTTGTTACTTGTTCTAATTTTTGATAATCTTCAACATCTACAACGAATGTCATTTTTGACATACCATCTGTTTCGGTTCTCCCGACAGAAATACTTTCAATATTAAATTGTCGGCGTTGTAGCAAACTTGTTACGCGATTTAATACACCACTACGATTTCTAACAGTTGCAGTTATAATTCGTTTCATGGTTTCACCCCAATCATTTCGTTTAGTCCTTTTCCTGGAGCGATCATTGGGTATACATTTTCTTGCTGGATAACACGAGCATCAACAACCACTGGACCTTCATAGTCGAAAATATCTGGTAGTGCTTTGATAAACTCATCTTGTGTATCTATCCTTAATCCTTTAATACCGTAAGATTCAGCCAATTTAACAAAATCTGGCTGGATGCTGAAGATTGATTGTGAATAACGCTCAGAGTAGAATGCTTCTTGCCATTGTCTAACCATACCTAATGCTTGGTTGTTAACAATAATCACTTTTACAGGCAGGCCGCGTTCTTGTAAAATAGACAACTCTTGTAACGTCATTTGGAATCCGCCGTCACCAACGATGGAAACGACCGTTTCATTTGGTTTTGCAAGCTGTGCTCCAATAGCTGCCGGGAAGCCGAATCCCATGGTTCCCAGTCCGCCGGAAGATACCCAACGATCAGGTGTATTAAATTTATAGAATTGGGCTGACCACATTTGATGCTGCCCAACATCTGTTGTTACAATTGCTTTTCCTTCCGTTTTTTCGTGGATTTTTTGAATTACCCATTGACCAATCATTTCAGAATCTGGCGTGTTAAACCATAAAGGGTATTCTTTCATATTTTCATGAATTCTTACTAACCAGTCGTCATGCTCGGGTTGTGTTATATCACTTTGTAATAGTTTCTTCAAAGCTTCTTTGGCATCAGCAACAATCGGTATAGATGTTGGAACATTTTTGCCGATTTCTGCAGGGTCGATATCAACGTGTGCGACTGCTGCATTCGGTGCAAAGGAAGCTAGGTTCCCTGTTAACCTGTCATCAAATCTTGCACCAATATTAATAAGCAGGTCACACTCGTATAACGCGGTATTCGCTGCATATGTTCCATGCATACCTGCCATTCCCAAGAATAACGGATGTTCGCCAGGGAATGCCCCTAAGCCTAGTAATGTTGAGGTAACTGGTAAGGAATACTTCTCTGCAAATTCTTTGATTTCTTCAGAAGCTTTAGCAAATAAGATCCCTGCGCCTGTTAAAATAATAGGCTTTTTTGCTTTACCAATTGCTTCAGCCAATTTTTTAATTTGTAACGGGTTTGGCTTTGTAGTTGGCTGGTATCCAGGCAGGTCTAGTTCCACTTCGGCCTGGAAAGTTTCTTCAATAACTTCAGCTGAGATATCTTTTGGCATGTCAATTAAGACTGGGCCAGGACGTCCGGTTGTTGCAATATGGAAAGCTTCTTTTACGATTCTAGGTAAGTCTTTTACATCACGAACTTGATAATTGTGTTTCGTAATAGGTGTGGTAACACCCATTACATCAACTTCTTGAAAAGCATCCGTTCCAATAATTCCTTGTGCTACTTGACCTGTTATCACAATTAATGGAAGTGAGTCAATCATTGCATCAGCAATTCCAGTAACTAAGTTTGTTGCACCAGGTCCGGAAGTTGCAATAACAACACCGGGTTTACCTGAAACTCTTGCATAACCTTCCGCTGCATGAATGGAACCTTGTTCATGGCGTGCAAGAATTTGGGTGAATGATTCTTGTGCTTTATATAGTGCATCGAAGATAGGCAAGGCAGCACCACCTGGATAACCAAATAATGTTTCCACACCTTCGTTAACCAACGATTCGACTAGCAAGTCAGCACCTGTTTTTGGTTCTTTTTCCATTGCTGTTTCTTCTGCTTGCTTTTGTGTTCTTTCCACTTTAATCCCTCCTATAAATAAAATTTATCGAAATTTTAATAATGGATTCGTTGATTGTGATTCCATCTTTCACTAAAGCTGATTTATCGTATGAAAAAAGGCCATTTCTAACTTGTTCATTGCTCACAAAAGTTAGGAGCTATCAACAAGGGAGAAAAGGCCTTTCTTTTCACGGTACCACCCTGATTCACAATATTTTTACAAATATTGCCTTGTGAAGCTAAATGAAAGAGAGCATTTAGCTTCATTTTTGGTAACAGGTGTTTACCACCTGGCTAAACTTACTAAGAGAACTGTTCAGTATAGCACTCAGGGATGAGTAGTCGGACTAAGGTGTAATGCCAAGTTTCCAGCATCCTCGGCTCTCTATCATTACATGATCTTATTCCTTTGTTCCCGTCTTCGTTTTTCGATTATAAATAATTGTCGCTATAGCTTATACTATACGAAAGATTTCATTCTGTCCATAGGTTAAAAGTAAAACTTAAATGAAAAGAAAATATCTGATTGACGACAATAATACAACCATTTTTACGTTTGGTCAACCGTTTTTTAATAATTTTCTGACATTTCAAAAAAGTCCATTTCTTAGGAAGCGATTACATCACTAATTTTATTGAATTTTACTACTGGATTAATTTATGTGAATTTTTTAATTATTTTGTCTAATATTTCATTTCTTTATTATTTTTAGTTACAATAAGTTTGTCTATTTTTATCGTGGAGAGGTGAAACTTTGCAAAAATTATGTGTTATCCCATGCGGAAAAAGAAAAATTTGGGATAAATATCCGAACGCAGGGGCGGTTAAAGCAGAGAAAGCTTATACCGGTATATTTCGTCAATTAACACTTGCTTATGCAGAAAAGTTTTTTCTGCAGAATGTAACGATATCTGCAAAACACGGCTTTTTGCTTCCGGATGATCTCATTTTTGAGAACTATGATTTAACTTTTCACAAAAGCAATCCTGAGGTTATAACGACAGATCGGTTAAAAGGTCAGTTAAAAGAAAAACAATTAGACCATTTTAAACACATTATAGTGTTAACAGGGAAAAAATATCAGCCAATCATGGAGGAAGTATTTGATCAAGCTGACCTTATTGAATATCCTTTATTAGGAACAAGAGGGATTGGAGATATGCAAAGACGTTTAAAGAAAAGTATTCTTTACGGTCAACCAATACATACAGAAAAGGGTGGGATAAGATGAAAGCATTTGTGGTGCATAATGGCAACTATCAAATGAAAGAAGTGGAAGAACCTGAAATAAAAGCGGATGAGGTAAAGGTCCAACTAAAAACAGCAGGGCTTAATCACCGTGACCTAATGATTAAACATCGGGTTGGCAGTAATGAAGAAGCTTATATTCTTGGTTCAGATGGAGCAGGTGTAATTGTAGAAGCAGGGGCAAATGTGAGTCGTTTCGATATAGGAGATGAAGTAATTATTAATCCTGGTCTGAATTGGTATGATAAAAGTGAGGCCCCGCCTGCAGATTTTGAGATAGTTGGTGTACCTTTTCATGGAACATTTGCGGAGAGAATTGTTATTTCGGAAGATTTCATTGAAAGAAAACCCAAACACCTCTCATGGGAAGAGGCGGGTGTTTTTGCGTTATCGGGATTAACAGGTTATCGAGCTTTAATTACACAAGGACAATTGAAAAAAACCGATACATTATTTATACCAGGTGCTGGTGGTGGAGTGAACTCTTTTATCATTTTATTAGCGAAAGCTGTAGGTGCGAAAGTTATCACAACATCTAGAGAAAGAGAGAAATTAAAAGATGCAGAGAAATTAGGTTATGATAAAGGAATACTTACCAATGATAATTGGCAGGAAAAATTGGCTAATGAGACAATTGATTTAGTAATAGAAAGTATTGGTGGAAAAACATTTAATCGATCTTTGGAAGTATTAAGAAAAGGGGGAAGAATTGTTACATATGGATCTTCTACGAATGACCAATTGACATTTGATTTAAGAAAATTCTTTTATGGCCAATATAAATTGATTGGCTCAACGATGGGGAGCAGAGAAGAGTTGCATGAACTGTTAGCATTTACTGAAGACCAGAGTATTAAGCCAATAATTGACCGTCAATTTGCTTTTTCTGATATAGACAAAGCATTTGATTTATTGGGAGCTCAAAATCAATTAGGGAAGATCGTTATTAATATGTAAAAATTACCGCCATTTTTCTATAAATGGCGGGTTATCCTTTTGGTTTGAATAGTAGTGCACCGATCATACCGAAAATGATGGCTGATGAGATCCCCGAACTTGTTACTTCGAACATTCCTGTAATTACACCAATCAAACCATGTTTTTCTGCTTCTTCTAATGCACCATGTACCAAGGAATTACCAAAGCTAGTGATTGGGACAGTAGCTCCAGCGCCGGCAAAATCAATTAATGGCTCATACAGCCCAAATCCATCCAAAATTGCACCGGCTACTACAAGGATACTTAGTGTATGGCCAGGCGTTAGTTTTGCAACATCTAATAACAATTGCCCAATTACACAAATTAACCCTCCAACGATGAATGCCCAAATAAATACCATCTGTATTCACCTCCCATTTTAAGATAAATTTTCAATCGATACAGCATGGGCAATACACGGTATAGATTGTTTCTGCTGGACAGTTAACGGAGAAAGTAATGCACCAGTAGCGACAACTAGAATTCGCTTATATTCTTTTTTCATTAGTTTCTTAAGCAGGTGTCCATATGTCACAATAGCGGAGCATGCGGGTCCACTGGCACCGGCGAATACTGATTGATTTTCTTTATACATCATTAACCCGCAATCTTGAAATTTAACTTCATTGATAGGTTGCTGATGCTTTGCGAATAAGTCAAGACAAATCATCCTTCCGTACTTAGCTAAGTCACCAGTGACGATAAGGTCATAATAATTTTCATCAACATTACGATCCAAAAAATGCTGGGTAATTGTATCAAAAGCAGCCGGGGCCATTGCTCCACCCATATTGAAAGGGTCTGACAGCCCTTCATCAATTACTTTACCAATGGTGGCAGAAGTGACTTTTGGACCATCCCCATTTTTAGCTAATAGTGCCACACCTGCACCAGTAACAGTCCATTGTGAAGTGTCAGGTTTTTGACTGCCATATTCGTTTGGGTAGCGGAATTGCCTTTCGGCAGCAGAATTATGACTTGCAGCACCTGTTAACACATAGTTTGCATTGCCTTCACTTAATAACAGGGAGGAAATTGCCAAACCTTCCATCGAAGTTGCACACGCACTAAATAGGCCTAAGTATGGTATTTTTAATTCTCTTGCAGCAAAATTAGATGGTGTAATTTGATTAATCAGATCACCGTGCAGAAAGAAGTTGATGTCGTTCTCTTTAATGTTGGCTTTTCTAATAGCAATTGTACTTGCTTCTTGAATTAAATGTGTATGAGCTTGTTCGAACGATTTCTCTTCCATCCATTGATCAGAAAAGAATGAATCGAAGTCATCAGCAATTTGGCCTTTTTCCTCAAAAGGTCCTCCAACTGTACCAGTCGATATAATAGTCGGGGGATTATCAAAATACATTGTAGCTTTTCCTTGTAACATAACATCAACTCCAATATGAAAAAATCGTTTTAATCAAGGCGATTAGAAAAGCAGAGAATACGCCAAATAATATGACAGAACCAGCAAGTTTAAACATATTTCCACCGACACCTAGAACAAATCCCTCTGTTCGGTGCTCTATAGCTGCTGATATGACAGCATTACCGAATCCTGTAACAGGTACAGCTGTTCCTGCACCTGCAAATTGTGCGATTTTATCATAAACACCAAAACCGGTAAGCAGCATTGTAATAAAAATAAGTGTTGCAACAGTTGGGTTACCTACAGTTTGTTCTGTAAAATCGAAGAAATACATATAGATGAATGAAATTATTTGGCCGATAACACAGATAAATCCACCGATTATAAATGCTTTTAAGCAATTTTTCATAACCGGACGCTTTGGTTCCATTTTTTTCTCATACTTTTGATAGGTTGTTTGCTGTTTAGTCATTCTTATAACTCCCTCAAGTTTTCTCTTTTATTAGCTTTTTCCAATCTTTTAATTTCTTCTCTATTTCTTTCTGGTCAGCTTTTTCATTTGATTGTAATTTTTCTAACTCAATAAGGAATTTCTGATCGGACGTCACATTTACCTTCTTATCTTCCATCTTTTTGTTAATTTTTTTCTGGATATCTTTTGCAATTTTTTGTTCGTTTATCTGGTTCACACTTTTTACCTGGATAGCAATAAATAAGTCTTTCTTTGTTTGTACAGCTTTATATTTAACAAGATGGTTTTTCTGTTCTTCTAAGACTTCTTGCGCTGCACTAGGGAGATTATATGGTGAAGAACTATCCTGTGTGGATAGATGTAATGACTGATCAATTGCTTGTCCTTTTGATTGCTTGTTCTCTTCACTACAACCGAGTAAAATTAAGCTAATGATAATTATGGTGAAATAAACCAACTTATAATTCATCTGATATATTCCTTTCTTTGTTGAAAATGAAGAACCAAGTGCAATGCTTTCTATAAGTTATCATGTAAACAAATGACAAAAATTATACGATGTTAATTTTAGGGTATGGTTAGAAAAAATGGTTATCGTTATAAAAAGAAAGTGAATTTTTGACAAAAATATAGAAATTTTGAAACTTTTGACTATTCTAAATCGTCATATAAAGAAGAGGGGTCGAGGAGGGGTGTCAAATGTGGAAAAAAATAATCTTAAGTATTATATTGATCACTTGTGTTGGCCTGTTAGTAACAGCTTTTGTTAAAGAATCGATGAAAACATCTTTAATAGAGACTGTGAAAATTAGTGAACAATATGAGGATTATATTATTCATATACGTATTGAACCAACAAATGATGGATTTAAAGTGCTTCGTTCATTAGAATATACGGGAGACGAAAGAGTGGAAATAAAACATAGAACACCACTTACTGCGGTAACAATAAACAGGAATAATCCCGTCTTTACTGGCAGTCACCGGACGATGGTGTTAAACCCGGGATACAATTATCCTCAAGAAGCTATACGCTTTTCTAATCTGGAAAAAGGTTCACATACAGTTTATGTACACACACAGTTTTTTATTGAAAATGAACGGATTGATATTAAGTCAGAGGGAGAGCTCTATTTTGAGTAGAGCTCTCCTTTAATCTTCAAATATTTCTTTCTCATCCTTTCTGAAAATTATTTGCTTCATGGTTTCGTCTTCTGGTAACACAATGTCAAAGGTAAACTGGTTTTCATTATCCCAAACCGGATTGGACAAACGTATATCTCCATAGTCATTCAGTGATGGTTTGAAATCCTCTTGATTCCAATCAACCAGATTAAATAAAATCACATAATCGGAGCGACTTCTTTCCAATAAAATCAGCAATTCTTCCTCAGTTGGAGACAGCGCCATATCTTTGAACTGAACAAAATCATCAAGCAGAATGGTTTTATTAGGTTTTGTGTGATCAATTAACATATAAGAACAATTAAGCATATTACAGTTAAAAGAAAGCAGGTATAGATCTTCTATTGGCAGTTTTTCTAACGACATCGTATTGATACCAACTTGTCTATTTTTAAATGTATTTAAAAAGGTATTTAAGATTGGTATATTTTCTGTATCGATTGTGACTAACTGGTTATCTATAAAAAAATCAATGGTTGTGTCTACAGGTAATGGTTCTTCTTCCTGATTTATCTCCATCGTGCTCTCTGTCAACTGATTATTCTCTATATATTCAGAATCGTCTGTTGGAATTACCTGATTCTCTGTATTATTACCGGCACATCCAGTGAATATAGTGAATATGAGGAAGAGTAAAATTATTCTCATTTTTTTCATTATTCTTTCGCCCCCTATCACACTTTTAAATTATTGGTAGAATATAAGCCTTTTCTATAGTCCACTATTATCATGCGGTGATTAAATATTCCTGCATAGTAATTATTTCTTAAAAAAGAAGTAATTACAACAGCAATTTACAATGGATTGAATTAATTTTATTTACAAAACCCGTAATGTCTCAACAACTTATAATAAGCAGTAACCAATTCAAGGTTGTTTTCACACGATTTTAACGTATAATAGAGAAAGAAAAGAATTGGATGAGGAGTGAATGGAAGATGTTTGGTATCATTTCAATGGTATTACTTGTAACGCTGATAGGATTTAGTATATTCGATCGTGTATAGTAACTACTCAAATATCGTATTTTTCAATGCATTCTGTTAATTAATTCTGGGAAAAATTAGTTTTAGCCCAAAATAAAAGCCGAACGATGATCGAATTTTATTTCATTCGAAGTAGTTCGGTTTTCTTTTTATGAACTAAGCTCAGAATATCTACTTTTCAAATCCGGATACTTTCTTTAATGCTAAAATTAGTCTAGTATGATAATCTTCAGACTTTTCCAGAACAATTCCATGCTGAATTGACCCTCCAGTATCTAGACTCCAAACTATTTTACCATTTACTTGAAAACTTTCCTCTAATAAATTATATTTAATATATATAGGAGTATTCTTAGAAATGCGATTATTCGTTTGTATTTTCATACCCTTTGGACTAACATTAATTATTTGCATTTTGAATTCACGAGAATTATCCAGGGATGCTGTGCCAATTATTGGCTGTTTAAATTTATAACGAAATGCTTCTTCTCTCTTAATATGCACTTTATTTCACCCTTTTTATACAATAATACAATAATACGATGAAATATCATAGGAATAGTTCTCTTTGTCGAATAACATCAACAAATTAGGGAATATGGTAAGTTTTTGTCTGCTTTTCTGCATCTATTTACAAACCTTGAATTTTCTGGGATAATCTAAAACACTCATTGCGTTGCAAAATATATAAAAATGATTAAACCATGAATTTATTGGGTAGATAATATATGAGAATAACAGGAGTTGTTTAAAATTAAGGGGGTAACACGGTATGATGGCAAGATATCCAATAGAACTAATTAATAAAATTGAGAAGCTGCGTCAAGAGATGACCGATGTTGCTCTTTCAAAAGGTATTACAAGCAAAGAATCACTTTATATCAGCCAAGAATTAGATCGGTTGTTAAATGACTATGAATACTATAGGAAAAATACAAAAGCTGAGCAAGATGAATTGTGCTAATTCAAATTATGCTCAGCTTTTTTAGTTATCCAAAAAGGGTACAATTATACTGATATCTCTTATTGACCGTTTTCTTTGAAATATTTTTCTAATCTGTCGATACCTTGTTCTAACTTCGCTAAATCATAGGCATATGATAATCGTAAGTATCCTTCACCAAATTGGGAAAATGCACTGCCAGGGACTAATGCTACTTTTGCTTTTTGTACAATATCAATTGCAATATCAAAGGAAGAACGATCCATGTGAGAGACATCAATGAAGTAATAAAATCCTCCATCCGGTACATATGTATGTAAATCCATATCTTTAAATCGTTTGATAATATAATCTCTTCTTTCTTTATACGCCTGCTTCATTTCTTCCGGATCACTTTCACCATTCTTTATTGCTTCTAATGCTGCATACTGGCTAATAGAGCTGGCACATGATACATTATATTGATGTACTTTCAGAAGATGCTTCGCTAACCAGGATGGAGCTAGAATATAACCGATTCTAAAACCAGTCATGGAGTGGGACTTGGATAAACCATTAATGATAATTAGCTGATCACGTATATTAGTAAAACGGCCGATAGAGAAATGTTCCTGATCATAAACTAATTCACTGTAGATTTCATCTGCTATTAGAAATATTTCATTATTTTCGATTAAGTTTGTAATTTCACTTAATTCTTCTTTGTTTAAAGTTACACCAGTTGGGTTAGAAGGATATGGGATCAAAATGGCTTTTGTCTTTGTTGTTATGTAAGGCTTAATTAAATCAGCAGTAATTTTAAACCCGCTTCTTCTAGTATCGATATAGATTGGCTTTGCACCAGCCAGTTTAATTAACGGTTCATAACCTGGATATACGGGTCCTGGCAGAATCACTTCATCCCCGTCTTTTAAAATTGTCCGTAGAGAAATATCAATTGCTTGAGATGCACCCACTGTTACGATTATTTCATCATCAGGTTGGTAATAAAGCTGATATTTCTTTCTAACAAAATCTCCAATAGCCTCTCTTAATGACAAAAGACCTGCATTGTGTGTATAAGTCGTAAAGTTTCCATCAATAGCGTTTTTGGCACTTTCTTTGACATGGTCAGGTGTATAAAAATCAGGTTGTCCTATTGTTAAAGATAAAACATCTTCTTGTCCCTGAACTAAATTAAAAAACTTTCTGATTCCCGATATTTCGATTGCTCTTACTTCATCATTTAATAGATGTTCCATAATATTTTCCCTCCAAAACGATACAAACAATTATAAAAGCCAGTATTTGTGGCAATAATTTTTATATAGTACTTGCCATATTCTATCATAAAAATAACCGCTAGAGAAAGAAGGAATAGCTTTGTGGAATGAAACATGGAGTGAGATTGTAAGAGTAATGGATTTGTTAATGATAACAATGCAGCAAGAAATGATTATGATCATTTTTACTGTTGGTTTACTACTAATCGGGTATTATTTATTATACCCGTTTATTCGTCTTGTAATTGCGTTAGAGTGGGGTAGTTTTTTAACATTTTTGTTTGTCAGTATTTTAGGAATTTGGTTAATGAATCATTTAGTGCCTGACACTCATAATAAATATTATCTAAATACTATTATTATTTTCTCCCTTTGTGTATGTATAAAGCGATTAGTTACTATTTTCAAAATGAGGGCTAAAAACTGAAAGGATTTAGCCTTCATTTTTTCCTTCTGTGAAAAAAAGGAGAAATGGACGTGGAACTTAAGTAAGAAGAGGTGGAGGGAGAGAAATGATTCTTATTATTTTGTTTTCCTGCTTGTTTCGACCAATTTAAATACTCACTCAATATATTTTTTGCTTTACTAAGAGACAAATCAGGTCTAGGATTACGATAATTACTATCAAGCTTCCCTAAATGTTCTAACTCTTTCATATCTTCTTTAGTTGGTGGCATATGAAAGTAGTAATCACCTACTTTTACTAACATTACAGAATGTTGCCTGCTTTGTTTAGGGTTGTTCGAGAAATGCAGTCCGACCTTCTTTGCTTTTTTCTCGTTCAGTAATTTTTCCATTGCAGCTTTTTTAAGCTTGTATAGATAGGATGGGTCTAGAGCAGTTTTGGCATGTCTGTTGACAATAAATAATGCTTGTCCGATTAATTGTATTTTCTCTGTCATCATTATCACCTCAAAATCATTGCATAAAGTAAAAAAAGCAGAAGCATAAGTTGAACTTAGCTTCTACATTTACTTTAGTTCATTGCTTTAATATCTTCAACTATTTGTTCCATATTCGCTGCTTTCGAACCATTATATTTGTTTACAGCATACCCATCAGGTGTAACTAAATAGAAGCTTGTCTGGTGAACAACTTGATCACTGTTATCAGGGTTTTCCACAAATGCTTTAAATGATTCTGATGCAAATTGTTTAATATCTTCATCACTATAACCAGTTAACAGATTCCAGTTTTCAAAAGTTGCTCCTCTGTCTTCAGCGTATTGCTTCAACATTTCAGGTGTATCATTGACAGGGTCTACTGAGAAGGAAACAAGTTCAGCATCTATATCAGCCTCATTTAATTGTTGTTGTAAACGAGCCATATTGGAAGTCATTGCAGGGCAAACCGTAGTACAATTAGTAAAGACCATGTTTGCCACCCAAAACTTCCCGTCTAACTTTTCTTTTGAGAATTCTTCACCGTTTTGGTTTGTGTAAGTAAAGTTTTGCACTTTAAATTCAAAGTCTCCCTTGTACTTTGAGTGAGAACTTTCATTGGAATTACTGCTGTCTGAGGCGTTATTTCCTTCAGCCCCCGTTCCACATGCTGTTAGCAAGAATAGGATTAGTATTGATAAAAAGAATTTTGCTTTCACTCAAATCTCAACCTTTCTTCAATTCATAAATTGTAATTTCCGGTTTGCAAAAAAAACGGTATGGTAATCGAGTTGTGCCAATTCCTCTGCTTACATAAAGCTGAAGTGGTTTACTCCCTATTTGGTAATTTCCCTCAACATACTTCTCAGCTAAGTAAGGTGTATATATATAGCCTAAAAAAGGAACTTGGACTTGTCCTCCATGACTATGTCCGGAGATTTGTACATCTACATCGAAATCTATTACTGTATCAGCAAAATCAGGCTCATGTACTAATAATATAGTGTAATTAATATTTTCAGAAGTTTGAAGTGCTGTGGCAATATCTGGTTGGCCAAGCATAATGTCATCAAGTCCTGCTAGCATGATCTTATCACCATTCTTTTCTAAAAGTCTATGGCTATTTTTCAACAATTTAAAATCAGCTTTGTCAAATACTTGTTTAACAATATCTGTTCCGTATCCTCCATGATCGTGGTTACCATAAATCCAATACTTTCCATCAGGTGCGTTCATGTCTGCTAGTGCTGTTATAATCTCATTATTCCAATTAAATTCCTGAGGATGATCAACTAAATCACCCGTAAATGTAATTACATCAGGATTCAATGCATTTATTTCCATTACTAATTCCCGTAACTGGTCGATGGTATAATGGAAGCCAAGATGGGTATCAGAAAATTGTAAAATTTTATAAGATTCAAAACTTTCAGGGATTTTGGGTGACTGAATGGTAACGTGATGGATATCAAGCATTTTTGGCTCAACTTCTTTGGCATAATAATAAGTTCCGCCACCAATACCCAATACAGAGACGATACCTCCAAGCATTCGCTTTAAAAATGTACGACGATTCATAATCTAATATACCTTTCCACATAAATATTGAGTTCTATTATAGCATGAGTTATGAAAATCGGCTTCCTAGAGAAACGAAATACACAAAATGTTTGAAATTATGTTAAAATAGGAAGGATGAGAGGTTTACTCCTTCAACAAAATAAAAAGGAGTGTCAACATGTCCAGCCTATTAAAACAGAGATTAGAAGGTTTAAAAGTAAGCGATATAATGATACAAGCAGACAAAGTAGCACATGTTCAAATTGGCAATCCATTAGAGCATGCATTACTGGTGTTAGTGGAATCAGGCTATTCATCTGTACCTGTATTAGATTTAGATTTTAAATATAAAGGAACGATTGCCAAAACACCAATCTTAAAGAGTGTTATGGGGATAGAACGATTTGAAATGGAAAGGTTGTCCGAGTTAAAAGTTGAAGCTGTGATGCACAAGGATCAACCAACAATACAACCAGAAACCGATTTTTTAACTGCTATTAAAGTGGTTATTGATCATGCGTTTGCATGTGTTGTCGATGAAGAGAATTTCTTTGTTGGTATATTGACTAGAAGGGCCATCCTGAAAGAAGTGAATAAATCATTATATATTGATCAATCATAAATACTTGTACTATAACATTTTTTTTAGTACATTAGAATAAATATAATTTATTTGGAGGAAAAGTGTAATGAAAATGATGGATGCAAACGAAATTATTTCGTTTATTTCAAACAGTAAGAAATCTACACCAGTGAAAGTTTATGTGAAAGGGAACAACCTTTCAAAAGTAGAAGCAACTGGTTCTGTACAAACTTTCTTAAATGATACAACAGGCGTTATTTTTGGTGAATGGAAAGAAGTTAATGAACTATTAAATACATACAAAGAACAAATCGAAGACTATGTGATTGAGAATGATCGCAGAAATTCAGCCATTCCATTATTAGATATGAAAAACATCAATGCGCGAATTGAGCCAGGTGCTATCATTCGTGAGCAAGTAGAAATCGGTGACGGTGCTGTTATTATGTTTGGTGCAATGATTAACATCGGTTCGGTAATTGGTGAAGGAACCATGATAGATATGAATGCCTCTCTAGGTGGAAGAGCGACAGTTGGTAAAAACTGCCACGTTGGTGCTGGTGCGGTATTAGCAGGTGTTATTGAACCACCATCCGCACAACCAGTTGTTATAGAGGATGGCGTAGTTATTGGTGCGAATGCCGTTGTCTTAGAAGGAGTACGAGTTGGAGAGGGAGCTGTTGTTGCGGCAGGTGCGATTGTAACAAAAGATGTACCACCTAACACTGTAGTTGCAGGTATGCCGGCAAAAGTAATTAAAGAAATTGATGACCAAACGAAATCCAAAACAGAAATTATTGAAGCTTTAAGAAGACTGGATGATTAATAAAGTTGTAAATTAGCAAGGCAGGATGTTCAATTCCTGTCTTGTTTTTCATATAAAATGGCATCGTACTCGAAAGGGAGTTCTACAATGAATAAAGAACAATTAATTAAAATTAGAAGAGATTTGCACAAAATACCAGAAACAGGGTTTAAAGAACACAAGACACAAGAATACTTAATTAAGACAATCGAGCAATTAAATCACACTAATGTCCATGTGACAAAATGGAAAACGGGTTTGTTTGTTTTTGTGGAGGGGGTAAATCCGAAGCGAACGATCGGATATCGTACTGACATAGATGGGTTGCCAATCGTGGAAGAAACAGGTTTACCTTTTGCATCTGTTCATAAGGAATACATGCATGCTTGCGGCCATGATTTCCATATGACAATTGCATTAGGAGCATTAAGCGATATCGCTTCTAAACCGATAGATGATAATGTTTTATTTATTTTCCAACCAGCGGAAGAAGGACCTGGAGGCGCTGAACCGATTCTCCGGTCAGAGACCTTTAAGCAATGGAATTTAGATATGATCTTCGCATTACATATTGCGCCAGAGTTACCGGTTGGGACTGTATCAAGTCGAGAAGGGATTTTATTTGCTAACACTAGTGAATTATTTATTGATTTCATAGGTAAAGGCGGGCATGCAGCCTATCCTCATTTAACGAAGGATATGATTGTTACTGCTAGCAGTTTTGTTACACAGTTACAGCAAATTATTTCAAGAAAAGTGGATCCATTAGACAGTGGTGTCATTACAATCGGAAAGATGACAGCAGGGACTGTACAAAACATCATTGCAGAAAAAGCAAGGTTGGAGGGGACAATTCGGACACTTCGACCTGAAACAATGTCTATTATTAAAGCAGAACTCGAAAGATATATTAAAGGTTTTCAATATACTTATGATTGTAATATTACTGTAGATTATGGTTCTATGTATTATCAGGTATACAATGATGGTCATTGTGTCGATAAGTTTAGAAAAATAATGGATTCAATCGGGGTTAACTATCTCGAAGCCAATGCGGCAATGACTGGTGAAGATTTTGGGTATTTCTTAAAAGATATTCCTGGCTTTATGTTTTGGTTAGGAGTTGATTCTGAGTATGGATTGCATAACAGTCATCTAAATCCCAATGAGGACGCTATTGCGGTCGGGGTAGAGGCAGTTACTAAAACAATCAGAAGAATGAATTGAAAAATTGGAGCAGTATCTTTACTTCGAATAAAAGTCTAACTTTCCGGGGTCTCCATAGACCCCGGTTTTTCATTTTAGCTTTCTTTCGTTATATTAACTTGATGCGGGTATGGAATGTCAATATTATGAGCATCAAATGCTTCTTTAATGCGTTTCCTAATATCTCTCTCGGCACCCCATTGTGCCATGTTTTCGGTTTTTCCAATAACGCGCAGTACAACTTCACTTGATCCAAATGATTGTACACCAAGCACATCCGGGCCTTCTACAAAGCGTTCGTCGTTCTCAAATTCGTTACAAATTTCTTTTAATACGCCGATCGCTTGGTCGATGTTGTCTTCGTAGCTAATACCAATATCAACAAGTGCACGCATATTGCCGCGAGAATGGTTGCTGACACCCGAAATTTCACGGTTAGGAACAAAGTGTAAGGTGCCATCAAAACCGCGGATTTGTGTTGTTCGTAAGCCAATTTCCTCAACTATCCCATCATACCCGGCAACTGTCACATAATCACCGACATCAATCTGCTTCTCTAACAAGATGAAAAACCCTGTGACAATATCACTAACCAAACCTTGCGCACCGAAAGCTACCGCTAGACCAATTACCCCAGCACTGGCTAAAAGCGGACCGATATTTATATCAATAATTCCAAAGAACATTACAATAAATACAAAAATTAATGTATAAGAAAGTATGTTGATCAATAATTTCTCCAATGTTATCGCACGTGCTTGGGAGACATTTTTGTTAGAAGTTGATTTATTTATCAGTCTACTAATGGCCCTCTTTGCAATTGGTGAAATAATAAGGAAAGCTATTATTAGAATAACTAGCTTCCCACCTACTTGCACAGTTTGTGTCAGTATATAATCCCAATCAAAACGAAACATACTTGTCCTCCTCTTTTATTGTTATTCATAATCATAATGGAAAAGATAATATACAAGCAAATAATCTACATAATTCTTGAAAATAAAGGCTTGATTTGATGTATATGCAGATGTTGAGTAGATTTGTTGACGTTTTGTTTTCTATCTTTTATAATTTTGTTGTAAATAAAAAGATTTTGTACGGAGGGATAATTTATTATGGCTGAACGTATGGTAGGAAAACAAGCACCACGTTTTGAAATGGAAGCAGTATTAGCGAACAAAGAATTTGGAAAAGTATCTTTGGAAGAAAATATGAAAAATGATAAATGGACAGTATTATTCTTTTATCCAATGGACTTTACATTTGTTTGTCCAACTGAAATCACAGCATTATCAGATCGTTACGATGAATTCGAAGATCTAGATGCTGAGGTAATCGGTGTATCAACAGATACGATACATACACACTTAGCATGGATTAAAACATCGAGAGATGATAATGGTTTAGGTGATTTAAACTATCCGTTAGCAGCAGATACAAACCACCAAGTAGCAAAAGAATACGGTGTTCTAATTGAAGAAGAGGGTGTCGCTCTTCGTGGTCTATTCATCATCAGCCCAGAAGGTGAATTGCAGTATCAAGTAGTTAACCACAACAACATCGGACGTGATGTAGATGAAACATTACGTGTTCTTCAAGCATTACAAACTGGCGGTTTATGTCCTGCTAACTGGAAACCAGGTCAAGAAACTCTATAATGTTTAGAGAAGGTCTAACATGCATGTTAGACCTTCATTCTGTATCTCATTTAAGTGATTTATCATAGTTTATAGGAGGATATATAAATGAAATTAAGAGCTCCAATGCCTGAGTTAGATGGTGCAACAGAATGGTTAAATGGAGAAGTTAAGAAAAGTGATTTAATTGGAGATAAACCAACACTTATTCATTTCTGGTCAGTAAGCTGCGGGCTTTGTAAGGAAGCAATGCCAAATGTAAATGAATTTCGTGATGAATATAAAGACGAACTAAATGTAGTTGCTGTTCATATGCCTCGATCTGAGAAAGATTTAGATCTTGATCAAATTAAGGAAGTAGCAGCAGAACATGATATTACACAACCAATTTTTGTTGATAATAAACACGCATTAACAGATGCCTTTGAAAACCAATATGTACCTGCATACTATGTGTTCGATGGTGAAGGGAACTTAAGACATTTCCAAGCTGGCGGCGGCGGAATGAAGATGTTGCGTAAACGTGTTAACAGAGTATTAGGAAAAACTGAAAAATAAATAATGTCCTTTTAAGGACATTATTTTTTTCTGTATCTGAAGGAATTTAATAATCTATATGCTAAAAAATGTCCACGATTATATAGTAAGCGCTTCCTTTGTGTGCTGGAAATAGAATTTACTGGTCGTAATAATAATATTCAGGGCTTACCATCCTGTGACCCAATAGATAGAGTTCTCACTTCTTGAATAATCATTTTTCATTTACCGACATATCTGTTTATTAGTATTTATATAATAATTTTAGAAATTAAGTCGAAAAGGTGGAATTTTATTTCGTAAACCGTTATATTTATATTTACGTAAATTAGGGGGTGCAAAGTTTGGAAACATTTCAAAAATTAAAGCAATTTTATTGGCCTTTTAAAAAGTACTTTTATTTGTCTGTTTTATCCGTTTTGTTTGTAACCGCAATCACTGTTGTTTATCCCATTATATTACAAATAACAATTGATGATGTAGTTACACCAGGGGAGTATCAATTAATCCCTTATTTAGCTTTAACGTTTATTGGTCTAATGGTTATAAAAGGGATAGCTAACTTTTCACAACAATATTTAGGGGATTTATTTGGGGTTAAGTCAGTATATGTTCTGCGTGATGAATTGTATAAAAAATTGCAAAGATTATCATTTACTTACTATGATAATGCGCGTACTGGTGATTTGATGTCCCGTTTAACAATGGATGTGGAAGGATTTCGATTCTTTCTGGCCGCTGGTTTTAAAGAATTAATTCGTGTAGTTTTACTTATTGTTATAAGCCTTAGTGTTATGTTTTATTACTCTGTACCACTTGCTATTGTAACAATGGCAGTAATGCCTTTTTTAGCTATTATAGTTTATCGGTTTGATCGGAAAGTACATCCAGCATTTCGTAGTATTCGCCAATCACTTGGTCGCCTGAATACAAGAATTCAAGAAAATGTAAGTGGGATGAATACGGTAAAATCATTATCAAAGGAAGACTTCGAAATTGATCGTTTTTCAACAAATAATATAAATTATCGTGAGGTTAATATTAAGACATCTAACATTTGGGCTAAGTATTTCCCTTTGATGGAATTTATCGGGAATGTGAGTATGGTAGCACTGCTCGTTTATGGTGGTTATTTGGTTATTAATGACCAGTTGGCAATAGGTGAGTTAGTTGCCTTTTTTAGTTTAGTTTCCTATATACTTGGACCATTAATGCATTTGGGATTTATCGTCAACCAATTTTCTCAGGCAAAGGCCTCAGGAGAAAGGCTGTTAGAAATATTAGAGGCAAAAGAAGATATTGTCGAAGATGATCAATCAATTGGAGTGGAACAATTTAAAGGGCATGTTACTTTCCGTGATGTGTCTCTCACTTACATTGCTGATGATGACGCTGCATTACGTAATATCTCATTTGATGCACCACCAGGTAAAGTGATGGGACTAATTGGCCCGACAGGTGCAGGGAAAACGAGTATTACTCAGCTTATTACAAGATTTTATGAACCCGATCAAGGGGAAGTATTAGTTGATGGTATACCAACAAATGCTTATGAATTAAAAGGATTAAGGAAACATATCGGGTTTGTATTGCAGGAATCATTTCTATTCTCTACTACAATTAAAGCGAATATTGCTTATGGAAATCCTGATGCATCGATGGAAGAAATTATTGCAGCAGCTAAAAGAGCCCAAGCACACGATTTTATTATGGAAATGCCGAAGGGATATGACACAATGTTAGGGGAGCGTGGCATGGGATTATCTGGTGGACAGAAACAGAGAATTGCAATTGCGAGAGCGATCTTAATTGATCCCAAAATATTAGTGCTGGATGACGCAACCTCGGCAGTTGATATGGAAACAGAATTTCTCATTCAAAAGGCATTAAAAGAAGTGATGAAAGATAGAACAACCTTTATTATCGCGCATCGTATCTCCTCATTGAAACATGCTGATGAGATCATAGTATTAAATGAAGGGTCAATTGTCGAAAGGGGAACCCATAATCAATTAATCCAGCAGAATGGTGCATATAGAAGAATTTACGATATTCAGTACAAAGACAAAGATGCAGTAATGCAATCAATTTAGAAAAGGGGAGGGAAATAATATGGCTAAATCCATTTCTGCTAAAGAAATGAAAAAGGACAGTTCACACCTTACAAGATTCTATTACCCGTTAGACCAAGCTGTAGAGAAACCTTTTAATTGGAAGCAAATGTTAAGGCTATTAGAATATTTGAAACCATATGTGAAAAGTCTATTACCTGCAGCGATATTTGCAATGTTAATTTCGACAATAGTTAGACTTGTTGTACCAATATTAATCGGTAATGTTGCAATAGATCAAGCCATCGGTCAAGGTGATGTAAATTTACTAACATATCTGATAATTGGAATATCGGTACTCTACTTATTAAGCTATGTCGCTAACATGTTTCGAATTAAATGGGTGAATATATTAGGTCAGAGAGTGATATATGACCTAAGAAGGAAATTATTTTCCCATGTTCAACGATTATCTCACAATTTCTTTGATAAAAGGTCTGCCGGTTCAATTCTTGTAAGGATTTTAAATGATGTAAACTCGCTGCAGGAATTATTTACTAACGGGATTATTAACTTGCTTATGGATGTAGTAATGTTATTCGGAATTATTATTATATTGTTTGCCTTAAGTCCACCATTAGCACTGGCAGTATTAGTTATCTTGCCTATTATGTTTTTTATTTCAACAAAGCTGCGTCGAAATATACGTCGCTCCTGGCAAGATGTGAGAATCCAGAAATCCAGATTAAATTCCCATTTAAATGAGAGTATGCAAGGGATTCGTATTACACAGTCGTTTTCCCAGGAGAAAGAAAACACAGAATTTTTTAATGGAGTAAATACAGATAACTATGAGATGGAACGTGTTGCAATGAAAAAGAGTGCCTATTTTGGTCCATTCGTGGAAATGAGCAATGCAATAGGTACGGTTATTTTAATCTCATTCGGTGCCCATCTAATCATTTCAGGAGATATCGGTATTGGAACGTTCGTTTCTTTCGCTTTTTATCTCGGCATGTTTTGGGAACCTATATCAAGATTGGGGCAAATTTATAATCAATTGTTGGTTGCAATGGCCTCATCAGAAAGAATCTTCGAGTTTTTAGATGAACAACCTAATGTAAAAGAAAAAAGGGATGCAAAAGAGTTTGAAAACATGAGAGGACATATAGAATTTGATAAAGTACAATTCTCTTATAATGAAGACCGAATTGCTTTACATGAGATCTCTCTAGAAATGAAACAGGGCCAAACCGTAGCATTAGTCGGTCATACAGGTTCAGGTAAGTCTACGATCGCCAACTTAATCAGTCGTTTTTATGATCCTACAAAAGGGGCAGTAAAAATTGACGGTTATGATTTACGTGATATGAAACTGTCTAGTTTGCGTAATAATATTTCAGTTGTTCTTCAGGATACATTTATTTTTTCGGGGACAATCATGGAGAATATTCGATTTGGCCGCCCGGAAGCAACAGACGAAGAAGTGAAAGAAGCGGCACGAATGGTTGGTGCAGACGACTTTATCAGAAGACTGTCTAAAGGGTATGAAACAGAAGTAGAGGAGCGAGGGAATATATTATCAGCAGGGGAGAGGCAGTTACTATCTTTCGCTCGAGCGCTGTTAGCAGACCCGAGAATACTTATCTTAGACGAAGCAACAGCAAGTATTGATACGGAAACAGAGGTAAAAATACAGAAAGCACTAAAGAAATTACTAGAAGGAAGAACAGCAATTATGATTGCCCATCGTTTATCAACAATTAGAGAAGCCGATAAAATTATCGTATTAGAACATGGCCGGATACTGGAACAAGGTAATCATGATGAGCTGATGAGTAAAAAAGGGGAATACTATGAGTTGGTTAAGTCCCAGTTTGATATGTTAGATGCATTATAAACTAAGTGAAATTAATAACTCAATCTCCAAACGGCTCCTTAATGTGTTAAACTAATATTATACTTATTTATACGATCTTTTTGGAGGAAGAATGATGAAACGTGAATTTGCAGTAATAGGTTTAGGGCGGTTTGGTGGAAGCATCTGCCGGGAATTGAGTGCAGAAGGGATGGATGTGCTAGCTATTGATATTCATGAAGACAAAGTAAATGAATTCAAAAGTATTGCAGCACATGCCGTAATTGCCGACACAACAGATGAAAATGTTCTGAAGGAACTTGGGATAAGGAATATTGATCATGTAATTGTTGCGATTGGTGATAATATTCAAGCAAGTATTTTAACAACATTAATGCTGAAAGAACTAGGAATAAATAAAATAACCGTAAAAGCGCAGAATGATTATCATGAAAAAGTGTTAAATAAGATTGGAGCAGACAATGTTGTTCACCCGGAAAGGGATATGGGGCGGAGAATTGCGCATAGTATTATTTCAACGAATATATTAGACCATCTTGAATTGTCTGATGACCATAGTATTGTGGAGGTAAAAGCTGGTAAGAAAATGCATGGGAAAACATTGCTTGAATTAGACATTAGAGCACAATTTGGCTGTAACGTTGTTGCAATTAAAGAAGCTAACGAGAAGGGGATTAATGTTTCTCCAATGGCAAATCAGCAATTGGTAAAAGATGACATTTTAATTGTTATTGGAGCAGATAAGGATATTTCCCGTTTTGAAAAGAATTTGGTATTGGAAGATTAGAAAAACCCTGACATAAGTCAGGGTTTTTCTTATACTTCCATAATAATTGGTAAAATCATTGGGCGACGTTTTGTTTTTTCGTACAAGTATGGTGCAATGGTATCCGTAATTTCATTTTTAATTTCGGACCATTGTGTTGTGCGTCGTTCCATCACTTTGTCTAAATGTTTTGCAACAATTTTTTGTGCATCATTAATTAAGTCTTCTGATTCACGCATATAAACAAAGCCTCTTGATATAATATCAGGTCCTGAAGCAATTTTGAATTCCTTCATATTTATACTAACTACTACAATTACTAATCCTTCTTCTGATAGTATACGACGATCTCTTAAAACGATATTACCAATATCTCCAATACCGCTGCCATCCACATAAACAGAACCTGAAGGGATTTTTCCGGCTATACCTGCTTGGTCTTTACTTAATGCAAGAACTTCTCCATTGTCCATAATAAAATTATTCTTAGGAGGAATACCGCAACTTTCAGCAAGCTTGGTATGTTCTTTTAACATTCTGTATTCTCCATGGATAGGCAAGAAGAATTTAGGTTGAATGAGACGTAACATTAATTTCTGTTCCTGTTGGCCGCCATGACCAGATGTATGAATATCGTTTAGTGGGCCATGGATTACATCTGCCCCGGCTCGATACAGTTGGTTTATAATCTTACTAACACTAAGTGTGTTTCCAGGGATTGGTGAAGAAGAAAACACAACAGTGTCACCAGGTATAATCTGTATCTGACGATGAGTACCGTTAGCAATCCGAGATAATGCTGCCATTGGTTCGCCTTGAGAACCTGTACAAAGAATTGTCACTTCATTTGCTGGCAATTGATTGATCTGACTTGCTTCTATAAAAGTATTTTTCGGTGCACGAATATAGCCTAAATCTTGTCCAATTTTAATGGAACCTTCCATACTTCTACCAAAAACGGCAATTTTACGGTTATGTTTGACAGCAGCTTCCACTACTTGTTGTAAACGATGGATGTTTGATGCAAAGGTTGCAAAAATCAGTCTTCCGTCAACTCTAGAGAAGATGTCGTTAATACTATCACCAACTACACGTTCAGACAGTGTGAAACCAGGGACTTCGCTATTCGTACTATCGGAAAGGAGACATAAAACGCCTTCTTTACCGATTTCCGCCATTCTGGTTAGATTTGCGGGTTCTCCAACAGGAGTAAAATCGAATTTAAAGTCTCCGGTATGCACTACATTACCTGGAGGTGTTTTTACTACAATACCATAGGAATCAGGGATGCTGTGGGTTGTTCTAAAGAAAGATACAGCATTCTTTCTAAATTTAAAAATATCGTCTTCTTGATATGTGTGCAGCTTAGCTTTTCGAAGTAAGCCATGTTCATCCAATTTATTCTTGATTAAGCCAATTGCTAATTTCCCAGCATATATAGGAACATTTATTTCTCTTAATAAGTATGGAATCCCACCAATATGATCTTCATGACCATGTGTAATGAAGAGTCCCTTAATTTTATCCTGATTTTGAACTAAATAAGTGTAATCAGGGATTACATAATCAATCCCTAATAGTTCATCTTCAGGAAACTTAATACCTGCATCAATAAGGATGATTTCATCTTGGAACTGAACAGCATAAGTGTTCTTCCCGATTTCTCCTAATCCGCCTAATGCAAATACCGCTGTTTGGTCATTTTTAACGAATTTCATAATTAGTCATTCTCCACTTGGAAAAATTCTGATTGCTGTTCATATGCTAAATGTGCTTCATCTAATAATTGGATAAACTCAATATTGATATTTTTTTCTTTTAATAATTGTCTAACTTCTCTTTCAGATTTTGCTCGAATATATAAGCTTTTCGAATGTTCACGCACTGGAATTTCCAGCGGGTTTTCCTGATATAAAACTTTGTATACCATGTTATCTCTCCTTTTAATTACATTACTGAATTTAATTTTCTTTTAATCCTATGGTATTTGTAGATATTTTGCTGTTTCATTTAGAACGTTGTATTGTAGTTGGTACACGTCTTCTAATAACATCTCGCCATCGTTTTTTTAATTTTTCCTTCAAACGTTTTAACATAGCTACTTCCAACTCCTTCCTAATCATTAGAAAAGAAAAGTAAGTACTCAATGAACCGATCCAATCCCTATTACTATATAGTATAGTATGATTTCACATTTTTTGAAACAAAAAAGCTAAAATCTCTAAAAAGATTTTTTGAAAACCCTGTAAATAGCGGTTTTATGTCTTTATCGATTGTATCTATATTTATTTTTCACCATCAAAAAATAGTTATTCGCTTGATTGTAATGATATAATAATATACAGGGACAAATCTAATGATGTATTAGAGATAGAAGGAGAATTATTGTGAAGAAAAAAGTCGTTTTTTTAGATATTGATGGAACAATTCTTAATAATGAAAAGAAAGTACCTCAAGCAACCAAAGAGGCTGTCGCCAAATTGAAAGATCAAGGAATTATTGTTGCCATTGCAACAGGGCGAGCGCCATTTATGTTTCAGGATATTCTGTCGGAATTAGCTATTGATTCATTTATTGGGTTTAATGGTCAATATGCTGTTCACCAAGGTAAAGTTATTCATCAAAATTATTATAATTCTGAACAAATGGAGCAATTATTGGAATATAGTTCTAATTCGAATCATCCATTGATTTTTCAATCTGTCAATGAAATGAAAGCAACTGTTACTAATAATAGACATATTGAAATGGGAATGAATAGTTTAAAAAGGGGACATCCTGAGGCAGATGCAGAGTTCTATAAAAAGGAACCTATCTTTCAAGCTTTACTGTTCAATGAAGCGCATGAGCAAACTGTATATGAAGAGACTTTTGACCAATTGAGGTTCGTAAGATGGCACGAGTATTCTTGTGATGTACTTCCGAAAATAGGATCTAAAGCGCATGGAATAGAGCAGTTTATCAAGAAGCTGGGGATAGATTGGGAAGATACTTATGCTTTCGGTGACGGTCTAAATGATTTAGAAATGATAGAAAAAGTCCGTTATGGGATAGCGATGGGGAATTCTGTTGCGGAGCTAAAGCGAAAAGCCTATTTTGTAACAGATGATGTGGAAGATGATGGATTAAGTAACGGATTAAAGAGGGTAGGCTTGATTTGATGAATACATATCTTCAAAGAATAACGCAAAGCAAAATAAAGCTTTGCGTTTAACTTCTTATGCATCACATGCGGTTGTATTTTCAGGAATAAGAAATGGATCTTCCTTGTTGATATGATCATAAAACATTACACCATTCAAGTGATCGATTTCGTGCTGAAAGACAATTGCTGCATAACCTTTTAGTTTTAATTTCACTTCATTATTCTCTACATCTGTTGCTTTAATTGTTATCTTATTATATCTAGGTACATACCCGGCGACTTCTCTGTCTACAGATAAACAGCCTTCTCCGCCTGTTAAGTATGTTTTCGCAACAGAATGGCTCACTATTTTTGGATTGAACAGAGCATAGCTGTACTCTTTTTCATCGAAGTCTTGAAAATGTACAGCGATCATTCTTTTTGGTATACCAATTTGAGGAGCTGCTAACCCAACACCCGCTCGCAGCTCGTATTTTTTTGCGATTTCCTCATCCTGACTATTTTTTAGAAAGGTAAGCATCTTATTAAGTGTTTCTTTCTCTTCATCTGTTGGTGGCATTTGCACTTCTTCTGCTACTTGACGGAGAACAGGATCTCCTTCTCTAACGATATCTTTCATTGTTATCATATTAAACACCTCTTTTGCCAAAATCCTATTTTTAATTCCTATAAAAAGTTATATTAAAGATATAAAGAAATATACTTTTTATGTAATAACCATAATAGCATAAAAGAATATAAAGCAAGCAAAGATTTAACTCATAAATATGTTATACTAAAAGTCATTAATTTTATTTTAACTAAAAGGAGTCAACGAATGATGAAAAAGTTTATACTTGCAATTCTTTTAATTTTTGTTTTAGTGGGTTGTAGTGGAGAATCAGCTGCGAATCAGATGTATGAACATTTAGAAAAAGCTGTCGAATTGGAACAACCATTTGCTGATCAGCAAGATCCGTTTCTGAAATTAGAAGAAGATGAACAAAAAATTTATAATGAACTGATTGAATTATCTGCAGACCAAATGGATCAGATTACAGAATTAAAAGACAAAGCTCTGGCTAATATTGAGGAACGGAAATCTTTATTGGCGACAGAAAAGGAAAGTATTAGCAGTGCCGAAGAAGAATTTCTAAAAGTGAAAGATGTTGTTGGAGATTTAGATGAAGAGGTTAAGCCAACTGCAGAACAGATGATTGAAGCGATGCAAAACAGATACACTAATTACTATGAGTTAAATGAAGCATATCTTAATTCATTGAGTGAAGATCAGAAATTGTACGAGTTATTTACAAAGGAAGATCTGACTGAAGACGAATTACTTGAACAAATTAATGTAGTTAATGAAACATATGAGAGTGTACTTGAATATAACGATCTATTTAATCAATACACCGACTCTTATAATGAATTAAAAGAGCAATTTTATGAAGAAGCGGGAATGAATGTGGAATTTGAAGAATAGCCATCAACAAATGAAGGCTATTCTTCTTTTTTATCTTTTATCAGTATTAGGTTATGAAATCTTAAATTTTCTCACATTATCTTGTAGCTCCTGTGCCATTTCCTCCAAAACTTTTGTAGCTGCAGAAACTTCTTGAATGGAGGCAGCTTGTTCCTCTGTTACACTTGCTACTTCTTGCGAATAGCTCGCGGCAGCTCCCGTAATGGCCGAAACACTTTCCATCGACGCTATTAGTGTCTCTTTGTTCTTATTTATTAACTCAATTGATGATATTGCATCTTCCATGCGTTTTTTTATATCATTAACTACCCCAGTTATATTGTGAAAAGCTTTGTTCGCTTCTGTTACCAGTTCGGTACCATGTTTAACTGCATTATTACCATTTGTCATGGAGTCGATAACAGTATTGGTCGTCTTTTGCATCGTTGAGATTAACATACTAATTTGACGAGCGGATCGACCAGACATTTCTGCTAATTTCCTTACTTCGTCTGCAACGACAGCAAAACCTCTACCATGCTCACCGGCGCGAGCTGCTTCTATAGCTGCATTTAATGCAAGTAAGTTTGTCTGTTCAGCTATACTTGTAATAATATCGATAATTTTATTAATTTCTTGAGAATTTTGATTTAAGCTTCTGATAACATTATTTGTATCTTCTGAATTTTGATTAATGATGGTCATTTGCTCATTTACTTTGGTGATCGTATCAATCCCTTGCTGAGACCGAATGGAGGCCTCGTTGGATGCTGTTGTTACAAGGTCAATCTGATTTGAGATGACTTCAATATCATTAGCCATCCGATGAACATTTTTGCTTGAGTCTTCTACATAGTCTAATTGCTTTATGGAACCTTTTGACACCTCTAATATGTTCCCGGAAATCTTATCAGTAGCAATAGATGTTTGATCAGCATTTGTACTTAACTGTGCACTAGAAGTAGCAACACTTTGGGAAGTTTCTAATACTTTTGCAATTAAATCTTTTAAGTCCTGCTTCATTTTAACGAAACTATTCTGTAATTGTCCTATTTCATCTTTGCGCTTTGTAATATGTAAGGGTTGTGTTAAGTCCCCGTTTGCAATTTCGTTAGCATGTCTAACAAGAATTTTTATGGAAGTTACTAGACGATTTGTCATAAAATAAGAGAAAGTACCTGTGCTAATCAGTAAGATCAAACCAGAGATGATTGTAAAAAAGATGATAAAAGTAATGATACCCGACTGTTTGGATTGGGCATCCTGGTAATTCTGATCAATCATGAGTTGTAATAGATGAATATCATTTTGAATGCCGTGTGTTCTGATTGACTGCCTTTTTGCTTCAGAGACATCTTTGCTGTCTAAAGCTTCCTGAACATTCTCATTTAATTCTAGCAGTTTCTCTTCAATTTTTTTAACTTGATCTTGGGCACCAGTTGTATGGGAAAAGTATTCTAAAAATCCTATGCTATTTTGTAAATTTGTTCTCACAGACTCTGCGTCAGCTTCTGTCCTGTTCAATGAGAAGCTATCCAGGTTTTGTTCTATGGAAACAATCGTACTTTTCAATTTTTCCACGTTAACTAGCTGATCAACATTGTCATTATTAGATGAGAGGATCTGAGTCATTTGAATGACCACTATTGCCATAATGCCACATGCTATGAACAATGGTAAAAGTGTTATTAGTCTAAGTTTTTGTTTAATATTCATATATTCACCTTCTTTCTACTCCCTGATAGCGATTGAACCGGAAATAATGTCATTGGTTAATTCTTCTATTCGGTCCTTTTCTGATTTAGTCATAGATATTACCCGAACAGGGGCTATTCCAACGCCATTATCATCCAAACCAAGTAATAAATCTTCATTTGGCAAATGTCCGTTTTCTACAAGATCTGACGCTAATCTATACATTGCTACATCAATATTTTTCATCATAGAGCTAACGACCGTTTCCTCACCCAGATAATATTGATCTGAATCTACACCAAATGAATAAGCCCCCATTTCTTGAGCCTTCTTAATTACACCTGTACCAGTAAATCCTGCTGCAGGATATAGATAATCTGCACCCTCAACAATTAACTCAAAAGCAATATCTTCTCCAAGTTTGTCATTTCCAAAGCTGCCAGCAAAACGTTCCAGAACCTCGGCATCCGGATTAGTTGCTGCAACTCCTTGCTTAAATCCACTTAGAAACTTCCGTATTAAAGGTGTGTCTTCACCCCCTATAAATCCGACTGTGTCAGTATTTGTCTTTAGCCCGGCTATTGCACCAATTAGAAAGCTTCCTTCCTGTTCTTTGAAATTAACATTCATAACATTAGGCAAATCAATGTCACCATCAACAATTACAAATTGCTGCTCTGGATATTCTTGAGCCACTTTTTCCAGCTCTTCTACCATCATATAACCCAGTCCTATCACGAGGTCGTTTCCTTGCATGATAAGTTCTTTTAACCCTGTCTCATAGTCGCCAACCTCAGCCAGTTCTCTATAGTCAAACAAAATTCCTAATTGATCTCTAGCTTGTTCAAGACCATAAAATGCTGAATCGCTGAACGATTGATCTCCAAGTCCAACATCTGATAACATAATTCCTATTTTTGTTTTGTTTTCAAAAGTGGATGTCTGCTGAGAACATCCAATAATACCTATTAACAATAAAAATAATAGGCAAATAGGCTGTATTTTCATCAAAAGTCCCCCTAACACTATTTTTTATGACTTTAAACCCATTACAACATTACTTAAAGTATCATATTTATTTAGAGTCCGTTATAGTATTTACATTAAATTTACATAAAAATTAAATTTGAGATTTTGAAAAATATCTCCATTTATAATATAAAATTTGCAGGCATGGGATTTAATTTTGGAAAGCGAAAGTATGCGGAAATAGAAATGGGGAGAAAAATGCTGGTTAATAAATTGAGGATTAAATTAGAATATCTTTAGCATAGATAAAATGAATTTTTGCTAGTAGTACAGAATTAAAAACATAATGAAACAGATGATAGATACAACAAACTTTAACGATGTAATACAACATCCTTATCTCCATAATAAAAATATAGACTAATTGTTGCAAAGTGTTTGACCTAAACCGTTCAATAAGCTAAACTATACTTGAGCAAAAATTGTACCAATATTATTTAGCAAAACATATATAACAGATTATATATGAAGTGGTTTGATTATTTTTTAATTAAATTGGGTATAGCAATAATAATGACTTTGGTACAGAATTTTTAATCTTTTGGGAAAGCTAATTTTGATAAATTAATTTTGGATTTAGAAAGGAAGAGGTGAATTTTTTGAAACGTACAATTGAAAACATTGAAGAACAGTTCGAAACGTTTCAAATTCTGAATGAAGAAGGAAAAATTGTTAATGAAGACGCAATGCCTGAACTTTCAGATGAAGAATTAAAAGAGTTAATGTATCGCATGGTTTATACAAGGATCCTTGACCAACGCTCTATCGCACTAAACCGTCAAGGTCGTTTAGGTTTCTATGCACCAACAGCAGGGCAAGAGGCATCGCAATTAGGTACACAATTTGCTCTTGAAAAAGAGGACTTTATTTTACCTGGTTATCGTGATGTTCCACAGATAATATGGCATGGCCTTCCATTATATCAAGCTTTTCTATTTTCTCGTGGACACTTCCATGGAAATCAATTCCCTGAAGGTGTTAATGCATTAAGCCCGCAAATTATTATTGGTGCACAGTATACACAGGCTGCTGGTGTAGCAATTGGTATGAAGAAGCGTGGCAAGAAAGCTGTTGCTATTACTTATACTGGTGATGGCGGTACATCTCAAGGTGATTTCTATGAAGGAATTAACTTTGCGGGTGCTTATGCTGCTCCGGCAATTTTTGTTGTGCAAAACAACAGATTTGCAATTTCGGTTCCTGTTGAAAAACAAACTGCTGCTAAGACATTAGCACAAAAAGCAGTAGCAGCAGGTATTGACGGAATACAAGTGGATGGTATGGACGTTTTAGCAGTTTATGCTGCAACAAAACAAGCCAGAGAACGTGCAGTAAATGGTGAAGGGCCGACACTAATTGAAACATTAACATATCGTTATGGTCCACACACAATGGCTGGTGATGATCCTACGCGCTACCGTACAGAAGATATGGATAGCGAATGGGAGAAAAAAGATCCAATCGTTCGTTTCCGTAAATTCTTAGAAGAAAAAGGTTTGTGGTCTGAAGAAGAAGAAAATAAAGTAATTGAAAAAGCAAAAGAAGAAATTAAAGCAGCAATTAAGAAAACAGACGAACAACCAAAACAAAAAGTAACAGACCTTATTAATAATATGTATGAAACACTTCCAGCTCACTTGCAGGAACAATTGGAAGAATATCAAGCAAAGGAGTCGAAGTAAATCATGGCTCAGATGACAATGATTCAAGCAATAACTGATGCTTTACGTGTTGAACTTAAAAATGATGAAAATGTGTTAGTATTCGGGGAAGACGTCGGTCAAAATGGCGGGGTTTTCCGTGCAACAGAAGGATTACAAAAAGAATTCGGTGAAGACCGTGTTTTCGATACGCCATTAGCTGAGTCTGGTATTGCGGGTATCTCTTTTGGTTTAGCAACACAAGGATTCCGCCCAGTACCTGAAATTCAATTCTTCGGTTTCGTTTATGAAGCAATGGATGCTATCAATGGGCAAATGGCTCGATTACGTTATCGTTCAGGTAATACAATGAATGCACCAATTACAGTTCGTTCACCTTTTGGTGGGGGTGTGCATACACCAGAACTTCACGCAGACTCATTAGAAGGTCTTGTAGCACAACAACCAGGTTTAAAAGTGGTTATCCCTTCAGGTCCTTACGATGCTAAAGGATTGTTGATCCAATCTATACGTGATAATGACCCAGTAATATACTTAGAGCACATGAAGTTATATCGTTCTTTCCGTGAAGAAGTACCAGAAGATGAATACACAATTGAATTAGGGAAAGCAAATGTGGTACGTGAAGGTAATGATGTAACATTAGTAGCATATGGTGCTATGGTTCATTCTGCATTAAAAGCTGCCGAAGAACTTGAGAAAGACGGTATTGATGCAGAAGTTATTGACCTGCGTACAGTAATGCCTGTAGATTTCGATACAATTGTAAAATCCGTAGAAAAAACAAATCATATGGTAATGATTCAAGAGGCACAACGCCAAGCTGGTATGGCTTCATATATCATTTCAAATGTACAAGAACGAGCTATCTTACATCTAGAAGCACCAATTTTAACAGTTGCTGCACCAGATACAGTTTATGCATTTACTCAAGCTGAAGAAGTTTGGTTACCAAATTACCAAGATATTATTGAAAAAGTAAATAAAGTCATTAACTACTAAAATTAACAGAGACGGGAGGTCACCAAAATGGCTTTTGAATTTAAATTGCCGGATATCGGTGAAGGTATCCATGAAGGTGAAATCGTAAAATGGTTCGTAAAAGCTGGTGAAGAAATTAAAGAAGATGATGTACTTTGTGAAGTACAAAATGACAAAGCGGTTGTTGAAATTCCTTCCCCAGTTGATGGAACAGTTAAAGAAGTTCATTTTGAAGAAGGTTCTGTTGCAACAGTTGGTGAAACAATTATCACAATTGATGCAGAAGGATATGAAGATGCCGGATCAACAGAACAACCGGAAGCAGAAGAGAAAGACGCACCAAAAGAAGATACTAAGAAAGAAGACAAATCGCCAGAAGCAAAAGCAAAAGAAACGGATGATACATCAGCTAAAGACCCTAATAGTCGTGTAATTGCGATGCCATCTGTTCGTAAATATGCTCGTGATAATAATGTAAACATTACGGAAGTACAAGGTACAGGGAAAAATAACCGAGTACTAAAAGATGATGTGGATGCATTCTTAAATGGCGGTCAATCAGCACCTGCTGCTAGCGAGAAGAAAGAAGAAGCTTCTTCTTCTGAACAAACTTCTGCAGCTGCAACAGTTCCAGAAGGTGAATTCCCTGAAACTCGTGAGAAAATGAGTGGAATTAGAAAAGCTATCGCAAAAGCAATGGTTAATTCTAAACACACTGCACCTCACGTAACACTGCATGATGAAGTGGATGTAACAGAATTAGTAGCACATCGTAAGAAATTCAAACCAATTGCTGCTGAACAGGAAATCAAATTAACATACTTACCATATGTGGTAAAAGCACTTGTTTCTGCATTAAGTAAATATCCAATCTTAAACGCATCAATTGATGATGCTACAGATGAAATTGTTCAAAAACATTACTACAACATTGGAATTGCTGCAGACACTGAAAAAGGTCTGTTAGTACCAGTAGTGAAGAATGCTGATCGTAAATCTGTTTTTGGTATTTCTTCTGAAATTAATGAATTAGCAACAAAAGCTCGTGATGGCAAACTTGCTCCAAATGAAATGAAAGGTGCTTCTTGTACTATTTCAAACATTGGATCAGCTGGTGGCCAATGGTTCACACCTGTTATTAACTATCCGGAAGCGGCGATTCTAGGTATTGGACGTATCGCTGAGAAACCAGTGGTTAAGGATGGTGAAATTGTCATTGCACCTGTACTTGCATTATCATTAAGCTTCGATCATAGAATCGTTGATGGTGCAACAGCGCAAATGGCATTAAATCAAATTAAACGATTATTAGCAGACCCACAATTAATTATGATGGAGGGGTAAAAAATGGTAGTAGGAGATTTCCCGATTGAACTAGATACTCTTGTTGTTGGTGCAGGTCCCGGGGGATATGTAGCCGCAATTCGTGCAGCACAAACTGGTCAAAAAGTTACTGTTGTAGAAAAAGGCACTGTTGGTGGTGTATGTTTAAATGTTGGATGTATTCCATCTAAAGCATTAATTCAAGCTGGACACCGTGTAGAGTATGCACATGGTGAAGATACAATGGGAATTAAAGCAGAAAATGTATCTGTTGATTTTTCTAAAGTTCAAGAATGGAAAGCATCAGTAGTAAAAAAATTAACTGGTGGTGTGGCAGGTCTACTTAAAGGTAATAAAGTTGACCTCATTAGTGGCGAAGTTTATTTTGTAGACAAAAACACAGTGAAAGTAATGGATGATAAAAATTCTCAGACTTATACTTTCAAAAACTGTATTATCGCTACTGGTTCTTCACCAATTGAATTACCATCATTTAAATACTCTAAACGTGTACTTGATTCTACAGGTGCACTAAACTTATCAGAAATTCCTAAAAAGCTTGTTGTTATCGGTGGTGGCTATGTTGGTACTGAATTAGGTACAGCATATGCAAACTTTGGTACGGAAGTAACAATCCTTGAAGGTATGAAAGATATCTTAGGTGGATTTGAGAAGCAAATGAGTGCACTAGTTAAGAAGAAATTGAAGAAAAAAGGTGCAACAATTGTTACGGAAGCAATGGCTAAAGGTGTGGAAGAGTCAGAAGATGGTGTTAAAGTAACATATGAAGCGAAAGGTAAAGAAGAAACAGTGGAAGCTGATTATGTACTTGTTACTGTAGGTCGTAAAGCAAATACTTCAGATATTGGCTTGGAACAAGTTGGAATTGAAATGGATGACCGTGGTCTTATCAAAATTGATAAACAATGCCGTACAAGTGTAGATAATATTTATGCAATTGGGGATATTGTTGCAGGACCACCGCTTGCTCATAAAGCATCTTATGAAGGTAAAATTGCTGCTGAAGCAATTGCTGGAGAAAATGCAGAAATTGATTATAATGCAATTCCAGCTGTTGTATTCTCTGACCCTGAGTTGGCATCAGTCGGCTATACAGAACAAGAAGCGAAAGACGCAGGATATGATGTTGTTGCATCTAAATTCCCATTTGCAGCAAATGGCCGTGCGTTATCACTTAATGCAAGTGATGGCTTTATGAAGTTAATTACACGTAAAGAAGATGGTCTAATTATTGGTGGACAAATCGCTGGTCCTAATGCTAGTGACATGGTTTCTGAAATTGGTTTAGCTATTGAAGCTGGCATGACGGCAGAAGATTTAGCTTTAACTATTCATGCTCACCCAACACTAGGAGAAATTACAATGGAAGCAGCGGAAGTTGCGATGGGAACACCAATCCATATTGTAAAATAATTTAAAACAAAGAGTCTGCAATTTGCAGGCTCTTTTTAATAAGAAAGGGAATAAGTGCTTGTTATGAATAAGGAAGGAGGAAGAATAATGAAATACGCATCTCGAATATTTCTTGTTATTTTATTGCTGTTTTTAGTGGCTTGTAATGAGGAAAAAAACGGAGAACCAGTAGATAGTCAGCCAGTTGAAGAAGCAGAAGAAGAAGCGAACCCAGGTGTGGAGGTAATGGAAGAAGAAACTCTCGAGGAACCGAGTGGGGAAGCGGATGCTGGAAATGAGAAAGAAGTTGCTCACACTCAGTCTGCACAAGAGCCATTATATGAATTAACTGATTCATGGAGCATAGTGCCAATCGAAGAAGGTACGAACGAAAAAGTAGTCCTTTTGACATTTGATGATGCGCCTGAACAATATGCTTTAGAAATGGCTAACACATTAAAAGAACTTGAAGCACCGGCTATATTTTTTGTTAATGGACATTTCCTTGAAACGGAGGAACAAAAAGATATATTAAAACAAATTCATGGAATGGGCTTTGAAATTGGAAACCATACATATAATCACTCACGATTAACCGAAGTGGATGAAGCAACTCAAGAAGAGGAAATTCTTTCACTTTCCACATTAATCGAAGAGATAATCGGAGAGAAGCCAAAGTTTTTCCGAGCTCCCAATGGGGCGAATACCGAATTTGCAGCATCATTAGTTAAAGAAGAGGGTATGTTATTAATGAACTGGACCTATGGCTATGACTATTTTGAACCATACATGGTTGCAGACAAACTTACGGAAGCAATGATAACAGGTAAAGGACCAGAAGTAGATGTCCCTTACTCGTTACTAAAACCGGGAGCAAACCTTTTAATGCATGATAGAGAGTGGACAGCTGAAGCACTTGCTGATATTGTCAAAGGTTTAAGAGAACAGGGGTATGAAATAGCTGATCCTGCTGCAATAAAATTACCTTAAATATAATGAAGAGCTGTGAGATTCACAGCTCTTATTTAAATGCTTTATGTTCCCTTATCACTCGAATCGTATTCAAAGTTGTATCATGCAAGCCTTGAACAGGCAAACTAGAATCTAAGTTATTATATATATATTGTAAGTTTTCTTCTACAATGATTTCGCCCGGAATAAAGATTGGGATACCTGGAGGATAGACCATAATAGATTCCGCACTAATACGTCCTGCTGACTGCTCTAATGGTATAATCTCATAATCTGCATAAAAAGCGTCTCGTGGACTAACCGCTAAAACAGGGATTTCAGGGACATGTACAACTACTTGATTTTCCTTACCTGCTGATTCAAAATTATCAGCTAAATGTTTAAGTGCTTGTATTAGATAATTTATCTCTTTTTCACCATCTGCTGGTGTAAGAATGCATAAAATATTATACATATCAGACAGCTCAACTTCGATCTGATAGTTTTCTCTTAACCATACTTCCACATCATGTCCTGTAATTCCTAAATTCTTCACTGAAATAATTACTTTTGTAGGATCATAATCATAAGTAGCCTCAGTACCTAATAGTTCCTCTCCAGGGCAATATAAGTTAGATATATTATTAATCGTATTCCTTAATTTATTGGCTAAAGCAATTGTTTTTGTTAGCAAATCATAACCATTTTTAGCTAAATGCTTTCTAGCCATGTCAAGCGATGCTAGTAAAATATAAGAAGTTGATGTTGTTGTCAACATGGACATAACTGCTTGAACACGTTCATGATTTACTAGTCCGTCACGTACGTTTAATACCGAACTTTGTGTTAATGATCCACCTAATTTATGAACACTAGTTGCCGCCATATCCGCTCCAGCTTGCATCGCAGAGACAGGTAATTCTTCATGGAAATGGATATGAACTCCGTGTGCTTCATCAACTAAAACCGGAATATTGTACTGATGTGAAACGGATACTATTTGTTTCAGGTCTGCTGCGATACCAAAATAGGTTGGATTGATCACAAACACTGCTTTAGCATCTGGATTTGCAGCTAAAGCTTTTTCTACAGCATATGGTGTAATACCGTGTGAAATCCCTAGCTTATGGTCAATTTCCGGGTGGATAAATATTGGAATTGCCCCAGAGAATATAATTGCAGAAGATACTGATTTATGAATATTACGCGGGACGATTATTTTATCGCCAGGTTGGCAAACACTCATAATCATAGTTATTATTGCACCACTAGTACCTTGTACCGAGAAATAAGTAAAATCAGCTCCAAAAGCTTCTGCAGCTAATTCTTGTGCATGTTTTATCATTTTTTGCGGGTGATGGAGGTCATCTAATGGCTCAATATTAATTAAATCAATTGCTAACGCATTTTCTCCAATAAAATCTCGAAATTCTGGATCCATGCCTTTCCCTTGTTTATGACCAGGGATATGAAACATTGTAGGTTTCGAATCAATATGATTCTTCAACCCACTAAAAAGTGGTGTATCATTTTGCGTATACATCTATGTGTAGTACTCCTTCTTTTTTGAAAAATATAAAACAAGACGTATTATAGCAAATCCATGACTGAATAGCTAGCTTTAATTATGACATATTCAGCGTTAATCTTGTTTCCAGTTAGAAAAAGATTTAGTGTCGAAAATAGTATAGCCTAACTTTTTCTCGCGTAATCATACATATTTATAGTTTTCCATGATACAATAAATATAGTTATCATTATAAATGGGGTGGAATGATTGAATTACAGTTATCCATTAGATGATAGTTGGTCAACGGGAGAAATTGTAGATGTTGTCAATTACTATTCTATTATTGAGAGGGCTTATGAGAAAGGGATAAAGCAGCAGGATTTAATGCTTGCATACAACCGGTTTAAACAAATTGTCCCATCTAAAAGTGAAGAAAAACAGCTGGACAGAGAATTTGAAAAACAATCAGGGTATGTACCATATCGCGTAATAAAACATGCAAGGGAAAAAAATTCTGGTGATATAATAAAAATGAAATAAAGCGCCCATTTTCTATGGGCGCTTTATTATATTTCCATTGAGGAAAGGTATAGTGGTGAGACTGTTCTAAAAGTTTCTTTAATTTCCTTAACTAGTTTATTGCCATCTAAAACAATAGGATCATTAACATTAAATCTCTGTCCAATTAAGAATTCACCTTTCTTTACTTTTTTAAATCGCTCTAATGCTTTTGCTATATCTGTTGAAGATATTGGTTGTGCTTCGTTTTTCATATGATCTAATGAAATATAGTAATGATTTGGAATGGTTGCTTTAATTGCCTCCATATCCTGAAGGAATTTGGATGCGATTTCTGCTTTATGGGGTAATTCATAGATATAAGCCAACCAAATAAATAAGTTATCATGCCATAGACCGATTTGAAAATGGGGATGTTTTTTGTACCCTCGTTTGTTATGGCAATAGGCGGACCATGTGTCTTTAGGAGGATTAACTGTTCTTCGTGCATGTTTTGCAATATGAAGATGCATCTCTCTTCCAACTATCTCTTCTAAGTCGGGATTCACAAGCTCGTGTATGGCACGAAATTTTGGTTGAATTCTTTCCTGTATTGCACTCATTCTTTCATCTAAACCTTCAATATAAAATGTTTCAAAGTCTTGTTTATCAAATCCATTGAATTGCATACTACTCATCCTCTTTATTTAATATCATTATAATATTATATTAATTATAATGTAATTGCAATAGAAGTGATTGTTTTTCAAAATTTTGAATCTTTGTTAAAATAGGAAGTATTCTATAAATAGGAATGGAGGAAAGGCAATGGAAAAAGCCATCCGACAGAAAATATTTGAAAACGCAAAAGAATGGGTATATGAAGCTGGTGAAAAGATTCGTGAGCATATGCAAAGACAGTTTCAAATTGATACGAAATCAAATCCCAATGATTTAGTAACAGAAGTAGATAAAGCTACAGAGCAGTTTTTTGCTGAAAAAATTAAAAACACTCATCCTGATCATAAATTAATTGGTGAAGAAGGTTATGGGGATAAAGTAGAAAATGTGGATGGTGTAATTTGGATAATTGATCCAATTGATGGAACAATGAATTTTGTGCATCAAAAACGGAATTTTGCTATATCAATAGGGATTTATCAAGATGGAATAGGAGAAATTGGTTTAATTTATAATGTAATGGAAGATGTATTATATACTGCATTAAAAGGTGAAGGGGCTTATCGTAATCAGGATAAATTACCATTGCTAAGCGATAATGTTCAAATAGAAACAAGTATAGTTGGAATGAATAGTATATTAGCATGTGAGAATAAGCGGGTTAATGAGAAAAAAATACAGCAATTAATAAAAGATTGCCGTGGAACAAGGTCATATGGTTCAGCTGCATTAGAATTCGCGTTTGTTGCTGAAGGAATAATGGATTGCTATGTAACAATGAATCTAGCACCATGGGATTTTGCTGCAGGTTACATATTAATCGAAGAAGTAGGCGGCAAAACAGTTCAAGCAACTGGAGATCCGGTAAATCTTTTAACAAATAACACTATCATCACATGTAATAAGCAAATATATCAGGATTTAACCAATTATATAGAATTTAAATAAGTTTCTGGGGATTATTCGGCACCTTGAAAAGTCGGACTTATCATCCTCTGAAAGAAAATCACTTTCCTGAGGGCATTAAGACACAACCTATCCTGAATGTCTTCATATTGCCCTTATTTGGTTAACATTCTAAGTACAACAACTGCAACTGCGATTTTCTTTAATAGAGCAGATGTTGTACTTGCAGCCTGGTTAAAAAGCAAGGGCATTGTCCGAAGTAATTGATAGGACTGATTCTAAGAGGATACAGGAGTAACTAGATTCGTAGTTTATGTTAGATCATAAAAGAAAAACCGGACGATAATCGAATGAAAGGAAAATTCGACTATCGTTCGGTATTTACTTTGGTTAAAACACTTTCGTCCCAGCTCATTTTGCTTCTTTTCTTTTTAGTGAAATTCCATAGCCCATTATTAGGAATCCTATTACTATGGAAAACACTATGACCCATATACTTTTAAGGGCTATCCCAACACCTGCAGCAGAAAAAGAAAAAATGACTAATATAGCAAGAATTAGTTTGAACCATTGTATATTATTCATCATTTCACCTCAACTATTTTCTATTTTTTACTAGCATAACATATTCTTATTTAGTATGATAGAATTTGTGGATATAATTTATGGAGGTTTATCATGCAAAATACTGTCATTGAAGTTCCAGATAATTTGTGGCCGATTGCAAATTTTTTCATGCAAGGGTTGGGTAGTGAAGTTAATCTAGCGAATGAAGAAGAAATGGGATTACTGATTAGAGGCTTTTTTTTCTTATATGTAACTGTTGTTATTTTAGCTATTCTAGCATATAAATTTGGTTTTGCTAAAAGATTGAGTCCGTTAAAATCTATGGTAGTATATATATTATTATTTATTGGCATGTTTTTTCTTACTTTAATTTTTGGTTTGAATCTTCCGCTTGCTGAAAGTCTATTTATTATCGCAATTGTTATGGGTGTGTATCGATTAAGGTTACATCAGGAACGAAAAAATAATTAAAATGAACGGGTTGGTATTAGTTGATAACCAACCGTTCATTTTTTTATGAAAGAAATTCATCTTCAATTATCTCTTGTTTATATAATTTAAATCTGCCTGTTTTATGTCTTTCCAATGTTTTAATTTTAATCCGTTCATTACATTTTGGACACATATATGTGTGAATCAAGCGATTCCTCAACTTTTTTGCTTCTGGACTATCATTATCAATACGATTAATTCCATCACACATTACACATTTTACACGCATAAGTCACCTCTAAATTTTATCAAAATCTATCTGTCTCTATATTGTAACATAAATTAAGTGTTTTAGCTTATTTAATCAGGGTATATTAACAATAGATACCAAAGAAAGGATGGGGTTTAAAAATGGGTAAAGGAAAAATGGCGAATATTATTGGAGGAGCAGCTGTTGTAGGTTTATCGTTTGTACTAATGGATAAAACAAAGCGAAGAAATATTAAGAGCAAATTTAAGGAGATGTCTAACACTATTTCCAATAAAGATAAAAATAATAATGATAACAGTTTACCGGTAGATGAAGCAGGAGACCCTGGAAAACAAGGTATTCAGAATTCAAACATGGTTGCTGAAGGTTCTCAGTTCGGTGTTAACTATTATAATAAAACAAGGCAATAACAAAAGGATCGTTATTTAACGGTCCTTTTGTTGGTTTGATTGTTCATCAGTAATTTTCTCTAATTCTTGCTTATTTTTTTCATCTAACATTTGTTTGTTTTGGTCAATATTTTTTGTTTGCTTTTCATTAATAGGCAATTCTGGCATTAAACGACCTGTAATATTGGCGAGTTCTTCTGTTATTGCTTCTATTGGATGACCTTCTTGTATTTTGGTACTCATCCCTTTCATCCGTTCATAAAAATCCGGATCTGCTACAACAATGGCATTTTCTCCAGAGGGATCATGTTGTAATGCCTCAAGAACTGAGTATTTAATTGATCCAACATGGGAGCGATCTAACCCATCATTTACATCAATACTGACAATCGCTCCTCTATTAGTAATCAAAGCTGTCGCATTGTCTACATTAGGGACGCTCTTGGCAAGGTTAGCAAGATATTGAGCCCTATCTTGGTTATCTAGTGGTTCTAATTGTTCAGGATTCGAATTCTTTACTTGGACTACTCCATTATTGTTCGGAGACGCACTATTTTGATCATTTTGCTGACATCCGGTAATTAAAATAAGTGATGACGCAAAGATGAATAAATATTTCATCAACTTTCCCCCCTTCGTTGTTTATCATTATTCTCTGTAAGCAAACGAAAATTATACATAAACAATGAAAAGGAGGATAGATTAATCAATATAAATTTCTTTTATATTTTTAATGGGTTTATCTTTGTTCGACCCATCACTGAAATAGAAATAGGCGGGTCCATCTTTTACAATTTGCTTCCCGTCAATGGCAAACTGTAACAAACCTTTTAGCAATTGGTCAAGTGAGATATCGAAAGTATCTTGATCTGTTTTCAATGTTGCTTTTGAAGCACTTTCATTTACTTCTGCATTTTTAATAAAATCATAAATTGGCATAACGTACGAATTATTGAGTAATTCATTTTTATTAAATTTTTTGATACTGTTATGTACTTGCGGCTTCACTCGATTACTGTCCTGTCCAGAGAACTCTTCACTTATTCCCTCTATTTTGTTGGAATTAAAGGCATCCTTCAGCAGTATTTTTCGATCATCGAAGATCCAGACACTAGGGTCTAAGGTTATAGGATATTTAACTTTTCCTTTAATTTGAATAATCATTTACATCACCTCATCTATAAGAATAGCAGACTATAATAAAAAATGCATTAATAGGCAGGAATGATAATAGAATAAATTAGATGGTTTTCTTGGATTACCTTGCAATTTAACTATTTTCACGATAAAATTAATAATAGAAGTTTTTTTATTATCGGAGGGGATTTCTTTGATACCTGATGTGGCTGTAAGTAAAGAAGAGCAAGCATATGCCCTTCTAAAAGCAGATGCAGATAAAATATTGCAATTGATCAAAGTTCAAATAGATAATTTAACGATGCCGCAGTGTCCTCTATATGAAGAGGTGCTTGATACGCAAATGTACGGGTTATCGAGGGAAATTGACTTTGCTGTACGTTTAAATCTAGTAGATGAAAATGATGGAAAAAAGTTACTGGAAGATTTAGAGCGGCAGTTGAATGTATTACATGAAGCTTCACAGAAATTGTAGGTTTTAAAAACTTTGCCATGTTCGGCAAGGTTTTTATTTTGGCTAAATAATCCAGTTTAATTGGATAGATTTATCTATACTATAAAAATATTTTAATATGATAAACTATAATTGATAAAGAAGATATAAAGAGGTATCGATATGAAACTAAATCGTAAAACATTTGATTTTTTACTTATGTTCCCGCCATTATTGCTAGCAAGTTTTGGTATTGTAATGATCTATAGTGCAAGTATGGTTACTACATATATTGCTGATCAGCCAGCATACTCGATGATGTTAAGACAGTTGGTCTGGTTTGGTATTGCCACCATCGCATTCTTATTCGCGTGTTTCTTTAATTATAAAATATACCAGAAAATGACGAAAGTGATCATATTAATATTAGCTATTTTATTAGTAGCTGTTATGTTATTCGGGAAAGAAATTAATTATTCGAAATCCTGGTTATATATAGGTCCATTTTCCGTACAGCCATCTGAGTTTGTTAAAATCGGTTTAGTAATGTATTTAGCCTCTGTTTATACAAATAAACAAGAATATATTGATGATTTCTTTAAAGCAGTTTTACCCCCATTAGTTATAACCAGTTTATTGTTAGGATTAATCATCCAGCAACCCGATATAGGAACAGCAGGGATTATCTTTTCTATTGCTTGTGTTGTTATCTTTAGTTCAGGTATTAAGTTTCGCCACTTATCATTATTAATTGGTGTTGGTGCTATTTTAATAGTTGCTTTAGGTTTTCATATGATGACTGATGAGAAGATATCGCGTTTTACTGGAGCTTACCAGCCTTTTGCAGATCCTGAACATTCCGGATATCAGCTGATTCAATCATATATAGCAATTGCGACTGGTGGCTTATCGGGAACAGGTATTGGACAAGGGATTCAGAAACTAGGCTATTTAACACAAGCAGAGAGTGACTTTATCATGGCTGTCATATCTGAAGAACTTGGAATATTTGGGGTGTTGTTTGTTATTGTTTGTATTGCTGTAATTGTGATAAGAGGATTTTTTATTGCAATGAAATGTGAAAACAAGTTTGGCAGTTTACTAGCAATTGGAATTTCAGCAATGTTCGGTATTCAGACAATCATTAACTTAGGTGCAATAAGTGGATTGTTACCAATAACAGGTGTGCCTCTCCCATTTGTAAGCTATGGTGGAACATCATTATTAGTATCATTATTCTCAGTGGGTGTATTAAATAATATAGCAAGACATGTTAATTATAATCGGTATCAAGAAAAGGTAATTGAAACAGAAGATGATAGGGTAGAACATACGAAAATACAAAATGGGAAGGTAAGTCGAAATATTAATTATGCAAATAGCAGAAAAGCAAGGCATTAACTATGCCTTGCTTTTTTATTTCTAATAACGTATATAAATCCTGAAGAAACTCATCTTTTCACACTTCGATAAGAGAGAAGCAAAAAATAGCATAAAAGACCAAAGAATAACGTGATAATTAAGGCATGTAATAATGCAATGATTAGATTAACCTTAGTAAAGATAATAAGTGCACCTAATATTACTTGTATAGAAATTAGCACCGTCTGAATGAACCAGCCTTGTTTCATCACTTTTACATTCGGGTAATGTTTGTTTATAACTAAATATAAAATCCAAGTCCAAATAAATGCTATTCCCGCTAGCAGCCTGTGTCCCATCTGTACCCATTGTCCTAGATGATAATCAAACTTCATTGGAGCACTGTTCACACAAAAGGGCCAACCGGAACAAGCCAAACTTGAGTCTATATGCCGAACCAATGCGCCAGAATAAACGACAACCATTAGATAAATGGTTAAAAGGATAAATTGTTTACGAATAAAAGGTTTAATGACAAGAGATTCGGCGTCAAATTTCTGATCAATCTCAAATATTAATATTGTTAAAAGCAGTACAGCTGCAAAAGAGACTAAAGAAATACCGAAATGCAATGCTAAAACAAAATCAGATTGTGACCATAGTACAGCAGCAGCACCTATTAACCCTTGAAGCACTAAGAAAAATATCGAGATAAATGCTAGAAATTTTGTTTCTCTTATATGACCGATTTTGATCCACGAGAAAATCGACAGTAATAAAACAAATATTCCTGCGAGTCCTGAGACCATCCTGTGGCTTAATTCTATGAACATTTCCATTGACCACTCGCCATAACAGAATGGCCAATTCGCACCACAGCCCATCCCGGATTCTGTTTTTGTAACAAGTGCACCACCAACTAAAACAAAAATCATCAATAATGTTGAAATGATGGATAAAACCTTAAGTCCTTTAACCATGATTACACCTCATCATATAATTCTTTTTTCGAATTTTTTATTGGAATATGTAAAACGCTTGCCAAATACAAATAAGTTGTGCTAGAAATAAATAGTATATTTTTTCTATCAATCAATTTTACAAAATCCAACCTATTATAACAAAAAAAGACTTGTAAGTGTGTATACGAAACAAGATAATTAAATTGTTCACAAAACTGTCAAAATTCCAAAACAATAATAAAGTTGAATAGCGAAGCGCTTCAATCCATGTTACAATAACATTGCAAAATAACAATGGTACATAATGTCTAAAAAAATAGAGAGGAGGTAGCAATTAGTTGGATAAAATAGAGCTCTCAACAAATGAACCGATATTCCAGGCTCAATCTGGCGGATATTTGTTTAAATGGTCAGATTTAAAAGAAATTATGAAAATTGGTATTATAAATTCAAATACGATGACTGCTTTCGCCGGTTTTTGGCTAGCTCTTTATTATACTGGTGCCTCCTTCTATTTGAATTGGCATATATTATTGGTATGTGTTATTGGTACTGCTTTTGTGATTGCAGGTGGATGTGTGATCAATAACTATTATGATCGGGATATTGATCAGAAAATGCAACGAACTAAATTAAGACCAACAGTTACTGGTGCAATAGATTTACAACATGTATTGATAATAGGAGTGGCATTTACTTTTGTAGGTATACTAATTTTATCGCTGGCTTCTTTTCAAACAGCAATAATCGGCTTCGCCGGCTGGTTTAGTTATGTGGTACTTTACACAATCTGGTCAAAAAGAAGGTATACAATTAATACAGCAATTGGCAGTTTATCTGGAGCTATACCTCCATTGATTGGCTGGTCCAGTGTGGATCATAATTTACATCCAATTGCATGGATCCTATTTCTACTTATCTTTATCTGGCAAACTCCACACTTTTTAGCCATTGCAATTAAAAAAGTGGAGGATTATCGTGCAGCGAATATCCCCATGTTACCAGCAGTACATGGATTTGCCATTACAAAAAGACAAATGATTGTTTATGTAGCATGTTTGTTACCTATACCATTCTTTTTATATGGGTTAGGGTATATTTTTGTTATTTTAGCTTCTATTTTGAACATCGGCTGGTTAATCCTTGCAGTAAAAGGACTTTCTAGTAAAAATAATGATTTAAAATGGGCAAATCAAATGTTTATTTATTCTTTAGTCTATTTAACCGTTATCTTTTTTGCTATGATAATAATATGCTTACCTACAACACTTTTTTAACTTACTTCGTAAGTAGAACTTGATTCTTTCAAGTTTTTCTAATAATATTCAAAAGTTTATTTATAGAAAGAGAGGTATAAAGATGAAAGAATGGATGGGAAAAATCCGAAATCTGTCCTTATTTACTCTAATGTTGTTGCTTCTTTCTGCATGTGGAAAAGATAATTTAACAGCATTAGTGCCAAAAGGTTATGGGGCAGAGGAATCATTAAGAGTCATTATTATTACCATTACAGTAATGATTGTTGTGTTTGTAGTGGTTATGGCGATCTTCGTATATGTATTAATGAAGTTCCGTCAAAAGAAGGGTCAGGAAAACATGATCCCGAAGCAAACGGAAGGTAATAAAACCTTAGAGATTGTTTGGACAGTTATCCCGATATTGTTACTTATTATTATTGCTGTACCAACAATTGCAGTTACATACAATTTAGCTGATGAAACTGAAAAAGAAGACAGCATAAATATTAATGTAACAGGAAAACAATTTTGGTGGCACTTTGAATATCCTGAAGAGGAGATTCAAACAAGCCAAGATTTATATATTCCTGTCGGTCAAAAAGTGTATCTAAATATGTTATCGAGTGATGTTATTCACTCATTTTGGGTACCTGCGCTTTCGGGTAAAATGGATGTAAATCCAGATAATGAAAACACAATGTTCATTGAAGCCTATGAAGAAGGTGTGTACTGGGGGAAATGTGCTGAGTTTTGTGGTGATTCTCACTCGCTAATGGACTTTAAAATTGTCGTCGTTAGTCAAGAAGAGTATGACCAGTGGGTTGCTGATATGCAAAATGTAGATCCTGAATTCGTACCAGAATCAACTACAGCACAAGAAGGAAAAGCACTTTTTGAAGATAGCTGCCTAAGCTGTCATGCTGTCGGAAACACACCATCAGTTGGTCCAAACTTATCCAACTTCGGTGACCGTACAATGATCGCAGGTGTTCTAGAACATTCGGAAGAAGAGTTAGTAGAATGGATTCTGGATCCGGCATCTAAAAAACCAGGTAACGGGATGTTAGATGCTCCATATTTACAAGATGATAGTGTTAGTGAAGAGGATGCAGAGAAAATTGCAGAATATTTATTGCAATTAAAAGCATCTGAAATTAATCCAGATAGTGCAGAATAAATATATTTGGTTAATTGAAAGCAAGAGATAAAAAAGGGAGGTTAACTCACCGTGAGTACAATGGTAGCTACTAATAAAAGAAGCTTCGGCTCAGTTTTGTGGGATTACTTAACAACAGTTGACCACAAAAAAATTGCCATATTGTATCTGGTTGCAGGTGGATTCTTTTTCATAATTGGTGGATTAGAAGCTCTAGCTATCAGATGGCAATTAGTCAAACCTATGAACGACTTCGTTAGTTCGGGCTTTTATAATGAGTTAATAACAATGCACGGAACGACGATGATTTTCCTGGCTGCAATGCCTTTAATTTTTGCCTTTATGAATGCAGTCGTACCTTTACAAATAGGTGCACGAGATGTTGCATTCCCATTTCTGAACTCATTAGGTTTTTGGTTATTCCTATTTGGAGGAATTATGCTTAATGTCGGTTGGTTTACAGGTGGAGCAGCAGATGCAGGTTGGACAGCATATGCACCATTATCTACAACATCACCAGGTGAAGGTGTAGACTACTATGTTTTAGGATTACAGATTTCTGGTGCTGGTACATTAATTGGGGGGATCAATTTCCTTGTTACAATTGTAAATATGCGTGCACCAGGAATGACTTTCATGCGTATGCCACTGTTTACTTGGACAGCTTTTGTTGCAAGTGCACTTATTTTATTTGCATTCCCTGCTTTAACAGTAGGACTATTTCTAATGATGTTTGATCGTTTATTCGGTTCAGGGTTTTTTGATCCAAACATGGGTGGTAATGCCGTGATTTGGCAACATTTATTCTGGATTTTTGGACACCCGGAAGTATACATTTTAGTATTGCCTGCTTTTGGTATATTCAGTGAAGTTATTTCAACATTCTCTAGAAAGAGACTGTTCGGATATTCTGCAATGGTTTTTGCGACGGTTTTAATTGGTTTCTTAGGATTTATGGTATGGGCACACCATATGTTCACTGTAGGTATGGGCCCAGCAGCCAACTCTATTTTTGCTGTGGCTACAATGGCGATTGCGATACCTACTGGTATTAAAATCTTTAATTGGCTATTTACAATGTGGGGCGGAAATATCAAAATTAATACAGCAATGCTTTGGTCGTTAGGTTTTATACCAACTTTCACAATAGGTGGTATGACTGGGGTAATGGTTGCAGCCGCATCTGCGGACTATCAGTTCCATGACAGTTACTTTGTTGTTGCACACTTTCATTATGTTATTGTTGGTGGGGTTGTTTTTGGATTATTCGCTGGAACACATTACTGGTGGCCAAAAATGTTTGGGAAAATTTTAAATGAAACTTTAGGAAAAGTAACATTCTGGCTTTTCTTCGTCGGGTTCCATTTGACATTCTTTGTTCAACACTTCCTTGGTTTAATGGGTATGCCGAGAAGGTATTGGGTGTATTTAGAAGATCAAGGGCTGGATTTAGGTAATGCAGTTAGTACATCCGGCGCATTCTTAATGGGAGTTGGTACGATTGTATTACTTTATAATATAATCATTACTTCAATAAAAGGGGAGAAAGTGGGTTCTGATCCATGGGATGCTCGTACACTTGAATGGGCAATTCCGTCACCACCACCTTTCTATAACTTTAAGCAATTACCATTAGTTCGTGGTTTAGATCCATTATGGATTGAAAAAACAGAAGGCAGAAAAAGTATGACCCCTGCAGAACCACTGGGTGATATTCATATGCCAAATAACTCTTTCTTACCATTTTTGATGTCATTAGGATTCTTTATTGCCGGCTTTGGGTTCATTTATCAAAAATATGACATTGTATGGTTAAGTCTTGTATTTATTGGAATGGGAATTGCTTTAGGTTCTATGCTTACAAGATCATTAAAAGATGATTTGGGTTACCATATTCATAAGGAAGATTTAGTAAAGGAGGCTAAGGAATAATGAGTGAACATGATGTATTAGATACGAAGAACATGCCTCTGAATCCTGAAAAAGCCACCTTGGAAGGTAAAAATAAATTTATCGGTTTTTGGTTTTTCCTCGGGGGAGAAACAGTTTTATTTGCAAGCTTATTTGGAACATACCTTGCACTAAATAATTCTACAAACGGTGGTAGTTCATCTGAGGAATTATTTGGTTTAGAGTTAGTTTTCATTATGACAATGTTGCTCCTTACTAGCTCGTTGACAAGCGTGTATGCAATGTATCACATGAAAAATAATGATTTTAAGAAAATGCAGATATGGTTAGCTATAACTGTTGCACTAGGTGTTGGATTCCTATGTTTTGAGATATATGAGTTTTATCACTATATTCATCATTATGATTTTACAATGCGTTCTTCAGCGTTTGGATCTGCGTTTTATACATTAGTTGGTTTTCATGGCGGCCACGTCGTATTCGGTTTATTATGGATTGTAACTCTGATGATTAGAAATGCAAAGCGTGGGTTAAACTTATACAATGCACCAAAGTTTTATATTGCTAGCCTTTATTGGCACTTTATTGACGTTGTATGGGTGTTTATCTTCACAGTAGTATATCTAATGGGGGTGTTGTAGGAAATGGCAGATAAAGATTCTCTACATCCAGCACAGTTAGATTATGAAAGACAAAAGCGCAAGGATGAAATGAAACAGCAAGTAATCACTTTCGCGTTAATGATTATTTTTACTATTATTGCATTTTCTATGGTGATGGCAGATCTCAATGAATTATTTGTCATTCCAGTAATAGTAGTATTGGCAGCAGTACAAGTTGGCTTTCAACTCTATTACTTTATGCATATGAGTCATAAAGGACATGATATGCCTGCTTTTATGCTATATGGTGGTATCTTAGTTGCATTTTTTACAATCCTTGCATTAGCTGCATTGGTTTGGTGGTAAAATAATGAAGGACCTGTGAGATAATTTCTCCTTATTCCACAGGTCCTTATTTTATTGCTGTAACAATTACTTTGCAGTTCACCTAACTGTTCATGTTCAACAAATTGTTGAATTTAAGTTGCTTAATTCCTTTTTAATTAGTAGTTATTCCGGTATAATGATAATGATGTATTTGAATCGATAATGGAGTGATTATCATGTGGCAAGATTTACAAATTTTTGGTTTTAGAGCACTTTGGAGTCCGTATTATGCTTTATTTATTTGCGTTTTAGCAGTCGCGTATTTTTTTCTATTCTTAAAACGAAAAGATCAAAAAAGAGCTTCTGTAGCCCAAGCTGCTTATTTTTATTCTGGTATTTTGTTGCTTTATTTTATTAAAGGATCGCCAGTAGATTTGCTTTCACATATTATGTTTACAGCACATATGGTACAAATGGCACTTTACTATTTGTTATTTCCGATACTTATTATAAAAGGACTTCCAAAATGGTTATGGGAGAATATATTCCATCTACCTATAATAGGTAAAATTTTAAGTTTGCTAACTAAACCACTTATTGCATTGATATTATTTAACGGGTTATTTTCATTGTACCATATTCCGATTATTTTCGATTTTGCGAAGGGAAATGAAATTGCACACGCAGTAATCACAGTATCTATCCTGATCGCTGCATTTTTGATGTGGTGGCCAATTTTTACACCAATAAAGCAAATGGACAAGTTGTCTCCTCTTTTAAAAATTGGTTATATTGTTGCCAATGGGGTGTTGATTACACCAGCCTGTGCCTTAATTATTTTTGCGACAACCGGCATTTATAATACTTATGGCGCTAGTGGGGGATGGATTCAAGCATTGGCGTTATGTGTCCCTGCAGAGATTCTGGACAGTTTATCCCTAAGTGGTCCTGAAATGTTTTCACCAATGGGCCTTTTAGAAGATCAACAGTTAGGTGGAATTTTAATGAAAATTACGCAGGAAATAATCTATGGAATATTACTTGCAAGGATATTTTTTCCATGGTTTAGAAGTGGAGAAAATAAAATTGATCCACTGCCTGTACATGAGTAAATTTGTAACAATGCTATCATGTTAATTTATTGGTTTCTAAAATAGAAAACTTAATCTGGATTTAAGAAAGGGAATTATAATGCATTTACTACCAACAATTAGTACATTTTTTATTGTTTTAAGTGCGGTATTTGTTGCCATAGGCTGGCGTCAGATTATTAAGAATAATTTCAAAGCACACCGAAAAGCTATGTTAGCTGCTGCTTACAGTGCTTTGGTTTTTTTTATCATCTATATGTCCAGAACGATTTTTATCGGTAATACAAGTTTCGGTGGACCAGATGAATGGAAGATCTATTACACGATTTTTTTAATTTTTCATATTTTTCTTGCAACAACTGGTGCCATTTTTGGTGTAATAACATTAATATTGGCGTTCAAGCGGAAGATTAAGAAACATAGAAAGATAGGTCCAATTACAAGTATTATTTGGTTTGGTACTGCAATCACCGGGGTCGCGGTCTATATTTTGTTATATATATTGTATGATGGCGGTGAGACAACAAGCTTAATCAAAGCTATTTTAGGTACATAAAAAAACTACCTTACGAGGTAGTTTTTTTATATCTTGAAATTCCACTTAATAATACCAGCTTCTTTTGCTGAATTAAAGGCGATGACAAGTAATGGTCCTACAATAAATCCAAGAATACCTAATAATTGAAGTCCAATATACATTGCAATTAGAGTAGCAAGTGGTGATAAACCAATATGCTTACCCATAACTTTAGGTTCGACTGTACGTCTGATGGCAAGCAAAATGATTGCTAGTACTGAAAGCTGAATCCCTATAAATGGATCACCAGCAATTAGCATATACAATGCCCAAGGTCCTAATATAGCGATAGAACCAATAATAGGAATGAAATCTATTATCCAGATAAACAGTGACATGATGAGCGCATATTCCGGTACGATGATCAATAAACCGATAAGCGAAACAACAAATATAATAATACTCACAAGAAATTGTGCTTTGAAAAATCCAAATATTACATAAGATAATCGTGTATTCATAAATTTTACTTTCTCTGCAGTTTTGTCCGTTAAATGTTTGTATATATTTGCTTTAAGTCTGGGGATTTCTAGCATGAATAAGAATAATGCAATTAAGTAAACAATTAAGCTTACAATTAATTCTGGAATAAAACTGGCTACTTGTGCTATTCTATCAAAGTTAAGAAAATCTTTTAATTGATTGCTTAGGTTCTTCATTGTTTCTTCAAACTCGTCGACCACTTTGTACATTAATTCGTCTGGAATATCTGCTGTAAAATGATCTAAGTCTGATTCCCATTCTAACATTTGATCATTAATTTGTACGATATAGTCTGGTACATTTTCAGCGAAATTCACAACTTGTGTAACTGTTTTTGTTACAGCGAATGTTCCAATAATACTAAAAATTAAAATGAACAAAAGAAAAACGATCGTTACCGCTAATTTTCTATTTATTTTCAATTTATTAATAAACCATCTGATAAGAGGGTTTAATATTAAGGCAGTGAAAAATGATAAGATCAATGGAATGGATACAGGCAATATAAAGTAACCAATTACTAATAGAAAAACAATTATTAAGATTAACTTCCAATATTGCTTCGTGAAATTCTTCATTAAGTTATGTTCGGACTCCTTTCCACTATGAGAGACAGATATACTTGTGTCTTTTTAAAAAAAACGGCTGTAGGAGTACAGCCGGATATGTATGAAATTAGAATAAGTTTATTTAGCAAATGGTTCGATATTAGTTTTTGCATTCTGAATGATGCCTGTAGCTCGTTTAACAAGAGTTTCAGGAAATTCTTCATTTTCTCCATATTCAATCCCGTGGGGATAGTAATGTTTACCTAAAAGCGGTGTTAATAATTTAATAACTGCATCCCCTTTGTCAACATCGCCTTCTACTGCATAACCCTGTACTCTGATATAATATGTAATGTTTTCCTCTGGTGAACCAACTTTATAATCATATGTTACGCGTTCATAATCCCATTGTGATGCACGGACAAAGTTAGCTTTCTCCATTCCATTATCTAATGGTTTTAAATCAACTAATAAATCTTCTATTCCTGTGTCTAAAATCTTCAAAATATTCACCCCATCTAATATTTTCACTAAAACTATAATAGTATGAATTGTTGAAAGATGCAATTTATATTCAACAATCTGTATTAAAAAACTTCTTCCTGTTATATATTCTAGTATAACCTATTTTGCAAAAGGATGGTGTCTGTATTAATGAAAAAAATATTAATTTTTCTAGTAATTATTGCTGCAGTTGTTTCACCATTTTTACTAAAGGATGACGAACAAATTATTAGAAGAAATCAATTAGTAAAATCAACAGGGATAACACAAAAAGAAACTGTTAACGAAAATCATCCTGTGATTAAATATAGCCGATCTCTTTGGGGTTATCTTGGTAAGAACATCCTACATTTTGAACAAGATTTTGGTAAAGCTGATCGGACAGATCCATCACTCTACGGTTACGAATGGAAAATATATTATGATGAAAACAGTTATATTCAAGTAGGTGTGATGGACAGCTCAATTGTTACATTATATACAACATCTGAACAGGCCGATTTACAACCATTCGCCATTGGACAATCTTATGATGACTTGAAAGCAAACCATAACTTAAATCAAATGATAGAATTCGAACATATTCGTTTTAAACTATCGGAAAAGGATATTAAGGAGAGACCTGTTATCGCTTTAGATAATAATGTATTCGCGCAATTATTTATTGATTCTTTTACAAATAAAATAGCCGGTATAAGGTTTATGAATAAAGATGTCTTCGAATTACATAAACCATATGAAGTATACTACTATGGAGAAATTAAAGAAGCGAAAAAGCCGAATGATGAGGAATGGAAAATGATTGAGAAGGGGATGGAAAATCAAATTTACGATATTACCAACACGATAAGGAAAAGTTATGGACTCAATCTCTTACAATGGGATGAAAAAGCCAGTTTTGCCGCAAAAGCACACAGTGAGGATATGGAAAAGCAGAATTATTTTTCTCATTACCGGTTGAACGGTGATGGATTACAGGAAAGACTAGTTGAAGCGGGAGCTTACTACTTGTCAGCAGGAGAAAACATTGCAGCAAACTATGTTGATGTTCCTGCTGTTATACACGGATGGTTAAATAGTGATGGTCATAGGGAAGCATTGTTAAAAGAAGATTATACGCACTTAGGTGTCGGAACTTATAAATTGTATTACACACAAAACTTCCTTGAAAAATAAATTCTAAGCACTTGTAACACGATATGGAAAATGAAATCATAAACTATATGGAGTTAAAAGAAGGAATGAGCTAAGCAATAAAGGAAGTGATTTGATGACAAAAAAACTTACACCTACTATTCGCCAATTTAAAGCTTTTTTGCAAAGTAATCCACATATAATCAAAGCAATACGATCCAATAAGATCAGTCTCCAGGAGTGTTATGAACAATACGTTTTATTAGGAGAGAATGACCAAGTTTGGGAGAAATACCATACTAACAACGAAAAGAAGGATAGTGTAAAGGACGGACAAAACGATGAGAAAATGTTCAGTAAATGGTTAAATAAAATAAGCCAATTAGATCTTAATCATGTAGAAAAGCATATTCATGACCTTAATGGTGCTATTGATCAAGTAATGAAAGTCATTGATCAATACAAACACTTCACAAATGATAGTAGTGAACCGTCACCACGACCAGTGCGAGATCCATTCTCATTCAGGATGAGAGATTGATTAGGGGGAGCATCGTTGGAACAGGAAACTTATTATTTTTTGGAACAGAGGCAGGATTTATGGAATTTTATACGCAAAAATCCTGATTGGTATCGTTACTTATCGAGAGATGCTAACAGGATAGAGGAAATGGAGCAAACAGCTAAACAATTTTACGGTAAAACAATACCACAGCGACTTGAGAAAGCACAACAAAATATACAATTAGTAAGTTTAATAATAGATATGGCAGGGGCCTTTAAGGATTAATCATAACCCTGCCTCTTTTATTTTGGCTTAAATGTTGGTAAAATAAGAATATGGAGGTGCATTGCATGTTAGCAACAATGGAAATTGTTGATATTTTAGATAAATCAGAAACACTAGGTCAAATTGTACTGCAATCAGATGTAAAGCTAGCATTTGATGAAGCAAAAAACAAAATGAATAAAGATAAAGAAGCACAAAATCTGATCAAGAAATTCAATCAGATGAAAGATCTTTATGAAGAGGTAGAGAGGTTTGGACGTTATCACCCTGATTATAGTACAATAATGAAAGATATCCGTGCAGCTAAGCGTGAAATGGATATGCATGAAACAATAGCAGCATACAAGGTAGCTGAAACCCAATTACAACAACTATTGGATGAAATTAGTCAAATCTTAGCATATAGTGTTAGTGACAAGGTGAAAGTGCCAAAAGACGGGGCATTATTAACAGATGGCGGTTGTGGTTGTGGATCAGGCGGAGGCTGTGGCTGCAACGCTTCGTAACTTTGAAAAAGTGAGGAAGAGCAATGTTAACAAAAAGACAAGCAGTAATTGTATGGTTCCATCATATGAAAAATGTGAAACAATTAAAAAGATATGGTCATCTTATCCATGTATCAAAAAAGTTAAAATATGCAATGATTTATGTCAATCAGGATGACTATGAGGAATCCCTCCGTATCTTTAACCGATTACCTTATGTGACGAAAGCAGAACCATCTTATAAACCCTTTATCAAGACTGATTATGAAAATGCATCAGTCGACAAAGCAAAAGAATACGATTATAAGATGGGAATTTAAATTGCTATAAAAAAAACCTGCAACTCATAAACAAGTTGCAGGTTTCTTTTTATTTTCATCATCGAAAATAAAAAGAATAAAGGGAGAGGAGAAACCGGAGGAAGAACTTATGGGGAATGGTAAGTCTTCTCCGAATTAAAGCAACTACTTGTTGCTTATCTAAAGTTTGTACCATAATGTTATTTTTTATACATCATAATTTGAGGAAATAAAAGTTCCATGCTATAGTAAGATAGATTTCACTCAGAGGAAAGAAGGGTATAAAGTGAGAGTCATCGCAGGAAAATATAAAGGGCACCGTATTCAGGCAGTTCCAAATAAATTAACCAGACCAACAACTGATAAAGTAAAGGAATCACTTTTTCAAATAATAGGCCCGTTTTTCAGTGGAGGCATATGTTTAGACTTGTTTGCTGGTAGTGGTTCACTCGCAATCGAGGCATTAAGCAGAGGGATGGATCAAGCCATCTTAGTCGATAAACAACCAAAAGCAATCTCAACGATAAAATCTAATGTTAATCAACTTGGATTAAGTGAACATGTGGAAATATATCGCAATGACGCACAAAGGGCACTGAAAGCGATTAAAAAAAGGGAGTTAAAATTAGATATTATTTTTTTAGATCCACCCTACTATAAGACGTCATATGAAAAATTACTGGAAATGATTGATGCATATGATTTACTTGCTCAAAAAGGATTGATCGTATGTGAACATGATGCAGCATACCAATTAGAAGTTGAACTAGACAATTATCAATTGTTTAAAAAAGACAAATTAGGAAATACAACAGGGATTACGATATATCAGAAAGGATGATCATAGATGACAAAGTTAGCAATTTGCCCAGGGAGTTTTGATCCTGTAACATACGGCCACCTTGATATTATTCAAAGAGGTGCAAAGATTTTTGATGAAGTGATTGTAGCAGTATTTAATAATCAATCAAAATCCCCACTATTTACGGTGGAAGAAAGAGTGATGCTCTTAGAAGAGTCCACGAAAGATATCCGGAATGTCCGGGTAGATTCCTGCAGAGGATTATTAATGGACTATGCCAAAAGCAAAAATGCCCAAGCGGTATTAAGAGGGTTACGAGCAGTTACTGATTTTGAATATGAAATGCAGATTACTTCTATGAACCGGAAATTAAACGAAGAGATCGAGACATTTTTTATGATGACAAATAACCAGTATTCTTTCCTTAGTTCCAGTATGGTGAAAGAAGTTGCTAAATACAATGCAAATGTCTCAGACCTCGTACCGTCTATTGTAGAAAATGCTTTACGTAAGAAATTTAATTATGTGTAGGCTTTATATATATATTTAATATAATGAATAGCACCAAACTTATGATAGTTATAAACATACCCGATTCTTGAAATACTACATAAATAGTACTTGTCTGATCAGTAATGTATTGGCTCCAAACAGGGAGAGTTTCTTTATTGTTATTCGCTGTGTATGTTGGTTTAAATAAAATTATTACAAGTATGGAAGCGAATAATCCATGAAGTAGTCTAGCGAAAAAATAAGGCAAAAAACGGATATCCGTTTCGGCTAAAAGACTCGCCACTTGAGCTTGGACGGATAAACCGTTAAATGCAAGAATAAAGGATAATAAAATGGCTTGAATGAGAACACTATTGTTTTCTGCAAGGGCTATTTCCTGTGCTCCTAGGGTGATTTCAAAAAGACCTGATAAAAATGCTGGGGCTAATTCTACCGGTAATTGCAGGAAATCAAGAATAACACCTAGGGATTTAGATAAAATAAATAAAATATTCACTTCTTGGAATATCCTTGTAAGTACTGAAAATAATGTAATAAAACCACCAATTAAAAGTAATGTATGTATGGAATGAATGATAGCATCTCCTAACACTTTTCCGAGGGGACGATTATCGTTCATTCTCGTTTCATGTAGTCTTTCAAAAGCTTTCTTTATCGAGAATTGGTTTTTCTTTGTTGTAGACCTCGTATTTCTCCTATAAAATCTCATACAAATACCAACGAGAAAATTGCTGCAATAATGGGTAATGGCCAACAATATTCCGAGTTGCTGGTCATGAAAAAAACCTATGGAGACAGCTCCAATGATAAATAAAGGGTTGGAAGCATTTGTAAAGCTTACTAGTCGCTCTGCTTCTATTTTTGTTAATTGATTTTCTTGCCTTAGTCTAACCGTAAACTTTGCTCCAGCAGGATAACCACTTGCCATACCCATTGCCCAAACAAAGCCTCCTACTCCAGGTACATTGAATAATGGCCGCATAATCGGTTCAAATAATACACCGATAAAATGCACAACACCGAAGGCAATAAACAATTCAGCTACAATAAAAAAAGGCAGGAGTGAGGGAAAGACAACGGATGCCCACATTTCAATCCCTCTTTTACTTGCTTCCAATACTGGTTGTGGAAATACTATGATAGATAAAGCAATAAAAAGGGCGAATAAGGCATACATTATAGAAATAACTTTATATTTCACATATATCCTCCTTGTTAGTTACATTTCTGTACGATTATTATAAGAAGTAGTAAAATGGTGAAGAGTTGGCTTGTCTTTATTTAAATTTATATGATGGCATACCAATATATATACATTTTCGTTAGTCAGAGAGGAAGTAAGATGACATGAAAAAACAATGGCTTCAAATTGTTTCATTTATAACCCTACTAGTGCTTTTAGCATTACTCTTTATTTATCAGCTCCCCTTCTATATTTATAAGCCAGGTACTGCGGATCCTTTAAATCCAATTGTTGAAGTAGAAGGAGGATATGAAAGTGATGGAGATATGCACCTGGTAACAATTAAAGGAGGACAAGCTACGCCGTTTTATTACCTTTTAGCCATGTTAAGGGATTACCATCAAATAGTCCCAATTGAAGATGTTTACTATAATGGAATATCACAAGAAGATTATATGAAGATGCAATTAATGATGATGGAAAGTTCCCAGGAGGCATCTAAGGTAGTTGCATACCAAGCGGCTAAGGAGGACATTGTAATCCAATATAATGGTGTATATGTTGTCTCGGTTCTAGAAGATATGCCAGCAGAAAATATACTAAAAACTGGTGATAGAATTGTTAAGATAGATGGTATGGATATTGCAGAAGCAAATGATCTAATTGACTATGTTGGAACTAAGCAAGCCGGCGATATAATTAACTTAACGATTATAAGAGATGAAGAACAATTATCGAAACAAGTAGGATTGGTGAAAATGAAGGAGCTAGATGGTAAAGCTGGGATTGGCATACAGCTTGTAACCGATCGAGAAGTAGTAGAGAATCCAAAGTTAACATTCTCGAGCGGAGATATCGGTGGTCCAAGTGCTGGTTTAATGTTTGCTTTAGAAATTTATGATCAATTAACCGAGGAAGACTTAACGAAGGGGCTTCAAATCGCTGGAACAGGAGAGATTGATTATGAAGGCAATGTTGGCAGAATAGGTGGAATTGATAAAAAAGTGATTGCAGCTGACAGGGCAGGCAATGATATCTTTTTTGCACCGAATGAGAATGGACGCCAAGACTCCAACTATGAAACAGCAAAAGAAGTGGCAGAGGAAATTAATACAGATATGAAAATTATTCCTGTAGATACTTTTGATGACGCATTGAGATATTTACAATCATTATCTGAATAATAACGTAAACAAGACTTTAAACCTCCATATATGGTGGTTTAAAGTCTTGTTTCTTTGCTGTTAATTGTTTTTCCGTATTTAGTATACTATAGTAGGCAGAAGTAACTCTATTATCCAATCCGTAATCAGGATAAGGCTTTTTGTTACTAGTATAGAAAATTGGATCATATTCTTTTAAATGGTTTAAATATCTTTTTCCTATCTGGGACATTGCTAAAATTCGCAACGGAGGTGGGGAACTCAATTTTATCTCTATTTCACTTTTGGTTGTATTTGTTAAGATATTTGTTAGAACCCTTTGAAGGCTTGTCCAGGTGTATCTTTTTGTTTTCACATTTGTCATAAATTGCTCAAAACTTGAAGCATCTGTCATTGAACGGATTAAACGGTTCTCCAGCCCTTCCTTCATGCCATGGATCTGCTTTAATTCATCTGGATGCATTGTTAATATACGGTAATGTAAAAACGGAAAGTATTGCTCCCAATCATGCCAGCAGCCGTAATTACTTTTGTATTTATTCAGAATATCCAGTGTTTCACTAGGTACAGAATCTTCAATTTTCCTTAGTGGATGATCAGATAATAACTCTTTTCGAATACTTGTCGCACTCGCAAACGGCGTTGATATCGCCTGATCATGATAATTATTTTGCTGCCGCTTAATGGTTAATGGTTGAATTAATGAATCAATTTGTAAAATCTTAAGTAAATATTGTGTGCCTAAAATGTTATTAGGCTTTGTATAGTCAATCGATAAGTGTTCTCCGCCTATCTGACGCCATGCTATTTCATGTGCCTTTGGGTAGGAATTTCCTTGGTGTAAGCTAAGTTTCAACTGTGTTTCATATTCAGTCTGATTGGATCTAAGCAATTTGATCATTTCATGAAAGCCATTTATTTCCCCGTGTTCACTGCCAAAACATATATAATTTGCCTTGAGGGCACTTAATAACTTTATTGCACCTTCAGCGAATAACTCGCTATGCTGCACGGCGTAATAATATGGTAACTCGATTACTAAATCTACACCTTGTGTAACAGCGAGCTTTGCTCTATGGTGTTTATCTATAACAGCAGGTTCACCTCTTTGCAGAAAATTACCACTCATTACAGCAATCATACAGTCTGCACCGGAGATTATTCTGGACTGATTCAAATGGTATTTATGCCCATTATGAAATGGATTATATTCAACAATTAAGCCGCATCCTTGCATTCTTTCAACCTCCAAGCTTTGCATAATTCGTTCATTCTTGTTAAAGTGGTTAGAAAGGTATATTTAAGTGATCTTGTAATACAGTATAGCATATATCTGTTTTTTTTTCTGATAGTGTAAAGAAAATATGTTGACAAATAGCTGATTTCCTTTTAAAATATTTCTTGTTGCCTTGAGGTGATTATAATGAAAATTTCGTTACAAAAGTTAAAACAATTACATGGTAACCCATTATCATTTGATGAAAGTGTAGATGTTCGAGAATTGGAAGAATTAGATAATGATATTAGAAAAATTGATCCAGTTCAGGTGAAAGGAACGGCCAGAATTGATGGTACGGAAATCACTTTTGATTTCGATATAATGGGTCAAATGATATTACCTTGTGCAAGAACTCTAGTTGATGTACCGTATGATTTCACCATACATGCTGTAGAGACTTTTACAACTTCTTCTTATAAGAGTAATGATGGAGAAGTGCATAAGGTTGATACAGAGGTACTTGACTTAAACCCTTATATCAAGGAAAATATAATCTTAGAGATACCTTTTCGTGTATTTGCTGAACAAGAAGTATTAGAAGCAAATACTATTTCAGAAGGTAAAGGTTGGACACTAATGACAGAGGAACAAACGAATGAAAAAATTGATCCTCGTCTTGAAAAGTTAAAAGCCTTATTAGATGACAACAATAATGAATCTCTTTAAAGGAGGTGTAAGGCATGGCAGTACCTAAGCAAAGAACTTCAAAAAAAGTGAAAAGACAAAGACGTACACACAAAAAATTACATGTACCAGGAATGGTAGAATGTTCAAATTGTGGTGAATTAGCAAAGCCTCACCATGTATGTAAATCTTGTGGACACTACGATGGAAAAGAAGTAGTAGCTCAATAATTTATATACCATGTACTAGTAAATAGTGTAAGTAGATAAAACTACTTACACTATTTTCTTTTTATCTATATTTAAGGCTAAGATCACAAGAAAAGATCAGTATATAAACAAAAATACAAGAAAAAGCACCATCTTCGCTTAATTCAACCGATTTTCAGTTATAACCTTCCTTTTAGAACAACCTAAAGAATACTTCTTTTTTTCATAAATATTAATTACCAAATAGTAAATTTTCCAATAAAAAAATTCTATCTCCTCTATTATATGCATACATTGATAGCAAGAATAGAGGAGGTGGGTTGATGCAAGGACATCGTCAAGATGCTTGGACAAAAGATGAAGATGTAATACTGGCTGAAACCGTATTACTTTATATTAGAGAAGGTAAAACACAGTTAGAGGCTTTCAAAGAGGCGGGAAACAAATTATCAAGAACTTCTGCTGCATGTGGCTTCAGGTGGAATGCTACTTTAAGAAAACACTATGAAGAAGCGATTCAAATAGCGAAGAGTAATCGAAAAAAAGTAAATCCATATACAAATGTGAAGGTAATACAGGAATTAGACCATCCAAATTTTACAGAGGTTATTCAGTCCCTGGAGAAAATTTCCCAATATTACCAAACGATAGATCAGGCTAAAAGGTGGAAAGAATTAGAAGAGGAAAATCGTGAATTAACTGATCAATTGCAATTATCCAATCAATTATTAGAAGAAATTCAAAAGATTTTAGATAAATGGGAAAAGCGGCAGAATTAGATAACTCAGGTGGAGGAACTTCATCAAATGGTGAAGTTTCTTTTTACTCTTTCTGTACAAAATGAAGGATGCAAACAAATTGTGTGCGTTTAGTATCATAATTATGTAAAATACTAATGGACTAATACACATATTTTCGAAAATAAAGGGGCCTGTTATCGATGCATATCGAACAAATAACACTCAATTCATCTAATAAATTTTTGACAGATTACTTTAACCATCACTCTGAATTAATGGAGCACTATGATTATGAGCCGTATGCCGACAATGTATTTAAGCAAAGGGTTAATGATCTGAAAGAACGGGATTTTGAAAGGGAAAAATTATCGGGTGTTTTAGAGAAATTAAATAAGAGATGGGGAGCGTCACAGAAGACGTTCGATAATATTAACAGACTGCGGAAATCTGACAGTGTTGTGGTTATCGGAGGTCAACAGGCTGGGCTCTTAGGTGGTCCTCTATATACAATACATAAAATAATTTCCATCCTGCACTTAGCTAAAGAACAAGAAAAGAAACTTAACATTCCTGTCATCCCTGTTTTTTGGATTGCAGGTGAAGATCATGATTATGATGAAGTGAACCATATCTTTTTACCAGATGAATTGAAGCTTGAAAAATTAACATGGAAAGATAAATATAATGAAAAAACTTCGGTTTCTGAACGCAAACTAAAGAGTACGGAAGGGATAAATTGGCTGAATTCCGTATTTTCAAAATTAGATGAAACCTGCCATAGTAAAGATTTATATCAAAAAATTAGAGATATCATGGAGCAATCTGATACGATCGTTGATTTTTTTGCGAAATTTATGCATGAACTTTTCAGAGAAACAGGCATCGTATTTATTGATTCAGGTGACTATTTAGTAAGGCGGTTGGAAAATAAATATTTTAAGGAATTAATTGAGAAACAAGCTGATTATAGTAAAGAAGTTTTTCATTATTTACAGAGAATGAGAAAAAAGGGATATAATGTGTCCGTTGATGTTGATAAAGATGATGGGCACATCTTTTATCACCAGAACAAGCAAAGGATTCTATTGAAACGTGATGGGGATTATTGGGTTGGGAAAAATGATGAATGCCGTATATCACATGTGGACCTATTGGAAGTAGCAATTAGACAGCCAGAATTATTAAGCAACAATGTTGTGTCAAGACCGGTGATGCAAGAAAAACTGTTCCCAACCTTAGCATTTTTCGGTGGACCAAGCGAGGTAGCCTACTGGTCGATTCTCAAACCAGCTTTTTCTGCACTGGAGATGAAAATGCCGCCAGTCCTTCCGCGTATCTCCATTACTATTATTGAGAGAAGATTGCAGAAAATAATGTCCCATTATGCTATTGGGGTAAAAGAAGCCATATCAGAAGGAATCATGGAGACTAAGCAAAATTGGCTAATCTCACAATCTGTTCCACCATTAGATATGTTATCAGATCAAGTAAAGCAGATGGTAACAACAGCACACAAACCTTTAGCAGTACAAGCGAAGGAAATAAAAGCAGATGTGGGAAAATATGCGGAAAAAAATTTACAATATATATTGGAACATGTGGAACAATTAACGAATCGGATGGAGAAAGAGTTACATATGAAGTATTCTAAAGAATTAGCGGACCTTGAAAGTGTGGCAATTCATTTACATCCGTATGATGGACTGCAAGAAAGAATTTGGAATGTTATTTATTATTTGAACAAATATGGTTATTCATTTATGCAAAATATTATTAATCAAGAGTATGAAATCAATCGAAATCATCAAGCTTTTTATCTATAAAAAAGGAAATCTAGTGTTGATGCTAGGTTTCTTTTTTTTTTGGGGAAATAACTGCAGGTGGTTTAAATTGGATGAATATATAAGGAAATAACCCTAAATATTTTTCTCTACGTGAATAAACGGTGACTCATATAGGTAATATCACCTACAGAATAGGACTATTTAATCAACTATTAAAAATGAATTATATTTTTGTGGAGTGAAGTGGGGTGATGTGGTACGATAATGGGAGAAAGTGGGGTGCGCTTGTATGTTCATGGGTGAATATCAACATAATATTGATGATAAGGGTCGTATTATTGTACCCTCAAAGTTTCGTGAAAACTTAGGAGTACAATTTGTTTTAACACGCGGATTAGATCAATGTTTGTTCGCATACCCAATGAACGAATGGCACCAACTTGAAGAGAAACTAAAGAAGTTACCACTAACTAAAAAGGACGCTAGAGCTTTTACGCGATTTTTCTTTTCTGGAGCAGTTGAATGTGAATTAGATAAACAGGGAAGAATAAACATCCCGCAAACTCTTAGGAAGTATGCATTGATTGAGAAAGAATGTTCTGTAATAGGCGTGTCGAATAGAGTCGAATTTTGGGCTGCTAATAAGTGGAGTGAGTTCGTGGATGACTCTGAGGATTCTTTTGCAGAACTAGCAGAAAATTTATTGGATTTTGATTTGTGAAAAATTAATCAACAAGAAAAGAGGTGGCCTCTTGTTTAAGCATTACACAGTTTTGAAGAAAGAGACTGTTGACGGGTTAAATATTAAGCCAGACGGTATATATGTAGACTGTACGTTAGGGGGAGGAGGGCACTCATCTTACATCCTGGAACAGTTAGATAAAAAAGGCCATTTAATCGCCTTCGATCAAGACGAAACAGCGATTGAAGCAGCAAGTGAACGTTTAACACAGTATAGTGGACAAGTAACATTTGTGAAAAGTAATTTTAGAAATATAAAAGAAGAGTTAAAGAACAGGAATATTATGAAAGTTGATGGTTTCTTATTTGACCTTGGAGTCTCTTCGCCTCAGTTAGATCGTGGGGAGCGTGGATTTAGTTATCAGCACGATGCACCACTAGATATGAGGATGGACATTGATCGACAGCTTAGTGCTTATCATGTAGTTAATGAATGGAGCTACGAACAACTTGTGTCCATTTTCTTTAAATATGGTGAAGAGAAGTTTTCTAAGCAAATTGCGCGTAAGATTGAAGCAGAACGCAGCCAAAAGTCAATCGAAACAACCTTTCAATTAGTTGATATTATTAAAGAAGCCATCCCAGCTCCAGCAAGAAGAAAGGGCGGGCATCCCGCTAAAAGGATATTTCAAGCTATTCGGATTGCAGTTAATGATGAGCTGACCGCATTTCATGAGGCCATATATCAAGCAGCATCAATGCTTAACTTAGGAGGCAGATTGTCAGTTATAACGTTTCATTCTTTAGAGGACCGTATATGTAAACAAGCATTTAAAAAATGGAGTACAGTACCTCCATTACCAAAAAATTTCCCAATCATTCCTGAAGAGTTTCAACCACCATTTAAATTGATAACAAAAAAACCAATTATTCCTTCAGATGATGAACTAGAAGAAAACCGCAGATCACGATCTGCAAAGTTGCGTGTTGCTGAGAAAGTGAGAGAGTTGAACGATAACTTTGATGAAGAGAAAGGTGGAAAAGAATAATGAGTACTCAACATGCTAAAAACTGGCAAATACAAGAAGATTGGCGTGGAAAAACAGAGAAAAAGCAAACAGTTGTAAAGAAGCAAGTAGTTGTTCCAAAACGTTGGGTTACACGCGGTGAGAAGTTTATTTATTCTTTATGTGCATGTATTTTAATTGCTACACTTACATATCTTGTTCATTTCAGTTCTACTTTAGATCAATTGAATCGTGATATTCAAACACTTAATACAGATATATCCAATCAGCAAACAATGAACCAGAATCTTTCTTATGAAGTGAAAGAATTAAGTCAACCTGAACGAATTATCGCTAATGCAAAAGAACATGGATTGGAATTGAAAAACTCCAAAGTGAAACAAGCTGATGAAATTTCTGAGTAAAGGTGACAATTATGAGAGTAAAGATAGAAAAGTTTTTACCAGTTGTTTGGATTTGTGTTTTTTCCATTGGTTTTCTGGTTATTCTGGGACGTTTTTTGTTTATCCAAGTTACAGGGGAGGTCTCTGGAGTCGATATCAAAGCGTTAGCTGATGAGAAAAGGACCAACGAATATGCTATTCCGGCAAAGCGAGGTACGATTTATGATCGGAATGGCATGCCTTTAGCTCAAGATCATACTGTATATCGAATATATGCTGTTCTAGATGAAGCGTATACGAGTGACCCATTGACACCAAGACATGTCCAAGATGTTGATAAGACAGCAAAAAGGTTAGCACCAATCCTTGATATGGATAAGAATGAGATTTCTGATATTCTTCATAAAGGAATAGAGAATGGAAGGTTCCAAGTGGAGTTTGGCAATAACGGCAAGGAGCTTACCCAGCAGCAAAAGGAAGAGATTGAAGCATTAAATCTCCCAGGGATATACTTCAATGATGAAGTAATCCGTTTCTACCCAAATGGAATGTTTGCCTCGAATACACTTGGCCTTACCAATAAAACCGATGATAAAATTGTAGGGATTAGTGGTGTTGAAAAAAATTACAATGATATATTAACAGGTGCTGATGGCTATATTTCTTATCAAAGGGATAAATTCAATGTGAAATTATTAAATCCTAAAGAAGTTGTTCAAGAGCCTGCTGATGGAGATAATGTAATTTTGACACTGGATCAGAAAATTCAAACATTATTAGAAGACTCAATGTCTGAAGTTGTAGAACAATATAATCCTGAACGGATTTCAGCTGTTGTAATGGACGCTAAGACTGGTGAAATCTTAGCGATGAGTAACCGGCCCAGTTATAACCCAAATAATTTAGGGGATGTAGAGAATTGGTACAATGATGTCATATCAACACCTTTCGAGCCTGGCTCTACCATGAAGATATTTACTTTAGCTGCTGCTATTGAAGAAGGCGTCTGGAATCCTAATGACACTTTTCAGTCTGGTACTTATAAAGCAGGGGCAAATATTCAACAAATTGGAGACCATAACTGGGGTAAAGGTTGGGGACCTATAACCTATCTAGAAGGCATACAAAGATCTTCAAACGTGGCTGCAGCTAAGCTTGCCTATGAAAAGATCGGACCAGCAAAGTTTTTAGACTATTTAAATGCATTCGATTTTGATACAGTATCAGGAATTGATTTAGACGGAGAAGTGGCGGGAGTTATTCAATATAATTATGCAATTGAACAAATAACTACATCATTTGGCCAAGGTACAACAACGACCCCGATACAACTAATGAAGGCAGCTACCGCTATTGCAAATAATGGAAAGATGCTAAAACCGTATATAATTAAAGAAATAGCCGATGCAAACACAGGTAAGGTTTTACAAGAGGGAAAAACGGAAGTTGCAGGTGAGCCTATATCTGCCGAAACAGCTAAAAAAACATTAGAAGTGTTAGAAACAGTTATAACATCTGAAAAAGGTACTGGCTATAAGCGGTATAAATTAGATGGCTATTCACTAGCGGGGAAGACAGGTACTGCCCAAATACCTCATCCAGAAACTGGCGGCTATATGACTGGACGTGAAAATTATATATTCTCCTTCCTAGGTATGGCTCCTGCAGAGGATCCTGAGTTAATTATGTATGTGTCTGTTAAACAGCCGGAATTAAAAGATAATGAACCTGATTCCGCTCCAGTTTCCTTTATCTTTAATAATGTGATGGAGAACAGTCTAAGATATTTGAACATTGATACAGATCAGGAGAAAACACCATCTATTCCAATAATTAAAGTTCCTGAATGGAAAAACAAAACAACAAAAGATGTAGCAGACCAATTTGAGGAAGCTGGAATACAGACTGTAGTAATAGGCGATGGTGATAATGTTGTCAATGTAAGTGTGGAAGCAGGAAGTGAAATCACAGCACATCAGAAGGTTTATGTTTTGACAGATGCTCCGAAAATGCCGGACCTTTCTGGATGGTCTTTAAGAGATGTCATTAAATTGCAAAGTTTAGTTGGTTTCGAAATGAATTGGTCAGGTGAAGGTTATGTTGTGAAGCAAGATTTACAACAGGGAAGTAGTATTTCAAGTAATGACGAATTATCGATAGAACTTTCTAGTACAATAGATTAAATATTCACAGTGTTCTATTCTATTCGGATAAATCATATATTGGGACAAATGTTTCTTTAATAAAAGGAGTAATGTTATGAAACGGATCACCAATATGATTATTCAGAAGAGAATTGTCACTGTGTTTCTTTTTGCTTTCATAGTAATCGGGATTATAATCATTAGGCTGGGATACGTCCAATTGGTATGGTCTGACTTCTTAATTGGACAAGCGGAAGCTCTGTGGAGCCGAGATATTGTATTTGAGCCGGAAAGAGGGAAAATCGTTGATCGAAACGGAGAAGTACTTGCAGAGAATGTATCCGCGCCAACCGTGATGGTTGTGCCAAGACAAGTAACCTCACCCGAAAGCACAGCTCAATCACTCTCTAAAGCCCTTGATATGCCGTATGAAGATGCTTTAGATGCGATTAAGAAAAATGAACGGATAGTTATTCTGCAACCTGAAGGCAGGAAAATTTCAGAAGAAAAAGCAGTCGCAGTACAAAATTTAAATTTAGATGGTATATATATTGCAGAGGATTCTGTCAGACATTACCCAAATGGTGCCTATCTCTCTCATGTATTAGGTTTTAGCGGAATTGATAATCAAGGATTGACCGGGTTGGAATTATCCTATGATGAACAACTAAGCGGGGTTGAAGGCAGTTTATCTTTTTATAGTGATGCAAAAGGTAAAAAGCTGGCACAGAAAGCGGACAAATATACTCCTCCTCAAGATGGAATGAATCTCCAATTAACGATAGACCATCAAGTACAAACTATTATCGAGCGTGAATTAGATATAGCTGTAGAAAAATACAATCCGGATGGGGCGATTGCTATAGCGGTTAACCCAAATAATGGAAGTGTGCTTGGGATGTCTTCCAGACCTACTTTTGATCCAGCGAATTATCAAGATATTGCTGCAGAAGTTTATAATCGGAATCTGCCAATATGGAGTACTTATGAGCCGGGGTCTACTTTCAAGATTATTACACTTGCTGCAGCACTAGAAGAAAATAAAGTGGATTTATTAGAAGATGAATATATCGACAGTGGGTCGATTGAAGTTGGCGGCACACACCTTCATTGTTGGAAGAGTGGCGGCCATGGTCATCAAACATTTTTAGAAGTGGTACAAAATTCTTGTAATCCCGGTTTTATTGTGTTGGGTCAGAAATTAGGAAAAGAAAAACTATTCTCCTATATTAATGATTTTGGATTTGGTACCAAAACAGGCATTGATTTGCAAGGTGAAGCAAATGGTATATTATTCAAATTAGATAATGTAGGTCCAGTAGAATTAGCGACAACTTCGTTTGGTCAGGGAGTTTCGGTCACGCCAATACAACAAGTAATGGCAGTATCCGCAGCAATTAATGGCGGTTATTTATATGAACCATATATTGTGCAATCATTGCTGGACCCGGTTTCAGGAAATGTTATTGACGAAAAAGAACCTGTAATGAAAAGAAAAGTAATCTCAAAAGATACTTCCAAGCAAGTCAGAGATGCACTAGAACATGTGGTTGCAGTTGGAACTGGAAGGAATGCATATGTAGAAGGGTACCGGGTTGGAGGTAAGACAGGAACTGCTCAAAAAGTAGGAGAAGATGGACGATACATGGAAAATAACTATGTCGTTTCATTTATAGGTTTTGCACCAGCCAATGACCCGGAAATAGTTGTATATGTAGCGATAGACAATCCAAAAGGGACGGTGCAATTTGGTGGAACGGTTGCTGCACCGATTGTTGGTACAATTATGGAGGATAGTTTGCGAGCCTTAGGTGTGGAGAAACAAGAAGGTGGCATCGAAAAGGCATATCAGTGGCCAGATAAACCTGCAATTGAGGTGCCAAACTTAATCGGTCTTACAAAAAGTGACCTTCCAGAATATATGATTTCCCTGCAAATTGAGACATTAGGGGATGGTGACTATATTATCGATCAAGCTCCCGCAGCTGGAGAAAAGGTGGAAGAAGGAAGTAAAATAAGATTAGTATTAGGTGATAAATAGTTAGAAAGATTTATCGATATGTTGATACAGTTTTGGTATAATAGGATAGTTGTTATAATGACATGATACAAGAGAAGATAGAAAGTATAGGTGATTAGGTGTGAAAAATTTAAAAAACTTGCTCAAGCATATTCCGAGTTTCCAGATAAATTCATTGTTTGATGATGTTACTATAAACAGTATTGAAATAGACCATCGAGAAGTGAAGCCTGGCTCATTATTTATTTGTATAAAAGGATTTACAGTAGACGGTCATCAGTATGCGCAATCCGCCTATGAAAATGGTGCTGCAGCAATCCTTGCTGAGAGAGAATTGGACATTGAGGTTCCGATAATTATAGTGAAAGATACTTCCCATGTACTTCCGATAATTGCAAATGCCTTTTTTGATTCTCCAACAAGAAAATTTCCTTTAATAGGTGTAACAGGAACAAACGGGAAAACGTCTGTCACACATTTAATCGAAGAAATGTTTAAAAGAAACCAACAAAAAACAGGTCTTATTGGAACAATTGAAATGAGAATTAATGATCATGTTACACCAGTGAAAAATACTACACCAGATGCAATATTCTTACAGAAAAGCTTCAAAGAAATGGAAAAGGAAAAAGTGGATGCCGCTATTATGGAAGTTTCTTCGCATGCATTAGATCAAGGTAGAGTCCATGGTTGTGATTTTGATATAGCCGTTTTTACCAATTTATCACAAGACCATTTAGACTATCACCCATCAATGGATCATTATTTGTTCGCAAAAAGTTTGTTATTTGCACAGCTTGGAAATGATTATAAACAGAGGAAATTTGCAATTATAAATATGGACGATTCCAGTAGTGAATTCATCACTCGTGCAACAGCCCAGCCAGTCATTTCTTATGGTTTAACTGACAAAGCTGATTTTTATGCAGTAAATATTGAGCTTAAAGCAGATGGCGTAACTTTTGATTTACATACACCTGCAGAAACGGTAAAAATTAATAGTAAATTAATGGGGCTATTTAGTGTATATAATATGCTAGCAGCTGCAGCAGCTGCATACTATAGTAATATTGAGATATCTGTTATTAAAGATGTTTTAGACAATACTACTGGTGTTAAGGGAAGATTCCAGCCAATTGCAAACAACCGGGGCATTGGCTTAATTGTAGATTATGCTCACACACCAGATTCATTAGAAAATGTATTGACAACTGTAAAGACATTTTGTAAAGGACAAATTTTTGTTGTGGTAGGTTGTGGGGGAGATCGTGATAAATCAAAACGCCCTCAAATGGCAGGTATTGCATGCGAATATGCTGACAAAGCTATTTTTACCTCGGATAACCCGCGATCAGAGTCACCGGAGGCTATTATAGACGACATGATCAGTCCGTTAGAAGCAGATAACTACCAAGTAGTTATTGATCGCAAAGAAGCCATACAAGCAGCGATTGACCAGGCAAAAAGAGATGATGTTATACTAATTGCGGGTAAAGGGCACGAAACATATCAAATTATCGGTGAACGTGTATTAGAGTTTGATGATGTTAAAGTCGCGAAACAATTTTTAGAAGATTAACAATTATTTTAGGATATGTAAGAAGATAGGAGAGGACATTTATGAGTCAATATACTTTTTTAATAACAATAGCCATAGCATTCTTAATAACCGTCTTACTATCCCCAATTTTTATTCCTTTTCTTAAGAGATTGAAATTTGGACAGAGTATACGAGAAGAAGGACCGAAATCCCACCAGAAAAAATCCGGAACTCCGACGATGGGTGGGTTAATGATAATTCTAAGTATTGCAATTACAAGTATTATTGTTATAGCTAAAGTAAATAGTGGCACGTTAAATTACGAGATCTGGTTATTACTATTAGTTTTGTTAGGATTTGGTTTATTAGGATTTTTAGATGATTTTATTAAGGTTGTAATGAAACGGAACCTTGGCTTGAATTCTAAGCAGAAATTGCTTGGACAAATCGTTATTTCGATCATTTTCTACATTGTGTTAAGACAACAACAATTTGATACGAGTATAATGATACCCGGCACTGATTGGAAAATGGAATTGGGCTGGTTTTATGCTGTTTTTATTATTGTGATGTTAGTGGGAGCCTCCAATGCTGTGAATTTGACTGATGGATTAGATGGACTCCTGGCTGGTACTGCAGCTATTGCATTTGGCGCATTCGCCATTCTTGCGTGGTATGGTTTGCCTAACCTCAATATCACCTTGTTTTCACTAAGTGTTGTTGGGGCATTATTAGGATTTTTAGTTTTTAACGCGCATCCTGCTAAAGTTTTTATGGGGGATACTGGTTCATTAGCATTAGGAGGAACTATTGGTGCAATAGCAATATTACTTAAATTAGAGATCTTATTAGTTATTATTGGCGGGGTATTTGTTATTGAGACATTATCTGTAATCATTCAAGTAATTTCATTCAAAACAACAGGAAAGAGAGTTTTTCGTATGAGCCCATTACATCATCACTATGAGTTAAAAGGATGGAGTGAATGGCGTGTCGTTACTACTTTTTGGCTTGTGGGCGTTTTATTTGCCATTTTAGGAATATATATCGAGGTGTGGTCAGCATGAGAGAACTTAATAATTTTCCATATAAAAATGTTTTAGTACTAGGATTAGCCAAAAGTGGTACGGCTGTTAGCAAGATTCTGGCACGAAATAATAGAAATGTAGTTGTCAATGATTTAAAAGCAACGATCCATGATGAAAATGTGATCGAATTAAAGAACTTGGGCATTGATGTTGTTGTTGGTGACCATCCTTTAACATTAATAGATGGTATTGATGTGATTGTTAAAAATCCGGGGATTCCTTATGAAAATATTCTTTTACAACAAGCACTGTTAAGAGATATTCCAATTATTACCGAAATCGAGCTGCTTCATTATTTTGATATTAATAGTCTTGTTGGAATTACTGGTTCAAATGGTAAGACTACTACAACAACTTTAATTTACGAAATGTATAAGCAAGCAAAAATTCCGGTGGAGATCGCTGGAAATATTGGACATGTTGCATCAGAGGTGGCGGAATCAATGAGTGATGATCGAACAATGGTTGTTGAATTATCTTCCTTTCAATTAGAAGGTACAAGAAAATTTAAACCAAACGTTTCCGTATTGTTAAATATTTTTGAGGCACACCTGGATTTTCATAATAATCTAGAAAATTACCAAAATGCAAAAGCAAAAATCTTTGAAAATCAAACAGAAGAAGATTTCTTAGTATATAATGCGGATGATGAACGGACTGTTAAGATGATTCAATCAGCTAAGAGTAAGACAGTCCCTTTCAGCAGAAAAAAGAAGCTGGATCACGGAGCTATCCTGCATAACGGGGAGATATATTTTCGTAATGAAAAAATTATTAATTATAAAGAGGTTGCACTTGTTGGCACACACAACCTTGAAAACATCCTGGCTGCAACTGCTGTTGCAAAAATTGCAGGTATCCCATCGAGTGCGATAAGAGCAGTTTTAACAACATTTATTGGAGTTTCTCATCGTTTACAATTTGTTAAAAATGTAGATGACAGGTTATTCTACAATGATTCAAAAGCCACAAACATATTAGCAACAACGAAAGCATTACAATCTTTTGATCAACCGATCATTTTATTGGCTGGTGGATTAGATCGCGGGAATGATTTTGATAGTTTACTGCCATTTATGGAAAATGTAAAAGCACTAGTGCTGTTTGGAGAAACGGCAAAAAAATTAGAACAACTTGGTCTAAGTGCGTCTATTCCTGCTATTTCATTAGTCGCCAATATGCAGGAAGCCGTAAATAAAGCTTACCAGTTTTCTGAATCCGGTGATGTCATTTTATTATCACCAGCATGTGCCAGCTGGGATCAATATAAAACATTTGAAGAGAGAGGAAACATGTTTATGGAATCTGTGCATAGATTATAGTAGGGGCTTGTCTACCATGATCTAATGCTTTGATGATCAATTTAATAATGATAACAATTGCCCCTTATATCTATCGAATAAGGGGGTTTTTTTATGGAAAATCGGATTCGTACAGATTCGGTCGATCGGCTTTTAGTTATTCTTATTTTAGCAATCTTAATAATAGGAACTTTAATGGTTTATAGTGCTTCATATATTTGGGCAGAGTATAAATTTAATGACTCTTTTTATTTTGTGAAACGTCAGCTTCTATTTGCAGGTGTAGGGGTTATAGCAATGTTTATTGTAGCTAATGTTCCATATTTTCAGTGGATTAAATACAGAAAATGGATCTTTATTGGATGTATTGTTTTGTTAATTGCCGTATTGATTCCGGGAATCGGTATGGTAAGAGGTGGAGCGAGAAGCTGGATTGGAATTGGAGCATTTAGTATTCAGCCAGCCGAATTTATGAAATTAGGCATGATTCTTTTTTTAAGTGGCTATCTTGTGAACATTCAAGATCGGATAGTAGAATTCAAAAGGGGTTTTATTCCGCCACTTCTCACCATCGTCGGTTTATTTCTCCTTATAATGCTGCAACCAGATTTGGGGACAGGTATGGTATTTCTTCTAACAAGTTTTTTGCTTTTATTTGTTGCTGGTGCCCGTTGGAAACACTTCTTATTATTAGCTGGTTTCGGTGTTCTTGGATTTTTATTGCTAATTATATCAGCTCCGTATCGTATGAATCGAATTACAGCATTTTTAGATCCTTGGCAAGATCCTTTAGGTAATGGATTTCAAATTATTCAGTCATTATATGCTATAGGACCAGGAGGATTATTTGGTGTAGGATATGGTAATAGTTTACAGAAGTATTTCTACTTACCAGAACCTCATAATGATTTTATTTTTGCTATAATAGCTGAAGAGTTAGGATTTATTGGAGGGGTTTTTGTTATCGGATTATTCTTCCTTTTTGTATGGCGCGGAATTCTTGTATCACTTCAGGCTCCAGACTTATTTGCTAAATTGTTATCAATCGGTATTGTAGGTATGATTGCTATTCAGGTGATGATTAATATTAGTGTGGTAATTGGTCTGATTCCAGTAACAGGGATTACCTTACCTTTTTTAAGCTATGGCGGTTCTTCTTTAACCCTAACTTTATGCTCTGTCGGAATTTTATTAAATGTTAGCAAATACAGGAAATGAAATAAGGAAGATACATTATGGTTTGATGGGAACAATATGCTATAATTAGAGGTGAGTTACGGTAGTGATTCCATACATGAAGAAATTAGCAGAATTCAAGTCTGCTATTTACAGGTTATCATGTAGAATTAGCTAATCAATTTAAGTTTTATATTAAAAAAGGGAAGTTGAACTATGGAGGAAAAAAGAGTTGTATCAATCGAAGATAGAATTCCAAAATTAAAAAGAGAAAGAAGAAAGCGTACAAATCGTAAATTAGCTATCTATTTGACAGTATTTTTTTTGCTTGTTTTTTTAGTTGTTTATCTCCAATCACCTTTGAGTCATGTTAACAGTATTGAAATTAATGGTGAAAATCTCGTATCAGAAGAGGAGATCCTGGAAATAACTGAATTAGATCTTTTCACAAATTATTGGACGGTACAAGCAGGGAAGTTGGAAGAAGCATTAGAGCAGCACCAGCTGATACATACTGTAACAATTGATAAAAAGTTTCCTGCTAATAAAATTATTATTCAAATCGAAGAATTAAACAATGTAGGATATATAGTAGAAGAAGATTTAGTCTATCCACTATTAGAAAATGGTGACACATTAGATGGAGTATCAATGAATAATATAAATAGATCAGCCCCATTGTTAAGAAATTTATCAGAGTACCCAAATCTGCAAGAGCTTGCCAAAGAACTGAATGAGTTGCCTAGTTATATTCAGTCATTAATATCAGAAATCAAATGGTCGCCTACACCCACAAACTCTCAGAAACTGGTACTATTTATGGTAGATGGCTATGAAGTTGAAATAACCGCAAGAAACTTCTCAGCATTATTAAAAACATATCCTTCGATCATCAATCAGTTGGATAAAGGAGTGGAAGGCGTGATAACAATTGATGAAGGCGGCGCAGTCTTTACGCCTTACAGTACAAATCAACCTGAAGTAATAGACGGGGGAAGAGAATGAAAAGTAGAAAGCTAATCTTTGCACTTGTTTTCTTTGTGTTAGGATTTTTAATTACGTTTAGCTTCCAGCAAACTCGATCAAATAATAATGTAGTACAATTAAATGAAAATGAATGGGAACGTGATTACTTCTATCGGAAGCAGCTGATTGAACTTGAGGACACAAATAAACAACTTAGATCAGAGTTGAATGGTATTAGACAAAGTATTCAAGAGATAGAGCAGAACCTAGCTTCTGAAGCAGATGTTTTACATACTCTTGTTGAAACGAAAACGAAATTACAGAAACTGGTCGGCGAACTCTCTGTTCAGGGAAGTGGAATTGAAATTACTTTAAGTGATTCCAGTTACATACCAAGTGATCAGCATGCAAATCAATATATTGTTCATGACCGACACGTTCATCAAGTTATTAACGAATTATATAGTGCAGGTGCAAAGGCGATTGCAATTAATGGTCAACGTATCTACAGGGACAGTTATATTACATGTGTAGGGCCTGTCATTACAATAGATGGCAGGACATACCCTGCACCTTTTGTTATCTCAGCAATTGGAGATCAAGACTTGCTTGATGTAAGTTTGAATTTGAAGAATGGTGTTATTGATATGTTAGTTCAAGAAAATGTGGAAGTGGCACTTGAGAAGAAATCACTAATTGAAATGCAGGCAAGGGAATTGTGATCTATATGAAAATTTCAAATAGCGGAAAATTATCGATTAGCTTAATCTGTTTTATCATTGGTTTTATGATCGCAATATTATTTCAAACAAATCAATCTGCTGAATTAAGAGATACTAGAGATTTATGGGAAATAAGAACAGATTTGCAACAAGAACAGCAAATCCAGCAAACTCTTTATACTGAAATTGCTGCAAACGAGGAACTATTACAAGAATACCAAGAGCAACCTGAAAGACAGCAAATAAAATCATTAAATGAATCTATTGAAATATTAAAGGAACAGGCAGGGTTGACCGAAATAAGAGGAGAGGGTGTAGTGATTACATTACAGCCACTCTTCCAAGAATATGAAAATTATCAGGAATACCCGGAATTGACTGCTGAACTATTACAATTTCTAATCAATCAACTAAATGACTATGGTGCAAATGATATAGCAGTTGAACAAGAAAGGTTGGTAAATATTACACCGATTAGGAATGTAAATGGGAGAGTTTATGTGAATAATAGTCCGATCGGCAGTTTGCCAATTGAAATCAATATACTAACCGCAGACCCTGAACGTCTGATCAATCATATTGAAGTAAGTGAGTCTATTGACTATCTTGCTTTAGAAAATATTGATATAAAAACAGAGAAAGTTACAGAAATAGTATTGCCAAAGTACGATGGTGCAATAGATTTAGATGGTTTGGAAATATCTGAGTCACAAGAAGAAGGTGGGTCATAGTGCTGTTGCCGGCTTTGTTTTTAATTTTAGGTTTAGTTTTAGGATTTTTAACTAATATTACAATACCTGATGTGTATGCCAACTACTTATCCATTGCAGTATTAGCAGCTTTAGACACTCTATTTGGGGGGATTCGAACACAATTGGAAGGTAAATTTGATCAAAGTGTGTTTGTATCTGGTTTTTTCTTCAATGTATCACTGGCTGCATTATTAGCATTTATTGGTGTTCAATTGGGAATCGATTTATACTTGGCAGCAATCTTTGCATTTGGTGTGCGATTGTTTAATAACATGGCAATTATTAGAAGGGTATTATTAGAAAAGCATCGGATTAAGAAAAATAACTGAAATTGGCGGAATTTTATCACATAAAGTAGAATAATGTAATGGTGATTCTTATACGAATGAACGTATAAGAATTGAAAAAATCATGTGAATGTCTAGTAAACTAAATTTTTTCGAAAACATTTTTCGAATTATTATGAAAAATGGCTTAACTTTTATTATAATAGTTTTTAACATAGTTTACTATATGCAATCATTCTTAAATTAATGTATAAGAAATAGGAGGTGCCTCATGGACAACAGTGAAATTTTAGTCAGCCTTGATATAGGTACATCGAAGATCAAAGTCATTATTGGGGAAGTGGTAGGGGACTCTCTTAATATAATAGGAGTTGGATCTTCAAAGTCACTTGGAATGAAAAAGGGAGCAATCGTTGATATTGATGAAACAGTTCATTCAATAAAAACAGCAGTAGAACAAGCTGAGAGAATGGTAGATGTACATATTGATCGTGTTGTCGTTGGGATTAATGGAAATCATATTCAATTACAACCATGTCACGGTGTTGTGGCAGTATCTAGTGAGGATAAGGAAATAAAAGAAGAAGATATCCATCGGGTGATGGATGCTGCACAAGTTTTGTCTATTCCGCCAGAGAGAGAAATTGTTGATGTGATACCGAAACAGTTTATTGTTGACGGATTGGATGAGATTAGAGATCCACGCGGAATGATAGGCGTGCGTTTAGAAATGCAAGGAACAATCATCACTTGTTCGCGAACAATGTTACATAACATCCTGAAATGTGTTGAAAAAGCTGGACTAACTGTACTAGATCTTTGTTTACAGCCATTGGCAACAGGGGAAGTAGCACTTTCAAATGACGAGAAGAATCTCGGTGTTGCTTTATTAGATTTAGGTGGAGGCAGCACAACTGTCTCAGTCTTTGAACATGGTTCATTATCTGATACAACTGTATTACCGATTGGAGGTAATAACATCACGAAAGACTTGTCTATAGGTCTAAGGACAACAACTGAAGAAGCTGAAAATATTAAGCTAGATCATGGTTATGCGTTCTATGATGATGCGAACGAAGAAGAAACATTATCCGTTAATATTATTGGAAGTAATCAAAAAGAAATATATAACCAAGCAGAATTGGCTGATATCATTGAAGCAAGATTTGAAGAGATACTTTTAATGAGTGCTCGGGAAATTCAAAAAATGGGTTATGATGATCTTCCGGGTGGTATTGTACTAACTGGTGGAACAATGAGTATGCCAGGTTCAGCTGATTTGGCTCAGTTAATTTACCAAACAAATGTTAGAATTGCTATACCGGATTATATTGGGGTGAGGGAACCTCAGTATACTGCTGGAATTGGCATCTTGAAATTTGCTTACAAGAATGCGAAAATACAAGGGAAAGAGTTTTCAGGTTCTATTTCAGCAAATAGAGAAGTGGAAGTATCTGAGCAAAGAAAATCCGAAAAATCAAAACCAGTAAAAGAACAAAAGGTAAAAGAGAAGAAAGAACCTAAATTAGCTAACTTGTTTAAATATTTCTTCGACTAAAAATATTTACAGCAATGTAACTAAATGTGGAAACAGACAGACTCTAAAACTAGCAAATTAGGAGGAAATTATATGTTAGATTTTGATACAAATATGGACCAGTTAGCATCAATAAAGGTTATTGGTGTTGGCGGCGGCGGAAGTAATGCAGTAAATCGAATGATTGAGCATGGTGTTCAAGGAGTAGATTTTATTGCTGTCAATACGGATGCGCAAGCACTTAATTTATCAAAAGCGGAAGTGAAAATGCAGATTGGGACTAAGCTGACAAGAGGATTGGGAGCCGGTGCCAATCCTGAAGTAGGTCGCAAAGCTGCTGAAGAAAGTAAAGAGCAGATTGAAGAAATCCTAAAGGGTGCAGACATGGTGTTTGTTACCGCTGGTATGGGCGGTGGAACTGGTACTGGTGCTGCTCCTGTAATTGCTGCAGTAGCGAAGGAGTTAGGAGCACTAACTGTAGGTGTTGTTACCAGGCCATTTACTTTCGAGGGTAGAAAAAGAGCTACACAAGCTGTTACTGGTATTGACGGACTGAAAAGCAATGTGGATACATTAATTGTTATTCCGAATGATAGATTGCTAGAGATAATTGATAAAAATACACCAATGTTAGAAGCATTTCGTGAAGCAGATAATGTGTTAAGACAAGGTGTTCAAGGTATCTCTGATTTAATCGCAACCCCAGGTTTAATCAATGTTGACTTTGCTGATGTGAAGACAATTATGGCTGACAAAGGATCTGCATTGATGGGAATAGGTATTGCTACAGGTGAAAACAGAGCTGCAGAAGCTGCTAAAAAAGCAATCTCATCACCTCTTCTGGAAACATCGATCGACGGTGCTCATGGTGTGTTAATGAATATTACTGGTGGGACGAATCTGAGTTTATATGAGGTACAGGAAGCTGCCGATATTGTAACATCTGCTGCAGATCAGGAAGTTAATGTGATATTTGGTTCTGTAATTAACGAAGACCTTAAAGATGAGATTGTTGTTACTGTAATTGCAACAGGTTTTGACGAAACACAATTAAAAAACGTTCAAGGAAAAGCAAAACCTGCTCTTCAGCAAAAACCAGTAGCTCGTGAGCGGGAGAAGGACGAAAAAAAACAGGAACCAACCCCAGCTTCGACCACCTCCTCTCGAACAAAACAACAGGAGGATACATTGGATATTCCTGCATTCTTGAGAAATCGCAATAGAAGAAGATAATAAGAATACGATTTAAAAGCTGTCTAAGTCAGAAATACCTGACATTAGGCAGCTTTTTTATGAAAATATGAACATTTTCTGCTGGAATAGATTTTCGCATCGGGCTGTTGATCAAAGCATGGATTTCTAGAATGGTGCTTACTGCCCCCTAGATTAGTAATTTGAATCAGTATAATTACTAAATAAGTCCTCACCTATATTTAAATTTCACAATTCAACAATATGTGTGTAAAGTTCTAAAAATTAGATGTCATTGCCTTCCTCAGTTTGACAGACTTCTTTGTTCTAATCCACTATACTTATGGAACAACATAAAGTTTTTCTAATGGAGCGATCATTGGTGACTATTTATATTGAATTAATATGGTTAATAAATTGGGGAATTGACTGGATGATTCTCCTATTAACCCAATCCGTTTTGTGTAGCAAAACAAAATGGTATCGAATTTGCTTTGCTGGCTTTATAGGCTCTGTTATTGTTCCATTATCTCTTTTAATTCCAGAACTCTATTTGGAAGCATGGTATGTAAAAGTGCTCCATTCTTGTCTAATCATCATTATCTCGTTTGGCTTTACCAACCTGGCTCTATTCATCAAACATTTATTTACATTTTACTTTATGACATTCGCTATTGGCGGCGGGTTGCTGGCGATCCATTATCTTACTAACACAGAGGAATTGAATAGCTATTACAGCCAATTACAACCAACCCAAATTCATGGTTTTTTCGTATTGATTGGTTTTCCTGTTGTCTACTTATTTACAAAACAGAGGATGGACAAGCATAAATACACCCAGTTAAAACGAGATTTTATGTACATGGTTACAATTATTTGGCGTGAACGAGAGGTACAGGTATCTGGCTATGTAGATAGTGGTAATCAACTAGTTGACCCAATTTCAAAGAAACCTGTGATTATCTGTGATGAGACATTTTTAAATGATTCGTTTAATGAACAAGAATTAATGGAACTTAAACAATTGTATGAACAAATTGCAGACGGTGATATTACACCACATTCTAATAAGAATTACCGCCTCGTCCCATATCAAGGGGTCGGTGGGAAAATGGAATGGTTAATCGCTTTTTCCCCAGACAAATTGGTGATACATATTGATAAACGGAATAAAATTGAGGTGCAGCAAGTGCTTATTGGGATTAGATTTGGACAATTAGTCGGGGACCATAGCTACCATTGCTTACTTCATCCAAAACTTTTTCAAGAAGTGGGCTGAATATACAAGGGAGTGATTATATGTTAGATATAAAAATGAAATATAAAATCATCGTTTATAAAATCTTGAAAAAAATGGGTTTTCATGAAGATGAAGTATTCTATATTGGGGGTAGTGAGGCACTGCCACCGCCATTAACAAAAGAGGAAGAGTTTGAATTAATCAATAAATTACCAGTAGGTGATAAAGCAGCTAGAGCAATGTTGATCGAACGTAATTTAAGACTAGTTGTTTATATTGCAAGGAAATTTGAGAATACAGGTATTAATATTGAAGATTTAATTAGTATAGGAACAATAGGTTTGATTAAAGCAATAAATACGTTTAACCCTGAGAAGAAAATAAAACTTGCAACATATGCTTCCAGGTGTATTGAAAATGAGATATTAATGTATCTCAGAAAAAATAATAAATTAAAAACAGAGGTATCCTTTGATGAACCACTCAATGTGGACTGGGATGGAAATGAATTGCTACTATCCGATGTATTAGGAACAGATGAGGATGTAACATTTAAAGATTTAGAACAAGATGTTGATAAAGTCTTATTAAGAAATGCATTGGAGCAACTAAACGGGCGGGAAAAACAAATCATGGAACTTCGCTTCGGACTTGTTAATAACGAGGAGAAGACCCAAAAGGATGTAGCTGATATGTTAGGGATTTCGCAATCATATATTTCGAGGTTAGAGAAGAAAATTATTAAAAGATTACAGAAAGAATTTAATAAGATGGTGTAACTGTTAATTAATGGTACATGCATAAAAACCCTCCGATTGGTGATACTTATTTTTGAGAAGGATCTCCAATTGGGAGGGTACAATATGACAAGACATAAGGTAGAGATTTGTGGGGTAGATACTTCAACATTACCAGTTTTAAAAAATGATGAGATGAGAAAGCTGTTTAAGGAAATGCAAGCAGGAGATCAGTCAGCACGAGAAAAATTAGTTAATGGGAATTTACGATTAGTATTAAGTGTTATCCAAAGATTTCATAACCGTGGAGAATATGGTGACGATTTGTTTCAAGTTGGCTGTATTGGTTTGTTAAAGTCAATTGATAACTTCGATTTAGGTCAAAATGTTAAATTCTCAACATATGCAGTCCCAATGATTATTGGTGAGATTAGAAGATACTTACGTGATAATAATCCTATTCGTGTTTCGAGATCATTACGAGATATCGCTTATAAAGCTTTGCATGCAAGAGAAAAGTTAATGAGTGAAACTTCAAAGGATCCTTCTCCAGTAGAAATTGCCAACGAGCTCGATGTTCCTGTTACAGATGTCATCTTCGCACTTGATGCAATACAAGATCCTGTGTCCTTATTTGAACCAATATTTAATGATGGCGGAGACCCAATTTATGTAATGGACCAAGTAAGTGATGATAATGTAAAAGATAATGATTGGATTAATTATTTATCTATAAAAGAAGGTATGAGAAGATTAAACAATCGAGAAAAAATGATCTTAAACAAGCGGTTTTTTCAAGGAAAAACACAAATGGAAGTGGCAGAAGAAATTGGTATATCACAAGCACAAGTATCCAGACTTGAAAAAGCTGCCATAAAAGAAATGAATAAGGAAATGTTTGAATAAAAAGGGCAGTGATGGTTTTTCCATCACTGCCCTTTGTTGATGGAAATATACTTTATTTGCTTTGACGCTGATCTGCTCGCTTGCTTCTCATCTGTGCTTCTCTGTCTTCCGTATCTGCTAACTCTTCGGAAAATTCCACATCAATACCATCGCTTTTTTGATTTTTTGGTGTTTGTGGTAAGTTATTCTTATTCTTTCTGTTCTTATGGTCATCTCTACCCATGTTTTCACCCTCTTATGATGTAATCGGAGAAACTTAGCTTCTCTCACCATTATTTTGTGCGAAATAATTTGGTGCATACTAAATTTTTATTGAAATCCTGCACCATAATTTACTTCCATAATCATATATTGATATAAAAAGGTGGTGAGAGTGAGTGATAACATTATCATCAATGCAGATGAAGGATATTATTTATATTGAGGATGGAACAAAACTGGGGCATGTAACAGATATAGAAATAAATGTCGATTATGGTCGAATTATAAATCTAATAGTAGCAACAAAATCAAAAATGCTTGGCTTATTTGGTGAAGAAAGAGAAGTAATTATCCCATGGGAAAATGTAATGCGAATTGGTCAAGATGTAATCCTGGTAAAAAAGTCTAATCTTTATATTAATGAACCAGTGGAAAAACATAATGCATAATAGTTTTTTGGTCGATGTATGATTTAAATTGTGAACGATGTCGTAAATGTGATAAAATGATGAAAAATAGGAGAGGTGTCATCTAATGGAACCATTTTATCATGATACCACAAAGCAGCTTCTTTTCATTCATCATTGGATGAAAAAGTATAATGTTATCGGGGGTTTTACAACAAAATTTGGCGGCCAGAGCCAGAGTGATTATTATAGTAATAATTTAGGCTTACATGTTGGAGACAACCATGATGATGTCCTCGAAAACAGGAGAAGCTTAGCAAAGAAAATCAATGTGCCAATTGAAAATTGGGTAATGGCAGAACAAACTCATGGTGTAAATGTGGAGAGAGTATCGAAAAAAGATCGTGGGAAAGGGATTATTACCCTATCTGACACCATACGTGACACAGATGGATTCATAATAACCGAGAATGATCTGTTACCTTGCTTGTTGTTTGCTGACTGTGTTCCATTATTTTTCCTTGCAGGCAATAATGCCGCAGCAATTGCTCATGCAGGATGGAGAGGAACTGTCGGAAATATTGCTGCAGAAACAATAAATAATTTCACCAAACTAGGGTTTTCTATAGACCAGATAGAAATTGTGATCGGACCATCTATTTGCCAGAAGTGTTATCAAGTCAGTCAGGAAGTAATCCAACATGTTCCACTGAAATACAATGAAGTTTACCGATTGGAAAATTCACATTATTATTTAGATTTAAAGCAACTAAATTACCTCCAATTATTAGATACAGGTATTCCCGGATCTAATATTCATGTAACAAAATATTGTACTGCACATGATGACCTTTTCTTCTCCCATCGAAGAGACGATCAAAAAACAGGCAGGATGCTTGGGTTTATTGGATTAATGTAGGGAAAGGAGTATTTCTAGTAATGAAAGTAGCAGATAATTTAGCAGCCATTCAAGCAAATATACGACAAGCATGCCAGAATGTAAACAGAAGTGAGCAAGATATAACACTAATTGGTGTGACAAAATATGTTACAATAGAAAGAGCGAAAGAAGCAGTAGCTGCAGGTGTAAGTCATTTAGGAGAAAATCGGATGGAAGGGTTGTTAGCAAAGAAAGCAGAAATAGAATCTGGAGCAACCTGGCACTTTATCGGTTCTGTGCAATCACGTAAAGTAAAAGAAGTGATTGACCATATTGATTTTATTCATTCCCTGGATCGGGTGTCACTGGCTAAAGAAATTAATAAGCGAGCAAAAGAAAATAGTGTCATCAATTGTTTTGTGCAAGTAAATGTGAGTGGTGAAGAAACGAAACATGGACTTACGCCAAGTGATGTTTTATCTTTCGTTGAGAGTCTTTCACAATATGAGCATATTCGAGTGGTTGGATTAATGACAATGGCACCGTATGTTGATGATGAACAAATCCTTAGAAATACCTTTGGTAAGCTAAGAAACTTACGTGATGAAATTGAAGAAAAAGGATGGGCTCATGCACCATGTCACTACCTTTCAATGGGAATGAGTAATGATTATATGATAGCAATTGAAGAAGGTGCTACCCATATCCGTATTGGTTCAGAACTAGTGGGGCCCTATGATGAATAGAGGTGTGTAATTGATGAGTATGAAAGGAAAGTTTAAGAACTTATTTGGTTTAGAGGATGAATATGAAATCATTCATGAAGAAATCCAGGAAAAGGATGAACCAGGTGAGCCTGAAGAAAGAAATAATGTGGTTAGTTTAAAAACAGTTCAGCCCAGCTCTAAGTTTGTACTTTGTGAACCCCGTTCTTATAATGAAGTGCAAGAAATAGCTGATCATATTGTTAACCGTCGCTCTGTTGTTATGAACCTGCAACGAGTAGATGCACAGCAAGCACGACAGATTGTCGACTTTATGAGTGGTACTGTTTATGCAATGTCAGGACATATTAGGAAATTAGGTGCACAGACTTTTCTTTGTACACCTGACCATGTTGAAATTAGTGGGAATATTACAGAAGTTATGGAAGATTTTGATCCAGATCAAAGGTGGTAAATTTAATGATTACATTATGGCAAATTTTGGGTTATGCATTTGAATTATATTCATATGCAATTATCATTTATATTTTAATGTCATGGTTCCCGGGGGCGAGAGAATCTTCAATCGGTAGAATGTTAGGAAGGATTGTTGAACCATATTTAGAACCATTTCGCAAAATAATCCCTCCAATTGGTGGTATGATTGATATTTCACCAATTGTTGCGATTTTCGTTTTACGATTCGCAAAGATGGGATTAGATTATTTGTTTTTTAACTTTTTATTTTAGTATAAGTTAGGTGAGTCAATGGATTTATATCAGCATTTTAGAGAAGAGGAATACCCGTTTATTGATCAAGTGCTATCATGGCGAGATGAAGTTACACACCATTACGTTTCTAGACTAACGGATTTCCTTCATCCCAGAGAGCAAAGAATATTTAAGTCGTTAATTGGCCATGATGAAACATTGCAACTGGAATTTTTCGGTGCGTGGGATGATGCAGAGCGAAAGCGGGCAATTCTCACACCTTTTTATGAAGAAATAACGCAAGGTTCTTTTGAAGTAGAGTTATTGCAAGCTCATTTCCCTGAAAAGTTTGTTTCGATCGAGCATCGCGATGTTTTAGGGGCATTTCTTTCCGCAGGTATTCAACGGAAGAAACTTGGAGATATTGCCATTAATGATGGATATATTCAAATAGTAGTTGCAAAAGATATCACTACATATTTAACAACAAATGTTACGTCAATAAAAAAGGCGAATGTTCAGTTCCAACCTACTCCTTTTTCTAAGCTGGCAGCAAGCAATAATGAATGGGTGGAATACAGTGCAACATGTTCCTCTTTACGATTGGATGTTCTGATTAAAGAAATGTATCAGGTATCTAGACAGCAGGCTCTTGATCTAATTAGAAAAGGCTATGTGAAAGTAAATTTCCAGACAATTGAACAAGCTGCCTATGTATTGGAAGAGGGAGATATGTTATCTGTCAGGGGAAAAGGCAGGACAAGGTTAAAGGAATTACAAGGTAAAACAAAAAAAGACAAACAACGGATTACTTTTGAAAAATTATTATAGTATTTATGCAGGATTTTTCGTTGTTTTGTCTAATTAATATGATACTATAGAAGTTAGAACTACTAGAATTAGGAGGTGGCCGCCGTGCCTTTATCACCACTTGATATCCACAATAAAGAATTTGCAAGAGGGTTTCGGGGATATGATGAAGATGATGTAAATGAATTTCTAGATCAAATTATTAAGGATTACGAATTAGTAATTAGAGAAAAAAAGGAATTAAAAGAACAGGTTGATCAGTTAAATGAGAAATTAAGTCATTTTTCTAATATTGAGTCAACACTTAATAAGTCAATCCTTGTTGCTCAAGAAACAGCAGAAGAAGTGAAAGAAAATGCGAAGAAAGAATCAAAATTAATAATAAAAGAAGCGGAAAAAAACGCAGACAGAATTATTAATGAAGCTTTACATAAATCAAGAAAGATTTCCTTAGAAGTGGAAGAATTAAAAAAGCAGGCAAAAGTGTTCCGTACAAGATTGAAAATGTTAGTCGAAGCACAATTAGATTTAATTGAAAATGATGATTGGGATGGGCTTTTTCAAACAGAAATTGATGATGTAGAACAACAGGAAACAGAACCAAGCAATTATTAATCTTGACTAAATCGGATTTATTTTCTATAATTTTATTCAACTAATATGATTAATTCATTGATTGGGACAGTAGATTAATGGACAACTAAGAAGAGCGAGTTAGGGATGGTGTGAGCCTAATTTAGACCATTAATTGAAAATCACCCATGAGGAGCTATTCTGAAATGACAAAGTAGGGATAGTCGTGTCATTCTCGTTACGGATGTTCGAGTGGATAGTAGTGATGTAATGCTATTATTTATAAGGGTGGTACCGCGAGTTCTTCTCGTCCCTTTTTGGGATGTGAGGAACTTTTTTTATTTGCAGGAAAAATATGTGAAGGAGGACATTTTAATGGACTATAAACAAACATTAAACATGCCAAAGACAGAATTCCCAATGCGTGGAAATCTGCCAAATAAAGAGCCGAAGTTACAAGAACAATGGGAACAGGAGAAACTATACGAAAAAGTTCAAGAAAGAACTAAAGGTCGAAAACTGTTCATTCTTCATGATGGACCGCCATATGCGAATGGAGATATCCATATGGGCCATGCATTAAATAAAGTGTTGAAAGATTTTATTGTAAAGTATAAATCGATGACAGGTTTCAATGCGCCATATGTACCAGGTTGGGACACACATGGTTTACCGATTGAGCAAGCACTTGCTAAAAAGAAAGTAAATCGCAAAAAAATGACTATTGCTGAATTTCGTCAAAAGTGTGCGGAGTATGCATTAAAACAAATCGATAATCAAAGGACACAATTTAAACAGTTAGGGGTACGTGGCGATTGGGAAAATCCTTACATTACTTTAGATAAAGCATATGAAGCAGAACAAATTAAAGTATTCGGCGAAATGGCGAAAAAAGGTTATATTTATAAAGGATTGAAACCAGTGTACTGGTCACCATCTTCTGAGTCTGCTTTAGCGGAAGCAGAGATTGAGTACCAAGATAAACGGTCTGCTTCTATCTATGTAGCATTTGGAGTAAAAGACGGAAAAGATCTGTTAAATGGTGATGAGAAATTTATCATTTGGACAACAACACCTTGGACAATTCCAGCTAATTTAGCGATTTCCCTTCACCCGGACTTAGAATATGCTGTCATAAAAGTAGGTACAGAAAAATTCATTATTGCCAATGACATGTTAGAACAAGTGAAAACAACTTTAGAATGGGAGGATGCCGAAATTGTTCAAACATTTAAAGGTGTGGAAGCAGAGAACCTTGTGGCACAGCATCCTATTTATGACAGAGAATCATTAATTATTTTAGGTGAGCATGTTACAACTGAAAGTGGTACAGGGCTCGTACACACCGCGCCGGGTCATGGTGAAGACGACTTTATTGTCGGTAAAAAATATGGTTTGAGCGTTTTATGTCCAGTTGATGAGAAAGGTGTCTTTACTGATGAAGCACCAGGGTTCGAAGGATTATTTTACGATGAAGCAAATAAAAAAGTAACAGAAAAACTCGAAGAAAATGGTGCTTTATTAAAAATGGAGTTTATTACACACTCCTACCCACATGACTGGCGTACAAAGAAACCTACGATCTTCCGTGCAACGAATCAGTGGTTTGCTTCCATCAAGGATTTTCGGGAAGAAATTTTAGCGGAAATCAAACGAATTAATTGGGTACCAAACTGGGGGGAAACAAGATTATATAATATGGTACGTGACCGTGAGGATTGGTGTATTTCCCGCCAACGTACTTGGGGTGTTCCCATTCCAGTATTTTACGGGGAGGATAGGACTCCAATCATTACTGATGAAACAATTGCCCATGTTGCAGAACTATTTAGAGAGCATGGATCGAATATTTGGTTTGAATGGGAGACAAAAGATTTATTACCAGAAGGATTTACCTCAGAACATAGTCCTAATGGCAACTTTACGAAAGAGACAGATATTATGGATGTATGGTTTGACTCAGGATCATCACACCAGGGTGTATTAAATGATCGGGAAGAATTACAAAGGCCTGCCGATGTTTATTTAGAAGGTTCAGACCAATATCGTGGCTGGTTTAACTCATCCATTTCTACAGCCGTTGCAGTGACAGGTAAATCCCCGTACGAAACTGTTATTTCTCATGGGTTTGCTTTAGATGGTCAAGGCCGCAAGATGAGTAAATCTGTTGGTAATGTTGTCGTTCCATCGAAAATCATGAAACAATACGGTGCAGATATCCTTCGCTTATGGGTAGCTTCTGTAGATTATCAAGCGGATGTACGCATTTCTGACGATATTATTAAGCAAACATCAGAGGGTTACCGGAAAATTCGCAACACCTTCCGTTTCTTATTAGGAAATCTAAGTGACTTCAGCTTAAAACATAAAGTGGCAGATAATGACTTAGAAGAAATCGATCAATATATGTTAGTGAAATTGCAAAAAGTTATTGCAAAAGCACGACAAGCTTATGAGACTTATGACTTCTCGACAGTATATCAAACGATTCATAATTTTTGCAGTATTGACCTAAGTTCTTTCTACTTGGATTTTGCTAAAGATGTTGTTTATATTGAGGCAGAAGATCATCCAAGAAGACGCAGTATTCAAACAGTATACTATGAAATTGTTACATCCTTAGTTAAGCTTTTAACACCAATTTTAACTCATACAATGGAAGAAGTATGGACATATATTCCGGATGCAGCAGAGGAGCGAGTGCAATTATGTGATATGCCGGAATCACGGGAAATTACTAATGCAGATCAGCTTATTGAAAAATGGGATGAATTTATGCAAATCCGTGATGACATCTTGAAAGGCCTCGAAGAAGCTCGTGCTGAAAAAATAATTGGAAAGTCTTTAGAAGCTTCCGTACAAATTCAACCCAAAAACGAGCGAGTTGCTGAAATTTTACAACAAATTGCTCATTTACACCAGTTATTAATTGTTTCACATGTAGAAATAGTGGATAACTTGGACTCAGGTAAAGAATATGAGTTTGTTACATTAAATATTAGTAAGCACCAAGGGGATACATGTGAACGTTGTTGGGTTATTTCCGACACTGTTGGGGAAGATAAAGATCACCCGACATTATGTACACGATGTGCATCAGTGGTAAAAGAACACTTTGCAGATGTAATGGAAGGATAGGTAATGTTACATCATTATGTGAATGGATAAGGTTCACTAGTTAAAATCTTCATCAGATGCATTAAAATTACTGATACAAATAAAAGCCAGCTATACTTTGTTGTTTTGTATAGTTGGCTTTTTATATATTTTTCCTGTGAAAGGAAAAAACATGCTATAATATTTATAAGTGTGTATAATGATATTAATGAAACAGAGGTTGGTGTTTTTATGTGGTGGGTATATACCATAGCAGTCGTTATTATCGGATTAGATCAATTGACAAAATTATGGATTGTACAAAATATGGAACTTGGTGAGCAAATAACAGTTGTTGAAAATGTATTTTATTTAACATCTCATCGAAATACAGGTGCTGCATGGGGAATACTTGAGGGACAAATGGTATTCTTTTATATTATAACTGCAGTGGTGATTGGTTTTGTAATTTATTATATTCAAAAACACGCGAAAGATAGTAACTTAATAGGAGTTTCCTTAGCTTTAGTACTAGGGGGTGCAATCGGGAATTTCATTGACAGGCTATTTCGTAAAGAAGTGGTTGATTTCTTCGATGTATATTTAGGGTCATATGATTATCCCATTTTTAATATTGCGGATTCCGCACTTGTGGTAGGTGTAATCCTCATATTTATCGGTACAATACTTGATGAGCGTAACCAGAAAAGGAGCAAAAATGCATGAGCTTGGAGCAATATAAAGTACAACAAGATGAAAAAGGTATAAGAATTGATAAATTATTAGTTGATATAACGGAAGAGTATTCTCGTTCTCAAATCAAAACATGGTTTGATAAACAATTAATTGAAGTAAATGGAAAAAAGGTGAAGCAAAATTATAAATGCCAACCAGATGATTTGATTGAATGGGAAATTCCTGAAGTTGAACCGTTAGAGGTAGAGGCGAGAGATATTCCACTTGATATTGTATTCGAAGATCACGATATTATGGTAGTTAATAAAGAAAGCGGAATGGTTGTCCATCCATCAGCAGGTCATCAAGATGACACATTAGTCAATGCATTACTGTATCATTGTGATGATTTGTCAGGAATAAATGGTGTAGCAAGACCTGGAATTGTCCATCGAATTGATAAAGATACTAGTGGTTTATTAGTTGTTGCAAAAAATGATAAGGCACATGAACAACTTGCGGATCAGATGAAAGAAAAGCAAATTAAACGTGAATATAAAGCACTGGTTCATGGCGATATTCCTCACGAATATGGTACGATTGATGCACCAATCGGGAGAAGTGAAAAAAACCGTCAACTAATGGATGTTGTGGATAACGGGAAACCAGCAATTACCCATTTCGAGGTGCTGGAGCGACTTCACAGCAAATACACATTGATAAAATGTGTATTAGATACAGGCCGTACCCATCAAATTAGGGTTCATATGAAATACATCGGTTTTCCAATCGTTGGCGATCCGAAATATGGACAGAGAAAGTCTATTGACGTTGATGGCCAAGCATTACATGCATATCGTCTAACCTTCAAACACCCAATCTCCAATGAAGAAATGAGTTTTGAAGCAGAGTTACCGACAAAATTCGAGAAAGTATTAGAAAACATTCGAAAAAGCTATTGACTTGTACTTAGTTTTTTGCGATAATTATCTCAATATCATAAAGCCTTTTAACACAGTCCCGTGAGGCTGAAAAAGGAACTGGATACAACTGGACGCTGTAAGTGTATCCAAAACCCTTTATTTCCTCTCGGATAATAAAGGGTTTTTTCTATATAATGGGCTATAAAAGGAGTTATTATGATGAACAAAAAAGCGAATGTTTTAGATACAAACGCAATGAAACGAGCATTAACCAGGATAGCACACGAAATATTAGAGCGCAATAAAGGTGTAGACGGGTTAATGTTAGTCGGAATTAAAACAAGAGGAGTACCGATTGCATATCGTCTTAGAGAACGCATCAAAGAAATTGAAGGGGTAGACGTCCCGCTTGGTGAATTGGACATAACTTTATATCGTGATGATTTAACACACGTTGATGGTGAAGCACAGGAGCCTCAATTAAATGATGCAAATTTAAAAGAACATGTAACAGGGAAGAACATTGTCCTTGTAGATGATGTCCTTTATACAGGGAGAACTGTTCGGGCAGCAATGGACGCAATTATGGATCATGGAAGACCATCACAGGTTCAACTTGCTGTTTTAGTTGATCGCGGTCACAGAGAATTACCGATTCGGGCTGATTTCATCGGAAAAAATATCCCAACATCTCAAAATGAAATTATTACTGTTGAACTAGCAGAGATTGATAATATAGATAGTGTAAGTATTTATGAAAAAGAAGAATAGATAAAGACCTTTAAGTGAGTACAGAGATACTTGCAAGGTCGCATGATGGATACGGGTTGTAGAACGAACAACACGTTTGCCTCTTTGCGATTTTGCAAAGAGGTTTTTTTATAGAGAAATTGAAGAGGGGACGAGAAAATATGGTAAATAAAAATAATATCGTTTTGGATGTAAGAGAAGTACCGAAATTATCTAAATGGTTTTTATTTAGTATTCAGCATTTGTTTGCGATGTTCGGATCAACAATATTAGTACCATTTCTAACAGATTTGTCACAGGCAGTAGCTTTAATATCAAGTGGTGTAGGAACCCTTGCTTATATATTGATAACAAAAGGTAGAATACCTGCATATTTAGGATCAAGTTTTGCTTTTATTACACCGATCACTAGTGCAATGGCTATTAGTGGAACAGGTGGTGTAATGATCGGAAGCTTCTTGGCAGGGATTGTTTACGGTATCTTGTCACTTTTAATCAAAGCCTTTGGAACCAAATGGTTGATGAAAGTGTTGCCGCCAGTAGTCGTTGGACCAGTTATCATCGTAATTGGACTTGGTTTGGCACCAACAGCTATCGATATGGCAATGAACGTTAATGGAGAATACAGTGGGGTTCATTTTAGTGCAGCAATGGTGACATTATTAATTACAGTAGTGGGGTCATTAATGTTCAGAGGGTTTTTAGGTCTTATCCCAATATTAATTGGCATTATTGGCGGATATCTATACTCAATGATTATTACAGCAGTAACAGGAGTAGAGGTGCTTAAGACGAGTGGGGTAACAGCAGCGTGGCAGCGAATTGTTGAAAGTAATTCATTAGCGGAAGCAATTGGTGCAATTTTCGTCATGCCAGATTTCGTCATTCCATTCGTAACCTACAACCCTGCTGAGATTTTTAATTGGAGCATTGTCATGTTAATGGTTCCGGTAGCTATAGTGACAGTGGCAGAACATATAGGGGATCAAATGGTATTATCTAAGATTGCAGGCAGAAATTTTTTAGAAAGACCGGGTTTACACCGTTCTATCCTGGGTGATGGGGTAGCAACAATTATTGCATCACTTGTTGGTGGTCCTCCTAATACAACTTATGGTGAAAATATTGGAGTTCTGGCAATAACGAGAGTGTTCAGTGTGTTTGTTATAGGTGGTGCTGCTGTTTTAGCCATTTTATTTGGATTTGTCGGTATAATAACCGAAATTATCGCCTCGATCCCAACACCCGTTATGGGAGGAGTATCAATATTACTATTCGGTATTATAGCATCCAGCGGACTCAGAATGTTAATAGACAATCAGATTGATTTAGGAAATAACCGAAATCTAATTATTTCCTCAGTAATTTTAGTAATTGGTATCGGTGGAGCGTATATTGAAATTCCAATAAAAGATGCAGAAAATCTGCAAATTGCTGGAATGGCGCTATCCGCATTAATCGGTTTACTATTAAATCTTGTTTTACCAGGTAAAGATTCAGGCTATGGCAATGGACAGATGTTTGAATCACCAGAGGAAGAAAAATAAATTGATAACAACACTTTTAAGGAGGCCATACAAATGAAACATTTTGTGACAATGCAAGATCTCACAGAACAGGAAATGTATAAGTTAATAAGAAGAGCTGATCATATTAGTCTAAATGGTGCAAAACCACTTAAAGGTCAATATTTTGCTGCTAACTTATTTTTCGAACCAAGTACAAGAACGAAGATGAGTTTTGTTGTGGCCCAAAGACGCCTGGGAATAGAAGTGTTGGATTTTATGACAGAAGTTTCTAGTGTAACAAAAGGAGAAAGCATATATGATACTGCAAGAACATTTGAATCAATCGGTGCAAATGTTCTTATATTAAGACATTCAGAAGAAAATATTGCTCGGAAATTAGCAGAATCGATTCATACACCAGTAATTAATGCTGGTGATGGTACTGGAGAACATCCTACCCAATCATTGTTAGACCTTGTAACAATTTATCAGGAGTATCAGCAATTTAGAGGTTTAAAAGTCGTAATCGCAGGAGATATCAAGCATAGTCGTGTTGCAAGATCAAATGCAATTGCATTATCAACGTTAGGTTGTGAAATTTATTTAACAGGAATGGAAAATTGGCAAGATCAAACATTAGATTTTCCATATATAACAATGGATGAAGCAGTAGAAATGGCAGATGTTCTCATGTTACTAAGGATTCAGCATGAACGACACCTAGACCACCTTGCATTAGATAAAGACAGCTATTTGCAAAAATATGGGTTAACAATAGAAAGGGAAAAAAGAATGCAAAAACATGCGGTTATCTTACATCCGGCCCCGGTTAATCGCGGTGTCGAAATTGATAGCCGTCTTGTAGAATGTGATCGTTCTAGAATTTTCAAACAGATGAAAAATGGTGTAGCGGCAAGGATGGCAGTTATACAGTCATTATTAAACCAAGGGGGAAACTATTATGAAGAAGATTTTAACCAACGTCATGCGTTTATCGGATAAAGGAGAGCTTCAAGCATGCGAGATTTTAATCAATGATGGGAAAATTGAAGCAATCGGAACAAAGCTTGAACATAGAGATACGGAAATTATTGATGGGAAAAATCGACTAGTATCACCTGGGTTTGTTGATGTCCATGTTCACTTAAGAGAGCCTGGTGGGGAAGCGAAGGAAACCATTGCAACAGGTACCCATGCAGCAGCTAGAGGGGGATATACAACTGTTTGTGCGATGCCAAATACCCAACCTACACCCGACTCTGTTGAAGTTATGAAAGAAATTAATGACAAAATTAAAGAAACAGCGAGAATCCGGGTTCTTCCATATGCATCCATTACAAAAAGACTGATTGGGGAGCAACTAACAGATATGCAAGCATTAAAAGAAGAAGGCGCATTTGCTTTCACGGATGATGGTGTTGGTATCCAGTCCGCTGATATGATGTTACAAGCAATGGCACAGGCGGCATCTATTAATATGCCAATTGTCGCACACTGTGAGGATAATTCATTAATTCATGCTGGTGTAATGCATGAAGGAGCCGTAAATAAGCAGCTTGGGTTACAAGGAATTCCTTCCGTTTGTGAATCTGTTCAAATTGCTCGTGATGTATTGTTAGCAGAAGCTGCTGGTTGTCATTATCATGTTTGCCATGTAAGTACAAAGGAATCTGTCCGAGTGATTCGTGATGCGAAAAAAGCTGGTATCCATGTAACAGCAGAAGTTACACCACACCACTTGTTACTTAATGACACTGCTATCACCAAAAATGATGCAAATTTTAAAATGAATCCGCCATTGCGAGATCAGGATGATCAGCGAGCATTGGTTGAAGGATTGCTTGATGGAACAATTGATTTTATTGCAACAGATCATGCGCCACATACAGAAGAAGAGAAAGCAAATGGGATGGAGGAAGCGCCGTTTGGAATTGTAGGATTTGAGACAGCATTTTCTTTGCTACATACCCATTTTGTTGAAAAAGGGATCTTTACATTAAAACAATTAATCGATTGGATGACAGTAAAACCAGCAGATGTCTTTGGTTTGCCATTTGGCAGATTAGACATTGGTCAAAGTGCAGATCTTACATTAATTGATCTGCAGGCAAATTATAAAATAGACAAAACAACATTCCTTTCAAAAGGAAAAAATACGCCTTTCGACGAGTGGAATGTTCTAGGGAAACCTGTTGTAACAATCTATCAAGGTGAAGTTGTATTTGAGGAGGCAGCACAATGAAAAGACTACTAATCTTAGAAGACGGAACTATTTTTGAAGGACAAGCATTTGGATCAACAGAAGAGAGTATTGGAGAAGTAGTATTTACTACAGGAATGACAGGGTATCAGGAAACATTGTCTGATCCTTCCTACTGTGGTCAAATTGTTACAATGACATACCCTCTTATTGGTAATTATGGCATTAACAAAGATGACTTTGAAACAATTAATCCAGCAATCTTTGGGTTTATTGTGAAAGAATATTGTGAGACTCCTTCCAATTTTAGAAGTGATGAAAGCCTAGACTCTTTTTTAAATGCGAATAATATCCCTGGGATCGCTGGAATCGATACTAGAAAGTTAACTAAAATTCTTCGTAAGCATGGGACAATGCGTGGAATCTTAACAAAAGCAGACGAAAATCTGTCTGTTGAAGATGGCCTAGAAAAAATTAAAGAGAGAGAAGTACTCACTGATCAAGTAGCAAGGGTTTCTACGATAAGACCATATGTAGCGCCAGGAAGAGGCTATCGAATCGTATTAATAGATTTTGGAATGAAACACGGCATTTTGCGAGAATTAACGAAACGAGATTGTCATGTGACGGTTGTTCCTTATAATTACGGTGCTGAAAATATTTTACGATTAAAGCCAGACGGAATTATGTTGACAAATGGTCCGGGGAATCCGAAGAATGTACCGGAATCAATTGAAATGATTAAACAAGTTATTCCAACAATTCCAACATTCGGGATCTGTTTAGGACACCAACTATTAGCACTTGCTTGTGGAGCAGATACCGAAAGATTAAAGTTCGGTCACCGTGGATCGAATCATCCTGTCTATGATTTTGAAACAGAGCGTGCATATCTTACTTCGCAAAACCACGGGTATGCCGTAACAGAAGATTCAATTAAATCAACAGAACTGGAATTAACGCAAATTGCTTTAAATGATAAGACAGTTGAAGGGGTAAAACATTCGAAATACCCGGCATTTTCTGTACAATATCACCCAGAAGCATCACCTGGGCCTGATGATACCAATTATTTGTTTGATAAATTTATTGGAACAATTACAACATATAAAGCAACATTGAAGGAGGAAGCATAATGCCAAAAAGAACGGATATTCAAAAAATATTAGTAATTGGATCTGGTCCTATTGTCATCGGACAAGCAGCGGAATTTGACTATTCTGGAACGCAAGCATGTCAGTCATTAAAAGAAGAAGGTTATACCGTTATTTTGGCTAACTCGAACCCTGCAACGATTATGACAGACCATACTATTGCGGATACTGTTTATATGGAGCCTCTAACTGTGGAATTTTTATCAAAAATTATTCGAAAAGAGCGACCGGACGCTATCCTTCCAACGCTTGGAGGTCAAACAGGACTAAACTTGGCTGTTGCTTTAGATGAGTCAGGGATCTTAGAAGAAACAGGAACAGAATTGCTAGGTACGAAATTAGAAGCCATTCAAAAAGCGGAGGATCGTGAAAAGTTCCGTACCTTAATGAATGAAATTAACGAACCTGTACCAGAAAGCCAAATTGTTAACACTGTAGATCAAGCACTGTCATTTGCAGATGATATTGGTTATCCATTAATCGTCCGCCCTGCATATACTTTAGGCGGTACTGGTGGGGGAATGTGTTACAATGAGCAAGATTTGCGTGAGATCACACGAAATGGTCTATCATTATCTCCAGTAAACCAATGTTTAATCGAACGAAATATTGCAGGATTTAAAGAGATCGAGTATGAGGTAATGCGGGATAAAAACGATCAAGCAATTGTAGTTTGTAACATGGAAAACATTGATCCTGTTGGTATCCATACAGGTGATTCCATCGTAGTTGCGCCATCACAAACATTAAGTGATCGTGAATATCAACTTTTACGTTCTGCTTCATTAAAAATTATTCGCGCACTGAAAATAGAGGGTGGATGTAATGTTCAGCTTGCAATAGATCCTTATAGTTTTCAATATTATATTATAGAGGTAAATCCACGTGTAAGTCGTTCATCTGCATTAGCATCAAAAGCAACTGGTTATCCAATTGCCAAGATTGCAGCTAAAATCGCAATTGGTATGACTTTAGATGAAATTATGAACCCAATTACAGGTACAACATATGCACTCTATGAACCAGCGCTGGATTATGTTGTAACGAAATTCCCAAGATTCCCGTTCGATAAATTTGTTCTGGGAAATCGCCAGTTAGGTACACAAATGAAAGCAACTGGCGAAGTAATGGCAATTGGCCGTAATTTCGAAGAATCGATGTTAAAAGGAATTCGTTCATTAGATATAAGCGGGGAAGATTTCTTTCTGCCGAAACTGGTAGAGAACAGCATGGAAGAACTAACTGATAGACTAGTAAAGCCGGATGATGAAAGAATCTATGTTTTAGCGGAAGTTATCAGAAAAGGGATGACGGTAGAAGAGATTTACGAATTAACAAAGATTGACCGCTTTTTCTTAAATAAGCTTAAAAAAATTATAAATTTTGAAACAAAACTAGCGAATCATCGCAATGATATTCAAGTATTAAAAGAAGCCAAGTTACTGGGTATATCAGATACGCAAATTGCCCGTGTATGGGGTGTTGAAGTAGATTCCATCTATGAAACAAGAAAAGCAGAAGGGTTGCTTCCTGTTTATAAAATGGTAGATACATGTGCTGCTGAGTTCGAATCAGAGACGCCATATTTCTATAGTGCTTATGAAGAAGAAAATGAATCTATTGCGACTGATCGAAAAAAGGTGATAGTTATCGGGTCAGGCCCAATTCGAATCGGTCAAGGAATTGAGTTTGACTATGCAACGGTTCACTCTGTCCTTGCATTAAAAGAGGCAGGCTATGAAGCGATCATAATGAATAGTAACCCAGAAACCGTATCAACAGACTTTAGTGTGTCAGACAAACTTTACTTTGAGCCATTAACTCTAGAAGATGTAATGCATGTTGTTGAACTAGAAAAACCTGAAGGTGTTATTGTCCAGTTTGGTGGACAAACAGCGATCAATTTAGCGGAAGGATTAGAGAGAAGAGGTGTACAAATTCTTGGTACACCACTTGAAGCAATTGATTCAGCAGAAGACCGCGATAAATTTGAACAGCTGTTACAAGAACTAAACATTCCACAACCAAAAGGAAAAAGTGTTCGCCAACTAGATCAAGCAAAAGAAGCAGCAGAAACTATTGGCTATCCTGTACTTGTCCGTCCATCATATGTTATCGGCGGAAGTCAGATGGAGATTGTCTATAATGAATCTGAATTAGAAAGTTATTTAGCTAAAACAAACCATATTAAGCATAAACATCCCGTACTAATCGATAAATACTTAACAGGTATTGAAGTAGAAGTTGATGCAATAAGTGATGGGAAGACTACGATTATTCCTGGAGTAATGGAACATATTGAACGTGCTGGCGTCCACTCTGGTGACTCGATTGCTGTATACCCAACTCAACGGTTATCAACAGAAATCAAACAGAAGTGTGTTGATACAACAATCAAAATAGCAGAAAAACTAGGTGTGAAAGGGTTAATTAATATCCAATTCGTTGTTCATAAAAATGAAGTATATGTATTGGAAGTAAACCCAAGAGCAAGCAGGACGATTCCATTCTTAAGTAAGATCACTGGTGTTACAATGGCTAACATTGCTACACGTTGTATTATTGGTGAATCATTGAAAGAAATGGGTTATGAAGAAGGCTTATTACCAGAACCGGAAACAGTGTCGGTAAAAGTTCCAGTATTCTCTTTCGAAAAATTACGAAGTGTGGATACAATGCTTGGGCCAGAAATGAAATCAACAGGGGAAGCAATTGGCCGTGACCGAACATTGGAAAAAGCACTGTATAAAGGCTTAACAGCATCAGGATTGAAAGTTCCAATGGAAGGTGCTGTATTAATTACAGTAGCAGATAAAGATAAACAAGAGGCTGGAGAGATTGCCAAACGTTTCTTTGAATTAGGGTTTACCTTATACGCGACAGAAGGAACAGCAAAGTATTTACAAGGATTAAACTTGTCGGTTACTACTGTTGGGAAGATCGATACAGAAGGTGAAAATGTACTTTCTATCATTGAAAAAGGTGAAGTGCAAGTTGTCGTCAATTCACTAACTTCAGGTAAAAAACCACGTTCAGATGGTTTTAGAATTCGCCGGGAAGCAGTAGAACACGGAATTGCCTGTCTAACTAGCTTAGATACCGCAGAAGCAATTGTAAATGTTATTGATTCAACTACATTTACTGCAAGACCAGCAGTAGCAGGGAAGGCTGTGGTCCTGTGATAAAGAAACAAACATTAGAAATTCTCAGCCATATTCAGATTGCAGAGGATACATTTGAGGTTGTATTACGGTCATCATTAAGTAAAGAATTAAAACCAGGTCAATTTGTCCATATTGCGTTACCTGGTCATATGTTAAGACGACCAGTCTCAATTGCCAATGTTAACCCCGAAGCAGAGACTTTTACGATGATTTTCAAAATTTTAGGTGAAGGTACTCGTAACCTTAGTAAATATAAGCATGGTCAGTACTTGGATGTGATTTTACCATGTGGGACGCATTATCCAATTGAGGAGCTGACAATTAGTCATGCATTATTAGTTGGTGGAGGAATAGGGGTTCCTCCACTCTATTACCTTGGTAAAAAATTAAAGGAAAAAGGGGTTAATGTAACGAGTGTTTTAGGGTTTCAGTCAGCAACGCATGTATTTTATGAAGAAAAATTCCAGCAACTAGGTGATACATTTATTGCGACAAATGATGGTACCTATGGTCAGAAGGGTTTTGTCACAGAAATTATTGCAGAGTTAGATATGCCGATCGATTATTATTTCTCATGCGGACCCACACCAATGCTTCAAGCAGTGACAAACCAATTATCGAATCAAAAAGGATATATCTCTCTAGAAGAAAGAATGGGCTGCGGTGTTGGTACATGTTATGCGTGTGTTGTCCCATTAAAAGCCGACCCCGAACAAAATAAGAAAATCTGTAAAGATGGACCCGTCTTTTTAGCAAACGAGGTGAGTTTGGCATGAGTTTAACAGTGAACCTACCTGGACTCTCATTAAAAAACCCGGTAATGCCTGCCTCAGGTTGTTTTGGGTTTGGTAAAGAGTATAGTCAATTTTTTGATCTGGATGAGCTAGGTGCGATCATAGTTAAAGCTGCAACTGGTGCTGCAAGATATGGCAACCCTACTCCTAGAGTTGCAGAGACTTCTAGCGGGATGTTAAATGCAATTGGTTTACAGAATCCTGGAGTTGATAAAATTATTACAGATGAGTTACCATTCCTTCGCCAATTTGATACTCCTATTATTGCTAATGTTGCGGGAAGTACTGTAGAGGAATATGTAAAGGTTGCAAGCAAGTTAAATCAATCAAATGATATTGCTGCGATTGAATTGAATATCTCTTGTCCGAATGTAAAAGAGGGTGGCGTACAGTTTGGTACAGATTCTGACCTAGCTAAAGAAGTAACCTATAAGGTGAAAGAAGTTAGTAACTATCCTGTCTATGTAAAATTGTCCCCGAATGTAACGAATATTACGACAATGGCAAAAGCAGTTGTGGATGCAGGTGCAGATGGATTATCAATGATAAATACATTAACAGGTATGCAAATTAACTTAAAAAAACGCGCCCCAATTATTGCTAATAAAACAGGCGGATTATCAGGCCCTGCAATCAAACCAATTGCGATTCGAATGATTTATGAGGTTCGTCAAGCGCTCAGCGATGTACCGATCATTGGTATGGGTGGAATAATGACAGCAGAGGATGTAGTAGAATTTTTATTAGCTGGGGCTAATGCTGTTGCTATTGGGACAGCCAACTTTCAGAACCCCTATGTATGTCCTGAAATTATTGCAGATTTACCAGGAACATTGTCGAAATATGGATTTGAATCAGTTAAAGCAGCAACGGGAAAGGGGCATGTCCATGGATAAACCATTTTTTTTAGCACTGGATTTTCGAACAGGTGAGGATGTAAAGCAGTTTATTGAACAACACAACTTCCATGGTCTACCAGTAAAAGTAGGGATGGAGCTATTTTACCGTGAAGGTATTTCAATGATTAAATGGTTAAAAGAACATAAACACCCGATTTTCCTTGACTTAAAATTGCATGATATTCCTACAACTGTTGAAAAGGCAATGTACAACCTAGCGAACTTGGGAGTAGATATAGTTAACGTCCACGCGAGTGGTGGAAGTGAAATGATTCGTGCGGCTAAAAGAGGATTGGAAGCTGGGGCTGTAGGTCAATTACCGAAATTAATTGCGGTTACTGTATTAACGTCAATGGATCAACAAGTTTTACATGAGGAGTTATATGTCAAACAACCGTTAGATGAAGCTGTAGAACGTTTAGCCCAATTAACGAAAGATAGTGGTGCAGATGGTGTTGTGTGTTCGGCCCATGAAACAGGACGGATAAAAGAAGTATGTGGAAAAGACTTCTTAACTGTTACACCCGGAATAAGATTAGTGGATAGTAATACAAATGATCAGAAGCGAGTAGCAACACCTGCATTTGCCAAGAAAAATGGTGCCGATTATTTAGTAATTGGTCGCAGTATTACCAAGGCAAATAATCCGAGTCAAAATTATCAGCGTGTAGTAGAGGAGTGGAACAATGCTTAATTCAAAAGATATAGCGAATGCATTATATGAGATCAAGGCAATCCAAATCCGTCCAGATCGTTCATTTGTATGGACTTCCGGAATCCATTCACCAATTTATTGTGATAATCGTTTAACAATGTCATATCCAGATGTGAGAAAAAAGATTGTCCAGCATTTTGCTAAGATGCTGGAAGAAATGGATGTAAAACCAGACGTCATTGCAGGTTGTGCTACTGCAGGAATTCCACATGCTGCGTGGCTTGCCGATTACTTAGAATTACCTATGGTATATGTTCGCTCTAAACCTAAAGGACATGGGAAGAAGAACCAAATCGAAGGTAAAATAGCCCCAGGTGATAAAGTAATCGTGATTGAAGATTTGATTTCAACGGGTGGTTCTTCATTAGAAAGTGCATTAGTTTTACGAGAAGCAGGTGCTGAAATCTTAAGTGTACTAGCTATATTTAGCTACGGTCTAAATAAAGCTGATGTTCAATTTAATCAGGCTGCTATACCATTCTCAACAATTACAAGCTTTGATGTATTAGCTGATGCTTTGGTTGAGAAAGGGGAAATTACAATAGATGAAAAGCAAAACTTACTAGAATGGCGTGATGATTTAGGCAATAATTAATTATCATTTCCCGGGCAACCGCAGGATTTTTAATCATTCGCTAGAAATCGACCAGAAGCTTAATTGATTGATGATGAAAAGTCAGGAAGACTAACGAAAGTAGTTGATATCCTGGCTTTTTTGTCTATATCTGTTGGTTGCAACAACATGTCTCCAGTTCTTCATATATGGATTGCAAATAATCCCTTTCTAAGTCTGATAGATCTTCCCAATTAATAACTTCTAAAATATAGGAATGAAAATTCCAAATTTCATTTTTAATCTCTTTATTACTAGCAATGGCTACATTCCTTAAAACTTCCATAATGCTGTAAATTATGGATAGATCATTTTTTCCATAATGTCTAATTTGATAGAAGCTTTTGAATAAGTAGTTTGGAAAAGTTTTGATCGTTTTTATAACTCTTAATTCATTTTTGTCATCAATAATATATTTTCCTCTATTATCAATTTTAGCTATTTCAACTAATATACTGCCAATTCGATACATTGCATTTATTGCTGTATGCGGGTCATTTATAGCTGGTGAAATAGCGCGTAAAGCAATTTCAACTAATTTTTGTATCGTAAATTCTATATCTTGAAGGTCTGTACGTTCATTTCCGATCAAGATATATTCCCTTAGTTCATCCAGATTATCCATTTTGTTCTTTGAATATAATTTCAGCAAACTTAAATTTTCCTGAACAAAGTCTCCGACTTGTATCTTCATCTTTAATACAGCGTCATTTTTTTTTGCCCATTTGACTAAATTATTCCATTCTATATCTTGTACATAGCCGGATTTTTTTCCATTAAGAAAATATGCCTCCTGTTCCATATAGTTATTCAGTTGAACCTCTTTCATTTCTTCTACGACATGAAAATTTGATCGTTTTTTGTTATTTTCGATAATTTTTATCCCGTCTTTCTCGATCCATGTGATTAAATTGTTCACTTGAATCCATCTAGCTGAATGGTGTATAAAGTAAACAAAAAAGGCTAATTCAATAATTGCAATTAGTGTCATTGCAATTGGTCCAATAAACAGATTCTCTTTCCCAACAATAATTAAGTTCAATAAAGCAAAAACAAAGCCAAAGCAATATACACCCAAGACATGTGAAGTAGTTTGGCTTCTCATGAAATCCTGCAAGGTTCTTGGTGAAAATTGAGTGCTGTATGTAGTCAATACAACCATAATGACAGAGAAACTGATTGTTGTCATCGTAAGAATTGCTGTAACTAGTGAACTGTACAGCTCAATCGCTATAGCTTTTTCTGTTAACAATATAGGTGGAATACTATCTTCGAATTGATTAACAATATTTTTATCTATTACGACAATAATTAGTACAGCAATAATTGAACAAACAATATAAACGGCTGGTAAAAACCAAAAACTATCTCTTGTATTTAACCAAATCTTATTCTTCATCTCTCTCCCCCATAATTCCATTTATTTATCTATACCCTGTCAGTTAAAAATGAAGCATTTGTTAAAAATGTAGGTATAATAAATTTACAAATTATTTACCTAATTTAATAGAATCTATATGATATAATTTACAGATCAAATAGGAATGGTGATAAAATGGGTTATTGGGTTAGTTACATAGCAGCGGTAATATTAACTTCTCTGTCTTATTATATTGGTAGTAGAATATTGGGGATGAAACTTCACATAATCCAGGCGCTTATTATTGGGATTTCGGTTGTTTCATTAGGAGCATTAACTGAATTTTTTGGTGCACCGATTTGGTTAATTGTATTCATACCATTCCCTGTCGGGATGCTATTATTATATCTATTCTTAAAGACTTCTTTTTTGAAATGGTTAGGAACCTATATGTTTATTTTATTTTTGTATACCATTCTACATATAGTTGTTAGTTATTTCTTACAATTTCATTCACTTATACCAGCATGGCAATTATCATAGTGAGAAAGAGAACCCTAATTGGGTTCTCTTTTTAATTTCGTCATGTAGTTTTCATCAGGTGTCACGTAGATAGTTTTTTGATTATCATAAGTAACAAACCCTGGTTTCGCACCATTAGGTTTTTTTACATGGCGAATGAGTGTATAGTCAACAGGTACAGATGACGAGTTTTTGGATTTACTAAAATTCGCCGCAAGTTGGGCCGCTTCTAATAATGTTTCTTCAGTCGGATTAGTTGATCGGATGACAACATGTGATCCAGGAATATCTTTTGTATGAAGCCATACCTCATCTTTTCTTGCTAACCGGCTTGTCAAAAATTCATTTTGTTTGTTATTTCTACCTACAAGAATTGCAGTGCCGTCCGTAGCATAAAATGTATCAGGCTCAGGTTTTGAAATCTTTTTCTTTTGCTTTCCTTTACCAGCCTTTTTCTTTAAATAACCTTGCTCCTGTAACTCTTCACGAATTTCTTCAATATCTTGTTCTCTAGCTGCTTCAATTTGATCAATAATCTCTTCCAAATAATTTATTTCTTCCTTTGCCTTCTTTTTCTCTTCCACGACCATTTGTTTCGATTTTTTTAATTTATGATACTTTTTAAAGAAGACTTGAGCATTATCGCTGGGAGATTTATTTTCATTTAATTTGATTGTCCTGGTTTTTTGCTCGGGATCATAATAATCGATAACTTCCACTTGCTTATCACCTTGTTTTACCAGATGCATATGTGCGGTTAACAATTCACCATCACGTTGATATTTATCTGCATTTTTTGCTTCCTCTAGTGTTTGATCAAGCTTTATCAGTTTACGCTGATTTTTCTTTACCTCATTTGTTAGGAAACGCAGCAAATCACCAGCTTTCTGTTTTACCCTGTCACGCTCAGCCTTGCCTGAATAAAAGGTATCAAGCATTTCACTTATTGTATTAAATTCTTGTTTATTACCAGCAACAGTCTGGAGTGGTAAGACATAAAATAAATTTTTCTTCGCTAGTATGATCTGTGGTTCAAACTGGTTCTCCTTAATTTTATTTTGTATTGTTTCAAAGGCTTCTTTATATGCGTTTGTTTTGCCCAAATCAGCCATATGAATAATTTCCTTCGCGAGTAATGGTGAAAAGCCCATAAATGTTTTTACAATTTGTTGATCTAACTTTCCACTATTAAAGTCGAGCTTTTTAATAAAGGTATCTCCATCGATTGTTAATGGATTTATTTTATCCTGACTAGGAGGGGAGATATAGGTGCTGCCAGGCAGGATGGATCGGTGCCTGTTTTGGGCATGAGAAACATGCTTTATGCTATCCAGAATGACCTGTCTCTCATCATCAATTAGGATGATGTTGCTATGCTTTCCCATTAATTCAACTACTAACGTTTTTAAGCTGGTATCCCCAATTTCATTTTTTGTATGGAAACGTATATGAAGAATTCGCTCATTTTCCATTTGGCTAACAGATTCAATAAAACTTCCACTTAAATATTTTCTTAACATCATACAGAACATTGTCGGTTCAGTTGGATTTTCATACCGGTCATTTGATAAGTGAAGCCGTGCATAACTTGAATGTGCGGAAATTAGCAGTTGTTTATTCTTTCCAAAATGCCTTACCGTAAATAAAAGCTCCGTATCTGTTGGTTGATATATTTTCAGTACCCTTCCTGAAGAAAGGTTTTTGTTTAATTCATGTGCAATTGCTCTTGTTACAATACCATCAAAAACCATCTTTATCACCTCATCTCAACATTATAACATGGAATACTAATTTTTCAGGGAATTTTGTTAGCTTGTGATTAATTGCTCCTATTTGATATACTATAACAATGACATAGTAGTTTTCTGGTTTTTAAGCCAATTGCTTTATTCGCTTTTTCATAATGTTTATCAATAAAATGACAAGCTAATACTAGAAATGTAAATGGATGTGATCACATGAAGAGTATGACAGGTTACGGTAAGGCTGAATACAAATCGGATGACCTATTTATTTCTGTGCAAATGCGCACAGTAAATCATCGTTTTCTTGATATAACAACTCAAATGCCTTCCTATTTGCTTCCACAAGAAGATTTAGTGAAGAAGATAGTAAAACAATATTTATTACGCGGAAGAGTAGAACTATCCATTCATATAGATAGTAAAGTATTAGAGCAAAAAAAGTTGCAAACCAATTGGAGTATTGTTGAGCAATATGTTACAAATTTACAAAACATTAAAAATAAATATAACCTGCCCGGCAAAATTACAATTGATATGATAGCACAGTATCCGAATATTATGGAAACAATCGAAGAAGCGAGCGAAACCTCCGGTATTGAACATATACTTATGGAAAAAGTTACCGAAGCCATTAAACAAGTTGTGAAAATGCGGGAACAGGAGGGTATATATCTTAAAACAGATTTAGAAGACAATCTTCAAAAAATAGAAAATATATTAAAATGGTTGGGTGAACGAAGAAATATTGTTATAATAGAGTATCAGGATAGAATTAAAGCACGTATCGGGGAATATCTCCAAGATGCTTCCATATTTGATCAAGCGAAGTTACATCAAGATATTGCGATTTTAGCGGAAAAAGGAGATATTACTGAAGAATTAACGAGGTTACATAGTCATATTGCACAATTTCGGTCAATAATTCTGGAAACTGAAGCAATTGGGCGAAAGTTAGACTTCGTAGTACAAGAAATGCATCGAGAGTGTAATACAATTGGGTCGAAGTCGAATGATGCTGAAATTAGTGCACAGGTTATACCATTGAAGGGTTATGTCGAAAAACTGAAAGAACAAGTTCAAAACATAGAATAGAAGCCTTACATACCAATTGTTCTTTTTCAATCTTTAAGGGGGAACTCAAGATGAGTTTAAAGTTAATTAATATTGGATTTGGTAATGTAGTTTCAGCCAATCGAATTATATCGATTGTATCACCGGAATCTGCACCAATAAAAAGGATTATAACAGTAGCTAGAGATAATAATAAATTAGTTGATGCAACATATGGGAGAAGAACACGTGCAGTTATAATAACGGACAGTGATCATGTTGTTCTATCAGCTGTTCAACCCGAAACGGTTGGACAACGTGTGATTAGCCATGATGAAATTAGTGAAGAATAAGTAGGAGGAAATACTTTGATCAAAGAAAAAGGAATTTTATTTGTTCTGTCAGGGCCCTCTGGTGTTGGCAAGGGAACAGTGAGAAAAGCTCTATTTGAACATGATACGAATTTAAAGTATTCTATATCTATGACAACGCGTAATAGGCGTGAAGGCGAACAGGATGGTGTTGATTATTTCTTTCGCACACACGATGAGTTTAGAGAAATGATTGACCACAATAGATTACTTGAATATGCTGAGTATGTCGGTAATTATTATGGGACTCCAAGACAATATGTGGAGGAAATGATCGAAGCTGGTCATGATGTATTTCTGGAAATAGAAGTTCAAGGTGCCATGCAAGTGAAGAAGAACTTCCCGCAAGGTGTATTTGTTTTCTTGATCCCGCCAAGTTTAGAAGAACTTAAAAACCGGATTCAAGACAGAGGTACGGAATCAGAAGATCTAATTGCGAGTCGATTACAGGAAGCTAGAAATGAAATAGAAATGATGGAAGCATATGACTATGTAGTCGTTAATGATTCTGTTGAAAATGCGGTTAAGAAAGTACAAGCAATTGTACAGGGTGAGCACTGCAAGAAGGAAAGAGTAGCAAAACAATATAAAGCACTATTGGAGGTAGAAAAATGATATTAGAACCATCGATTGATAAATTACAATCAAAAATAAATTCAAAGTATACATTAGTTACACTTGCAGCTAGAAGAGCACGTCAAATTCAAGACACAAATGTGCATCAATTAGAAACACATGACTCAGCAACATGTGTTGGTATTGCATTGGAAGAAATTTTAGCAGAAAAATTAAAAGTGGACCCAACTTCAGAAGGGTTAGAAGATTAGTTTCTTTTAGTGATCATCACTTTATATTCTGCAATTATTATGAAGACCAAATGATCTATCGATATTCCCTCGCATTGCATCTGCTTGCGAGGGTTTCTTCTATCCATTAGAGAGGGGCATGAAGATGGTAAAGGGAAAGCAAATATTATTAGGAGTTTCAGGAGGGATTGCTGCATACAAAGCTATTGCATTAACCAGTAAACTTACCCAAGCTGGTGCAGATGTGAAAGTAATTATGACACAAAGTGCAACAGAATTTGTTACACCATTGTCATTTCAGGCAATCTCAAGGAATGATGTATATATTGACACATTTGATGAGAAGGACCCAAGTAAGATTGCACATATTGACTTAGCTGATTGGCCAGATTTTATCCTGCTTGCACCAGCAACCGCTCATTTAATTGGCAGAATTGCCAATGGACTTGCTGATGATCTGCTAACAACAACACTGCTTGCAACGACAGTACCTGTTTATATAGCTCCAGCGATGAATGTACACATGTACCAACATCCAGCAGTAAAAAATAATATGCAGCAACTAGACAGTTGGGGATATCGCTTTATTGAACCAGGTGATGGGTACTTAGCTTGCGGCTATATTGGCAAAGGAAGATTGGAAGAGCCTGAAGTGATTGTTTCCTTATTGCAGCAGGACCAGATGAAAACAGGAAAGCTGCAGGGTAAGAAAGTATTAATATCAGCTGGTCCAACCCAAGAAGCTGTCGATGCTGTTCGGTACTTTACTAACTATTCTTCCGGTAAAATGGGATATGAATTAGCAAAAGCTGCAGCAGGAGCAGGTGCTGAAGTTCATTTAGTTACAGGACCTTCCAAGTTAACGGTCCCTAATAATGTTATAACATATCAAGTTACTACGGCGGAGGAAATGTATGAACAGATAGTGGAGTTGTATAACAACATGGACATTGTTATTAAAGCAGCAGCTGTAGCTGATTACAAACCAGTTAAGCAAATAAATAAGAAAATGAAGAAAAAAGATGGTAATCTGTTCATTGAATTAGAACGGACAAGAGATATACTTAAATATTTAGGTGAACATAAAAAACAGCAATATTTAGTAGGTTTTGCTGCGGAAACAGATAATGTACTGTCGTATGGGAAGGAAAAGTTAGAGAAAAAGAATTTAGATGCTATTGTCATAAATGATATAAGTAACAAAGAGATTGGGTTTCAATCTGATTACAATGAAGTTATTTTCTTAACGAAAGATGGAGAAGAGAAAAGCATTATAAAATCAAAAAAAGAGGCGATTGCTTCACAATTAATTGCATTTATTGAGAAAGAAACAAGGAAGGATTAATATGTCTATAGCTAAGGTGATTGTTGATGTTCCTACAAGTCAAACAAATCATTCTTTTGATTATCTAATTCCGCAAGATTTACAAGAATTAGTGAAACCTGGTGTGCGAGTATCCGTACCTTTCGGTCCAAGGAAAGTAATGGGATTTGTGATGGAAGTTGTGGATAAATCGGAGTTTAATAAACTAAGGGCAATTGATCAAGTGATGGATATGACCCCTGTATTAACATCAGAGTTATTAAGTTTAGGGAAATGGTTAGCAGATGAAACAGTTAGTTTTTATATTCAAGCATATCAGGCGATGTTGCCGCAAGTTTTAAAAGCCAAGTATAAAAAGGAAATAGAAACATTGACAGAAAATGACTTACCACAAGAATTGGATAACCTTTTTGCAGGCAGGGCAGTAATTGATTTTGATGAATTTGTTGAACGAAATGGAAATTATAGAGAACTATTAAAGGCAATACATGAAGGAATTGTTCAGATTAACTATAGCGTTCAATCAAAAGAAACAATCAGGAAAGTATCGTTTATCGAAGCGAACAAAGAGTTATACTTACTAGAAGAAGCATTAGTAGACTTACCTAAAAATGCACAAAAACAAAGAGTGATTTTAGAATTCTTTATCAAAGACCCGGCACCAATCGAACAAAGAAGATTAATAAAACTTTGTCATACAACTCCAGCAACGATTCAGGCATTAATTGAAAAAGGGTTACTTAAAAAAGTGGAGAAAAAAATATATCGAAATCCTTATGCGGATACAGTGTTTGAACAAACAACCCCTCTGCCGTTAAGTAACCAGCAAGAACGAGCAATTACTCCAATCTGGAAAGCTATTGATACAATGGCTAGTGAAGTTTTTTTGTTACATGGTGTAACAGGCAGTGGCAAAACAGAAGTGTATCTGCAATCAATTGAAAAGGTGTTGAAAAAAGGCAAGGAAGCGATTGTCTTAGTTCCGGAAATTGCGTTAACACCACAGATGGTGAAACGATTTAAAGGCAGGTTCGGTGGAGATGTGGCAGTTCTTCATAGCGCGTTATCACCAGGAGAAAAGTTTGATGAATGGACCAAAATTCACAAAAAAGAAGTAAAAGTTGTAGTAGGAGCTCGTTCTGCGATTTTTGCCCCATTTGAAAATTTAGGCATAATTATCATTGATGAAGAGCATGAAACAAGTTATAAGCAAGAGGAACAACCACGTTACCATGCAAGAGAGGTGGCAAAGTACCGTGGGGAATTCCATAAATGCCCTGTGGTACTTGGCAGTGCTACACCACTTTTAGAGTCATATGCCAGAGCCAAAAAGCAGGTTTATCGATTGTTAGAAATGCCTGATCGAATGAATGAACAGAAGATGCCCCCTGTAGAGATTGTGGATATGCGGGAAGAATTACATCAAGGAAATCGCTCCATGTTCTCCCGCAGGCTGCTTGATGCAGTGAAGGAAAGAATCGCTAAAGAAGAACAAGTTGTGCTATTCTTAAACCGGAGAGGTTATTCTACTTTTGTTATGTGTCGGGATTGTGGCGATGTTATGAAATGCCCCGCATGCGATATTGCCCTAACATTTCATAAAAGCAGCTATAAATTAAAATGTCATTATTGTGATTATCAAATTCCGATGGTGAGAAATTGTACAACCTGTGAAAGTGACCAAATTAGATATTTTGGTACGGGTACGCAAAAAGTAGAAGAAGCATTATTAGAAGCAATTCCGGAAGCAAGAGTTGTCCGTATGGATGTGGATACAACCAGAAGAAAAGGTGCACATGAAAAACTTTTAAATCAATTTCAACAGAAAAAAGCTGACATATTACTAGGAACACAGATGATTGCAAAGGGGTTAGATTTTGAAGATGTTACATTAGTTGGTGTTCTTGCAGTTGATGCAATGCTCAATTTGCCTGATTTTCGTTCATCAGAAAAAACATTTCAACTGCTGACACAAGTGAGCGGGCGGGCAGGAAGGCACCAATTACCTGGTGAAGTCATTCTTCAATCATATTCTAAGGAGCATTATGCAATAGAACTAGCCAGCCAGTATAATTATGAACAATTTTTTCTGCAAGAAATGCAAATGCGAAAAAACTTTCATTATCCGCCATACTTTTTCTTAACAATGATTAATGTTTCCCATCCAAATCAGGTAAAAGCAATGGAGGTAACAAAAACGATTAGTCGCCTTTTATATAAGCATTTGTCAAGTGCTGCAACAATTCTTGGACCAACACCTTCTCCTATTGAGAGGATAAACAATAGATATCGTTATCAGTGCATGATAAAATATAGAGATGAGCCAAATCAAAGGACAGTCATCCGGAAGATTTTACAACATTACTATGAAGACATCCAAAAAAATGACTTAACGATCCAGGTCGACTTTGAACCATACCAATTAATGTAAGTGAGGTAGTTAGAAATGAAAAACATCATATTTATGGGTACACCTGATTTTGCTGTACCTGTTCTGGAAAGACTAATAGAAGATGGTTATACTATTCAGCTTGTTGTTACACAACCTGATCGACCAAAAGGAAGAAAGAAAGTGTTAACACCACCCCCTGTAAAAGTTGCGGCAGAAAAGCATGGGCTCCCAATTTTTCAACCTGAAAAAATTAAAGATAATTATGAACAAATTGAACAACTTCAACCTGATTTGATTGTAACAGCTGCTTTTGGGCAGATATTACCCAAGGGAATATTAGAAATTCCAAAATTCGGTTGTGTGAATGTTCACGCATCATTATTACCATTGCTAAGAGGTGGTGCACCGATTCATTATTCGATATTACAAGGACACGACAAAACAGGTGTTACTATTATGTATATGGCAGAAAAACTAGATGCTGGTGATATTATAAGCCAGGCAGAGATTGATATATTAGACGATGATGATGTTGCCAGCTTACATGACAAGTTATCTGTAATTGGGGCAGATCTTTTATCAGACACATTACCCGCCTTATTCGCAAATGAGATAACACCAATTAAGCAGGACGACGAATTAGCAACATATGCGCCAAATATTAAAAGGGAAGAAGAAGAGATCGATTGGAAAAGGTCACGCCAAGAAGTTTATAATCATATTCGAGGCTTACACCCATGGCCTGTTGCATATACAAAGTGGCAAGGGAAGAACGTGAAGGTATGGCGGGCAGAGAAGTCTAATCAAACAACAGATAATCTGCCAGGTGAGATTGTGTCAGTGAGTGAAGATGGACTAATTGTAGCAACGGGTGACAATCTTACATTGAAAATTACAGAATTGCAGCCGGCAGGGAAGAAGAAAATGTTAGTAAGTGATTTCATCAGAGGCATAGATCTTAATGATTTAGTAGGAGCGAAATTAGGCGAATGAAGAATGAAAAATATCTACTTAGAAGTATTGCATTAGATTTGTTATTGCGGATTGGTGAGCAAGGCGGATTTAGTCATTTAGCAATTGACCAGATGATGAAAAAGCATAACCTTGAGAAAAGAGATGGGGCATTGCTTACAGAGATTGTCTATGGCACGTTACAAAGAAAACTGACTTTAGAATATTTCTTGGATTCCTTTGTCCAAAGGAAAGATAAAATTGATAATTGGGTCAAATGGTTACTTTATTTATCAATATATCAAATGCACTACCTGGAAAAAGTACCAGATCACGCCATTATTCATGAATCAGTAGAGATAGCCAAAAAAAGAGGACATAAAGGGATCGCTAATTTTGTTAATGGTGTCCTGCGATCAGTTCAACGCCAAGGTGTACCAGACCTTAGTGAAATTAAAGATGAAAATGTTCGTTTAAGTGTTGCAACAAGTCATCCATTATGGCTGGTCAAGAAATGGGTAAAACAATATGGATATGCTGTGACGGAAGAAATGTGTCAAGCGAATATGAGCCATAAGCAGATGACTGTTCGAGTACAACCATTACGGATTAGTCGGGATGAGTTGATGGAACAGCTTGAGGACGACGGTTTCCAGGTTTCGCCTTCCAAAGTTTCTGACCAAGGCATTATCATTGAAAAAGGAAATGTATTAAAGCATGACACATTTGCGCAACATTTATTTACAGTTCAAGACGAAAGTTCCATGCTAGTTGCAGAGCTTATGGACTTGGAGCAGAATATGACAGTGTTGGACGGATGTAGTGCGCCTGGAGGAAAAACGACACACATTGCAGAAAAAATGAATGATAGTGGCACCATTTATGCGTATGATTTACATGCAAAAAAGGCGAAACTAGTAACAGAGAAGGCAGACAAGCTAGGGCTTCATTCCATTCAAGCAGCTCAAGCTGACGCCAGACAGTTACAATTAAAACACAACTCAGAAACGTTTGACCGAATTTTAATTGATGCACCTTGTTCTGGATTAGGTGTATTAAAAAGCAAGCCAGATATAAGGTATAATAAGAAAGAAGAAGATATTATTAATCTCGCAAAGATTCAGAAAGATATATTAGATGAGATTGCCCCATTATTAAAATCGGATGGAAAACTAGTATATAGTACATGTACAGTTGACAAAGATGAAAACGAAAAAGTGGTCACCTATTTTTTAAAACATCATCCAGAATACAAGATAGACCCGACCTTTTTCGATCAGCTACCAATTATGTTTCGAAATAAAGTTGGCATTTCGAAGCTCGGCATGCAAATTTTTCCGCAGGATTTAAATAGTGATGGCTTTTTTATTACACGAATGGTAAAAGTAACGGAATAGGCTTTTTCCATTGCAATTGAGGTGAATATGTTGAAGTATTATTATCGATCAGATAAGGGTAAAGTAAGGGAAATTAATGAGGATGCTGTTGCTGTATATGAGCAATCTGCAGAGGGATTCGTATTAGCGGTAGTTGCTGATGGAATGGGTGGACATCAGGCTGGCGATGTTGCGAGTAAAATGGCAATTGAGGAATTGAACAAAGCATGGCAAAATGATCATCAGGATATCAATACTAAAAAAAGTGCGGAGAAGTGGCTGGAGAATGCGGTTTTACAAGCAAACAACCGCGTATATGAATATGCTCTAAGTAACAGTTCCTTAACTGGTATGGGTACAACCATTGTAGCATCTGTTTGTTCCAATGACTTTTTGGTTATAGCTCACATAGGTGACAGCAGAGCTTACTTAATATATCAGGATCAATGGAAACAAATAACGAAAGACCATTCATTAGTTGGAGAATTAGTGCGCACCGGCCAGTTATCAGAAGAAGACGCATTAGTTCATCCTCGGAAAAATGTGATATTGAAAGCTTTAGGGACAGAGAAGAACGTTACCCCGGATATATACAGTGCTGTGTGGGAAGAATCTTCTATTTTATTATTGTGTACAGATGGTCTAACAAATAAAATATCAGATAAGGAAATTCATCAATTATTATGGCAGGACTGCTCCCAGCAAACTGTTGACCAATTAATTAAATTGGCAAATGACCGCGGTGGTGAAGATAACATTACCGTAGCAGTTATTAATCATCAAGATAAAGAAGTTGGTGATTCTCATTGTTAGAAGGTAACATTTTAAGTGAACGGTACAAATTAAAAAAGCTCATCGGTGGAGGCGGTATGGCTAACGTATATTTAGGAACAGACTTGATATTAAATCGGGATGTAGCGATTAAAGTTTTACGTTTAGAGTATGCCGAGGATGAAGAATTTATCTCACGATTCCATCGGGAAGCCCATGCCTCAACCAGTTTGTCTCACCCGAATGTTGTTAGCATTTATGATGTGGGAGAAGAGGGTAATATTTACTATATAGTTATGGAATACATAGATGGTATGACCTTAAAGCAATACATTCAATTACATGCTCCAATAGAAACGGAAGAAGTTTTAGAAATTATGAAACAAGTAACTTCAGCTATCGCTCACGCACATGATAATGGAATTATCCACCGAGATATTAAACCACAAAACATATTAATTGATAAATACGGATTAGTCAAAGTAACAGATTTTGGAATTGCTACAGCATTGAGTGCGACGGCATTAACTCAAACCAATTCCGTCCTTGGCTCCATCCATTATTTATCACCAGAACAAGCTCGTGGAGGTAAAGCGAATAATAAATCAGATATCTACTCTTTAGGGATTGTTATGTTTGAATTGTTAACAGGACATTTACCTTTTTCCGGTCAGTCACCTGTCTCCATTGCTTTAAAACACTTGCAAAGAGAGATGCCTTCTGTTCATGAATGGAATAGTAATATACCACAAGCAGTTGAGAATATTATCCTTATAGCGACAACCAAAGATCCGTTTCACAGGTATCAAAATGCCATTGAAATGGAAAGTGCATTAGAACATGCCCTTGATCCTGGACAGAGAAATGTACCAAAATTTTATCCGCCAATTTCTAACGATGAGGACCAGACAAAAGCAATTCCGATTCTATCAGTGGAAAATATGAGTCAAACAAATACAGATAATAGCAGGACAATGGTACACTCAAAACAGGTTGAAAAATCTGACGAAAATAAACCCAATGAGAAGAAAAAAGGTGGAAAGAAAAGGTTTATTATTTGGACGACAGCGATATTCTTTATATTATTCGGTTCCTTCTTACTTGCATTATTTGTTTTTCCGAATCTCTTTCAACCAAAGGATGTAGACATACCAGAGGTTGATGGGAAAACGTTTGAAGAGGCAAAAGAAGAGTTACTGGCTGCAGGTTTATTAGTTTTAGAAGAATTGAAGAATCATGAAGAAATTGAGGAAGGAAAAGTGATTGAAACTTTTCCAAGGGCTGGTGAAACGGTAAAAGAAGGTAGAGAGGTTACGGTTATAGTGAGTGCTGGACCTGAAACGATCGAAATGGAAGACTATGTTGGCGAGAACTTTGAGCAGACGAAAGCAATACTAGATGAAGCGGGATTCAAAAATGTGATTCCATACAGTATTTTTTCCGATAGACCAGAAGGAGAAATTATCTCACAACATCAACCTGAAGTAGGGACTGACGTGATCCCAAGCAGGACAACAGTTATTTTTGAAGTAAGTCGAGGTTTGGAGAAGATCCAACTAAACCGTTTAGAAGGAATGACGCAAAGTGAAGCGATCGAGTATTTAGAGAATATTGGTTTATCTGCTGCGGTTAATGAGGAATATCATAATGAAGTGAAAGAAGGTTTGATAATCAAACAAAGTCCTTCTGCATATTCAGATGTGGTCAAAGGTGATGTAGTAACATTAACCGTTTCTAAAGGTCCTGATGAGCCAGAACAGGTAACACATACCGAAACATTTACAGTGCCATACACACAGGGTACTGGAAACGAATTGGATGAAGAAAATAAAGAAATTGAACCACAGTCTGTTAGCATATACGTGGAAGATGTGAATCACCGAATCCAGGAATTATATGAAGAGGTTCAACTAATAGAAGAAGATACAACTTTTGAAATTCATCTTACGATAGCCAGAGGGGATAATGCAACGTATAAGGTATTACGAGATAATCAATTATTAATTGAGAAAACGATCAAATACGATGATGTAAAGGGTGAGTAAATGCCAAAGGGAAGAATTATTAAAGCATTAAGCGGTTTTTACTATATAATTTATGATGGACAAATGATTCAATGTCGTGGGAGAGGTGTTTTTAGACAAAGAAAAGTATCACCATTAGTTGGAGACTTTGTGGAATTTGAGTTTAGTGGTGAAAATGAAGGATACATTTTGTCTATTGATGAAAGAGTCAATGAATTAGTACGTCCACCTATTGCGAATGTTGATCAAGCAATTATTATTGCATCACTAAAGGAACCTGATCTTAGTTTAACCTTATTAGATAAGTTTCTAGTGATGGTTGAAGCTAAGTCCATCCGCCCTTTATTGTTTTTTACAAAAAAAGACTTACTTAACGCGGAAGAGACAGTAAAGCTGCAGCAAAAATTGAATTATTATAGTGAGATAGGATATTCGATTCGTTTTCTTTCAACTAAGACCGATGATATTGCGGAACAGATTTCCACATTTGTTGATGGCAAAGTTTCTGTATTTGCCGGCCAATCTGGTGTAGGGAAATCGTCCTTATTAAATGCATTAATTCCCGATTTAGAGTTGGAGACGAACCAAATATCGGAAAGTTTAGGGAGAGGTAAACATACAACAAGGCATGTGGAATTAATCCCATTTAAGAAGGGTTTAATTGCTGATACACCGGGCTTCAGCGCCCTGGATTTTGCTGAGCTGGAGTTGGCGGTATTACCAGATTGTTTTCCTGAATTTACTGAGCGGAGATCAGACTGTAAATTTAGAGGCTGTATGCATTTGAAAGAACCAAAATGTGCCGTAAAAGAGGCAGTTATTAATGAAGAAATATTAGAAGAAAGATATAATAACTATTTACAATTTATTGAGGAAATTAAACAGAGAAAGCCGAGGTATTAGTCATGACAACAAAAATCGCTCCATCAATATTATCAGCAGATTTTAGTATCCTAAAAGATGAAATTTTAGAAGTCTCAGATGCTGGGGCAGATTACCTTCATATTGATGTGATGGATGGTCATTATGTTCCTAACATAACGATTGGACCATTAGTGGTGAAATCAATACGACCCGTCACTCCAATCACTTTTGACGTTCATTTAATGATAGAAAATGCAGATCATTATATTCCGGAATTTGCAGAAGCTGGTGCTGATATTATTACTGTACATTATGAAGCATGTCCGCATTTACATCGTACGATTCATTTAATTAAAGAAACAGGAAAAAAAGCAGGAATCGTGTTGAATCCTGCTACACCTGTTGAGATGATTAAACCTATCATACATACTGTTGATTTGGTTTTATTTATGACTGTTAACCCCGGATTTGGCGGTCAGAGCTTTATTCCAGAAGTTTTAGATAAAGTTAGGCAAGCAGCAAGCTGGAGAGAAGAGATGGAATTAACATTTGAAATCGAAGTGGATGGCGGTGTTAACCAGGAGACAGCTAAACTATGCAAGGAAGCTGGAGCTGATGTATTAGTTGCAGGAAGTGCTATCTTTAATGAAATAAATCGAAAAGAAGCGATTGATAAAATTAGAAATGCATAACTTGGATTGAGAGGGCAGGACTAAATGAAAATTGGGATTGTGGCAGGAGGTCCGGAGAAGTCTTTGGCTGATTTATCTACTTACAACGATATAATTGATATTTGGGTTGGTGCAGACAAAGGATCTGCATATATAACCAAGCATCAGCTCAGCTTAGATATTGCAATAGGGGATTTTGACTCAGTTTCAAATAAAGAAATCGTTAATATCCGTAAACAAGCAAAAAGGTTTAAACAGTATCCCGTAGAAAAGGATGAAACAGATTTAGAGCTGGCTGTACGCACAGCTTTATCTTACAAACCAGAAATGGTGTATTTTTTTGGTGTTACGGGCGGGCGGTTAGACCATGAGTTAGTAAATATCCAATTACTTTATCAGTTATTAAAGAAAGATGTTAAAGCTGTCATTGTTGATAATTCTAATCAATTATCTTTACACATGCCTGGCGAACATAAAGTTATGAAAGACAGCGACCGCGAATATATTTCATTTTTACCTTTCACTCACCATGTTGAAGGACTCACATTAGAAGGTTTTTATTATCCTTTATCTAACAAAACGATTGAATGGGGTACTACTCTTTGTGTTTCCAATCAAATAATTAATGACATTGGTACTTTTTCTTTTCATGATGGCATATTAATATTGATAAAGAGTATCGAACCATTCAAAAAATAAACGCTGAATACAATTTAGCAATTGTAGTGTCAATATACCCAATTATTATCAGCAAGTTTTGTGAATATGTTTCTTTACATGGTGAGGAGGGGTATGATGAAATTTTATACGATTAAACTCCCGAGATTTATTGGTGGTTTCATTCGGGCATTACTGGGTTCTGGTAACAAAAAGTAGCGAAGCATAGTGTGCCTTGCAACGTGTATCATTATTTGAGGGATTAAAGAAAAAAAGCTCCTAAGAAATTAGGAGCTTTTTTCTAAATCAATTATTATTATACGCGTTCTACTTTTCCAGATTTTAGCGCACGAGCTGAAACATACACGCGTTTCGGTTTACCATCAACCATAATTCTCACTTTTTGTACGTTAGCTTTCCATTTACGCTTGCTAGAATTCATAGCGTGTGAACGACTATTTCCTGCAGTCGTTTTACGTCCTGTAATAACACACTTACGTCCCATTGTTTATTCCCTCCTACCTTACAATAACTCTATACATACTTATATAATCTATCATAATATGTGCCGTTTTGCAATTTATTCTTCGATTTTTTAGTTTAAATTTTATTTTTTTGCTATAATTAAAGAGTATAATTGTCAGCAAGTTATCTAAGTATCGTATAGTTAGTAGCTGCTTGACAGAAATCGATTTTTCATCCATTCTATAATGGATAAGATTCTTTTCACCAATAGATAATGAAATGGAATGTTCGTACATATTGTAAAATAATGAAACTTGTGTTGACATAATCCAAACTAAATCATAGGAGGTTTTAGATATGTCGATTGAATTAACTACAAGTAATGGTCATATAACGATAACAAATGAAGTCATTGCAACAGTAGCGGGTGGTGCTGCAATAGAATGCTATGGTATTGTAGGAATGGCATCAAAAAACCAATTACGTGATGGCATTGCTGAAATTCTTCGCAAAGAAAATTTCTCAAAAGGAATTGTTGTAAGACAAGTTCAAGAAGATGTTCATATCGATATGTATATTATTGTTAGCTATGGAACAAAAATATCCGAAGTGGCACATAATGTTCAATCACAAGTAAAGTACAATTTAGAAAAAACATTAGGACTTAAGATACAATCGATTAACATTTATATTCAAGGTGTACGAGTAAGTCAAGATTAGAGGGAGGAAGTCGGAAGTGACATTAACAAAGATTGATGGGGCAACGTTTGCTAGGATGGTACTTGCGGGTGCTCATCATTTATCAAATAATGCTGATAAAATTGATGCGCTTAATGTATTCCCAGTGCCGGATGGAGATACAGGGACAAATATGAATTTGTCGATCACCTCAGGTGCTAATGAAGTTAAAAAAGTGATGAATGAGTCTGTAACAGTAGTGGCTAATGCATTTGCTAAAGGTCTGTTAATGGGAGCGAGAGGGAATTCTGGTGTTATTTTGTCCCAATTATTCCGAGGGTTTGCAAAAGGGATTGAAGGGAAAGAGGAATTAGATGCGGAAGGTTTCGCTACTGCATTTGAGACTGGTGTAAAAACGGCTTATAAGGCTGTTATGAAGCCGGTAGAAGGTACTATATTAACTGTTGCGAAAGACACTGCAAATGATGCTAGAGCATTGGCAGAAACTGAAAAAGATATTGAGTCATTTATGGAGAAAGTATTAAAAGCATCCAAAACATCATTAAAAAGAACACCCGAGTTATTGCCAGTATTAAAAGAGGTGGGTGTTGTTGATAGTGGCGGACAAGGCCTGGTAGTGATTTATGAAGGGTTTCTTGCTGGGTTAAAAGGTGAAGAACTTCCAGATACAGTTGCAGATACAATGGATTTAGAAGATCTTGTACATGCTGAACATCATAAACAGGCACAAGGCTTTATGAATACAGATGAGATTGAATTTGGTTACTGTACAGAATTTATGGTTCGCTTTGAAGAAGATAAATTGAAAGAGCATCCATATGATGAAGCTGCTTTTCGCGAAGAACTTAGTAATCATGGAGACTCTTTACTAGTGGTTTCAGATGAGGAAATTGTTAAAGTCCATATCCATGCGGAATACCCCGGCGATGTGTTCAATTTAGGACAAAGATATGGAAGTTTTATCAATTTAAAAGTAGAGAATATGCGTGAGCAGCATTCTAAGATCGTTGATAAGGAGAAACCGAATAAGAAACAGGCTTTTGGAATTGTAACAGTTGCTATGGGTGATGGGATAACAGAGCTGTTTAAGAGTTTAGGTGCGACAGTAGTGATTCAAGGTGGACAAACAATGAACCCCAGTACCCAAGATTTAGCTGACGCTATTCAGCAAACTAACGCGGAAAATGTGATCATTTTACCAAATAATAAAAATATTGTGATGGCTGCAGAGCAAGCAGCAGAATTGTCAGATGTTAATGTAGCTGTTGTTCCAACAAAAACGATTCCGCAGGGTATGGCCTCACTATTAGTATATAATCCTGAAACTTCTCTAGAAGAAAACAAAGCGCTGATGGAAGATGCGAGTAAGGCAGTGAAGACAGGACAAGTTACTTATGCGGTCAGAGACACACAAATTGATGGGTTGACAATTCAGAATGGCCATTACATGGGCCTTGCTGACGGTAAAATTAAGACAACGAATCCAAATCAACTCGAAGCAGTCAAGGCACTGTTAGATGAAATGATTGATGTAGATGAGGATGAAATTGTGACTGTTTTACGCGGTGAAGAAACGACAGATGAAGAAGAAGCTGAAATTATTACATTTATAGAAGATCAATATCCTGAAATAGAAGTAGAGGTCCATAAAGGAAATCAACCAATCTATTCTTATATATTCTCGATCGAATAATCCGAAGCTCTATCTAACATAGATAGAGCTTTCTTATCATATAAGGCTTATTTAACAAGGTGCATAACCTGGGGATAGATAGAAAGGGGGATCCGGATGTTGGAGAAATCTATTGAAGATTTAAAAGGTATCGGACCAAAGATGTATGAAAAACTAGCTGAAATGGGAATAACAACATTGGAAGGTTTACTAAATTATTTTCCAAACCGTTATGACCATTATGAGCAAAAACCACTTCATGAACTAGTACATGAGGAAAAGGTTACGATTGCGGGCCAAGTTATCCAGGAACCAATTGTACAATTTTATAATAGAAAAAGATCTAGATTGACTGTCTCCATCCGTGTAGATGGTGCTGTAGTAAAAGGTGTACTTTTTAACCGTGCATTTGCTAAGAAACATTTTATTCCAGGTGAAACAGTTACAGTAAGTGGTAAGTGGGATCAACACAGATTGCAAATCACCATTGACCAATACCAAAAAGGAATGATAGAAAATAATAGTCCTATTACTCCAATTTATTCATTAAAAGGAAATATTAAAAATAATCAATTGATTAAAATTACTTCACAAGCATTGGATGCAACTTTACATACAATAGAAGAGTTTTTACCAAAACAATATATTGATGACTACAGATTACCACCAAGAAGGGATGCTATCAGGCAAATACATTTTCCTGACAACTTTACTCAATTAAAACATGCTAAGAGGCGTTTTATTTATGAAGAATTATTAGTTTTTCAGTTAAAAATGCAGTTATTGCGGAAAAAAAATAAAGAAGAAACAACAGGGAATGCCCAACACTATGATAAAGACAAAGTAAATACATTAATCCATAGATTACCATTTTCATTGACGAATGCTCAATTAAAAAGTCTTAAAGAAATACTGCAGGATTTAGAATCACCCTATCGTATGAACCGCTTACTGCAGGGGGATGTTGGGTCTGGTAAAACAGCTGTAGCAATTGTTAGTTTATATGCATCGATAACTGCCGGAAAGCAGGCAGCATTAATGGTACCTACAGAAATCCTGGCAGAACAACATGAGCATTCGTTAAAATCTATTCTCCCAGAAGAAATACGTGTGGTCCGTTTAACAGGTTCTGTAAAAGGAAAAAAAAGAAAAGAAGTATTACAAAACCTTGCTGCTGGAGAAGTGGATGTCATAATCGGAACACATGCATTAATTCAAGACGATGTCCATTTTGCCAACTTAGGCTATGTAATCATTGATGAACAACATCGGTTTGGTGTTAACCAGCGTAATACATTAAAAGAAAAAGGAATATTAGCAGACATTCTGTTCATGACAGCTACCCCTATACCTAGGACATTATCGATTACCGCATTTGGGGATATGGATGTTTCTAAAATTGATGAGATGCCAAAAGGACGAAAACCTATAGAAACTTATTGGGTGAAACACAACATGTTAAACAGAATCCTGTCCTTTATCTATAAGGAATTGAAGAGTGGTTCCCAAGCCTATGTCGTCTGTCCATTAATTGAGGAATCTGATAAATTGGATATACAAAATGCAATTGATTTATATATGCAGTTACAGGAAGTATTAAAAGGTAAAGTGAACGTTGGCTTAATGCATGGACGGTTATCCAATGAAGAAAAAGAACAAGTAATGGCTGGTTTCACCTCCAATCAAATTCAACTATTGGTCTCAACTACTGTTGTAGAGGTTGGAGTAAATGTTCCTAATGCCACAATCATGATGATTCAAGATGCTGACCGATTTGGTTTATCTCAACTGCACCAGTTGAGAGGAAGAGTTGGTAGAGGGGAAAAGAAAAGTTACTGTATATTAGTAGCTGATCCTAAAGGGGATACCGGTAAAGAGCGAATGCGTATTATGACAGAAACTACAGATGGGTTTGTCCTTGCAGAAAAAGATCTGGAATTAAGAGGGCCTGGTGATGTGTTTGGTGTGAAACAAAGCGGGGTCCCTGAGTTTAAAATTGCTGATTTAGTTCATGATTACAGAGCCTTAGAAACCGCTCGTAATGATGCAATAGATCTTGTTGTCAACCAAAGGTGGAAAGAGAAGGAATATAGCAAGCTATTTCATTATATAAAAAGGGAGTTTACTTTTTTAGACGATTTATTAAATTAGATTTGCTTGCATAATTACTGCCGGTATTATATATTACTATTAGTACCTAGTCTTAAACTTTGGCAGGCTTTTGTATTGGATGGTGTTTTTGTGAAACGATCAAAAAAAGAAAGACAGAAATTATTAATAGATACAATAAATGATCAACCATTTATAACAGATGAAAAACTCGCACAAATTTTCCAAGTTAGTATACAGACAATTCGTTTAGATCGGATGGAGTTAGCTATCCCTGAATTACGAGAAAGAATTAAGTCTGTAGCGACATCTAATTGGAATGAAACAGTAAAAGCATTACCAATTGATGAAGTAATTGGTGAAATTATTGATTTAGAATTAGACTATCGTGCAATATCGATCTTGGATATTACGGCAGAACATGTTTTTTCAAGAAATAAAATTGCCAGAGGACATCATTTATTTGCTCAAGCCAATTCATTAGCAGTTGCTGTGATAAATGACGAATTAGCATTAACTGCCAATGCAATGATTAAGTTTACAAGACAAGTTGTCGAAGGTGAACGGGTGATAGCAAAAGCAACTGTAAGAGATAGTGGAGTAAAAAATAGAACAGTTGTAGAAGTTATCAGTAATGTGGATAACGAAGTCGTTTTTAAAGGTGAATTCGAAATGTACAGATCCAATGAAAAGGAAGGGATCGAAAATGAAAATAGCAATTGATGCAATGGGCGGCGATCATGCTCCAAAGGAAATTGTGCTTGGTTCATTGAAGGCAGTGGAAACATTTGAAGGACTGGAAATTACACTTGTTGGTGATGAAACTAAGATTCGTGAGTTTTTACCTGGTGAAAATAATTCTATCAGGATACTGCATACAGAGGAAAAGATTACGAGTGAAGATGAACCGGTTAAAGCTGTTAGGCGAAAAAAGAAAGCATCACTCGTATTAATGGCAAACGAAGTAAAAGAGGAGAAAGCAGATGCTTGTATTTCTGCCGGGAATACTGGTGCCTTAATGAGTGCGGGATTATTCGTCATCGGAAGAATCAAAGGTATTGAAAGACCTGCACTAAGTCCAACTTTGCCAACAACAAATGGGAATGGATTTCTATTGTTGGATGTTGGTGCAAATGTTGATGCGAAACCGCAGCATTTGATGCAGTACGGTATTATGGGATCCATTTACATGGAAAAGGTCCGTCACATTACAAAACCGCGAGTAGGTTTACTGAATGTCGGAACAGAAAACGGGAAAGGGAATGACTTAACGAAAAAGGCATTTGAATTATTAGAAAATGCACCAATTAATTTTATTGGAAACGTTGAAGCACGGGACCTGCTTGAAGGTGTTGCAGATATAGTGGTAACAGATGGTTTTAGTGGAAATATCGCATTAAAAACAATTGAAGGCACGGCATTAACTTTATTTTCAATGTTAAAAGAAAAATTTATGTCAAATACCAAAACAAAGATTGCGGCAGTTTTAGCTAAAAATGAACTCCGCGGTTTAAAAGATGAATTGGATTATTCAGAATATGGAGGTGCTGCCTTATTTGGCTTAAGAGCACCTGTCATTAAAGCGCATGGATCATCTAATAGTCAGGCAATATTTAGTGCGATACAACAAACAATCAAAATAGTCGAAAACAATGTTGTTAGTAAAATTGAAGAGGAAGTTAAACACTTACCAAACCAAGGGGAGGAACAATAAAGTTGAAAAAATTAGCATTCATTTTCCCAGGTCAGGGTTCTCAGGCGGTTGGTATGGGAAAAGACTTATATGATCATTTTGATCAAGTAAAGCAAATGTTTCAGCAAGCTAATGAAGTGTTAGATTATGATCTGACTTCTATTATGTTTGAAGGACCTGTTGAAGAATTAACCAAGACAGAAAATGCTCAACCAGCATTACTATTAATGAGTGCTGCAATTACTGAGTTGCTAAAGGAAAATCAAATTAATGCCACTGTCACTGCGGGTCATAGTTTAGGCGAATATAGTGCATTGGTAGCGTCGGAAGCTATTCCTTTTATTGAGGCCGTTCAGCTGGTCCATATAAGAGGCAAGCTGATGGAAAATGCCTATCCAGCTGGTAAAGGTGCAATGGCAGCAGTGCTGGGTTTGAAGCAAGAAGAATTAGAAAAAGCTCTGGAAACCATTCGTAAGCAAAATGATCAAACAATAGAAATAGCAAACTTAAATTGTCCTGGCCAGATTGTTATTTCCGGAACGAAAGAGGCAATTGATCTTGCAGTCAATCAATTAAAGGATACGGGTGCAAAACGAGTTGTGCCATTATCGGTTAGCGGGCCGTTTCACTCTAGCTTAATGAAACCTGCAGCAGACGAATTCCATCAGGAAGTTGTTAAGATAGATTGGAATCATGCAAAAATACCGTTATATGCTAATGTTACGGCGGAAAAAGTGTCTAATAAGGAAGAAGTCCAAAGATTATTGGTAGAGCAACTTTATTCGCCGGTTAGATTTGAGGAAATTATTGAACAGATTTTAGAAGAAGATATTGATGCCATTGTAGAGATTGGTAATGGCAAAGTACTGACAGGACTAGTGAAAAAAGTGAACCGTCGTGCAACTGTGTTTTCTGTACATAATGCAGAATCTTTAGAAACATTTATAAACTGGGTAAAGGAGGAATCGTAATGCTAAAAGGGAAAGTAGCACTAATAACAGGTGCCTCTCGAGGTATCGGCCGAGCAATTGCAATAAATTATGCCAAAAATGGAGCGAAGGTTGCTATTAACTTTTCAGGTAATGAAGAAAAAGCTCAGGCAGTTGTTAAAGAGATCATAGAACTTGGCGGTGAAGCGATAAAGTTTAAAGCAAATGTAAGCAAAGAAGATGAAGTGAAGGAAATGATTAAAGAAGTTGTGAAAACCTTTGGCAGTCTTGATATATTGGTAAATAATGCAGGGATTACACGTGATAACTTAATTATGCGTATGAGTGAAACAGATTTTGATGAGGTAATTAATATCAATCTAAAAGGCGTTTTTCTCTGTACAAAAGCAGTTACACGTCAAATGATGAAACAGAAAAGTGGAAGAATAATTAATGTTTCTTCCGTTGTAGGTGTTAGCGGAAATCCCGGGCAAGCTAATTATGTATCCGCAAAAGCAGGTGTTATAGGGTTAACCAAGACAACTGCGAAAGAATTAGCAATGAGAAATATTTTAGTAAATGCGATTGCCCCTGGTTTTATTGAGACAGATATGACAGATCAATTAACGGATGAACAAAAAGAGCAAATGCTTGCACTTATCCCATTACAAAAACTTGGTAAGGCAGATGATGTAGCAAATGTTGCATTATTTCTAGCCTCAGAACAATCCAACTATGTAACAGGACAGACGATCCAAGTTGATGGTGGAATGGTGATGTAATTTTTTCAAAAAACTGCTATACTTTGAAAGGAGGTGACAGGAAAATGTCAGATACTTTTGAGAAAGTAAAACAAATCGTTGTAGATCATCTAGATGTGGATGAGGATAAAGTAACACTTGAAGCATCATTTAAGGATGATTTAGAAGCAGACTCTTTAGATGTGGTTGAGCTTGTAATGGAATTAGAAGATGAGTTCGATATGGAAATTGCAGATGAAGATGCTGAAAAAATTGCTACAGTAGGTGATGCTGTAAAATACATAGACAGCAACAGCTAATGAATGTGCAAAAGGAAGCCTTACAGATAGTAAGGCTTCTCTTACAAGTAAATGTTTGCAATCGTTTTATTTTATAATGGTAGGTGATGGAAATGAATGATTTTAGTTTATTACAGCAGGAATTGGGCATTTTTTTTCGTGATGAAAAATTATTACGCCAAGCCTTTACACATTCATCATATGTGAATGAGCACCGGAAGAAAAAGTTATCGGATAATGAACGATTAGAATTTTTAGGTGATGCTGTTTTAGAGTTAGGAGTTTCACAGTATCTGTTTCGTGAATTCAAAGAAATGGCTGAAGGTGATTTAACTAAATTGCGTGCATCGATCGTTTGTGAACCAGCGCTTGTTAAGTTTGCAGAGGACCTAAATTTTAATCAATATGTACTGCTAGGAAAAGGAGAGGAAATGACTGGTGGGAGAAACCGGCCTGCATTACTCGCAGATGTTTTCGAAGCATTTATTGGTGCATTATATTTAGATCAGGGATATGATCAGGTTATTTCCTTTTTAGAACAACACGTTTATCCGAAGATTACTACCGGTGCTTTTTCGCATACGATGGATTATAAGAGCCAGTTGCAAGAGATGGTGCAACAGTATAAGAATAGAGTTGTCGAATATGAGATCGTTGAAGAGAAAGGTCCAGCTCATGATCGGGAGTTTTTTGCTGTAGTTACTATCAATGGTAGAATCGAAGGTAAAGGTTTGGGCAGAACGAAGAAGGAAGCGGAACAACGTGCTGCTAAAAAAGCATTAGATGAACTGAAAGTGAAATAATAAATAATTCCTTCGTATAATGAAATCTGGCAAGAGAAATAGGGAGAGGACACCCTGTCCCTCTTGCCCTTATTATTGTTTTCGATATTTTTTCAATTCATCAATAAAAGCATTCGTTTCTGCCACAGTAAGTTTTCCTTTATGATTTAATAAATCATATAATTCTTCGATTTCGTCATATTTTTCAAAATCATAATCTTTTGGATCCATTAAAGAACTGTTTACAACTTTTAACATTTTCCCCATTTCTTCAATCATTTGATTGAATTTTTCCTGTGTTTGGTTTTCTGAATTCAATTGCAATCACTCCTAAAGTTTGTTTATTATGTAATAATCCTGCTTAATTGGTGTCTCGCTTTATTCTTTCTTCTCACACCCTTCTCTTTATGATAAAATAAATAAGTTGAAAAGCAACCAAAATATCAAAAAAAATCAACTTTTTTTGGAAATTATTTTATCGCATTCAATTAGTTAGCATTATCCTTTGATGCTAACCAGCGATACCATTTTCCCTTTCATTAAAATGGAAGATGTTGTCTCCGTGAAAAGTGACTATTCATAATGGCACTTCACCTATTCAGATACTTTATAAATGGAAGATGATGGAAGAATAAAATAATGGAAAGTTATATATAGGAGTTTTTACTATGTTCTTAAAACAATTAGATACTTTAGGGTTTAAATCATTTGCGGATCGGGTGCGTGTTAACTTTGTTCCAGGAGTTACAGCAGTTGTTGGACCAAACGGAAGTGGGAAAAGCAATATCACTGATGCTATCAGATGGGTTCTGGGAGAACAATCTGCTAAATCATTACGTGGTTCGAAAATGGAAGATATCATATTCCAAGGTAGTGACTCAAGGCGACCTTTGAATATGGCAGAAGTAACATTAGTACTTGATAACACCGATCGGAAACTCCCTGTTGATTTTCAGGAAGTTAGTGTAACGAGGAGAGTTTACCGTTCTGGCGAGAGTGAATATTTACTCAATAAACAAAAGTGCCGATTAAAAGATATTACGGACTTGTTTTTAGATTCCGGACTTGGAAGAGAAGCGTTCTCCATTATTAGTCAAGGGAAGGTCGAGGAAATTCTTAGTTCCAAATCGGATGATCGCCGAATTATTTTTGAAGAAGCGGCAGGGGTTTTAAAATACAAAAATCGTAAGAAGCAAGCGGAATATAAGCTTGCAGAAACCCAAGAGAATTTGAACCGTGTGGAGGATATTATTTATGAAATATCTGGACAACTTAGTCCACTAGAAGAACAAGCAGCTATTGCAAAAGAGTTCTTAAATCATAAAGAAAGATTGACAGAACATGAAGTAGGTGTACTGGTCAAAGAGATTGAAATGCTCCATCAACAATATGAAACAACTGTGGAGAATATAGAAACAAACCAGAATGAGCATGAAATTAAGTGTAATGAAATAGAAGTGAAGAATGAATCGTTGCGTAATAATAAAGCAAGCATGCAAGAGGTTGATCAAAATATTCAATCATTGCAAGAACTGCTACTGCAGTTGACCCAATCTGTTGAGAGTTTGGAAGGGAACAAAAAAATTTTCCATGAAAGATTGCAACACTATGAAGAAAATAAGCGAAACCTTCAAAATCAATTAGATAAGCTGAATAATAAAGTGAGACAGTTAGAAGAATTACAAAAGGCAGAGAAGGATAAACTGAAGTCATTACAGCACAGCAAACAGCAGAACTCGAAGGAAATAGCTGAAACGACAAAACTCCTCGAAAATGGGAAGTTGACGATAGAAGAAGATCTTGAATCATTGAAAAGTGATTACATAGAATTGCTAAATGAACAAGCGGCTAAACGTAATGAACAAAATTCGATTAAACAGCAGTTAGAGCGAATCAATGGAAAAAGAGGCTTGCAAAAAAGTAAATGGCAAGATTCTTTAAAAGAACGTGATAAACTTACCGAACTGGTTGAAACTGGAGAACATTCTTATCAATTAATAAAAGAAAAATTAGCGGAACTGAAAAAGCAGACCTCTGAGCAGGATCGTAAAGCAATTGTAGAAATGAATCTATATCAAGATATGGAGCAAAAATATTATAAAGGGTTGCAAGTACTTGAGAATCTTAAGTCTAAGAAAGAATTACTAGAAGAGTTAAAGGAAGATTTTCAAGGATTTTATGCTGGAGTCAAAGAAATATTAAAGGCTAGAGAAAACAATCAACTAAAAGGGATACATGGAGCGATACCAGAATTAGTTACATTTGATGAAACCCTTGTTGATTCAATGGAAACAGCTTTGGGTGCACAAGCCCAGCATATTGTAGTAGATGATGAAAATTTCGCTCGTAAAGCGATTGAATGGTTAAAGAAAACAAACAAGGGAAGGGCAACATTTTTACCTATTTCAACAATGCAACCTAAATCTATTCCAAATCACGTAGTCCAACAAATAAGTCAGGACGATGGTTATGTTGGGATTGCAGCCGAGTTAATTCAATATGATCATAAATATGATAATGTTTTAAAAGCATTATTAGGCAATGTAATTATTGCCAAAACATTAAAGAATGCCAATATTATCGCAGCAAAGACGAACCGGCGTTATCGTATTGTTACACTAGATGGTGACATTGTTAACCCTGGTGGATCAATGTCAGGAGGCGCAAAAAAGAAAACCAATCAATCACTCTTTACAAGGGAACGTGAATTAAAGACAATAAATGAAAAGTGCGAGTCCTATCAAGCGAGAATTGAAGATTTCGAAACAAAACTAAAGGAACAGAAAATTGTTGTCGAGCAGGCTAATGAATGGAAAAAGCGAAAACATGTTGAATTAGAGGAGCTGGAGAACCAGTATCAAAAGGAAGCTGGTCTGTTGAAAGAGGCTCAGTTATCTTTAAAACATTTGAATCAAAGACTTTCTATTTATGATCAAGATAAACTGCAGCAAGAAAAAGATGAAGTCGAGTTAAAAACACAAGCTAGCAATAATGAAGAGGTTTTAAAAAGAATACAGGAAGAGTTAACAACAATTGATAAAAAAATCCAATATTTAACAAAAGAGCATGCTAGTTATGAAGAGAAAGAAGAGCGATTGAAAAGCAAACGTCAAACCCTTCAAGTGAAAGATGCAGAATTAAATGCTCAAATTACTAACCAAAAAGATAAGGTAGCTAGTTTAACGCAAGAATTAACAAACGTAGTAACAGAACATAATGAGACAGATCAACAATTAATTCAGTTGGAGAAGTTAAAAAGCTCTGAGCAAACAGAAGAAGAGATTGAAGAACAAGTGGTAAAGATGAAGCGGGAAAAGAGTGAAATTCAAGAACAATTACAGAAGGAAAGAGAGCAAAGATCTGTATTAAACCAGATGATCGAATCAATGGACATTGCGGTAAAGAAATTAACTGAAGAAGGTCATCAGTTATCTAAACAGATTCAAGGATTGGAGATCAATAAGGCCCGTCTGGAAAGTGATTTAGATCAAAGGTTAGAGGTTCTTGAAAATGAGTATCAGATGACGTTTGAAAGAGCGCGGAATAATTACCAAAAGCCTGATGACCTGAACGAAGCTAAGGAAAAAGTTAAATTAATCAAACGATCGATTGAAGAACTAGGTACAATCAATCTCGGCGCAATTGATGAGTATGATAGAATTAAAGAAAGACATGATTTTTTAACGAAACAGCAAGCAGACTTAGTTGAAGCAAAAAGGACATTGTATGATATTATCGCAGAGATGGATGAAGAGATGACGAAGCGTTTTGAATCAACCTTTGCACAAATTAAGGAAGAGTTTCACCAGGTTTTCAAAAAGTTATTTGGTGGTGGGAAAGCAGAACTTCGCTTAACAGATCCTTCTCATCTGCTAACAACAGGTGTAGATATTATTGCACAGCCGCCCGGTAAGAAACTGCAGCAATTGGGCTTGTTGTCAGGTGGTGAGAGAGCTTTAACGGCAATTGCATTGTTGTTCGCTATTTTACGTGTAAGGCCAGTACCATTCTGTGTTCTGGATGAGGTGGAAGCGGCGCTAGATGAAGCGAATGTAACAAGGTTTGCCCAATACTTAAAACATTATAGTTCAGAAACACAATTTATTGTCATTACCCATCGAAAAGGTACAATGGAAGAAGCAGATGTTCTGTATGGTGTGACAATGCAAGAATCAGGTGTTTCCAGATTAGTTTCAGTTAAACTAGAAGAAACACCGGAACTATTAGAAGCATAGATAATGGAGGTCGAATCATGAGTTTTTTGAATAAATTAAAAGAAAAATTCCAATCCAATCAAAATAATGAAGAGGTATCAGATAAATATAAAGACGGTCTAAGTAAAACGAGAAAGAGTTTTTCTGAAAAGATAAACGATCTTGTAGCAAGGTACAGAAAAGTAGATGAGGACTTTTTTGAAGATTTAGAAGAAGTGTTAATTGGTGCAGACGTTGGTGTTTCTACAGTACTGGATTTAATTGATGAATTAAAAATGGAAGTGAAACGCCGAAACATTAATGATTCGAAAGAGGTTAAGTCTGTTATCTCAGAAAAATTAGTCGACATTTATTATGGAGAAGACGGGAAAGAAGAAGCAGCAGTTGGATTGAATATGCAAGCTGATGAGCTCACGGTCATTTTATTTGTTGGTGTAAATGGTGTCGGGAAAACAACGACGATTGGGAAATTAGCTCATCAATTGAAATCTGAAGGAAAAAAAGTCTTGCTAACAGCTGGTGATACTTTCCGTGCTGGTGCTATCGAGCAATTAAGTGAATGGGGCAAAAGAGTCGATGTTGATGTAATTAAACATAGTGAAGGAAGTGACCCTGCTGCTGTTATTTATGATGGAATCCAAGCAGCAAAATCTCGTCAAGCCGACGTATTATTGTGTGATACGGCAGGCAGATTGCAAAATAAAGTGAATTTAATGAACGAGCTTTCCAAAGTGAAACGGGTAATTGAACGTGAAATTCCTAATGCGCCTCATGAAGTGTTATTGGTTCTCGATGCAACTACAGGGCAAAATGCATTAAGCCAAGCAAAAACTTTTTCTGAAGCAACCGATGTATCAGGAATTGTGTTAACAAAACTTGATGGAACAGCTAAAGGCGGGATCGTTTTAGCTATTCGGAATGAGTTAGGGATTCCTGTTAAACTAGTTGGTTTAGGGGAAAAAGTTACTGATTTGCAAAATTTCGATCCACAAGCATTCGTGTATGGTTTGTTTGCAGATATGCTGGATGATGAATAGGATTAATACTTGACAGTGTCGAAATGAAAAGCTTAGACTTTATTGTACTATCATATTTTAAAAGTTTGATGAAGAATGGAAATTCATTTAACGAGGAGTCCTTGTATGTTAGAAAAAACGACAAGAATTAATTTTCTATATGATTTTTATCAGGCTCTATTAACAGATAAGCAGAGAAACTATATGGAAATGTATTATTTAGAAGATCTATCCTTAGGGGAGATTTCAGAATCATTTAATGTGTCAAGACAAGCAATATATGATAATATCCGGCGCACAGAGCAAATGCTAGAAGATTATGAAAAAAAGTTAGGTTTGTACCAAAAGTTTCAGGAACGACAGAACCTGTTAAAGCAATCGAAAGAATTATTAAGCGAGCAAAAATACGAACAAGTAACAGCAATTATTGATCAAATTATGGAAATGGAATAGGGGGCGTATCATATGGCATTCGAAGGTTTAGCCGACCGCCTGCAAAATACGATACAGAAAATTAAAGGAAAAGGTAAAGTAACAGAGCAAGATGTGAAAGAAATGACAAGAGAAGTACGTTTAGCACTTTTAGAGGCTGACGTTAACTTTAAAGTTGTGAAGGACTTTATTAAAAAGGTAAAAGAACGTGCAGTTGGCGAAGAAGTGATGGAAAGCTTAACACCTGGTCAGCAAGTTATTAAAATCGTAAAGGAAGAGCTCTCCGGGTTAATGGGCGGTGATGAGAGTAAGATTGCTGTCGCTGACAGACCGCCTACAGTAATTATGATGGTCGGACTTCAAGGTGCAGGTAAAACAACAACTACAGGAAAGCTTGCTAACTTATTAAGAAAGAAATATAATCGTAAGCCGATGCTTGTTGCTGCAGATATTTATCGACCTGCAGCGATTGACCAACTAGAGACATTAGGAAAGCAACTAAATATGCCTGTCTATTCAGCAGGAACGGATACTAGTCCTGTAGATATCGCTAACCAAGCAATGGTGAAAGCGAAAGAAGAGCATTTAGATTATGTGCTGATTGATACAGCGGGTCGCTTGCATATTGATGGAGATTTAATGGAAGAATTAATCCAAATTAAAAATAATGTAAATCCTGATGAAATATTTTTAGTTGTTGATGCGATGACAGGGCAAGATGCAGTTAATGTTGCTGAAAGCTTTAACGAACAGTTAGATGTATCTGGTGTGATACTAACGAAATTAGATGGCGACACTCGTGGGGGTGCTGCCCTATCTATTAAAGCAGTTACGGATAAACCAATTAAGTTTGCAGGGATGGGGGAAAAACTTGATCAGTTAGAAGTCTTTCATCCAGAACGAATGGCTTCCCGTATATTAGGGATGGGAGATGTACTGTCATTAATTGAAAAGGCACAAGAGAATGTTGATGAGAAGCGTGCAAAGGAATTAGAAGATAAGATGCGTTCAGCTTCCTTTACGTTTGACGATTTCCTTGAGCAGATGGGGCAAGTTCGTAAGATGGGCCCACTTGATGAGTTGTTAGATATGATCCCAGGTGCAAACAAAATGAAGGGTCTAAAGAATGTTGAGATTGATGAAAAACAAATCTCCCATGTAGAGGCAGTCATTCAATCAATGACAGCTAAAGAAAGACAAGACCCGAGTATTATTAATGCGAGCAGAAGAAAACGGATCGCAAAAGGTTCCGGTCGTTCGGTTTCTGATGTAAATAGATTAATAAAACAATTTGATGAAATGAAAAAAATGATGAAACAAATGACGAACATGCAACAAGGAAAAAAAGGAAAGAAAGGGAAAAAGGGCAAAGGATTTAACTTTCCTTTCATGTAAAGAAAAACTTGTTCTTGTTTACCAATAAATATTGGAATTCTACCAAGTGCTGAGGCCCCCGCACTTGTGCCCTTTGGGTGAAACCGGCTGTTTTTCCCCAGCGGGAAACTTTCTTTTTAGTGAGTTAATGACAACCACTTGATGATGAACATCCTTCTTATTTTCAAAGCTCAAGCCGGTGCTTACTCGGGTTTTTAAAGAATTTTTATATATGTAATGTAAAAACACTTTACAGACATAATTAAATCTGATACAATTCTATCTTGTGTGAAACATTAATTTGGAGGTGTAAACAATGGCAGTAAAAATTCGCCTAAAACGTATGGGTTCTAAAAGAAATCCTTTCTATCGTATCGTTGTTGCAGATTCTCGTTCACCACGTGATGGACGTATTATCGAACAAGTTGGAACATATAACCCGGTAGTTAATCCGGTTGAAGTGAAAATTGATACAGAAAAAGCACTTGATTGGATGACAAAAGGTGCAAAACCTAGTGATACGGTACGTAACTTATTCTCAAAAGAAGGCATCATGAAACAATTTCACGAATCAAAAAACTAATAATAAAGTAGTGTGATTTCATGAAATCCTTAATACAAACAATTATTGAACCATTAGTCGATCATCCTGAGTTAATTGTCGTGACTGAGAAAGATGAACCGAATAAGATCGTTTATCATCTTGAAGTTCATCCAGACGATGTTGGGAAAGTGATCGGAAAAAATGGACGAATTGCGAAATCAATTCGAACAGTTGTTTATGCTGCGGGAATGAAAACAAATAAAAAAGTTTATTTGGATATCATGTAGAAAAAAGAGAAGGGAAACCTTCTCTTTTTTCTACATATCAGCAAATTTCAAAGTGTTCTCCTTCCTTTCATCATCGATCCATTAGTAAATGCCTTTTTATCTGCGACCAGTTGCCGCTTTTCATATATAGTACATTTCCAATTCCTTTTTCCTGCACTCTCCTATTACATTAGGCAGAAACAAATAGCAGACAATTTTAGTTCTGTCTTTATCTTTTTCTGAAGTTTTGCTATTCTTTTAATAACTTGTATCATGAAAATGGAGAGGCTGTATTTTATGAAAATAATTCGTAAAGTTGCTGTGAAACAAATTGTGACAGATAAAACAAAAGCACAGCTTAAAGAAGAATATGAATGGAAAGTGTTTAAACTAGAACAAGAATGTCAACAGTTACTGTTCGAACAAAAGAAGCTTGAACAACGGTCATCCAAGAATAAAGCAGATATAGCATTAAAATTTCAAAAAGAAATGTCTAATCGGAAAGACCACATTAAATGGTATAAGTATAAACTAGAGCAATTGGAAATCTTACCAATAGGCAGTGAGATTAGTGATGGAGAAGTTGAAGCGATGGTTGAGATAGAAGAAGGTATGAATTGGAATGAATTGGTTGATCAAAAGACGATTGTTATTAAGGATGGAATCATTACAAAAATTACATAAATCAGGTGATGCAGATGAAAAATCAATATTTTAAAGTTGGTAAAATTATTAATACTCATGGGATCAAAGGGGAAATAAAAGTCGTTCGAATTACAGACTTTGATAGTCGCTTTGATATAGGTACAAAATTATTTATTAAGCAAAATGGAACAGATGAACTAATTGAAGTAGAAGTTGACGGACATCGGCAACATAAGCAATTTGACCTTTTGCATTTAAAAGGCTTTAATAATATTAATGAAGTCGAAAAGTATAAAGGTTCGATATTAGTCGTAGCACAAAGCCAATTAGAAAAATTGGAAGAGAATGAATTTTATTATTACGAAGTTATCGGATGTGATGTTTACACTGTTAATGAAGAGTATATCGGGAAGGTAATAGAAATATTATCCCCGGGAGCAAATGATGTATGGGTAGTAAAAGATGAAAGCAGAAAAGAAGTGTTAATTCCATACATTGAACCTGTTGTGAAAAAAGTAGATATAGAAGCAAGGAAAATTATTATTGAACCAATGGAAGGACTATTAGAGTAATGAGAATAGATATCTTGTCATTATTTCCTGAAATGTTCGAAGGGGTTTTTCGGTCATCTATTTTAAAAAAAGCTTATGAGAAACAATTTTTCTCCTATAATTTTGTGAACTTCCGTGATTTTGCTGACAACAAACATAATAAAGTTGACGATTATCCATATGGTGGTGGTGCTGGAATGGTCTTAAAACCACAGCCGATATTCGATGCAATTGACACCATTGAAACGGATGAAACTAAGAAGCCAAGGATTATTTTAATGTGCCCGCAAGGGGAAACATTTACTCAAAAAAAAGCAGAAGAATTGGCAAGAGAGGATCATTTAATCTTTATATGTGGTCATTATGAGGGCTATGATGAAAGAATCCGTACTAATTTAGTAACAGATGAGATATCGATTGGCGATTATGTTTTAACAGGTGGAGAATTAGGAGCGATGGTTGTCATAGATAGTGTTGTAAGACTAATCCCTGGCGTATTGGGAAATGACGATTCAGCAGTGGAAGATTCATTTTCAACAGGATTGCTGGAACATCCGCATTATACAAGACCAGCAGAGTTCCGTGGAATAAAAGTGCCTGATGTATTATTGTCAGGAAACCATGCACATATTAATGAGTGGCGCAGGAAAGAATCTTTGAGAAGAACTTATTTACGAAGACCAGATTTATTAGAAAGCATGGAACTGTCCAATGAAGAAAAAGGTTGGATAAAAGAATGGGGAAATAATAAAAGTTCTAGTTGAATTATTTATTAGTCTATGATATATTGATATTTGTGCTTAAGTGTATACTTAAGGTTATTAACGGTGTTCCGCTGTCGAGCTTTTCGTTAAGAACATTGGTTTGGAAGGAGTGCATTAAGAATGCAAAAATTAATCGAAGAAATTACAAAAGATCAATTACGTACAGATCTTCCTGAATTCCGTCCTGGTGATACTGTTAAAGTACACGTGAAGGTTGTTGAAGGTAACCGTGAACGTATCCAGGTATTTGAAGGTGTTGTTATCAAACGCCAAAATGGTGGAATTAGTGAAACATTTACTGTTCGTAAAATTTCTTACGGTGTAGGGGTTGAACGTACTTTCCCTGTGCATTCACCACGTCTTGCTAAGATCGAAATATCTCGTCGTGGTAAAGTTCGTCGTGCGAAGCTATATTATCTACGTAACCTGCGTGGTAAAGCTGCCCGTATTAAAGAAATTCGCTAATGAGTATTGTAAAAGGAGCTTGCATTGTCAGGCTCCTTTTTCTGCTATATAATAATTATATTATGATGTTTAAAAAAGCAGTATGATGGCAGAAGGAAGGAATTCTAATCATGGCAGCAAGGAAAAGCGATTGGATTGACTGGATAAAGACTATTATTATAACAGTGATTGTTATTGTTCTAATAAGAATGTTTATCGCGGTCCCAATTGTTGTAGAAGGACCATCTATGTTACCAACATTAGAAAATAATGATCGTTTAATTGTTGATAAAATTAGTTTGATCTTTCAAAATCCGGACAGATTTGATGTGGTAATCTTTCATGCAACAGAGAAGAAAGATTACATAAAACGTGTGATCGGTCTTCCGGGAGAAACAATTGAATATAAGAATGATCAATTATTTGTTGATGGAGAGTTAGTAGAAGAACCTTATCTTCAGGAAGTGAAACAAAATCTTGACCCGAATGCTACATTTACCACTGATTTTACACTTGAAGACATACCAGGTGGCTCTATGACAGTCCCGGACGGCCATGTATTTGTACTTGGTGATAATAGAAAGAATTCTACAGACAGTAGGCATCTAGGTTTTATACCTTTAGAGCAAATTGTAGGGATTGCAAGGTTTTCCTATTGGCCTATAATGAATCTCGGCACCATTGATTAGGAACAGGAGGTGGATGGCATGGTAATTCAATGGTTTCCTGGCCATATGGCAAAGGCAAAGCGGGAAGTATCAGAAAAATTGAAGCTAGTTGATTTTGTGATAGAATTAGTTGATGCAAGAGTCCCATTATCATCACAAAATCCTTTACTTCAACAACTGTTAAACAATAAATCGAAGATGATTATTCTTATGAAAGATGATTTAGCAGATAAAAAAATGACAGAAAAGTGGCTCGGCTATTTTCGTAAACAAGACATTACATCGATTGCGATTGATGTTAATAACCGGAAAGATATTCAAAAAGTTATTCAATCAGCGAAAGAGTTAGCTGAAGAAAAAATGGAGCGGTTAAAAAGAAAAGGAATAAGACCAAGACCAGCAAGAGCAATGATAGTAGGAATTCCAAATGTAGGGAAATCCACATTAATTAACCGGTTGGCAAATAAAAAAATTGCCAAAACTGGTGACAGACCAGGTGTAACGAAAAGCCAGCAATGGATTAAGGTTAAAAAAGACTTTGAATTATTAGATACGCCCGGTATATTATGGCCAAAGTTCGAAGAGGAAGTCATCGGTTTACGATTAGCTGCAATCGGAACTATTAAAGATCAGCTGTTAGCAATGGATGATATTGCAGCATTTATTATCCGTTACCTTAAAGATCATTATCCTGAATTATTAGAGGAACGTTATCATGTAATTGATGAAGTGGATGATATGGTAGAAATTTTTGAAACAATTGGTCGTAAAAGAGGCTGCCTTGAGTCAGGTGGTAAAGTTAATTATGACAAGACAGCAGAAATTATTGTCCAAGACTTAAGAAATAGTAAGCTAGGACCGATTACATTAGAGCAGCCAAATATGATTGAATAAAGACATTCCAAACAATAGAATGTCTTTATTTTTGTGAAAAATTGACGATATAGTAAGAAATGGGGTTTCGCATATGGATTCATCCTGGACAATTAACCAGATAAAACAATACATAGATTCGAATGAATGGAATGAGGAAATAAAAACGTTTTTACAGAAAGATAAACGTAAAGGTGTACAAAAGTTAATTCAAAATTATGAAAAACAGGCACAACTAAAACTGCAATTAAAACAGCATTTTCTCACAATGTCCCGTTTTGAACGAATGCAATGGCTAAAAGGGAACAAGTTTGTAGCTGGTGTCGACGAAGTGGGAAGAGGTCCGCTTGCTGGCCCTGTAGTTGCAGCTGCCGTAGTACTTCCTGCTGATTTCTGTCTATTAGGATTAGATGATTCGAAGAAATTAAGTAAGTCGACCCGCGAAGCGTATTATGATTATATTATTGAAAATGCTTTAGCATACAAAGTAGGAATAATTGAGCCGGCAGAAATTGATCAATTGAATATTTACCAAGCAACAAAAAAAGCAATGAGGTTTGCCTTAGACAATATTCCACTGAAATTAGACCATGTATTAATCGATGCGGTTGAATTAGAAGGGCTGCCATATACAAGTGAATCTATCATTAAAGGGGATCAAAAAAGTATCTCTATTGCGGCTGCAAGCATTATAGCAAAAGTAACGCGCGACAGAATGATGGCAGAGTACCATCGGAAATACCCGCAGTTCCAGTTCGAGAAAAATAGTGGTTATGGAACGAAAGACCATATTAGTGCAATTAATCAATACGGGATTACCAATATACATAGAAGAAGTTTTTTAAAAAATATTATTTAAGTGGAGGTTGGAAAATGAATATGCATACCATCTCAAATAAATCACCTGTTACCAAATCAAGTAATTCTGCTTCCAACATGAATTTGAGAAGTGGGCAAATGATTGCAGGGAAAGTGATAGAGATATTTCCAAATCAGAAGGCAAGAATACAGATAGGTGGTATGCAAGTAGTTGCCCAATTGGAAACAGCGTTATCCGCAAAACAAGGTTATATTTTCCAGGTTGTTTCAACAGCAAATACTCTTCATTTAAAAAAAGTTAGCGATGTTTCATTGGAATCCAGTCAGTCACTAGAGAAAATGTTACAACAACTTGGGGTTTCTTTAACAAAAAGTACGGAGGATTTATTTTCACAGTTAATCTCAAAAAATATTCCGTTTACAAAAGATGATGCTCAAATGCTTACCCAATTTCTGGATAAATATGGTGGCAACAGTTCAAACAGAGATATATTAATGTCAATGATGGAGAAGAAGCTTCCGCTTACTGACCAGGTTTTCCGAGCGTTACAAGGAATGCAACAGAGTGGTGTTGGCAAGGAGATGAATACCTTATTAAAGCAATTAAACTCATTAGTGGGTCAGCAATCCAATGGAAACACTTCACAACTAACGAACATGATTTTGGATAAACTAAATCAATTTCTAGGTACCTCACCTGTTAACAGCAGTCCATTGTTAACGAAAAAGAACAGTGAAGTACTTTTCCAGTTATTACAAAGAACAGGTCAGGTTAACTCAGATGCCCCCTTAGAAAAATTTCAAACGCTTGTTGGGCAAATGACAGGTAATAAAACGGAATTTACACAGTACTTTTCCAATACAAACAACCATAACCCTTTGCCACTAAATAAACTGGAAGAACTCAGACCTGTTATTGCAAAAATATTACCAATGTTAACAGCAGGAGATGCAAAAATACTACAAAATTCGTTACTAAACAGTCAAATGTTAATGGATAATAATCAGAGTGTATCCAATATTTTATTGAAAACAAGTTGGGAATCATCCAGTTTCCTAACACCTATAGATAAAGCTATGATGCAGCAATTTACAAAAGAAGTTTTACAAACACATATTCAAGACAATATGCGGTCGCTATTACAAGCGCAGCTTCCCTTTAACCACAATGATGTGAAGCGTTTTAATCTGATTGTCAGAAGGCTAGGAGACGGTAATCAGCCAGCTAATATGATCCAGGATTTAAAGAATATGTTTACAAGTAGTGATTTACTGCCAAAATTAACAACAGTTATAAGCAAACATGAAATAGAAGTTATCCAAAGATGGATTCAAAATTCCGCTTCATCTGTGACACAAAATCAACAAGTAGCAGAATTATTACAAAAAGTGAATCTTCAACAATTATCACAACAAGAAGCAAATGTTGTTAGAGAATTTATGTTAAAAACGGATCAAATGATGTCATTTGATTCCCGCTCGGTTAAAGACCATTTTGTAACATTGGTTAAACAATTTATCCATACTAGTGGTATCCAAGATGAAGTCCAATTAGTAAAACAATCTGAAGAACAAGAGAATTTTTCATTGAAGCAACTTCTCATTCAAGGCACCCAGCAAAATACAGATATAGCTGGGGATAAGATGATGAGGCTTATTAACACTTTAACAGGTACTCAATTACAAATGCTAAATCAGGATCAATCTCTCTCTCAAATTAATCTTCACTTCCCTGGAGATAAATTTGGACTAATAGAGGATATCCGAATCCAATTTGAAGGGAAAAAGAAAGAAGACAGTAAAGAAATAGATCCTGATTACTGCCGAGTACTTTTTCATTTAAATTTAAATAATCTTGGTGAGACAATGATCGCAATGTCGATTCAGAAAAGGGTTGTCCATCTTTCCGTTTACAATGATCATGAGGAAATAAAACCTGTGCTTTCATTATTTAAGCCATTGTTAAAGGAGAAGTTAGTAAATTTAAATTATCAATTAACTACTGTGACATGGAAAAGTTTTCAAGGTATGAATGAAGAAAATCCAGAAACACGTGAGAATAATCCTTATGTTCAGCGAAGAGTAGAAGGGATTGATTACAGAGTATGAGGAATGGGGAAACAAACCGAAAGAAAGCAGCTGCCCTTAAATATGATCCAGGAAATGACCAAGCACCAAAAGTGACGGCAATTGGAAAAGGGTATGTAGCAGAAAACATTTTAGAGAAGGCATTAGCAAATAATATTCCGATTCAATCGGATCCGACCCTTGTTGAATTATTGTCAGAATTAGAAATTAATGAATCAATACCCGAAGAATTATACCAAGTTGTTGCAGAGGTATTTGCGTATATTTATCAAGTAGATCAGAAAATGAAATAACTTATAATTGCTCTCCGTCGATTTTCAGATGGAGGGCTTTTTCTTACTGTATATAAATATGATTTTGAAAAATGTCTGATTTATTAAATTATTTTGTGGACAATGACTCCCCTTTTTTTATACAATGAGGATGCAGTGATTAATTGATGGGAGGATGAAAGATGAATATTCACGAGTATCAAGGCAAAGAAATTTTGCGTAAGTACGGTGTCGCTGTACCTAATGGCAAAGTAGCTTATTCTGTAGAAGAAGCAGTAAAAGCAGCAGAGGAACTGGGCACAGCGGTAACTGTAGTGAAAGCTCAAATTCACGCTGGGGGAAGAGGTAAAGCAGGCGGTGTGAAGGTAGCGAAGAATATCGATGAAGTTCGTACATATGCAGACGAAATATTAGGTAAGACACTGGTAACACATCAAACAGGTCCTGAGGGCAAAGAAGTAAAGCGTTTACTGATTGAAGAAGGCTGTGACATTAAAAACGAATATTATATCGGCCTTGTATTAGATCGTGCTACATCACGAGTGACGATGATGGCATCAGAAGAGGGCGGTACAGAAATAGAAGAGGTTGCTGCGTCCACGCCTGAGAAGATTTTTAAAGAAGTAATTGACCCTGTAACAGGACTATTGCCATATCAAGCGAGAAGACTTGCTTTCAATATAAATATTCCAGCAGAATATTTATCGAAAGCGGTTAAATTTATGATGGGATTATACCAGGTTTTTGTCAAAAAAGATTGTTCTATTGCGGAAATTAATCCATTAGTAACAACTGGAGACGGTGAAGTATTAGCGCTTGATGCGAAGTTTAACTTTGATGATAACGCATTATTCCGTCAAAAAGATATTGTAGCATATCGTGATTTAGAGGAAGAAGATGAGAAAGAAATTGAAGCATCAAAATACGACTTAAGTTATATTGCATTAGATGGCAATATCGGTTGTATGGTAAATGGTGCAGGACTGGCGATGGCTACAATGGATATTATTAAACATTATAATGGTGATCCCGCTAACTTCCTTGATGTGGGGGGCGGTGCGACTGCTGAAAAAGTTACAGAAGCTTTTAAAATTATCCTTTCCGATCAGAATGTGAAAGGGATCTTTGTAAACATATTCGGTGGTATTATGAAGTGTGATGTCATTGCGGAAGGTGTTGTCCAAGCTACGAAAGAAGTTGGTTTAACAATGCCGCTGGTTGTACGCTTAGAAGGTACAAATGTGGATGCCGGGAAGCAAATCTTAGCAGAGTCCGGCTTGAACATTACACCAGCTGAATCAATGGCAGACGGTGCTGAAAAGATTGTCGCACTAGTTAATGAAGCATAGAAACGCTAAATTTTCCTAAATGGGATAAGGGGAGGATCCGTTCATGAGTGTATTTATTAATAAGGATACTAAAGTGCTAGTACAAGGGATCACAGGTTCTACAGCACTTTTTCATACAAAGCAAATGTTAGAGTATGGTACAAAGATAGTCGGTGGTGTTACACCAAAAAAAGGTGGTACAGAGGTAGAAGGTGTTCCTGTATTTAATACAGTGCAAGAAGCTGTGGATCAGACTCGGGCAAATGCGTCGGTAATTTATGTACCGGCTCCTTTCGCAGCAGATGCGATTATTGAAGCGGTAGATGCAGAATTAGATCTTGTTATCTGTATTACAGAACACATACCAGTAATGGATATGGTGAAAGTAAAACGTTATATGGAAGGCAAAAATACTAGATTAGTAGGACCAAACTGCCCTGGTGTAATTACACCAGAAGAATGCAAGATCGGAATTATGCCTGGCTATATCCATAAAAAAGGCCATATTGGCGTAGTTTCTCGTTCCGGGACACTTACGTATGAAGCAGTACATCAGCTTTCAGAAGCAGGATTTGGACAGTCTACTGCTGTAGGTATTGGTGGAGACCCTGTTAATGGAACAGATTTTATTGATGCATTAAAAGCGTTCAATGAAGATCCTGAGACTGAAGCGGTTATGATGATTGGTGAAATTGGCGGAACTGCCGAGGAAGAAGCGGCAGAATGGGTCAAAGCGAATATGACGAAACCAGTTGTCGGTTTTATTGGTGGACGTACAGCACCACCAGGTAAACGTATGGGTCATGCTGGAGCGATTATTTCTGGTGGTAAAGGTACTGCAGAAGAAAAGATTAAAGTTATGAACAATTGTGGTATTAAAGTTGCTGAAACCCCATCAGTGATGGGCAAGACATTAATTAGCGTTTTAGAAGAAAAGGGTCTTGTTGAGAAGTGTAAAACTCACTAATATTGCATGAAGAGATAAGCAAAAAGCTTATCTCTTCTAAAAATATAATAAGGTTGTGAAGCGATGGAAAAAGTTAGTTGGAGATTAATCCATCTACATCAGATTCATGGTATAACCAGACAGCTAATATGGAAAATATTAAAGGCTGATCCAAGTTTAACATCCATTTATCAATGGACGAATGACGAGTGGATAAAACTCTTTAATATTTCAGATAATCAAGTATGGAAAATTAAAGCAAATCTTCTCAACAAGGAATTGCAGCGTAATATTGTCAAACAAGCAAAAAAATATAATATTCTTACGATATTTGACCACCAGTATCCCCCTCAGTTAAGGAATATTCCAGATCCCCCACTAGTTCTATATACGACAGGAGACATATCATTATTAAACCAAACGCCTAATTTAAGTGTTGTTGGGACAAGGTATCCTTCAGAAAATGCTAAAAATTTGATGAACCAGCTACTTCGTCCTATATTGAAGAAAAGGTGGATAATTGTAAGTGGTATGGCAACTGGAATTGATGGTTATGCACATGAATTAGCTTTGGCATATAACTCACCGACTATTGCTGTATTGGGAAGCGGTTTTGAACACATATACCCTAATCAACATTTAACACTATTTAATGAAATTGCAAGTAAAGGATTAGTTATCTCCGAGTATCCTCCTTATACTCCACCTCAAAAATACCATTTTCCTGAAAGAAATCGAATAATTAGTGGTTTAACATTCGGTACCATTGTCATTGAAGCAAAAACAAAAAGCGGCTCATTAATTACTGTAGATCAAGCGTTAGAGCAAGGCAGAGATGTACTGGCAGTACCCGGGTCAATATTAAAGAATACGAGTGAGGGTTGTAACCAGCTGATTCAAGATGGGGCAAAGTTAGTGCAAACAGCAAATGACATTGAATCAGAGTGGGAAGATAGCAAAATGAAATGGGCAAAAATAACGTCATTATAGTAGTTGTATAACGTGATTAAGGAAAGTCACGGGTTGTTGTATTATAATGAATTGGAACTCCAACAATGTCAACAACGGCCAAACTCGAAAATGAATAACTCATTGCAGCAATTGATTTAAGGGAATAATCGGTCTTCCCGGCACATTAGCGAATTTATACAATAACTGTCTTTAATAATCTCTTCTAAATATTATCCTACTGGATGGATATTCAGGGAGTGTTAGAAAAAAATGGAGTTTCGTCTGTTGATTTGTTTGACAAACAATATAAAAGTATTTCATAATAGGGAAGATTTATCATTTGATTCATAGAATTCAGAATAAATATATAGCAGTACAAACATTCTTAAACATATATGATACAATTAATAGAGAGTGACCTCTTGGGAGGGTTAATTATGGCACAATATCTAGTTATCGTCGAATCACCAGCTAAAGCTAAAACTATTGAAAGATATTTAGGGAAGAAATTTAAAGTCAGAGCATCAATGGGACATGTTCGTGACTTACCGAAAAGCCAAATGGGTGTTGATGTAAAAAATCAATTTGAACCAAAATATATCACCATTCGCGGAAAAGGTCCTGTTTTGAAAGATTTAAAAACAGCGGCAAAAAAAGCTGATAAAATTTATCTTGCAGCCGATCCGGATCGTGAAGGGGAAGCGATAGCCTGGCATTTAGCACATAGTCTGAACATTGATTTAAACTCAGAATGCAGGGTAGTATTTAATGAAATTACGAAAGATGCTGTTAAGGAGTCTTTTAAACATCCAAGAAAGATTAATATGGATTTAGTTGATGCACAACAGGCTAGAAGAATTCTGGACAGGCTTGTCGGATATAATATTAGTCCGTTATTATGGCAAAAAGTGAAAAAAGGACTAAGTGCAGGCAGGGTACAATCAGTAGCAGTTAAGATGATCATTGATCGCGAAAAGGAGATAAAAGAATTTAAACCAGAGGAGTACTGGAGTATCTCTACAAAATTCACAAAAGATAAACAATCTTTTGAAGGGAATTTTTATGGAATCAATGGCAAGAAAAAACCGCTTAAGTCGAAAGAAGATGTTGATCAAATATTAGCAACATTAAAAGGGAACAACTTTACTATCGACAAGGTAAACAAAAAAGAACGTAAGCGAAATCCTTCACCACCTTTCACTACATCATCATTACAGCAAGAAGCTGCTAGAAAACTGAACTTCCGGGCACGTAAAACAATGATGGTTGCACAACAATTATATGAAGGAATTGATTTAGGGAAAAGAGAAGGTGGCATTACTGGTTTAATTACGTATATGCGTACAGACTCTACCAGAATTTCTACAACTGCTCAAAACCAAGCAAAAGATTATATTGAACACAATTATGGCAAAGAATACCTTGGGGTAACTAAACAGGCGAAGAAAAGTGAAGGGGCACAAGATGCCCATGAGGCAATTCGCCCAACTGATGCTATGAGAGACCCGCAGTCATTAAAAACAGTCTTATCACGAGACCAGTTAAGGCTATATAAATTAATATGGGACCGTTTTATTGCAAGTCAAATGGCGCCAGCAATAATGGATACAATGACGGTCCATTTACTGAACGAAGGAGTCGAATTTAGAGCTACCGGCTCAAAGATTAAATTTAAAGGCTTTATGAGAGTATATATCGAAAGTAGTGATGATAAAGAAAAGAAAGAGGATAAATGGCTGCCCGAATTAGCTGAAGGAGAAACGGTCAAGGCTGAAAAGATTGAACCAAATCAACATTTTACTCAGCCGCCTCCTCGATATACAGAGGCCAGGTTAGTAAAAACGATGGAAGAACAAGGTATTGGCAGACCATCAACATATGCACCAACTTTAGATACAATACAAAGGCGCGGATATGTTGCATTAGACAATCGTCGTTTCATACCTACTGAATTAGGTGAGATTGTTATTAAGTTGATTGAAGAGTTTTTCCCGGAGATAATTGATGTTGCCTTCACTGTTAAAATGGAAGGCGATTTAGATGCTGTGGAAGAAGGGAAAACAGAGTGGGTATCTATTATTGATCAGTTCTATGATGGATTTGATAAGAGGCTGGAATTAGCTGAGAAAGAAATGGAAAAGGTAGAGATTAAAGATGAACCTGCAGGTATTGACTGTGAAAAATGTGGTCATGGGATGGTTTATAAGATGGGACGTTACGGTAAATTTCTTGCATGTTCCAATTTTCCCGATTGCAGGAATACAAAACCAATACTAAAAGAAATCGGTGTAAAGTGTCCTAATTGTAAGGATGGAAACATCGTTGAAAGAAAGACGAAAAGGAAACGTTCTTTTTACGGGTGTGATAACTATCCAGAATGTGACTTTATCTCATGGGATAAACCTATAGGGAGAAATTGCCCTAAGTGTGATACAATGTTAGTTGAGAAGAAGACTAAAAAGACAGCACAAGTACAATGTCCATCCTGTGACTATAAAGAAACAGAACAAAGTTAATCGATAAACTTCTTGAGCTTGTTATCCAAAACGGTTAACAAGCTCTTTTATCGTATGGTTAAGCCACAATAGTTTATAATAGGAAAAAGATGGGTAAACCATTAGTAGCGCTACTATTTCGAAAATTTTGACAAATTTGCGAAATGAATTGAACTTATAGTTTGAATATGATAGTATTTTTAAGCATTTAGAGGTGCGAAGTTATGCAATATTTTAATAAAGAATGGTTACTGTTTTTAGACTATTTGAAAATCGAAAAAAATGCTGCGGCAAAGACTGTGGAGACTTACCAAAAAGATGTGGAACACTTTGTGAAATACTTAGCTAATGAGCAAATTAGTGAGCTTAATACGGTAGATTATCATATTGTTAGAAATTATTTAACCATATTATATGATAATGGATTAACAAAACGATCTGTTGGAAGACATATATCTACATTGAGAAGTTTTTTCAAAGTTTTGGTTAGAGAGTCTGTTGTAACAAGCAATCCGTTTACACAAATCAACTTACCAAAGCAAAATTATCCCATCCCGCAGTTTTTATATGATGAAGAAATGGAAAAACTGTTAGCGGTTAACCAGTTAGACACACCATTAGGACAACGAAATCGCGCTTTATTGGAACTTTTATATGCGACAGGGATCAGGGTCAGTGAATGTGTTCAATTGAAGCTTGAGGACATTGATTTAGTACTGCAAACGGTGTTAGTCCTAGGAAAAGGAAGCAAGGAGAGGTATGTCCCATTTGGTCAATTTGCCAAAGATTCATTAGAGTATTATATAATGAACGGGAGAGATCAATTAATCGGGAAACATAGCAACCCGAATAATTTTTTGTTCCTTAATGCTAAAGGCAATCCTGTGACAGCTAGAGGAATAAGAGTAATATTGAAGAAAATAGTTCAAGATTCCGGATTAACAATTGATTTGCATCCCCATAAACTAAGACATACATTTGCGACACATCTCCTGAATAACGGGGCAGACTTACGTGCAGTTCAGGAATTGCTAGGACATTCTCAACTATCTTCCACCCAGATATACACACATGTAACAAAAGATCGGCTCAGTCATGTATATAAAAATGCTCATCCGCGAGCAAATAAATAAAGGGGAATGAATAATGGAACAATTTCATGCAACAACAATATTTGCTATCCAACATAATGGTCAATCAGCAATGTGCGGTGATGGTCAAGTTACATTCGGAAACCAAGTTGTAATGAAACACACTGCTAAAAAAGTTAGAAGAATTTATAAGAATCAAGTGTTGGCAGGTTTCGCTGGATCAGTTGCTGATGCATTTACATTGTTTGAAAGTTTTGAAGCTAAGCTGGAAAGCTATGATGGAAAGTTATCTCGGGCTGCGGTGGAATTAGCGAAGGACTGGCGAAACGACAAATATTTAAGAAAATTAGAAGCAATGTTAATTGTTATGAATAAAGATGAATTGTTACTCGTTTCAGGGACAGGAGAAGTAATAGAACCAGATGATGGAATTCTTGCGATTGGATCTGGCGGAAATTATGCGCTAAGTGCTGGAAGAGCATTAAAAAGGAATGCACCGGATCTTTCTGCAAAAGATATTGCCAAAGCATCTCTGGAAGTAGCGGGTGAAATATGTGTATTTACAAACAATCAATTAGTATTAGAAGAGTTATAAGTTATTGGAGGTAATATAATGTCGATCAACCTTACACCCCGACAAATTGTCACTAAGTTAGATCAGTACATAATCGGTCAGCAACAAGCTAAAAAAGCTGTAGCCGTCGCATTGAGAAACAGATATCGAAGGATGCAGCTGGATGAAAGTTTAAGAAATGAAATCGTACCGAAAAATATTTTAATGATTGGGCCAACAGGTGTAGGAAAAACAGAAGTAGCCAGAAGACTGGCGAAACTGGTTGGAGCACCTTTTATTAAAGTAGAAGCAACTAAATATACAGAAGTTGGCTATGTCGGCAGAGATGTCGAATCAATGGTTCGGGACTTAGTTGAAACTGCTGTCCGAATGGTAAAAGAAGAAGAAATGGATAAAGTAAAAGGAAAAGCTGAGGAAGCAGCAAATAAAAGATTGATCCAACTATTAGTCCCTTCCCAAAAGAAAAGCTCGCAAACGAAAAATCCTTTTGAAATGTTTCTAAATACGAATCAGCAAAACAATGATACGGAACAGGCTGATGACAATCATTCCGAGGACATTAAAATGAAACGCTCGCAAATGAAAAAATTATTAGAATTAGGGGAATTGGAAGATGATATTGTTACAGTAGAAGTGGAAGAAAAAACATCTTCCATGTTTGATATGTTACAAGGCTCTGGAATGGAGCAAATGGGGATGAATATGCAGGATGCATTCGGCCAATTATTCCCAAGTAAAAAGAAAAAAAGAAAAATGAAAGTATCTGAAGCGAGAAAAGTATTGACACAACAAGAAGCACAGAAGTTAATTGATATGGATAATGTGACACAAAAAGCGATTGGAAAAGCGGAACAAACAGGGATCATCTTTATCGATGAAATTGATAAAATAGCAGTTAAACAAGAGAATAACGCAACTGTTTCAAGAGAAGGTGTTCAACGAGATATTTTGCCGATCGTTGAAGGTTCTTCTATCGTTACAAAGTATGGTCCTGTAAAAACAGATCATATGCTATTTATTGCAGCAGGAGCATTTCATATGGCTAAGCCATCTGACCTTATCCCGGAGTTGCAGGGACGGTTCCCTATCAGAGTAGAGTTTGAAAAACTAAGTGTATCCGACTTTGAAAGGATTCTGTCAGAACCTTCCAATGCGTTATTAAAACAATACAAGGCATTATTAGAAACGGAAGGTATCACGATTGATTTTGATCAAAAGGCGATTACCAGGATTGCGGAGATTGCTTCAGAAGTAAATCAAGAGACAGATAACATTGGAGCAAGAAGGCTTCATACGATTCTAGAGAAATTATTAGAGGAATTATCATTCGAAGCATCTGAAATTGGTGTAGGAAATATCCAAATTACAGAAAACTACGTAAATGATAAATTAAAGTCTATTGCTAAAAATAAAGATTTAAGTCAGTTTATTTTATAAAGGTTGGTGAAAAATGTGAAGCTGCTAGAAAAAACAAGAGCAATTAATGCAATGTTACAAACAACAAAGGGGAAATCAGTAAATTTTACCGACATGTCTAACACGTTAAGAGATGTGATTGAAGCAAATGTGTTTATTGTTAGCCGAAAAGGAAAACTGTTAGGTTTTTCAATTAATCAGCAAATTGAAAATGACCGAATGAAAAAAATGTTAGAGGAAAGGCGATTCCCAACAGAGTATACCGACAATTTGTTTAATATCACAGCAACTACAACAAATTTGGATATTGAAAGTGAGTATACAGCTTTCCCTGTGGAGAATAAAGAGTTGTTTCAATCTGGATTAACGACCATTGTCCCTATAATAGGTGGAGGTCAACGTTTAGGTACACTAATATTAAGCCGATTATCTGAAAGTTTTGAAGATGATGATTTAGTACTGGCGGAATATGGTGCAACAGTAGTGGGGATGGAAATCCTGCATGAAAAAACGGAAGAAATAGAGCTGGAGGCACGACGTACCGCAGTCGTGCAGATGGCTATAAGTTCTTTGTCGTATAGTGAACTGGAAGCAATTGCCCATATTTTTAAAGAACTTGGAGGCAAAGAAGGATTACTTGTTGCCAGTAAGATTGCCGATCGGGTAGGTATAACACGTTCCGTTATTGTAAATGCATTAAGGAAATTGGAAAGTGCTGGTGTAATTGAATCCAGATCATTAGGGATGAAAGGGACATATATAAAAATATTAAATGATAAGTTTTTGAAAGAATTAAATCATGTTAACAAATAAGATAAAAAACATGCTACTTTTAGCATGTTTTTTTCATTGAATAAAAAATGAGTAAAAGCACTTTATACCTAAACATAACAGATTTCGACACATAATTTATCGAATTTATAGTGTTAATTTCCTAATAATCATGGAAATTCGATAAAAAATGACGATAAGTCATAGACACTTAAGATTAATTCTATTACAATATTCGATAGAAGGTAGAATTTTATGACGGTTATTGAAAAATGGAGGAAAAAAGTATGATGTTTGGAAACACCATTCAGACTCTAGAGCGATCTCTGAATTATTCAACAGTAAAGAATCAAACAATAGCAAACAATATTTCAAATGTAGATACAGCAAACTATAAGGCGAAAGAAGTAGTCTTTAGAGATATACTTGATAATGAATCAGGTCAGCAGTTTGAAGCGAGAAGAACCGATTCACGTCATATAGCGTTTGGAAACTATAACACTGCTTCACACAAAATAGTTACAAATCAATCTACTACATACAATCATAATGGGAACAATGTTGATATTGATAAAGAGATGGCTGAATTAGCAAAAAATCAGATCTATTATCAGGCAGTTGTTGATAGATTAAATGGTAAGTTTAATAGTTTGCAAACAGTAATTAGAGGAGGGAACTAAAATTGTCTATTTTTAATTCAATGAACATCAGTTCGAGCGGGTTAACTGCTCAAAGATTAAGGATGGATACTATCTCTTCTAATATTGCGAATGTCGATACTACTCGAGCTACCATTAATGAAAATGGAGAATATGAACCATATCGCAGAAAGATGACAGTATTCCAGGCGAAAGATGAAGGTTTTTCGTCCATCTTACAACGAACGACATCACAAAATGGTACTACAGGCGGCGGGGTTAGAGTTGCCAGGATTATTGATGATGAAACTGAGCCATTTAAACTAGTTTTTAATCCTAATCACCCAGACGCCAATGAAGCTGGTTATGTAGAAATGCCTAATGTAGATCCATTAAAAGAAATGGTAGATTTAATGAGTGCTACAAGGTCTTATGAAGCAAATGTAACATCTGTCAATGCATCAAAATCTATGTTAATGAAAGCATTAGAGATAGGAAAATAATAATATCGAAAAGAAGATAGGAGGCAAGAAAAGTGATTGTTAATAATTTTTTGAACACAGAGTATATAGCACGGTCGAATCAACACTCAAATACTCAGGCAACGGTTGGTGAGGCACAGCAGCAATTCGCAGCAAATTTAAAGAATGCTGTTGAACAATTAAACAATGCCCAGCAAGTATCTGACCAAAAAACAACCGCACTGGCAAATGGGCAAATTGATGATTTGCATGATGTGATGATCACTGCTCAAAAAGCTAGTATTATGTTACAAACAGGTGTCGAGGTACAAAAGAAAGTAATCGATGCTTACAATGAAGTAATGCGAATGCAAGTATAAATAAAGTTAGTAACTAGTTTTGGGGGCAAAAAATGAACGAGAAATTCAAACATTACATAAGCAAAGTGAATGAAAAATATAAGTCGATGTCCAAATGGCAAAAAGGTTCATTGTTTGGTGGTATAGCTTTAATCGTCATTGCTATTATCTTAACTAGTTTGTTTGCTGCCAACAAAAGCATGGTGCCGCTTTACAGTGATTTATCTTTACAGGAAGCAGGACAGATTAAAGAAGAATTAGATGCAAGATCTGTTCCTTATGAGTTAACAAATGCAGGTACAACAATTGAAGTTCCCGAAGCCCAAGCTTCCTCATTATTGGTAGATTTGGCCGCGCAAGGAATACCTGATAGTGGGAGTATCGATTATTCCTTTTTCTCTGAAAACAGTTCATGGGGCGTTACGGATAATGAATTTGATGTAATGAAATTAGATGCAATGCAAACAGAACTTGCTTCATTAATTTCACAAATTGATGGGATCGAGTCTGCGGAGGTTAGTTTGAACATACCTAAAGATCCTGTGTTTGTTAGTGAACAACAACAGGAGTCAACAGCATCAATTGTCATTCAAACACAACCTGGCTATCAATTTAATCCTGGTCAAATAAATTCACTATACCATTTAGTATCAAAGTCTGTACCAAATCTACCTACTGATAATATCGTCCTAATGAACCAAAATCTTGAGTATTATGATCAAAATAATGAAAATAATTTTTCGACAGGCGATTCTTATGCCAACCAGCAGCAAATTAAAGGTGATATAGAGAAAGACATTGAACGAAGAGTGCAGCGTATGCTTGGCATGATGATAGGAATGGATAAAGTAGCTATATCAGCAACTGCAGATGTAGATTTTACCCAAGAACAAAGAGTGGAACAAATAGTAGAACCTGTTAATGAAGATACCGATACATTACCTGTTAGTATTGAAACAATCACTGAGTCTTTTACAGGAGCACAACCAGAAGAAGGTGCGGTCGGAGCTGGAGAAGGGGAAATCGCTAATTATCCAGCGGGCTTGGATGGTAATGTCGGTGATTATGAAATGGTGAAAGAATCAGTCAATAATGAATTTAATAGAATTCAAAAAGATATTGTGGAAAGTCCATACAAAATTAGAGACTTAGGTATCCAAGTAGCAATTGATAACACGCGACTTGGTGAGAATGGAGAAGTGGAACAACTCACTGCAGCAGAACAAGCAGCAGTTGAAGAAAGTGTACAATCAATATTAGATTCGATTATTACAACTTCTATCGATAAGACGTACGGTGACATTGCAGCAGAAGAAAATCTATCAATAGTGTTTCAACCATTTAATGGGGCCGAATTCGATATGGAAAGCGGAGCAGTACCAACTATTCCACTTTGGGTATATATAGTTGGTGGTGTTTTACTTGCAATAATAATTTTACTAATTGTTATGTTACGTAGAAGAAAACCAGACGTTGAGGAAATAGAAGAATTGGAAGAAATGGAAGAAACAGTTGCAAAGCAAGAAGTTCCTCCAATGATGATGAACGAAGATACAGATTCTACGAAACGGAGAAAACAACTAGAGAAATATGCGCAAGAAAAACCGGAAGATTTTGCAAAACTGTTGCGTACATGGATATCAGAGGATTAGAGGAGGTTAATGAATATGGCGAGACAAAAACAACAAAAATTAACAGGAAGACAAAAAGCAGCTATTTTATTAATCTCATTAGGTCCAGATGTTTCCGCACAAGTGTATAAGCATTTAACACCAGAAGAAATTGAGAAGCTGACTTTAGAAATCTCCTCGGTAAAAAAAGTAGATTCTGACCAGAAAGATGAGATTTTAGAGGAATTTCAAGAGATTGCGATGGCACAGGATTACCTTGCACAAGGCGGGATTGGCTATGCAAAAACAGTTCTGGAAAAAGCCTTAGGATCAGACAAAGCTAATGATATTCTAGGAAGACTAACCTCTTCCTTACAGGTCAAACCGTTTGATTTTGCAAGAAAAGCCGAACCATCTCAGATTATTAATTTTATCCAAAATGAGCATCCGCAAACAATTGCACTCGTTCTTTCATATTTGGATTCAGAACAGGCAGCGCAGATTTTATCAGAATTACCGCAGGAATTACAAGCAGATATCGCCAAACGTATTGCTGTGATGGATTCTACTTCTCCGGAAATTATTGCGGAAGTGGAGCAGATTCTTGAGCGGAAATTGTCAACGACGGTAACACAAGACTATACTCAAACCGGTGGAATCCAGGCAGTTGTTGAAGTATTAAATGGTGTGGACAGAAGTACGGAGAGAACAATTCTTGACGCATTAGAAATTGATGATCCGGAACTTGCCGAAGAGATCAGAAAAAGAATGTTCGTATTCGAGGATATTGTTACACTGGATAATCGCGCCATTCAAAGAGTTATTCGTGAAGTGGAAAATGATGACCTTCGCCTTGCATTAAAAGTAGCTAGCGATGAGGTGAAAGAAATTGTATTCAATAATATGTCACAAAGAATGGCCGAAACATTCAAAGAAGAAATGGAATTTATGGGACCAGTTCGTCTGCGTGATGTGGAAGAGGCACAATCGAGAATCGTCTCTGTTGTTAGAAGATTAGAAGAGATTGGTGAGATTGTCATTGCGAGAGGCGGAGGAGATGATATTATTGTCTAATCAAGACAAACTGTCTTTACCTCAAAAAAAGATTCAAATCAAACCAATTGCAGTAAAGAATCTTAAGCAAGCAAGTATAGAGACTACCGATGATAGTGAAGAAATCAAAATCCAACGAAAAAAAGAGGAACTGGCTCAATTAGAAGAAGAAACCAATAAGAGGTTAGAACAAACAAAAGCAGAAATTAATTCATTAAAGGAACAATGGGAACAAGAAAGAGTACAATATGTAGAGCAAGCACAGCAGCAAGGCTATCAGCAAGGGTTTCAACAGGGTGAGTCAGATAGTATAAACCAATATCAGACACTGTTAGACCAAGCAAATTCAATAGTTGACCTTGCAAATCAAGATTATCATCATACATTGTCACAAATGGATGAACAAATCCTGCAAATCGCGATGGCAGTTGCCGAAAAAATAGTCAATATTACTTTAGAAGAAAATAAGAACAGTTTTTATCAACTTGTAAAGAAAGCAATCGAACAAGTGAGAGAACAACCGAAAATCAAAGTTTATGTTCATCCTGAACATTATCAGCTCTTACTCGATAACAAAGATGAATTACAAACAATCACTTATAATCAAGCAGAATTATTGATTTACAGTGAAGGTGAAATGACTGCAGGACAAGCTTATATTGAAACACCATACGGGAAAATAGATGCATCTGTTGAGACACAACTGGAAGAAGTTCGAAACAAACTAGCTCACTTAGTGGAGGAGATCAGTCGTGGAACTACAAACAATTCTTGAACATGTTAAAAAAGCTGACTCCTATAAACGATATGGAAAGGTTGAACGCGTCGTCGGTTTATTGATTGAAGCAAGAGGACCTGAAGCAAGAATTGGCGAAGTATGCTATATTCACACGAAGTTGCAAAATCAGAAGATTATGGCAGAAGTAATAGGTTTTTATGAAGAAAAGGTATTGTTAATGCCATATTCTGCTGTAAGTAATATTGGAGCAGGGTGTTTAGTTGAAGCAACGAAAAAATCACTTACGATTAAAGTGGGAAGGTCATTAATCGGAAAAGTAATTGATTCAACAGGGGACTTGCTCGATGGGACTAGACTTCCAAAAGGGTTAAAGGACTACCCAACTGAACAACAACCACCAAATCCATTAGAAAGACCGAGAATCCATGAAGTTATCCCTGTTGGTGTGAAAGCAATTGATACAATGTTGACTGTAGGCAGGGGACAAAGAATTGGAATTTTTGCCGGAAGCGGTGTTGGGAAAAGTACGTTAATGGGAATGATTGCGCGTAATAGTGAAGCAGATTTAAATGTCATTGCGTTAATAGGGGAACGAGGGCGTGAAGTGAAGGAATTTGTTGAGCGCGATCTTGGACCCGAAGGGCTAAAGAAATCGATTGTTGTTGTAGCCACATCGGATCAGTCAGCATTGATGCGTATAAAAGGTGCCTATACTGCAACAGCAATTAGTGAATACTTTCGAGATTTAGGATTCCAAGTCAATTTAATGATGGACTCTGTTACAAGGGTTGCTATGGCTCAACGAGAGATAGGCTTAGCAATTGGTGAGCCGCCAACAACGAAAGGGTATACTCCCTCTGTGTTTGCCTTATTACCATCCTTACTGGAGCGTACCGGCACAAGTAAAAATGGGTCCATCACAGCTTTTTACACAGTATTAGTAGATGGTGATGACTTAAACGAACCAATTGCTGATACAACTAGAGGTATTTTAGATGGTCACTTTGTATTAGATCGAAGGTTGGCAGAAAAAGGACAATTTCCTGCGATCAACGTATTGCAATCAGTGAGTCGTGTAATGCCTAATATTGTGGATCAAGCGAAAATGTCCATTATTCAACAAGCAAGAACAATTCTAGCTACATATCAGGAAAATGAGGAATTGATCCAAATTGGAGCATATAAAAAAGGCTCGAACCCTGTTATTGATCAGGCAATACAATTGCAACCCAAGATCCTTCGTTTTTTAAGACAAGGAATGGATGAAAATATTGATCGAAATTCTGCATTGGAAAACTTACAAGCAATACTTAATGGGAGCTTAACATAATGACACAATGGACAGGCTTCGAGAAAATTAGATCATTGAGAGAAAATGAGAAAAATGAAGTAAGAATGGAATTTGAAGATGCACAGGCATCTTTTGAAAAAGAGGCAACTGAACTATATAAGCTATTGAAGAAAAAAGAAGCGATGGAAGACAAATACCAACAATGCTTGCAAAATGGTGATATAGAAACAGTGAAAGGATATTATAATTATTTAAATTATTTGACTCCCAATATTATTGATGTCCAGAAACGTGCCAATATAGCAAGAGATCATATGTATGATGTCCAAGAAAAATTAACGGATCAATATATTGAGGTTAAAAAGATCGAAAAGATTATCGACCGCAAAAAACAAAAGGAAATTGCTTTATTTAATAAACAAGAAATGATGCAAATGGATGAACTATCCATTCGTAAGTTTACAGAAGGTAAGGATAGGTGAAGAAATGAAAACCAATCCCAAACAAACTAAAGAGAAAAAGCCTGGTATCTTTCAATGGCTCATTGTTATCATCGTCCCACTCATTTTTGCAGCAATTTTCGCCCTAATTATCTTATATTTTATGGGTGTAGACGTTGTCAGTTATTCGAAAGAAACTCTAAATAAGGTACCTTTTCTATCTGAAACAGTAATGACAGATGAAGAAGAATTACATCAGCAACAGTTAGAAACAAAAGATGACACAATTTCTACGAAAGATGAAGAAATTTCCTCTCTACAGACGCAGCTACAGGAGAAGGATCAACAAATTGAAGATTTACAAGAGGAAGTTACATCATTAGCTGATCAATTAACAGAACAGCAAAATGAATTAGAATCCTCTACTGCAACAGATGAATCACATAAAGAAATAACTTCATCTTTTGAAAACATGAAACCTAAAACTGCTGCACCAATTATTGAAAACTTAGACAATCAGCTAGCAGTTTCTATATTAAGACAACTTGATGCTGATGTTAGAGGAGATATTTTAGCACAAATGAAGCCAGAAACAGCGGCGATTTATACAGAGATGCTGGCAAATCAATAAGTTTATTCATTTGGAAAGGGGGTGAAAAGATGTTTGTCGGAGCAAATATTTTACCGAACATGACTGCAACACAGACGTTACCTAAGACTAGCAATCAGTCAACTTCAGGAAATGGATTTCAACAAATACTGGCAGGTGTAACGGATAATCAATCGGTTGGAACTGTTAGGTCACTGGTTTTAAATCAAAACGATTCAGGCTCTGTAACGGATCTGCTAAGTATGTTAAGTAATGCTTCTGATGAGACAATTAAATTGCTAAAGTTATTGTTATCGGGAGAAAAAACAGCTGGAGAAACGCTACAACAACTTTCTGATTCAGATGTTGGGGATGCGGAATTGCTGAATTTGGTTCAGCAATTATTAAATGTACGTAACCACTCAGAAGATCAGAACTTATTGCCGGAATTTAATGGTCTCACCGAAGAGGAACTTAAGCAGTTACAAGATCTTATTAGTGGTATAACGGACGAAAATGAAAAAGTGAATTCACTATGGAATGATTTTTTTGCAGCAAATCTTCACCTTAATGCAACTAGCTCTGGAACAGAGGTAAAGGTTGATCAACAACAACTTTCTGCATTATGGCAAAAAGTTGAAACATTGATTAACAAATTTGATAATCAGACATTAACTTCCAAAGACTATAAGCAGTTCATGAATCTCATGCAACAATGGTCCCAGTTAAGCCAACAAGACAGCGGGGCATTAAGTAGTTTTCTGGCAGGTGTTGATCAATCTAAGTCGAAAGACATTTGGACGAAGCTAGTCGAAAATTACCAAAATAGGATGGCTGCAGAAAAATTATATGGAAAAACGCAACAAGTGACAAAACAGGACATCGCTAAGTGGATACAATCAGCATTAGAAAATTACGACACAACGATGAAATCCGAAAATAGTCAATCCAGAACAGATTTACTTAATTTGACCAATCAGTCTGCAACAACTAAAGTTCAGCAATTTGTCATCCATGTTCAACAAACCAATACGGAGGACAAAGTGGCTCAAAAGCAGTTGTTGGACCAATTCCAACAAGTGATTCAAAAAAGCAGTTTTCTTAAAACACCAAATGGGACGAAACAGCTAATGTTACGGTTACAGCCAGAGCATTTAGGTGATGTTATGGTAAAGCTGACACAGGTAAATGGTGAAATGATTGTAAAAATGATTGTTCAATCACAAGCGGCAAAAGACTTGTTAGAAGGCAATCTTAATCAGCTGCGTCATATGTTCTCGCCACAGCAAGTTGTCATTGAAAAGCAAGATCAAATACTTACACAGGCAGCACAAGATAAAATTTGGAAGGATGACTCTAATCCATCAAGTGAACAAGATCAATCTGCTAATGAGGAGCAACATGAACAACAAACAGAATCAGAACAAGACAGTAATTCCAGTACATTCCATGATTTATTAATGGACATGAAAGTGTAGGTGAAAAATATTGACATCCATTGACGCAACTTACTATTTAAAAAATCAGTCAACAGTAAAAGAACATAATGAAACTTTAGGAAAAGATGAATTTTTAAAAATTCTCATGACACAATTACAAAATCAAGATCCATTAAACCCTATGGATGATAAGGAATTCATCTCTCAAATGGCGACATTTTCTTCGTTAGAACAAATGATGCAAATGAATAAAGCTATTACAAATCTAGTAAACAACCAAATGGTGTCCCCTGTTATTCAATACAGTCATTTAATCGGTCAGCAAGTGACCTATTATAAAATTGACGAAGAAACTGGTGAAGTTGCTGAGCCTAAGGAATCAGAAACAAGTAATGTCATAGCAATTTCCCAAAAAGAGGGCTTTGCAGTATTAGAGTTAGAAAATGGGGCAAAAATCTTCACAGATGAAATCTTGAAAATTGAACAAGAAGGTAATAGATCAGAACATAGTGAAACGGAAATAGAAAAGCCGACAGAAGAGACAGAAAATCCAGAAGAAACAGCTGCTGGACCAGATAATAGTGAGTTAACAACCGAGACTCCTTCTGCATAAAGGAGGGAAATAATGAACACAAAAATTCACGCACTCCATCATCCAGTTATTCCTAATAATGCGAGTGTTAAGCGAGTTCAGTCGAATAGTAATTTCTCCGATCTTTTGCATAAAGAAAGCAAGCTGAAAATTAGTAAACATGCGCAACAGCGAATGGATACGAGAAACATTCAAGTACCTGATGCAAAGTGGTCACAGTTGGAAACAAAAGTTAGTGAAGCAAAGCAAAAAGGAATAAATGAATCTCTCGTATTAATGGATAACGCTGCTTTTATTGTAAATGTAAAAAATAATACAGTAATCACGGCAATGGAGCGGGCAGAAACAAAAAGTAAAATTTTCACTAATATTAATGGAACGATTTTAATCGACTAAGCTGGACCCGAAAACGGGAGGCTTACAAGCTACTGACTGACAGACGTAGCTACATACAAACGAAGGGAAGATTGTAACATGTTAAGATCAATGTATGCTGGTATTTCAGGTATGAAAGGCTTCCAAACAAAGCTAGACGTTGTAGGTAATAATATCGCCAATGTTAACACAGTAGGTTTTAAAAAAGGTAGAACAACATTTCAGGACATGATGAGTCAGCCAGTAACTGGTGCAAGTGCTCCGACGAATATCCGAGGTGGTATAAATCCCAAGCAAGTAGGAACAGGTGTACAATTAGGTACAATAGATAACGTCCATACACAGGGGAACCGTCAAACAACTGAACGACCGTTGGACCTGCAATTAGAAGGGGATGGAATGTTTGTTTTCGGTACAGGTTTCGATGCAGTTGATGCCTCTGCGGCTGCACCAACTGTAACAACTTTTACTACAGCTGGTATCCAGCAAAATGAAGGGATATCCTTAGCATACTCTCGCGCAGGAAACATGTATTTAGATGACGAAGGGTTTATTGTTAATGCAAATGGACAATACTTAATGGGTTTTCAACCAACGTCAGCTAACGATGGAATAAATAACGTTAATTCGGGACCAATTAATATACCTGCAGGAGCAGAGAGCTTCAGCATTCAAGGAGATGGTGTTGTCAATTATATAGAAGGAGGAGAAACTAAAATTGCAGGTCAGATAGTTTTGTCTAAATTCTCTAACCCTGGCGGTTTACAAAAGACTGGAGCGAATATGTTTCAAACATCAACCAATGATGGTCAAATTTATTCTGATTTAAATAACAACAATCAATATGACCCAGCCGCTGACACAATATTTTTCACACCGGAATCAGCTGGTACTGCATCAATAGTAGCCGGCGCGCTTGAAATGTCTAATGTAGATTTATCTGAAGAATTCACTGAGATGATCACAGCACAACGTGGATTCCAGGCAAATACTAGAATCATCACAACATCTGATGAAATTTTACAAGAACTCGTTAACTTAAAACGATAAAACAAGGAGGAGGGGGTTAGGAGAGCCTTCCTAACCTTCTTATCATAAACTATGATTAAATTAACAAAACTAAACAATCAGAAGATAACTCTCAATGCCATGTTTATTGAAAGAATAGAGTCGTTCCCTGACACAACGATTACGTTAGTCAATCAGAAAAAATTATTTGTAAAAGAAACAGAAGATGAAGTCAGCCAATTAGCAACACAATTTTATCAATCAATTGGGTTGATACCACTCCAGAGAGAAGTAGGTGATCAAGATGAATCCTAAATTGCTAAGAATATTGGTTATTGCATTAGTTGTCATTATTATTGGTGGTGGAACAACATTATATTTCCTTATGAACTCTCAAGTTAAGGCTGATGAAGAATTAACAATTGATGAGATGGTGAAATACTCCTACACAACTGATGAGATGAAGACAGATTTGCAAGATGGAAGTTTTGTACTTATCCAATTTCAATTTATAATGGATGGAAAAAAAGCTGTCGAAGAAATTGAAAAACGAGAGTTTCAAGTAAAAAATGAGTTTATTAAACAATCAATGGATCTGACAGAATCAGATCTTCGTGAGAATTTGCCACAATTAGAAGAAAGCATTAAAAATGCTATGAATCAAGAAATGACAGAAGGAAAAATTGTCGAAGTACTTATTATTAGTAAAGTAATTCAGTAAGAATTTCTCCTGAATGGAGGTGAGGTTATGGCGGATGAAGTTCTGTCCCAAAGTGAAATAGATGCTCTATTATCAGCATTGTCATCAGGTGAAATGGATGCCAATCAATTAATAGAAGAAGAAAAAGATAAAAAAGTGAAGGTTTATGACTTTAAACGGGCATTAAGATTTTCGAAAGATCAAATTAGAAGTATATCCAGAATACATGATAATTTTGCTCGTTTATTATCAACCTATTTTTCAGCACAATTACGTACATATGTAGATATTGACGTTGCTTCTGTTGATCAAATACCATACGAAGAATTCATTCGTTCTATTCCAACGATGACTATTCTTAATGTGTATAGTGTTGCTCCATTGGATGGAAGAATTATCTTTGAATTTAATCCTAACATTGCCTATGCTATGTTGGATCGCATGTTAGGCGGCAAAGGCAATAGTGTGAATAAGATTGATACATTGACAGAAATTGAAACAACACTTATGTCACAATTATTTGAGAAGGCGTTAGATAACTTACAAGAGGCATGGGGGACAGTAGTTGAGATTGATCCGATGTTAGAAGATTTTGAAGTGAATCCGCAATTTCTTCAACTAGTATCACCAAACGAAACAGTGGTTGTAGTTTCATTGAACACGACAATTGGTGATAGTAGTGGAATGATTAATATCTGTATTCCGCATGTTGTGTTAGAACCAATTATCCCTAAACTATCTGTTCATTATTGGATGCAAAATGAAAACACGAAAGAAAGAAAACCAGAAGAGTACGAATCCATTTCACGAAATATTGAAAAAGCACCATTAAACTTGTCAGTAATTTTAGGAAAAAGCACAATAACTGTTGAAGAACTACTCTTTTTAAATAAAGATGATAAGATTCTATTGAATCAGGCAATTGAAGAACCTTTATTATTGGAAGTAGATCAGATACCTAAATTCCATGTACAGCCAGGGAAGAAGAAAAACAAAATAGCTGTTCAAGTGTTAGATGAAATAAAGGGAGGGGATTATGATGATGAATGATGGAATGTTGTCACAAGACGAAATAGATGCACTATTGGGCGGTAACGATGGAACAACTAGTGATGATAGCAGTTCTTATGGGAATTCTCCTTCCGTAAATCAATATCTATCTTCTTTAGAAGAAGATGCATTAGGAGAGATTGGAAATATATCATTTGGAAGCTCTGCTACAACACTTTCTACATTATTAAACCAAAAAGTAGATATAACAACACCTACTATCTCAGTTATTGATAAAGGTTTGCTGGAAAATGAGTTTCCTGTGCCATACGTTGGAGTTGAAGTAAAGTATACAGAAGGTTTTACTGGTGCTAATTTATTCATTCTGGAATCTAAAGATGCAGCCGTAATAGCTGATTTAATGTTGGGCGGAAGTGGAGAGCCAGAAAATACCGAGTTATCGGACATACATTTAAGTGCTGTCCAGGAAGCTATGAATCAGATGATGGGGACATCAGCAACGAGTATGTCAACAATCTTCAGCAAAAAGGTGGACATTTCGCCACCATCGATTTCGATTATGGATGTAACAGAGGAAGAGGCGAATAAAACATTAGAAGCAGACGATGATGTATTAATTAAAGTATCTTTTCAGTTGAAAATAGGTTCTTTAATCGATTCGAAAATTATGCAGTTACTACCTGTGCCATTTGCAAAAGAGTTAGTGGACAATTTATTAAATTCCTCAATGGAAGATGACATACCGATTGAAGAACCGGTACAAGCTGTTGAGGAACCTAATAATAACTTTGTTAATGAAAATAATGCAGCAAAGCAGCAAGCTGAACAAAGCTTTAATGAACCTGCACAACCAAGAGAATCACGTCAGATAGGCCAGCAAGCAGCACCAAATGCTGATGTTCATTCAGCTTCATTTACTGAATTCGAAGATATTCCGTTACATAAAGAGGAGAAACGTAACCTGGATTTATTAATGGATATCCCATTACAAGTAACAGTTGAGCTGGGCAGAACGAAACGGACAGTAAAAGATATATTAGAATTATCTTCAGGCTCCATTGTAGAACTGGATAAATTAGCCGGGGAACCTGTTGATATATTAGTCAACCAGAAGTTGATAGCTAAAGGGGAAGTTGTCGTCATTGATGAAAACTTTGGTGTCCGCGTTACGGATATTGTTAGCAGGGAAATGAGATTAAAACAATTAAATAAATAGTAAATGAGAGGAATGATTTTTATGTCAAAACGTGTATTAATAGTTGATGATGCAGCATTTATGAGAATGATGATTAAAGATATTTTAACAAAAAATGGGTATGAAGTAGTTGGGGAAGCTCAAGATGGAGCAGAGGCTGTTGAGAAATACAAAGAGTTAACACCAGATTTAGTAACAATGGATATCACTATGCCAGAAAAAGATGGTATAGCCGCATTAAAAGATATTAAAGCATTAAACAATGATGCCAATGTAATTATGTGTTCAGCAATGGGACAACAGGCGATGGTAATTGATGCCATTCAAGCTGGTGCGAGAGACTTTATCGTTAAACCATTTCAAGCAGATCGTGTAATTGAGGCTATTTCCAAAGTTATAGGATAATATGATGAACTGTGTGAAGCGAGTATTTATGCTCTTAGTGGTTTTATTGGTGTTTCTTTGTTGCTATTCTCACCCTTCTTATGCTTCGCAAAATGTATTTGAAAAATATAATGGGAGCATGGAAGAGAGTGATGAAGATGTTGATAATTCACAACAATTAACAGAAGAAAATTCATTACCAACGATGGAATCACCAAGTTTTATAGGAAGTCTTTTACAACTATTAGTCGCACTGGCAATTGTGGTAGGATTAATTTATTTTATTGCGAATTTTGTAAAAAAACGTAATAAGTTCTCCGGCCGAAATCAAGTCATCGAGAATTATGGAGGGATCTCATTTAACACAAATAAATCTCTCCAAATCGTTCGAATAGGCGAACGATTTTTTGTGATTGGATTAGCAGACAATATAGAATTATTGTTAGAAATTACAGACATCGAGACAATCGAACAAATAAAAAAATCAAGCGATATTCAGACACAGCCACTGGATTTTGTGAAAGATAAAATGAAAATGAACCAAAAAAATGCTAAAACATCAACAACTAAAGACTTCGGTCATTTATTTAATAAGGAGCTAGATGAAATGAAAGAGGGACGAAAGAAAATGTTAAAAAAAATGAAGGAAATCGAAAAAGATCATGATCATTAATTTAATTGATGTCTTTTCTGGTACAGATCCAGCGAACCTTTCGACCTCTGTCAGGTTATTATTACTGTTAACGATTTTGTCATTAGCTCCTAGCATCCTAATATTGATGACAAGTTTTACAAGAATAATTATTGTACTATCGTTCGTTAGAACTTCTTTAGCAACACAGCAAATGCCACCTAATCAAGTTTTAGTAGGACTAGCATTGTTTATGACATTTTTCATAATGGCACCAACTTTTCAAGAAGTGAATGACCAAGCATTACAACCACTATTTAATGAAGATATAACATTAGAAGAAGCATATGATAATGCTAGTCTGCCAGTTAAAGAGTTTATGGCAAAGCATACAAGACAAAAAGATCTGGCTTTGTTTATGAATTTTGCTTCCATTGATGAACCTGAGTCTGTTGAGGACATACCATTAACTACATTAGTACCTGCATATGCGATAAGTGAATTAAAAACCGCTTTTCAAATGGGCTTTATGATCTTCGTACCTTTTCTAGTAATAGACATGGCGGTAGCTAGTGTTTTAATGTCAATGGGGATGATGATGTTGCCACCTGTAATGATTTCTTTACCATTTAAAATACTTCTATTTGTTTTAGTTGATGGCTGGTATTTAATTACACATTCCTTATTGGATGGTTTCTTACCGTTATGATAGTTGTAAGAGAGGGGTATAAATATTGAGTGGTGAATTTATCGTATCATTAGCAGAACAAGGGATCTATACGATTTTAATGGTTACAGGACCTATTTTGCTGCTTGCACTAGTCGTTGGACTACTTGTAAGTATTTTCCAGGCAACAACTCAAATTCAAGAACAAACATTAGCATTTATTCCTAAGATTGTTGCCGTATTGCTTGGTATCGTCATCTTTGGTCCATGGATGTTGTCACTTATGGTTGAGTTTGCAGCAAATATCTTTCAAAATATTAATCAGTTTGTGGGTTAATCTATGCTGGATTTAATTAATATTAATCTATTTCCTGCATTTGTCCTCATTTTGGTAAGAGTGTTAGCTTTTTTTGTGACGATACCTATTTTCTCTTATCGGACGATTCCCAACCAACTTAAAATTGGCATTGGCTTCTTTTTAGCATGGATTATGCTTTACTCGATTCCGATTCCAGAAGTGCCATTTGATGGCATATTTATCTTGCTGATAATAAAGGAAGCAATTATTGGTTTATTAGTAGGTTTAATTGCGTATTTAATCCTTGCAGCCATTCAAATTGCAGGTGGTTTTATTGATTTCCAAATGGGTTTTGCGATAGCGAATGTTGTCGATCCCCAAACAGGTGCCCAAAGTCCACTTATTGGACAGTATTTCTATGTAATTGCAATTATCTTTTTACTGACAGTGGATGGCCATCATCTTTTACTAAATGGCTTGTTTTACAGCTTTGAAGTAATACCAATTGATTCGCTCATTGCACTAAATAATCTTGATTTTATATTACGGTCCTTTAGTCAAATGTTTGTCATCGCTTTTCAATTAGCAATACCAATTGTTGGCTGCTTGTTTCTGGTTGATGTTGCGTTGGGTATTATGGCAAGAACAGTGCCGCAATTAAATGTGTTTGTTGTTGGTTTGCCATTAAAAATATTAGTTTCTTTTCTGGTCTTATTTATGTTTGTTCCATTTTATATTGCTATTGTACAGAAATTATTTTCCTATACTCTTGAGACAATGCAATCACTTATTCATATTCTGGGTGGTGCGTAATGATATATTTAACATTAGATTTACAATATTTTGCTGGAGAAAAGACAGAAAAAGCAACCCCGAAAAAAAGGCAAGATGCTCGTAAAAAGGGACAAGTTGCGAAGAGTCAGGATGTAAATACAGCTATTTTGCTTTTCTTTGTCTTTATTATTTTACTAGTTATTGGTCAATCATTAGGAAATACAATGACCAGCATGTATAGTAAATCATTTACTGAGTATATTCATTTAGATGTAACGGAAGATCAAATTTTTGAAATGTTTATCGATTTTGGCATTCAAATAGCTATTGCGCTTGCCCCAATCATGCTTATTGCAATTGTTGCAGGATTGGCCTCCAATTTTTTGCAGATTGGCTTTCTGTTTACCTCAGAGCCATTAAAGATGAAACTGAATAAAATCGATCCTATCCAAGGTGCCAAACGGATTTTTTCTGTCAGAGCACTTGTGGAATTAGTGAAATCTTTGTTGAAGATTGTTGTGGTAGGGGCTATTACATTTTCTATTATTTGGATGAATAAAGATGAAATAATGATGCTGTACGACAAAAATGTAACAGGTGCCCTTGCTTTTTTTGGCTCAATGACAGTACAGATGGGTTTAGCTGCAGCTATAGCTTTATTAATTATTTCTGTAATTGATTATGCTTATCAGCGCTATGATTTCGAAAAGCAAAATAAGATGTCAAAGAATGACATTAAAGATGAACATAAAAACATCGAAGGGGACCCGCTGATTAAATCAAAGATAAAAGAAAGACAACGACAAATGGCGATGCAACGAATGATGAGTGCAGTACCTGAAGCGGATGTTATTATTACTAACCCGACCCATTACGCCATTGCACTGAAGTATGATGAAAATAAGGCGGATGCTCCTTATGTTGTTGCTAAAGGTGTAGATTTTGTTGCAATGAAAATTAGAGAAATCGCAAAGCACCATGAGATTATGATGGTTGAAAATCGACCTTTGGCAAGAGCATTGTATGACCAGACAGAGATTGGGGAAGTGATCAGTGAAGAATACTTCCAGGCGGCAGCTGAAATATTAGCATATGTATATAGTATCCAAAAGAAGATTAAATAGTGAATGGAAGCAAGTTAAAGGAGTTGTAAGTGAATGAAAGCTAGAGATTTTTCTGTATTAATTGGTGTTATATTAATTATTGTGATGTTGGTTATTCCACTACCAGGGTGGTTATTAAGTGTATTTATCTTAATAAACATATCTCTAGCATTAATCGTTATTCTTGTATCAATGAATACGACAGATACCTTGCAATTCTCGGTTTTCCCTTCATTGTTATTATTGTTAACATTATTTCGTTTAGGGTTAAATGTTTCTACTACGAGATCAATTTTGTCTGAAGCAGATGCGGGTGGCGTTGTAGAAACATTTGGTACGTTTGTTATCGGTAATAGCCCGTTAGTAGGGTTTGTTGTTTTTGTAATTTTAGTTATTATTCAGTTCTTAGTTATTACAAAAGGTAGTGAGCGTGTGTCGGAAGTTGCGGCACGTTTTACATTAGATGCAATGCCTGGTAAACAAATGAGTATTGATGCAGATCTAAATGCAGGGATGATTAATGAACAGCAGGCAAAAGAACGGAGAGAGAAGATCGAGCATGAGGCAGATTTTTATGGGTCAATGGATGGGGCAAGTAAATTCGTTAAAGGTGATGCGATTGCCGGTATTATTATTGTACTTATAAATATTATTTTTGGTTTAATTATCGGTATGGCCCAACTCGGATTACCTTTCGGTGAAGCAATTGATACATATATGCGTCTCACTGTTGGTGATGGATTAGTCAGTCAGATCCCGGCATTACTAATATCGACAGCAACAGGTATTGTTGTTACAAGGGTTGCATCAGAAGGTAACTTAAGTTCTGAAGTAACCAAACAACTTTTTCGTTATCCAACATTACTATACGTAGCAGCAGCTACCATTTTCTTATTAGGTTTGACACCTATAAACTTTCTGTTAACAACAACTATTGCATTAGTGTTAGCGGCTGGTGCGTTTATGTTATCTCGTAAAGCAAAAGAAGAAATGATGCCTACTGAGTCTGAAGTGGATGAATCAAAATCTGAAGAGATGAAAGCACCGGAAAATGTCGTGGGGCTTATTAATATGGATCCGATCGAGTTCGAATTTGGCTATGGCTTAATTCCACTGGCAGATTCCAATCAAGGCGGTGACTTATTAGATCGGATTGTTATGATAAGAAGACAGCTAGCTATTGAGTTAGGGCTTGTTATTCCTGTTGTAAGGATCCGTGATAATATTCAGTTAAACCCAAATGAATACAGGTTAAAAATTAAAGGAAATGAAGTAGCGAAGGGCGAACTGTTGTTAGATCATTTCCTTGCTATGAGTCCAGGTATTGAAGATGATGAATTAGATGGTATTGATACAACAGAACCTGCATTTGGGTTACCTGCAAAGTGGATTACGGATGAAGCAAAAGATGATGCGGAATTATCTGGATATACTGTTGTAGATCCACCTTCAGTAGTTTCTACCCATATAACTGAGGTAATTAAACGTCATTCCCATCAATTATTAGGAAGGCAAGAGACACAACAGCTAATCGATCATTTAAAAGAAAACTATCCAATTTTAGTGGAAGAAGTAACACCAGAACCACTAAGTATCGGAGACATACAAAAAGTTCTCGGAAAATTATTAAGAGAGAATGTTTCGGTTAAGAATTTACCAGTCATATTCGAAACATTGGCAGATTTCGGAAAAATGACAACAGATACTGATTTATTAACAGAATATGTGAGACAATCATTATCTGCTCAAATTACGAATGAAATTATTCAAGGTCGAGAGCAACTGAAGGTGATTACAATAGCTGGTGAAGTGGAAAAATTAATTGCAGAACATATTCAACAAACAGAGCATGGCAGTTATTTAGCGATGGATCCTGACACCCAACAGCGAGTCATTCAATCTGTTGCAGAAAATGTTGAAAACATGTCTTTACAAGAAGAGACGCCGATCCTATTATGCTCACCTACCATTAGGATGTATTTGAAACAATTGCTGGATCGATTCTTTCCGCATGTTGTTGTCCTTTCTTATAATGAGATTGAACCAACTGTCGAAATTCAAAGCATTGGAGTGGTAAAAGTAGCATGAAGGTGAAAAAAATAAAAGGTGCAACAATGCCTGAAGTAATGCAAGTTGTTAGACGCGAGTTAGGTCAAGATGCAGTTATTTTAAACTCCAAGGAAATCTATGAAGGTGGTTTCCTTGGATTATTCAAAAAAAAGAAAATTGAAGTGTTAGCGGCAATTGACCAGCAAATGACTGGTGCATCACAAAAACAGCAAACCCCAGCAAAAAAAACAGTCCAAAATATAGATGATAATAATCGCCATAATAATGAAGCAATCTTGAATGAAATCAAGGAAATGAAACGTTGGATTCAAAAAAGTACAGAAAAAGAGTCAGATTTGCCTCACACATATCAACTTATGCTGAATCACCTGATTGATCATGAGGTAAATCAAACCATAGCACATGAATTGATTGATAACATCCACAAAAGAAATAGTGAGGAAGAATCGGATTTAGGTAAATTAAGGGCAGAACTCGCGTTCGAAATAAAACATCGTCTTGCTAACAAAGGACAATATGGGAATCACTTATTTGATAAGCAAATTATCCAGCTTGTTGGGCCAACAGGGGTAGGAAAAACGACAACCATTGCCAAATTAGCGGCACATTGTGTTCTAAATGAAAAGAAACGGGTAGCATTAATTACAACAGACACTTATCGTATTGCAGCAATTGAACAATTAAAGACATACTCGAAAATTCTCGATGTTCCTATTGAAATTGCTTATAGCTTAGATGATTATAATCGTGCGAGAGAGAAGTTTGTTGATTATGATATTGTTTTAGTAGATACTGCAGGGAGAAACTTTCGGGATGAAAAATATGTGAAAGAATTAGGGAATGTAATTAATTTACACGAAGACGTAGATACATATCTTGTATTATCACTTACCTCTAGGACTCGAGATATGGAAGATATCTATAAACAATTTCAAACAGTGCCATTAAAGCAGATTATTTTTACAAAAAAAGATGAAACAACCGTCTATGGTTCTGCCATTAATATGTGTTTAGAAAACAATATTGGGATAGCTTTTATTACAAATGGTCAAGATGTCCCTGATGATATTGATGAAGCAACCATCGACAATATTGCAAAATTAATAGTTGGTGATTAAATGAAACAAGATCAGGCAGCAAAATTACGCTCAAAGATAAAAGGCATCCATGGGAAGTACCATGCTAAAACAATCGCTGTTGTTAGTGGTAAGGGTGGCGTAGGCAAGTCAAATATTGCGCTAAACTTCGGTTTAAATTTGTCTAATAAAGGAAAAAAAGTATTGCTTTTTGATTTAGATGTTGGTATGGGCAATATTGATATTTTATTAGGAAAGTCATCCAATAGTACTATAATCCAAATGTTTGAGAAAAATATGTCGATATATGATATTATAGAATCAGGACCAAATGACTTCTCATACATAGCAGGTGGAACAGCAAGCAAGGATATTTTTTTTCTTGATCAGGACCGATTGAACTATTTCGTTGAGCAATTAGAACTGTTACTTAGGGAATATGATTATATTATTTTTGACATGGGTGCAGGGGTAACTAGAGAGACAATCAATTTCATCTTAGCAGCTGATGAATGTATTGCTGTAACGACACCTGAGCCCACATCACTAACTGACGCTTATTCAATGGTCAAACATATCTTAAGTCATCATGAAACATCGATTCACTTGATTCTGAATCGAGCGATGAAACAAAAACAAGGAGAGGAAATAATTTCCCGTTTCAGTGAGGCTGTAAAGAGGTTTCTAAATTATGATATTCATCCATTAGGTGTTGTACCAGATGATCAGGCAGTAACTAATGCAGTATTGAATCAAAGACCATTTATTTTAGAGAATCCCAGGTCAAAAGCTTCAGAGGCATTGATGAAAATTACTAATCAATTTCTAGGTGAAATGCCAAAAAAATCTGTTGGCTCCCATTTTTTAAATAAGTTAATGAATTTTTTTGCAGAGGGGTAACGAACATGAAAAAACATTCCGTTCTAGTGGTTGATGATTCAGCATTTATGCGAAAAATGATCTCCGATATAATCAACCAATCGCGCAATCTTGAGGTTGTTAGTACAGCGAGAAATGGACAAGATGCTATTAACAAGATCGAACAACTTAAACCAAATGTTATCACATTAGATGTTGAAATGCCGTTAATGGATGGAATTGAAACATTACAACATATTATGGAACACATGCCTACTCCTGTCGTTATGTTATCAAGTTTAACGAAAACGGGGGCAGATAAAACGATTGAAGCAGTCTCTCTAGGTGCTGTTGACTTCATTGCAAAGCCTTCTGGTTCTATATCTTTAAATATTAGAGAAATCGAAAAAGAAATTATCACAAAAGTAGAACAAGCTGTCCAATCTAATTTTACGGTTCACACCCAGAAGAAAAACGTTGAGGGAAATGAGCGTGAGGAAAGGCTCGATTATAGTGCGAGCCCTGGATTATCTCCCATGCTGTCTAATAGGACGAAAAATACAAAACCAATAGTGGCAATAGGTTCATCAACCGGAGGGCCAAGAGCACTTCAGGAGGTGATCACAAACCTTCCTAAAACATTTCATGCACCAGTGGTAATCGTGCAGCATATGCCGAAAGGTTTTACTAAATCACTGGCTGACCGATTAAACAAATTGTCTGAAGTTGATGTGAAAGAAGTAGAGGATGGCGATCTAATTGAATCAGGTAAAGTATATATTGCTCAAGGGGGAAAACAGTTTCAATTAGAAGAAGCCGGAAATAAGTTATTTGCTAAGGTGAGGGAAGATGGACCTGTCAATGGTCATCAACCTGCAGTTAATGTACTGTTCTCATCAATTGCTAAGTTGAAAAACTACCAATCTATTTCAGTAATATTGACTGGAATGGGGAGCGACGGCTCAAATGGTATTGAAATACTTAAGCAGAATCACCCGCGCACTGTCATCATTTCACAATCGAAGGAAACATGTGTTGTATACGGAATGCCACAAGCTGCTGAAAAGACTAGTCTAGTAGATTATGTTTTAGATATTCAAGATATTAGTGGAATGCTCCAAAAGAAAATATGATAACAGGAGTGAGTAAAATGGAAAACAATGAGTATTTAGAGGTATTTATTGAAGAGAGTAAGGAACATATTCAATCATTAAATGACCAATTGTTAATTTTAGAAAATGAACCTGGAAACATGGACACCGTTGGAGAGATCTTTCGATCAGCACATACTTTAAAAGGTATGGCTGCGACAATGGGTTTTCAAGATTTAGCTGATTTAACACATAAAATGGAAAATGTCCTGGATGCAGTAAGAAATGATAAACTATCAATTAATTCAGATATTATTGATGTTATCTTTCAGGCTGTTGACCAATTAGAAGGCATGGTAGTTGATATTGCAGGTGGCGGGAATGGTTCTTCAGATGTTAAAGAGCTCGTACATAAATTGGAATTAATAGAAAATAATGAGACAATATCCACAAATTCAGTCGTTGAAGAATCTAATGAGAATATAGTGACTAAGCCTGTGTCCAATCAATTCGCTAAATTGGATGAATTTGAGACAGCTATTTTAAATCAATCAAAAGAGAAAGGTTTTATTAACTATGAGTTAAATATTCGATTGAATGAGAATTGTTTGTTGAAAGCAGCAAGGGTTTATATGGTATTCGAAGTTTTAGAGCAAGTAGGAGAAGTTATTAAATCCAATCCTAGTGTTCAAGAATTAGAGGAAGAGAACTTTGATTTGTCATTTAATGTTTTATTAGTAACGAAGTTTGACGAAGAAGAAGTTAAACAAAGAATTATGAAAATCTCGGAGATAGAGGAAGTAGTAATCACACCATTTCAATTGAATCAGAGAATAGATCGTACCATGGAAGATGAAGCTAAAAATGAGACTAATGATAAAACAGAAGACAGTGGAGACTCAAAAGAAAATAAAAAAGCAAATAACGGAAAAAGCGTTGTAAGTAAAACAATAAGAGTAAATATTGAACGTTTAGATGGTTTAATGAATCTATTTGAAGAGTTGGTTATTGACCGTGGGCGATTAGAACAAATATCTGCAGACTTAAAGCATCCAGAGTTACAAGAAACGGTGGAAAGAATGACCAGGATCTCCGGTGACCTGCAAAACATTATTCTCAATATGCGTATGGTACCTGTTGAACAAGTATTTAATCGATTCCCAAGAATGGTTCGCCAATTATCGAAAGATTTAGGCAAAAAAGTAAATTTAGATATTATTGGAGCTGAAACCGAGCTCGACCGTACTGTTATTGATGAAATTGGTGATCCACTCGTTCACTTGATTCGTAATTCATTGGATCACGGAATTGAAACACCAGACTTACGCCGTGAAAATGGTAAAGATGAACAAGGAAACCTTGTCTTAAAAGCATACCACAGTGGAAACCATGTTTTTATCGAAATAAGCGATGATGGTGCTGGAATTAATCGACAGAAAGTTGTAAATAAGGCTATTTCTAATCAGGTGATTACTGCGGAAGATGCCAATACACTAACAGATGAGCAAGTATTTCAACTAATCATGTCTAGTGGCTTTTCTACTGCAGATAAAATCTCTGATGTATCTGGACGAGGTGTAGGACTAGATGTTGTAAAGAATACGATTGAATCTTTGGGTGGTACCATCACTATTGAATCAAAGGAAGGCGAAGGTTCATTATTCTCCATTCAATTACCGTTAACATTATCGATTATATCGGTTTTATTAGTAGAGGTAGAAAAAGAAAAATATGCCGTTCCATTATCATCGATTATCGAGACAGCCATTATTCGTAAGAGTGACATCTTAAATGCTCATAATAAGAAAGTGATTGATTTTAGAGGTAAAGTTGTTCCGCTAATCTCTTTAAAAGAAGTGTTCGAAGTACCGTCCGTTGAAGAAGACGGAGACTTATGTTCTGTTGTGATAATTAGAAAAGGGGAGAAGATGGCTGGTTTAATTGTAAATAAATTTATTGGCCAACAGGAAATCGTACTAAAATCACTCGGTGATTATTTAGGTGATGTGTTCGGCATATCCGGTGCTACTATTCTAGGTGATGGACAAGTTGCACTAATACTTGATACAAACACATTAATTAATTAGGAGGTGTAAAAATGGATGAAATGAAAAATCAGCAATCGATCATTATCGAACTAGACAAAGAAGAATATGCCATACCTGTGGAATTAGTAGGTGGAATTGAAAGAATGCAATATATTACAAGAGTTCCGAAAACAGCGGACTTTGTAAAAGGTGTGATTAATCTAAGAGGGTTAGTAACGCCAATTATTGATCTAAGAGAACGTTTCGGAATGGAGCCAATAGAGCATACGGACAGTACGAGAATAATTATTGTCCATACAGAGAATTTTGATGTGGGATTTATTGTAGATGCAGCTTATGATGTATTAGATATTTCGCAAGAAGCTATTGAACCAGCTCCTAAGGTGATTGGAACGGTTGATGCTGATTATATTGAAGGTGTAGCAAAGGTTAATAAAAGATTGATCATGTTACTGCAATTAGAGAAAGTATTGTCAATTGAATCCTATCAAAATAGCAAGGAAAGGCCATAGTGATAGATGGTTAGGATCGATCAATTAACACAAACCCATCTGGACATATTAAAAGAAATAGGAAACATCGGTGCAGGTAATGCTGCAACTGCCTTATCAGGTCTGTTAGGTAAGAAGATTGATATGACGATTCCTTCTATTAAGATAGTAGATTTTAATGAACTAATGGAATATGTTGGCGGACCTGATACAATAATTGTAACTGTATTTTTGCGTATACAAGGCGAAGCTCCTGGAACTATGTTCTTCGTTTTATCACCTGAAGAGACAAACTCTTTAGTTGAGCAATTATTAGGGAACAGGGATTTTAGAGCAGAAGAAATGATGGAACATGAACTAGCTTATTCCGCTGTTTCTGAGATCGGCAATATACTCTCAGGATCCTATTTATCTGCACTGTCTGACTTCACCTCAATTAATATGCAACCAACTGTACCAGCATTAGTAATGGATATGGCGGCAGCCATTTTGATGGAAGGTTTAGTCGAAATCTCTCAGGAGAGTGACCATGCAATTATAATAGATACAATGATAGAAGATGGCGAGAATTCGGAACATTCAGTGAAAGGTCACTTCTTTTTATTACCAGATCCAGATTCTTTTAATAAAATTTTTGCTGCATTAGGAGTTCTGGATAAATGATAATTACACCATCTATTATAAAAGTTGGGATTGCCGACTTAAAAATAACAAAAGCACCAAATACGTTAAAAACATCTGGATTAGGTTCTTGTGTAGGTGTGGTTATTTATGACACAACACATAAACTTGCGGGAATGGCCCATATTATGCTGCCTGATTCAGCTGCTTCAAAAAGGGAAACAAATAATGCAATGAAATATGCAGATACTGCAATGGACATTTTATTAGAAGGACTAAAAAAACAAGGTGCAAATAAATTTTCTTTGAAAGCTAAGATGGCTGGTGGCGCTCATATGTTTTCCTTCCGCTCCGAAAATAAAATGTTGCGAATTGGTGACAGAAATGTTGATGCTGTCCATAGTATACTTGCGAATTTTAATATTCCTGTCATGGCTGAGGATGTTGGTGGAAACAAAGGTAGAACAATTGAATTTAATATCGAAACATCTATGCTAGAGATAAGGACAGTTAACAGCGGTATAAAAATAATTTAATCATTTGTGATGGAAAGAGGTGATTCGATGGCAAAAGATACAGCAATTGAGGAGTACCTGTGGCGTAACTGGCAAAATAATAAAAATGATGAAAATACAAATCAATTAATTGAAAATTATATGTATCTCGTACAATTTCATGTCCAGCGAATCGCATCAAACCTTCCAAAAAGTGTTAGTAAAGAAGATATTAAAAGTTTAGGGTTGTATGGATTATATGACGCATTGTTAAAATTTGACCCCGGCAGAGATTTGAAATTTGATACATATGCTTCAATCAGGATAAAAGGGGCAATTATTGACGGGTTGCGTAAAGAGGATTGGTTACCGCGTTCAGTCAGAGAGAAAGTGAAAAGAATTGATCAGACAACAGAATTACTAGAGCAAAAATTTCAGAGAGATATTACTTCATCTGATATCGCAAATCATCTGGAAATGACAAAAGATGAAGTGGAAGATATTATTAAAGACAGCTTCTTTTCCAATTTATTATCAATGGAAGAAAAAGGAACTGGTGATGAATTTAAAGAAGGAATTGGCTATACTATTCCGGACGAGAAAGAATTAACACCAGAGGATAATATCTTAAAGCAAGAGAACATACAGCATGTATACAATGCTATTAAAAATTTGAGTGACAATGAACAATACGTGTTAAGTTTATTTTATGATAAAGAATTAACTTTTACGGAAATAGGGAAAGTACTTCAATTAACTACATCAAGAATCTCTCAAATCCACAAACAAGCTATATTTAAATTGAGGAAAATGATATCTCATTAATATTATTAGGATAAATGGGGCTTGAGATAATGGAAAAGAACGCTATTGAGATAAAGGTGGCAAAAAACCGTTTAAAAGCATGGATTGAATTGATAGATTCTGAACTTTTAGAAGAAGTGAGAACAAACGATCTAATCAAATTACTAGAGAAAGAGAAAATTCAGAAAGAACTTATTCACTTTGATGAAGCGAATTGGAAACAATCTTTGCAGGAAAAACAGCAATTAGTTATAGCAGAAGGAACACCAGCGGTAAATGGGGTTGATGGTTATATCGATTGGAAGCTTTCATTGGATGCGGAATTGAGTGAACAAGAGAAATCATCATTTAGAGATGTAAAGAAAATTCCCAGTGTTACAGCTGAGACGCTGTTAGCTGAAGTCATTCCACCAACAGAAGGCAAGAGTGGAATAGATGTCTATGGTAATATAGTGAAACAGCAAAAAGGCAGGAAAGTTTCAACCAAGGCGGGGCAAAATGTCGAGTTTAATGAAGAAACCAGAAATTTTATTGCAAAAAAGGATGGGAAATTATCTGTTACTGACAAGCTAATACAAGTTTTCGATATGTATGAACTAAGTGGAGATGTAACACTTGAAACAGGAAATATTGATTTTGTTGGTTCTGTTTATATCCGCGGGAACGTTCCTGCAGGTTATACAGTGAAAGCACAAGGTGACATTCATGTTTTGGGGATAGTGGAAGCTGCCTATCTAAAAGCAGGTGGTAACATTGTAATCAATGGTGGAGTATCCGGAATGGATAAAGCAGTAATTCAAGCAGACGGAGATGTTAGAATTAGCTACATAAACCAATCTAGCGTGGAGTCAGGAAATAATCTTATTGTTTCGAAATCGATCCTGCATAGTCAATGTGTTGCTCAAGAATCAATCTTATGTGAAAATGGAAGTATCATTGGTGGTACATGCTCGGCCGGAAGGCAAATTTTAGTAAATACTGTTGGCAATTTTGCTAATACAAAAACCGAATTAGCTTTAGGAATTAATAAGAATAAACGAGAACGGTTAGAATATTTAAAAAAAGAAATAGACAAATTACTCAATAATAAAACAAAATTGAAAACTCTTGGAAACCAGCTCCAGGATAAAAAAGAAAGAATAGGTTTAAATGCAAAAGAACGCATTATGTTATTAAAGCAACGAAACATGTATGAGAAAGTAATCGAACAAATTAACGAGATGGAAGAAGAAATGGACGAAATGCAATTCAGTATTGGCAATTACACCGATATGGAAGTAATTGTGAAAGGAAAAGCTTTTGATAATGTTCTACTGATTTTTGGCAAATACTCGCGCAAATTAGATCGGGAATTTAAATACTTTAAATCCTATCTAAAAGAAATGGAAATTGTAATTGATTCACTTTGATCTGTCTAAATGAGGAGGCATCTATATGAGCTGGAAAGCTGTAGAAATGCAAGTAGCATTACCAAGAACACAAGATGCTGGAAAACTCCAAGACTTATTACAACAACAAGGCCGGTTAGCTCAAGAGCAATTAGTTCAAACTTTAACAACAGAGGAAATGCGTAAAAGACAACGGATTGAAGGACAGCAAGCAAGTGAGAAAATGAAGAATAACAAAGAAGAAAAAAATTTATCACAATCTATCGAAGAAAATGGGATTGGAAATGAATCAATCACGGGTAATGATGAAATTCAACATCCGTATTTAGGGAAGCAAGTTGACTTTTCAGGATAAAGAAGGTAATTTATGATCTATTTATTGTTATTATTTAGTTTTATTATTCATATCGTTACATTAATAATTATACGTCAGATGAAAATTAACCAGCAAAATTTACTGGATATCGAAGATAATGTCAATGAACAAATTAATAAGTTGGAGGATACTTTAGCACTGTATTTAGTAGAAATGCGAGAAGAAAATGATAATTTTACAAAAGAATTATTCTCGATGCAAAATAAACAGAAGCGGAACGAGCAGGTATCTGACGGAACAAAAGATAATAAAAACCAATCAGATAATATAGAGAATGCATCTTCAACAGATACACATATTAAGAAAAATGACTACCCTGACTTTGAACCACTCACACAAATAGACAAAAAAGATATTGTTGAACAATCGGAAACGGGTCAAATCCTCCATTTGTACAATAATGGCTATTCTATCGAGGAAATTGCAAAAAGGATGGATAAAGGAAAAACAGAAATTGAACTACTACTGAAATTTCAACAAAAAAACCAATAAATTGCTTGATTGCATAGATTCATTATGGTATATTTGTTAACGGTGTTAAATACACACGTTTACTAAAGATAGAAGTGGTGCTAAATTAGTCCTTTTATCTAATGATGTAAATGGAGGATAAAAAAACCAATATTAGGAGGAAAAGAAACATGGCAGTTATTTCAATGAAACAACTACTAGAAGCTGGTGTACATTTTGGACACCAAACTCGCCGTTGGAATCCAAAGATGAAAAAATACATCTTTACAGAGCGTAACGGCATTTACATTATTGACTTACAAAAAACAGTGAAAAAGGTTGAGGAAGCGTATAATTTCATTAAAGAAATTGCTCAAAACGACGGAACTGTATTGTTTGTAGGTACAAAAAAACAAGCACAAGAATCTGTTAAAGAAGAAGCAATTCGTTCAGGTATGTACTTTGTTAACCAACGTTGGTTAGGCGGTACATTAACAAACTTTGAAACAATCCGCAAACGTATTAAACGTTTGAAAGATATCGAAAAAATGGAAGAAGATGGAACTTTCGAAGTACTTCCTAAAAAAGAAGTAGTAGGTCTTCTAAAAGAAAAAGAAAGACTTGTTAAATTCTTAGGCGGTATTAAAGAAATGAATAAAATTCCTGATGCTCTATTTATTATCGATCCAAGAAAAGAGCGTATTGCAGTTGCTGAAGCGCATAAACTTAACATTCCTATTGTAGGTATTGTTGATACAAACTGTGATCCAGATGAAATTGATTATGTAATCCCAGCTAACGACGATGCTATTCGTGCTGTTAAATTGTTGACTGCTAAAATGGCAGATGCTATTTTAGAAGTGAAACAAGGTGAAGTTACTGAAGAGGCTGCTGAAGAGCAAGTAACTGAAGAAGCAGAAGTTCAAGCGGTAGAAGAGTAAGAAGGTTTTGGGTGATAAGAGGGGGACCTTTTATCACCTTTTTTTAAGAGTAATGAATGTATAAACTTAGAGATTTAGCTCTAAGTGCCTGAAACTAGCTGACTCCAGATATGCCCCTTGATAGAGTCTTATCCTTGTCCGGAGAGCTGTGGACAAACTATATACCAATAGGTAAGAGTCATCCGGTTAATTAAAACACCGTGAGCTCTTCTTATATCTCAGGAATTAGGTCCTGTGGCTGCTACGTTTCTAATCGGGCGCTTTGTGCTATTCTTAAGGAAATATATACAATAATTAAGGAGGAATTTATTATGGCAATTTCTGCAAAATTAGTAAAAGAGCTTAGAGAAAAAACTGGTGCTGGAATGATGGATTGTAAAAAAGCACTTCAAGAAACTGATGGTAACATTGATCAAGCAATTGACTACCTTCGTGAAAAAGGTATTGCAAAAGCTGCTAAAAAAGCAGATCGTATTGCTGCGGAAGGTTCTGCATATGTAGAAGTTGAAGGAAATACAGCGGTTCTTCTAGAAGTAAATTGCGAAACAGACTTCGTAACTAAAAACGAACAATTCCAAACATTGTTAAAACAATTAGCTCAACATATTTTAAGCCAAAAACCTGATACAGTGGAAGAAGCTTTAAAACAACCTCTAAATGGTGAAGGCGAAACGGTTGAAGAATTTATTAACAGTAATATTGCTAAGATTGGTGAAAAGCTTTCATTACGCCGTTTTGCAACATTTACAAAAACTGATCAAGACGCTTTCGGTGCTTATACTCACATGGGTGGAAGAATCGGCGTAGTAACAGTTCTTGAAGGAACTACTGATGAGCAAGTTGCAAAAGATATTGCGATGCATGTTGCTGCAGTGAACCCTAAGTATCTTTCACGTGATGCGGTTTCTGCAGAAGATATTGAAAGAGAACGTGAAGTACTTAAAACACAAGCCTTAAATGAAGGCAAACCAGCAAATATTGTAGAAAAAATGGTAGAAGGTCGTTTAAACAAATTCTTTGAAGAAATTTGTCTATTAGAACAAAGCTTTGTTAAAGATCCAGACCAAAAAGTAAAACAAATTGTTAAAAGTCATAATGCTGAATTATCTTCATTTGTTCGCTATGAAGTTGGTGAAGGTATTGAAAAACGTGAAGATAATTTCGCAGAAGAAGTAATGAGCCAAGTTAATCAAAAGTAATTATATTTTCAAAAAAAGGGGACACATTGTGTCCCTTTTCTTTGAAAAAATATATCTGGTGAAGCACATAATAGGTAGAAGGAAATCATGTTTAGTTTTTGATAGACAGATAAAGCTATTTTTTATTATAATTAATACATAAATGGAGGTAATTATGACTACTGCTAACTACAGAAGAATTGTCTTGAAATTAAGTGGTGAAGCGTTGAGTGGGGAGCAAGGGTTCGGTATTGAACCATCCATTATTCAATCTGTTGCCAAACAAGTGAAAGATGTTGTGGAATTAGGTGTCGAGGTCGCTGTTGTTGTCGGTGGTGGTAACATTTGGCGCGGAAAAGTCGGCAGTGAAATGGGAATGGATCGTGCTAATGCCGACTATATGGGAATGTTAGCAACGGTTATGAACTCATTAGCATTACAAGATAGTTTGGAAAATCAGGGAATACCAACGAGAGTACAAACTTCTATTGAGATGCGCCAAGTTGCCGAGCCATATATACGCAGAAAAGCTATCAGACATTTAGAGAAGAAACGGGTAGTTATTTTTGCTGCAGGAACTGGGAATCCATATTTTTCAACAGATACTACAGCAGCTTTAAGAGCAGCAGAAGTTGAAGCAGATGTTATTTTAATGGCAAAAAACAATGTGGACGGGGTTTATACTGCAGACCCGAAAATTGATAAGAATGCTACAAAATATGATCAATTATCTTACCTTGAGATATTAAATGAAGGTTTAGGGGTAATGGATTCAACTGCATCATCACTATGTATGGATAATAATATTCCATTATTAGTTTTTTCCATTTCGGAAGAAGGTAATATTAAAAAAGCAGTAACAGGCGAGAACATTGGAACAATTATTAGGGGGAATTAATTATGTCACAAGCTATCTTAAATGAAGCAAAGGATAAAATGAGCCAGGCAACAAAAGCATATTCAAAAAATTTAGCAACAGTCAGAGCTGGGAGAGCGAATCCGGCATTGTTAGATAGTGTACAAGTGGAATACTATGGTGCACTTACACCACTAAACCAGCTGTCATCTATTTCTGTTCCGGAAGCAAGATTGTTATTAATTACACCATTCGATAAATCTTCTATCGGAGATATTGAAAAAGCTATTCAAAAAGCGGATTTAGGCTTATCACCATCAAGTGATGGAAATGTCATTCGTCTTAATATACCTCCTTTAACTGAAGAGAGAAGAAAGGATCTTGTTAAAGTTGTAGGCAAGTATGCAGAGGAATCAAAAGTACAAATTCGAAATATCCGAAGAGATGCCAACGACCAATTGAAAAAAGAAGAGAAAAATGGTAACATCACGGAAGATGAACTGAGAGGTTTCCAGGATGAAGTACAATCATTAACTGACGAAAATATTAAAAAAATTGATCAATTAACAAAAGAAAAAGAACAAGAAATTATGGAAGTTTAAGCGGAAAACATGTAAAATGAAGTTGAGTGAAACAGACCCTCTTTAAGAAGAGGGTTTTTCCACTTTATATTATAAGAAAAACTTAGGCTTTACTGATAAGCCAAGTTTCTAATAATGATTGTCTGCTAATTCGATTAGCAGGAATATTAAATGGAAAGAGTCTCTCTATAATGATGGAGAACCATTGGGGGAAATAAAATGGCTTTGTTTAAACTTCCTTTTACGAACAAAGATACGAAAAAGATACATAATTCATATGATAAAGTTCCGGACCATATTGCGATTATTATGGACGGTAATGGACGATGGGCTCAAAAAAAAGGGTTGCCGAGAATTGCTGGTCATCGCGAAGGTATGGATAATATCAAAAGAATTGTAAAAATTGCAAACACTTATAATGTAAAAATTTTAACACTTTATGCTTTTTCAACTGAAAATTGGAAAAGGCCATCAACCGAAATTGATTTCTTAATGAAACTTCCTATTGATTTTCTGCAACATTATTTACCGGAGCTAATTGAAGAGAATGTTAGAATACAAACAATTGGTGAAATAGACGACCTGCCAATTAACACCCAAACTGCTATATTGAGAGCAATCGAGAATACGTCACACAATACTGGGTTAATTCTTAATATTGCAATTAATTACGGAAGTAAATTCGAGATTGTTCAATCAATAAAATCAATATGTAACGATATCTTACAAGGTGAGTATAAGGTTGATGATATTACCGAGGAAACTATAACAGAACATTTATATACTTCTCATCTAACGGATCCGGATTTATTAATTCGAACTAGCGGAGAGTTACGTCTTAGTAATTTTCTACTCTGGCAATCCGCATATTCAGAATTGTGGTTTACTGATACGTTCTGGCCAGATTTCGATGAAGAAGAATTTGAAAAAGCCATTAACGATTATCAAAAGCGAAAACGTCGTTATGGCGGAATTTAAGGTGTGAATAATTTTGAAAATAAGAACAATAACAGCGATTCTCTCCATATTAATTTTCTTTCCGATTGTTTTTATCGGTGACTGGCCATTTAAAATCATCATGTACATCATTGCTACAGTTGGTTTAATAGAATTACTGCATATGCGGAAAACAACCTCTTACCCAATCCCGACAATTCTTACGATATTCCTGTTGTGGGGCTTGTTATACCAAGAGGATAGTATTTTCTTCTCTAAACGATTAGAATTAATTATGTTTTTCGTCCTTCTATTACTGGCATATACGGTGTTGGTTAAAAACAAATTCACTTTTGAAGACGCAGGTTTTCTTATTTTGTCTTCTATATATGTAGGCCTTGGTTTTTATTATTTTATGGAAACAAGAGAATTAGAAAGTGGATTAATCTATATTTTTTATGCTATTCTAATCATACTTGCCACAGATACAGGGGCGTATTTCTTCGGACGAGCCATCGGTAAGCATAAATTATGGCCGGAAATTAGTCCGAACAAGACGATAGAAGGGGCTTTAGGAGGAATCCTCGTTGCATGTGTTGTTGCGGTTATTTACCAATTCTTTTATCCCGTTCATGAGTCGTTATTTCTAGTTATTGTAGTAACAATATTGGCATCTATAGCTGGACAAATTGGAGATTTAGTTGAATCAGCGATCAAAAGACATTATGATGTAAAAGATTCAGGAAAGATCCTTCCTGGTCACGGAGGAATATTAGATCGATTCGACAGTTGGTTATTTGTTTTTCCATTATTGCATTTTATACAATTTATCTCATAGACTATTTATATTGGAGCGTATGATTTATGAAGAATATAACACTATTAGGTGCGACCGGGTCAATCGGACTGCAAACATTAGATGTAATTGAAGCCCATCCAGAACACTTTCGTTTATTTGCAATTTCTTTTGGAGAGAATGTTGAAAAAGCCTTACCAATTATCGAAAAATTCAAGCCTGAATGGATTGTTGCTAAGGATAATCATGTCAAGCAGAAGCTGAAGACAAGGCTAACAGGTGATTATAAGATTATTACGGGGGTTGAAGCTTTAGAGGAAATAAGCATTCATCCCAAAACAGATGTGTTAGTTAATGCTGTGATGGGAAGTGTAGGGCTTAAAGCTACATTATCCGCAATTGAACATCGTAAACAGGTGGCAATTGCTAATAAGGAAACCTTAGTTACAGCAGGACACTTGGTGATGGAGAAAGCAAGGGAATTTAGTGTGAATCTTCTTCCAATTGATAGTGAGCATTCAGCTATTTTTCAAGCATTAAATGGAGAATCTCATGATCGATTAAAGAAAATCATATTAACAGCGTCTGGTGGAAGTTTCCGCGATAAATCAAGGGACGAGCTCCAATATGTTACCGTTTCTGATGCGTTAAATCACCCTAATTGGAGTATGGGTGCTAAGATTACAGTTGATTCAGCTACAATGATGAATAAAGGTTTAGAAGTGATTGAAGCACACTGGTTATTCAATGTAGCTTATGAAAAAATCGAAGTCATTCAGCATCAAGAGAGTATTATTCATTCAATGGTAGAATTTATTGATCAGAGTGTTATCGCCCAATTAGGAACACCTGATATGCGTGTGCCGATACAATATGCTTTAACCTATCCGGACCGAATCAATATACCCTCATCAAAGAGTTTAGATTTAGTGAGTATCAGTAAACTGCATTTCAAAGAAATGGATTTTAGCAGATTTCCATGTTTGGGGTATGCATTTGATGCAGGGAAAATAGGTGGTACGATGCCGACTGTCTTGAATGCAGCAAATGAAGTTGCGGTAGATTTGTTTTTAAAAGGAAAAATAAAATTTTTAGAAATTGAGCGATTAATTGAATCATTAATGAATAGCCACCAAGTAATTGCAAAGCCAGACTTAAATACAATCCAATCGATTGATAGTGAGACAAGGATAAAAGCTCTTAATACTGCAAGTGAATTTTGATCGTTTTAGTAAATTTGGGAGGAGTGTGCTTTTTTGAATACAATTATCGCCTTTATTCTTATGTTTGGCCTGCTTGTTTTTGTCCATGAGTTTGGGCATTATATTTTTGCCAAACGAGCGGGAATGTTAGTTCGGGAATTCGCCATTGGCTTTGGACCGAAAATATTCTCCACAATGAAAAATGAAACACTTTACACGATAAGGTTACTTCCGATGGGAGGGTATGTTCGGGTAGCTGGTGAAGATCCTGAAATTATTGAGATAAAGCCAGGGCAGCATATTGGAGTTACTTTTAATGATGATGAAAAAGTAAATCGAATTATTGTAAACAATAAAGATAAACACCCGGATTGCCTAGTTATCGAAGTAGAAAATATCGATCTGGACCATAAGCTTGTAATTGAAGGATATGAAGTGGGAGAAGAACGCCTTTACTCATTCCAAGTAGATGAAAAAGCACACTTTATCATGGATGAAAAGGCGACTCAAATCGCTCCATATAATCGGCAATTCGCATCTAAAACAATCGGTCAACGCGGCATGCAATTATTTGCAGGTCCTATGATGAATTTTGTTTTATCCATTCTAATTTTTCTAATTTTGGGTTTCATTCAAGGTATACCAGCTGATGAAATTAAAGTCGGTTCAGTTGTTGAAAATAGTCCAGCAGAGGAAGCGGGCTTTGAAGCAAATGATACTGTAATTGAAATAAATGGCCAAAGTGTTAGTGAGTGGAGTGAATTCGAGCAGTTTGTCCAATCAAGTCCGAATCAACCAGTAGATATGGTCGTATTAAGGAATGGGGAAGAAGTATCGCTCGAAGTAGTTCCAGCTTCCATTGAAACGGAACAAGGCAATATTGGTCAGGTAGGTGTAACTTTAGCATTAGAAAAATCATTTTTACGAACTATCCCTTACAGTATACAAGAGACATATGAATGGTCGACATTAATTATCACAAATTTAGGTAAATTAATAACCGGTCAATTTTCCATTGATATGCTGTCAGGCCCTGTAGGTATTTATGATGCAACCGATCAAGTTGTTCAAACAGGATTTCTAAACTTCTTGATGTGGACTGGGGTTTTAAGTGTTAATTTAGGGATAATGAATTTAGTTCCATTGCCGGCTCTTGATGGCGGGAGACTATTATTTGTTGGTATAGAAGCAGTCAGAGGAAAACCAATTGATCCGCAAAAAGAAGGTATTGTCCATTTTGTAGGATTTGCTTTACTAATGTTACTAATGATTGTCGTAACATGGAATGATATTCAGCGTCTATTTTTATAAGAAAAGAGAGTATGGTTAGAATCGTTACAAGTTAGTGGAAGATTGTAGTATGGGAATTACCTTCACTTTCCGTTGGAGTCTTCGTCTATTTCGTCCACTGTATTTTTAATACATTTTATATTTGAGGTGAATGCAGAAATGAAGCATAGTCAAACATTAATTCCTACATTAAAAGAAGTACCTGCAGATGCTGAAATAAAGAGTCATCAACTTTTGGTTAGAGCAGGATATATTAGACAGACTGCATCCGGAGTCTATAGTTTCTTACCTTTGGGAAACAAAGTGTTAAAAAAAGTGGAAAACATTGTCCGTGAAGAAATGGAGAAAGCGGGAGCAGTAGAAATGTTGATGCCAGCATTACAACCTGCTGATTTATGGAAACAGACAGGCAGATGGTACAGCTATGGGGCCGAACTGATGCGATTAAATGATCGCCATGACCGTGAATTCGCATTAGGAGCTACTCATGAGGAGGTTATTACCAGCCTCATTCGAGATGAAGTAAAGAGTTATAAAAAGCTTCCACTAACACTTTACCAAATTCAAACAAAATATCGTGATGAGAAACGTCCACGTTTTGGATTGCTTCGTGGTCGGGAGTTTGTTATGAAAGATGCTTACTCTTTCCATGATTCGAAGGAAAGTTTAGATGAAGCATATAATAGAATGCATAAAGCTTATTCGAATATTTTCAGAAGATGTGGACTTAATTTCCGGGCAGTAATTGCTGACTCTGGTGCAATTGGTGGAAAGGATACACATGAGTTTATGGTTTTATCTGAGATTGGAGAAGATACAATTGCCTATTCAGACACTTCTGATTTTGCAGCAAATATAGAAATGGCTCAAGTTAAAATAGCATATGAAAAAAGTAATGAGCCATTAGCTGAATTAGAGAAAGTGGATACACCGAATGCTAAAACGATGCAGGAAGTTTCTGAATATTTTAAGCTTCCCCTTGAAAAAGGAATTAAATCGCTGTTATTCAAAGTAGACGATCAATTTGTATTAGTATTAGCTCGTGGCGACCATGAAATAAATGATATTAAATTGAAAAATGCACTTAATGCAACGAGTGTTGAATTAGCTTCGGAAGATGAGGCAAAACAGCAATTAGGTGCCGAAATCGGCTCATTGGGACCGATACAAGTAAGTGATATAGAGATTATCGCAGATCATGCGGTAGCTTCAATTATAAACGGGTATTGTGGTGCTAACGAGACAGGTAAACATTATATAAATGTTAATCCTGCCAGAGATTTTAATGTTTCGCGTTTGGAAGATCTTCGTTTTATACAAGAAGGTGATCCTTCCCCAGATGGAAAAGGAACGATCCGTTTTGCTAAAGGAATTGAAGTAGGGCATGTATTTAAATTAGGGAATATATATGCAGAGAAGCTGGGTGCTGCCTATTTAAATGAACAAGGGAAACAGGATATTATGACAATGGGTTGTTACGGGATTGGTGTTTCGAGGACAATTGCAGCAATTGTTGAACAATTCCATGATGATAATGGTATCGTTTGGCCAAAAGAAGTAACACCATATGATATCCACTTAATTGCAGTAAATCCTAAAAACGATGAGCAGTTAGCACTGTCCGAATCTGTTTATCAGAAATTACAAGATAATAATATCTCTGTCTTATTTGATGACCGGAAAGAAAGACCTGGAGTTAAATTTGCAGACAGTGATTTAATTGGTTTACCAATAAGAATCACAGTAGGTAAAAGAGCAAACGAAGGCTACCTTGAATGTAAATTACGTGAATCTGGCGAGCAATTCGATATACATGAGTCAGAATTAATTGATAAAATTAACAAATTATTAGCATAAATATATTATATTATTTTTCAGACCATATTAACAATCTGTTCCCTTGTCTACATCTGTGGCAAGGGAATTACCATTTCGTAAAGGGGTGAAACGAGTGGATAACACAAATAGGGAAAGATTCGATTTATTAATGCAGCAAATAGGTATACCTGATGATATGAAGAACAAATACCTGCAAAATGGTGCGATAGAAAAGCTAGAAGTATTTCGCCAAACAAAAGTATGGCAATTCTCCTTTCGTTTAGAACAATTGCTACCTGCTGATATTTACCAGTTATTTGTGTTGAAATTAACGGATGCTTTCTCGTCTATAGCGAAAGTTTCATGGAAGTTTGCAGCAGAGCAGAGAAAGTTAGAGGAGAATGAATGGGCAAAATATTGGTCCATTTTTCTTTCTGAATTAATTACGGAGTCCCCTAAATTTCGAGTGCTAGAAAATAAAAAGCCATTATTTAACGATAATAATATTATGTTAACTACTAGCAATGAGATTGAACGACACTCCTTAATGCAAGATATTCAGAAAAGATTTGATCAATTTTCACTCCATGCTGGTTTGGAAAAAAGAATAATCCAAATAGATGTTCACGAACAACAAGAAGAAATTGAAAAATTTCAGCAAGAAAAAGCTATAGAGGACAAAAAACGTGTCGAGGAAGCCTTTAAGCAGCAAGAAGAACGTTCGAAAGATAATAAAGAAGAATCAAGCACTGGTCCAGTTATGATTGGTTATCCGATTAAAGATGAGCCTGTTCAAATGAAAGAAATTATTGAAGAAGATAAAAATATTGTTTTTCAAGGGTATTTATTTGATGCAGAAATACGCGAATTACGATCTGGTCGCCATTTATTAATGTTAAAGATGACTGATTATACGGACTCATTTCAAATCAAAATGTTCTCAAAAGGTGATCAGGACGTAGACAAGTTTAAACAGTTGAAGCCGGGGATGTGGTTGAAAACAAAAGGCATGATTCAAACAGATACGTTCACGAATGAGCTTACAATGATGGCAAAAGATATACAGGAAGTGAAAGCAAAAACTCGCGAGGATCACGGAATGGATGGAGAGAGACGTGTAGAATTACATGCCCACACATTAATGAGCCAAATTGACTCCGTTGTTTCTGCATCAAAATTAGTGGAACAAGCGGCTAAATGGGGACATAAAGCAATCGCAATAACGGACCATGCTGTAGCACAAGCATTCCCTGAAGCGTATGGAGCAGGAAAAAAGCATGGTGTTAAAGTGATTTACGGTGTAGAAGCAAATATTGTCGATGACGGTGTGCCGATTGCTTATAATGTTCAGGATAGAGAGTTAATGGACGAAACTTATGTAGTTTTTGATGTGGAAACAACTGGTCTTTCTGCTGTTTATGATACGATAATCGAGCTAGCAGCAGTGAAGATAAAAAATGGAGAGATAATTGATCGTTTTGAGTCATTCGCTAACCCACATCAACCTTTAACAGAAACAATTATTAATCTCACCAACATTACAGATGATATGTTACAAGATGCCCCAGAAGTAGATGAAGTTTTAACAGATTTCAGAAACTGGATGGGTGATCATATTCTTGTTGCACACAATGCTGATTTTGATATGGGCTTTATTAATACAGGATTTAAGAAGATCGGTTTGGAAGAAGCAAGTAATCCTGTCATTGATACACTGGAACTAGCACGTTATTTATTCCCGGAAATGAAGAATCACCGTTTAAACACGATGTGTAAAAAGCTGGACATCGAATTGACTCAACACCACAGAGCTATTTACGATACGGAAGCTACTAGTTATTTGTTATGGAAATTTATCAAATTATCCAATGAAAAGGGGATAACCAATCACAAACAATTTAATCAGCATATGGGGGAAGGAAATGCCTATCAACGTTCGCGCCCATTCCATGCTACATTATTGGCTAAGAACGAAGTGGGATTGAAGAACCTTTTTAAACTTGTTTCACTTTCACATATTGATTATTTTTATCGTGTGCCAAGAATCCCCAGATCCAAACTGCAACAATTAAGGGAAGGAATTCTTGTTGGTACTGGTTGTGATAAAGGGGAAGTATTCGAAACAATGATGCAGAAATCTGCTGATCAGGCAGAAAAAGTGGCGAAATTTTATGATTATATTGAAATTCAGCCACCCGCGAACTATGCTCATTTAATTGAAAAGGAATTAGTTCAAAATGAGGCACAGCTTTTGGATATTTTAAGAAAATTAGTGGAAATGGCAGATCGCTTAGGAAAAACCTGTGTCGCAACAGGAAATGTTCATCACTTAGATGAAAATGATCAGATCTACCGTAAAATCTTAATTGCATCACAAAGTGGGAATCCTTTAAATCGCCAAAAGTTACCAAATACTTATTTCAGGACAACTAATGAAATGTTAGATGCCTTTCGTTTCTTAGGAAAAGAGAAGGCGATTGAAGTGGTGATAAAGAATCCGAATATGATTGTAGACGATATAGAAGAAGTTAAGCCTATAAAGGATGATTTATATACACCTAATATAGATGGGGCAGAGCAGGAAATTCGTGATTTAAGCTACAATTTTGCCAAATCGGTTTATGGTGATCCATTACCGGAATTAGTTGAGCATAGAATTGAGAAAGAGTTAAAGAGTATAATCGGACATGGATTTGCGGTAATTTATTTAATCTCTCATAAATTAGTAAAAAAATCTCTAGATGATGGTTATTTAGTAGGTTCACGTGGGTCTGTCGGGTCCTCATTAATTGCAACATTTACGGAAATTACTGAAGTGAATCCATTACCGCCACATTACGTTTGTCCGAATTGTCAACATAGCGAATTTTTTACTGATGGTTCAGTAGGTAGTGGATTTGATTTACCTGATAAGGAATGTCCGAAATGTCAGACACCATTTAAAAAAGACGGGCAGGATATTCCATTTGAAACATTTCTTGGATTCAAAGGGGACAAAGTACCAGATATTGACTTGAACTTCTCCGGTGAATACCAGCCGAGAGCCCATAACTATACGAAAGTATTATTCGGTGAAGACAATGTTTATCGAGCAGGAACAATTGGCACAGTTGCTGAAAAAACGGCCTATGGATATGTAAAAGGATACGCAAGTGACCATGGTATGGTAATAAAGAATGCGGAAGTAGATCGTTTAGTTAAAGGATGTACTGGTGCAAAACGGACAACCGGACAGCATCCTGGCGGGATTATTGTAGTACCAGATGATATGGAAATATATGATTTTACCCCAATTCAATATCCTGCTGATGATCGTAATTCTGAGTGGCGTACAACCCATTTCGATTTCCACTCGATCCATGATAATTTATTAAAACTAGATATACTAGGACACGATGATCCGACAGTTATAAGGATGTTACAAGACTTAAGTGGGATCGATCCACAAACAATCCCGACAGATGACCAAGAAACGATGAAGATATTTTCAGGGCCGGAGGTATTAGGGGTGACCGCTGATCAAATAATGTGCAAGACAGGCACATTGGGTGTGCCGGAATTCGGTACACGTTTTGTTAGACAAATGCTTGAAGATACTAAGCCTAAGACCTTTGCCGAACTTGTTATTATTTCAGGACTTAGTCATGGTACAGATGTATGGTTGGGGAATGCCCAGGAGTTAATAAATAATGGTATATGTGAATTGCCAGATGTTATTGGTTGTCGGGATGATATTATGGTTTATTTAATGCATAAAGGGCTTGAATCCTCATTAGCATTTAAAATAATGGAATTTGTCCGTAAAGGTAAAGGATTGCAAGATGAGTGGATTGAAGAGATGAAAAAACACGATGTGCCTGATTGGTATATTGATTCTTGTAAAAAAATTAAATATATGTTCCCGAAAGCACATGCTGCAGCATATGTACTAATGGCAATTAGAATCGCTTATTTTAAGGTGCATTATCCTATATTCTTTTATGCCGCATATTTCACAGTTAGGGCGGACGATTTTGAGTTAGATACAATGATTAAAGGTTCAGACGCTATACGTAATCGAATTAAAGAAATTATTGCCAAAGGGAATGACGCCTCTCCAAAAGAGAAGAATGTTTTAACAGTGCTGGAACTCGCCCTTGAAATGAATGAAAGAGGATTTCATTTTCAAAAGGTGGATTTATACCGATCTTCTGCTACAGAGTTTTTAGTTGATGGTAATTCATTAATACCTCCCTTTAATGCAGTAGACGGGCTAGGTACAAATGCTGCCATTAATATTGCAAAGTCAAGAGAAGATGGAGAATTTTTATCAAAAGAGGATTTACGTGAAAGAAGCAGAATTTCGAAAACTGTATTGGAATATCTTGATCAACATGGATGTTTGGAGGGAATGGAAGAAAGGAACCAGCTATCACTCTTCTAATGCAAAACTCTTGCATCTTTTCTCCAGTCATGTTATATTTTATACAGATTTCATTTGATTGATCTTACAAAAGAGTGGGAAAACCCCACTCTTTCTTCGTAGGTACAGCTGCGTTATAGGGTTTAACACAATCCCTTGCCAATTTTGGCAAGGGATTTATGTTTCACTTGTGTTAAACACTATGTGTAGACGAGAACCTTTCAGGGAAAAGTAGATACAACTAACGATTCAACAGAATGTGTGTTTAGATAAAAGGAGGCTTAGCAATGAGTCAAAATATAGCAAAACAGACAGAAGAATTACTGCAACCAATATTAGATGAACTTTCATTGGAATTAGTTGATGTTGTTTATGAAAAGGAAGGCAAAAACTGGTTTTTACGAGTATATATCGATAAAGAAGGCGGTATAGATATTGAAGAATGCGGCATTGTTTCTGAAAAATTAAGTGCCAAACTAGATCAGGAAGATCCAATCGAGGGTGCCTATTTTCTTGAAGTTTCATCTCCAGGCGTTGAGCGTCCCTTGAAAAAAGAAGCCGACTTTATTAAATATGTTGGTGAAAATGTCTATGTTAAGTTATATGAACCAATTAACGGCGAGAAAGAGTTTTCTGGTAAATTACTTCAATTTGAAAATAATATTGCGAAAATTTCGTATAAAGAAAAAACGAAAACATTAGAGGTAGAAATACCATACGAGAAAATAGCAAAAGCGCACTTAGCAGTTATTTTTTAATAAAAGGGGGAGAAATTGTGAATAAGGAATTGTTTGACGCAATTAATTTTTTAGAGAAAGAGAAAGGGATAAATAAAGATATCCTTATTGAAGCATTAGAAGCTGCACTTATTTCCGCTTATAAAAAGAATTTTAAGTCTGCAACGAATGTAAGAGTTGATTTGAATGAAGAGGCAGGGAAGATGGCCGTTTTTGCACAAAAGGAAATTGTTGAAGAAGTAGATGACCCGCAACAAGAGGTTTCATTAGATGAAGCGCATCAATTAAGCCCAACATATGAAGTTGGTGATGTGGTAGAAATAGAAGTAACACCAAGAGACTTTGGCCGTATTGCCGCTCAAGCTGCTAAACAAGTTGTTACACAACGTGTTCGTGAAGCTGAACGAGGGATTATCTACAATGAATACATTGACCGTGAAGATGATATTATGAATGGAACCATCCAAAGAATGGACGGTCGCTTTATTTATGTCAATTTAGGTAAAATTGAAGCAAAACTGCCAGAATCAGAATGTATACCATCAGAAACTTATAATATACATGACAGAATCAAAGTATATGTAACAAAAGTTGAAAATACAAGTAAAGGGCCTAATATTTTTGTTTCCAGAACACACCCTGGATTGTTAAAGCGATTGTTTGAAATGGAAGTCCCAGAAATTTATGATGGGACGGTTGAGGTTAAATCAGTGGCTCGTGAAGCTGGTGACCGCTCTAAAATCTCTGTTTATGCGAGAGATGAAGAAGTTGATCCAGTAGGCTCATGTGTTGGTCAGAAAGGTCAACGTGTACAAACAATTGTAGACGAACTAAAAGGTGAAAAAATTGATATCGTTGAGTGGTCAGAAGATCCAGTAGTCTACGTTTCAAACGCATTAAGTCCTTCCAAGGTTGTTCGAGTTAACGTGGATGAAGAAAATAAAGCAACAACCGTTATAGTTCCAGATTACCAATTATCTCTAGCAATTGGTAAAAGAGGACAGAATGCCAGACTGGCTGCCAAATTAACTGGATGGAAAATTGATATAAAGAGCGAGTCGGAAGCAAAAGAAGAAGGTCTGTTGACAGAAGAAGACAGCGAAGAAAAATTAGATACATTAGAATATGACGAATCAATCGACTATGAGGAATCCTTTGAGGAAATGGATGAAGATTTATTTAAATAAGGAGGATTTCATATGTCTAAACAAAGAAAGATACCACTTAGAAAATGTGTTGTAACTCAAGAGATGTTACCGAAAAAATCTCTTATTCGAGTAGTGAAAACGAAAGAAGGGGAAGTTTTTGTTGATCCTACAGGTAAGAAAAATGGACGTGGGGCATATTTATCCAAAGATGTTGATGTCATCAAAAAAGCAGAAAAAACTAAAACACTAGACAGACAATTAGATATTGCAATTCCAGATGAGATTTACCAACAATTAATCATGGAAATTGAAGGGAAATAAATGAACGAGTCTAAAAATTATTTAAACATATTAGGTTTAGCAACTAGAGCAGGTAAGTGCACATTTGGAGAAGAGCAAATCATTAAAGAGATTCAGGCGAATAGATCGAGAATCGTTCTAATTGCAAACGATATTGGTGACCAAACAAAGAAAAAGTTAACTGATAAATGTAAGTACTATCATGTTCCATATTTCTTTATTGATGATCGAGAAACATTATCACAAGCAATAGGCAAGATCGGGAGAGTAGCAGTATCTGTGAATGAGCAGGGTTTTGCTAAGAAATTAAACGAGTTACTTTCCAACATTAATCGGGGGTGAACGTATGTCAAAAGTACGGGTATACGAATATGCAAAAAAAGTGAATAAATCAAGTAAAGAAGTTATAGAGAAACTGAAGGAACTAAATCAGCCAGTTTCCAACCATATGTCAACGATCTCAGATGACATGATCGGAAAGTTAGATGCAACTTTTCAACTGAAAAATCAAGATAAAAAGCAAAATACAACTCAACAGAAACAATCAAAAGCAAGTCATAAACCGAATGATAAACAAAATAACAATAAAAAATCTAAAAATCGTAAACCAATGAATAACAATCAAAATAATCAACCAATTAAAAAACAGGCTAGTGAACCAGAGCCAGTTACAAAAATTACTTATTCGGGAACATTAAATGTCGGAGAACTTGCAGAGAAACTAAATAAGGAAACAAACGAAATTATTAAGAAGTTGATGTTCCTAGGTGTTATGGCTACGAAAAATCAAGATTTAGACGATGATTCCATCGAGTTAATTTGTGGGGAGTATGGTGTAGAAGTAGAGCAAGAAGTTGAAATAGATCAAACAGACCTATCCACATATATTGAAGAGGATGACTCCGATAAATTGGAAGAACGCCCACCAGTAGTTACAATTATGGGTCACGTGGATCATGGGAAAACAACATTGCTTGACTCCATTCGTAATACAAAGGTTACAGCAGGTGAAGCTGGCGGGATCACACAACATATTGGGGCATATCAGATTGAGGCAAATGATAAAAAGGTGACATTCCTTGATACACCAGGCCACGCGGCCTTTACAAGCATGCGTTCTAGAGGGGCGCAAATTACAGATATTGCCATTTTAGTTGTGGCAGCAGATGATGGGGTAATGCCGCAAACAGTGGAAGCAATCAATCATGCGAAAGCAGCAGAAGTTCCAATAATTGTTGCTGTTAATAAAATGGATAAAGAGGGCGCCAACCCTGATAGAGTGATGCAGGAATTAACGGAATATCAATTAGTTCCTGAAGATTGGGGCGGTGAAACAATCTTTGTTCAACTATCTGCCTTAAAAGGTGAGGGAATCGATGATCTATTAGAAATGATCTTACTTGTTGCAGAGGTAGAAGAATTAAAAGCAAATCCAAATCGTTTAGCTAATGGTACTGTAATTGAAGCACAATTAGATAAAGGACGCGGATCTGTTGCATCATTACTCGTACAAAATGGTACACTAAATGTAGGGGACCCTATTGTTGTAGGAAATACGTTTGGTCGTGTTCGTGCAATGGTAAATGACCTAGGTAAACGAGTGAAAAGCGTTGGTCCGTCAACTCCTGTTGAAATTACAGGTTTGAATGAAGTTCCATTAGCTGGTGATCGCTTCGTTGTCTTCAAAGATGAGAAACAAGCACGCCAAATTGGTGAAATGAGACAACAGAAAGAAATTGAAGAAAAACGTGGGGATAAAGCTAAAGTAAGTTTAGATGATTTATTTGAACGTATTAAGCAAGGTGAGATAAAAGATATTAACGTAATACTGAAAGCAGACGTACAAGGTTCTGTAGAAGCACTAGCTGCCTCTTTACAGAAGATTGATGTAGAAGGTGTTAAAGTTAACATTATCCACACAGGCGTAGGAGCAATTAAAGAAACAGATATTAATTTAGCTTCCGCATCAAATGCAATTGTAATTGGATTTAATGTACGACCAGATACAAATGCGAAAAAAGCGGCAGAATCCGAGAATATAGAAATTCGCTTACACCGTGTTATTTATAAAGCAATTGAAGAAGTGGAAGCAGCAATGAAAGGGATGCTGGATCCAGAATTTGAAGAAAAAGTAATTGGCCAAGTAGAGGTTCGTGAAATCTTTAAAGTATCGAAAATTGGTACAATTGCCGGTGGTTATGTAACTGACGGTAAAATTACTAGAGACTCAGGTGTTCGTTTGATTCGTGATGGTGTAGTTATTTACGAAGGTGAAATCGATACATTAAAACGATTCAAAGATGATGTAAAAGAAGTAGCACAAAATTATGAGTGTGGTATTACGATTCAGAATTATAATGATATTAAAGAAGGCGACGTTATTGAAGCCTACATCATGGAGGAAATCGAAGTTAAATGATCTACTATGCAGAAATAGAATTGTTTCTTTATGAATGTCATTCATTGAAAGACAAGCGGTCGGTTTTATTAAAGTTAAAAAATCGGCTGCGAAAAGATTTAAATATTGCTATTTCTGAAGTAGAGTATCAAGATTTGTGGCAACGGGCAAAACTTGCTGTTGTTACAGTATCTGAATCCAGGGTAATAAATGAGCAGGTGTTGCAACAAGTTCTTTCAATCACAGATTCTTTTACGGAACTGGAAAGAACAACAACCATTATGGAAGAACGTTAAATAAATGATGATCTGTTGTTTCACTGGTAGAAAGAGGTGACTTACATGAATGAACTACGTGCAAGCAGAGTAGCAGAACAAATGAAGAAAGAATTAGGCGATATAATTTCCAGAAAAATCAAAGATCCTCGTGTCGGGTTTGTCACAATAACAGATGTAGAAGTGACTGGAGATTTGCAACAGGCAAAAGTATTCATTTCCGTTTTAGGTGATGAAAAGAAACGACAAGATACGTTAATTGGCCTTGCCAAAGCAAAAGGATTTATTCGTTCAGAAATTGGCAAACGAATTAGACTTCGAAAAACGCCGGAACTATCATTTGATTTCGATGATGCAATGGAACGTGGAAACCGGATTGAAGACTTGCTGCGTCAAATCAATGACACGGATACACCATAATTAATATACTCAGAAAACCCTTGTCTGTCATCAAACAAGGGTTTTCTTTCGATATTTTCCATTATACATTATATACTTAAATGGGTAATTTAGGGGGTACTTATGAACGGAATCTTGCCATTATGGAAACCTAAAGGAATGACATCACACGACTGTGTGATGAAAGTTCGTAAATTGTTGAAAACAAAAAAAGTTGGACATACAGGAACATTAGATCCTGAAGTGGAAGGAATGCTGCCGATCTGTGTTGGTGAAGCAACTAAAATTGTACCATTTTTAACTGATACTGATAAAACATATGTGGCAACTGCTACAATCGGTATTGCAACAGATACAGAAGATCAAACCGGTCAAATTATTGAGAGAAAGGATCTTGCTAATAACATTCCTGAACAAGATATCCTTGAAGTGTTATCTGCTTTTAAAGGGGAAATCGTCCAACAAGTTCCATTATATTCAGCAGTAAAAGTTAATGGAAAGAAATTATATGAATATGCTAGAAATAATGAACAGGTAGAACGGCCAAAAAGATATGTTAACATTCATCGATTAAATTTTATTGCAACAGATTTCTCAGAACACAATCTTACTCAAGAATTTTCCTTCGAAGTTACCTGTTCAAAAGGTACATATATTAGAACATTATGTGTCGACATTGCCAAAAAACTTGGATATCCTGGGCACATGTCCCATCTTATCCGAATTAAGAGCGGGCATTTTTCAACAGATGATAGTATTACTTTTGCTCAATTAGAACAATTAGATAATATCGAATTACTCCCTATTCGTACAGGAGTCTCTCATTTAGATATAATGAAAGTTGACGAGGAACAAAAAAAGAAGATAGCAAATGGACAGAAATTACCCGTTCCTAATAATTTACCAAAAACGAAGTATTTTAGAATGGAATACAATGACGATTTATTAGCGATCTATCATCTTCACGAAAATCAGCAAGAAATAAAACCTGCACGTGTTTTTGTGAAGTAATTAATGAAAGTAGGTGAAAACACATGGATATAATCCCACTAACTTATCCTCATCAATTAAGTAAAGAGAATTTGCCAGCTACAGTTGCAGCTATTGGATTTTTTGATGGCATACATAAAGGACACCAAAAAGTCATCAATCAAGCGCTGAATATTGCCCATAATACCCATAAACAGTCAGCGGTGATCACATTCGACCCTCATCCATCTGTTATATTAAAAGGAAAAATCGAAGATGTGCAATACTTAACACCTTTGGAAGAAAAAGCAGAACAGATTGAATCACTTGGGATTGACCGCTTATATATTATCAGGTTTGATCGCAAACTATCGCAACTTGCACCAGAAGATTTTTTAGCACATTTTATTATAGGTTTAAATGTTGATCATTTGGTTGCAGGCTATGATTTTACTTTTGGTTTTAAAGGTGCGGGGAACATGAATAACATTGATGAGTTACTCCCAGAACCGATTGAAGTAACAATGATTGATAAAATAAACTTTAAAGATCAGAAAATTAGTTCATCAAGAATTCGTGAATCTATCCTTGCTGGTAAGGTTGAAGAAGCAGAAACGTTACTGGGCAGACCCCTGCAGTTAACTGGTGAAGTTATTCATGGTGACAAACGAGGACGCACTATTGGGTATCCAACAGCTAATCTTATGTTAGACAAGCCATATTTCCTTCCCAAAATAGGTGTCTATGCAGTGGAAGTGGATATAGATGGTAACACGTATTTTGGAATGGCTAATTTAGGCTATAAACCAACATTTTCTGAACAGAGATTAGATCCAAAAATCGAAGTTCACATTTTTGACTTTGATCAGAATTTATATGGTCAAAAGATAAAAGTTATATGGAAACAATTTATTCGAGAAGAAGTGAAATTTGCTGGAATAGATCAGCTTATTAGCCAACTAAAACAAGATGAAATGAAAATTCGTCAATATTTTTCATAAAATAGGATAAAACACTTGCAATCTTACTAAAAAAGATGTAATCTTTAATACGGAACCATCCACTTGGCAATTCGAGTCTCCGACGATTTGCTAGGGGATTGGGGTTTCAAGCATATTAATAGGAGGTGAATAGGATGGCTATCACACAAGAACGTAAAAATGAACTTATCAACGAATACAAGACACATGAAAGTGACACTGGTTCGCCAGAGGTTCAAATTGCTGTCCTTACTGAGGAAATCAATAATTTGAATGATCACTTACGTATTCATAAAAAAGATCACCACTCACGTCGTGGTCTATTGAAAATGGTAGGGAAACGTCGTAACTTGTTAAACTACCTACGTAACAAAGATGTATCACGTTACCGTGATTTAATCAAAAAATTAGGTTTGCGTCGATAAGCTACTTGAAAAGCGGGAGTTATCCCGCTTTTTCTGTATGTAAAAAAATTGATAAAAATACGCTTTTTTGTTAATACTATAAACATATAACCAATGAATTGATAGAATTAGTTACATATGCAAGAACATCATGGTAAAATAGGTAATAGTTTATGGAAAGCTCAGTTGCTTTTTTTGAGAGGAGTAAGAATTGAAATGGCAGATGAAAAAAAAGTTTTTTCAACGGAAATAGCAGGTCAAGTTTTCCGAGTAGAAATAGGTGAACTGGCAAAACAAGCAAATGGTGCTTGTATGGTACATTATGGTGATACAGCTGTTTTGGCAACAGCCACAGCTTCAAAAGAACCAAAAGATTTACCTTTTTTCCCGCTAACAGTTAACTATGAAGAACGATTATATGCGGTAGGGAAGATTCCTGGCGGGTTTATTAAGAGAGAAGGTAGACCAAGTGAAAAAGCTATCCTAACTTCGAGATTAATTGATCGTCCGATACGTCCATTGTTCCCTGATGGCTTTAGAAATGAAGTGCAAGTAATAAGCACTGTAATGAGTGTTGATCAAAACTTGCCATCAGAAATAGCTGCAATGATTGGTTCTTCTATCGCACTCGGAATTTCCGATATTCCGTTCAGTGGTCCGATCGCAGGTGTAGTAATTGGACGAGTTGATGGTAAATTTATTGTTAATCCAACATTGGAAGAACGTGAGAAAAGTGACATTGATTTAACTGTTGCAGGGACAAAAGACGCGATTAACATGGTAGAAGCAGGTGCTGATGAAGTACCTGAAGAGGTAATGTTAGAAGCAATTATGTTTGGTCATGAAGAAATTAAACGACTTGTTGCATTCCAAGAAGAAATTATAAAAGCGGTACATGTAGAGAAAATGGATGTAAAGTTATTTGAACTTGATGAAACGATTGTTGCTGAAGTAGAAGGAAAAGCAAAGCAATCACTTATTGAGGCAATTCAAGTACAAGAAAAACATGCAAGAGAAGATGCAATCAATGAAGTGAAAGCACAAGTAATGACAAGCTATGAAGAAGCAGAAGCTGAAGCAGATATCTTAAAGCAAGTAGCCAATGTGCTAGAAAAAATTGTAAAAGAAGAAGTGCGAAGATTAATTACAAAAGAGAAGATTCGTCCAGATGGAAGAAAACCAGATGAAATCCGCCCATTAACTTCAAGAATTGGTGTATTGCCTCGGACACACGGATCGGGACTATTTACACGTGGTCAAACGCAAGCATTGAGCATCTGTACTTTAGGTGCGTTAGGTGATGTGCAAATTCTTGATGGATTAGATGCAGAAGAGTCAAAACGATTTATGCATCATTACAACTTCCCATCTTTTAGTGTTGGGGAAACCGGACCAATACGCGGACCCGGCCGTCGTGAAATTGGACATGGAGCTTTAGGTGAGCGTGCACTTGAAGTGGTTATACCAGGAGAAAAAGAATTTCCTTATACCATCCGTCTAGTATCAGAGGTGCTGGAGTCTAATGGTTCTACATCACAAGCAAGTATCTGTGCGAGTACACTAGCAATGATGGATGCAGGTGTACCAATTAAGGCACCAGTAGCCGGCATTGCAATGGGACTAGTGAAGTCCGGAGAAGATTATACGATCCTGACAGATATTCAAGGAATGGAAGACTTCTTAGGTGACATGGACTTTAAGGTTGCAGGTACAGCTAATGGGGTAACTGCATTACAAATGGATATCAAGATTGAAGGTTTATCTAGAGAAATTCTAGAAGAAGCTTTAATTCAAGCAAAAAAAGGCCGTATGCACATTCTTTCCCATATGTTAGAAATAATCAGTGAACCGAAAAACCAGCTGTCTAACTATGCTCCGAAGATTTTGACAATGGATATTAATCCAGATAAAATTCGTGATGTAATCGGACCTAGTGGTAAACAAATCAACAAAATTATTGAAGAGACAGGTGTTAAGATCGATATTGAACAAGATGGACATATCTTTATCTCATCAACAGAGAATGATATGAATCAAAAGGCGAAACAAATTATCGAAGATATTGTACGAGAAGTAGAAGTCGGTCAAATGTATCTGGGTACAGTAAAACGAATCGAGAAATTTGGTGCATTTGTTGAATTATTTAAAGGAAAAGAAGGACTTGTTCATATTTCTGAACTAGCAGAAGAACGAGTCGGAAAAGTGGAAGATGTGGTAGCGATCGGAGATCAGATTATGGTAAAAGTGAAAGAAATTGATCGCCAGGGCCGTGTCAACCTTTCAAGAAAAGCAGTACTTGCAGAACAAAAAGAAAAGCAATAAACCAAAAAGAAGCTGGAAAACCAGTTTCTTTTTTTCAAGCTCAAAGAAGTTAGAAATTATGTAGTAATGGTGAGAATTGGCAGTAAGTGATTGTTTTTTTTACAGCACAAACCATCAGTACGGAAAAAATTGCTGATAGAGTGTCACTTTTTTACTAGTTTATAACTGGACAAACCTGGTAAGTATTCTGATTAGGAGGAAGTTTCTTGATACATAGAAAAACATTAGGGAATGGACTAAGGATTGTATTGGAACCTATTACAACAGTTAGATCTGTAACGATTGGAATTTGGATTAAAACAGGTTCCCGACATGAAAATCATAATATAAATGGTATATCTCATTTTATTGAGCATATGTTGTTTAAAGGAACCAATAAGTATAGTCCAAAACAAATTGCGGAAGCTTTTGATTCAATAGGTGGAGAAATTAATGCTTTCACATCGAAAGAGTATACATGTTTGTATGCCAAAGTTTTGGATAATCACATAGATTATGCTTTAGATATTTTAACTGATATGTTACTTGACTCAACATTTGACCAAGAGGAAATAGAGCGTGAGAAAAAAGTGGTTATTGAAGAAATAAATATGACGGAAGATACTCCCGATGATATTATCCATGACTATTTAGCAGAAGTAGCGTACAAATCCCATCAATTGGCGAATCCGATACTTGGAAGTAAGAATAATATACAACTCTTAAATCAAGGCGAATTATTCCAATACTATAAAGAGAAGTATACAGCAGATAATATTGTCGTTTCGATTGCAGGTAATATTACACCAGCATATATGGAGCAATTAGGTGCACGCTTCACAGACATACCGAGTAGTAACAAGGGCGAAGATCTTGAAGAACCCAAGTTCCATACCGGTAGCCTAAAGAAATCGAAAGAAACAGAACAGGCACATGTATGTTTAGGGTTTGAAGGTATTAGTATTACAGACAAATATATTTATCCTTTCATGTTAGTAAATAATATACTTGGGGGCAGCATGAGTTCCAGATTATTTCAGGAAATCCGGGAAAAGCATGGGATGGCTTATTCCATATATTCTTATCACAGTGCTTTTATTGACACAGGTATTTTAACTATTTATGCAGGAACATCACCGAACCAGTTAGATGATGTACAACAATTAATTAATCAGATATTATATGATATAAAAAAATTCGGTATAAAGAAAAAAGAGTTCCAAAATAGCAAGGAACAGTTGAAAGGCTTATACTTATTGAGTTTGGAGAGTACAAATAGTCGAATGAGTCGCAATGCAAGAAACGAACTTTTGCTGGAAAAACACCCAACCATAGATGATGTAATTAACGACATAGACAAGATGACAATGGAACAAGTTAATCATGTTATTGAACATCTTTCATTAGATCAAGTTGCAAGCACTATTATTACATCTTAAATTACCTGGAAACGAGGTGAATAAGTTTGCGATTCCATGACTTGAGCAATAAAGAATTGATTGATTTATCTACAGGAACCCGATTGGGCCTTTTAGGTCAAACAGATCTTGAAATTGATGAGAAAACAGGCCAAATTATCAGTTTTACTATCCCGCAATATCGAATGTTCGGATTGAAAAAATCAGAAACCTATTCTAGAATTGATTGGAGACAAATTAAAAAAATTGGCGATGACATGATTATCGTTGAAACAGATAAGTAAACGAAAGAACACCTAATGGATTCATTAGGTGTTTTCATTATTGTTTAGCAGAAAAGATGAATCAATTCACTTTACGATACAGTGAACATATGATGGTTTAGATGACATATAATAGGGACTTGTGAGGTGAGAAAATGCATAAACGTAAGAAAATCGCCATCATAGGCGGTGACGCTCGCTATTTACGACTAATTCATTCATTACAACGAATAAATTGGTTGGATGTTGTATTAGTTGGCTTTGATCAAGTCGAACAAAGCTATACTGGTGTAAAACAATCTTCACTGGAAGAATTACTCCCAGAAGAATTAGATGCTATTGTACTCCCGATTACTGGCATTCATGATAATGGAAAAGTGGAGACCGTCTTTTCTAACAAAGAATGGGAAATAACAGAAGATTGGTTTAAAAGATTACCAGATCACTGTGTCATATTTACTGGAATAACCAGTAAGACATTAGACAGATGGGTGGAAAAATACAAGTATACCCTTGAAGAATTGATGGAGAGAGACGATATAGCAATATATAATTCGATACCGACAGCTGAAGGCGCGATTATGTTAGCAATACAGCATACTGACATAACAATTCATCAAGCCAATATTTTTATATACGGATTTGGCAGAGTTGGGCAAACTACAGCAAATAAGTTTGCTGGTCTTGGTGCAAAGATAACAATTATTTCAAGAAGTGAAGTGGAATTGTCGCGGGCATTTGAACAAGGGTATCGTGGTATTTTATTAAAAGATAGTCAAAAATATATAGATCAATGTGAGATCCTTGTCAATACCATCCCATCATTAGTAATAACTAAAACGGTTTTAAATAACATGGAGAGCAATAAACTAATTATTGATCTTGCTTCAAAACCTGGCGGTGTGGATTTCGATTTTGCGAAAGAGCGTGGTATCCAAACGATTCATGCACTTGGATTACCAGGATTGGTAGCACCAAAAACAGCTGGGGAAATACTTGCCAACATAATTGTAAACAGGCTGCAAGAAGAAAACTGAATTAAAATGACCCCTTCCAAATAGTGTCACAATTAATCATTCATAACATATAATGGGCATTAGCACAGAACACATGATTGACAATTTGGGAGGTTTTTAAGATGGATTTAGCAGGTAAAAAGATTGGTTTCGGTCTGACGGGGTCTCATTGTACGTATGCCGCTGTATTTCCGCAAATCGAAAGATTAATCGAGATGGGTGCAGAAGTAGTTCCTGTTGTTTCATACACTTTTCAAACAACTGATTCAAAATTCGGTAATGCTAATGATCATATGGCTAAATTAAGAGAGATTACTGGCAGAGAGCCGATAACCACAATTGTTGATGCAGAACCGCTTGGTCCTGTAGAACCGCTGGATTGTATGGTGTTAGCACCACTTACCGGTAATTCTATGAGCCGATTAGCTAATGCTATTACTGATTCTCCAGTTTTAATGGCAACCAAAGCAACGATCAGGAATGGCCATCCTGTCGTAATTGCTGTTTCAACAAATGATGCCCTAGGATTAAATGGGGTCAATTTAATGCGATTAATGGCAACTAAATTAATGTATTTCGTACCATATGGTCAGGATGATCCCATCAAAAAACCAAATTCTTTAGTCTCCGATATGACTTTAATTCCAGACACAATAAAATTCGCTCTAGAAAATCAACAAATTCAACCAGTTCTTATTGCAAGAAAGCAATAAATATGGTGAAATAATTAAAGTATGCAGTAATCTATGTTAATATAGAAGAGATAATCAAACATAAGTAATGTTACTGAGTAAAGGGAAGGGGACAACATAACAATGACAATACAAGGGTATAATGTAGCAGTAGTAGGTGCTACTGGAGCTGTAGGAGAAAAAATGCTAGAAACTTTAGAAAAAAAGAACTTTCCAATAAATGAGTTGCATTTATTATCATCGAAACGATCTGCGGGGAAAGAAATAGACTTTAAAGGAGTAACTTATACAGTTAAAGAGGCTACTCCAGAAAGTTTTGAAAATATCCAGATTGCTTTATTCTCTGCCGGCGGTTCAGTATCAAAAGCACTTGCACATGAAGCAGTCAAAAGAGGCGCAGTAGTAGTAGATAATACTAGTGCGTTTCGAATGGATCCAGATGTGCCTTTAGTAGTACCTGAAGTAAATGCTGAAGATATTGCAGAACATAATGGCATAATTGCTAATCCTAACTGTTCAACCATTCAAATGGTAGCAGCACTTAAACCAATCCAAGAGCAATTTGGATTATCACGGGTAATTGTTTCAACATACCAAGCTGTTTCGGGAGCCGGAGCAAAAGCTGTTAATGAGTTAGAATCACAAGCTCAAGCTTTTCTGGATGGTAAAGAGCTTGAACCAGAAATTATGCCTGTTAGTGGTGAGAAAAAACATTATCCAATCGCGTTTAATGCATTACCACAAATTGATGTTTTCCAAGAAAATGGATATACATTTGAAGAAATGAAAATGATCAATGAAACGAAGAAGATTATGCATGACCAAAGTATTAATGTTGCTGCAACTTGTGTAAGATTGCCATTCTTCACATCACATGCAGAAAGTGTGTATGTGGAAGTAGAAAATGACAATGTTAGTGTGGAACAAGTACAAGAAGCAATCAAAAATGCTGATGGTGTTATATTAGAAGATGATATTACAAACCAGGTTTATCCAACGCCATTATCTGCAGCAGGTAAACCCGAAGTATTTGTTGGACGCGTTCGTAAGGATTTAGACAATCGCAAAGGATTCCATTTATGGGTTGTTTCTGATAATTTACTTAAAGGTGCTGCTTGGAACTCCGTACAAATCGCGGAATCCTTAATTGAAAATAACTGGCTACAAAAATAATTGAGGTGAGCCTATGAAAGTATTGGTTCAAAAATTTGGTGGGACTTCAGTCAGGGATCAAGAAATTCGCGAGCATGCTATATCGCATGTAAAGCAGGCTTTAGATGAAGGATATAAACTGATTGTGGTAGTATCAGCAATGGGAAGATATCCAGATCCATATTCAACAGATTCATTATTACATCTTGTCGGAGAGAACATGACGAAGCTGTCGGCAAAGGAGAAGGATTTGTTACTATCTTGTGGTGAAACAATTTCTGCTGTTGTATTTTCACATGAACTTTTGCACCAAAACATTGAATCAATTGCTATCACTGGTGCTCTGGCAGGTATAATTACAACAAGTGAATTTACCAATGCCCAAATAAAATCAATGGATACACATTATATAACTTCGTTATTATATGAGTATGACGTAGTCGTTGTAGCAGGTTTCCAAGGAAGAAATGATCAATATGAAGTAACAACTATTGGCAGAGGCGGTAGTGACACCTCTGCCACTGCTTTAGCTGCTGCAATTGGGGCAGAATATATTGATATATTTACAGATGTAAATGGTATTATGACAGCAGACCCCAGACTTGTTTCATCTGCAAGGAAACTTGATCAGATAAGTTATACCGAAGTTTGCAATCTTGCATACCAAGGTGCGAAGGTCATTCACCCAAGAGCAGTCGAAATTGCAATGCAAGCCAACATACCAATTAGAGTCAGATCAACGGTTGAACAAGATCGTGGGACATTAATTACGTCTTTTGATACTGAAAAAAATAAACACACTGTGAAAGACCGGCTTGTTACTGGCATTGCCTATGTTGATCATTTAACTCAAATAAGAATTGATAATAAGATGGAATCAGAACAATTACATGTGAGTGTTTTTAAAGCAATGGCGGAAGCAGGGATCTCAGTAGATTTTATTAATATATCCCCAAGTAATGTAATGTACACGATATTTAATAAATACGAAGAAAAAGCATTAGACGTATTAAAGAAATTAAATATTGAACCAATTCTCAACCAGAATTGTTCTAAGATATCATTAGTCGGTGCTGGCATGTCCGGACTTCCTGGTGCTACTTCGACTATAGTCCAAACCCTATCCAGTCACCATATTCCGATTTTTCAATCAGCAGATAGTCACCGAACTATATGGGTACTTATAAAGAGTGAACATTTACAAACAGCAATAAATGCATTACACTTAGCTTTTCAATTAGATAGCAATAATAATAGTTAAATGATCAATTATATGATCATCAAGTTGTTCGGAAAGGAGCTGGTTGTAACATGGATTTTGGCCGATTGCTTACAGCCATGGTTACACCGTTTGATCAAGATAATCGAATGGATTTAGAGAAAACAACAGAGTTAATTGAATACTTACTTAAGAACGGTACAGATGGACTGATAGTTGCGGGAACAACTGGAGAATCTCCAAACCTGTCCTTACAAGAGAAATTGGCACTGTTTGAACATGTGTTAAAAGTTGTCAATAAGAGGGTTCCAGTTATTGCAGGTACTGGCAGTAATAATACAAATGCATCAATTCAGTTAACAAAGGAAGCAGAAAAACTTGGTGTTGATGCAGTTTTACTTGTTACACCATACTATAATAAGCCGAATCAGGATGGACTGTTCCATCATTATAAAGCAATTGCGGCAGAGACGAAATTGCCAATTATGTTGTACAATATTCCATCAAGGGCAGTTGTTAAGCTTAACGTAGAGACAGTTGTCGCATTATCACAAATAGAAAATATTGTTTCATTAAAAGACTCAACAGGTGATTTAGATGCAATTGCTTCAATTTTGGATCAAACAGATAATGGCTTTACCGTATACAGTGGGGATGATAGCTTAACATTACCTATTCAATCAATCGGCGGATCTGGCGTTGTTTCTGTATCCTCCCACATTATTGGCACAGAAATGAAGGAAATGATGACACTGTTTGAAGCAGGGAAAGTTAGAGAAGCAGCTAAACTGCATCGTAAATTGCTACCAGTTATGAGAACATTGTTTATGGCCCCATCTCCATCACCAGTTAAATCTGCACTGAAGTATAAACAAATCGATGTAGGTTCAGTAAGGCTGCCATTAGTACCATTATCACCATTTGAGGAGCAAAATGTATATCGTGTATTAGACAATTTTAAATAATATTCATGTGTATGAAACAACTCCCCTTGACCATACTAGGAATAGTGAGGTGAAAGGGGTTTTTATTATGAATTCAAATAAGCAAGAACCAAAAGAAAAAGATGGGTCAACCTCTTCTTCTTTAGTAGAGAAAATCCAGCAATTGGGTCAATCGAACATTCCTCAAGCACCAGATTCTAATATTCATGTACTGACAATTATTGGGCAAGTAGAAGGCCATATTCAGTTACCACCACAAAATAAGACAACCAAATACGAACATTTAATCCCACAGATAATTGCTGTTGAACAAAATCCGAAAATTGAAGGGTTAGTTGTTGTCCTTAATACAGTTGGTGGCGATGTAGAAGCAGGGTTAGCATTGTCGGAGATGATTGCATCATTGTCAAAGCCGACTGTATCCATCGTGTTAGGTGGAGGACATTCGATTGGAGTACCAATTGCAGTTGCAACGGATTATTCCTTTATTGCACCGTCAGCAACAATGACAATTCATCCAGTGAGGTTAACAGGTTTAGTTATAGGTGTGCCACAGACATTTGAATATATTGATAAAATGCAGGAAAGAGTAATCCAATTTGTGACAAGCCATTCGAATATTAAAGAGTCAAAATTTAAAGAGCTGATGTTTGAAAAAGGTAACCTCACCAGAGATATTGGAACAAATGTTGTTGGACAGGACGCAGTAGAATATGGGTTGATTAATGAAGTTGGCGGAATTAGCGGGGCAATGGCAAAATTGAACGAATTAATCGGCCATTCAAAAGGGCCTGAGGAGCTGATTCAATAATGATGTATACACCATTAACAAATGAAGAGTTATTTCCTGAAAGCCAAAATGTGTGGGAAAACTATCAACATGTTACCTATAACAATAAACAATGTGTCATACAAAGGTTAGATAACGGTGACTGGAGAATTTCTCAATTACTTTCAACTAACCCAAATGATTTTCTGTTAGATGAATATCTGCCTGGTACTGTAATCCGCCTGTAAATATTCATAAAATTTTAAAATAGAATGTTCGTTCTATTCTTGTCGGTATGTTATAATTTATTAGATCTAAAGTCAGAAGCTCTCGCCATTTTAACTATGGCGATGAGCACATTTTTTTCTTTTTAAGGATTTCTTTTAAGTATCTAAAAGAAATCATCCATCTATTTATAGATTATTACAATTGTTCTATTAAGCTAGTATTAGGGGTGATTGAATTGGCACGCAAGAAAAAATCGAGGAAAAAGCAGAAACTAAAGAATACTATAAAAATTGAACTAACAGGCATACTATTAATCTTTTTGGCTATCTTTGGAAGTGGTGCAACAATCATTCAAAATGGTGCCATATCTAAATTATTATCGAATTCTTTTCGGTTTTTCTTAGGAATTTGGTACTTTGTTATTGCAGCAATGTTACTGTTTGTCGGTATATATCTGATGATTAAGCGTTCTTGGCCAAATATTACGACAAGGCGCTGGTACAGTACATACATTATATTAGCAGGGATATTGTTAATGACCCATATCCAATTATTTGAGCAGCTATATTCCTCACCAGCTGATTATCCTTCTATCATAAATAAAACCTTTACTGCATTTTTTGATTATACAAGTGGAGAAATACCAGCATATTATCTCGGCGGAGGGCTCTTTGGCAGTATACTGTTTGCCGTCTCCTTCTTTTTATTCTCAAATAGTGGCGCAAAAATTGTTGCATTCTTTCTGATTATTATCGGAATCATCTTATTTATTAATCTTTCAATCGGTGAGTTGATTATTAATATATCAAAAAAAACACGTAATTATAGTTCTGGCAAATGGGAAGAATGGAAAAAAAATAAAGAACAAAAGAAAATGAAAAAAGTGGAAAAGCCAGAATTACTGGAAGCTGAGGAAGAAAGTGATCTGGAAACATATCCATCCATTGCTTATGCAACACACCCTGAGACAGAAGAGAATCCAAATGAAGAAATCTCTTATGTAATGACAAAGCAAGAGGATGAATCTGTGTCCAGGGATGTTGCTGGATCAAAAGTTGATCATAATTCGGAAGAAGAACCAATAGCTGATAAGCCATTATCTGTAGCTAACTTTGAGAATATAGATTACCAATTACCGCCAATTCAAATACTTGAAGCACCGAAACATCAAGGAAAGCAGCAAGAGAAGTCCTATATTCAAAGAGTTGTAAGAAAACTTGAGAAAACATTCCAAAGCTTTGGCGTTAAAGCTAGAGTAACGAAAGTTCATGTAGGGCCATCAGTAACAAAATATGAAGTATACCCTGAAGCAGGTGTCAAAGTGAGCAAAATTGTCAACTTACACGATGATCTAGCTTTAGCATTAGCTGCGAAAGATATTAGGATAGAAGCGCCAATACCTGGTAAATCGGCGGTTGGTATTGAGGTACCAAATGAAGAAACAGCAATGGTTACATTAAGGGAAGTATTAGAATCTAAAAAGCAATTATCACAGAATAAACTGGCATTTGCACTAGGTAAAGATATATCTGGTGAAGCAGTTGTTGCAGAATTAAATAAAATGCCACACCTCCTGGTTGCTGGTGCGACAGGAAGCGGGAAAAGTGTTTGTATTAATGGAATTATAACAAGCATCCTCATGTATGCTAAGCCACATGAAGTTAAGATGATGATGATTGATCCAAAAAAGGTGGAACTAAATATTTATAATGGTATTCCACATTTATTATCTCCTGTTGTAACAGATCCGAAAAAAGCTTCTAGAGCATTGAAGAAGATAGTGGCAGAGATGGAAAGGAGATATGATTTATTTTCTGATACAGGCACCAGAAATATGGAAGGATATAATGAATACATTTCAAGGGTCAACAAAGAAAATGAAGATCAGCAGCCCCAACTTCCGTACATTGTTGTTATTGTAGATGAATTAGCAGATTTAATGATGGTTGCCTCTAATGATGTGGAGGATGCAATCACCCGATTGGCTCAAATGGCACGGGCTGCCGGAATTCATCTGGTTATCGCTACACAACGGCCATCTGTTGATGTTATTACAGGTGTGATTAAAGCAAATATACCATCAAGAATAGCATTTAGCGTTTCTTCACAAACTGATTCTAGAACTATTTTAGATTCAGGCGGTGCGGAGAAGTTATTAGGAAGAGGGGACATGCTGTTTATCCCTGTTGGTTTGTCGAAGCCCTTAAGAATCCAAGGAGCATTTTTGTCGGATGATGAAGTAGAGCGAGTCGTTGATCATTGTATTGAACAACAGAAAGCCCAATATCAGGAAGATATGATACCAGAAGAAGAAAATGAAGTAACAGAAGAAGTGGATGATGAGCTATACCCTGAAGCAGTAGCACTTGTTATTGAAATGCAAAGTGCAAGTGTATCGATGTTGCAAAGAAGGTTTCGTGTCGGGTACACTCGGGCAGCTAGGTTAATTGATGCAATGGAACAAAGGGGAATAGTTGGTCCATATGAAGGATCCAAACCCCGAACAGTCTTACAGACCGATTCTGAAAATCACCAGACAACGATGGATTAATTCTATTTATTAAGAATCATTTCTTTTTAACTAATTTTTTCTTTATTAATCCAATTATAAATGTTATATTTGTTTGTAATAATAAATTTTATATGGATGTGAAATGGTTGGGGGAAGCTATGCTATCTAATACAAATAATGGATCATCTACTTTTGTTTTGAATCAGATTAAATCATTAATAGAAGAAGGCCATTACAAAGAAAAAGAAAAATTACCTACAGAATATGAACTGGCTCAGAGATTTGGTGTTACGAGAAAAACTGTTCAAGAGGCGATAACAATTTTAGAACGGGAAAATATTATAATTCGTCGACCGGGAGTAGGAATGTTCGTTCATGCGAAACCAATTTTATCATCAGGTATTGAACAACTTGGCAGTGTAACTGAAATGATTAGACAGTCTGGAAAAAAGCCAGGGGTTCAATATATTTCAGCAGAGTTAACGGAACCTACAGATGAAGACAGAAAGCGATTTGATCCATTAGAAATTGATACATTTGCACAATTAGAACGGTTAAGAACTGCTGATGGGGAACCAGTGGTTTACTGTATTGATAGAGTTGATCATCGTTTATTACCATTAGAGTTAATTCATTCACAGGAGTCAATTTTTGCTGCAATAAAGGCATATGCAAAAAAAGATATAGACTATGCAGTTGCCCATATCGAACCTATTGGCTACCATGAAAGAATTTCCCCATTACTACATTGTGAACCAGATCAAGCGTTATTATTATTAAGGCAAATGCATTACACGAAAGACAACGAGCCGGTACTGTACTCAGCCAACTTCTTCCGTGCAGACGTATTCAGCTTCTATGTGTTAAGAAAAAGAATGTAAGATTTAAAAGACCTGGTCAAATGTCCTGAACCCTAAAAGTAAAACTTAATTGATAAGCAGCTAATTGGCTGGTATGAAGTCGGTATTTAACCGGACATGCCAGTCAATTTTGTTTTTATCCGATCATTCCTGTAGTAAAAAATATAATTTGCAACTGCTTGCTCAAGCTCTTCAAATGAGCGATATAATTATATGGAAAGCTTGTATATTGCTTAAATCTCCTTTATCATATTTAAACATAAAAAAACACCGCGAAAGTTCGATTGTTTCGTCTAACTTTCGGGGCGTACATCCACAGGTTATATATATTTTAACAACTTTCATCATTTAGTTGATTATGGCTATACTGCCTTGTCATTTATTGTTGCTTATTATGAGATGTAATTATCGCTTAAGCATAATATAAATGATAAGATGATACAATATAGATAAGTTACTTTAACAGAACAAATAAAAAGGAGCATGGTAATGGAAAAGTTTATTCAAAAACAAGGTTATGATCTACATTTGTTACATACGAAAAAGTATAAGACAATAAATATATCGTTTAAATTTACGACCAACTTAAACAGAGATATAGTGACACAGCGTGCCCTATTACCATATGTCTTACAACAAGGTACAGCCAATTATCCGACAGCAACAAAGCTAAGACAAAAACTAGATGAATTATTTGGGGCCATTTTGCATATCGACAGCAGTAAAAAAGGGGAAAAAAGTATTACTACGATCCGGTTAGAGTTGGCCAATGAACGCTACCTGTCTAATCAAACGTCATTATTAGAAGATGGACTGAAATTATTGCACGAGGTGATCTACTCACCTAAGATGGAAGATAATGGGTTTGATCCGAAAATACTTGAACGAGAAAAGAAAACATTAAAAAACAAGATGGATGCATTGAAAGAAGATAAAATGAGTCTGGCGAATACACGATTAATTGAAGAAATGTGTGCTGATGAACCATATCACTTAAGAGTACATGGTTATGAGGAAGATTTGGCTTCGATTACCCCAGGTCAACTTTATGAGTATTATCAGCAATTGTTACAACAAGACCATTTAGATATTTTTGTTGTTGGAGACATAGAAAATTTAGAAATGGAGAACAAAATAGATAGCATTGTTTCCCGTAGTGAACAAGCTGAAATGGGTAAAACGCAATTAATTTCTAAGGAAAGACAGGCAAACACACTTATCGAGAAAGATAAAATCCAACAAGCGAAATTACATTTTGGTTATCGCACAAATATTTCTTATGATGATCAGGATTACGCTGCCTTACATGTCTTTAACGGATTATTCGGCGGTTTCCCTAGTTCGAAATTATTTATGAATGTAAGAGAAAAGCATAGTCTCGCTTATTATGCTGCATCAAGAATTGAGAGCCACAAAGGTTTGTTGTTTGTATTTAGCGGTATTGCACCTGAGCAATATGAGAAGGCCAGAGAAATTATTATAGATCAAATGGACCAGATGGTAAAAGGTGACTTTACCGATCAACAAATTGCTGAAACGAAAGAAATGACAATTAACCAGTTAAAGGAAACATTAGATAATCCTCAAGGGATGATTGAATTGCATTACCAAAGAGTTTTAGCTAAATCATCGAAATTACCTGAGCAGTTAATTGAAGACGTAAAGCAGGTGACGAAAGAGGATATTATAAAAGTCGCCCAAAAAATACAGCTAGATATGATCTATTTATTAACAAGTGAGGGGGTTTAGAAATGAAAGAACTATATTATGAACAAATTGACGAAAAAATTTATACGGAAACACTTTCCAATGGATTGCGTGTGTTTATCTTGCCAAAGCAGGAAATGGCGAAGACCTTCGCGATTTTCACAACCAATTACGGTTCCATTGATCAAAGTTTTGTCCCATTAGGCAATGAAGAGTTTATTACTGTACCAGATGGTATTGCCCATTTTCTAGAACATAAATTATTTGAGAAAGAGGACCGCGATGTTTTCCATGATTTTTCTAAACTGGGTGCATCAGCTAACGCATTTACTTCTTTTACTAAAACAGCTTATTTGTTTTCGGCAACATCTCGAATTATGGAGAATTTAAAGGTTTTAATTGATTTTGTTCAAGAACCGTATTTCTCTGAGCAATCTGTTGAGAAAGAAAAAGGAATTATTGGGCAAGAAATTAACATGTATGATGACCAGCCAGATTGGCGCGCTTTTTTTGGTACCATAAAAAGTATGTATAAGCATCACCCTGTCCATATTGATATTGCGGGAACGGTCGAATCGATCAGTGATATTACGAAGGATGACTTGTATACATGTTATCATACATTCTATCACCCGAGTAACATGGTGTTATTTGTTGCTGGTAATGTTAGCGTTGAAGAAACGATGCATATGATTAAAGAAAATCAAGCTGCTAAAACATTTGAACAGCCTGAACCAATTACACGGAAGTTTCCTGATGAGCCGGCAGAGGTTGCCCAAAAACAGTTAAATGTGACAATGCCAGTCAATGTACCGAAAGCATTAGTCGGGGTTAAGGAAAAAGATATTCCTTCAGATCCCAAATCATTTATGGAAAAAGAATGGTTAATGGATATTGTAATGGATGCATTGTTTTCCAGGAGTGGGAGCAGCTATGAGAAACTGTACGAAGAAGGATTAATTGATCAATCATTTAGTAGTGAAACACACTTAGAAAAAGATTTCGGATTTTCGATTATTGGGGGAAATACAAGCGAGCCTGAGAAGTTAGCACAATCGATAAAGGCAGAATTACTTGATCTAAATGATCAGAAATTGGATCAACATACTTTTGAACGAATAAAACGTAAGAAGCTGGGCCATTTATTAAGAGCATTGAATTCATTAGAATTTATCGCTAATCAATATACGCATTATCAATTATTAGGAATTGATCTATTTGAAAGCATTCAATGGTTAGAGGCATTAAGCTATGAAGATTTACAGAAATTCCTTTCCTCCTGGATTGATGAAGATAGAATTTCATTTTGCTTTGTCCGGAATGAAGAATAGAACAGGTGATTAACTTTGGGGAACAGATGTTTAATTGTTGGTGCTAGTGGAGAGATTGGTACAGCAATAGCGAAAAAATTAGCAGAAGATGGCTATAATTTAATCTTGCATTACAATACAAACGAACAAGCGATAGAACAATTAGTCCAAGGAATAGATCCCCAGCAATTGGATGGATTAATTCGTGCAGATTTAAGCAAGCCTAAAGGATTAAAAAGTTTTTTATCGCAATTACATCAGGACATCGATAAAGTTGTATTTGCAAGTGGCAGTTCTGTTTATGGTTTAATACAAGATCTTAGCGGTGAAGTCATGGACAGTCTCTTGCACTTACATGTTAAAGCGGTATGGCAGCTGACGCAATATGTACTCCCATCGATGATCTCCAAGAAAACAGGGCATATTGTTTTAATTACATCGATTTGGGGAGAAATTGGTGCAAGTTGCGAAGTGGCTTATTCTACTGTTAAAGGTGCACAAAATACATTCATCAAAGCATTATCAAAAGAAGTGGGACCAAGTGGAATTTATGTTAACGGGGTTAGCCCTGGATTTATAGAGACGAAAATGAATGACCATTTAAGTGTAACGGAAAAAATAAATCTTGTTTCAGAAATTCCTTTGCAAAAAAGTGGCCATCCGGCAGATGTTGCGGAAGCTGTCGCCTTTTTACTAAGTAAAAAGGCGAAATATATAACTGGAGAGATTCTGCGTGTGAATGGTGGATGGAGTTAGCTGTCCATATCCTTCCTTATTTTAGGACGCATATTTTTTATCAAATGACGGAAAATATAGATGTATCTAAAAAAGGAGGTATGAACATGTCTGTGATTGATAATTTTGAATCATGGAAAGACTTTTTAGGCGACCGTTTACACGAAGCTCAAGGGAATGGTATCAGTAATAACGCTATATCTGAATTAGCGTATGACATTGGTAATTATTTATCTACACAAGTCCAGGCAAAGAATGATCAAGAACGAGTTCTTCGTGACCTGTGGAACGCTGCTGATGAGAATGAGCAAAAAGCTATTGCCAATATTATGGTGAAACTTGTTCAAAATGAAGGTTCGAAGTAGTTTGATTTAAAAGTATATAAGCCCTAGATTGCATAACTTGTTGATTGTGCAGTTAGGGCTTTTTCTATATCTTACATATGGGCATTAATTTTTAGTTTTATTTAATTTATCGTGGGATTTCTCTTTTCATGATGGGCAATTTAAGATATGATTGTCATATGTGATAATTTAACAATATATTCTTATTATTAAAAACATAAGCTTTCTGCCTTTGAACAGCAGGTTAAGCAAAGATGAACTAGATGGAATATATTTGGCTTAAGCCAGAATTATTTGTTGATGTTAATTATGTGAAACGAATAATAAATTTATAGAAGGTTTATTTCAAAAATAACTTAATTGATTATATAGGGATTAGATGATATTAAGTATATATAACTTTTAAAAATTTTAGATAATAGATTGATGGATGGTGTTATTAATGGGAATTGGAGAAAGGTTGAAACAAGAGCGTGAAGCGAAAAATTTAACATTAAATGATATTCAAAAGCAAACAAAAATTCAAACACGCTATCTAAATGCAATTGAGGAAGAGAAATTTGAAGTAATGCCAGGGTCGTTCTATGTTCGTGCATTTATAAAAGAATATGCGACTGTTCTTGAATTAGATCCTGAAGCGCTAATGACCGAATATGAGAGTGACTTACCATTTGATAAGGAGGAAAAAGTTGTTCTATCACGGGTAAACAGCAGTAAGAAAAATAAGGCAGTAACAAAAACCCCTGTCGTATTCTCATTCCTGCCCTCGGTTATTGTCGTATTACTTGTAATTGGTATTATTGTCATTGTCTGGTTATTCAGGCAAGGAGCTTTTGATGGGAATGATCCCAATACTTCAGACCAATTAACTGAACAAACGGATGAAAGTCCCGGAAGTGAGGTTCGAATGCCACCAGACAATGGGGGAGATGAGCAAACGAATGATGATCCTGATGGAACTAGTGAAGACAGTGACACCCAGCAAGAAACTGAAACTGAAACCTCCATTACTTTAGACAGTTTCGCAGACAATGATTTGAACTATACGCTCGAAACAAATGAGGAACAACTAACGTTGGTATTAGAAACAACAGGACAAAACTGGATAGATCTTCAAAACGAGAATGGAGAAAGCTTTGTTTATGAAACGTTAACTGCGAATAATAGTCCGATAGAGGTAGATATATCGGATTTTAAACAAGTATATGTGAAGTTTGGTGAACCATTATCGGTTAGCTTTAGTGTAAATGGAACTCCAATTGAATTACCTGCAGAACTAAGTGATAGTACAATTCCTCAGGAAATGTGGATTAATATTGTCAAATAAGGTGTCATCAGCCCTCTTTGTTTGGAAATAAAGAGGGTGTTTTTATACTATAGAATCGACTATAATAAAGTAATATTTTGCGTTTACTTTTTGATTAACTTTACTATTTAGGGGTGATACAGAATGAATATACCAAATAAAATTACGATCTCAAGAATTATGCTAATACCTTTTTTTATTTTATTGTTATCCTATCCGTTTGATTGGGGAACAGTTTCACTAGGTACAACAGATATACCGCTAACTCATTTTATTGCTGTTATTATCTTTGCAGTTGCATCTGCTACAGATTGGTTAGACGGTTATTATGCAAGAAAATACAATTTAGTGACAAACTTAGGTAAATTTCTTGATCCAATGGCGGATAAGCTGTTGGTTTCGGCTGCATTTATATTATTAGTAGCACTGGGAATGGCACCAGCATGGATTGTTATTGTAATAATTAGCAGAGAATTTGCGGTAACTGGACTAAGACTTGTTGCAGCTGGTGAAGGAATCGTACTTGCTGCAGGTCAGCTGGGAAAACTTAAAACAGTTATTCAAATTGTGGCAATCATTGTTTTACTATTGCACAACTTCCCATTTAATAGTATTGGTCTTCCTGTCGGTGATATATTGTTATATGCTGCCTTAATTATTACAGTCATTTCAGGAATTGAATATTTTATTAAAAATTGGCATGTGATGGAGGATTCGAAATGATAACACCAATTAAAGCAGAAATCATCTCTGTTGGAACGGAGTTATTACTAGGCCAAATTTCTAATACAAATGCCGCCTGGATGTCTGAAAAATTAGCGGACAGAGGTATACCTGTTTATTATCACAGTGTTGTTGGTGATAATTTAGAGCGACTGACGGATGTATTTAAATTGGCAAACAACCGATCAGATATTGTTTTTATAACAGGCGGGCTTGGTCCAACAGAGGATGACTTGACGAGAGAAGCTTTTCAAAAAATGACTGGGATCCCAATCGTAGAGGACCAGGAAACTATTCAAAAAATGGAAGACTATTTTACGAAAATAAATCGTATAATGACTCCAAATAACCGTAAACAAGCAAATGTATTTGCTGGTTCCCGCGTTATTCAAAACTCTGTGGGGATTGCCCCTGGAATTATAATCGAATATGATACGACAATATATTTGTTTATGCCAGGTGTACCTAGAGAAATGAAATCATTAATGGATGAATATATGCTGCCATTTTTAACTGATAAATTTGCTTTGCGTGATGTTATCTTTTCCAGAATGTTACGCTTTATAGGTATTGGGGAGTCCCAACTGGAGCATGAATTACAGGATATAATCACAAGTCAAACAAATCCTACCATTGCACCATTAGCATCAGAGGGGGAAGTGGCATTAAGGTTATCAGCTAATGCTCAAACAAAGGATGAGGCAATTAAACTAATTGATGAGACAGAATCAAAGTTGTTAGAACGAGTAGGAAAATTTTTGTATGGTTATGATAATGATACAATCGAGAGTAAAGTTTTTGATTTGTTACGGGATAAACAATTAACCATTTCCAGTGCAGAGAGTTTAACAGGCGGAGCATTTGCAGCATCCATCGTTGATATGGAAGGTTCCTCAGCAATATTTAAAGGAGCAGCAGTTGTTTATCAGACAGATGCCAAATTAGATGTACTTGATATTCCACAAGATTTAATTCATCAATATGGTACGATTAGTGAAGAATGTGCGGTGGCAATGGCTGAACAAGTAAAAACCCTTTATAAAAGTAATATAGGAATTAGCTTTACAGGTGTCGCTGGTCCAAGTTTACAAGAAGGGAAAGAAGTGGGAACAGTACATATTGCAATTTATGATCAGCTGCATAACATACATCACTTTCCATTGCATTTTAATGGTGATCGGGAAACAATCCGAAGAAGATCTGTGAAAAAGGCATTTGAGCTGTTATACCAGCAGTTAAAAAAATAAAAAATGCAAAAAAGCACTTTCTAACATAAAGTTAGCAGAAAGTGCTTTTTTTAAATGAGAGAATGCTAACATTCGAATCATTTCCATTTATAAAAAAAGGGAACATTTATTCGTTTATTGCTTGTTAAATATGTGAAAACATTGTAAGATAGTACTAGTGATAAAAAGGAGGAATAATTGAATGAGTGATAGAAAACAAGCCCTTGATCAGGCGTTAAAACAAATAGAGAAACAATTTGGCAAAGGTTCAATTATGAAACTGGGAGAGTCAGCAGAACAAAAGGTGGCTACTGTTTCTAGTGGATCGGTTACTTTAGATGTTGCATTAGGTGTAGGCGGTTATCCGCGTGGTAGAGTAGTAGAAATTTATGGTCCGGAATCTTCTGGTAAAACGACAGTGTCTCTTCATGCAATTGCTGAAGCGCAAAGAGCAGGCGGACAGGCAGCTTTTATTGATGCAGAGCACGCACTAGACCCTGTGTATGCCAGAAAATTAGGAGTTAATGTTGATGAACTATTATTATCTCAACCAGATACTGGAGAACAGGCACTAGAGATTGCTGAGGCATTAGTTCGTAGTGGGGCAGTTGATATGGTTGTAATTGACTCTGTTGCAGCATTAGTTCCGAAAGCAGAAATTGAAGGCGAGATGGGAGATTCTCATGTTGGGCTTCAAGCACGACTTATGTCACAGGCATTAAGAAAATTATCTGGCGCGATTAATAAATCAAAAACAACGGCAATTTTTATTAACCAAATCCGTGAAAAAGTCGGCGTTATGTTTGGTAATCCGGAAACAACTCCTGGGGGACGTGCATTGAAATTCTACTCATCTGTCAGACTGGAAGTGCGTAGAGCAGAAACATTAAAAATAGGCAATGAGATGGTAGGTAACAGAACAAGAATTAAAGTGGTTAAGAACAAAGTTGCGCCACCATTTAAACAGGCAGAAGTTGATATTATGTACGGTGAAGGAATTTCAAGAGAAGGTGAGATACTTGATATTGCTTCAGACCTAGATATTGTCTTAAAAAGTGGTGCATGGTATTCCTATAATGAAGAACGACTTGGTCAAGGACGAGAGAACTCTAAGCAATATTTAAAGGAACATCCGCATATTGCTGAAGAGATTTATCTTGCAATCCGTACACATTATGGATTAGATGAAGAAGTCGCTGCAGGTGATGACGTTGAAGAACAAGCTTCACTTTTGGATGAAAAAGCATAATACACATGAATGAAATTGCTGGATGTTGGCAAAGCTGTTAAGATTGCCGCATCCAGTTTTTTTATTATTTCAAAAAAACGTTTGCATACATTTCTGATAATATTACCAATATACAAAATTGACCTTCTTGTTGATTATGGAATAAAATCCTACATTCCTTGACATCAACTGTATTCACGATTAAAATTAAAATGTATAATCTTAAAAATTGTTATACATTATATTTAAATTAAAGTATTCATTGTACATGCCGACTGAAAAAATTTGTACAAGTTTATAGCAAGAGGAGGTGAAAGTATGGATACACTGTTCACAATTATCATCTCCATTTTGCTTACATTTGTCGGTATTGTTGTTGGTTATCTGATTCGAAAAAGAATTGCAGAGAAGAAGATTTCGAGTGCAGAGGAATTAGCAAAACAAATTGTTGAAGAAGGCTATAAAAATGCGGAAGTAGCGAAGAAAGAGGCGTTACTTGAAGCAAAAGATGAAAATCATAAAATTCGTCAACAAGCTGAACAAGAGCTTCGTGAAAGAAGATTAGAAATTCAGAAGCTTGAAAGTCGTCTCATGCAAAAGGAAGAAAATCTTAACCGAAAAGATCAAACGTTGGACAAGCGTGAACTAATGTTAGAGAAGAAAGAAAGTTCGCTAACGGAAAAACAACAACAAATTGAAGAAATGGAAAGCAAAGTTGGAGCAATGTTAAGCGAGCAACAAGCAGAATTAGAACGGATATCTGGTTATACGACTGACCAAGCTAAACAAGTTATTTTACAACGTGTCGAAGAAGAAGTCACTCATGAAACTGCACTAATTATTAAAGAAGCTGAGAACAGAGCAAAAGAAGAGGCAGATAAGAAAGCGAAAAATATTCTTTCTCTTGCCTTACAACGCTGTGCTGCAGATCATGTCGCTGAAACGACTGTTTCCGTTGTAAATCTTCCGAATGATGAGATGAAAGGTCGAATAATTGGTCGAGAAGGTCGAAATATTCGTACACTTGAAACATTAACAGGAATTGATCTTATTATTGATGATACTCCAGAAGCTGTAATACTATCTGGGTTTGACCCGATTCGACGAGAAATTGCCCGAATTGCATTAGAGAAATTAGTGCAAGATGGCCGTATCCACCCTGCAAGAATTGAGGAGATGGTGGATAAGTCAAGGCGAGAAGTGGATGAGTATATTCGTGATTATGGTGAGCAAACTACATTTGAAGTTGGCGTCCATGGTCTGCATCCGGATTTAGTGAAAATTCTCGGGCGTTTAAAATACAGAACAAGCTATGGTCAAAATGTTTTAAAACATTCAACGGAAGTAGCCTATTTATCCGGACTATTAGCTGCTGAGCTTGGAGAAGATCAAACACTTGCAAAACGTGCAGGCCTCCTGCATGATATCGGTAAAGCAATTGACCATGAAGTGGAAGGCAGCCATGTTGAAATTGGTAAAGAACTTGCAAGTAAATACAAAGAAAATGATGTTGTCATCAATGCGATTGCCTCACACCATGGGGATGAGGAGGCAACATCAGTCATTTCTGTTATTGTCGCTGCAGCTGATGCGTTATCAGCAGCAAGACCTGGAGCTAGAAGTGAAACACTTGAGAACTACATTAAGCGATTAGAGAAACTGGAAGAAATCTCTGAATCTTATGATGGTGTAGAAAAATCATTTGCAATACAAGCTGGTCGTGAAATCCGAATTATCGTTAAACCTGATGAGATAGATGATATTGAAGCAGCGAAAGTTGCGAGAGATATTAGAAAACGAATCGAGGATGAGTTGGATTATCCAGGTCATATTAAAGTAACAGTAATCAGGGAAACAAGATCTGTCGAATATGCGAAATAAAGTGGCCATTTTTGGTCACTTTATTTATTAACAGAGTTTTTTATACAGAAAGGATATTTCACATGAGAATTTTATTTATCGGAGATATCGTTGGATCACCTGGAAGAGAAATGGTGAAAGAATATTTACCGAAGTTGAAAGCCAAATACCAACCACATATTTCCATAGTTAATGGAGAAAATGCTGCGAGTGGTAAAGGCATTACAGAAAAAATATATAAAAACTTGCTCGAATGGGGTGCAAATGCCATTACGATGGGAAACCATACTTGGGATAAAAAAGACATTTTCGAATTCATTGAGGATGCCCCATATATGGTTCGTCCAGGCAACTTACCAGTAGGTACACCGGGTAATGATATTGTTTTTATCAAATCAAATGGCAAAGAGATAGCGGTTCTAAATTTACTTGGTAGAACTTTTATGCAGCCTGTCGATGATCCGTTTAGAAAAATTGATGAACTAATTGAAATTGCTAAAAAGAGAACGAACATCATTTTTGTCGATTTTCATGCAGAGGCTACAAGTGAGAAACTAGCTTTCGGATGGTATTTAGACGGAAAAGTAAGTGCTGTTGTCGGCACGCATACTCATGTTCAGACAGCAGATAACCGAATTTTACCTAATAAATCGGCCTATATAAGTGATGTAGGTATGACAGGACCTTATGATGGTATTTTAGGAATGGAACGGGAAGCTGTTCTAAAGAGATTTCTTACGGCATTACCAGTAAGGTTTGAAGTTCCTAAAGAAGGGAGAACGCAATTAAGTGCTGTCCTTATTGATATTGATTCCTCTACTGGACGGGCAAATAATATAGAGAGAATTCAAATTAATGAGGATCACCCATTCTTCTCTTAACATGGTGAAATAGTAAGGTACATTAGGAAAAGATTTGAATTTCTGCATGGAATGGTTCATAATAAAAAGGAATATCTTTCATGTAAAAGAATATAGTAAAAGTGGGATAACAATAGGAATTGAAGGAGGTACCAGGAATGGACATATTAAAAGTTTCAGCAAAATCAAATCCGAATAAAGTAGCAGGCGCACTTGCAAATGTCGTAAGGGAACGTGGTTCAGCAGAAGTTCAGGCAATTGGTGCGGGTGCACTAAATCAAGCAGTGAAAGCAGTTGCTATCGCCCGTGGTTTTGTGGCTCCGAGTGGAGACGATCTCATTTGTATTCCAGCTTTTACTGATATCATGATTGATAATGAAGAACGTACAGCAATTAAATTAATAGTTGAACCTAGATAATATTTACGAAAGTTACCTGTTTGTTTTAGGACAAACAGGTTTTTAAATGGGATGAAAGAGGAGGATTAGATTGATAGATTGCCATTGTGATGCCCTATGGAAGATTTGGGAACATGGTTATGATTTTTATAATGACCCGAGACTTGCAGTTAATTATTCAAAGTGGATGAAAAGTGATGTGAAGGTACAGTGTTTTGCAATTTTTGTTCCACCAAATGTACCGACTGAAGCTAAATTTGCGGCAGGTTTACAGATGGTAGATACTTTTTACGAGAAAATTATTAAACCATATCCGAACGTCAAACTGGTGATTAATAAGCAGGACATCCTTACACTGGCAGACAATGAAAGGGGTGCCATGCTAACATTAGAAGGTCTTGATTTGATCGGTTATGATATATTTAAGCTGCGGACATTAATACGTTTAGGTGTTCAAATGATCGGTCTTTCGTGGAATACTCCAAATTTAGCGATAGACGGAATTATGGAAAATCGAGGGGCAGGCCTTACTGAATTTGGTCATGAAGTTATTCAACTGGCTAATCAGGAAAATATATGGGTTGATTTAGCACACGCTTCATATAAAGGATTCTATGAAGCAATCGAACTTGCGGACCATCCTGTAGCCTCCCATGCAAATGTACGTGCCATTGTTAACCACCCTAGAAATTTAGATAATCAACAGATTATTACTTTAACCAATAAAGCGGGATTTATTGGGATAAATTTTGTGCGGGAATTTGTTGCAAATAGCAGCAGTGCGGAATATGAGGATGTCTTCTTACATATTAAGTACTTATTAGAATTAGGTTTAGAAGACTATATTGTTTTTGGATCAGATTTTGATGGTAGTGATGATCTTGTTTATGGACTTTCATCCATTTCAGACTACCCGAAGTTTAACAAGTACTTAGAGGGAAAGTTGCCTTACAGGCTTATTGAAAAAATGAAATGGGAGAATTTTATAAAAAAAATCCCTTGCTAAAAAGTGATTTGCCTTTGTAATTCGATAGCTTATCCCATATAATAGATGAGGTAGATTTGATTAGGGGTAAGAAAGGAGACATAATATGAACGAAAAACAGCGATTGGAAAGTCAACAAATCAAACAAGCTAATTCGTCGGACGTAAAATCCGAAACGGATAAAAATCTAAATCGGTTAAAAAAATTATCAAGCGATGAGTTGATTTCTAAATATTTCCAAACAACATATGAACCGCCTAACTTGAAAAAAGCAAGGAGCCGTCGTAAAAAAGATGTCGATATTCATTACGACTTCGATATACCATTAGAGATGAAAGCGGTAGGAAAAGGGAAGAAGTTTTTGATCCGCACATATGGTTGTCAGATGAATGAACATGATACAGAAGTTATGGCAGGAATCCTTACAAACATGGGATATGAATCTACAGATGATACAAATGATGCAGATATTATTTTACTAAATACATGTGCCATTCGTGAAAATGCTGAAAATAAAGTATTCGGTGAAATTGGTCACTTAAAACCTTTGAAACTAGAAAAACCAGATTTAATTCTTGGTGTTTGTGGCTGTATGTCTCAGGAAGAATCTGTTGTAAACCGCATCTTAAAAAAACATCCATTTGTTGACATGATTTTTGGGACACATAACATTCACCGTTTACCTAAACTAATTAATGAAGCGATGTTTGGTAAAGAGATGGTTGTCGAAGTTTGGTCCAAAGAAGGCGACATTATCGAAAATTTACCAAAAGTTCGGAATGGAAAAATTAAAGCATGGGTTAATATTATGTACGGATGTGATAAATTCTGTACTTATTGTATCGTTCCATATACGCGCGGTAAGGAGAGAAGCAGACGTCCAGAAGATATTATCCAAGAGGTACGCCATCTGGCAGCACAAGGATATAAGGAAATTACCTTGCTTGGTCAGAATGTTAATGCCTATGGTAAAGATCTAGACATCGATTATGGTCTTGGGGACTTAATGGATGAGATTCACAAAATCGACATTCCCAGAGTTCGATTTACAACATCACACCCACGTGACTTTGATGATCGCCTGATTGAAGTCCTGTCAAAAGGTGGCAATTTACTAGACCATATTCACTTACCAGTCCAATCTGGAAGCTCTGAAATCCTGCGTGTTATGGCACGTCGCTATACAAGAGAAGATTATTTAGAACTTGTACGTAAAATACGTGAAGCGATGCCAAATGCCACTTTAACAACCGATATAATTGTCGGCTTCCCGAATGAGACAGATGAACAGTTCGAAGAAACGATCTCATTAGTCGAAGAAGTAGGTTTTGAAAGTGCGTATACATTCATTTATTCACCAAGAGAAGGAACACCTGCAGCGAAATGGGAAGACAACATCCCAATGGAAGTAAAGAAAGCTCGTTTGCAGCGTCTGAATGCTCTTGTCAATAAGCAGTCAGCTGAAGCGATGGAAAAATATCATGGTCAAACGGTCAAAGTTTTAGTTGAAGGGGAAAGTAAAAAAGATCCAGATGTACTATCTGGGTACACAGAAAGAAATAAGTTAGTCAATTTTAGAGGACCAAAATCTATTATCGGAGAAATTGTTGAAGTGAAAATTACTAATACAAAAACTTGGACATTAGATGGTGAATTGGTTGAGTCAGTAGTTGAGGTGAATTAAAATGGCAAAGTATACAAGATCTGAAGTTATTGCTGAAGCACATAACTTAGCAAAAATGATGGCAAATATTGAGGAAATTGACCGTTTTAAACAATTGGAAGCAAAGTTAAATGATAACAATAAAATTCAAGCTACAATTAAGAAGATTAAAGCACTGCAAAAACAAGCAGTGAATTTCCAAGCATATGGTAAAGAAGAAGCTTTGAAACGAGTGGAGAAAGAAATCGACCGTTTAGAGGCGGAGATTGATGCAATCCCTGTGGTACAAGAATTTAAAGAGTCACAGGTTGTCATAAATGACCTCCTCCAATTAGTATCAAACACAATTGCTAGAGAAATCACAAATGAAGTGATCCGCTCAACTGGTGGCGATGTGCTGGCAGGAAAAACAGGATCGACTAAAGGACATCATTGTTAATATGTATATAAAAAGATCATGGCATAAATCCATGATCTTTTTTTTGTGAAACAGTTGGAGTTAATCAGAACCTACTGACATTAGAGAGGCTTACTAATAGACTGTAAATAGAAATTACTAACATGAGATTGGCGACACAAAAATACAGAACTGAAAGTATTACAAAGTTTATATAATAAGATATTTTATTATTTTATCTGATTTTCAGTCCATTCACTATTGAATGTATAACGCACATACTGATTATGTATCGACTGTGCGAATTTCAGTGTTATTTAGTATTACATTAGGATTTATCTTCCTTTTATGTACACATTTCTAGGCATTTGCATAGGATGAATTAGAATCTATGGCCTGTTAACTTTTTAGAAATGAATAGGCACTATAGGTGAATATCTCGCATAAGATGGATTGAAATGAAAGGGAGGTTAACATTCGATGTCTTTTCTTGATCAGCAATACAGGGAAATTATTACAAAGGCGGTTATTGGTAAAGGAAGAAAGTTCAATCAAGAAACGAATATCATTACACCAACTCATAGACCCTCAAGTATATTAGGATGCTGGATTATCAACCATAACTATCATGCAAAATTAGTAAAAAAGGATACAGTAGAAATTTACGGAAGCTATGAAGTGAATGTATGGTATGCATACAATGACAATACGAAAACAGAAGTAGTATCAGAGCGTGTTGAATATTGTGACACAGTAGCACTCTCGATTCGTGATAAACATCAGCTAGGTGATGACTGTGATGTTGTAGCGAAAGTGATTCAGCAACCAAATTGCTTAGAATGCACCATTGATACAAAAGGAAACAGAATAAAAGTTGACGTTGAACGAGAATTCCTAGTTGAAGTTATTGGTGATACAAAAATTTGCGTCAAAGTGGATCCGAAAGGAAAAGTATATGAGGATGATGACTGGGATCTGTCCATATCTGATGAAGAGTTAGAGACACTAGATCCGGATTTTTTGGCCAATAAAGAGGAAGAAGAATAATACTTACAGTGTGGAGTAGACCACACTGTATTTTTTTAATTGTGCTAAAGGAGGTTAGTTTCTAAAAATACTACACAATGCCAAGTATTTCAAATATAACTTCTGATAATAAATATAATTGCTGATATGTTATAATGATCCAAGAATAGTTATAGATTTTGGAGGATAAAGAATGGGTTACACGCCAATGATGCAACAATACTTAAAAATTAAAGCGGATTATAAAGATAGTTTCTTATTTTTTCGTCTAGGTGATTTCTATGAAATGTTTTTCGAAGATGCGAAAAAAGCTGCTGAAGAACTAGAGATTACTTTAACAAGCAGAGATGGGGGAAAAGACGATCGGATTCCCATGTGTGGTGTTCCACATCATTCTGCAGAAAATTATATAAAAGCATTAATCGAAAAAGGATATAAAGTAGCAATTTGTGAACAAGTGGAAGATCCAAAAACTGCAAAAGGTGTAGTAAAACGTGAGGTTGTCCAATTAATTACGCCAGGTACAATAATGGAAGGCAACATGCTAGAAGATAAAGAAAATAATTATTTGGCAGCATTATATTCCATTAATAATCAAACTTTTGGATTTGCTTATACAGATATGTCTACAGGAGAAACCTCTGCCATGAAAATGGTTAATGGATGGCCCTCTGTCTTGAGTGAAATCTATAATCGGCCGATTAAGGAAATAGTTATTGAAGACAAATTAGATGAATCATTTAAAAACGATTTAATAGATAAAATGCAGTTGACCTTGTCATATGTAAACGATCAAACACAGCTTCCTGATCAAATGATACCATTGATTGAGGGAGTAAATGATGAATTGTTACAACATGCATGTAAAATATTGTTTCAGTATTTGTACCATACCCAAAAACGATCCATTGATCATTTGAAAAAAGCACAAGTTATTGAATTAGAAGAATATATGACTTTAGATATGTATTCCAAACGAAATTTGGAAATTACCCATTCCATGATGAGAAATGAGAAGTATGGCAGTCTTTTGTGGGTAATTGACCGAACTGTTACAGCAATGGGTGCAAGAAAATTAAAAAAATGGCTGGAACGACCATTACTTTCTCGGCAGCATATTAATAGAAGACTTGATATGGTTACAGGTTTTTATGATCAATTTATGGAACGTGAAAGTATACGTGAATCATTACGGTCGATCTATGACTTAGAACGTTTATCAGGACGCGTATCTTTTGGTAATGTGAATGCACGTGATCTATTGCAATTAAAAAATTCACTTTCCAAAATACCTTCTATCAAGCAGTTATTAAATGAATTTAATCACCAGGTCATAAAAGATTTAGCTGATAAGATTGATCCATTACAAGACTTGAAAATGTTGCTCGAAAAAAGTATTGCAGAAGATCCTCCCATTTCCATAACAGAAGGCAATATATTAAAAGATGGGTATAACGAGAAATTAGACCAATACCGGCATGTATCACGAAACGGGAAGGATTGGATCGCTGCACTTGAAAGACAGGAGAAAGAAAATACAAATATTAAATCATTAAAAATTGGCTACAACAAAGTTTTCGGCTATTATATTGAAGTAACAAGAGCCAATTTACATCTTGTTCCAAATGACCGTTATGAACGCAAACAAACATTAACAAATGCAGAGAGATATATCACAAATGAATTAAAAGAGAAAGAGGCATTAATTTTAGAAGCGGATGAAAAAAGTGTTGATCTGGAATATCAATTATTTTTATTAATTCGTGACAAAGTAAAAGCTTATATTCCAGCATTGCAAAAGCTTGCAGATTTAATAAGTGAAATTGATGTATTGCAAAGTTTCGCTACAGTAAGTGAAGAGAATAATTATATTAGACCAACTTTTTCCGAGGCACATCAAGTGAAATTAGAAGAAAGCCGTCACCCGGTTATAGAGAAAGTGATGAAAAGTGAATCCTTTGTGCCTAATGATATTCTGCTTGATGAAGATAAATTTATGTTACTAATAACTGGGCCGAACATGTCGGGTAAAAGTACGTATATGCGCCAACTAGCGTTGACTATTGTAATGGCACAAGTTGGTTGTTTTGTTCCTGCTAAAACTGCAGAATTAGCTGTTTTTGATCAAATATTTACTAGAATTGGTGCGGCAGACGACCTTGTTTCGGGTCAAAGTACGTTTATGGTTGAAATGCTTGAAGCCAATCACGCCATCCATCATGCAACAAGTAAAAGTCTTATTCTATTAGATGAGATTGGCCGCGGTACGAGTACGTATGATGGTATGGCACTTGCTCAAGCGATAATGGAATATATTCATAACAATATTGGTGCCAAGACATTATTTTCCACTCATTATCATGAATTAACTAGTTTGGAAGAGAATCTTAATGGGTTAAGAAATATCCATGTTCGAGCGGAAGAAATTAATGGAGAAGTCGTATTTCTGCATCAGATCCATCAGGGTGCTGCAGATGAAAGCTATGGTATACATGTTGCTCAATTGGCAGGTCTGCCACAAGTGCTCATTGACCGTGCAAATCTGATTCTCACCCAATTAGAAACAAAAAGTGGTGAAAGTGTATCACCAGAGCAGAAAGTTGTGTTAACAAGCCAACAAGAACAAATGACGCTATTTGTGGAAGAGTCTAGTGACTCTAGTAAACAAGTGAAAAAAGAGGAAGATAATATTATAGCAATGATAAATAAATGGGATATCCTTGAAATGACCCCAATGGATGCAATGAATAAGCTGTATGATCTACAGAAAAAAGTGAAAGGAATGAAGGGACGGAAATAAATGAAAATAATTGAACTTCCAGATTATCTAGCTAATAAAATAGCTGCAGGTGAAGTAGTCGAACGTCCGGCATCTGTTGTAAAAGAGCTTGTGGAAAATAGTGTTGATGCAAAAAGTGATTGGATCAAAATAGATATAGAAGAGGCTGGCCTTCAATCAATTAAAATTACTGATAATGGTGTTGGTATCCCTCATGACCAGTGTAAAAAAGCTTTTCTTCGTCATGCGACAAGTAAAATTAAAAATGAAAATGATCTTTTTCATGTAAAAACACTTGGTTTTCGCGGGGAAGCATTAGCAAGTATTGCAGCAGTTAGTCGTCTCCGGATCCAGACTTCGACTGGTGAGGAAGCAGGTACTGTTTTAGAAATAGAAGGAGGACATTTGCAATCAGATGCTAGAAGTGATGCTAGACAAGGAACAGAAATCCTTGTCCGGGATATCTTTTTTAACACACCGGCAAGATTAAAATATCTGAAAACTGTTCATACGGAATTAGGTCATATTACCGATATTATTAATCGCATGGCACTTTCCCACCCGAAGATAAGATTTGAATTAACCCATAATGGACGAAGAATATTTCACACAACGGGTAAAGGTGACTTAAGGCAAATCGCCGCAGCCATATATGGAATGTCTGTTGCGAAAAATATGATCCCAGTATCAAAGCAAACGACAGATTACTCGATTAATGGCTTCATCGTCAAACCTGAAGTAAACCGAGCTTCAAGAAATTACATTACAACAGTAGTTAATGGCAGGATTATACGTAACATTGGACTAGCAAGAGCAATTACGGAGGGATATCATACATTATTACCAATTGGCAGACAACCGATAGTAATATTAAATATTGAAATGGATCCTATTCTTATTGACGTGAACGTCCATCCAACTAAATTAGAAGTAAGGTTCAGTAAAGAGAAGGAACTTTTTACTGCAGTGGAAGAAATGATTAAGGAAGCATTCCATAAGCAGACATTGATACCATCAGGCAGCCAGCCAAAACCTGAGAAACAAAAGTCTTTTCAAAACAGTTTTGATTTCCAAACTTCTGAGAAAAAGCCAATAACAGCAAGTGTTAAGACCGAAGCAGAGGAATTAGCAGAGCACAGTAATAAAAGCATACTGAAGGTAAATGAGCCAGCTGCCAATCATGTAACGGATACACTAGAAGAAAGTGCCCTGACGGAAATAGAAGAAAAAACAGGTATTAATGGTAATACACCGGGAGATATACCGGAAGAAAGAGAGCGGATTCCAGTGTTGTATCCAATCGGTCAACATCACGGCACCTATATTATTGCGCAGAATGAGGATGGTTTATATATTATTGACCAACATGCTGCACAAGAAAGAATTAAATATGAATATTACCGTGACAAGATTGGGGAGGTAGAAAGTGAACTGCAAGATCTGCTTGTACCAATCACCTTTGAATTTACAGCCCAGGAAGCATTAATTATTAAACAATATGATATAGAGCTACAAAAAGTAGGGTTATTTTTTGAAAATTTTGGCCAAAATGCTTATATTGTGAGGACACATCCAACGTGGTTTCCAAAAGGGGAAGAGGAAGAGACTATCCGTGAAATGGTTGATCAATTGATTAGAGAACAAAATATCAATCTTCATAAACTGCGAGAAGATGCTGCTATTTTAATGTCATGTAAAAAGTCGATAAAAGCGAATCATTATCTTAACAGTAATGATATAGAACGATTATTAAACGATTTACGAGCATGTGAGGAGCCATTCACATGTCCGCATGGCAGACCAATCATCATTAGATTTACTAAGTATGAAATGGAGAAAATGTTTAAGCGAGTTATGTAATGGATGAATTTATTGATTAGATCATGTATACTTATGGAAGTAACTTTCAACACTTGAAAGGATTAAAGTATGGCACAAAAGATTATTGTTATTGTTGGACCGACAGCAGTCGGAAAAACAGCTTTAAGTATTGAAGTAGCAAAACAGTTTAACGGAGAGGTAATTAGCGGCGACTCCATGCAAGTTTACCGCGGCTTAGATATTGGTACAGCGAAAGTAACTACTGAAGAAATGCAGGGGATCCGACATCATTTAATTGATATTTTAAATCCCGGCGAAAATTTTTCAGTAGCAGACTTTCAGTATCGAGTTCGCGAGTGTATCAGTGATATTCATTCCCGGGGTAAACATGTGATTATTGCTGGTGGGACAGGCTTATATATTCAATCAGTCCTTTATGATTATCATTTTAGTGAACAAGCTAGAAGCAGTGCTTATCATCAAAAGATAGAAGATGAAATTAAAAAGGATGGTATCCAGTCTGTATATAACAGATTGAAAATGGTTGATCCAGACCAAGCTGCAAAGATTCATCCAAACAATGAGAGAAGACTAATTCGAGCATTAGAGATTTATGATCGTACCGGGATAACAATGTCAGAGCAGCAAGAACAACAAAATGAGTCGATTTATGACCATTATATTGTCGGTTTAGAAATGGATCGGACAATACTATATAATCGAATTAATCAGAGAGTTGACGATATGCTGAAAAAAGGTTTAGTTAATGAAGTTCAGCAAATGGTTGATCAGGGGTTAGAGAATACTCAAGCAATGCGAGGGATAGGCTATAAGGAAATTCTGCCATATGTTAAAGAGGAAGTACCACTTGAACAAGCGGTCGAATTATTAAAAAGGAATTCCAGAAGGTTTGCGAAACGTCAATACACATGGTTTCGCAATAAAATGAACGTTCATTGGTATGACATTCTTCCTGAAACGAAGGATGAAGTTTTTCAAAATATTTTAACAGATTTAGAAGGATTCTTTAGAAAAAAATAGAATTAGTATTCATAGAGAAAAAATGAGGAGGATACATAATGTCTCAATCAGTTAATATTCAAGACCAATATTTAAACCAGCTTAGAAAAGAAAGAATTCCTGTTACTGTTTTCCTTGTAAATGGATTCCAGGTGAGAGGAATTGTTAAAGCTTTTGACAATTTTACAGTTCTTATAGAAGTGGAAGGAAAACAACAACTCATTTTTAAACACGCGATTTCCACTTTTGTTCCAGCTAAAAATGTTAATTTAGATAAAGAATAGAACGATGGCGCTATTATCTTTTAATAGCGCCATTTCTTATATTATAATATAAAACGATTCATATTCTATTCACTTTTTTCAGAAACTAAGCGAAAACTAATCAAAGTAGGTGTCCAAAATAGAAAAGGTTTTAGTAATTTCCGTAATGAAAGATAAACTGGATGAGGAAAGGTTTCAGTACTCCATAAATGAATTAAAAGCATTAGCTAATACAGCTGATGGAACTGTTGTTGAAACGATTATTCAAAAGAGAGTAACACCTCATCGTGCCACATATCTCGGTGAAGGAAAATTACAAGAAGTTAAAGGTATATGTGAAGCAGAAGAGATTGATGTAGTGATTGCTAATGAAGAGTTATCAGGAAGTCAAATTAGAAACTTGCAGGAAGAGTTACAAATCCGTGTAATTGATCGGAGTCAACTTATTCTTGATATTTTTGCAAGTAGAGCTAGAACGAAAGAAGGGAAATTACAAGTAGAATTAGCCCAGTATGCCTATATGTTACCAAGGCTTCATGGTCAAGGTACAGAGTTATCACGATTAGGTGGGGGTATTGGTACAAGAGGACCTGGTGAAACTAAGTTAGAAACGGATCGAAGACATATCCAGCGCAGAATGGATGAGATTAAGCAGCGGTTAAAATCGGTTGTGAACCAAAGAGAGCAATATAGGGATAACAGGAGAAAAAACCAGTTATTTCAAATTGCTGTTGTTGGTTATACGAATGCAGGAAAATCTACATTGTTTACTAACTTGACGAAAAGCGAATCATTACAGGAAAATAAGTTATTTGCAACATTAGATCCCTTAACACGTAAAATGCATCTACCGAGTGGATTAGAAGTGATTTTAACTGATACGGTAGGTTTTATTCAAGACCTGCCCACTGCACTAATAGCTGCCTTCCGGTCAACCCTGGAAGAGGTAAAAGAATCAGATCTTATATTACATGTGATAGATGTTGCAGCACCTGACCGGGATAATCATGAGTCTACCGTTATAAGGTTATTGGAGGAATTAGAAGCGGACAACATTCCAATCATAACAATTTACAATAAAAAGGATTTAATCAATGGTGAACACTTTGTCCCGAATACTCATCCGTACATGTTGTTAAGTGCCCTAGAACATAGTGACTTAGATGAACTTAAAATCCAGATAGAAAATATTATAAGAGAGTTATGGGAACCTTACCACTGTTTAGTACCAGAAGGATATGGTAAAGTCCTTGCTAAGTTAAAGCAGCATACTATTATTGAAGAGGAGAAGTATCGATCAGAATTGTCAGGATATAAAGTGAAAGGATTCGTTGATTCCAATCATCCGGTAATGAAAGAGATAAAGGAGTATCACCAGGAATGAAATCATTAGAGAAAATAAAAGCAACAGAAAGAACGATTTCTCATATTTTTGAAGAAATCGCTGATGTAGAATTATTTAATCAAGAAAAGGTTTTAGCAGCTTTTCGTGAAAATAAAGTAAGTGACAGTGACTTTAACCCTACAACAGGTTATGGTTATGATGACTACGGCCGGGATAAATTAGAATCGGTTTATGCTTCTGTTTTCAAAGCAGAAGATGCATTAGTTAGACCGCAAATTTCATCAGGTACGCATGCTATTACAACAGCTTTATTTGGTGTGTTGAGGCCTGGAGATCAATTGCTGTATATTACAGGTAAACCATACGATACATTGGAAAGTGTCATTCAGTCAGAAGAGAAGGATATCGGTTCATTAGCAGACTTTGGTATCGACTATCAATCAATTCCTTTAAAAGATAATACGATTGATATGGATTCAGTTAGAAAAAAGATGAGCAGAAATACAAAAGTTGTCGCAATTCAACGTTCAAAAGGATATGATAATCGACCATCCATTTCGATGAAGGAAATGAAAGAAGTAATCTCGAAAGTTCGCGAAATAAATAGAAATGTTATTATTTTTGTCGATAATTGTTACGGAGAGTTTGTTGAAAAAGCAGAACCAATTGAAATTGGTGCAGATCTTATTGCGGGATCATTAATTAAGAACCCTGGTGGCGGAATTGCAAGGACAGGCGGTTATGTTGCTGGTACAAAAGAGCTCGTCGAAAAGGCAGCCAATCGTTTAACTGCTCCCGGTATCGGTAAAGAAATTGGTGCAAGTTTAGGGATGTTGCAAGAGATGTTTCAAGGGCTGTTCCTCGCACCCCATATTGTTAGTGAAGCTCTACGTGGAGCGATTTTCACTTCAAAATACTTATCTGATCATGGCTATCAAACTGAACCACACTTTCAGGAGAAAAGAACAGACCTGATTCAATCAGTGATCTTCCGGACAGCAGATGAAATGATAGCTTTTTGCCAATCAATTCAGGAGCAATCACCAATTAATGCCCATGTTACTCCATATCCGGCACCAATGCCTGGTTACAATGATCAAGTGATTATGGCTGCAGGTACGTTTATGCAAGGAGCAAGTCTTGAATTAACAGCAGATGGACCGATCAGGCCGCCATATACCGCATATGTACAAGGCGGATTAACCTATGCTCATGTTAAATTAGCTGTTGTAAGAGCTTGTGATAAATTAAATATTAGATGATCAAATAAAGTAGTCGCGTCAAATAACACTCATGTAAGTTTACCTAACATCTCTTGACAATTTTGTTGCGGGTTGTGTATAATAAATTTATAAGTTAATAGAAAGAGGTGAGGATGTGAGCGATTTAGATAGACGTTCGATGCCATTATTCTCTATTGGAATTGTTAAATCATTAACAGATTTAACCGCAAGACAAATTCGCTATTATGAGCAGCATCAACTCATTCATCCTTCTCGTACTGAAGGGAATCAGCGGCTCTTTTCCTTTAATGATGTCGATCGGCTCTTAGAAATTAAGGAGTTGATTGAGAAGGGTATTAACTTAGCTGGCATAAAGCAAGTTTTATTAATGAAAGATATGCCGAAGACTGATGAAAATGAGAAAGAGAAAGCACCTGAGTTATCTGAAAAAGAATTGCGTAAAATCCTGCAGAAAGAACTTCTGGATGCTGGGAGATTAGGTAAAACATCGTTAAGACAGGGAGAGTTATCACGATTCTTCCATTAAAATATAAAGGAGAGTATATAAATGGGAATAACTAAAGAAGAAATCAAAAAAAGAATTGAAGAAGAAAATGTAAAATTTATTCGTCTACAGTTTACAGATCTTTTAGGAACAATTAAGAATGTAGAGATTCCTCTAAGCCAACTAGACAAAGCTTTAGATAACCAAATGGTATTTGATGGTTCATCTATCGAAGGTTTTGTACGAATTGAAGAATCAGATATGAAATTGTATCCGGATTTAGATACTTTCGTAGTTTTCCCTTGGACATCTGAAAAAGGTAAAGTAGCGCGTTTAATTTGCGATATTTACAACACAGATGGTACTCCATTCGATGGTTGCCCGAGATATAATTTAAAACGCAACTTAAAAAGAGCAGAGGAACTTGGATTTACTTCATTTAACATTGGTACTGAGCCTGAGTTTTTCTTGTTTAAACTGGATGCGCAAGGTGAGCCAACACTTGAGTTAAATGATAAAGGTGGTTACTTTGACCTTGCACCAACAGATTTAGGTGAAAACTGCCGCCGTGATATCGTGTTAGAACTGGAGGAAATGGGGTTTGAGATTGAAGCATCTCACCATGAAGTAGCACCAGGTCAACATGAAATTGATTTTAAATATTCCGAAGCAATTAAACATGCTGATGATATTCAAACATTTAAATTAGTAGTTAAAACTATCGCTCGTAAGCACGGTTTACATGCAACGTTTATGCCAAAACCACTTTTCGGAGTGAACGGTTCTGGTATGCACTGTAACATGTCCTTATTTAAAGGAAAAACAAATACATTCTTAGACGAAAATGGACCACTTCAATTAAGTGAGACAGCTTATCAGTTTATTGCAGGTATTATTAAGCATGCACTTTCATTTACTGCTGTTACAAACCCAACAGTAAACTCTTATAAACGTTTAGTACCTGGTTATGAAGCACCTTGTTATGTAGCGTGGTCTGGTGCTAATAGAAGTCCACTAATTCGTGTGCCAGCTTCACGTGGTTTAAGTACACGTGTAGAAGTTCGCAGTGTAGACCCTGCTGCTAACCCATACTTAGCATTATCTGTATTATTAGCATCTGGTTTAGATGGTATTGAGAATAAACTGGAGGCTCCTAAAGCTGTTGACCGTAATATATATATTATGGACAAAGAAGAAAGAGAAGCAAATGGAATTGTTGACTTACCAGCAACTTTAGCGGATGCATTAGAAGAGTTGAAGAAAGACGAAACAATTATTGAAGCACTTGGTGAGCACTTATTTGAACATTTTGTTGAATCAAAAGAAATCGAATGGGATATGTTCAGAACACAAGTTCACCCATGGGAAAGAGAACAATATATTCAAACATATTAATCTAGTAAACTCCTTGATGCCGTTGGTGTCAAGGAGTTTTTGTTTGGATAAGTAACTTGTTAGGTAATTATGGATGGAGAGCTAGAGAATATCCGTAATAGTCTATTAAATTTTTAATCCATGTAGATATGTGCAGTGATGAGTCAGATAATTTAGCAAGTGAAAAGAGTAAGTATGAAGTGAGTAAGAATAATGTATTGGAGTATCTAGACGCAAATAACATACCAGAAGAAGTAAAAAATCTATACCCGGTATACGAAACCTACAATGGCCTGCACCCCAAATATATAAAGGAAGCCATTACGATTTTTGCGGAGTCTGACCCAATAGTCAATCAAGTTCAGTTGACATCAGTCAACATCGATTACAAACGTTAGAGGAGTTTTTAAGCTATTATGATGGGGAAGGTTTTGAAGTAGACGGAGTGAACTATTTAGTGAATGATGAAATGATTATCATTCTAACTGGTCTTTCCCTGTTAGAATACATTATTAATGAAGGCACTATATTATCAACTGCAATTGACCTTTTTAACGTGGCGAAAGCTAAACTGATACCTGCAGAATAAGTTGGTACACACTATACTCGTGCAAAAGCTCTCGAGACTTTAACAGTTTTTAAAAACGTAAAAGTCTTTTCGAAAAATCAGTGGAATATTTTACTGCTGATAGTTCAGTATTCTAGTAATTCATGAGAAGGAGAGCCATAGTATTTATGCATAACCCTGACACTATTGTGGCAGAGTTTACTTGTATAGGGGTACCAACCAGAACAATTTGATATGACATTCGTTAAAAAGGCCAGTATTTGACATCAGAAGTGCCTGATATTTTTAATTTTGATCGTTTTACTACATAAAGATACATGTGAATTTCTTGCCACCAAATACTTTCAATTTTGCTTTAATAGCTGTAACCACCAACGTAGGAACTACCAACTATTATTAACAGAATGAATAGGACAACAATTAAAGCAAAGCCAGAACCGTAACCTCCACTCGCGCCCATTATATAACACCTCCTCAACTTAGATAGTATCATTATATGAAAAGTTGAATGAAATGCGTCGGCTTATGTCATATTCCTAAGGATGTTTTAGCAATAAGCTTGACTTTCACTGTATTTAAAGGAGAAAAAATGATAGTCAATAAATCATCAAAATAGGATTATTAATTATTCTATTTATTACTAGTTCATTATCCATTTCAACAGTAGTGTTCTAGTCATAAATTATACTTATAATGAAAACTGGAATAGTTATATATTGCCATTCTAAGTTTTCAATGAAGGGAGGGTATAATTTGACTATTATATTAGGTCCAGTAACGATTAATAGCAACGAGGGTATTATAGTCAGTAATACTTTAAATACTTGTCCAACATTTATAAGTAAAACTGTTGCCGGTGCTGGCAGTTTCAACACAGGGTATTGGATTAAAACAAATACTAATATAAATAGATCTTCTTCAATTGATCCAGATATAAATGATGCAAATATAGCTGAAAATATTTAAAAGGTTAATAAAAAAAGGAGGTTCTCGAAAAATGTCATGTTTTTTCTTTGGTCCTGTCACAATTAATAGTAATGAAGGGTTAATAGTAAAACAAGCGATACATGCATCTCCTACTTCTACAAGTAAGGTAGTTACTGGATCTGGAAGCTTTAATACTGGTTTTTTTACTATGAATAGTAATGGAGTAAGCACAAGTCATACGTTTGATCCGGATGCAGAGGATTCAAATATTTTAGATACAATAGAGACAGATGTTGGTGAAATTTGATAGAGGAACTGTTGCGGGAATTTGCCAAGAAGTTAATTGTAAAAGCTGTGTCGGTATAAGTACCAGTCATAAGATATAAAATAAGAAACGAAATATCTGAGCTTTGAAACCCTTTCTCTATAAGTGAAAGGGTTTATATGTTCCTAATACCAAATTCTTATGGTGGAAAGTTAACCGTTATAAAGGAGACTCAAAGACAGTTAGTCATGAAACTGAATATATTTCAATAATTCAAGACAGGCAGAATACAATAATGGATGTTCTGCTTAATCTGATGCTAAGTAAAAAATTCTACATATTCCTATGTAGAATTTTCCCTATTACTCTATAGATGTCTATATAAACCTACTACTTTCCCTAGAATACTGACATTATCATAAAGAAGCGGCTCCATTGTCGCATTTTCGGGCTGCAAACGGATATGGTCCTTTTCTTTAAAGAAACGTTTGACAGTTGCTTCACTATCTTCCGTCATTGCTACAACAATATCCCCATTTACTGCTGTATTTTGTTGTTTAACAATTACCTTATCTCCATCAAGAATCCCTGCCTCAATCATACTATTTCCTTCAATTATCAGAACAAATATTTGATCGCCGCTATGTACATCAGTGCTGGGAATCGGAATATATTCTTCAATGTTCTCTACTGCTGTAATAGGTAAACCTGCTGTAACTTTACCGATTACAGGAGCAAAAGCAGCTTCCGTTTTTGGAATTTCATTATCATTTTCCTGTGATAATACTTCAATTGCCCTGGGTTTGGTAGGGTCTCTTCTTATGTACCCCTTTTTTTCCAATCTCGCTAAATGACCATGCACAGTAGAACTGGAAGCAAGACCTACTGCTTGCCCAATTTCACGCACAGACGGCGGATATCCTTTTAAATCTACTTGTTCTTTAATATATGCAAGGATCTGTTCCTGTCTTTTTGATAGATTAGTCATAATCAATACTCCTTTAACGTATGATTTGTTAGGAATATTATAACATACGTTCGGAATAATCACAAACATTCGTTCGAAAATACTTGACAAGAACCTTTGTTCGTATATAATGGAAATACGAACAAAGGTTCTCTGGAGGGATAAAAATGATAAAGAAAATTTCTAAAGTTGATTTATTCTATTTGATTTCTTTTGTTGTGGGGATTATCTTTTTATATAGTTCATTTATTTGGAATGTATAAACAAAGAGATCAAGGAGTCGTTAAAATTTTGAATGCAATCATTTATTGCCGTGTTAGTACGGATAAAGAGACACAGGAGAGTTCAATACATAGACAGGCAGAAGAACTTAGCCGGTTTGCTAAAGAAAAAGGTTATAATATTGTGAAAATAATTAAGGAAAAGCAAAGTGGCTACGAGATTGAAAGAGAAGGTGTGTTTGATCTTTTAGAACTTTTTCAACAAAAAAAAGCGAATATTTTACTAATACAAGATGAAACTAGATTAGGAAGAGGGAATGCTAAAATTGCATTGCTCCATCAGCTAGCAAAGATGAATATTACTATATTAACTATTGCACACAGCGGGAAATTAGAACTCTCTGAAGGTGATTCAATGGTATTGCAAATAGTATCGATTGTAGAAGAATATCAGCGTAAATTACATAATGCGAAAATTAAGCGGGGAATGAGGAAAGCGATAAATAATGGATACAATCCTGCCAATAACCTTTCCAACCAACATTTAGCGCAAGGTAGAGAACGGAAGGAATTTCCCATTGAGGAAGTGGTACGACTAAGGGGGAACAACCTGACCTTTGCAGAAATTACTTCTATACTGCAAGGAATGGGTTACAATGTCTCAAAGGCAACAGTTCATCGTCGATACCAAGAACACGAATTGCTTGATAAAAATAAAATGAGTGATTTACAATGAAGAGAGTGTACAAATAATATGTATACTCTTTTCTATTATTTTGAGATAAAGGAGTAAAATAATGCTTTCTAATGATAAAATTGCAAGAATTAATGAATTGGCAAATAAAGCTAAGAAAGAAGAACTAAGTCCAGAGGAAAAAAAAGAACAACAGGCATTACGTCAGGAATATTTAAAAAATGTGAGAAAGTCATTCAAAAACCATATGAAAGGAATGACTGTCATTGATCCAAATGGGAACGATGTCACTCCGGATAAATTAAAGCAACTTAAATCAAAGAAATAGTGTACACTATTTCTTTGATTTTTATAAAAAAACGAGACATAATTACAAAAAATTAGCTTTTTTTAAAGGAGATACTTGTCTAATCTTCGTTTTCGTTATAGGATTATAGATGTGCGTACATATATTGTTTTGAAAGGGGAAATAAAAATGTCAACTCAAATTGAACAAATGTCTATAAATACAATTCGTACATTGTCAATAGACGCTATTGAAAATGCTAATTCCGGTCATCCAGGTTTACCAATGGGTGCTGCTCCGATGGCTTACACACTATGGACAGAGCATATGAACCAAAACCCTAAAAACTCTAAATGGTTTAATCGTGACCGATTTGTATTATCTGCAGGTCATGGTTCAATGTTACTGTACAGTTTATTACATCTGGCTGGATATGACCTTCCGATTGATGAGCTTAAAAAATTCCGTCAATGGGGCTCTAAGACACCTGGTCACCCAGAAGTACACCACACTGACGGTGTGGAAGCGACTACTGGTCCATTAGGCCAAGGGATTGCAATGAGTGTCGGTATGGCAATGGCTGAGAAACATTTATCAGCAAAATACAATAAAGATGATTTTAATGTGGTTGATCACTATACTTTTGCACTTGTAAGTGATGGTGACTTAATGGAAGGTATTTCTCATGAAGCAGCATCTCTTGCAGGGCATTTAAAATTGGGTAAATTAATTGCACTTTATGATTCTAACGATATCTCACTAGATGGAGAGTTAAATAAAGCATTCTCTGAAAATGTAGAGGATCGTTTTAAAGCATACGGTTGGCAAGTAATTCGTGTAGAAGATGGAAACGATACAAAAGCAATTTCTAAGGCAATTGCTGAAGCAAAACAAAATACTGACCAACCAACATTGATTGAAGTAAAAACAATTATTGGCTTTGGTTCGCCAAATAAATCAGGTTCTGCTGCATCACACGGTGCACCACTTGGAGCGGATGAAGTTACCTTAACCAAAGAAGCATACAAATGGGGCCATGAACCATTCCAAGTACCGGAAGAAGTATATGCTGACTTCGAAACGAAAATTGTTGAGAAAGGTCAGTCCGCAGAAAAAGAATGGAACGATTTATTTGATGCTTACAAAAATGCATATCCTGAATTAGCAAAAGAATTAGACGAGGCAATGCAAAATAAATTACCTGAGGGCTGGGACAAAAATTTACCGGTTTATGAGACAGGTAGCAGTGCAGCAACTCGTGCAACCTCTGGAGAAGTTTTAAACGCAATCGCTAAAACCGTACCGTCTCTATTCGGTGGTAGTGCAGATTTAGCTGGTTCCAATAAAACCAACTTAAAAGATGCGGGAGATTTCTCAGCAAATGAAGCCGATAAGCGCAATATTTGGTTTGGTGTACGTGAGTTTGCGATGGCAGCTGCACTAAACGGTATGGCACTGCATGGCGGGTTAAAGGTATTTGGTGGAACATTCTTTGTATTCAGCGATTACTTACGTCCGGCTGTTCGTTTGTCAGCAATTCAAAACTTGCCTGTCACGTATGTATTAACGCATGATTCTATTGCGGTAGGGGAAGATGGTCCAACACATGAACCTGTGGAGCAATTGGCTGCATTCCGTGCCATGCCTAATCTTTCTGTCATACGTCCAGCTGATGGAAATGAGGTACAGGCTGCATGGCGTTTAGCGATTGAATCAACTGATCAGCCGACAGCGCTTGTGTTAACACGCCAGAACCTTCCGACACTTGAAGGAACTGCAGAAAATGCATATGAAGGTGTGAAAAAAGGTGGCTATGTTGTTAGTCCATCAACGAAAGATACTCCTGATGCAATCCTTGTTGCTACAGGTTCTGAAGTACAGTTAGCTGTAAAGGCACAAGCAAAATTAAAAGAAGATGGAAAAGATGTAAGTGTTGTGAGTATTCCATCATGGGATCGCTTTGACAAGCAAGATGCTGCTTACAAAGAACAAGTGCTTCCAAGTGCTGTTAAGAAACGTGTGGGAATTGAAATGGCTTCTTCACTAGGCTGGGAGCGTTATGTAGGATCTGAAGGTGCGATTATTGCAATCGATACTTTTGGTGCATCTGCTAATGGGGATAAAGTCATCGAAGAGTATGGATTCACTGTTGAAAATGTTGTAAAACATGTAAATGACTTATTCTAAGTTATAGAAAGAAATCCTTAGCATAATCTGCTAAGGATTTCTTCATCTAATACAAAGATTGCTTGTATTATGATTCGACATTTACTATACTGTATGAGAGAGAATTTGAAGGAGGAACAAACGGATGAGCACTATTCTTTGGATTATTTTCATCGTGGTTGCACTTCTAGCCGGCGTTGCTCTCGGCTTTTTTATCGCGAGGAAATATATGATGAACTATTTAAAGAAAAACCCGCCAATTAATGAACAAATGTTACGGACATTAATGATGCAAATGGGACAAAAACCATCGCAAAAGAAAATTAAGCAGATGATGCGTGCGATGAATAACCAGGTGGATAATAAATAATGTAACATATTTGTCGAAATAGAATCCTTGCTTATTTCAAGCAAGGGTTTTATGCTATTTATAGACCAATTACGATTTGGAGTGACAGTATGACTGATATAAATGTGTTTATTGCCTTTGGCGCCGGGTTTCTGTCATTTATCTCACCATGTGTATTGCCATTATACCCTGCATTTTTATCCTATATTACTGGTATGAGTGTAAATGATATTAAAGAAGAGCAAGGAATGTTTAATTATAAAAGTATTATTCACACACTATGCTTCCTGCTTGGATTTTCCAGTATTTTTATCTTGCTAGGGTTTGCTACAAGTTTTATTGGAGAGTTTTTATTCAGATGGGATGATTTAATCAGGCAAATTGGTGCAATACTAATTATATTCTTCGGTTTGGTGATTGTTGGAATACTCAACTTTTCATTTTTAATGAAAGAGAAGAAATTTCATTTTAAAAATCGTCCTGCAGGTTTTATCGGTTCATTTATTATTGGAATGGCATTTTCATTAGGGTGGACACCTTGTACAGGACCAATTCTAATGGCTGTTATCTCCCTTGCTGCAACTGATACGGAAGCCGGTCTAATATTAATGACGGCTTACTCATTAGGTTTTTCTGTGCCATTTTTCATCCTTGCTTTCTTTATCGGAAAAATGCAATGGATCAAAAAAAATGCTCAAAAACTGGTCAAAATCGGTGGATATGTTATGATATTTATGGGGTTCTTTTTATTCTTCGATTTAATGACTAAGTTAACCTCTTTTTTAGCAGGATTTTTTGGTTTCCAAGGTTTTTAATAAAATTACATAATAGAGATTCACGGAGAGGAGTATTATTATGATGGTAAGAACGAATGATCTTATTTTAAGAACAATGACGATTTTAATTTCGTTTATTTTGCTTGGTTTTTCTGTATATATCTTTTTAGCTGGACATAATGCACCAGGCGGCGGTTTTATTGGTGGATTAATGACCTCTGCAGCTATCGTATTAATGTACATGGCTTATGGATATGAAGCAGTGAATAAAATTTTGCCAATAAACTACCGTCTTTTAATCGGGTTAGGTTTAATCATTGCATTCACTACAGCAGTGGGCTCTTTCATATTTGGCCAGCCATTCTTAAGTCAAACATTTGACTATTTTCATTTTCCGATATTTGGCGAGGTAGAGTTGGCGACCGCGCTATTATTTGATATTGGAGTATATTTTACCGTTATTGGAGTAACCCTTACGATTGTTTTAACAATATCTGAAGATCAATAAAAAAACGCAATGACAGCACAGAATATTCTATGAATTTCTATGTGCTTTCATTGCGTATTTTTTGTTACTGTAATTTTCAGGCGAAAGTTCAAATAGGTATAAATATTGGTCAATGTCAATGTTCTTTTCTTCTAACTTTTTTTTAAGAAATTTATGGTCTCTTTTTGGTGTTGCCAATATATAACCCTCAATTAGTATGTCCTGTGAAATACTTTTCTTTTTGCGATCTAAAGCAATTTGTCCAATTTTAGCCGCTATCTTTTGCCTGGCCACATCACGAAACAACTCAGGTACTGGTGAAATCAAGTCTTCCAGAAAGGCTTTTTCCGGCTGATGCCATAAATGCTTTGAACGTTTTACATAATGTTTCTCCCAATCAAGATCTGATTTCCCGTCTTGTTTAGGAAGGCTTTTTAAGAATTTTCTGAACATAAAATAACCGCCTATGGTTAGTAAACCAATTAAAATAAATGTCCATGTTACTATAAACATCGAGAAACCAAATGACATAATTAATCCCTCACACTTTCTTTTTTTGATATTTTCATTATCAAGAAGATTTTCAATTTATCTAAATTATAGTAATATAACATTGAATAATAAATATAAGTCATGTATTTACATTTTTCTCATATTATTTTAGTAGATCATTAAAATTATAGCAAGATTTTCATCTCATTACATGTGTTTAATTGCCTAAACAACTCAAGAATTAGGTGCAAAAGTACGGAGAGGAGGGGAATGTTGATGAATCATGTTGACTTAGTGAATAAAAATAATGAATTAAAGGTTGACAAGATAATTACGTGTATTTCCCAATTACCAGCAGAAGTCTTAGAAGTTGTTGAGAGGTCTGGATTTGATTTAATTACTCTTAGCGATTTCTCTGGCCAAATTACATTCGTATCGGATTCTGTAGAAAATGTTCTTGGATATTCAAAAGGAGATTTATTAGGAAAATCTGTATTTCGCTATATTTTACAAGATGATAAAAAATACATTGATCAACATTTTAATCGCAGTTCAAATACACCGCAAAAATACTACGTACATATTAGACACCAGTTGGGAAAGTATATCATTTTTGAATCCAATATGTCTGTTGTAGAATGGCCAGAAGGTCATAAGCAAATATTGACTGTTTCGAAGGATATTTCAGATAAGAAGCAAGCTGAGGAAATTTTTATTCGGTCTGAAAAGATGTCGATTGCCGGGCAATTGGCTGCAGGCATTGCCCATGAGATAAGAAATCCTTTGACATCTTTAAGGGGGTTTATCCAATTATTACAAGCAGGTATGGAGAACAAGGAAGCATACTATAAAATAATGATGGATGAGATAGAAAAAATTAATACCATTACATCTGAGTTACTCTTTATTTCTAAACCTATGACAGATGAAAAATCTGAAGAAAGTGTTACTGAGATGGTTTCTGATGTGATCACATTACTAAAAACACAAGCGAACTTATTTAACATTGATCTTTTACTTGATATTCAGGATGATGTAGTAATCTATTGTGATCGGTCACAATTAAAACAAGTTTTTATAAATTTAATTAAAAATGCAATCGAAGAAATGACGAATGGTGGAGAAATCTTAACAACAATAAAAAAGTCGAACAATTTTTGTATTGTGGAGATCATCGATCAAGGGCCAGGAATACCTAATCATCTTATACACAAATTAAAAGAGCCCTTTTTCACAACGAAAAAGAATGGAACAGGGCTGGGATTAATGATATCTAACCAAATTATAGAAAATCATCATGGATTACTAGAGATACAATCGGAAGCAAATGTAGGTAGCACATTTAGTATACATTTACCATTATAAATCAAAAATTAAACCTATTATTTACAAAAAGATCTAATAAACTGCTAAATCCAATGATTTTTTACATTGAAACATTTTACTTATAAACCGATTTCATTTAAAATAGTAAGGTGCATACTATAAGTATAGTATCTATAAATATGAATTAAGCAAGATTAGGTCTAACATTTTTGAAGGGGGTAACTTATTCAGATGACAAACGAGAATGCATTTCAAGCAAAAAAGAAGTTTGAATTGAATGGAAAAAAGTACAATTATTATGAATTAAAAGCATTGGAGAATGCTGGACTTGGTAAAATAGAACGTTTACCTTTCTCAATTCGTGTATTACTTGAATCATTAGTTCGTCAATATGATGGACATGTTATTAAGGATGAACATGTAAAGAGTCTAGCAAACTGGGGAAATGGTAAGGCAGAAGATGTTCCTTTTAAACCATCCCGTGTTATTTTACAAGATTTCACTGGTGTACCTGCAGTAGTAGACCTTGCTTCACTTAGAAAAGCAATGGTAGACATGGGAGGTTCACCGGATGCTATCAACCCGGAAGTTCCTGTAGATTTAGTTATCGACCACTCTGTACAAGTGGATGAATATGGTACAAAGCAGGCATTACAAGCAAATATGGAGTTGGAATTTGAACGGAATGCAGAAAGATATGAATTCTTAAATTGGGCACAGAAAGCGTTTGACAACTATCGTGCCGTTCCGCCAGCAACAGGTATTGTTCACCAAGTAAACCTGGAATATCTGGCAAATGTTGTCCATGCAGTCGAGAGTGGTAATGGAGAATATGATACATTCCCTGATACTTTATTTGGAACTGACTCACATACAACTATGATCAATGGTCTCGGAGTACTAGGCTGGGGTGTTGGTGGTATTGAAGCAGAAGCAGGTATGCTTGGACAACCTTCTTACTTCCCGGCACCAGAAGTAATCGGTGTTAAATTTACTGGCAGCTTTCCGAATGGAACAACGGCAACAGACTTGGCTCTTAAGGTAACTCAAGTTTTACGTGAGAAAAAAGTAGTTGGAAAATTTGTTGAGTATTTCGGTCCTGGATTAAAAGACATGCCGCTTGCAGATCGTGCTACCATTTCTAACATGGCACCAGAATACGGAGCTACATGTGGTTTCTTCCCGGTTGATGCAGAAGCACTGAACTATTTAAGATTGACAGGTAGAAGTGAAGAACACATTGCATTAGTTGAAAAATATTGCAAAACAAATAACTTATGGTATTCTGCGGACCAGCCAGACCCGGAATTTACGGATCTAGTAGAAATTAATCTATCAGAGTTAGAACCTAACTTATCTGGTCCGAAACGTCCACAAGATTTAATTCCTTTATCTAATATGCAAGATGAATTTAATAAAGCAATTACTGCGCCTGCGGGTAACCAAGGGTTTGGTTTAGATGCTTCCGAATTTGATAAAGAAGTGGAAGTTAATCATCCAAATGGACGTAAATCTGTCATGAAAACCGGAGCGGTTGCAATTGCTGCAATTACATCATGTACAAATACTTCTAATCCATATGTTATGCTCGGTGCAGGGTTACTTGCGAAAAAGGCAGTAGAAAAGGGGTTGGAAGTCCCTGCATATGTAAAAACATCTCTAGCACCTGGTTCAAAAGTTGTTACTAGTTATTTAGAGAACGCAGGTTTAATGCCGTATTTAGATCAGCTAGGATTTAACTTAGTAGGTTATGGATGTACTACATGTATTGGAAACTCTGGACCATTACGTGAGGAAATTGAACAAGCAATTGCAGATAATGACTTAACAGTTGCATCAGTATTGTCTGGTAACCGTAACTTTGAAGGGCGAATTCATCCGCTAGTTAAAGCTAATTATTTAGCTTCACCACCTTTAGTAGTAGCATACGCATTAGCTGGTACAGTTGATGTTGACCTTAAAAATGATCCATTAGGTAAAGATAAAGATGGAAATGATGTGTACTTTGATGATATTTGGCCATCTATGGATGAAGTTCGTGAACAAGTTGGTAAAGTAGTTACACCGGAAATCTTCCGTAAAGAATATGAAAATGTATTTGAATCAAATGAAAAGTGGAATGCGATTGAAACAACTGACCAGCCTTTATATTCTTGGGATGATAAATCTACTTATATCCAAAACCCTACATTCTTTGAAGGACTTTCAAAAGAAGCGGGTAAAGTAAATAGATTATCTGGTATGCGGGCAATTGGTAAGTTCGGTGATTCTGTAACAACTGACCATATTTCACCAGCAGGTGCAATTGCAAAAGATATGCCTGCAGGTAAGTATTTACAAGAAAATGGTGTATCACCTCGTAACTTTAACTCATACGGTTCTCGTCGTGGTAATCATGAAGTAATGATGCGTGGTACATTTGCTAATATTCGTATTAAGAATCAATTGGCACCAGGTACAGAAGGTGGCTATACTACTTACTGGCCAACTGATGAAGTGATGCCGATTTACGATGCTGCAATGAAGTACCAGCAAGATGGTACTGGACTGGTTGTTCTAGCTGGAAATGATTACGGGATGGGCAGTTCTCGTGACTGGGCTGCAAAAGGAACGAACCTTTTAGGCATTAAAACGGTTATCGCTCAAAGCTTTGAACGTATTCACCGCTCAAACCTTGTAATGATGGGTGTTCTCCCACTACAATTTAAAGAAGGTGAAGGTGCTGATTCACTAGGGTTAACTGGTAAAGAGACATTTGAAGTTCAAATTGATGAAACAGTTAAGCCGCGAGATCTTGTAAAAGTTGTTGCAACTAGTGAAGATGGCAAAATAACAGAGTTTGAAGTAATTGCCCGTTTTGATAGTGATGTGGAAATTGATTACTATCGACATGGTGGAATTCTTCAAATGGTCTTACGTAATAAATTAGCTAACTAATAGTAAAAGAGACAGTTTATGTTCATGTAAACTGTCTCTTTTTTTACGTGTTGGATCACTTATCCGTTGAGTTAATACAACCTAAGTATTCAAAGTCGAATAATAGACGCGATCATTTTTATCGCTTATAATGAATTTGGATTATCTTTTTACTGCTAAGTGATGAAGGCTTTCTTAGTCAGCTAACACATGTTATTAAAGGATGAAAAGAATGGTGAAAAATATCATTGCATTAACTGTAATTATTGGATTAATAGGAATTGTTATTTTTACTAATTTTCCAACAATATTTAACAAGGAAAAAAATGATGGACCAAATGAGTTTGATGTTACCGGTGATACATCTGTAGAAGGTGAGTTTATTATGCCGCCAAACCAGCAGCTATTAAAAGAGGGAATGAAAGCACCAGGTTTGGTGTTAGAAAACATTCAAGGGGAAGAACTTAACCTGACAGAGGTGAATAAAGAATTTGTATTTATCAATTTTTGGGCAACATGGTGTAAACCATGTATTGAAGAAATGCCTGATTTAGAGGAATTAGAGCAAAAATATAAAGATCTATTACAAGTTTTAGCAGTTAATGCAACAAGTATGGACAATGGAATGAAAGCTGTTGAGGATTTTATTTCTAACGGAAAATATGACTTTACTATTCTTCTTGATAAAGATGGCAAGGTATACGATAACTACTCAGTGATTAATATACCAACAACATTTATTGTCAGGCAAAGTGATCAGCAAATTATAAAAAGGATTAATGGTATGATGACATATGATCAGATGGAACAGTATGTAAATGAATTACAGGATAAATAGATAGGATCATGCTCCTCTTAGTGTTCTAAGAGGTTTTTCTAAAATTTTGGAGGAGTGTTGGTAAGTGGACAATCTAATGTTAATAAAGGAAAGACTACATAATTGGGAAAGTTTCGAGGATTCTCCTCCCTATTCTGAAATAGAATTATTAAGGATCATCGACTATTACGAGGATGAACTGTTAAAAACAGATAATGAGATGGAAGCCATTCTATATGCGATGTTAATCTTTTATCGATTAAAAAGACAAGTAACGGATGATCATTTGAATGAGCTGCTTCAACTTTCAGATCAGGTTAAACATCCAATGGTGCAAGAGATTCAATTATTAAAACATTATCTTCACGTATATCAATCATTGCAAGTAATAGATTTTTCCCAATATTTCATTCGAGAAACCGATTTTGATCCGGTTAAATTAAAAAAAGTGAGAGCATTGCTTACAGAGCTTGAAAGAATGGGTGATTTAAAAGTAAGATCGAATTTAAAGACTAATTCTACCTTAAGTAGTGCTTATAACTTCATTTTTGAGCAAGCAGAAAAAGCAGGAGATTTGGCAGAAGGGCTTGTTTACGGATTAGAGCATAAGAAATCCATTCAAGACATCTCTTATTACAATGAAGAAGTTGAGAAAATTAATCGAGCAATTCAGTTATTTTACCAAGAGTTTCCGACTTTTCTGAAAGAAGAGAATAAAGAAGACCCGTTGGAAGAATTAAACGACATGATCGGGTTGGAACAAGTGAAATCTTATATTAATCAATACTACCATTATTTAAAGTATCAAAAAAAACGTAAAGAAGCTGGATTCCAGATGGTTGATGAACAAGGGTTGCATATGGTGATTACAGGTAATCCAGGAACTGGAAAGACAACCATAGCACGGTTACTAGCTAATATTTATTACAGACTGGGTCTTTTAGATTCAAATGAATTGGTGGAAGTCAACCGTTCCCAGCTTGTCGGTTCTTTTATGGGACAAAGTGAAGAGAATACTTTGAACTATGTTAAGAAAGCACTAGGTGGTGTGCTATTTATAGATGAAGCTTATAACCTTAGAAGGGAAGACCAATCTGGCAATGATTACGGTCAAACCGTTATCGATACATTGGTATCAAGTATGACAAGTCAAGATTATGCGAATAAATTCGCAGTAATTATCGCAGGATATCCTGAAGAGATGAATCATTTCCTTTGGGCAAATCCTGGGCTGCGAAGCCGGTTTCCTGACGGTAATTTTATTCAGCTGCCAGATTTTAAAGAAGAAGAACTGTTAGAAATTGCTGAAGCAACCGCATTACAAAACGACTATTTCTTTACTGAAAAAGCTCTTTCGTCTTTTCAATCATTGGTTGAAAAAGCGAAAGTTGACGAGTCATTTGGTAATGCGAGAACAGTGAAAGATCTCGTATTAAAAGTAATTTTCCATATTGGTGCAAAGAGAAGTTTAATTGATAAGGATAATTGGCTAAATCATATGCGAATTTCTGAATCAGATATCCTACTTCTGGATCAAGATACTGGTTCTGACCATCCGATCGAACAATTAGAACAATTAATTGGTCTGTCAAATGTAAAAGAAGAAGTTAAAAAATTATCAGCATTTGTCAAAGTACAACAGAAGCGAAAGGCAATGAACCTGCCTGCAATACCTATTCAATTACATGCAGTTTTTTCAGGAAACCCGGGAACAGGTAAAACAACTGTTGCAAAAATCTACGCAAAAGTCTTAAAGGAATGCGGTCTGTTAAAGAGAGGTCATTTAGTTATCACCTCAAGGAGTGACCTTGTAGCAGGTTATGTCGGTCAAACAGCCATAAAAACGAAGAATAAAATTCGCGAGGCACTTGGGGGAGTTTTATTTATTGATGAAGCTTATTCGTTATACAGAGGAGAGAAAGACTTTGGGAAAGAGGCAATTGATACACTAGTTGATGAGATGACAAGACACAACGAAAACCTTGTTGTTATTTTAGCTGGTTATAAAAACGAAATGGAGCGTTTTATTACGAGTAATCCTGGATTAGAATCACGCTTTAAAAAATACTTCCATTTCGAAGATTATACAGATGAAGAGCTGCTGGAAATGGTTGTTTCCCATACAAAACACTATCAATACTCATTAGCAGCAGATGTGGAAGCATTTTTGTTAGAACAATTAGGTCAAGTTAATATTAATGGAAATGGCAGGTTTGTAGTTAACCTGATAAACGAGGCAATTCAGTACCAGGCATTACGAGTAGAACTAGATGCGAATACCGAACAATTAACAGAACTTCGATCTGAAGATTTTGAATTAGCTTGGAAATCAATTAGGGGGATTAATAAACAATGATCGTTACAACACCAATCAAAGTAAGGTATCAAGAAACAGATCAAATGGGAGTTGTATATCATGCCAATTATTTAATTTGGTTTGAGATCGGGAGAACAGCTTTTATTGAGGAATTAGGGTTTAAGTACCATGAGATGGAAAACGAGGGTGTGGTCTCACCAGTAATTGACGCAAATATACAATTCAAGCAGCCAATCCGATATGGTGAAGAAGCGTTTGTTGAAACATGGCTGGTATCCTATAACGGCATTCGAACAACTTATGGTTATCGTGTACTAAATAAGGATAAGGAAGTAGCTGTGACAGGTGAAACACAACATGTGATCGTTCAAAAGGACTCTTTCCGTCCATTATCATTAAAAAAGAAATTCCCTCAATGGCATGAAGCATATAAGAGAGCAAAAGGAAATGATTAATAATGGCATTTGGAATTGATCGCAAAATATTGCGGGAATGGAAACAGAAGGTGAAAGATGGTCATATATCATTCCTCACACATTATTGGATAGATGAACGTTTCCCTGGTTGTTCAACTGTAACAAAGGTTGGTTGCAGTGATTTAAATAAATTAATTAGCTGGGGAAAGAAATACGGGTTAAGTAAAGAATGGATTCATAAGGATCCGCAGTTTCCCCACTTTGATCTATTCGGTGAACGACAAGAACAAATTTTATTAGCTGAAGACCAAATTAGGCAGTTGGAAAGGTTGAAAAAACCATCCGCAGAAGATTGATTAATGTCTGTCGCTGTCATTTTGATGACAATAAGAAAGCATGATCACAATTTGTGATCATGCTTTCTTTCAGGTATTGGATCAAATCCGCCTGGATGAAATGGATGGCATTTTCCTAGTCTTTTTAAACTTAAATAACTAGCTTTAAAAAGATTGAATCGACGAAAACATTCTAAACTGTATTGTGAACATGTAGGTTGGAACCTGCATGTCGGTGGAAACATTGGACTAATAACAAGTTGATAAAAACGAATAAGACCGATAAATATATATCTCATGGCTTGCAGCTAACCTTCCTACGAGTGGAGAGCTTTGTCATAAGTTATGGAAGCTATTGCATCATGTAAATGAATGGACTCTTCATTCCGACATGTTACTGAGAACTTTCTAACAAATGGTAATTCATACAAGTCAGCGGCAACCAGACGTACCATATCTTCTACAAATCGAGGATTTTCATAGGCTTGTTCTGTGACCATTTTCTCATCTGGTCTTTTTAAAACTGGATGAATACGGGCACTCGCATTACTTTCTGCAGCCTCTAATAATGCAGTTTTCCAGTCAATTTCTGTTTCATTATAATCTGCATTTAATTCTGCAGACATTTTTACAATACCTCTTTGGTTATGGGCACTATATTCACTAATCTCTTTAGAACATGGGCACAGTGTTGTAATCGTTCCCTCTAAACCAACATTGACCTGATAGCCATAATTTCTATCATAAACGACAGTCAAATGGGCATCAGCATGGTTCATTCCAGTTTTATTGGTACTAGGACCACCTCGTTCGAAAAACCATGGGAATGTTACTGAAATCTGGGTATCTTCTTGTTCTAATCTTTCTGTTAACTCTTTGGTGAATTTCTTCAAAGCTTGAATAGAAACATGGAAGGGTTCTCCATGACTATATTCATACAATAGTTCTGTAAAACGACTCATGTTCGTCCCTTTACTATCCTTCTTAATTGCTGATGTCATTTTAAACGTACCAATTGTTGTTTGTTTGTAAGGTTTGATTGCACTGTTTACAACAATAGGCTGCTTGACATTAGCAATACCTACTTGATCTATATCAAACAGAAAGTCTTTTTTTGTATTTTGTAAATCAGCCATGTTTTCTTTTTTAGTTGGCTTTATTTTTTCTCCTGGTTCAACAGAGCCAAATAATTTATGTCGTTGTTGTTTATCTGGTAATTGTATTGGTTGGTCCTTATGCATGTCCCCAAACCCCTTTCCTACATTACAATTATTTCAAAGTATACTTAATAACAAAGAAATATTCAATATTTACGATTTTTACAGTATGATGAAGCGGAAAAGAGAGACCCTGCAAAAGATCTCTCAATTATCCCATCCATTTTATTTTTGGTTCTGTTTTATTAATAATTCGTTTAATATTTGCTTTGTGCCGGTATATGACGAAGATAGTAAGTAAGCTAGTAACGATAATCAACCCGACATCTTGTTGTACAATGGAAACAATAATCGCTATAATTCCTGTTAACATCGAGGATAAAGAAACATACTTTGTTAAGTATAATATAACTAAAAAACTGATTACCATAATAACGAATAAGAGCCAGTTAACACCTAATATAACACCAGCAGAGGTTGCTACAGCTTTTCCGCCTTTGAATTTGGCGAAGATTGGATAAACATGACCGATAACAGCGAAAACCCCAATCAATAATGGCTGAATATTTTCTAATTGAAATAAGATTGGTAATAATGCAGCAACAGTCCCTTTTAATATGTCACCAATTGTAACAATAATTCCTGCCTTCACACCTAGCACACGAAAAGTATTTGTTGCACCTAAATTTCCACTGCCGTGTTCCCTAATATCTGTTTTAAAACCGATCTTACCAACGATCAAACCTGTAGGAATTGATCCAAGTAAATAAGCGATAATAATTAAAAATACGTATTCCATTCACAAACTCCTTACATTTCTTGATATAACTATTGTAGCATGTATTTAAGAAATTGAATATATCACTATTTATATTTTAGAAAAACTATGTTACATATTATAGATAAGCATTTTATTTATCTATTTGTTTGTTGGAAGAGTTAGAACAATCCGAACACTGATCCCACTTGCACAAATTAACTGTCCGTGGTTTAATCAACTAAAATGAGGTGTAGAATAATGGATATTCAAAATGAAAAACAATTGATGCGAAAGATTTTAACAGAAACGAAAACTATTGCCGTAGTCGGTTTATCAGATAACACAGATCGAACATCCTATCAGATTGCACAAGCAATGCAAAATGCAGGGTATAGAATTATTCCTGTAAATCCTACTGTTAATCAAGTATTAGGAGAGAAAGCATATCCTACAGTACTCGACATAGAAGAGGATTTTGAGTTAGTAAATGTATTTCGGAAATCAATTTATCTAGAAGATTTAGCTGTTGAAATTGCACAAACTAAAGCCCCATATGTATGGATGCAGCAAGGTGTTACAAGTGAAAAAGCATGCGAATATCTTCAAAAACATGGTAAATCAGTTATTATGGACAGGTGCATAAAAGTAGCTCACGCTGTGCTAAAGATAAATTAATCACTTTACTTTCAAGAACATCTGTTCTATATTAAAAAATAGATTGACATTTAATATAAGAAATGAGTTAGAATGTTATTTATGAATGTTTTTGTTCGGTTCAATGGAAGGGGTAAAATGGAAAATGGTAAATAAAACAACCTATTCAGATGAATCCATACAAGTATTAGAAGGTCTGGAAGCAGTAAGAAAAAGACCAGGTATGTATATCGGAAGTACTGATGCGCGTGGATTACATCATTTAGTTTTTGAAATTGTCGATAACTCTGTAGATGAAGCGTTATCAGGATATGGAGAGTATATAAAAGTTGTTATCCACCAAGATCAAAGTATTACAGTTAAAGATAATGGGCGAGGTATGCCAACAGGAATACATCAAACTGGCAGACCAACACCCGAAGTTATCTTAACAGTGTTACATGCTGGTGGAAAATTTGGCCAAGGCGGTTATAAAACAAGTGGTGGTCTGCATGGTGTTGGTGCTTCTGTCGTTAACGCACTGTCTGAATGGTTAGAGGTAACAATTGAAAGGGATGGACACATCTTTACGCAACGGTTTGAGTCAGGCGGAAAACCTGTTACAACACTGGAGAAAAAAGGAAAAACAAAGGGTACAGGTACATCGATATCATTTAAACCTGACCGGTCGATTTTCACAACAGATGTATTTCAATTTGAAGTACTGGCTGAAAGATTAAGAGAAGCTGCTTTTTTATTAAAAGGAATAACAATTGAACTAATAGATGAGCGAAATGAAGGTTTAGCACAAACTTATCATTATCCAGACGGCTTAAAGGAATTTGTAAATTATTTAAATGAAGATAAAGATAGTTTACATCCGGTAGTAGCATTTGATGGTGAACAGCAAGGTATGGAACTGGATTTTGCATTTCAATTCAATGATGGTTATGCGGAAAGTATCCTATCATTCGTTAACAATGTTCGCACAAAAGATGGCGGAACCCACGAAGCTGGTGCTAAAGCTGCAATAACAAGAGTTTTTAATGATTATTCCAGAAAAGTTAACTTGCTAAAGGAAAAAGATAAGAACCTGGAAGGTAATGATATTCGTGAGGGATTTACAGCAGTAATTTCAATTAAAGTCCCAGAAGAGAAGCTGCAATTTGAAGGACAGACGAAAGGAAAGCTTGGAACTGCTGAAGCAAGATCTGCCGTTGACGCAATTGTTGCAGAGAATTTATTGTATTTTCTTGAGGAAAATCCTGATATATCTTCGATGTTAATTAAAAAGGCCATTCGCGCGAGAGAAGCTAGACTTGCTGCAAGGAAAGCAAGGGAAGAAGCGAGAAGTGGTAAAAAGAAAAAACGAAAAGACGCCCTGTTAAGTGGAAAGTTAACACCCGCACAATCAAGAAACCCTGCGAAAAATGAATTGTACCTGGTTGAGGGGGATTCTGCAGGCGGTTCTGCTAAACAAGGAAGAGATCGTAAGTTTCAAGCAGTTTTACCACTAAGAGGAAAAGTAATTAACACAGAAAAAGCCAAATTAGGTGATGTGTTAAAAAATGAAGAAATTTCCACAATTATTCATACAATAGGTGCCGGAGTGGGTGCCGACTTTTCTTTGGAAGATGTCCAATATAATAAAATTGTCATTATGACAGATGCTGATACGGACGGTGCACACATACAAGTACTATTACTTACATTTTTCTACCGTTACATGCGTCCATTAATCGAAGCAGGCAAAGTCTTTATTGCATTGCCGCCACTTTACCAAATAACAAAAGGGAAAGGTGCCAAAGCAAAGGTGGAATATGCCTGGAATGAAGATGAGATGAAGAATATAACAAAGCATTATAAAACTGGATACCAACTTCAGCGTTATAAAGGGCTTGGTGAGATGAATGCTGACCAGCTCTGGGAAACAACAATGAATCCCGAAACGAGAACACTGATAAGAGTTAAGATTGATGATCTTGCCAGAGCTGAAAAACGCGTCAGTACACTTATGGGGGATAAAGTAGAACCACGTCGAAAATGGATCGAGTCACATGTAGAATTTAGTTTAGATGAAGAAGATAACATTATTGACAATGAGAATATTCAAATATAGGAGGAGTACTGTTGGCAAACGAAGAGAAGTTTCTCGATCTTCCATTAGAAGAAGTAATGGGAGATCGATTCGGCCGTTATAGTAAATACATTATTCAAGACCGTGCTTTACCAGATGCTAGAGATGGCTTAAAGCCTGTTCAGCGAAGAATATTGTATGCAATGCACGAAGAAAGAAATACCCATGATAAACCATTTCGGAAGTCTGCTAAAACAGTAGGTACTGTAATTGGTAATTATCACCCACATGGTGATTCGTCTGTATACGAGGCGATGGTGCGGTTAAGTCAAACCTGGAAAGTAAGAAATGTATTAATTGAAATGCATGGAAACAATGGTAGTGTTGATGGAGATCCGCCTGCTGCCATGCGTTATACGGAGGCACGCCTTTCTGCAATAGCATCCGAGTTAATTCGAGATATTGATAAAGAGACGGTTGATTATATCCCGAATTTTGATGATACGATTGATGAACCTGTCGTATTACCTGCAAGAATACCTAATTTACTTATTAATGGATCAACTGGTATTTCAGCAGGTTATGCAACAGAGATTCCACCACATAATCTAAGTGAAGTAATTGATGCAGTCATTAAAAAATTAGAAAAACCAGATGCAACAGTGGATGATTTATTGGAGTATGTGAAAGGACCTGACTTTCCGACTGGCGGGATTATCCAGGGAAAGGAAGGGCTGAAAAAAGCTTATCAGACTGGAAAAGGGAAAATTATTGTTCGAGGAAAGGCAAAAATTGAACCATTAAAGTCAAGTAGAGAACAAATTGTAATAGATGAGATTCCTTATGAAGTCAATAAAGCGGTTTTAGTGAAAAGAATGGATGAACTGCGAATTGACCGTAAAGTAGAGGGAATTGCAGAAGTTAGAGATGAAACTGACCGAACAGGTTTACGTATTGTTATCGAACTGAAAAAAGATGCAGATAGTCAGGGAATTCTTAATTACTTATATAAAAATACTGACCTTCAAATTACATATAACTTCAACATGGTTGCAATCAAAGATAAAACACCGCAACTACTAGGTTTAACTGATTTAATTGATGCCTATATTGGCCACCAGAAAGAAGTTATTACAAGGCAAACGCGTTTTGATTTGAAAAAGGCAGAAAAACGCGCCCATATTGTTGAGGGTTTAATAAAGGCTGTTTCTATTTTAGATGAGTTAATTCAAACAATTCGTTCATCCAATGACAAACAAGATGCCAAAAAGAGGATTAAGCAGCAATATCAATTTACAGAAGAACAAGCGGAAGCCATTGTGACTTTGCAATTATACCGACTTACTAATACAGATATAACCTCGCTTGAAAAAGAATCAGAAGAGTTACGAGCTGCAATTAAGGGATATCAACAGATATTGAGTGATGAAAAGAAATTATTTTCGGTAATAAAAAAAGACTTACGTAAAATGAAAAATCAGTATGATGAACCAAGAAAGACAAAAATTGAAGATAAAATCGAGGAATTAAAAATAAATGTAGAAGTACTTGTTGCAAGTGAGGATGTTATCGTATCTGTAACCAATCAAGGGTATGTTAAAAGAACGAGTGTTCGATCGTATACTGCTTCTTCTATCGAGGATTTTACAATGAAAGAAGAAGACCACTTAATTGGATTATATGAATTGAATACAACAGACCATATTTTGTTATTCACATCCAAAGGGAGATACATGCCGATTCCGGTTCATCAACTTCCAGACATTCGCTGGAAAGAATTAGGGCAGCATATTACCAATATTGCTTCAACAGATAAAGAGGAGACGATCATTAAAGCAATTCCAATCCGTGAATTCGATCCAGCGAAAAACCTTCTCTTTTTCACCAGAAATGGGATGGTTAAAAAGAGTACGTTGGATCTATATTCCTCTGCAAGATTTTCCCGGCCACTTATTGCCATTAACCTTAAACAAGACGATCAACTTTTGAATGTCTATTTAACAGATGGAAACTCAAATATATTTATAGCAACAAACAAAGGTTACGGATTATGGTATGATGAGAAAGAGGTCGCACCAATTGGTCAGCGCGCAGCCGGTGTTAAGGCCATTCAGCTTAAAGAAGATGAGTTTGTTATTAATGGCATAGTATTCAATGAATTAATGCCATTAGAGTATCTCTTTGTAATGAGTCAAAGAGGTGCATGTAAACGAATCCCGCTTGATCAATTTGAGAAATCATCTCGAGCAAAGAAAGGTTCCGTCATGTTGCGTGAACTAAAAGCAAAACCCCATCGTATAGTCGGATTTGAAAAAGTCCATGAAACAGATGAAGTTGTGATTCGAACAAGTCAAGATAAAGTATCAACACTTTCAACCGTTAACTTACCTATTAGTGAAAGGTACAGCAATGGATCATTTGTCATTGATACGGAACAAGAGGGAGAAGTAGAAAGAATTTGGCTTAATGCGACTTTGCAGAAACCTTTTCATTCCGAAAATCAATAAACCTATTAGCCGAACAGTGTAAATGTTCGGCTAATTTATATTGCATTTTGTAACCATTTGGTATAAGAAAATGGTGGAGATTATTAATTATTATCAGTATAATAAATAATTAGATCAAGCTTGAAGGAGTTTTAAGCATGGAGACAACTACATTACAAGCGATCACTACAGAACAGATCGCAGCACTATACGACCAATTTGGAAAACTTGAAGAATGGAATCGCCAGCAAAAGGTGTTTGATTTCTATAAAAAAAAGCAGGAAAAAATGCAGCATATTGGCTTTTGCGGTCATTTTTCTGCAGGTAAGTCAACACTGCTCAACCAGTTGCTAAATCAACCTTTATTACCCCAAAGCCCTATACCTACAAGTGCAAATATTGTAGAAATTAAAAATGGGCCAGAAGAATATGTTATTCATTTTAAAAAGAGGGAACCGGTAAAACTAGCTGGTCAAACGCCACTTGAGCAAATACATGCATTATGCCGTGATGGAGAAGAAATAAAAAAAGTGGAAATATACAAAGAAATGGAAGAATTAGTTCCAAGTGTAACTTTACTGGATACACCCGGGATCGACGCTGCTGATGATGCTGATAGACTGATGACAGAGTCTGCATTGCATGTCGTTGACTTGCTGTTTTATGTGATCGATTACAATCATGTCCAATCAGAGGTTAATGCTTCTTTTTTAAAGCAGGTTGAGGCAATGAATAAGCCGTATATTGTAATTATTAATCAAATGGATAAACATAACGAGGCAGAAATAACTTTTAACTCATTTAAGAGCAGCTTACGTACAGTTTTTAACCAGTGGGGCATATCGCCAAAAGCGGTTTATTTTACATCCTTAGCTGGGAACAGTGATCCAGCGATAAATCAATGGTGGAATGTAAAAGAAACGGTAAGAAGCCAAATACAATCAGACAATGAAATAATTATTGAAGAAACAATCTATAACGGTATTTACCGGTTAGTGAAGGATTCTATCGAAGAGAAACAGAAAAATACGGATCAAAGCATTGAAAGTATTGAAGAAAAGCTTGAGCTGCTAGAACTCGATCAAACGATTGATCATGCTGAGTTAATAACGAAAAAAGCTAATCTTGAACAACAAAAATCAGAAATTGAGGCAACCTATCAAAACATTTTAGAGCAAACAGTTAAGAATGCCCAATTAATGCCGTTTGATATTCGTGAAATAGCACGTGAATTACTAGAGGCTTATGCACCCGGGTTTAAATTAGGATTTTTTAAATCCAAACAGAAGACAGAGGAAGAGCGACAGCGCCGTCTTAGCAAATTTTATAACGCCCTTCATAAGCAGGCAGAAGTAAATTTAGAATGGAAGTTAAAGGATAAATTGACTGAATATTTACAAAAATTCACCTCTGTTACATTTGATGATAAGATATTTCAAAAAAGATTCTCAATGGATAATCTAACACAATCGATGAACGATAATGTGAATGTTACAGGTGATTATGTGTTAGTCTATACAGATCTTGTCGCTAATCAAATCAAAAAGATGTATCGCAAATATTATAAAGACGAGTGGCATAGTACTAAAACAAAAATTTATCAAACAATCGAGACAGAACTTAATGAAGTGGAACAGCATCTAAGAAAATATGAGCAATTTGCTATGTATGAACAGCAAATTAATGAGCAACATAGTGCATTAGTAACCCATAAAAACAAACTGGAAGAAATATTAGCTGCAGGGGAGTACGTTGCAGGTCATTCATTAGAGAAGCAATTACATGATAAATTAACAAACTCTCTACAAATCAAACAAAGCACACTGGAAGATTGGGAAAAGGAAATAGTGGAAACAGAGACGAGTCAGGATTCCGCTGCTACCAAATCATTTCATCGCTTTTCCATTGACCAGACAATAAAACATACAAAAGAAGTATTACAAATGCTCGAAACTGTTCCAGCATTACAAAGTTATCACACTGATCTTACCAGTAAATTAGCACGGCTCAATAACAGACATTTTACGATTGCTTTGTTCGGTGCATTTAGTGCAGGTAAGTCTTCGTTTGCTAATGCTTTGATCGGGGAGAATCTTTTGCCTGTTTCGCCAAATCCAACAACTGCAGCAATCAATAAGATTAGCCCGCCGACAGATGAATATAAACACGAAGAGGTTAAGGTAACGGTAAAACAAAAAGAAGAGTTATTAGAAGACCTGCATGCCATTATTGAAGATAACCAGTTTCCAATGATAGAGGATGCTGTTAAATGGCTAAAGAAAACCAATATTAATAAACTTAATATTCCAGATCAACATAAGTCATTCTTAGTTGCATTTATGAATGGGTATCAAAAGATGGCCGAATTTATTGGTAAAACATACAAAATTGATATCGACCAATTCAGTCTATATATTCAGGATGAACAAATTGCGTGTTTTGTCCAGGAGATGGAGCTCTTTTATCATTGCTCACTTACAGAACAAAATGTGACACTTGTCGATACACCCGGCGCTGACTCTGTTAATGCTAGACATACAGAGTTATCGTTTTCCTATATAAAAAATGCGGATGCAGTTTTGTTTGTCACGTATTATAATCATCCGTTTTCAAGACCTGACAAAATCTTCCTTGAGAAATTAGGAAAGGTAAAGGATGCATTTCAATTAGATAAAATGTTTTTCTTAGTTAATGCAGTTGATTTGGCAAAAGATGAAGCAGAAGTGGAAATGGTGACAAACTATGTCAAAACACAGTTGCAAACATTTGATATTCAAGAGCCAAGAATGTTTCCCATTTCAAGTAAAATGGCATTAGAAGAGAAACTGCAGGGTAACTCACCGGTGAAATCAGGATTGCAAAATTTTGAGCTATCGTTCTACTCTTTTATTAAGGAAGAGCTGACCCAACTTAGTATGCAGGCAATTTATACGGATATTGAAAGAGTGCACGCTTTAGTGAAGAAATGGCTGGAAATTTCCCGAAGTGATCAAACACATCGCGAAGCTTTATTAAACGAAATGGCTGAGAATGAACAAAAAATGCAGATGCTGATAGAGAACAGAGACAGTGAATCTCATATAGCATCAATTATGCAATTAGTTAGTAAGCAATGTTTTTATGTTGGTCAACGTTTCTCCATTCAATATACTGATTTATTCCGTAGGTTTATCAATCCTGGGGCAATCCAAAGTAATGGGAAAAAAGGGAAAGATGAATTAGAAACGGCGCTAATTAAACTCCATAAGCAAATAAATGAAAGGATAACATACGAACTGGAGGCAATCTACATTCGTGTGGAGACATTATGGAATAAAGAATGGCAACAATATAGAAAAAATGTCAATTACCAATTAAAACAAGTTGATTCATCATTTTCATTATCCGAATTGGATGAAATCAGGCTTCAAACACCAGAAACGGTGCTTGAAATTGAGCAAGATAACCAATTAAATAGTAACGCAGTAAAAAGCTATAAAGATACTGCTTCATTCTTTGCTAAGGATGGCAGGGATCAATTAGAAAAAGAGATCAAAGCTTTCTATGTGGAAAAAATAGAAAATCTTATGAAGCAAAAAGAACTGCAATTAAAAGAATATTATCAAGAAAAATGGCTGCAAGATGATCGAACGATCTGGAGCGGTTTTAGTCAGGAAGCAAGCTCATTTATTGAGAATATTAGTAAAGGTCTGACTGAGAGTTTGGAGAATGTGGAGCAATTGACTGAATTAGATAATTTAATAGGAGATATTAACAAACAACTAGCTTAGCGTCTAGTTGTTTGTTTTTAATGGAGGAGTGGAAAAACGGATATATTCCGGCAGTTGGTTAAAACCTCTTGCTAAATGTGAGGCTGTGTGGCTGTCAGAACCCGGGATTAATGCAATGCCTTTATGATGCGCTTTAACTATAATAGATTCATCTGGGTAAATACGGTTACAGTCCTCTTTAAAAAGCCCGGCTGTATTAATATCCAATGCTAGATTCTCTCTGCTGATTTGATCTAACAATCGCTCGATAGTATGGGTATAATCATTTTTCGGTAGATATTTTTTACTATATTTTTCAATTAATGTGATATGACCAATTCTTTGCGGTTTATATTTGCCTAAATCTGCTCGAATTGCCAGATTCAACGTGCGGTAATATTGCTCATATACTTTGTCGACACTGCCGAATTGCTTTATAATCTCTGCAAACATTTCCGCACTATAATCTAAGCATACATATTGACCAGAGGGGTTTTTTAACATATGTACAGACAAAATCGCATCATCAATAACCGGACCTGTCTGGTCAAGAAAATGGGATATCTCACTATCGAAACCTTCGATATAATCTAGCTCAAATCCTAGGTTGATCCTGATTTTTTTATGGTACTTTTCTTTTAATCGTTGAATTTCTTCGATATAATTAGCTAAATCATTCCAGTTCATTGCACTATCATTCTCAGGTGTCGGGTCATCAAAATTTTTCGGCAGCGGGGCATGCTCGGTAAAACTTATTTCCTTTAAGCCTAGTGATATTGCATTTTCGATGTATTTATTTATTTGGTCATTGGAACCATGGGGACAGTAATTTGTATGAACATGATAATCGCCCGTATAAAACATATTTTCATTCTCCTTTCTTAAGTATTATAACTATCATAATCTGTTTTGGCAGAATTGAAAAGTATATGTTGACAATTGTAAAAAACGTGTGGTATTGTTTAGATACAAATAAACGCTTTACCACAGTAGAGTGGTAAATTATTAAAGTGGATGTAGGATGTGATAATATGTTTTTGCCAGCAGGAAGTCAAGATGAAACAGGTGTACAAATAGCCAATCGGTTAAAAGCATCTGAGGTGTTTCGTAAGGTAACAGAGAAAAGAAATTTCAAAGCTATATCTACTCCTGTAGTTGAATATGCCCATACATTTACCAATGAGATTGCAGGCATGGACTTGCAAAGTATGCTGAAATGGTTTAATTCTGAAGGGGAGATCGAAGTATTACGGCCAGATTGGACAGCAGCGGTAGCCAGAGCGATTGCGAAACAGCATCATGCTTTTCAGAAATGGTCCTATCAGGGTTCTGTCTTCCGTATGGATAAAGATGGAACAGAGAGCCGCCAAGCGGGTATTGAAATCGTTCATGCAAACCCATTTCTTGGCGAGAGTGAGTGTCTCCTTACAGCAATCCAATATTTAAAAGAACTTGAGATTGAAGAATATGTAATAGAATTAGGACACACCGGTATCTTTGAACAGATGATTTTACCATTGCAACTAAATCAGGACGAGGAAGAAGCTTTAAGATTAGCAATGCATGAAAAACGAATGGATTTAGTTGAAGAACTATTAATCAATTATTCAGACGAAATAAAACAAGATTTAGTGAAATTAATTGATGCATATGGTGGTATCGATGTGATTAGTCACTATGAAAAGGTTTGGTCAGGCCATCCGGAACTGCTTGCGATTTTACAACATATTCGTAAGTTAATCGAACTTTTGGAAGCGACAGGAGTTTCCGAAGTGATTGTGGATTTAGGGCGTGTAAAAAATCTGCCATATTATGATGGTGCCATGTTCCGCGGTTTTGTAACAAAAGACGGATCTACTTGTTTTTCTGGTGGACGTTATGATCGACTATATAAACAATTTGAACAAGAAACAACAGCTGTTGGTCTAGCTTTCGATGTTGATCTATTGGCACAGCATATGATGGTAGAAAACTCCTGTTCTCGAGCGTGTATTTTAGCAACACCAGAAACACATGCCATTGCAGAAAAACACCGGAAAGAGTTACCAGAAGAAATTGTTGATATCCAATATGAATTGCAGAACGAAACAGTCTACAACACGATATACACCATTGTTCGTGACAACAATCAATATAAGGTGGTCAAAAGATGAAACCAGTTATTGCCCTTACAAAAGGACGTTTAGAAAAACAGTTTTTGCAATTTTTTAAGTCTCTGGACTATGATGTGGAACCATTACTCGAAAAGGGGAGAAAGCTTCAAATCGAAACAGAGCAATTTTTGTTCTTTTTTGCAAAAGGGGTTGATGTAACAACATATGTAGAGAATGGAATTGCTGATCTCGGGGTTGTAGGTGGTGACACTTTGATCGAACATAAGCCGGATATCTATAATCTATTTCCATTACCTTTTGGCCAATGCCGTATGGCCTTAGCAACGAAAGCGGATTACGAATGGCCAAATCGCAAGAAACGGATAGCGAGTACTTTTACCAATATTACGAAAGAATATTTTCGAGAAAAAGGCGAATCGGTTGATATCATTCGTTTGGAAGGTTCTGTTGAATTAGCACCAATTCTTGGTCTGGCTGATGCAATTGTCGATATCGTTGAAACTGGAACGACATTGAAAGAAAATGGACTTGTTATTGAGGATGAATTTTTATCTTTCAGTGCACGTTTAATTGCCAATAGATCGTCATTAAAAATCAAACGAAATCAATTAGTACCTGTGATTGATCGGTTTAAGGAAGGGGCGAAACAGACATGATCAGAAAATTATCAGTTGAAGATTTCTTGACAGAAACGCTTCCTAGTAAAATGAAGAAAGAAAATAAAGAGGAATTTCTTCTTGCTGCAAGTGAAATTATTGCAGATGTTCGAAATACTGGGGACGAAGCTGTAACAAAGTATATTAAAAAATTTGATGGAGAAGCCCCGCAATCATTTCTTGTTACTGAGGAAGAAAGAAAGAGCGCATGGGAGAAGTTGGATAACAAAATCGTTACCTCATTACAAAAAGCGGCTGAAAATATTCGTTCATTTCACCAGAAACAATTAAACAACTCACGTATGATGGAAGTGGAAGGAGATATTATTTCAGGACAGCTTTATCGCCCGATTGAAAAAGTCGGGATTTATGTACCTGGCGGAACTGCTTGTTATCCATCCTCTGTATTAATGAATGCCATTCCAGCTGTTCTGGCAGGTGTGGAGGAAGTGGTCATGGTGACCCCTGTGAAAAACAACGAAGAGATTGCGCCAATATTAGCAGTTGCTGCTGACATTGCTGGCGTGAAGAAGATATATCGTGTCGGTGGCGTGCAGGCAATTGCAGCATTGGCTTACGGTACAGAGTCGATTCCTGCTGTTGACAAAATTGTGGGTCCGGGGAATGCTTATGTTGCCGCAGCCAAACAGTTAGTATATGGTGATGTTGGAATTGATATGATTGCAGGTCCGAGTGAAGTAGCAATTATTGCTGACAGCAGTGCTTATCCTGCCTATGTTGCAGCAGATTTAATTGCACAAGCAGAACATGATACAAATGCCCGCGCATTTTTAATCAGTACTTCTTCCGCACTTATCGCACAAGTGGAGGATGAATTAGTGAAGCAATGTGAGTCATTACCTAGACAGTCCATTGCCTCTACTGCTTTAAAAGAAAAGGGTGCAAGTGTTGTTGTTGATTCCATTGATGAAGCATTTGAACTAGCCAATAAACTTGCCCCAGAGCATTTAGAAATTCAAATCACTGATCCTTTAACTTATTTATCAAAAGTAAAGCATGCTGGTTCTGTTTTCCTTGGTCACTATACACCAGAAGCGTTAGGCGACTATTATGCTGGACCAAATCACGTATTGCCAACTTCAGGGACAGCTCGTTTTTCATCTGGTTTATCTGTCGATGACTTCGTAAAGAAAACAACATTCTTATATTATTCTGAAGAGGCATTGAAGGAAGCAAGCGAACATGTCATCAATTTAGCAAATGAAGAGGATCTTGAAGGACACGGAAGAGCAGTTGCAAAGCGTTTGGAGGGAAAACAATGAGAACAGCTAGTAAAAGCAGAGCAACATTTGAAACAAAAATCAATGTAGCAGTAAATTTAGATGATCCAACCAATGTGACAATCAAAACAGGTGTTGGTTTCTTTGACCATATGTTAGAACTCTTTGCACGCCATGGACGAATCGGCTTAGAAGTAAAAGCAGACGGTGACTTACATATTGACAGTCATCACACAGTGGAAGATGTCGGCATTGTGCTGGGACAGTTGATCAAAGAAGCTCTAGGTGATAAAAAGTCAATTAACCGTTATGGAAGTGCGTATGTACCGATGGATGAATCTCTCGGGTTTGTTGCATTAGATATTAGCGGGAGGCCTTTCCTGGTATGTGATGCGGAATTCTCCAATCCCAAATTAGGAAACTTTGATACAGAATTAGTTCAGGAATTTTTACAAGCATTTGCTTTTCAAGCAGGTATCACATTACATGTTAAAGTATTATATGGTGACAATACCCACCACAAAATTGAAGCGATTTTTAAGGCATTAGGCCGATCCTTATCGCAAGCTATTACAATTAATCCTGATATTGAAGGAGTTAATTCAACAAAGGGGCTAATCGAATGATTGCAATTGTAGACTATGGAATGGGGAATGTAGCCAGTGTTAAGACAGCTTTTCTGAACCTAGGTTATGAGGTTGAAATTACGGATTCTCTGGAACGGTTGAAGCAAGCAACACACATTATCTTACCAGGTGTCGGTTCATTTAAAGCGGCAGTTGAGGAAATTAATCAGCGCCGGTTATTAGAGCCATTAAGAGAATTAGCTCAGGAAAAGCCTTTTATCGGAATTTGTTTAGGTATGCAATTACTATTTGATAAAGGTTATGAAAATGGTAAATCTGATGGTTTAGGTTTAATTCCAGGTGAAGTAAATAAAATTGAAACAGAATATATTTTGCCACATATTGGGTGGAACCAGCTGCAAATAGAAAATAATAATAAACCTTTTGCAGAATTTCAAGATAAACACGTCTATTTCGTCCATTCGTTTCAAGCAAGAACAGAGCAGGAATTCCTTGTAGCAACTTCAGATTATGGTACGGAGATACCTGCCATTGTCCAAAAAGGTCATGTGTATGGAATGCAATTTCATCCGGAGAAAAGTGGGGAAGCAGGAATAGAGTTATTAAAAGTCTTCTTAGAAAACACTTCTTCAGTCAGGGGGCAAGTGAAATGATTGCCAAACGAATTATACCATGTCTCGACGTAAAAGAAGGCAAAGTTGTAAAAGGTACCAATTTTGTTGGATTGCGTGATTTAGGTGATCCTGTTGAAATGGCATCTAGTTATTCTATATCTGGTGCGGATGAAATAATTTTCCTGGATATTTCTGCAACAAATGAAGGTCGGCAAACAATGGTTGATATTGTACGCCAAACAGCTGAAAAAGTGTTTGTCCCATTTACAGTTGGTGGTGGTGTTCGCTCGATTGAGGATGTGAATCGCTTGCTGAAAGCTGGTGCGGATAAAGTTGGGATGAATTCAGCAGCTGTAACCAATCCCGGATTGATTACAGAATCCTCTGAGCGTTTTGGTGCACAATGTACCGTTGTAGCAATTGATGCTAAACGTTTTGGTGACAAATGGCATGTAATGACACATGGGGGCAGTAAAGATACTGGCATTGATGCAATTGAATGGGCAAAAGAAGTGGAAACAAGAGGCGCTGGTGAAATTCTACTAACGAGTGTTGATACAGATGGTGTGAAAAACGGATTTGATATCGCCTTAACAAAAGCAGTTGTTAATACAGTCCGAATCCCGGTTATTGCATCTGGAGGTGTCGGTAAACCAGAGCATTTTCCAGAAGTGTTTAAAGAGACGGATGTATCAGCAGGATTAGCTGCATCGATCTTTCATGAAAACACATTTACTGTTCAAGAAGTGAAGGATGCATGTAAACGACAAGGAGTGAATATTCGTGAAGCCTGATTTCTCAAAAGGACTCGTCCCGGCAATTATTACAGACTTTTATACAAAGGATGTATTGATGCTTGCATATATGAATGAAGAAGCATATAACAAAACATTACAGACAAAGCAAACATGGTTTTATTCAAGGTCTCGTGACGAATTGTGGAACAAAGGGGCTACATCAGGGAATACCCAGGAAGTGCAGTCGATTGACCTTGACTGTGATCAAGATACATTATTAATTCAAGTAATCCCCTCAGGTCCAGCATGTCATACTGGAGAAATATCCTGTTTTTACAACCGTGTTGCTGAAAAAGATCCCAATTTTGATGCTTCAATCATTGAACACCTTGTAGATGAAGTAGAAGAACGCAAAACAGAACGTGTGGAAGGCTCTTATACCAATTACTTATATGACAAAGGTGTTGACAAAATTGGTAAGAAAGTGATTGAAGAAGCTGGTGAAGTTGTTATTGCAGCAAAAAACAATGATAATGGAGAATTAACAAAAGAAATAAGTGATTTGCTATATCATACGGTTGTGATGATGGCAAACCAGGGTGTTTCTTTAGGAGATGTCAAACAAGAACTTTCTAATCGGTTTGCAAAAAAAGGGAACAGTAAAGGTGATAGAGACGTAATAAAAAAATGGTGAAATTTAGTGGTTGAATAAAGGTGATTCATTCTAATATTAGGGTGAATCATCTTTTTTATACCACGTTTATTTGCGACAGCGAACACTAGTGCCACAGGGATGACAAAGGGCTTTTAACTCAATGCTGATATAAGTCTCGCTCTATCTCCAATTATCGTAACAGTGTTATAATTAAATGAGCAAAAAAAGGAAAAAAGTGGATGGGGCATATAACGTATGGATTCGCTTTTTACTGAAAAACAATAATAAAGGAGGGACGAAAAATGATTAAAGCAGTTATGTTCGATTTCGATGGAACATTGCTTAATCGGGATGCTTCTGTACGAAAGTTTATCAGTAACCAATATGACAGATTACTTGATTGCTTCATTCATGTCCCGAAAATAAACTATATTAACAGATTTATTGAACTGGAGAATAGAGGCTATGTGTGGAAAGATAAGGTTTTTCATCAATTGGTAGAAGAATTAAAAATAACGAACCTAACTTGGCAAGAATTATTAGAAGATTATATCGAATATTTTCAATGTTGTTGCGTACCATTTCCCCATCTTACAGAAACTTTAGACACGCTAAAAAGTAAAAAGATAAAGTATGGCAGAACTGTATTTCAGAAGCGCAACATTGATGCACTAAAGATATCCCATTATTTCGACCAAATTATTATTTCAGAAGCAGCAGGAATAAAAAAACCTGATCCGCAAATTTTTAAGCTTGCATTAGACCACTTACAAGTTATGCCAAGTGAAAGTATTTATGTTGGCGATCATCCTGTAAACGATATAGAAGCGGCTCAAGGTTATGGACTTATTGGTATATGGAAAAAAGATAATTATTGGGGGAATCCGGATACAGATTATGTAATAGAGGATTTATGCGAAATTATAGATATAATGAAAGAAAAGGAAACTTTCGAATAATTTTATCCGAAAGTTACTTCCAATTCTGATCAATAAAAGCGTCTCTACCAGATTTGTCACGATCTTCTTTATACTCAGCTTCATTCTTTTTGTAAAAATCTTGATGATATTCCTCTGCTGGATAAAAAGTTACGGCTGGTAAGATTTTTGTAACAATCTCATTTTGGAATCGATTTGAATTTATTAATACTTCTTTTGAATGAATCGCTAATTTCCTTTGTTCCTCATTATGGTAAAATATTGCTGTGCGATATTGTGGTCCGCGATCATGGAACTGACCACCGTCATCTGTTGGATCGATCTGCGGCCAGTATAAATCTAATATCAGTTGATAGGATATTTTATTAGGATCATAGGTTATTTGGACAGCTTCAAAATGACCTGTAGTTCCCGTTTTTACCTGCTCATATGTTGGATCTTTTACCACTCCGCCTGTGTAACCAGATACAACACTTTCTACACCATCCCATTGATCAAATGGCTTTACCATACACCAAAAGCATCCACCGGCAAATGTGGCTTTTTCTAGTTTTCCCATAAGTTGTCTCCCTCTTTTCTATCACTTTCTAATTAAATATACCGTGAATATGTTATGATGTAAAATAGATAGATTGAGGAAGGTGAAATTATGAGTGAAAAAAAATTATTAATTGTAGACGGTATGGCATTATTATTTCGAGGTTTCTTTGCCACATCTTTTACAGGTAATTATATGTTAAATAGTAAAGGTGTACCTCGTAATGGTTTGTTTGGATTTCTTAATTACTTTACGGATGCCATTCATACATTTGATCCCTCTCACGTGATTTGTTGCTGGGATATGGGAAGCAAGACATTTCGCAATGAAATGTATGACGGATATAAAGCTAATCGAAGTGCAGCTCCCGAAGAATTAATTCCACAATTTGACTTAGCAAAAGAGATGGTAGAAGCTTTTCAAGTGCCTAACATAGGGGTAGTTGGCTATGAAGCAGACGACTGTATTGGCACATTAGCGAAACAATTACAAAATGAGTATCAAGTGATAATTGTTAGTGGTGATCAAGACCTATTACAGCTGGTAGATGAACAGATCCAAGTAGCCATAATGAAAAAAGGCACAGGCAATTATGATGTTTTTTCAAATGATAACTTTTATGAGAAAAAGCAATTATCTCCGAAACAAATTATTGATTTAAAAGGTTTAATGGGTGATAGCGCTGATAATTATCCAGGTATAAAAGGCGTTGGCGAAAAAACAGCAATCAAATTATTGAAAGAATTTGAAACAATTGACCGTATGTTAGAAGAAAGATCATCTCTTACTAAAGGTATGCAAAAAAAGTTAGAGCAATATGAAGAAGATTTGACTATTTCTCGTAAATTAGCAGAAATTTTAACAGAAGTTCCTTTAGATTTCTCTGCAGAAACGGCGGTCTGGAAAAATGATCATGATCAGATTGTCCGTTATTTACAGGAAGAATTGGAATTCCATAACACAGATCGTTGGTTGAAGAAACTAAGCAAAGAGCTTGCCTAGCATACAACCATCAATCATAACCTTACAGCGAACGGAATGAAACGAAAACCACGCGTAAGCAACTGACCTTGCTAACGCGTGGTTTTTCATATCATAAAAGAATAATATGAAAATGGATAAATCATTTATATTGAAAGTACATGAAAATTCGATCCGTAAATAAACTTCGCTTTCACTCCAAGGGACAAGTACAACGCCTTGTTGTAGGATTTTTTATCCAGTGGGCTATCTTTTCTAAGGAAAACAAAAAGCACTTCCCTGCGATTGTGTCTGGAAGCGATGCCCTCGGAATACGACTGGTATTCAAACCGTACAGCACCTTCTATATTCGTACATTTCCTGTGGATCACTTATACAGATTTCCTTTCCCGTATTCTTTATCCTTTTATTGAAATCTCTGCAATATCGAAAAGAATTCTTTAATAAATTCGTAGAATACTTGCTCAGACGGGGCTAGTTTTCGATTTTTCGGAATAATAATCCCAACTGTCCGTTTTAGTTCAGGATTTTGAATCGCCACCTTTGCACTATAATAGGGATTCAAATCATTGAATGCACTTTCCGGGAGCAATGTTATCCCGATACCTGCTGCGACTAACCCTTTGATCGCATCTAAATCTTCCCCTTGTGAGGATACCTTTGGTGAAAACCCGGCCTGTTTACAACCATCAATAACTAATTGGTGTAAAACATAACCTTCTGGAAACAGTACGAAATCTTCATTATGCAAATCGCGCAAATTGACGATGCTCTGTTCAGCTAATCTGTGTGTGTTTGGAACAAGTGCATAAAAGCTTTCAGTGAATAAAATATCTCCAATAATATCTGGATGGTCTGTCGGAACAGGTCCTAAAAATGCAACATCAATTTCCCGATTTTCAACCGATTCAATTAAAAAGTTATATGATCCTTGCCTTAATTGAAACCCGATTTTAGGATGTTTCTTTTTAAATTCGGAGATTACAGTAGGTAATAAATTACTGGCTAAACTAGTCGGAAATCCGATTTTAATCGAGCCACGTTCCGGATCAATATATTCATCAATTTGCTTTTTAGCATGATCTATTGCTTTTAATGCCGTCTTGGTATGAGTCAGAAATATTTTCCCAATATGAGTTAAACGAACGTTCCTGCCTTCTCTTTCAAATAATTCTACACCTAACTCTGATTCCAGATTTGCTATTTGTCTGCTAATAGCAGATTGAGCAACATGTAATTCAGCTGCTGCATCTGATACATGCTCTCGCTCTGCAACCTCAACAAAATAGCGTAGTTGACGTAATTCCATAAACTTCACCGCCTAATATATATCGAAATTAGAACATTATGATACTTATTATATATTGTTTAGATTGATAAGAAAACTTACAATGGTATTACACACCTTAAATAGTAATGAACGAATGGGGGCGACAATATATGACATATAATGATTTGCCTAATGCCCAAGGGTTATATGATCCGAGTTTTGAACATGATGCTTGTGGGATTGGCTTATATGCGCATATGAAAGGGAATCAAACGCACGATATTGTCACAAAAGGTTTAGATATGCTATGCAAACTAGAACACCGTGGTGGTCAGGGCAGTGACCCGCTCACAGGTGACGGATCTGGTTTAATGGTACAGATCCCTGATAAGTATTTTAGAAGAGAATGCAAAGACTTTCAACTACCAGCAGTAGGAGACTATGGTGTTGGGATGTTGTTTTTATCACAAAATGAGCAGGAACAACAAGATGCAATCGAAAAAATTAATCAATTAATCGCAAATGAAGGGCAACAATTAATTGGATGGAGAGATGTTCCTGTAAATACGGAACCAATTGGTAAAGGTGCAATGGAAACATTACCAAACATTCGACAAGTATTCATCGCAAAACCAGATCATATCGATGATGATTTAGCTTTTGAACGTAAATTATATATCATTCGTAAACAAGCAGAAAATTGGGCGAAGGAGCAAGGGATCCGCTTTTATTTTCCAAGCTTGTCTAGCCGTACGATTGTATATAAAGGGCTACTAACATCTGATCAGGTATATAAGTTTTATTTAGATCTTCAGGATGAAGATTTTATTTCAGCATTTTCATTAGTACACTCACGTTTCAGTACAAATACATTCCCTTCATGGGAAAGAGCTCACCCGAACCGTTATCTCATTCATAATGGAGAGATAAACACAATTCTTGGTAACATTAACTGGATGCGAGCAAGAGAAAAGCAGTTTGTATCAGACGCATTCGGTGATGATTTAGATAAGATTTTACCAATTATTAATAGTGGCGGAAGTGATTCAGCAACATTGGATAATGCTTTGGAATTTTTTACATTGGCAGGTAGAAAACCAGCACATGCTGCCATGATGTTGATCCCTGAACCATGGGAAAAGAATCCTCATATGGATGCAAAAAAACGTGCATTTTATCAATATCACAGTATGATGATGGAGCCATGGGATGGACCGACATCGATTACATTTACTAATGGTAAACAGATTGGTGCTATTTTAGATCGAAATGGGTTGCGCCCAGCGCGTTACTATGTAACAAAAGATGATTATATTATTTATTCTTCTGAAGTAGGGGTAGTAGATTACGAGGAAGAGAACATTCTATTAAAAGAACGTTTAAGTCCTGGTAAGATGCTTTTAATTGACATTGAAGAAGGTCGTATTATTTCAGATAAAGAGATTAAAGAAGAAATTGCAACAGCCCATCCGTATGAAGAATGGCTGGATGAACAAATTGTACGACTTGATATCAATGCAGAAGATGATGATTATATTGATCCGCAATTATTACAAAAACAAAAAGCATTTGGTTACACAACAGAAGATATTGCAAAATATCTTGTTCCACTAGTTAAAGGTGGAAAAGATCCCATTGGTGCAATGGGTACAGATACACCGTTAGCAGTACTGTCTGAGCGCCCTCAAAGCTTGTTTAATTACTTTAAACAATTGTTTGCACAAGTAACGAATCCACCAATTGATGCATATCGAGAGCAAATTGTAACATCGATGTTGACATGGTTAGGTGGGGAAGGTGATCTGTTGCATCCAGAAAAAACGAAAGTATTCCGGATTCGTTTAGATTCTCCGATTCTATCAAACACACAAATTGACCGTTTAGTCGGGAATAAAGTGGAAGGTGCACAAACTGCAGTTATTGATACAGTGTACCAGGGAAGCTTAGAGGATGCCTTAGAGCGCGTATTTGTGAAAGCCAAGAGCGCGATTGAAAATGGTGCAAATATTATCGTTCTTTCGGATAAAGAAATGGGACCTACTTACCCGGCCATTCCAATATTACTGGCTGTAAGTGGCCTGCATCAATATTTAATACGTGAAGGGATTCGAACAAAAGCAAGTATTATTGCACAATCTGGTGAGACAAGAGAAGTTCATCACTTCGCAGCATTATTAGGTTATGGTGTCGATGCTGTTCATCCTTATCTCGTTTATCAGACATTATATACTCAAATTTTAGCCGATGAACTCGATATGACTTTAGCTGAAGCACAAACACGTTACATTAATATTGTGACAGAGGGAATTATTAAAGTAATGTCTAAAATCGGTATTTCCACAGTGCAAAGTTATCGTGGAGCACAAATTTTTGAAGCAGTAGGAATCAGTAAGAAAGTAATTGAAAAATACTTTACTGGAACTGCTTCACAAATTGATGGAATTGATTTATCTGTAATTCAGTCAGAAACAGAAAAACGACATCGAGAAGGTTATAAAGAAGCGATCGAACTTTCACTTGATTCCGGAAGTGATTTCCAGTGGCGTAAAACTGGTGAGTACCATGCTTTTAATCCGACAACTATCCATACGCTTCAATGGGCTTGCCGCCGTGGAGATTATGACTTATTTAAGAAATTTTCACAGGCAGCGAATGAAGAACGGATTGGCTTTTTACGTAACCTATTTGAATTCAAACAAGGGAATTCTATTCCAATTGAGGAAGTGGAATCGGCTGAGTCAATTGTTAAACGTTTCAAAACAGGTGCTATGTCTTATGGTTCCATAAGTCAGGAAGCACACGAAACTCTTGCAATAGCAATGAATCGCTTAGGTGGTAAAAGTAATAGTGGTGAAGGTGGGGAAGATCCTGCGCGATTTGAAGTTGATGAGAATGGAGACTTGCGCTCAAGTGCAATCAAACAAGTAGCCTCAGGCCGTTTTGGTGCAAAGAGCCATTATCTTGTCAATGCAAAGGAATTACAAATTAAAATGGCACAGGGTGCAAAGCCTGGCGAAGGTGGCCAGTTGCCAGCGACAAAAGTGTATCCATGGGTAGCAGATGTTCGTGGTTCTACACCTGGTGTTGATTTAATTTCACCACCTCCACACCATGATATTTATTCAATCGAGGATTTAGCACAATTAATTCATGATTTAAAAAATGCAAACAGGGACGCACGAGTTAGTGTAAAACTTGTAGCGAAATCAGGTGTTGGTACAATTGCAGCAGGTGTTGCAAAAGGGAATGCAGATGTTATTTCTGTAGTAGGTTATGATGGCGGAACTGGTGCAAGTCCAAAAACTAGTATTAAGCATGCTGGTTTACCGTGGGAATTAGGATTAGCGGAAGCCCACCAGACATTAATGCTAAATGGACTTAGAGACCGAATTATATTAGAAACAGATGGGAAGCTGCTAACAGGTAAAGATGTTGTTATGGCAGCACTTCTTGGGGCGGAAGAATACGGATTTGCAACAGCACCTTTAGTGGTGATTGGGTGTGTGATGATGCGTGTTTGTCATATTGATACATGTCCTGTTGGTGTTGCAACTCAAAATCCTGAGCTACGCAAGAAGTTTACAGGTAATCCAGATCATGTAGTTAATTATATGATGTTCTTGGCACAGGAAGTACGCGAAATTATGGCACAGCTAGGCTTTAGAACAATTGATGAGATGGTTGGTAGAACAGACGCATTAGAAGTGTCAAACCGTGCGAAATCCCACTGGAAGGCAAAACATCTTGATTTATCGACATTGCTGTATCAAGTAGATGGTGAAAGAATTAACCGAACAAAGCAAGATCATAAAATTGAGGAATCACTTGATATAACAGCAATCTTACCAGAAGTATCAACAGCCATCGAAACAGGAGAAAAAGTTGAGGCTTCATATAAAATTAAAAATACCAATCGTGTTGCAGGTTCAATCGTTGGTAGCGAGATATCGAAAAAATATGGTGAAGAAGGCTTGCCTGAAGATTCGATCACACTAAACTTTACCGGATCAGCTGGCCAAAGTTTTGGTGCATTTATTCCAAAAGGGATGAAAATGATCGTAAATGGTGATGCGAATGACTATGTCGGAAAAGGGTTATCTGGTGGCAAAATTATTGTCAGGGCATCAGATAAAACGACTATAGATCCTGGTAATAATGTTATCGCAGGAAATGTCTCTTTCTATGGTGCTACGAGTGGAGAAGCATATATAAATGGATATGCTGGAGAGCGTTTTGCTGTCCGTAACTCTGGTGCAGATATTGTGGTAGAAGGTGTCGGCGATCATGGTTGTGAATATATGACAGGTGGTCGTGTCATTATTTTGGGTAATGTTGGTAAGAACTTCGCTGCAGGTATGTCAGGCGGGGTTGCTTATGTAAAGCCTGATAATATTGAGACATTTAAATCATTAACTAACGATGAGTTAGTACAATTCGAAACATTAACCAACCCAGAAGAGATAGCAGAGGTAAAAGAATTAATTGCTAATCATTTTGAATATACGAAGAGCAATAAAGCTGCAATTACATTACAGAATTGGGAAAAAGAAGTGAATAAATTTGTGAAAGTTATTCCAACAGATTATAAGCTAATGCTTGACCAGATTAAATGGTTTGAGGATAAAGGCTTATCAACGGAAGATGCGCGTTATGAAGCATTTAATGCAAAAAAAGATAATAAAATGACGGTATCTTTAAATAATGAAGAGGTAATGACAAAGTAGAAAGGAGACAGATGAGATGGGGAAAGCAACTGGTTTTATGGAATTTGAACGACAAACAGCCAACCAACGTGAACCTTTGGAGCGAATTCATGACTGGAAAGAATATTCTGCTCCTTTCTCTGACGAAGTAGCTAAAACACAAGGGGCGCGCTGTATGGATTGCGGAACACCATTCTGTCATATTGGAATGGACATTGATGGGGCAACATCCGGTTGTCCTGTCTACAACCTTATCCCTGAGTGGAATGATTTAGTTTATCGGGGTAAATGGAAGGAAGCCCTGGAAAGGTTAATGAAAACAAACAACTTCCCTGAATTTACTGGCCGTGTTTGTCCAGCACCTTGTGAAGGATCATGTACTGTAGCGATAAATGATCCCGCTGTAACGATTAAAAATATTGAGCAGAAAATCATTGATAAAGGATTTGAAAATGGCTGGATCAAGCCGCGAGTCCCGAAACGCCGTACAGGTAAGAAAGTAGCAATCGTTGGTTCAGGGCCTGCAGGTTTAGCAGCAGCTGACCAATTAAATCAAGCTGGGCATTCTGTTACAGTATATGAGCGCCAAGATCGTGCTGGTGGTCTATTAACATACGGTATTCCTAATATGAAATTAGAGAAAGATGTTGTTGAACGCCGTGTAAATTTATTAAGACAAGAAGGCGTTGATTTTATTCTGAACACTGAGGTTGGAAAGGACATTTCTGCCGATGAGATTAAATCGAATCATGATTCAGTGATTTTATGTACTGGTGCGCAAAAGCATCGTGATTTGCCATTAGAAGGAAGAGATGCAGAAGGTATTCGTTTTGCAATGGATTACTTAACGGTTGCAACAAAGTCTCTCCTTGATGAAACGGTTCAAGTAGAAGATGAATTGAACGTAGCAGGGAAAGATGTCATCGTAATTGGTGGTGGTGATACAGGGGCTGATTGTATAGCAACAGCATTACGTCAAGGCGCAAAAAGTATTGCCCAATTCGGTAAACACCCTCAGCTTCCAATCAAACGAAATGATGACAACATGTGGCCGGCATTTCCAAATGTGTTTAGTCTGGAATACGCTCATAAAGAAGCAAAAGAGAAATTTGGTGCAGATATTCGTGAATACTCCATCCAAACGAAGAAATTTGTTAAAGATGAAAATGGCAAATTAAAAGAACTTCATACAGTTCAGATGAAAAAAACACGGGATGAAAATGGTATGTTCGTTTTTGAAGAAATACCAGGAACAGAACAAGTTTGGCCAGCCCAACTTGTGCTTATCGCAATTGGTTTTGAAGGCGCAGAACAGCCAGTACTTCAAGCATTTGATGTAAAAACAGAAAGAAATCGTGTGAATGCCAAATATGGCGATTTCCAAACAAACATTGAGCATGTATTTGCTGCTGGGGATGCACGACGTGGTCAAAGTCTGATTGTCTGGGCGATTAATGAAGGTAGAGAAGTGGCTTACCAAGTAGATCAATATTTAATGGGAGAAACTGCTTTACCATCTGTAGTCAATATGTAATCAAGGAGTCTGTATAATACAGGCTCCTTTCATCTCTTTACTGAATAATGTCATAGAGTTACGTATGGTTTAAAAGTGGATATGTTCGTAATTCCAGGCGAATTAAATCCCAGGAAGAAATAATTCCAAGTGGAACAGTTTGCTCATCTCCTGTTTTCGTAATAACGATTGCTTCCAATTTCCTGTTTTGATTCATGTAATGTTGGAATATTGCCTGTGCATCAAATATTGTTGCATTCTCTGATAAAAATGCAATATTCGCTTCCGTTTCAAATGAAAATACATCTTGAATCAGACACTGATCTATTGAGCTCGAATCATAAAGGAATCTCGTTGCAAGCCAATGCAAAATCGCACCTTCTGTCAGTAATCCAATGCATTTATCTTGACGATAAATCGGGAATTGCGAAAAATGTTTACTAGTTATCACCTTCAATACCTCAGAAATAGATGCCTCCTCCTTAAAGAATTCTACAGGCTTGGAAGCATAATTAATAGCTAATGGTGGACGACTCAGAGTACTTGCAATTTGTTCTAACTCTTCGACAACTTCAACATGTGGTTCCGCAATATAAAATTTTTGTTTAATTTTTCGGTGGATCATCGCATTTCGTAATTTATTACATTGCTTTAATAATCCGAAGTGTGCTTGGATTATTTTATGATGAGGTTTTGCTTTCTCTAATACTTCAGTAAATGAGATATGATTGTTTACTTCATGTGCATATTGACATAATTGATCATGTATTTGATTAAATGCAGCTTCAAACCGTTCAGATAATTCGTTATTTTTTTTCACCATATAATCACCTTTTTCTCTGAAGAATAGGACATAATTAACATTGTATTAGTAGAGAAATGTCTAATTCCCTTTAATTGTTTGAAAATTTTAATATTTTATGGTTGTATTTATGTTTGTTTTAGTAATAAAATATAACTTAGGAATTTAGTAAATACTAAGCATTACATATTGTTATTAAGGAGTCTTTGCAATGTCAGAATATACAATTACAGTAATAAAGAATGAAAATCCAAAACCAAAACCGGCATCTGATCAATTAAAGTTTGGAAAACATTTTACTGATCATATGTTTACTCAAGAATACAGTGAAGAAAAAGGCTGGCATAATCCTAAAATTGTGCCATACCAACCAATAGTTCTTGATCCTGCTGCAATGATTTTTCATTATGGTCAAACGGTCTTTGAAGGATTAAAGGCATATCGCACAAAAGATGGTAACATTCAATTATTTAGACCGAATAAAAATATGGAACGTTTAAATCTTTCCAATGATAGATTATGTATCCCGGCAATAGATGAAGAATTTGCAATTAATGCGATTAAGCATCTGGTTCATATTGACAGTGATTGGGTGCCAGATGCTGAGGGAACTTCTCTATATATCCGACCATTTATTATTGCGACAGAACCATATTTAGGAGTGAATCCTTCAAGCACTTATCAATTCATTGTTATTTTATCCCCAGTTGGTGCATATTATGAATCCGGGATTAATCCTGTAAAGATTGCTGTTGAGAATGAATTTGTCCGTGCAGTTAAAGGTGGTACAGGTGAAGCGAAAACAGCTGGTAATTATGCTTCCAGCTTAAAGGCCCAGGAGATTGTATCTAAAGAAGGTTATGCTCAAGTTCTTTGGTTAGATGGATTAGAAAAAAAATACATTGAAGAAGTTGGAAGTATGAATGTATTCTTTAAAATAAATGGGGAAATTATTACACCAGAACTAAATGGCAGTATATTAAACGGTGTAACAAGAAACTCAGTTATTGAACTATTAAATTATTGGGGTCTCAAAGTAACAGAACGCCGGATTACGATGGAAGAGTTATATGAAAGTTACCAAAACGGTGAGTTAGAAGAAGCGTTTGGTTCAGGGACAGCTGCTGTTATCTCCCCAATTGGTGAACTAGCATGGAATGATAAGAAGCTATTTATCAATGATGGAAGAACTGGAGAGATCTCCAAGCGGTTGTATGATACGTTAACTGGTATCCAATTTGGTACAGTAAAAGATCCATTCGGCTGGACAGTTAAAGTGAAATAATAGTTGAGAAGTTTGTGCAAATCTTCTATAATGATATTAATAATGAGAAAATGTAATGATTAGAACAATGAATTAGATAAATGGCAAAAGAGAGCAGAATTCCTGGCTGAAAAATTCTGTTGCCCGCTTTACTAATGAAACCTATTCTATGAACTGTTAAGCATCACTTAAACGTTACTCTGCGTTAAAGGGTTAAGTGGACAATATAGATTATATTGTCAATCAAAGGTGGTACCGCGGAATGACTCTTTTCGTCCTTATTTATTAAGGCAGAAGAGTCTTTTTATTTAGTTTTTCTTAGATAGTAATTGTTATAAGAAGGCGTGAGTAAAATGGCAAAACAACGAATTGTTGTGAAAATTGGCAGTAGTTCATTGACGAATAAAAATGGTGGATTAAGCTTAAAAAAAATCCAGGAGCATACAGCAGCTATTGCAAAACTAAAAAAGGCAAATTATGAAGTAATTCTTATTTCTTCAGGAGCTGTCTCTGCAGGGTTCAGTGATTTAGGGTATCCGACAAGGCCAGTAACTGTTTCGGGTAAACAGGCAGCTGCAGCAGTAGGTCAGGGGTTACTTATACAAGCGTATACGGAAGCATTTAAAAAGTATGACATCACGATCGCACAGCTATTATTAACCAGTGATAACTTCAGTAATGAGAAGCAATATGGAAATGTTTATTCGACATTAACAGAGCTGTTGAAACGGGATGTCCTGCCAATTATTAATGAGAATGATACGGTAGCAACAGACGAATTAACCTTTGGGGATAATGATATGTTATCAGCATTAGTAAGTGGGTTAGTACATGCAGATTTTTTAATCATGTTAACAGATATCAATGGTCTCTATGATAGAAATCCAAAGACAGACCCTTCTGCTAAAAGGTATGACCGCCTGGCAATAATTTCTGATCAAATTTTAAAGCAAACGAAACATGAGTCAGGTTCAAAATTTGGGACAGGTGGAATGAAATCAAAGATTTTAGCAGCAAAAACAGCTCTTTCACTAGGTGTACGAGTATTTGTAGGAACAGGCAGCGGGGAAGATAAACTTAATCATATTATTGATAATAAAGGTGATGGGACTTACATTGGTGAACACTTAGAAGTTAACTATCGTAAACAAAAACAGTGGATTGCTTTTCATTCACCGATCTCGGGAAAAATATTTGTCGATAAAGGTGCTAGTGAAGCAATCATTAACCAAGGAAAGAGTCTGTTGCCTGCAGGGATAAAATGGATTGAAGGCACATTTGAAGCAGGCGCCGTTGTAGAGATAGTTTATGATGAGCAAGTTATTGCAAAAGGTCAAGTTAACTATTCTTCTGATGAGATGATCTTATCAAAAGGTGAACCAAGTCAAATTGCGATGAAAATAACGATGGGAACTAGACCTGAAGTTATTCATCGTGACAGATTAGTATTATCAATGGAGGAGGCATATCATTATGAGTGATTTATTACAAAAAGCAAAACTTGTTAAAAATACAACAACGAATCTAGCAACAAAAACGACTGACCAAAAAAATAATGCGCTAACGATATTATCTAGAGAATTAAGAGAACAAAAGGCTTTTATTATTTCAGAGAACAATAAAGATATTGAACGAGGCCGTGCGAACGGATTGCATGAGTCGTTAATTGACCGTTTGATCTTAAATGAACAACGTATTGATGACATGGCAGAAGCTTTACTCCAGTTAGCAGAATTAAATGATCCAATAGGTGACGTTATGGAAGAATGGTCAAGACCAAACGGCTTAAACATCCAGAAGACTCGAGTACCAATAGGTGTTGTCGGTATGATTTATGAAGCAAGACCGAATGTTACAATTGATGCAGCCAGTCTTTGTTTAAAAACGGGTAATGCCGTACTGCTAAGAGGAAGTTCGTCAGCGATCTATTCTAATACTGCTTTAGTAAAAGTCATTCAGGATGCATTAAAACAGTCTGACCTGCCAAATGACGCTGTTCAACTAATAGAGGATACAAGCAGAGAAACAGCCTCACAAATGTTTAAGTTAAACGACTACTTGGATGTTCTTATTCCACGTGGCGGTAAGAAGCTTATAGATACAGTTGTCGCCAATGCCTCCGTACCTGTATTAGAAACAGGTGCAGGAAATTGTCACCTTTTTATCGATGAAACAGCCAAAAAAGAGATGGCAATTGAAATAGCGATAAATGCGAAAACACAACGGCCTTCGGTATGTAATGCGATTGAGACAATTTTAGTTGAAAAAAATTGGGCTGAAAATCATTTGAGTGAGTTAATTGCAGCACTACAAGATGCAGATGTAGAAATTCATGGTGATAGTTTTACGATGGCAAAAGGTTCGAACATTAGCAGAGCAACTGAAGAAGATTATGAAACGGAGTATTTAGATAAAATTGTTGCAATAAAAACAGTAGAAACGGTACAAGAAGCAATTAACCATATTAATCGCTATGGCACAAACCATTCAGAAGCAATTATTACAGAAAATGATGCAAATGCGGTTACCTTCATGAATGAAGTCGATGCTGCTGCAGTTTATCATAATGCATCAACTAGATTTACTGATGGTTTCGAATTTGGTTTTGGTGCAGAAATTGGTATTAGTACACAAAAACTTCATGCAAGAGGGCCAATGGGATTAGAAGCTTTAACGTCCACAAAATATTTATTACACGGTAATGGTCAAATTAAGTAAACTATTTTTCTTTTCATTCAATTCCTGTATAATTGGGAATGGATATAAATACTTGGGAAATAAAGGAGTAATGAACATGGCACAAACTTTGATTTTCGGACACAAAAATCCAGACACTGATACGATCTGTTCCGCAATTGCTTATGCAGAATTAAAACAAGCAATAGGGGAAGACGTAGAGGCGGTTAGATTAGGTGAAGTGAATAATGAAACACAATTTGCGCTAGATCACTTTAATGTTTCAGCACCAAGAATGGTGGAAAACGTATCAGACGAAGTTGATCAGGTAATACTAGTTGATCATAATGAGCGTCAGCAAAGTGCAGAAGACATTGACCGTGTGCAAGTATTAGAGGTAATCGATCACCACCGTATTGCTAACTTTGAAACGAAAGATCCATTATATTACCGCGCTGAACCTGTAGGCTGTACTGCAACGATTTTAAATAAAATGTATAAAGAAAAGAACGTAACAATTAAGAAAGAAACAGCAGGATTAATGTTATCAGCAATTATTTCCGATTCATTATTATTTAAATCACCTACTTGTACAGAGGAAGATATCCAGGCAGCTAAAGAATTAGCTGAAATCGCTGGTGTGGATTCAGAAAAATATGGCTTAGACATGCTAAAAGCAGGTGCTGATTTAAGTGATAAATCAGCAAGTGAGTTAATTTCACTAGATGCAAAAGAGTTTGATATGAATGGCAACAAAGTAGAAATTGCCCAAGTAAATACGGTTGATGTAGACGAAGTATTGGCACTTCGTTCAGAAATCGAGCCTGTAATTGAGAAAACAGTCACAGATAAAGGTCTTAAATTATTTGTATTCGTTATTACAGATATTTTAAACAATGACTCTGTTGTCTTAGCTGTAGGTGAAGCAGAAGAAAAAGTTGCTGAGGCATTCAATGTAACTTTAGATAATAAAACAGCAAAACTTGAAGGTGTCGTATCACGTAAGAAACAAGTAGTACCTAACTTACAAAACGTATTTTAATTTATTTGACGAAAATAAGAAACATTATAAGTACGAGTGTGGTTTATGACAACAAAAATGTAAGTTAAGGCATATATTAAAATATAAGAGAGGTCATCGTCATGTTATTAGGGCGATGACCTTTTAGTATAATTTCGTATCAAGAAGCAACTATTTGTGAGAAATAGTTGAATATGTTAGCGTATTCATTTACTATATAAGTAAAATAGATAAGTTAAATTTTACTTAAGGTGAGGGATAACTATGGCAAAGTCTATACAAGAAATAATGCCACAGATAGCATTTGGCGGTGATTATAATCCGGAACAATGGTCAGAAGAGGTGTGGTTACAGGATGCTAAATTAATGCAAGCAGCAGGTGTAAATCTTGTTTCTGTAGCCATTTTTAGTTGGTCTATGATTGAAAAAGAGGAAGGGCAATTTGATTTTACATGGTTAGATAAAGTACTGGATATTTTACATGACCATGGCATTGGTGTGGCATTAGCAACAGCTACTGCATCTCCACCAGCATGGCTATCAAAAAAATATCCAGAGGTTCTAGCAGTGAAAGCAAATGGAGTAAAATACCAGGTAGGCTCAAGGCAACATTATTCCCCTAATAGTAAGCGCTTTATAAACGCGGTTAGTAAGTTAGTAAATGAAATGGCGACAAGGTATAAAGATCATCCTGCCGTTAAGATGTGGCATATTAACAATGAGTATGCCTGCCATCTAGCAGAATGTTATAGTAAAGAAAGTTTGCAAACATTTCGTCATTGGCTGAAAGAAAAATATCAAACAATTGATACATTGAATCAAAAATGGGGTACTGCTTTTTGGAGTCAACGATATAATTCTTGGGATGAGATTCAGTTCCCAGCAAATTTACCGACATTTTATAATCCTAGCCAGATGTTAGATTACAAACGATTTATGGATCGTGCCATTTTCAATTTATATAAAACAGAAAAAGATATTTTGCGTAAAATCACTCCGGAAATACCCGTTTTTACAAATTTTATGTATGAATTCAAACCACTTAACTATTTTGAATGGGCAAAGGAATTGGACCTTGTAACATGGGATTCATATCCTGATCCAAGAGAAGGTATACCATTTCGCCATGCGATGCATCATGATTTAATGCGCAGCTTAAAAGATGGATCACCATTTTACCTTATGGAACAGGTAACTGCACATGTCAATTGGCGAGATATCAACTTAACGAAAAAGCCAGGAGAAATGCGATTGTGGAGTTATTCAACTGTGGCACGTGGAGGTGATGGTGTAATGTATTTCCAATGGAGACAAGGAAAAGCAGGTGCAGAAAAATTCCATGGTGCAATGGTACCTCATTCCTCTAACCCAAACAGCCGTGCTTATCAAGAAGTCAAGCAATTAGGGAATGAATTGAAAAAGTTAGATAAAATTGTCGGTGCAAAAACGGAAGCTAAAGTCGCCATCATCTTTGACTGGGAAAATTGGTGGGCTGTTGAACTTGAAGGAAAACCGCATAATAAACTGTCCTATCTGGACCAAGTATATCAATATTATGAAGTCTTTTATAAAAAAAATATTGCCGTCGATTTTGTAAAGCCAAATCGTTCTATTGATAAATATGATTTAGTCATTGCACCAATGCTCTATATGATAAAAGATGGAGAAGCTGTACACTTAGAAAATTATGTGGATAGTGGCGGTACCCTAGTAGTTAGTTTCTTTAGTGGTATTGCTGATGAACAGGATCATATTCATTTAGGCGGTTATCCAGCACCACTTCGTAAGTTGCTCGGTATTACTGTCGATGAATTTGCCCCAATGGCCGATAGGGAAACAAATGAAATTGTTGCAAACGGTCAACGGATGAAGGCTAATTTATGGGCGGACATCATTAAAATAGAAGGAGCAAAACCTATAGCATATTTTACACAAAATTGGTATGGAGGAAAAGCGGCAGTAACAACTCACCGGTATGGGAAAGGGTTGGCTTTATATATTGGAACAAACCCTTCAGGAAACTACCTAACGGAATTATTCTCAGGATTGTTGACTCAACTAAATATCTTGGCACCATTACAAGCCCCTCCAAATGTAGAAGTTGCAGAACGTGTCAAAGGTAAAGAGCATTTTCTTTTTATTCTAAACCACAATGAGGATCCGGTATCTGTAACTCTGGATAATGGGGTTAGTTATAGAAACTGTTTAACGAACGAAGAAATTAGCCAGGAAATTAAACTGGAAGGTAAAGATGTTGCAATTATTTCCTATTAAATCTAAACTCACTCTTCATCTCTGAATGAGTGAGTTTTTTAGATTGTTAACTAAATGTTTTGGACGTGTTTTTACTTATTTATTAGCTATGTTAAATAACTCTGTTATGATGTGTTGACTTCGAAGTACTTTTATCTCTCGAGAGTTAGGAGTTCAAAATCAAATCTTCAGTTTTCGGTAAATTGAAAAACCAAATGTTACAACGGAAGAATGTTTTCTGTGGTGGATAATGATTAGAAAAAGGGTATTGTTCCTGTAAGAGCCGTAGAATTAAATACCATATTATATAATAAAAAATGTAAAGAGGTACATCATAACTATGCTGGCTTTACAATTACTTCTATGATGCTAATATTTTCCTGGGAGCTGAACCTATATATGTGATAAATAACTAGTGTTCACTGTAGGTATAATCTGTTCCGCTAATGACGGCACGAATAAATTATAGTCATTCCTCACATTCGCCCAATGAAGTTACATAACGATAATTTGCTTTTCATACACCATTCAACCTACTATAAAGAATCAACTTTTTGCTCTTTTTCGAGGTTTTCAGATGTGCCATTATACTCATAATTTTAGAAATCCTTCCTTGAGATAATAGGAAACCCTATTATCTATTTGTAATTGATGAAGTTTTTATCATAAAATGGGGATATGGTAAATGTATCCTTTTGGGGAGCTTACTTATTTTATTTTAACAGATTAGTAGAAAGGCTGGTGGTTAGAAAATGAGGAATCAAACGAAACATCAACTACCAAAAAGTAAAGAACCATATATAGTTAGAGCGGGAGAAGGAGAACGCTATCTTTTCGGTACGCAACTAGCGACAGTAATAGCGACAGCTGAAAGTACAGGAAATCTATTTTAGTGTGTTATTTTATCAGGGGGAAAGGGAGATAGTTTTCCTTCTCATGTCCATGAACATACTCACAAAGCTATCTATGTTCTACATGGGAACTTAGAGCTAAACATAAAAGGGAAAAAGCATCTCTTAACTTCTGATAATTATGCTCAAATTCCAGCCGGTACAGTACACAGCTATCCCATGTTAAGTCACCGGACACGATTTCTTTCTTTTACTATGAAAGGAGAAATCGCTAATATTTACTCAGTTATTGGAAAGCCATATGATAAATACGAACGTCCACCAAAAGCACTCCATGATTTTTCTATAGAACAGTTAGCAGAGGCAGAATCGGCAGGAGACATTAAATTTGTTGTTACTGAACAATCTAGTGGCAAACCTGTACTCGTTGAGAATAGTGAATTACCTGCTAACCTGGAGCCATACGTACTTGAAGCAAATGGCGGGGAACGCCTTGTTACAGCTGAATCACTATTCTCATTTTTAACAACACAAGCACATACACAGGGTGAGTTTATCACTGTTATGTGTGAATCACCGAAAGCTGCTCGTATTCCTGCCCACTACCATGAGAAGCATACAGAAACGTTTTTCTGTTTGGAAGGGAAACTGACAATGTGGGCTAATGGGGAAGAAGTGACGTTACACCCAGGTGACTTTCTCCACGTGCCTGAAAAAACAATTCACGCTTACCGATGCGATTCTCATTATACAAAATTTATCGGATTCCTTATATCAGGTCTTTTCGAACCGTTTTTCCGAACGATTGGGGACCCTACTGATGACTACGTATTCCCCTATGAGCCATGGCCTTTCCGTTATGATAGAGTGTTAGAAAATTTACACAATCTTGACTTAAAACCTGTGGATAAACCATTAACTGAGAGAAGAGATAAAGTATGAGAAATTCGCAAATGTTGCAAAAAACAATGTGGAAGTTTTAGCGGATTTTCCGTTTGTGCTAAAGAGCAAGTTTGATTTAAATGCGGAGGACATCATGTCATTGAAATGGACTGTACTTATAGAAAACGGGAAACTCTCAAATACGGCAAGGAAGAACTCATAGTCTATTTGAGGATATGCAATCCGACTTTTCGAACGGAATCCAATAAGCTTTATTTTAATGAGGCTTAATAGATAACTATGCTATTAGTCTTTTGACAACTGTTTATAAAGAACTTTATCTTGTTGTAGATGATAAATACTAATCACACGTATTAAGAAGAACTAGGAGTAAGAATTCCCTTATACTTTTGGCAACAAATCTTCAAGAAGCGGGATTCCCTTATTTCTTGAAAAGATTGAGGTGATACGGTGTCGATAAAACGTCTTAATCATTTTTTGTTTTCAGTTTCTAACTTAAAAAATTCTATTGAGTTTTATGAAAATGTTTTTGAGGTTAAATTGTTAGCTAAAGGCAAAAGCACCGCATATTTTGAGTTAAATGGAATATGGCTGGCTCTGAATGTTGAAAAACATATACCTCGTAATGAAATAAACCAATCATACACATTATAGCTTTCTCAATTGAAGACACTGATTTTGATATATTGTATGATAGACTAAAGGAATTGAATGTAAAAATCTTATCCGGACGTCCGAGAGATGACAGTGATAAAAATTCTATTTACTTTAGTGATCCAGACGGTCATAAATTTGAGTTCCATACAGGTACTTTAAGATAAATTGAATTTTAAACAAACGGGGGCGTTTGATGGACAAGGTGTGCCCGCTGTTCAAGTAAAGTAGCAGTTAGATGGAAGAAGATACGTTTACTTCTAATAAATAAAGGAGAGAACATTAGTGTTAGTTAAGAGATTAGTTGTTGCACTATTGTCGACCGTAATATTCAGCTTAGTATTAGCTTATATGATATATACACCTGTTTCAGAAAGACATTCAAATACTTGGTATGACCCATTCGGTGCTCCGGTTCCAACACTGTTGTTAATAACTGGCTTGGCGTATTTACTTGGTGGGATACCTGCTTCATTGTTAATTGATAAGTATGTAGAAAAGAGAATTATTAAATTGCCACTTTACCTAAGTTCGGGATTTATCGTAGGTATTATCACAATAATATCTAGTTTTAAAACTATTTTACTTGAGAGTTTGTGGTATGGTATTTATGGCTTAGTTGGAAGTCTAATTTTCTTCTCCATCATGTCATTGTTCAAAATAATAAATTAAAAAAGCGGGGAGTATTAGTTGAACAAGCCGGTATCCAAAGAGTTTGTTTTTAATGCATAGTACAAGAATACTGTTGAAATATACGAAAACGATCACATTCATTAAGTGATCGTCTCTTCTTCGTGTATGATACGTACTACTCAACAAAGTATTTCCATAATTGCGGAAAATAGGAACAATAATTCTTTATCTTATGGTAAGATTCAAGTTATGAAGTGATGTGACATTGTGATTTTATCCACTTAAACTAACGGACAGGTTGGTTGAAGAGTGTTGTATAAAAAAACTTCATGAATCAAGATATATAGTTTTCCATACAGGAAGGAGGAAAAGATATTAAGAAAAAAATTATATGGTTTGCTATGGGTTTAATTATACTCATTATCGTGGCAGTTCCTATTGGTTTCTTTTATGTGCTATACAACGGAAACCCTTATACAAACTATATAGCGGATAAAAATGTTCCAGTATATTTAGAGGAAAAGGGATACACGGAAAACGATATAGTAGAATCGCATTATGTAGAGCCGAAACACATCATAAATAATGATTTTTATCAAGGTCATTATATGGTTATCTTTCAAGAAGAACCAGATGTAACGTATTATTATGGTATAACCAAAAACGGAAAACAGGTTATGCAATTCTGTGAAAAAGACAAATTATCAGCTGATGGTGTTACAGATATAGTTGAAACTGAAACAAAATATAGTGAGAAAAAATGTGTTAATTCTCTCGATAATCGGAATTAAGGCTTAAGGCGAATCCGTTAAATTCTTCGTGCATCCTTATTTAAGAATAGGGCGCGATTGATTAATAAGCGTCTCTGTTCTTCTTCAAAGAACGGGTGCAAGAGGTGAACAAGACTATCATTAATTAGGTGGTCTTTTTTTTGGTGGATGAATTGTTGGAATATCATGCTAAAGCTAAATTACAAAGATATTGAATTATCTTGCAGGTTAGTTTAAGTAGGTCAGGGTTCTGTAGTAAAATTATACAAGAACACCACAGGGGAAATAGTAAATGATTTTTTTGAAAAAACAAAAGGTGATTCGGAAGAAAAGGACCTATTTTGGGGGTAATAAAATGGCGATAAAAGGCTTAACCATTTTTTGTTCTCTTTTTCTGACTTAGAAGTTTCTTTTGAATTTTATAAAAATGTACTTGATGCTAAAATGTTAGTAAAGGGCAGAAGTACTGCATACTTTGATTTAAATGGAATGTGGCTTGCCCTCAATATAGAGAAAGATTTACCTCGAGATGAAATAAACCAATCCTATACACACATAGCATTTGCTATTAAAGAAGAAAAGTTTGATGAAATGTACGAGAAACTAAGTAGATCCACCGTTAACTTATCCAAACGACCCGGAGTATCGTAAGGAACTATTTTTTAACCATAGATCACCTTCTGGGATCATTTTGATTACTTCCTCATTCGTAATACGTTGACGATCAATCTCTATAGTTTCTCCAAGTTCAATTTCTCCTATAATATCTGTGTTTTCTATTGTATGTTACTGTATGTAATGATTCTTTTTCTAAGGTGAATCGACAGATCATATTAAAAGTTTACTTATACCACTAATTAAATAATATTAAAATTATTTTCTATTTGCTTACTTTATGTTAGTATAAATCTAACAATTGTAGCAGGAAGGGTTCGTATTATGAGTACAAAAGTAAATCCAATCCAAGTAAGAGATATTATTATCGCAAATCAAGTATTAAAAGATGTGGTTGTAAAAACACCTTTACAATTAGATCCAATCCTTTCAGAAAAATATCAATGTAATGTATATTTGAAGAGAGAAGATCTGCAAGTTGTACGTTCCTTCAAAATAAGGGGTGCTTACAACTTAATGCAAGGGTTAACGAAAAAAGAACTGGAAAATGGCGTTGTTTGTGCAAGTGCGGGTAACCATGCACAAGGGGTAGCATATTCCTGTAAAGCATTGGGCGTAAAAGGTGTTATTTTTATGCCGAGTACAACTCCAAGACAGAAAGTAAACCGTGTGGAGTTCTTCGGAGGGCCATTTGTCGAAATTCGCTTAATTGGCGATACATTTGATGATTCCTATGAAAAGGCGATGGAATATTGTAATGAACATAATGCATCATTTATCCACCCGTTCAATGATACAAGAACAATTACAGGTCAAGGCACGATTGGGCTTGAAATATTGGATAGTATGGAGGAGCCAATTTCGCATGTCTTTATGGCAATAGGTGGCGGTGGCTTAATTTCAGGCGTAGGTTCATACATAAACAGTATTAGTCCTGAAACAAAAATTATCGGTGTGGAACCAGAAGGTGCTGCCTCGATGAAAGCAGCAATAGAAAAGGAACAGGTAGTTAAATTAGATAAAATTGATAAATTTGTCGATGGCGCTAGTGTAAAACAAGTTGGTGACATTTCATTTGATATTGCTAAACAATTTATTGATGATATAGTTGTCGTTCCTGAAGGGAAACTATGTACAACTTTGCTCGATTTGTACAATGAAAATGCGATTGTTGCAGAGCCGGCAGGGGCTTTATCCATATCCGCACTAGATTTTTATAAAGACCAAATTAAAGGAAAAAATATTGTATGTGTTGTAAGCGGCGGAAATAACGATATTGACCGAATGCAGGAATTTAAAGAACGTTCCTTAATCTATGAAGGATTTAAACACTACTTTATTGTTAATTTCCCACAACGTGCAGGCGCCCTTCGCGAGTTTATGGATGAAGTATTAGGAGAGAATGACGATATTACAAGATTTGAGTACACTAAGAAGAATAACCGAGACAAAGGGCCAGTTCTTGTCGGAATCGAGCTGGAAAAGTCTGACGACTATAAAGCGCTAATAGCAAGAATGGAGAAGAAAGGTTTCACATATATCGAAATCAACAAAGACGAACAATTGTTCCAATTATTGATTTAACAAGGAAGCAGAGCAGTCTGCTTCCTTGTTTATACCATTCGAAAGTTCTGTCTATAGTTGAAGGGGTTGGAGATGTGATCAATCATTTATTCGAAAAATTAATGGAAGAGACAGAGGAAGAGAGAGCGATATTAGCAGGCGACCAGGCAATTAATAAAGAAATTTATACAAGCTTAACATCTGATTTTGTTATTCAGAGTGAAAAATTTCTTCAAGATGATTTAATAATGATTAGAAAACATCCGAGATACATCGATTTTCCTAGACATTCTCATGACTATATCGAAATGAATTATGTATATTATGGGAAATTTAAACAAAAAGTAGCCGGACAACCACTAGAATTAAAAAAAGGAGAAATTTTGCTCCTTAATCAATATATTGAGCATGAACTGACGGCATGTAATAAAAATGATATTGTTATAAATTTCATTATCCATCCCGGATTTTTTGATTATATTTTATCAAACTTGTCGACCGGATTTATCCAAAGTCAAATGCTGCAATTTCTAATGAATAGTATATTCCCATACAATCAAAAAGGAGAATTTCTGTATTTTCCTGTGGCGAATTCCCCGCGGATTCAAGAAATAATGGAACAATTATTGGTCGAGATGATGGAACCCACCCTGCTTTCAAAATCTAAGATAAAGTTCTTAATGGGGCTGCTAATAATTGAATTAATGGAGCAACAAAACATACAAAAAAATACCCCGAAAACTGATCAGCATGCATTTTTATCAACAGTATTCGAATATATTGAAGAACACTACAAGGATGCCAATCTACAGGAACTCGCTCACAGACTACACCAGACAGATTATTGGGTAAGCAAACAAATAAAAGCGTTAACAAAGAAAAATTTTAAAGATTTAGTACAGGAAAAGCGATTATTTGTTGCTAAAAACTTGTTATTATATACAAGTCTATCAATGCAGAATATTGCAGAAGAAGTAGGTTACGAAAATGTCAGCTACTTTTATCGCTTGTTTAAGAGAAAATATGGTGATACACCAAAGGCATACAAGAATCGGTTAACAGAATGAATCACATGTCTATTTAATTTAAAACATAGTTGGATTTCTAAAACATACCTGGCCGTTTTGCAAATATCAGCTTTTGACGATTTTCATTAGTAAGGGAAAGTCTTTTGGGTAAAAGGAAAATAAAATGTTAAATTGTATGGAGCAGCAATCCTAAAACACATATGGGATTGCTTTTTTTGATGATAATGAAATAAGCCTGCAAAAGAGATTAGAATAATAAATAGCTGAGAATGTAGGAAAATACTTAGCTGTTTTAACAGAGATAGCAAAAATGGACAATAAAAAGATAATTTTCGATATATTAATCTAGATAAATTCCCTTTATTATAGCATTATAAATCGCTTTCAATAAGGGGGATAGGATATTGCAAAAATGTCATTTAGCAGTGGATATTGGTGCATCTAGCGGCCGTGTTATTGCAGGCTATTTAAAAAACGGACAACTAAAATTGGAGGAAGTACACCGATTCGAAAACAAGATGTCTATGCAAAATAACCATCTGTGTTGGGACCTGGAACGACTATTTGAAGAGATTAAAACAGGGATGAAAAAAAGTATCGCAAACAGCTATCAACCCATTTCTATTGGTGTAGACACTTGGGCAGTTGATTTTATTTTATTAAATGATCAGAAGGAAAGAATGACAGATGCAGTAGCATATAGAGACCATCGTACAGATGGAGTGATGGAAGAGGTATTTGAGATTTTGAATCCGGAGCATATATATAAGGATACAGGCATTCAGTTCCAGCCATTTAATACCATTTACCAACTATATGCATTAAAAAAAGAATCACCAGAAACACTGGAACAATCAGCCCATTTTTTAATGGTACCTGATTATTTAAATTTTTTATTAACAGGAAAAATAACGAATGAATACACCAATGTATCAACAACACAGTTACTAAATGCTAAAGAAAAAACCTGGAACGTTGCCTTTTTAGAGAAATTAGGGATTCCCCATCATATTTTTTCAGAGCCGAAAGAACCTATGCAACCAATTGGCAGATTAAAAAAGGAGTTAATAGAAGAACTAGGATATGACATGACTGTCGTTCTTCCGGGGACTCATGATACAGCTTCAGCTGTTGTCAGTGTTCCCAGCGAGGAAACAATTTACATTAGTTCAGGAACATGGTCGCTAATTGGCGTTGAATCTGATGAGCCGATTAGTACAAAAGAAGCCTATGACTGCAATTTCACAAATGAGGGCGGCGTTAATCATAATATTCGCTTTTTAAAAAATATTATGGGCCTTTGGATGATCCAAGAGGTAAAACGAGAGTTTAATGATGAATATGATTTTGCTGAATTCGTTGTACTTGCCTATGAAAATACTGAATTTCCATCAATAATTGATGTTAATGATCAACGGTTTCTAAGTCCTGACAGTATGATGAAAGCGATTCAGCAATACTGTGATGAAACAGAGCAAACGATCCCTCAGACACCTGGTGAAATAGCGTCATGCATTTTTAATAGCTTGGTAGAAAGCTATAAAAATGCAGTCACACAAATTGAAAAGCTGACAGGGAAAAGTTTTGATACGATTCATATCATTGGTGGGGGCAGTAAAAACAATTATATGAATGAGCGACTAGCAAAGGTCACAGGAAAAACTGTTTGCACAGGTCCGGCTGAAGCAACAGCAATTGGTAATTTAATTGCTCAAATGGTTGCAACAAATGAAATTGAATCAATAGAAAAGTCAAAGGAAATTATTAATCATTCATTTGATATTCAAAAATTTAGTGTGAGAGGGGAATAATCATGTCAGTTAAGGAAAACTTTAATCAGGCCAAACAACAATACGAAAAGTGGGGAGTTTCAATTGAGGAAGCATTCGAAAAATTAAAAAATGTGACCGTTTCGATCCATTGCTGGCAAGGCGATGATATCAGCGGCTTTGAAATCAACCAGCAAGAACTTTCCGGCGGGATTGATGTAACAGGGAATTATCCTGGAAAGGCTGCAACACCAGAACAGTTGAGATCAGATTTAGAGAAAGCCCTATCATTGATCCCGGGTACTCATAAAGTGAATCTGCATGCTATTTATGCTGAAACAGATGGAGAAGTAGTGGATCGTAATGAATTGGAACCAAAACATTTCGCTAATTGGGTGGAATGGGCAAAAAAGAATGGTTTAGGGCTGGATTTCAATCCTACTTTGTTTTCTCACCCGAAAGCAGAAGATGGATTAACCTTAGCACACCCTGATAAAAATATTCGAGATTTCTGGATCGAGCATTGTATTCAGTCTCGGAAAATTGGTGAATATTTTGGAAAGGAATTAGGTCAGCCAGCGTTAACGAATATTTGGATTCCTGATGGATATAAGGATATCCCCAGTGATCGATTAACACCACGATTGAGATTAAAAGAATCATTAGATCAAATCTTTGCTGTAAATGTAGATGAATCATTAAATAATGATGCAGTGGAAAGTAAACTTTTCGGAATCGGCTCTGAAGCATATGTTGTTGGATCTCACGAATTCTATATGGGTTATGCCCTGAAGAATAACAAACTTTGTTTATTAGACACTGGTCACTATCACCCGACAGAAGTGGTATCAAATAAAATCTCTGCAATGCTTATTTTCAGTGATAAATTGGCACTTCACGTGTCACGGCCAGTACGGTGGGATAGTGATCATGTTGTCATCCTGGATGATGAATTACGAGAAATCGGTTTAGAAATCGTTAGAAATGATGCAATAGATAAAGTAATGATTGGTCTTGATTTCTTTGATGCTAGTATTAACAGGGTCGCAGCATGGACTATCGGTACCCGAAATATGATTAAATCGTTATTATATGCCCTGTTATTGCCTAATGATCATTTAAAAAAGCTTCAGGAAGAAGGTAATTTTACAGATCGGTTGGCATTAATGGAAGAATTCAAAACATATCCATTTGGAGCTGTATGGGATTACTATTGCGAGCAAATGGGAGTGCCAGTACAAGAAAAGTGGCTGGATGAAGTAAAAGAATATGAAGAAAAGATTTTATCAGAACGCAAGTAAAATAGCATTTGTATTTGTTTGTGTTGATTCGTGTTTGTTTAGATTGTATAATATAGACAGATAAACAAAGAAACAAAATGAAAAACAGAATTTTATTAATATGGGGAGGAATTAATTTGGTTAAAAATAATTGGGATGATAGTAAAGCAACTGAAAAGGATGGTTTAGAATCACTTGTCTACAGATCCAATTTACTAGGCTCTGATCGAGCTGTAGTAAACTGGGGAGGAGGTAACACTTCTTCGAAAACAATCGAGAAAAATTTTAAAGGGGACGATATTGAAGTAATGTGGGTGAAGGGAAGCGGATCCGACCTTGCGACAATGAAGGCGGATAATTTCACTGGACTTAACCTGACAGATATTCGTCCACTACTAGAGCGTGAGGAAATGTCTGATGAAGAAATGGTTGAATACCTGGGACATTGTATGATTGACGCAAAGCATCCACGATCATCGATTGAAACACTGTTACATGCGTTTTTACCATTTAAACAAGTAGACCACACACACCCTGATGCGATTATTAGTATAGCTTGTGCAGATAATGGAAAAGAAATAGCAAAAGAAATCTATGGCGAACGTTTTGTTTGGGTTCCCTATATTCGCCCAGGATTTAAATTATCAAAAATGATTGCAGAAGGTGTCCAAAACAATCCAAACGCTGAATTAGTTATAATGGAAAAACACGGACTTGTTACATGGGGAGAAACATCGAAAGAAAGCTACAATAAAACAATAGCAATCATCAATGAAGCGGAAAGCTATATAAATAAACAAGCGGAAGGAAAAGAATTATTCGGTGGAGCAAAGCACGAATCCCTGGATGAACAAGAAAGAAAGAATATATTTGCTGAAATTATGCCACTCATTAGAGGACAAGTTAGTCAGAATAATAAAATGCTAGCAACATATAATGATGATGCAAGTGTACTGGAATTTGTAAACAGCCATGATGCAAAAGAATTGTCACAAGTCGGTGCAGCATGCCCTGATCACTTAGTTCATACAAAACGTGTCCCGTTGTTTATTGATTGGAATCCTCAATCAGAAGATAAAGAAGCATTAAAGGAAAAGGTGAAAACAGGATTAGATCATTTTAAAACAGAATATGAAGAATATTTTGAACGCAACAAACAAGAAGGTGACAAATTAGTTGAAGCAGCACCAAGAATTATCCTGATTCCAGGTGTTGGTATGATTAACACAGGCAAAAGCTGGTCTGCTGCCAATGTTAGTGAACAATTATATCACAGGGCAATTTCCGTTATGGCCGGGTCTACGGTTTTAGGGAATTTCGTATCATTAGATGAAGCAGAATCTTATGGTGTAGAATATTGGCCGCTTGAATTATATAAACTTAGCTTAGCACCTGCTGAAAAAGAGTTTTCACGTCAGGTTGCATTTGTAACAGGTGGTGCCGGCGGAATTGGTACTGCAACTACTTATCGTCTTGTAGAAGATGGAGCACATGTTGTCATTGCTGATATTAATTTGGAAGGAGCAGAAAAATTAGCAAAAGAAGTGAATGAAAAATATGGCGCGAACCGTGCTTTTGCTATAAGAATGGATGTAACAAAAGAAGAAGAAGTACAAAAAGCAATTCAGGATTCGGTACTTAAATATGGCGGAATTGATGTCCTGGTTAATAATGCAGGTCTAGCTAGCTCCAGTCCATTTGAAGAAACAACAATGGATCAATGGAACTTAAATATTAATGTATTAGTGACTGGATATTTCTTAGTAGCTAGAGAAATATTCAAATTAATGAAAGAGCAAGCAATCGGTGGAAACATGGTATTTATTGGTTCAAAAAATTCTATCTATGCTGGTAAAAATGCTGCTGCATACAGTACAGCAAAAGCTGCCGAGGTCCATTTAGCAAGAACAATTGCTGCGGATGGCGGGGAACTAGGAATACGAGTAAACTCTGTATTACCAGATGCAGTTATTCGCGGATCCAAAATATGGGATTCTTCATGGAAAAAAGAACGTGCTTCTTCTTATGGTATCGGAACAGAGGATTTAGAAGCACATTATCGCAAGCGGACGATTTTAAATGTGAATATTTTGCCGGAAGATATTGCAGAGTCTGTGGCGTTCTTAGCTTCCTCCAAAGCAGCTAAGACAACAGGATGCATGGTAACAGTAGATGGTGGAGTTGCCGCAGCATTTACTAGATAACAGTTGAAAATGGATAAACTCTCATGGAGGGTTTATCCATTCTACTATTATTCTATGGAATAGTAGAATATAAGTATGTGGAGGGGAACATCCGAAAAGGGGCGTAAGAGAATGAGAGTATCTTTATTTATCACATGTTTAGGTGATATATTTTATGCAAATGCCGGTAAATCAGCTGTTGAACTTTTAGAAAGATTAGGCTGCGATGTGGATTTTCCGAATGCACAGACATGCTGTGGACAGCCTGCTTATAATAGTGGTTATCATAAAGAAACATTGGAAGTAGCGAAACATATGATTGAAGTTTTTGAGCAAAAGGAATATGTTATTGGAATATCTGGTTCGTGTGTTTATATGTTACATGAATATGTTCATTTATTCGAAGATGGCTCTAATTGGAGAAAACGAGCGGTTGCATTAAAGGAAAAGACATATGAACTCACACAATTTATTGTGGATGTGTTAGGGATTGAAGATGTTGGAGCGACTTATAAGGCAACGGCGACATATCATACATCTTGTCATATGACGAGATTACTAGGTGTAAAGGAAGCACCTGTGAAACTATTAGAAAATGTCAGAGGTTTAGATTTGGTAGATCTTCCACACCGCAATGATTGTTGCGGCTTTGGTGGTACTTTTTCTGTCAAGATGGCGAATATATCCGAGCAAATGGTTGATGAAAAAGTTTCCCATATTGAGGAAACACAAGCCAACCTGCTGCTAGGAGCGGATGGAAGCTGTTTAATGAATATTGGTGGTCGTATTACCAGGCAAGGAAAGCCAATTGAAGTAAAGCATATTGCAGAAATTTTGAACAGCAGGGGTGATGCATAATGCCGATGCACATTGGGGAAAAAGATTTTAAAACACGAGTGACAAAAGGTATTCGTGATGATTTTATGCGTGGCGCCGTTCGTTCTGCACAGGAAAGATTGCAATCCAAACGAGCTGCAGCAGCAGAGGAACTAGGTGATTGGGAAGAATGGCGCACACTTGGTCAGCAAATTCGAAGCCATACAATTGAACATCTGGATTATTATTTAAATCAATTAAGTGAAAAAGTCGCTGAACTTGGTGGACATGTTTATTTTGCAGAAACCGGAGAAGAAGCGAATAACTATATTAAAGAAGTTGTGCAAAAAAAGGATGCGAAGAAAATTGCCAAATCGAAATCGATGGTCACAGAAGAGATTTCGATGAATGAAGCATTGGAAGAGGTAGGTTGTGAAGTAATAGAAACAGATCTAGGTGAATATATTCTGCAAATTGATGATCATGATCCACCTTCTCATATTGTAGCTCCTGCGCTTCATAAAAATAAAGAACAAATAAGAGATGTATTCAAAGAAAAATTAAATTATCTAAAAACAGAGAAACCGGAAGAATTGGCATTGTTTGCACGTGAAAAATTAAGAGAAGAATTTTTGTCAGCAGATATTGGTATCACAGGGTGTAATTTCGCTGTGGCCGAATCAGGTTCCATTGCGCTTGTAACAAATGAAGGAAATGCGAGAATGGTATCAGCATTACCAAAAACACAGATTACCGTTATGGGCATGGAGCGTATCGTTCCTGGCTGGGAAGAATTAGATATCGTCGTAAGTTTGCTAACAAGGGCAGCGGTCGGACAGAAGCTGACGAGCTATATTACCGCATTAACTGGGCCAAGACAAATAGAAGAGGCCGATGGACCAGAAGAATTCCACTTAGTTATCGTTGACAATGGCAGATCCAAAATTTTAGGGACCGAATTTCAGGAAGCACTGCACTGTATTCGTTGTGCAGCTTGTATTAATGTTTGTCCTGTTTATCGACATGTAGGCGGTCATGCATACGGTTCCATTTATCCTGGACCAATTGGGGCAGTTTTATCACCACTTTTATCAGACTATGAGGAATATAAAGAATTACCTTATGCTTCCTCCCTCTGTGGTGCGTGTACAGAAGTGTGTCCAGTAAAAATCCCTTTGCACGAACAGTTAATTATGCATAGAAGAAAAATTGTTGAAGAGGAGAAGAGGACAACTTTAGCAGAGCGTGTCGCGATGAGAGGGTTTGAGCAAATTGTTCATTCTGCTAATCTTTACCGGACTGCAACGAAAATGGCGCCATTTCTAACTACACCTTTTGCTAAAAATAATCGAATCACTAAAGGACCGGGCCTACTCAGAAATTGGACAGATATTAGAGATTTGCCTAAACCAACTAACGATAGATTCCGTGACTGGTTTAATAAACGGAATAAACGAGGGGGAACTGCCTGATGAAAGGTGAAATATTGAATCGAGACAGGTTCTTAACAAATATTCGATCAAAAATTGGTGGATTATCAGCAGATCAGCCTGTGGAAAAACCTGTATGGACAGTTAGTCCGCAAAAGAAGGTTTTAAGAGATTTTACAAAAGATCAATTAGTTGGTATCTTGGAAGCGCAATGTGACCAAATTCATACAGACTTCTTTCAGACAACTTCCCAGCAGTTAGTCAAAGTATTAGATGATGTCTTAAAAAAATATGAAGCAAAATCAATTATTTATTCCAATGACAGTCGCTATAAGGAGTACCGCCTGGATGAATATCTTCACACAGCAGATGATGATCGAAAAACATTTAAATGGGATCAGCACGATCGAGACAGTTCTGTAAGCTTTGCAGAAAAAGCAGATGTTGGGATCACATTCAGTGATGTGACACTTGCTGAGTCTGGCACGATTGTCTTGTTCAATGGAGAAGGACAGGGACGTTCGGTTAGTCTCCTGCCAAAAGATTATATAGCGATTGTACCTAAATCCACTATTGTCCCCAGAATGACGCAAGCAACACAGTATATTCATGAAATGGTGGAAAAAGGAGAAGATATTGCATCATGTATTAACTTTATTACAGGGCCGAGTAATAGTGCCGATATTGAAATGAATTTAGTAGTCGGTGTCCACGGTCCAATCCGTGCAGCTTATATTATTGTTCAGGATAAGTAAACGGATACAAAGTGCTTAAGTAAAGAAACTTACTTAAGCATTTTTATTTTCATAGAAGAAAGTGGAATTATTCTATAATAATTACCACTTTCTTTCTATAATTTGAAGTACTTTGATTGATAATAGAAATAAATCCTTGTTATAATAGTTCCTTAAGGAAGGGGAAGCGTATGAGTGTTTATCAAAGTATGACTGAATTAATTGGAGATACACCAATTGTTAAATTAAATCGTGTGGTGCCGAAGGGTGCTGCAAACGTTTATGTAAAATTAGAAATGTTTAATCCATCCAAAAGTGTAAAAGACCGTGCTGCATATAATATGATTGCAGAAGCGGAAAAAGCTGGACAATTAAGTCCAGGTTCAACAATTATAGAACCTACTAGTGGAAACACAGGAATTGGCCTAGCGATGAATGCTGCTGCAAAAGGCTATAAAGCTATTTTGGTTATGCCTGACAATATGACCCAGGAACGTGTTAATCTCTTGAAGGCATATGGTGCCAAAGTTGTTTTGACACCCAGTAGTGAGAAGATGCCTGGAGCGATAAAAAAAGCTAAAGAGTTAGTTGATCAAATTCCAAACAGCTTTATGCCGCAACAATTCGAAAATGATGCCAATCCTGATATTCATCGCCAAACGACTGCAAAAGAAATTTTGGAACAAATGGGAATGGAATTGGATGGCTTTGTTGCCACTGCTGGAACAGGTGGGACCATCACTGGTACTGGCGAAAAACTAAAAGAAGCATTAACTAACCTGCACGTAGCAGTAGTGGAACCAAAAGGCTCTCCGGTCCTGTCAGGAGGAAAACCTGGTAAACATAAACTAGTTGGTACAAGTCCTGGTTTTGTTCCAGAGATATTAAATACCTCTGTTTATGATGAAATTATCCAAATAAGTGATGAGGATGCTATGGATACATTCAAACGTTTGGCAAAAGAAGAAGGAATTTTTGTAGGACCTTCAGGAGGAGCTGCTGTATATGCTGCAATACAAGTAGCTGTGAAACTTGGAGAAGGTAAGAAGGTAGTATGCATCGCACCTGATACTGGTGAGAGATATTTAAGCATGCATTTATTCTAATCCTTATGTAGACCAAAATACAGGTGATAATAGTTAAAGATTAAGCGGTAAAAGGATTTAGAACATATCTAAATCCTTTCACATTTTTTAATCGGCTATCACTTGCAGGTAGTTAATTTTTAGTATGGTCCATAGTACGGTCCAGGGCCATACGGAGGTCTTGGGGGACCGAACGGTTTTGGACCAGGCCCATAATATGGAGAATAAGGTCCATATTGCGGGTAGGGAGCATAAGGATACGGATATGGTCTAGGAGGGCCGTCTGCCAGTTCACTACCGAGAAAGCCTAACCCAAAGCCCAATAATCCAGCACCAACTGGCCCAATTGGTCCGAAGAATCTCTCATCATGTCCACGGAAATGCGGTTCGTTTATAAAATTTTGATTCATAGGTGTATACAACATACACACTCCTCTCAATAGTTAAGCAAATATTCATTACTTGATAGTAGCCTATGCACGTTTACCTATTGTGTAAGGGTGTTTACCTATTTTTATTACATAAACCCGAATATTGTTTATTTTTATTTGTCGCAATTTCGTAGGGTTTCTGTACAGAAAGCGCTTAACCTATGTCTGTTTTATGATAAAATGATATTAAAACATAATAGGTGGGTGGGGAAAATAATGAAATTACTGGAACAAAACCAAATCGACTGGCAAAATGATTCACTATCTGATGAGTGTCCAAGCTTAACGCCATATCTGTTGGAAAATAAAAAAGACACACCGTTGATCATCGTTATACCTGGAGGTGGCTACAGCCATCGGGCATACCATGAAGGAGAGCCTGTTGCAAAGTGGTTAAATGAAAATGGCTTCCATGCTGCTGTCCTGCGGTATCGGGTAGCGCCTATTTACAATCAAGAAGTAATAAATGATGGTCAGTCTGCAGTAAGAGCTGTACGTTACTATTCAAAAGCATGGGGGATTGAAGCAGATAAAGTAGGAGTGTTAGGTTTTTCTGCAGGAGGGCATTTAGCTGCAATGATTAGTAATAGCTTTGATTATGGTGACAAAACACATGAAAATCCCTTATATCATCAATCAAGTCGCCCGGATTTTCATATATTATGTTATCCAGTAATTAGTATGGGGAAACATACACACGAAGGAAGCAGAAATAACTTAATCGGGGAAAATCCTGATGAGAGTGTGATGGCACAGTATTCAGCGGAAAAACTTGTAACTGAAAACACTCCGCCTGCTTTTGTCTGGTCAACTGCGAATGATGCATCTGTCTCAGTTTTCAACAGTTTACATTATGTACAGGCATTACAGCAAAAAAACATTGCATTTGACTTACATATATATCAAGATGGCAGACATGGCCTTGGTTTAGCAGATGAACATCCACATACTTATATGTGGAAAGAGGTGTGCTTGAACTGGCTTAATCAGTATGTCAAACAAAATTAAAGGAGTTATAAATATGATAAAGGTAAAAATGTTAGTACAATCTACGTATAATGGCCAACTTCTACGAGAAGGCAAAATATATGAGGTGCCAGAAGAAACGGCTGAACGTTGGCAAGTTAGTAAAATTGCAGAAATCATTCAGGAAGAAGAGGAATAGTTGTCAAGCAGCTTTCGTAAGGAATTACGGAAGCTTTCTTTTTGTGTTTGTTCTAGCTTTTTTGGCCCTTTTGTTCTAAAACCAGCTTTTCTTGCTTTTGCTTTCCTATGCCTTTCATCTAACATTTGGTCTATCCTTTCCTTTGTATAATGAAACCCAACATGATGGAGAACATAGCACCCTTTTTCTAAGCCTAAAGCAGCAAGTCCGTAATCTTGGGTAACAATTAAATCATGTTGTTTTGCCAATCCTACAATTTTATAATCTGCAGCATCTGCTCCTGAATCAACATAACTCACTTTCACATGATCAGGATATTCTTGAAGAGAGTAATGATTATAACTTTTAACCAAAATGACTTCCGTGTTGTATGTCTTTGCTTCATTTATTATTGTATCAACTACAGGACAAGCATCTGCATCTACATATATCCGCATATCCATTTCCTTTCTGACTTATATTCCGACATCTATTTATAAATGATATCAATCCTTGTCAATAAATATAGCATTCTTCCATAAAATATAGTATGATTTTCTTAATCTTAATAGAAGGTAAGGGAACATATGATGAACGAGTATTTTAATCAGCACCAAGATGATATGTTGGATCTTTTAGAACAATTGGTCAATATTGATAGTGGCTCATATGATAAAGATGGAGTAAACTTAATTGGCGACAAAATGGAGACATTATACCAGGAATTAGGTTTACAGATACAAAAGCATAAACAAAAAGACTTTGGTAACCATCTTTCAATCCACTCAATGAAATGTAAAGGTAAATCACCCTCGATTCTTATTATAGCACATATGGATACTGTTTTTGAAAAAGGAACAGCTGCCAAAAGACCTTTTCGAATAAAGAATAATCGTGCTTATGGTCCTGGGGTGATCGACATGAAAGCAAGTTTGGTATCCGTTTATTATACAATGAAAGCATTAAAAAAATACAACAGCAAAGCATTTCATGAAGTGGAAATATTATTAACAAGTGATGAAGAAGCCGGTTCGATCAGTTCAAGAAAATTAATTGAAGAAAAAGCTGTCGGTAAAAAATTCGCATTAGTTATGGAACCGGCAAGAAAAAATGGCGCAATCGTATCAGCGAGAAGGGGAAAAGGACATTACACTCTAGAAGTTATAGGGAAAGCAGCACATTCAGGAATTGAGCCGGAAAGAGGCAGGAGTGCGATCGAAGAATTAGCCCATAAAATAATCCAGCTTTATGAGATAACGGATGAAGAAGCAGGTATTCATGTAAATGTTGGGTTAATAGAAGGTGGTAGTTCAGTAAACACAATATCAGACCATGCAACAGCAGAAATTGATGTCCGTTTCAGAAACAAGGAACAAGCGAAAGTTATTGAGAAGCAAATAGAAGAGATTTCGGCAACCACAGAAGTTGATGGTACAAAAGTCCTCATAGATGGAGAAATAAATCGTCCTCCTATGGAAAAAACGGAGAAAACAGAGAGATTATTAAAAATAATCAAACGAGTAGGAAATGAACTGCAGATAAATATAATGGATACGGAAACTGGTGGTGGGTCAGACGCATCTTTTCCTGCTGCATTAGGGATTCCAACTGTTGATGGTTTAGGGCCAGTAGGTGGTAATGCACATAGGGAAGATGAATATTTAGAACTTGAATCATTCATTCCGCGTACATTACTGTTAGCGCAAGTGATTGAGAAGTTAGCAATTAAAATAATCAATAAAAAAGAGAAGTCCATTAGTTAAAGACTTCTCTTTTTTTGTCTGTCTCAGCCTGCATTAGATCTGTTTTGTGTGAAAACTAATTGCTGTTCCAGGAATTTCAATTCACTATCAGTAAGTGGAATTAGCGGCAATCTTACGGAGCCCACATCTAATCCGATAAAACTTAAAGCAGCTTTCACTGGAGTTGGATTAGGAGCTGTAAATAATGCTTGCATTATTGGTAATAATTCCTGGTGTAAGATAGCTGCCTCTGTTACACGTCCTTGTTGGAATGCCTGAATCATTTCATTCATTTCATTCCCGATAACATGGGAAGAAACAGAAACAACTCCTGTCCCGCCAATTGCTAAAATAGGTAATGTTAAACTGTCATCACCACTATACAATGAGAATGTGCTTGGTGTTCCACGGATGATTTTTGTCATTGCATCTAAATTTCCGCTAGCTTCTTTTACAGAAACAATATTACTAATCTGTGCTAGTTCAATAATTGTTTCAGGCAACAGATTGACTCCCGTTCTACCAGGGATGTTGTATAGCATGATAGGTAAAGATGTTGTGTTGGCAATTGTCTTAAAATGCTCATACATTCCTTGTTGTGATGGTTTATTATAGTATGGAGTAACTAACATGACTGCATCAACCCCAATTAGTTCCGCTTGCTTAGTTAGTTCGATAGAACCATTGGTATTATTCGAGCCAGTACCAGCTATAACAGGAACACGTTTATTAACAGTTTTTACGGCAAATTTTAATAAAGAAATCTTCTCTTCCGCTGATAATGTAGGCGATTCGCCTGTTGTACCTGCCACTACTATCCCTTCTGTACCATTTGCAATTAAATGGTCAATTAATCTTTCGGCCTTTTGATAATCAACTTGTCCGTCCTGATCAAAAGGTGTTACCATTGCTGTTACTACACGTCCAAAATTCATTATTTCCACCTCTATTCATAAATTTAAAACAATTTACTTAATTAGTATGAATAGAGCATATCCCAACAACATAGATTATCGAAAAACTATTGCTCCCCATATCATGGTTAGCGACTAGTCTAACAGTATACTTATCCTTTTTGAAAATAAAAAACCGCAATGAGAGGGTCTCATTGCGGCATCGTAATTTATGGATAAGATGCGTGAGATAGCCCTCCATATAGAAATTCTATATGACAGCCCCACACTTATTTAATGTAGGACCAGTGAGTAAGATTGATGTGTTTCTTATCACTTCGGCAAATCCCCCTTTCAGTAATTGTCATTGGTCACATCTCCTCCAACTACTTACTAATGGTCTTTGCACCTCTATTCTCACTTCAAAATTAATTGAAGTAACACATATTTAATTGTTTTATTATTACGTCCTACTATAACAGATTCAAACTGGCATTGCAATGCAATATTTTGGTCTTTTTTTAAAAATAAATTCATGTACGTTCAAATGTTCCAAGATAACCTAACTCATTATTTTACAATTAAAATAGAACTTAACTTGTAGAGGATTTAAAAATAGGTAATTGTAATATGTTCGTATATGTTGTATGATAATGTGTATAAATAGATAATTTAACCTATATTTATACTTGGTATAGGCATAATTTATCAGATTAGAGGTGATACAATGTAATGAGAAGTCAACATATTCATTCTACATAAATTTTGTACACATCCTGGGGGGATTATTGTGAGAAAGAAAGTCAAAGGTAATGAAGTTAAAAGGATTAAATTACGTAATGTTCATTTATTTAACCATTTAAGTATAGGTAAAAAGATAGCGTTATCATTTGCGGCAGTTATTATTTTATTTAGTATATCGACCATTTACGCAACAGGATTAGTGAAAGATGTAGGTAATAATATTCAAGAAATAGAAAAAAGAAGTAAAATTGCTTTGGATATTTCACAAATGAGTACATTAACTGAATCAATGGGGTTAAGGGTCGCTAATTACGTTCATTATTCCACACAATCGTTTGTTTCGGAGTATGAAGATAGAAGACATCAATTTGACCTTCTTACAGCAGAGTTAGAACAATATATGGATACGCCAGAATCAAATGAATTATTTACTCTTGTTATTACGAATATGAATAAAATGAATGACACTTTTGTAAGCGATGTAATTCCTGCTGTTGAAGTAAATGATTTTGTTACAGCGAAAAGAAATGCACAAAGTTTAAACCAACTACAGTTAGAAACGGTGGCAGTTTTAGAAGTACTTGTTGATATTATTAATCAAGATATGGAACAAGCTGTAGCAAAAGCTGAGATTGCTCAGAGTAATACATATACTACGCTCATTGTTTCTATTATTGTATCCATAATATTAAGTTGTTTAGCCGTTTTCTTTATTAGCAGAAATATATCCAGTAACTTACAGAAAGTAATTGAATATAGTAATCAGATTGCAGCAGGTAAATTAAACATAGAGAACATCAAATACAAAGGAAAAGACGAGATTAGTAAACTGATTAATGCAATTAATACAATGAGAGAGAATTTAAGTAACATGATTCAACATATTACTGATATCTCTGATGTCGTCAGTGAACGAAGTACTGCACTAAAAGCTAGTGCCAAAGAGGTACATACAGGTGCTGAGCAAGTATCACTTACAATGGAAGGGTTAGCCAAAGGATCGGATAATGAAGCAAACTTTTTAAGTGAATTAACGGAAGAGATGCAAAAATTCAGTGAAAAAATAATGACAACAAACGAAAACGCTGAATCAATTGCAAATTCTACATCTTCTGCAGAGGTGCTGATAACGGATGGAAAGAACTTAATGGGACAATCTATTGCACAAATGGAACGGATTGATCAAATTGTTACAGAAGCAGTTGATAAAATGAAAGTGCTTGACAGCAAATCTCATGAGATCACGAAGCTAATCTCCGTTATTAAAGAAATCGCTGAACAAACTAACTTACTTGCATTAAATGCTGCAATTGAAGCGGCAAGAGCTGGGGAGCATGGCAAAGGTTTTGCGGTAGTTGCAGACGAAGTGCGTAAACTAGCTGAGCAAGTAGGTATCTCTGTGAAAGATATTACAGTCATTGTACACAGTATTCAGGACGAGACAACAACTGTATCAAATTCCCTGATAGGCGGATATAGAGAAGTCAAAGAAGGAACATCACAGATTGAAGAAACAGGTCGAACCTTTGAAGAAATAAATCATGCGGTTAAATTAGTTGTAGAAAATATACAAAACATCTCTGAAAACTTAACTGAAATAACTTCAAGCAGCCAAGGAATGAATGGAGCTTTACAAGAGGTTGCATCGATATCCGAACAATCAGCTGCGGGTATCGAAGAAACCACTGCTACGTCAGAACAAACAAGTCAATCAATGAATCAAATTATCACTAATATTACTGAATTAAATGACCTGTCTAAAAAGCTTCACGGTGTTGTTCAAAAATTTGAAATATAAACCTGGAATATAAGCCCATTCCGTCGAACAGGTGAAGGGATCTCGGCAGCAAAGTAAATGACTGAGTATTGAATGAATTCATTTTTTGTTAAAAATTGTATTGACAAGTTAGCAATATCTGTTATAGTAGAGACGAAATTATATAACCCGTAATTCCACTAGGGGTGTCTTTTAAAGACTGAGATTAAAGTATTACTTTAAGACCCTTAGAACCTGATCTGGTTTATACCAGCGTAGGGAAGTGGCGAAGGATTATCCTTTATTTATCATAAATTTTTCTGTATTTATGACCACTATCTTTACGTTGGTAATGATAGTGGTTTTTTGTGGTTAAATAAAGGGAGGAAATGAAATGAAGTTTTCAGAAATTTTACGAATAGAAGTTGATCCGATTTGGCAGGCAAGTTTTGACCATCCATTTGTACAAGGAATTGGTCAAGGGACCTTACCCATTGATTGTTTTAAATACTATGTCCTGCAGGATGCATATTATTTATCCCATTTTGCCCGTATCCAATCATTAGGTGCAGCCAAGGCGAATTCACTCGAGAGCACCTATCGTATGGCATCACATGCTCAAGGTACATATGAAGCCGAACTAGAGTTACATCGAAGCTTTTCGGACATTTTAGGTATTACAAAAGAAGAGAAGGCAGCTTTTAAGCCATCACCCACCGCATATGCTTACACTTCACATATGTATCGTGCTGCATATGAAGGACATCTAGGTGATGTAATTGCAGCAATACTTCCTTGTTATTGGCTTTATTTTGAGGTTGGGGAAAAATTAAAAGATTGTAAGCCGGACCATCCTGTCTATCAAAAATGGATTTCCGCATATGGCGGTGACTGGTTTGGTAATTTAGTGAACGAACAAATTGATCGCTTGGACGAAATAGCCAGTCAAGTTACAGAAGCGGATCAAGAACGGATGAAGGAACATTTTGTTATTAGCAGTAATTATGAATTACTGTTTTGGGAAATGGCGTATCAAATGGAGACATGGGAGACTGTATTATCGAAAGGAATGTTAGCTAATGAAAAATAAACTAACTCTTACAGATATTTTAGTTACCATTGTTATTGCAATCGTATTTAGTGTGATATATAAAATCTGGGGTCCATTATATAATACTCTTTCCGTATTTGGATTACACATTGACCAATTAGTTTATGGGATGTGGTTTATGGCAGCAACTGTCGCATTCTTAATTATCAGAAAACCAGGTGTTGCTCTCCTGGCAGAATTAGCTGCAGCACAAGGAGAATTTCTATTTGGTGGTCAGTGGGGAATTAGCCTTCTGTTATATGGTCTAGTACAAGGACTGGGCTGTGAACTGATATTTGCAATATTCCGTTATAAGAATCACCGTATTTTTGTGATGTGTCTTGCGGCAATTGGGGCAACGATTGGTTCCCTTTGGTTAGATACTTATTATGGCTATATACAGGAACTAGTCTGGTGGAACTTAACCCTTTTAATTGTATTCAGGACACTCGGTGCAATAGTTATTACTGGTTTTTTTGCATTTTATCTAGTGAAAGCTTTAGAGAAAACAGGTGTAACAAACTTAGTTAGACCAGTTAATCAGAAGCATTACCAGGCACTGGATGAAGAGGTAAGGTGAGAGAATGGATCAAGTTGAAGTGAGTATAGAAGGGTTAAAAGTTAAGTTTCCTGATGAGAAGTCCTTTTTATTTAAGGATTTCTCGCTTTCTATAAATAAAGGGGAGAAGGTACTTTTGGTTGGACCATCCGGAGCGGGGAAATCAACATTGCTCAAGATACTTGCAGGTATTATTCCACACTCTGTAGAAATCCCCATGAAGTGTGCGGATAGTAAATTATCGAAACATTCTGGCTATGTTTTTCAAGATCCTGATACCCAATTTTGTATGCCGTATGTTGATGAAGAGATAGCTTTTGTATTAGAAAATCTTCAAATACCGCATGAGGAAATGTCTGATCGAATTCAATTCTATATGGAAAAAGTAGGTTTAGTTTTACCTGAGTCTCATACGAAGATTGACAAATTGTCTGGTGGAATGAAACAAAGGTTAGCAATTGCTAGTACACTCGCATTACAGCCAGATGTTATGTTTTTAGATGAGCCAACAGCAATGTTAGATAGCGAAGGAACACAACAAGTATGGGAATCAGTTAGGAAGATAGCTTCAGATAAAACGGTTATCATTGTGGAACATAAGATAGAACATGTTTATGATTTTGCTGACAGGATGATCATGTTGGATTCTCAAGGTGCCATTGTTGCAGATGGGGAACCGAATTACGTCATCAATCATTATAAAGATCTCTTTCGGCAATACGGAATTTGGTATCCAGGAGTTTGGGAAGAAAATATTCCATCCTATCTCCAGTATGCTGAAAAACCAGTGCCTGAAATGACAATACATCACTTAACCGGATATAGGAGTAAGAAGGGCTTAATCCATGTAGAGAACGCAATAGTTAACAAGGGAGAATGGATTACAATTACAGGTAAAAATGGATCAGGAAAAAGTACACTTCTACAAGCTTTAGCAAAACTAATCAAAACAAAAGGTGAAATAAACTATTCGATCAAACAAGATAAGGCTTTTTATCGATATGTTGGGTTTGTCTTTCAGAATCCTGAATTGCAATTCGTAACAAATACAGTATACGAGGAATTAGCTTTTTCATTACGTGATTGCCAGCTAACTAATGAAGCGTGTGAACAGAGAATTAGAGATCAATTGGCTGTTTTTCAATTAGAACACGTGAAAAATAAACATCCCTTTCAATTATCTGTTGGACAAATGAAACGTTTAAGTATCGCAACGGTAACTATTATGCGACCGAAGATCTTACTATTAGATGAACCTACATTTGGACAAGATGCTGCTAATACTTTTCGCATGTTAGATTATTTTTTAACTCTTTCCAATGATGGAACGACGATATTAATGGTTACTCATGATCTTCATATTAGGAATTACTTTGCTACAACAGAGTGGATCATTGATGCTGGTAAATTAGCGGGAGTGTATCGGTTACGTAATACAGAAGGAATGGAGGGAAAGCAAAGTGCTATTGGAACTTAATCCGAAAATAACATGGCTTCATTATGTAAATCCGTCACTAAAACTTTTCCTTCTTGTTTTATTGTTTGTTGGTTTATTATTTGTAGATTATATTCATTTTCATATCTATTTTGTTATCGGATTATCTTTCCTATATTTTTTTATGACAGGTTATTCAATGAAATGGTTATTGTTATTTGCTTCACCCTTTATTGTCATATTCATCTCGTCTTTTACATCAATGGCTTTTTTTGGTGAAGGAGAAACGACATTCTTTCATTTTGGAATTATACACGTTACAGAGGAAAGTTTTTTCAGGGGGTTACATCTGGGGTTAAGAAGTATTATCTTTGGTTACCTAGGATTATTATTCGCCCTTACGACAAAACCTGTATCGTTGTTTTATTCCTCTATGCAACAATATAAACTTAAGCCCAAAATAGCATACAGTTTTATGGCTGCTGTTCGATTATTACCAATGATTGCAGAGGAAGTATATACATTAAGACAGGCTTTAAAAGTTCGCGGGGTAACCTTTTCTAGAGGTATTACTGGATATTATGACAGGATAAAATATTATGCAGTTCCTATTCTTGCTCAAAGTATAAGAAGAGCACACAGAATTTCAACAGCGATGGAAGCAAAATCATTTAATGGAGATGTGAAAAGAACCTACTTTTATCAAATAGGTTATGGGCGTTATGATCTATATTTTTGCTTGCTATTAATCATTGGAACAATTGCTTGTTATTTTCTCCAAAGATTCTACAGCTTCCTGCCAATCGATCGTGTGATACATTAGTACACTAAAGATACGAATAGTAAAGCGGTGCAAAGAGACATCTTTGCACTTTTTTACTGGAAAAATGGTTGTATAAATATATAGGTAAGCAAATTTACACCGATAAGGGATTTTTTTCATACGGACATCTATTGGGAAATTTAGTAGTTATTTAATAATTTACCTACCCATATAGAATAAGTACAATGAAAGGTTCGTATATGATAAATAAACCGCACACTTTACTAGTCTTGGTCAGATGCTATCTTGTCTTAATACCCGGATTGCTTTATTATGATAAGAATGGAAGTTAGAAAGGGGCAGAAATTCATGGTTGATTATTTGACACTGGATCAGATTGAAGAGCGATGTATCGATTTAAGTAATCGATATGTAATAGAAGAAGATAAATTTTATGATTTAGTAGATCATTTTGCAAAAGCGGATTTATCGATAGATCAGAAGTTACATGCTAGTTTCAGTGGGTTACTGAAACTGGTGAATGAAGAGATAAGTGAAATGGAAAAAATGATGGATGTTAAGCCGAGCTGCCAGTTAGGTTGTGCTTTTTGCTGTTATTTTCCAATTATAATTAACGAGCTTGAGGCGAAACTAATTAAAGGATCAATAAAAGGATTGCCAGAAGAAAGGCGAGTGAAGATTCAACAGCATATGAGCAGTTATTATAGAAAACATAATGATGTTCTAAGAGAAATAAAGCAGCTTGATAGAGAGGAGGAGGGATTTAAATATGAATATAAAAAGAAACATTTGCCTTGTGTAATGTTAGATACGGAAACAAATCAATGTTTGGCTTATGAGATACGTCCACTGCCGTGCAGAACATATGTTAATTATGCTCATCCAAATGTATGTAAAGACAATTTATTACCAAAAGAACCAGTAAGTTTTGAATTTTTGTATGAACAATATATGGGAGCACTGAACGAATTTTTACAAGGTCTATATGAAGAAGGAGATACTGGTTTTATTGAATATCCTGATGACTTATATAAGGAAAATTACCTATTTGAGTTGGTTAAAATCTAAATTCTTTTATATTTTTCTTATTTATAAGTAATAGATTACTTTCAAATAATTTGTATAAACAAAAACAAAATCTATTTTACAATAACGAGGACGTTCGTTCAAGTATTGTGGTAAAATATTCATATGATCAATTACTATCGTTGATAGGAAGTGAATAGTGATGCCATATGGATTTAGTAGATTCTTAGAAGAACAGGGGAAAAGTCAACAAACCATTAAAGATTATCAACTTGTTATTCAGCTTTTCTTTCAATATATTGATAAAAAATATCACAAAGAAAAAGAATTGTACGAAATAAATCCAAGAGATATAAAAGATTTCCTTCAGGCTAAATTAGATGCTGGTAACAATAGCAGTACTGTAAACAAATATTTAACCATTTTACGAGTATTTTTTGATTATATATGGCAGATAGGAAAAGTATCAATAGATCCTGTCATGAAAATAAAATCCATTCCTGGAAAGAAGCAAAATATAAATCAATTAGGCCAAAATTACATGGAATTACTGACGTTATTACCAGAGATAAGGAATCACCCGAACTATACTGTTCAGAGAAAGTTAGTCTATCTTTTAGCTTTAAAAGGTTTGCGAAATATCGATTTTCACTTCAGGAAACAAGATATACAGATAGAAAAAGATCATGTAAATCTCTTGTTAAAACATCGAATCATTACTTTTGAGGACAAAGCTGATGTGGATCTTTTTATCGAACAGTATAATTGGATGAAGCATCACGAAACACCTTATTTCTTAATAACTAAAAAACATGATCAATCAATTACCCCGATTGCATTCACTACAATCGTTTCTCATTTAGAAATCATCTCAAAAGATTTTTTTTTGAAACCTAAACTAACCGTTTCTAGTATTAGGAAAATCTATGCGACCTATCTATATCAAGAAGAACGTATGACAATTGAAGATATTGCCTACATTCTAGGTATTGAAATAGCAAGTGCAACAAAATTAATTAGAAACAGTTTGGAAGATAAATATAGAATAAAAAATTAAAAGAGGTGAGGTGCATTTATCCCACTTCTTTTAATTTTTATAAAGGGGTACCGTCAGGAAAACACGGAAATTTACAACGCTAAGCCTATTTTCCTGACGATTCTCCCGTTTTTAAAAACGTTAAGATATTTTCAGTGGTCTTAAAGAATCTAATGAGATCACTTTCTCCGAATTAAAATGGTATTCTCCTAGCAAATTAATATGTTCCCAGCCTATAGGTGACGTATGGTGCAATGAATTATGCAGTAAAGCTCTATAATAGGGAGATATAACTGTAAATCAAATTTGTAAAATTACAAATGTGTCTAGGACCTCATTATATAAAAAGCTTATCGGAAAGGAACAGTTGATGAGTTATACCAAAAACCGGAAATATATAATAGAAAAAAATTTCATATAGAGGTGGAATTATATGCCTAAAATTGACAATATGTTAGCGATTCTATGGATGCTTCGTTCAGGTGAAAGAATTACTGCAAAACAAATTTCAGAAAAGTTAGAGATGAATATAAGGACTGTGTATCGTTATATTGATACAATTTCAACAAGTGGCGTACCTATAATTTCAGAACCAGGACATAACGGTGGATACACTTTATTGAACAATTTTATTGAGGCTCCTCTTTTTTTTGATTTTGAGGAGCAAACTTCGCTATTTCACGCTGCTGTTTTTGCAGAAGAAGCCGGATATTATGGAGGTGAAGCACTGAATAGGGCCATTTCAAAACTTAGTAAATACTCAAATCAAGAGCAGGAATCAAAGATAAACCAACATTTAACTAGTCTTGAAGTAATAAGTCGATTAAGTTCACTCTCTATGGAACCTTTTTTGAAGGAGTTGGAGCAGGCCGTAGCTGACGGGTACTCAGTAAAAATTCTTTACCATAAAAGTGGCGAAGAGCAATTAAATTATAGATTGGTCGATCCGTACAAAATTATCTATTGGAATAATAAGTGGTATGTGATTGGATTGTGTCATCTTAGGAATGATATCCGTAGTTTTAGAGTAGATCGAATGGAAAGTCTAATGCTAACCGAAAATAAGTTTAACCGGCCAGAAAATTTTTCAGCACGTGACTTTTTTATGAAAAATCTTCTTCCAACTATAGAAGATAAGGAAGGGATTATTTCTTTGGTTATTAATGGGGATAAAAGTGTATTGGCTGATATATGCCAACATTGGTTTTTAGGACATTATTTACAAGAACGGACTTCAAATCAAGCTGTTTTTCTTCTTGAAAAAGATATGATACATACATATGTACCTTATTTGCTTTTATCATACAATAAATCTATTAAAGTTATTGAGCCAATAAGTCTTAAGAAAAGAATGTTGGAAGTTCTGTCGGAATTAATAAAATTTCATCAAGTATGATAACTTCCCTGACGATAACTGTCAGGGAAGTTATATTATAATAGCTATATCAATTGTGATTGGAGTGTTAATGGATGCAAACAAAAACAGTTTTTCTGTATGTATTTAATACAATGTCGGACTGGGAATATGGATATATAATTGCTGAACTAAACTCAGGAAGATATTTCAAAAAAGATTTAGCACCTTTAAAAGTAATTACAGTAGGAGCTAATAAAGAAATGATTACTACTATGGGAGGACTGAGCATAAAACCAGATATTTCCCTTGATGAATGTACTCTTGAGAGTAAAGATCTTTTAATTTTACCAGGAGGGACTACTTGGAGTGAAGAAATTCATCAACCTATCTTGGAAAGAATTGGCCAAGCTTTAAAGCTTGGCACTATTGTTGCTGCAATTTGTGGTGCAATTGAGGGCCTCGCGAATATGGGATACTTAGATACTAGAAAGCATACAAGTAATAACTTAGAATATACTAAAATGGTATGTCCTAACTATAAAGGAGAAAAGTTCTATGAGTTGGGATCTGCGGTATCTGATGCGAATTTAATTACTGCATCAGGAATAGCTCCTCTGGAATTTGCAATGGAGGTACTGAAAAAAATAGATGTATTTACACCAGATGCATTACATTCATGGTATAACCTAAATAAGACTCATAAACCTGAATACTTCTTCCAGTTAATGAATTCAATAAATAGATGAGCTAAAAAAAGCAACTTAGCAGATTTGTATTCGTTTAAATAATTACCATGCTTTAGCGAATGTCAAAGCATGGTTTTTGAATATAACTTAAAAATGCTTATGGAGTAATGAAAAAGCTCAATTTCTCTATTAATTAACAGTGAAGTTGGGCTTTTTAGTATTGAAAATTCCTTAACGTTGTAAATCCGCATTTTCCTGACGGTAACCAATTTTTTATAAAGTTTTTAAGAAAATTGCTGCTGATCCCAATAGATGGCCGCATTATTTTTTCTCTCCATATTTTTGCGCAAGTACCCTTGAGTTGTCCGTAGCATAGAATGTCCTAATGTTTGGCGAATGTATTCTAAATTTGCCCCTTGGTCTAAAGAATGATTAGCGAAGAAATGCCGAAACCAATGAGGAGTAATTGGACCGTCTTTGTTCATTAAGAATGGAAAATTTGTTTGACGAATTATTTTTTTAACATATTTACTTAAATAAGTAGCACTATAAAACGTCCGGCTTTGATTTGGAAGAAGAGGTGAATGATCATTAGAATTTAATTGGTCTGATAACCTCCGTCTTTTTCTTAACATTTTCAGAGCCTCTAATACATAAGGAAAGATGAGAACATCTCGATGTTTCTTATTTTTCCCGATACTTGCAAGGAAATAATGTCCTGTAGTGTAATCAAAAAACAGATCACCCCATTTTGCTTTACATAATTCTGCAATACGTAAACCTGTCGTAGCTAAGGTTAATAAAATCGAATAATTAACTGGATGATCTCTTTCTTTCCAGTAATTAATCAGCATGGATACTTCCTGAAAAGATAGATCTCTATCTGGATGGTCATCATTGCCTGCAGATGATGATATCATTGTTTGATGGACAGGTTCATTTATATAATTGACTTGATGTAACCATTTGAGAAAACTTTTTAACACAATACTTTTACGTGCAATTGTAGCAACTTTATATCCCATCTGCTTTGTTAAAAAATCTACTTGATATAATTCCACATGTCTAGGTTTTAGCCTTTTTAATAAATAATTATTTATCTCATTATTATTTCTTTCTTGAAATTCTACCCACTTATAATAAAACTGCAAAATATCACGAAGATAATTTCTTTTTGTTGCATCGGATAACTTTTTCGCTTTGTTAACATGTTGTTGTTTATGAATAAAATAATATATCATTTCCATATCATTAAACTGATAAAAACGCTCTCCATGTTTCTCTTCATTCTCATAAGTGATTAACTGCATATCATCGATATAGTCATCTATTATTAGATAATCTATTAATATCTTTTTATTTTTTATTTTAGTTATTTCATATGGATTGCTATTTATTTCTATAGAAAAGATAATCTTCACCTTCTTTTATGTAATTAATTATACTTTAAATTATTGCTTTATTTAACAAATATATAAGTATTATAACCAATAAAAAAATATTAGTAAATATTATAAATAACAAATAACAGTCTATTATTTATACTTAAACCTAATTTTAGATTTTTTTAAATTATATATATTATGTTTGATTATAAGTAACAGAAAATAAAAAGTTTACATTATATATTTAAAAGAAGATAGTTTTTCGGTATACTTTAGATAAACAATCTATATTAGAAGGTGAAGTAAATGATTGAAGAATCATTCGAGAAAGATATATATTCAACAAAAGATTTAGCATCATTTTTACAAATATCTGAACAGACTATCTATAGTTTAGTTAAACGTGAAGAAATAGTACCAATAAATAAACAAGACTGGACCATTGACGGTACATATTATTTTTCGAGTGAAACAGCAGAAAAATTAAAAGAATATTATACGAAGCCTGGGTTAACCAACAAGGATGTAGCTGAAAGGTTAAATGTGTCATTATCCACTGCTCAGAAACTAATAAAAGCAGGAGAGATACCTTCATTTACGAAAACATACTTAGGGAGAGAAATTACCTTTGTTGATGAAGAAGACCTTACTGTTTATGAAAGCAAGTATAAAAAAGAGCAAAGAACTCCCTTGTATGTTAAGGAAACCGGTACTTATTTATTTCAGACATTTTTACATCAAGCAACAGGTGAAATTGCAAGAGTCGTGACAATTGGCCGCGAGGGTAGAGTGATAGCAATAACAGAAAGAGGAAACTACTTGAATTATGATGAATTAAATGAACAAGGATACAGACCACAGTATAAACTGGGTTATCAAAAAGCAATTAATAAGCGAGGATATGCAATTTTCCAGTTTATAAAACCAGCTCATTTACATTCGGTTATTTATCAATTGATAGAAAAGCTCTTTCTTACAGTCGGTGTACAAAATTGTAAGGTAAGGGTTGAGGAGGAAATGATTGAATTATTGGTAAAGCCAATTCAATTACCATTTGATCAGCAAATAAATCCCGAAGAAATACAATTACTAAAACAAAGCATGATTAAAGGGAAAGTAATAGAAAGACATCAAGGAATCCTGTTGGATAGTGATGAGGTAACAATACATACAGTTATCCCAAGTGAGCTAAAAAAACGGGTACAGCAAATAGCTAAATCGAAAGACATAAAAATAGAAGAGTTCGTTCAACTAGCCATAACGAATTATTTGAAGCAAATGGAAAAAGAAGATACCCGGTAAATAACGGGTATCTTCTTTCTATTAGTTTAATTGTTTTATATTCCAAATAGCACTTGCATATTCATTAATCGTCCGATCACTGGAAAATTTTCCTGAATGCGCGATATTAATTAAACATTTCGATTGCCATTTCAATTGATCACGATAAGTAAAGTCAATTAAGTGCTGTGCCTCTACATAACTGTCAAAATCCTTTAATATAAAGTAAGGATCATTTGTTTGTAATAATTGAAAATAGATATCTTTGAAAGAAGAATGATGGAAAAGTCCATCATGTAATTGATTCAAAATAAATCGGATTCTTTGATCTGTTTGGAAAATTTCATTGGCCCGATAATTCCCTGATTGATAATGCTGGTAAACATCCTCTGATCGCAATCCAAAAATAAACATATTGTGCTTACCGACTAAGTTTTCCATTTCAATGTTGGCCCCGTCCAATGTTCCAATTGTTAATGCACCATTCATCATCATTTTCATATTCCCAGTACCAGAAGCTTCTTTACTGGCTGTAGAGATTTGTTCACTGACATCTGCTGCTGGAATGATTTTTTCAGCAAGACTGACATTATAATTTTCGAGAAAAACAACCTTAATCTTATCTTTAATATTGGGATCATTGTTTACAATATCTGCAACTGTATGAATAAGCTTGATAATTTCTTTTGCTAAATGGTAACTTGGTGCCGCTTTTGCTGCAAAAATGAATGTTCTTGGCATTAAATTCAGCTGTGGATTTTCCTGTACACGCTTATATAGGTAGATGATATGAAACACATTCAGCAATTGACGCTTATATTCATGAAGTCTTTTAATTTGCACATCAAAAATGGAGTGGTCATCAACCATTATCCCAGTATTTTTATGAATATAGTGCGCTAATTCTTGTTTATTTGCTAATTTAATTGCAGCAAGTTCCTCTAGTATTCCTTTGTCTTTAGTATAACGAAGCAATTGATTTAACTCATATGGTTGATCAATCCAAATCGGACTAATCATGGAGGATATAAATTTTGCTAATTTAGGATTAGTCATTAATAACCAACGTCGATGGGAGATACCATTTGTTTTATTTTGAAACTTTGCAGGGAAAATTTGATGGAAAGTACGCATTTCTTTTGTTTTTAAAATCTCTGTATGGAGTTTTGCGACACCATTTATTCGAAAACTAGCTATAATTGCTAATCGCGCCATATGTACTTGATCATCTGCAATGATAGCAAGCTTAGGAATTTCCTTACGAAGATCAGGGTAGTTGTAAAAAATCGATTGACAAAAACGTTCATTCATTTCTTCTATAATCATATATAAGCGTGGAACAATTTCTTTAATCATCGATACAGGCCATGTCTCTAATGCCTCTGACATAATTGTGTGATTGGTATATGCGAAAAGATTTGTCACTATATGCCATGCATCATTCCAACTGTATTGTTCTTCATCCATTAATATCCGCATTAACTCTGGTATTGCCAAACTCGGGTGGGTATCATTAATTTGAATGACAACTTTTTCGTATAAAAGATGGTAACCTGACGAATGATATTGACGATATTCATTTAATATTTGACGCAAAGAAGCAGAGACTAAAAAATATTGCTGTTTCAGACGCAATTTTTTCCCGGCTATACTTGAATCATCAGGATATAAGTAGCCGGATATCTGTTCTACTTGTCTTTCATATTCTAAATGGTTATAATAATCATTTTGGTTGATTTGTTGTAATTCCTGAATAGGCTCAGCACTCCATAACCTTAGTGCATTAATGAATTGGTTGCGAAACCCTACTATTGGTATATCATAAGGTACTGCTCTGACTTTTTCAGTTCCTTCGTAACGACAGCTGAGTTTCCCGGATTCGTTTTCGTAGAGAGAAGCTTTTCCTCCGTACTCGATAATTACTGCTTCTTGTTCTTTTCTTATCTCCCAAGGGTAGTCTTGTTGTAACCAGTCATCAGGGAATTCTGTTTGGTAACCATTTATTATTCTCTGTTCAAATAACCCATAGCGATACCTGATACCACAACCAACACCAGGATAATTTAATGATGCCATAGAGTCTAAGAAACATGCTGCCAACCTTCCTAATCCGCCATTTCCTAGTCCGGGATCATGTTCTTGTTTATAAACCTTTTCTGGATCAAAACCTAATTCTGTTAAAGCATCATTACAAGTCGTTAATAAATCATAGTTTAATAGATTGTTTTTTAATAAACTGCCGATTAAGAATTCCATCGATATATAATAGACTTGTTTAACCTTTGATGAACGGATTTGATCATCAGTTTGTTTCCAATCTGAAGTAATATAATGATTAAGGATTGAACAGATAATATAATATATCTCCTTATAACTCTCACGATTAGGTTCTTTCAAACTCCTTTTTTCTTCTATCTTATCAATAAACTGTTGAACAGATATTCTCGTCAATTCAGATCACTCCCATGATGGACTAGGTACTGGATGATGCTAGTACTTGTTCATAAAGTTTCACATACTGATCTCTTGATTCTTCCCAACTGAATGAGGATTTTCTTACATTGCGAAAGAGGGCATACCATTTATCCTGGTCATGGAAAATGTTCAGGGTATAGCGTAAAACAGCTAAGAGATCATGAGCGTTGTAATTGGTAAAGCTGAATCCATTCCCTGACTTTTCATATTCATTATATGGAATTACGGTGTCTTTTAACCCGCCAGTCTCTCTAACTATTGGTACAGTATTGTATTGCAGTGCGATTAATTGAGCTAACCCACATGGTTCAAATTTAGATGGCATGACAAAAAAATCCCCGGCAGCATATAATTGTCTTGCAAGCTTCTCATCAAATTTTAAATATGCAATCATCTTTCCTTTGAATCGTTGTTCTATTTGATGAAAATAATCTTCAAAATGGGATTCACCTGTTCCTAAAATGATAAATTGAACATCTTCTTCCGTTAAAAACTGATCAAGTATTGCTTCAATTAAGTGTAAACCCTTCTGCTCAACGAAACGTGTAATCATCACATACATCGGTTTATCGGGATCAATTTCCATGGAAAATTTATGTTGAATATATAATTTATTTAACCTTTTCCTTGAAGAAGAGAATTGATAATGAAAGCGAATCGCTCTGTCTGTTCGTGGATGATAACTTTTGGTATCAATCCCATTTAATATGCCGACAAGGTCTTCACTTCGATCTTGTATACATTGGTGTAAACCTTCCCCGTAATAAGGGCTCTTAATTTCTTCCGCATACGACGGACTCACTGTGGTAACTTTGTCTGCATGATAGATACCTGCCTTCAAGCAATTAATTAATCCTTGCCACTCCATTCCACCGATATGCTCATCATCCAGGTGAAACAAGTCATGAAAGGAATCACGTAACATGATTCCTTGATATTTTAAATTATGAATAGTAAGAACAGATTTCATTTTTGGTGTACAAGAATATACCTTACTTAATAATATGGTTAAAGCCGCTTGCCAATCATGTGCATGAAGGATATTTGGTTCAAAATCCAAATAGGGCAGAGAGGAGATCACTGCTTCACAAAAATACACAAAACGTTCTCCATCATCTTCATACCCATAAACATCATCTCTGGAGAAATAATACTCGTTCTCGATAAAATAATAAGTCACTCGTTGATAGGTGATCTGATATAAAGCAGTTTGTTGTTTTCGCCAGCCGACAGATACATCAAATGAAGCTATTTTTTTCATTTGACTATGCCAATAAGGGTAAAGAGATTGATACAAAGGCATAATTACACGTGTTTCCAGATCATCTACATCGTTCAGTACATTAGGCAGTGCGCCTATAACATCAGCTAAACCGCCTGTTTTTACAAAAGGTGTGCCCTCTGATGCAATAAATAAAATTCTCTTTTTCATGATTCAGTCACCATGCTAACTTGGTTTAGTTTCCCTATTATATGTGGTTTGTCTATCTTACCAATGATTAAGTCCTTTTCAGTTAAAACGGTATATTTATCAATTATCGCATTTTCAATATATGCACCTGACTCTATCGTACAATGGTCTAAAATGATTGAATTTTTAATTGTAGAGCCTTCTTTCACTGTCACTGCTCTAGAGAGCATACTTCTTTCTACATTTCCGGCGATGCGGCATCCAGTACTGATTATTGACTGCTTAACATTTGCTGTGCTTTCATATTTTGTCGGTCTGTAATTACTTATTTTGGTAGAAACATTCTTTCCTTGTTGGAATAGCTTTAAGTAATGTTGGGGGTCCAGCAACCTTATATTTTCACGAAAGTATTCTTCTAAGGAAGTAATGAAACTGCCATATTCTCTGTGTGCGAATGTACAAACCTTTAGTGTTTTCAGGTTATCGCATATCATTTCAATCAGATGGTTTGACCTTTCATCAGAACTGCGATAATGAACCAGATGATTTAAACAGGATTTTTTAATAATATAAACACCAGTAAAAATGGGAGCGTCTGATATATTAACAGCAATATTTGAAACAAATTTATCATGTACTTGGATGGCCAATCTTTGTATTTCAGAATGGGCGGCAGAAGGGGCATACGTTGATAATAATGTTATATCGGCATCTTGTTCGATATGTTGTTCTATTAATTTATGATAATCTGTATTAGCGATAAAGGAACTGCCACTAATTAAGATGTGATCTGCTTGACTGCGTTCAATGTAATCCCAATTATGCAAAAAATAATCCACATCACCTAGAGTGTCTTTTTCTTTCCAATATGGAGGGAGTACATATAAACCACCATGTCGCTTGTTAAGTTCCCAATCGGCTCCTGATCCAACATGTGTTAATAATGAACGATAATTATTTCGAGCGAAAATAGCTATCTCATTAATATGTGATCGAACCATATTGGTTAAGGAAAAGTCAATTAATCGATATCTGGCAGCAAAAGGGACTGCAGCTAAGCAGCGTTCTTTCGTTAGTTCTGCTAAGGAATCTTTTTCACCAGCTAAATTAATAATCCCCATAACTTTATTCATCGGTTCATTCCACCTACTTTTTGTATTTCTGGGAAGTATTCATTAGATAAAACGATTGGCTCTTCAGATAATGGCACAGAGATATTCGTATAATCTGGTACGATTGCATCTTCTTGAATAATGACTCTGTCTAATGTTACATGATGACCTACACGTACACCTGGATGTAGAATAGAGTTTTTTACATTAGAATGTTTACCAATATGAACATTTTCAAATAATACAGAAGATTCAACTAGCCCTGATACAATACAACCATTATTAATTAGTGATTGATAAACCGAACCGGTGCTTGTAATAAGTTGTGGGGCAAAGTTGTTATCATGGGAATATGTGATCCAATTTTTCCGATTTAGTTGTAAAAGAAGTTGGTTTTCTAATAAATCCATGTGTGCATCCCAATAACTTTGAATCGTACCGACATCCTTCCAATATCCACTAAATGGATAGGCACACATTTTTTTTCGTTTGAGTAACATATATGGTAAGATATCCTTGCCGAAATCCTTATTTGAATATGGATTGTTTCGATCCAGCTGCAGGCATTCTTTTAAGACATTCCATTTAAAAATATATATTCCCATTGAGGCTAAATTACTTTTCGCATCATTAGGTTTTTCTTCAAAATTGGTGATTTGATAATTATCATCCATATGGATAATGCCAAATCGCGAGGTTTCTTCCCATGGAACTTCAATTACAGAAATAGTAACATCTGCATTAACCGATTTATGATGATTTAACAGCTCATTGTAATCCATGTGATAGATATGATCACCTGATAAAATCAAGACATATTCAGGATCATATTGTTCAATGAAATGTATGTTTTTCGTTACAGCATCCGCAGTCCCTTCATACCAGTTACCCCCATCATGTTCTGTGAAAGGGGAGAGTATTGTAAGTCCATCTTCCATACGATCAAGGTCCCACGGTTTACCTACACCAATATGTTTATTTAAAGCTAATGGTTGATATTGTGTGAGGACACCGACTGTATGCATGTTGGATTGAATACAATTACTAAGTGTGAAGTCAATGATTCGATACCTTCCACCAAAGGGAACGGCAGGTTTTGCAATATTCTTCGTCAATTGACCAAGCCGTTTACCAATTCCTCCTGCTAATAGCATTGTGACACATTCTTTTTTCAATTTGTTTCCTCCTTCACAAATTCCTTCACCAATTGATAAATACTAATGGCGAGTGGAGGTATTTTTACACGGATATGCTGTTTTTGTTGGTGCCATTCCTCATTAATAGTAAACAAATTCTTACGATTAGTTTGGCCTGACCCGCCATAATTGATATCATCTGAATTAAATACCTCTTTATAAATTCCAGGAACCGGTACACCAATCTTAAATTCTTCGTAAACATTTGGTGTAAAATGACAAATTACAATACTTAATTGATTGGGTTGTTTAGCCTTCCGTTGAAATATATAAATACTTTGATCACAATTGTCAGCATCAATCCATTCAAACCCGCACGGATCATAATCTAATTGGTAAAGAGATGGATTTTCCCGATAAAAATGTAACAATGTTTGCATGTATACTTGCATCTGACAATGTAAAGGGTATTCTAGTAAGAACCAATCCAATTCGTATTGTTCACGCCATTCAATATATTGGCCGAATTCTCCACCCATGAACACAAGTTTTTTACCTGGATGACAGAACATATACCCGTATAATAATCGTAAATTAGCAAATTGCTGCCACTGATCACCTGGCATTTTATCAAGCAAAGATTTCTTACCATGAACAACCTCGTCATGGGATAATGGAAGAACAAAATTTTCACTATAGTGGTACATCATAGAAAATGTCACTAAATGATGATGCCATTTTCGATAGACAGGATCATAAGACATATATTCTAATAAATCATTCATCCAGCCCATATTCCATTTATAATTAAATCCAATCCCTCCAGCAGTAGTTGGACGGGTAACAAAAGCCATTTCAGAGCTATCTTCTGCTATCATAAGTGTTGATGGATAATACCTGAAAATAACTTCGTTCAGTTTTTTCAGGAAAGCAATTGCCTCAAGATTTTCCCCTGTACCTAATCCATTGCTGAGCTTTTTAAGATGACCAGGCCGATCAAAATTCAAATCTGTCATACTTGCAACAGCATCAACACGTAAACCATCAAAATGGAATTCTTCCAGCCAATATAGTGCATTAGAAATAAGAAAACTTTGAACTTCTGGACGTCCAAAGTCAAATGTTAGAGTACCCCAAGTTTGCTTTTCTGCCTTATTTGGATCACTGTATTCATAAATCGCTGTCCCATCAAATTGACGCAAACCATGTGAATCTTTGCAAAAGTGGCCTGGCACCCAATCTAAGAGCACACCTATATTAGATTGATGGCATTGATCAATAAAATATCTTAGATCATCGGGATTTCCGTACCTGCTTGTTGGAGCAAAATAACCAGTAACTTGATAACCCCATGATAAATCATATGGGTGTTCAGCAATCGGCAGCAATTCAATATGAGTGAAACCTAACTTTTTAACATATGGAATCAGCACATTAGCCATTTCTCTGTACGTGTAATAGGATCCGTCTTCTTTTAACTTCCATGATCCGAAGTGTATTTCATAAATGGATATAGCAGAATGATAGGATGATAAATTGACCTTATTATTTTGCCAATTAACATCATTCCATTGATAGCTAGAGGAGGAGGGTGTTATTGATGCTGTATGTGGACGTAACTCCATTTGAACCGCAAAGGGATCAGCTTTCAATAAAGATTGACCATCTTGTGTCAGGATAAGGTACTTATAGCTTTGATTCACATCTAAATTTGTAAAGAATCCTTGCCATAATCCCTCGTTATTGATCCGATCTAAAGGGTAATCTTCTCCAGTCCAGTGATTAAAATCCCCGGCTAGACTTACTGATGCTGCATTAGGCGCCCATACAACAAAACGAAATCCTTGCTTTCCGTTATGCTCATACTGATGGCACCCTAAAAATTGATAACAAAAGTAATTAGTACCTTGATGAAATAAATATATATCTTGGTTAGTTGGTATTGTTAACATGCGATCCCCTTTCCATATTACCTTTTGCCAGAGCTGTTACTATTATATGAGCGCTTTACATTACAATATAACCATCGTTTTAAATAATAGCGTTTCCATTACAAATTATTTAACCTAATATATTCATTGCAAGCATAAAGAACCTATCATAAAATTTAAAAGGGGGGTGTATTCAAATGGAAAAGTAGAAGATTCATTTCCCATCTCAATTGCAACAGACATCTCCAAGGGGTGTATAATGTAAAGATTGGAATGGAGTGGGGTGGAGGAGGTGTATTTTTACAATTGTTATTGCTTGGAAGAAATCAGATGAGAATACAGGCTATTGGAATAATACATATGGGGGATACGAAGAGAATGAAATCTTTAACCGATTTTGAAAAAATTATAAAAAAAGATAAAATTGATAGTGTCCTTGTACAGAAGAATGATACCGTGCTTTTTGAATATTATCGAAACAAAAAAATGAAAGAAAAACAACATAAAATATATTCTGTTACAAAAAGCGTCTTATCCGCACTGATTGGAATTGCTATTGACAAAGGTTTTATCGAAAATGTTAACACTCCAATAATCCATTACTTTCCGGAATTTAATAAAGATAAAGAACATGAGAGAATTACAATTAAGCATCTGCTGACAATGACATCAGGATTACACTGGCAGGGTAATAATGGTATGATACCCAGCAAAAATTGGGTCAATGTTGTACTGCAGCAGGACATTGGAAACCCACCTGGAAAAGAAATGGTCTACAGTTGCGGTTCTTCACAATTATAAAGTGCAATCTTACAAAAGACTACTGGATTAAATACAGAAGTCTTCGCTAAAAAGTATTTATTTACGCCTCTAGGAATAACAGATTATAAGTGGAACCGTGATGCTCAAGGTATAGCCAGCCATTGGTGGATTCGGATTAACAATGAAAACAGTTGATATGTTAAAAATCGGTACGCTAAATTTAAAAAATGGAGTATGGAAATCCAAACAAATCGTACCATATCATTGGATTGAGGAATCTACAAGTCCCAAGTTCAATTTTGACGATATTACTTCATACGCTTATCATTGGTGGACTATAACATCCGACAATCAAGTAGGTAGGATTTTTTGGGCAATGGGACATGAAGGACAGTATATTATTGTCGCACCTGACTATCAATTAGTAACGGTTTTCACAAGTAGTATTAAAGATGATGCAACAAGACCTTCACAATACTTTAAGGACTATCTATTGGAAGGGTAGATGAAAAATTTAAAAAAGTCTGTACACACTTTTTTAATTATTGAACAAATTTAATAGGGAATCTCCTTTCTTTATTAAAATTATATCTAGTTTACATAATATATATTATAGGAAGTTAATCAAATTAAATCATCACTATCTCATTAATTAAGTATACTTGTGATAGTGAGATGAAATTAATTTGAAAAATCGATTTTATTGAGTGGTTCGATTGCTGGACCTTCAACGACATCGCCATTATACTCAAATCTGGATCCATGACATGGACAATCCCACGTTTTTTCAGTGTTGTTCCAATTCACTTCACACCCCAGATGCGTACAAGTTGTATCAACTGCATGGACTTTTCCTTGCATATCCTTGAATAACCCAATCGTTTGTCCGTGATGCTTTACTTTAGTTGCTGAATTTGTCTTTAACTGTTTCATATCCTGCTTCTCCGAAACAATTTTACCTGTCACAAATTCTTTTGCTACATTCGTATTCGTACTGATAAATTGCTTTAAATCAGGATCTGCATGGAATCTGTTTGAACGATATAAATCAATATATGGATTATCTTTCTGTAATATCAGTCCTGATATTATGTTTGCTGCAACCATACTATTTGTCATTCCCCATTTACGATAACCTGTTGCTACAAATATTTCAGGGCGGTTCTTATTTAACCTCCCTATGTACGGTAACTTATCTAATGTAATATAGTCTTGTGCTGACCATTCATATTGCCATTCCTTCACACTGAAATTCGCTTCTCCAAAATCTTTTAATAAAGAATATGGCATGGTGTTGTTTTGATATTGACCTGTTTTATGGTCTTCTCCGCCAAGTAACCAGATTTCTTGTTCATTATGAATAATAGACCTTAGAGATCGTGTGGGATTATCTACACTTAAATACATTCCTCCAGGATATTTAACATCTGATGAAAACCCAGCCACATAAGACCTTGATGGGTACATTCTTGCACTGTATAATGCCTCTCCTTCGTAAAATGGAAAGTGTGTTGCAATGACAACATGATCACAAACAATAGTATTTTGATTTAGCGCACGAACAACACGATGATCTGTACTGTCAATGTCATATATGGGTGTTTTCTCATATATTTTTCCCCCATGTTTAATAATTTCATCAACTAGTGCTTTCAAATAATACATTGGGTGAAACTGTGCCTGGTCTCTCATCTTTAAGGCATATTTCATCGGAAAGTTAATAGGTAATTCTAACAACCCTTCACCATCAATATCTAATGTCTGATATGCTTCAAATTCAGATTCTAATTTCCTCTGATTCTTTTCATCGTTTGTAAACAAGTAAGCATCTTGTTTTTCAAAATGACATTCAATAGCGAGGTCTTTTATTATTTTCTCCATTCGTGTCATTGCATCGACTTGGCTTTGAAAATATAAAAGGGCCTGTTCTTTGCCAAAATGAGAAATGAATTCGTTATAGATCATTCCATGTTGTGCAGTGATTTTTGCAGTGGTATGGCCTGTAGTACCATGCCCTATTTCTTCTCTGTCAACTAAGATCACCTTTACACCATTTGTTGCTAATAAATAGGCAGTCGTTACCCCTGTTAATCCTGCACCTACTACTACAACATCTGTCTTTTCATTATTCTTCAATTGGGGAAAATCTTTAATTTTTGAATTTTCTTTCCATAAAGGAATTCTTTTAACACCCATCATATCTTCCTTTCTTTCGCCATCTATAGATAGCTTGACCAATTTCGAAAAATATATCGCAATATATTTTCGTTTTTCCATCATTTCGCTCTATCAACATATCCCAAATATATTTGTATAATGATGATTGTTTTGTATTCAGCAATCACGGGTATTTTCTAAGAAACAAGAATTGCTCGATTATTCCTATCAGTAGAGCTTTTGCTCCATAACAAGACAAATGATAAGATGGTTTCATAGAGGTGATATAATGAAAAATATTCATGCAATCGTTGAGGGCAGAGTCCAAGGTGTAGGCTTTCGTTCCTTCACACAAAGTACAGCAATAGAAAATAATATTGTTGGTTGGGTTAAAAATCTTGAAAATGGCTCTGTAGAAATAATTGCACAAGGTAAAGAAGAAGAAATGGAGGATTTCCTTGCCAAAATCAAGAAAGGTCCTTCTATGTTTGCTAAAGTTAGAAATGTAAAATTAGAGGAAAGAAAAGATTTTGAGGTATTTAACAAGTTTGAAATTAAGTATTAATGAGAAAAGCCCCTGTACTTTTCAATACAGGGGCTTTTCTCATTAATTATCTTCGAAGAATTTACGGTTTAACGCAATATATTCATGCTCATTATCAGGTACTTCATCTTCCATATAGATTGCTTCTACCGGACAAACTGCTTCACATGCACCACAATCTATGCAAATATCTGGATCGATGTAAAACATATCTTTACCTTCTTCTATACAATCTACAGGGCAAACTTCTACGCATTCGCCTGCTTTCTCTTCTTTACATGGTGAAGTAATTACAAATGCCAAGACTGTCCCCTCCTTTAGTCATATTTCTTACTATGTATATACGTATACATTCTATCATATATTAAAAAGCTCGAATACCATTATAGCTTAATTATCCATATTTTCAACTGATTTTTAAACTTTCGTTCAGGCAGATTATTTCCAAATTCTTTCTATAATATATTCGCCACCAACACGCTGTATTAAAAATACATCAGGATTCGTTAAAGTTTTCCAACCATGAAAACCAAAATCCACCTGAAACTTTTGCAGCATTAATGCTAATAAATTCCCGTGCGTGACAATAATTGTTGTTTCATAGTGATCATTATTTAAGCAGTCAGTTAAAACTTCATTTGCTCTATTAAATGCTTCCTTCGAGGATTCACCACCAGGTAGTTTGAATTGATAGTTATGAAAAGATTCTTCTAGAATTTCAAACCAATCATCGATCGGTTCATCACTTAATGTACGCTCTTTTAACCTATCATCAACTTCAATTCCAAGTTCAAACTCATTAGCAAGGGGTTTAATTGTCTCTTTTGCTCTTAAATATGGACTTGAAATTATCCGATCGATAGGGAAACTTAATTGCATTATTATTCTGGCCAATTCATATGCCTGCTCATTCCCTTCTTTAGTTAAGGGAGAGTCTTTATGTTGACCGATAGCATGACAGTGACGAATTAATAATATCCTTTTCATAAATATCAGCTCCTAAGGTGTATCTTAAAAAGCTCAATCTGGTAACATGTACCTAACCTTTATACTTCCCACAATATTTTAGAGTTAAACATCAGATCACTTTAAAATATTCTTTTCTAAATCCAGCCATCCGGTTTGTATTATCTTTTATAAAGTAAAACTCGTCTGTTTCATTTTTGACTTCATAAATATCCCCAACTGTCAGGACAGAGTTTACCTTATATTTTTTTGCATTCGTATGAATACATTCTATTTTTTTTGTTGTTTTATGATTTTCCCAAGTTTTGTGTATCATGATAATTACCTTCCTTTCTCTAGTAATATCATACCATTAATCAAGTATAATACAAGCAATCCTTAGTTTACATAATAATATTATTGTTTATTCCATATTTTCTTTAGAATAAAAGGTAAAATCAAAATGATTAGCAGCATTCTAATTAATTGCAATGAACCTACAATTGCCGGGTTTGCGTTAACTTCATGGGCAGTAATGGCCATTTCTACTAAACCTCCTGGTGCCATGCTCAGCATACCTGTAGCAAAGGTTAATCCTGACATTTCAGCGAAAAGATAGCCAAATAAGACTGAAAGAAAGATAACCATACTTGTTAAAGTAAAATATAATAATGTATATTTACCCGCTTTTTTCATATCATTCCAATTTATTGATAAGCCTAAGTGAATACCAATTGAAATTTGAGCAAAATGAAATAAAGAAGCATGTAAAGGAATGATTGAAAATCCATTGATCTTAAAAATTGCGATAATAATCATTGGTACAAGCACATGTGAAGCAGGAATTTTATAGCGAAACAGGTGTGCAATTAGATAAATGAAACCATAAATAATAACTGTCCAAACAGGTGCATTCTCTTCTGTTCCCACTTGGACATTATAATTAGATACAGACTCCGAAAATAATAATGTAGCAATGATAGGTATGATAAACAAAACACTAATTAACCGAATCGTATGGAAAATAGCCACTAAACCCGTATTTGCTTTCAAAGAATCACTCATTGCTACCATAACTGATAACCCTCCAGGTACACTGCCAAGAACACTGGTAGGTTTTCCTATTTTTGTTATTTTAGCAAACAATACTCCGCTCAAAATTGATAAGATAATTAACCCTACTGTAAATAGCAAAAAAGGAAGAAAATATGGTATTACTTGTTCGATGGTGGCTGCTGTAAATGTAGCACCGATCTGCACACCTGTAATAGCAAAACTGACATGACGAATTTCCTTGTCCAGGTGAAAATTTGTCTTATCCCATTGTTTTAGTAAAAAGACAGCAATTAGAGGACCTAAGATCCAAGGGAGTGGAAGACTTAATAAAATAAAAACTGCCGTACATAAAAGAGCAATACCGTACATTTTTATGTATTGTAATATTCCCGCTTTCATTAGATTCACGCCTCTTTAATATAAAGTAAAAGAACTTGAGTCAACAAGTTCTTTTACTTTATAATTATTCAAACAAAGGTAAATATTGTTCTAATCCTTCCTCAGACAACTTTTCTTTTGGTATAAACCGAAGGGCAGCTGAATTTATGCAATAACGCATACCACCTTTGTCGATGGGACCATCATCAAAAATGTGGCCTAAATGTGAATCAGCCGCATCACTACGAACTTCAATCCTTCTCATTCCGTGAGAAGTGTCTAAATTCTCTTTCAATCTTTGTCTATTTAATGGTTTAGTAAAGCTTGGCCAGCCACATCCTGCATCATATTGATCAGTTGTTGAAAAAAGTGGTTCCCCGCTCACAATATCAACATAGATTCCTTGTTTATTGTTGTCCCAATACTCATTCATAAAGGGGCGTTCTGTCCCATTTTCTTGTGTGACATGATACTGAATAGGAGTTAGCTTTTGTTTTAACTCATCTTTTGTGTACTGCTTCTTCCAATGATTTTTGATAAAATCGGCTCTTCCAGACCCTTTTTTATACAGTTGATAATGGAAGCGCTGCTTTTTGTAATAATCTTGATGCTTTTCTTCTGCTGCGTAAAATGGTTTAGCTGGCAGTATATCTGTCACAATTGGTTGATCAAATTTCCCGCTATCGGCTAACCTTTGTTTCGATGCTTCCGCTAATTTCTTTTGTTCTTCAGTTGTATAATAAATTGCCGTCTTGTACGATTCCCCTCTATCATTGAACTGCCCGCCAGGATCAGTCGGATCGATTTGTTGCCAGAACAATTTCAGTAAATTTTCATAGGGGAAAATGTCTGGATTAAAAGTAATTTCGACTGCTTCGCGGTGTCCCGTCGTATTTGTACAAACCTCTTCATAGGTTGGATTTGGTTTATCTCCACCTGTATATCCTGAAACAATATTAATTATACCAGGCTGTTCATCAAATGGTTCCACCATGCACCAAAAACAGCCACCTGCAAATACAGCTTTTTCAATTGGTTGATCACCCATCAATTACCCTCCTAAAATTCCTAGTACTTTTATTGTGCGACTGATTCTTAAAAAAAGCAAGTGGACTGCTTTGTGCATGTTCGTGATTTAAATAAAAAGTTTTGGGCGGGACTCTGCTGATTTTTTCACCGCTATATCATAATCTTGATCTTCCCAATCCAAATCTATCGGTTCATCATCCGCTTTAATATTTTCTAGAGATTCCGGGCTATCAGAGATTTCCTGACCATCTTCCTTATTTATCTCATTTATTGCTTTCATCATATTAATAAGTTTTGGTGCATTTTTTATCATTGGACCATATTCTTTAATTAAAGGTGTTGCTTGTTGTGCTACTTTTAGAACTTGTTGGACATTATTTAAGGTCCCCATTAAACCAGACCCACCGGAACTTGAACCAAGACCAGCGCTGTTCGTTGCCGCATTCCCAGGCAGAAACCTTTGTAATAACCCTTGGATCCCGTTTTGATTAAAAGATTGTTGTGGCATGCCTCCACGTTGCGGCATCATATGCATAAAGTTCCCATGCTGCATCGGTGGCTGCTGAAACATATTTGGTGGCTGATTTGGAGGTCGAAACATATTCATCTTAATCCATCCCCTTTATCATCATCTATAAGTAGCATATGTTACTAGCCTTTTTCTGTATAGGCATTCACTTAAAAGGGAAATTAGAGAAATAATAAATGATTATTTCCTGGGTAAGCGCACAATGCGACAGGATAGCGTGATCTTCTGTTCTTTTTTGTAACAATATGACAATCTATTGGAGAACAAATTTAGCATTGGATCCATCATTTGAGCTTTGAACAACTAGTTTGGCTTTTATGGACTCTTTTAATTGAGATACATGGGAAATGACACCAATCACACGATGATCATGTTGTAGATCTTTCAAACATTGGATTGCCTGTTCTAACGATATTTCATCAAGTGTACCGAAACCTTCATCAATAAATAAGGTATCTAACTGGACACCACCGGCATGTGACTGAATAATATCAGCCATACCAAGAGCAAGACTTAACGCTGCTTTAAAGCCTTCTCCACCGGATAAAGTTTTTACAGATCTCTTTCTACCAGTGTAATGGTCAAGTACTTCTAAATCTAACCCACTCTGCGCTCCCCTTTTTGCTAATTCTTCACTCCGGATTAGTTGAAAACGATTATCTGTCATTTTATCAAGCCTTAAATTTGCTTGTATTAAAATTTCATCTAAAAACGTTGATAAGACAAACCGCTCGAATGAAAGCCTTTGTGGGTTGTCCCCTTTTGCCATATTTGCTAACTCTCCAATATGATAATATCTTTCAGAAGTTGCTGCTAAATCTTTTTCAATAGATTGTACATTTATTTCCGACCGCTTTAATTGTGTCACTAGCCATTCAATTGACTGCTCATCCTTTGAAAGGAATAATTGCTTTTCTTTTAATTGGTTCAACTCTTCCTTTAGTGGTTCTAAATCAGGTTTCTCATAGTCCTTAAGTGCTGCTTTGATTTCTTGTATTCGCTGTTCATTTACTTTCCTTGTCTCTTCATATTCTTCTATAAACTTGTTTAAATCCTCTTGTTGATTTTGAGTCAATAAAGCATTTTTGTATGCGTCTACTGAATCGAAGTTCTTTTCTTTTAAAGTCTTATCGAATAGTTCTTTTTGTTTCTCATAGTTTTGCTGAAGCTGCAGACTAAATTGTGCTGCCTGTTGAGAAATAGTTTTAATTTCTGCTAATTCCTGTTTTACCTTGTCATAGCGTTGTTGAGAGTTTTCCCAATGCTTCATTTGATTATTGTAGTTAATCTCCAACTCCTTAATTTGTTGTTCATAGTCTTTAAATGAGTCTATGTTAGCAGGAAGTTGACTTTCCAGGGAAGCAATCTTTATTTGTAATTGCTGTAATTGATCATTTTTAAAAGTAAATTCCTGCATTAACTTGGTTTGTTCTTCTTTTTTTCGATCAATCGCTAGTTGAATTTCTTGTACACTTTTTTGGGATGCTTGCAATTCAGCGACAGAGTTGTACAGATCAAGTATCTCTTTCTCGCTCATCTTTTCCTTAATCTCTAATTGTTTAACCGTCTCTTTCATCTCATCTAAACTTAATGACTGAAAAGTATTATCTAATGATTGATAATAACTGTTTAAGATAGCTCTTCTGGCTTCACCCTGTTCTTTAATTTCATACATTTTCCTTTCCATTGTTTTTAATTCTTCTTCAAGTTGATGCAAATGATTCCGCTCATTCTCTAACGTATCCTTGTTAATATCATTAACTTTTTCACTTTCTTTTTTAGGATGGTGGACTGATCCACAGACAGGACAGGCTTCTCCGTCTGATAGTTTACTAGCAAGAATTTCTGCAATATTCTTGTGATAACCTTGCTCAATTTGATCACATTTTAATTTTTGCTTGTCTACTTTATCGTTAAGTTTAATAACAACATTTTTCACTTGCTGATAATCTTTCCTCATAATATCTAATTGAGAAGATTCATTGATAATGTCTCGACAGATCACTAACTGTCTATGACTTTTTTCTTTATTAAACTTTGCTTGTTGAATTGTTTGCTGTAAGTGATGAATTTGATCATTCAACTGGTAGCTTTGTTCTTTCTCTTTGTTTAATTGCTCTAATGCTAGCTCAGTCTTTTTCATTTTCTCTTGATCCGTAGTAACTATTGATGCTAACTTATTAAATTGTTCTTTTACATTCATATATTCCTTGATTTTTCCTAGACTTTCTTTCTTTTGAAGTAAGTCTATTTTTAATCGGTCCCTCGCTGCTTCTTCTCTTTTCAGCTGGTTATACTGCACTTCTTCTCTTTCAAATTCTGTTTGCTTGTCCAAAAGCTGTTGCTGGATATTTTTAGAACGCTTTTGTTGTTGATGCAATTCCTCTTCCCTGTTAAGCAATTGTTGTTCAAGTGGAATGAGCTGCTCTGCTAGCTTTGCTAACTGTAAAACTTCCTTTTGCTCAATTATTTGGGGCTCTCTTTGTTGCAGTTGTTTGCTTTCCTCCACTTTTCGGTCGAGCTGGTCATATAATTCAACGATTTGCTGTTTATGATAGTAATCTTGCTCTAATTGCTGCTGCCGCTGTTTGAGTTGCTCCTGCTTCTCTTGCAACTCTTTCTGTTCTTCATACAATTCTTTTATTTTTGCGTGAATTTGATCGATTATTGGCTGATCTTCCTCTAACTCCATCATATCTGTTGATATTTTTATACGTTCTTGCTCAAGCTTCCACTCCAATTTTTCCGATTTCTCTTTTAGCATTTTAGCATCACTTTTCATTTTCTCAGTCATATCACGATAAAAATAGGTGCGGAAAATTTTCTGTAAAACCTCTTCGCGTTCTTTACTGTTTTCAGATATAAGTTTGCGAAATTCACCTTGAGGAATCATAATCATTTTACGGAACTGTTCATAATCTAAGTTAACCATTGATTCTAATGTTTCATTAACATCTTTAATTTTGGTTTCAAGCAGCTCCCATTTCTGCTCATGATTTAATTGATAGAGAGAGGCACTCGCAGGTTCCTCTGTATATCCTTCCCCTCTTGCTTTTGGTTTCAATTGCTTCGGTGATCTTGTTACACGATATGTCTTCTCATGTAATGTAAAGGTTAATGTTACACTCGTTAAATCATCACTCGTTGCAAAGTGACTGCGGAAGGTATCTTGATCTCTATCTGTACCGCTCGCACGTCCATATATACTATAGCAGATTGCATCAAAAATAGTAGTCTTACCTGCACCCGTTGGACCAGTAATTAGAAAGATCATTTCGTCTCCCAACTGTTCAAAATCAATCAATTGTTTTTGGCGATATGGCCCGAATGCAGTTAATTCTAATGTTAAGACCCGCATTACTTCTCCCTCTCTTCATTTATTAGTGAAGTCATTATCTCATGAATATAATTAGATCTAACTCTAGGTATCTCTTCTCCTTTAATTTCTTTGTAGAAGGATTCGAATAATTGTTCATGTGTCATTTCCTGTTTTTTGTGAATTTTTTCTTTGTCTTTTAATGACATGCCGAGAAGATTCTGCTTTCTTTCCAACCGTAATATATTTGGAAAGATACTTCTTAATTTAGATACAGGGTCAAGTATTTGACCATCATCCAGAAGTTCAATTTGTAAATAATCCTCTGTTCCAGGAATCACTTTTTCTTCTATTAAATCCTGAAAATATCCTTTTACTACTCTCATATCTTTAGCTGGCCGAAGAGGAATTTGTTTAATTACACAAGCCCCTTGGGAGTCCATATCCACTAACGTGACTGATTTCCCATGAGTAGCTTCAGAGAAGGAATATTTCATTATGGAACCACTGTATCTGATTGTATCCCTCAAAATCTTTTGTGGACGGTGTAAATGACCTAATGCAACATAATCAAAATCACTGAAAAGGGAGGCGTCCACATAAGGACTGCCTCCGATCATTGTTAAACGCTCTTCAGAATCTGACTCCATCCCGCCAGCAACAAAAGTATGGGCAACAATAATATTCCGCTCATTATAATTAATGGATGCCTTAATTTCTTCCAATACTTTTTTCATTGCATGATGATGTGTGTCAATTTCATTATCTTCAAAATATTCCCGAACTTGGGCAGGCTCGAAGTATGGGATCAAGAAGAAGTTTGCAGGCCCATCTTTATCTTCTATTACAACTGGCTGAAAAGCCTGCTCTATAGCAGTGTGTAAATAAAGGTGTTGGGACCGGAATAATGAAGAACCAAATCCAAGACGGTCAGGGCTGTCATGATTCCCGGATATAGCCATCACAGGAATGTGTAATTCAGTGCATATTTTCGTTAACACAGTATTTAATAATTCTACCGCCTCCCGTGGTGGAACAGATCGATCATATAAATCACCAGCTATTATGAGAATGTCTGGTTTTTCCTGATCTAATATTTCGAATAACCGATCCAGAACATCAGTTTGATCTTCAGTCATATGAAGACCATGGACTAGCTTGCCTAAATGCCAATCAGCTGTATGAATAATTTTCAAAGTGATCACCAACCTATTTATCATATTTATCTTTAATTATACAAGATCTTAAAAATGTCGTCTACAATATTTGGAACACTTGTTCCCACTAGTGATAATTACCACTGAAAAAACCATGAGAATTCACTCATGGTTTAGCTTTCCTCTAAATATTTATCCCATAAATGGTCAAAAGTGGCTAAGGCCTCTGTAAATGGGATATTCCATTCTAAATATTGGCTAATTTCATCATAATCTGTGGAATGTATCGGAAAGTCATGTTCATTAAACATCCATTCCGCCAGTTTTCTTTCATTGTCTAAATTCCGGTTGCCACGATGTCGCAACATATATTGGTAGAATGATTTTTTCATTTCTTAATTTCCTCTCTTTTAAGACTCTCTCATAAATGCCTCGTTTTTTTCCTCCTTCTTACGGTATACCATTCTGGATAGCATAATACTAATTTCATACAAAATAATCAGTGGTATAGCGACAACTATTTGTAAGATAAAGTCTGGAGGAGAAATCATGGTCCCGATAATGATCAGAATAAAATAAGCATACTTCCTTGTTTTGCTTAAAAAATGAGGTGTTACTATGCCTAAGCTAGTTAAAAACATTGAAATAATTGGGACCTCAAAAAAAATAGCAAAAGGTAAGGTAACATTGAATATAAAACGAAAATAATTTTCTACCGAGAACAATGTTTCAAATATCCCGTCATTTAGTGATAATACAAATGGTAGAATTAGTTTTACAAAAATAAAATAACCAAATGATAAACCAGCTAAAAATAATAAGAAAACTGTTGGAATATAGCAGGCGGAAACCCTCCGCTCATGACGAGTTAACCCAGGCCTTACAAACAGCCATAATTGCAAACACAAAAATGGTAAAGTGCCGGTTATTGCAACTATTAAAGCAATGGTGAATATCACCCAAATGATTTCTTCCGGCGAAAGTAGATTTAGCGTAATATCAATGTCATTTAAAAAGAAATCACGAATATCATTAACGAAATATAGTCCTAATCCAAAGAAAAGGATAAAAATAACTGTCGTGATGATCAATCGATTGCGTAATTCCGCAAAATGGTCAAGGTAACCCATCTCTTTATCATTTGATAATGATTTTTCTTGCTTCATGCTTCTAAAACCCCTTCATAGCTCAACCTTAACTCATAAATGTATTATGGAAAAAATATATCACGTTTTTCGTATAATAAAAAGATGTAAAAGGGTCGAGACTTTTACACCTTTAAAATTTACTTTTGCTCTTTTTTATCATCGTTCATTATATCATTTGTCGCTTTTTTAAATTCGCGTAAAGAGCTTCCAACCGCCTTCCCGATTTCAGGTAGCTTTGAAGGACCAAAAATGATTAATGCAGTAATTAAAATCAGGATTAACCCTGGAAAACCAATACTAGATAACATCCGTTTCACCTCATTCTACTGAAAGTGACTTTATTAGGAATTTTTCTGTTCTTCTTCATCTGTTAATTCACGTGCAGATTTTTTGAACTCTCGTAACGTTTCACCGGTAGCCTTCCCTATCTCCGGAAGTTTCTTTGGGCCAAAAATAACAAGAGCAATGACTAATATTAAAATCAATCCTGGTATTCCAATAGATTGTAACATATAATTTGCCCACCTTTTTCTTATATCTTTTCGTTTATTATCATACCCATCTTACCATGTTTTGTCTAGCTTGTCTTGATCTAATACATATTTTCACAATCTTTTTCGATCGTATTGAATAAAGGTGTGCGGATATCGGTTCTTCTCATCCACTTCTCCTTCTTTTTCACTAGTAACAATCCATTCCGATTGGTCAAATTCAGGGAAAAAGGTATCTCCTCCAAACGATTGATCAATAAAGGTCATATAAATACGATCAGCGATAGGAAGTACTTGTTTAAAAACATTCTCACCACCAATGACAAACCATTCTTTTTCCTTGTTCTCATTAATAAGTTCTTGCAAATCTTCAATCGAATGAATGACTTTACAATTCGGTGGGTTAAAATTAGTATCTCTTGTTAGCACAATGTTTTCCCGTTTCGGCAGCGGGCCATTCATTGAGTCTAATGTTTTCCTCCCCATAATGATCGATTGATTCATTGTCAGGTTTTTAAAGAACTTCAAATCATTTGGCAAATGCCATGGCAAGTCATTATTTTTCCCGATCACTCTATCACGATCCATTGCAAAAAGTAATGAAATCATATTCTTCCTCCTTTATACCGCTACTGGTGCTTTTATCGCTGGATGTGGATTATAATTATCAATTTCTATATCTCCCACTTCGACATTAAAAACTGATGAGAAATCATTTAGTTTAAGAGTTGGTAAAGGTTTTGGTTCTCGTTCTAACTGGGTTCTTACCTGGTCTAAATGATTAGAGTAGATATGAGCATCTCCTAATGTATGAATAAACTCACCTTGTTTTAAGTTACATTCTTTAGCAATAAGACATGTTAACAGAGCATAACTTGCAATATTAAACGGAACACCTAAAAAAATATCGCCACTCCGTTGGTATAATTGGCAGCTTAACTTGCCGTCAGAAACATAGAATTGAAACATAGTATGACATGGAGGCAGAGCCATATTTGATGGCACATCTTCTGGATTCCACGCCGTTACGATATGTCTCCTGGAATATGGGTTCTCTTTAATCGATGTAATTACTTCCTTTAATTGATCGATCGTTTCTCCTTTAGAAGTTTTCCAAGAACGCCACTGAGAGCCATACACAGAACCTAAGTCGCCGTATTTGTCAGCAAATTGTTCATCTTTTAAAATTTTATCAGTAAAAAGCTTCATTTGTTCCTCATATTGCTCTTTAAATGATGGATCTTTTAATGAACGATGACCAAAATTAGTCATATCGGGGCCGTTATAGTCTTCACTATCTATCCATTTTTGGAAAGCCCATTCGTTCCATATGTTGTTATTGTGTTGTAATAAGTAACGGATATTGGTGTCCCCTTTAATAAACCACAGCAATTCACTCACGATTAATCGAAATGGAACCTTCTTCGTTGTTAATAACGGGAATCCCTTGCTCAGATCAAAGCGCATTTGGTGACCGAATATAGATAGTGTACCAGTATTGGTTCTGTCATCCTTTTCGTTTCCTTTCATTAAAACCTGTTTACATAAATCCAAATAAGCTTGTTCACTAGTAGTCATTTTCTTCAACCTCTCATTCATACATAATATTACAAAATCATAACAAATAGATCAACGCATCATAATCTAATTAATTAAGCATACATTTTTGTTAAGCAATATTCAAGGGAGGGCTTATATGTTATTACATGATCAGTTGTCAACCGTTGTAAAGCACTCCGTCGCATACAGTTTTGCTTTTAGTCAACCTTTTTCCTTTTATGTTGATGCATACCCAATTGTACAAAGCCAAATATTAGAACAAGCAACCGTTTTATCATTTGGAGTACATCATGATTCTGTCAGAATTCTTCAACATAAATTACAAAAATTATCTTACTACGATTCATCAATAGACGGAAAATTTGGCGCTTTAACAGAATTCGCTGTAAAACAATTTCAGAAAGACCAACAAATTAAAATTAGTGGGGAAGCAGATTCTCAGACCATTCAAAAATTAATAAAGCTAGAAGCTGACAGTTATGAAGGAATTCTCTCCGAGCAAATTACATCAGAGCAAAACAGCAGCCCGGAAGAAGTCGAACAACTGCAAGTAGCACTTCAATACTATGGATATTATGAAGCTGAAATTGACGGAATTTATGGTCCAAAAACCGATGCCGCTCTTCAAGCTTATAAACAAGACAAAGGGTTACAAATCGTTCATATTGAAAATGAGGCATTCCATGATGTATCCAATTCACCAACAATCCAGCCAGAACCAAATAATACATACGAAAATAATGTGGAACCTACTTCCAATCATACTGTCGAAAACGAAGCAGCTGAGGCAGAATTGGTTCAAGTAACTACTCACCATATACCGGATATTGTAGGAACAGCGAAAGCTTACCAAGGTATTCCATACGTTTGGGGTGGCACAACTACGGCTGGGTTTGACTGCAGCGGCTATATTCAGTATGTATTTAAACAATTAAATATTCATTTACCGAGAACCGTGAATGAAATGTGGAATGCAACCCAACCATTAGACCAACCAGCAATAGGTGATATCGTATTTTTTGAAACATACAAACCAGGACCTTCCCATGCTGGTATATATATTGGTAATAGACAATTCATTCATGCAGGGGCATCTAACGGTGTGGAGATTAGTACACTGGATCAACCCTATTGGTCAGAACGATATCTAGGTGCAAAAAGAGTCGTATCAGAATAATTCATCAAATATGTTCATTTGTTTAGGATGGAGATCATCATACTTAACATTAAGAAGATTCATTAATTGTTTTGCGTTATCGTAAGCGTCTCCACCAGAATTATTGTTGAATAAAATTGTAATTTGTTCTACTTGTTTCTGTAATACATGAATATGGCTAGCCCATTCAGATAATTCCCTTTCATTGTATCGATATAAAAAGCGGACTTCTCGCCAATTATCCTGTCCATGATTATTCCAGCCGTGAACATTTCTGCCATGAAACCTCACTAATGCGTGTTGTTTATTACTCGTTTCTAGAACAATAGGAATGGAACCTACACCTGCTTGCGGTTCATCACATATAACATGTATCCAGCCTTCTGAACGAAGAAATTCCAATGTTTTGTCTCGATAATCTTCTAACCATGTCCTGTTACGAAATTCTAAAGCAACTGGTAAATCTCCTATCCATTCACGTAATTTCTGCAGTTTAATTATATTTTGTCTATTCAGTCCAAACCATGGCGGGAACTGAAACAAAACCATGTTTAATTTCTTTGCACTTCTAACCGGTTCAATCGATTGCTTAAAATCCTTCATTAGGGATTTCATTTCGAGATTGGTTAAATGTTTCCGGTCATGGCCTGTTAATGTTTGATATGCTTTAATAACAAAAGAAAAAGACTCTGGCGTCTGATCTATCCAGTTACTATACCTTTGTTGGGGCTGAATCGCATAAAAGGAGCTGTCTACTTCAACCGTCGGAAAATGCGAACTATATTCAACTAACTTGTTTTTCTGATTTGACTGCAGGTGAAGTGCAGGGTGGTCCCCCCACCCTGTTAACCCAATAAGAATTGACATATTCTCAAATCCCTCTTTTACTAACAAATGCTAAAAGTTTTTCGAATGAAATGTACTTCTATTATAAAAAATACCATAACTTTTCCCTTTTTCACAAGATAAGAGTCGGATGGCGGAATTCTTGACGGCATTTTTTAAATGGGCTATAGTATACACAAGCAAATCAGATGTCCGGGATTCATTATTTACAGGTAGCTTCTATATAGGAGTAGGAATTAAATGGTGATCCTATACTTCTATTGTTGCTGCCTTTTTTTGCATTTATTGATACAGCCAAGAATGCTTTCTAGAAACCCATCATCTTGTTTGTGGAATTCCACGTATCTATTACGTGAATGGATTTAGGGAGGAAAGAAAAGATGGAAAATGGTGTAGTAAAATGGTTTAACGCGGAAAAAGGGTATGGATTTATTCAGTTGGAGGATGGTGATGATGTATTCGTACACTTTTCCGCAATCCAACAAGAAGGATTTAAGACTTTAGAAGAAGGCCAAGAAGTAACTTTTGAAATTGTGGAAGGTGAAAGAGGCCCACAAGCTGCCAATGTAGAAAAAAAATAACAATTTCCCAGGCGATGATATGGTTCATCGCCTTTTCTAATGCTTGTGTTTCCACACGCTGATATAGTATGGTAATCTTTAAATGGGAAAGTTGGAAAGGACGTTTTTACATTGCCGAATGAATTATTATGGATTTTCTTTGCGATTTTAAATTTTACATTATTAATTATCATGTATCGTCTTTTTGGGCGGGCAGGGTTGTTCGTTTGGATAGGGATGGCTACAGTAATCGCAAATATACAAGTATTAAAAACAGTGGAAATGTTTGGACTTATTGCAACACTTGGAAATATAATGTATGGCACCGTCTTTTTAGCAACAGATATATTGAATGAGAACCATGGTAAAAATGATGCAAAAAAAGCGGTTTGGATGGGCTTTTCAACATTGCTAATTATGACAGTTATTATGCAAGTGGTACTGCGGTTCGCACCACATGAATCCGATATTATACAGCCAGCACTTGAAGCAATATTTGAAGTTATTCCAAACATTGCGATTGGCAGTATGCTTGGTTTTGTAGTCAGCCAGTATATTGATGTATGGCTCTTTGCAAAAATTAAGCGGTGGTTACCTGGAACAAAATTTTTATGGATTAGAAATAATGCTAGTACGATGATAAGTCAATTAGTTGATACCCTAATTTTTTGTTCCATCGCTTTCTATGGTTTATACGCTGTAAATGACTGGTTAGAGATATTATTAACGACATACATAATTAAGTTTATTGTCTCGGTCATTGATACACCGTTTATATATTTAGCTAAAAAATGGAATAAAGGTGATAAGTATGCTTGAAGTATATACGGACGCTGCAACGAAGGGTAATCCAGGTCCAAGCGGAATTGGGGTCTATATGAAAAAAGGAATCGAGTCTTCTGCTCTCTCACTTTATATTGGAGAATATACGAACCACGAAGCAGAATTTATTGCTGTGATTGAAGCACTATTATTTTGCCAAGAGAACTTCCCTGATGAGATCTTATCCTTTCGATCAGACTCTAAACTTGTTGTAGAGACAATAGAAAGGCAATTTGTGAAGAATTCTTTTTTTAAACCATATTTGGAGAAGGTTATGACATTATCCAACACCTTTCCATATTTCTTTATTAAATGGATTCCCGAAAAACAAAACAATCATGCTGATAAGTTAGCACGTACTGCTTTATTAAAGCGAGATTCGTAGTCTTTATATCAGATGTTTCTTTTGCAGAAGTAGACGGGCTTCTTTCATTGATTGAATATGGTTTGTTTTAAATAATTCTAATAAGCTTATATAAAAACTTCGATCAAAATTAAATTGTAATTGTAATGTGAGGGATAACGCGATTTTTACTTGTATGACAGTTGTGTTCGTATATTTCATACCAAAATAGATAAAATGGACTTCTTCATCTGTTAATTTAAAGCCTTTTGTCCATAAATTTTCCAAAAAGTATGCTAATATTTCATTATTATTCACAGTTATCCCTCATTTAACTTGATTTAATTAACGCATACCGAAATATTGGTAGTAATCTGTGCGAATAAATCCATTAAAGAGCTTACGCTTTTTAGAAGCATTCTTACCATAAAGCTTTTCAAAATCTTCATTTGCTGTCAGTATATAGACACTCCATGACGGAAATTTCTGCAATGTTTGACCAAGATTATGATACATTGCTTCTACTTCTTTTCGATCTCCAATACGTTCTCCATATGGTGGATTACTAACAATGTAACCACCAGTCGCTTTTGTATAAAAATCTGTCGCTTGCATTTGTTTCCATTTCACTAAATCACCAAGCCCTGCTTCCATTGCATTCTCTTTAGCTATCTCAATCATCTTATGACTTATATCTGTACCGGAAATATCTAATGGCTGATCATAATTCGCTAAATCCTCAGCCTCTTCTAATGCTCGCTCGTGAATAGAGGAAGGAATAAAATCCCAATTTTCGAATGCAAACTCCCTGTTAAACCCTGGGGCAATATTTTGACCAATTAATGCTGCTTCTATCGGAATGGTACCAGAACCGCAAAATATATCATAAAAAGGTTTATCAGGTGTCCAATTGGTTAATTTCACGAGAGCTGCAGCTAATGTCTCTTTTATAGGTGCTTCTCCTTGTCCCACTCGATAACCTCGTTTATGAAGTCCGCTGCCAGATGTATCTAATGTTAAAGTTACTTTATCTTTTAATAGGGCAACCTCTACTCTATGCAGTGCCCCTGTTTCTTTTAGCCATCGGGCGACCCCATGTTTTTGCTTTAATCGCTCTACAATTGCTTTTTTTACAATTGACTGGCAATCGGGAACACTGTATAACGTAGATTTGTGAGACTTACCAATGACCGGAAATTCACCCTCTTCGGGTATATACTTCTCCCATGCTAAAGCTTTTGTCTGTTCAAAAAGCTCATCATATGTACGGGCATCAAACTCACCAATTAGTAATTTGACACGGTCAGCCGTACGCAGCCACAGGTTTGATCGGGCAATTCCTAATTCATCTGTTTCATAGATCACTTTTCCATTTTCCACTTTTGCGTCTTCATAACCTAGTGCCTTCACTTCATTTGCAACAACTGACTCTAATCCCATTGCCGCTGTTGCTATCAGAGTAAATTTTTTCTTCATAAAATAGCCCCTTCTATGTATTAGCATTCTTATTTAAAATTCACTTATATAATATCAAAACCCCTTTCATGAAGAAAAGGGGTTTTTATTAAGCATTTATTGACCGAATGAATGTTCATAAGCCATGTTCTGTCCTTTTCGTACTGCAAACGGTGGTCAGCCTCGTACCAAAGGTGTAATCATCTGTCTACAAGTATCTAGCTTGTCCTTCGTTCGGTTCTTTATTCCCTAATAGAAGATGCCCCTACCAATATTTGGGTTGCTCACTCGAGGGGTTTACCGCGTTCCACCTAAACAGTTTCCTGTCTAGCTTCGTCACTGTGGCACTTTCAAGATACTCACACCATATTCCTAACAGGAACGTAGGTATTTTCTCTGCCGTTAACCGATAAACGGTTACCTTGACTTATGACTTCGTCAAGCACGAACACTACAAGCATCACAGCTTGTGTGAGCATGGACTTTCCTCTACACATTAAGATGTGCAGCGATTACTTCTACATTCATTCTCTAAGTCATTTTTCGTTTGAAGCTTTTACTATTGTAACATGGCTTTAAAAATAGTCAATGGAAAGAATTACAACTTAGCTTATTCTTCTTCAAATTTCCTTCCGAATACTGCTTTTTCTAAGTTCGATAGCCTTTTTAAAATGTCATAATTAACTTGATGATTGGAAGGAGTCGATCTTAGTCTTGTTTCCGAGTTTTTCTTTAGACGGTCATTTTCTGTTCGTAAACGATTTACTTCCTGTTGAAAATATTCATAATCCTGAATGATCGTATCTAAAAACTCATCCACTTCTTCTTGATTATATCCACGCATGGATGTTTTAAAGTTCTTTTCAAGAATATCTTTTCCATTTAATTGATTTGCCATTCCATCCACCTCATTTTATAAAAACTTAGCATATTAAAATATCTTTAAAATAAAAAAATCTCAATGAATTGATAATAAACCTTCTTTCATTTTTTCAAAATAACTGGTTCTTGTCAATAATTTACCTGTCTATTCAAATGACTGCAAATCTTGCTCTTCATTTACAATGTCCTCTAAATCATATGGGGTAATCCAGAAAATCTGGTAATGATACAATTCTACTGCTTTTTTTGCTTTATCCAGAAAGAACTTCACACTTCCAGGAAAATCCTCATCTCCTAGAATTAAGCATGCATCAGACTTTTCAATAAGCCAGTTGTCTTTATTGATAAATTGATATGGTCCTTGATATGGCTGATTATACAAAGGTTGTGAAAAATCTGCTTCCATTATCATTTGTTCAAGCTTTTCTTGATAAATGTCCGGCCATCTTGATGAATATTCAAGAAATGGTGGGAAAATACCTAATTTAATTGGATATTTTTCTTTTAGCTCACAAATTACTTCACATGTCCATAGTTCAATGCCTAGTTGTCCTGTGACAACAACCCATTCTAATCCGTCATCAATAAAGGAAATTAATTTCTTTCTAATGGCTTTTTTTATATATTCAATTCTTTTATCCTTTTCCCCTGTGATATTTAACTCATTTGGTTTATTTCCTGTAATGGTCAAAACTTTTATCAATCGTATATCTCTCCTATATGCCTGCATATTCCATTAAATTATAATGGATCATGAGTTTAGTTGCTAGTATTTCAGCAGAAATAAAAAAGCTGTCGTTTGACAGCTTTTTCTCATTAACGAGGGAAATTAACTGGGTTCATCCCCATTTGATTGTACATCGGCGGGTATGGACCACCATTTATATTGATTTGGTCTACAGTATATTGATTAGAAGTAGTATGTGGATAATAATGGACATTTTTCACTAGATGATGGTTAACACAATTAGTATGTGAAGGATGAATATGATTCACAACACTTTCACTGCATGTGTTCACTTGTTTACATTTTGTCGGATGAAAAACAGTCTTTGTTGGCATTGTATTCATTGGCATACATGGTCTTCTTCTCATCATTTATCACCTCACTATATTTGATCTATACTAGCGTATGTCATGATAGTGAAGTTTGTCTAAGACAACTACCCACTTTCCCTCATTTTTATCAAGGGAATTTAAATATATGTTCAATTTTGCCCCTTTTCCATGTCATCAGCTGCAAATGAAAATGGCAATAATTCTTCCATAGTAATTGTCTTAATCTGATTAGATAAGTTACTTGTATGAATAAGCGTATCTTTGGCAAAGAATTCACTCAAAACTTGCCTGCATGATCCGCAAGGAGGTACGGGTCTCTCTGAGTCTGCAACAACTGCTAATTGATCGAAGTCATACTCCCCTTCCGAAATTGCTTTGAAAATTGCTGTCCGCTCTGCACATGTTGTCACAGGATATGCTGCATTTTCAATATTGCACCCAAGGTATATTTTTCCTGATTTCATTAATAATGCAGCACCCACTTTGAATTTTGAATATGGAGTATATGCTTTCTCTCTAGCTGCTTTCGCTTGGTTTACTAAATCGTATTGATCCATTCGCTTCTCCTCCATCAATTAATATTTATTTATATCTTTTTTCAATAAATCAAACACATATTTTACTGATTGATATAATTCCATATATCGTTTTTTTCTAACATCAATATAATAGCTGTGTAATAATAATAATTTTAAGTTTTCTTCCGTTGATTGCAATTGTTGCGGATGAACTTGTACCTCACGTTTTTTAATAAATAGAAGGGCACTGCTGTACCACTCGTCAATTTGTTCGAAAATAGGATTTGTTCTTTCTTTCACCACCTGAAAAAACTGAGGGTCACGTTTGTTTTCGGGACGTTCATTCGTTAAATAACGATCTTTCAATTGGTCTAAAATTTGTTCTAAGTACATAATCTGATCAAGTAGTTGCATTGTTTCACCTTTTTCTTTCCGATCTGGACATAATTTATGTTAGACTACTTTCTTTACCATTTTAACACGTTCCTGTTCACTATTGTAGGAAAAAGAAACAGCTGCCTGTTGATCTACCTTGTTCATTATCTCTATCAATTTTTCTAATTTGTTAACAAGCCTTTCCTTTTTTACAATTTTATTATTGATCACGTTCTTCACCTCACGAGATTATTTAGATTGGAACCCTGTTTTCTTACCAAAATAATTCAAGTTTAAAGGTTGAAATCCTTCCTGTATGACAAAACTAGAAGCTGTATGACAAAGCTTTTCTAATTTAGTGAATTTTTTCTTCAAAATGAGCCAAACTATGGAAAGAAAGTTTCTTGTTTACCTAAGAAGCTGATTATTTACAAGGAGGGAAAAAGAAATGCGAGTAAACAAGCGGGCAAAAGATAATAAAAAGAAAAAGGATAGATCAATCCCTACACAGAACGACAAAAAACTGAATGGTCCTAATCGTCCATCAACTTAAATAAATGACCATCAGCGAAAATGTAAAAAAATCGACAATGCACTTTTGCAATGTCGATTTTTTTACACATTCTCATTGATTTTATTTTTATTTTTTGTCATTACCCCCATAACAACAGTCATCTTACCGAATATATAAGTTAGTATTCAGCCATGTTTTATGTCATTATTTTTATTGAACAATTAATCAGCATAGCGTATGATGAATCTAGCAATTGCCTAATAGTACTTTTTGTTTTTATACAGTATTCTAAATTGTAGAAGTTCTTACGTGAAAGGACATTTAAAGCTGTAATTGCACATACCATATTAAAAACTACCATAATGCTAATAGACGACAGAATACGAGTTTTTCTAACGGTCAGGGGGGAATCTATGCATTATCCGAACGGGAAGAAAGTCACGGTAAATGCTGCCAAACCATCTGTTACTAGCGGAACCATTTACAGTAATCGAGGGATGACATTAGAGGAAGATATAAATGAAACGAATGATTATTATAAAAATACAAATCGGGCAATCATACACAAAAAGCCAACACCTGTTCAAATTGTTCAAGTGGATTATCCTAAAAGAAGTGCAGCAGTCATTAAAGAAGCTTACTTTAAACAGGCATCCACTACAGATTATAATGGGATTTTCAAAGGAAAATATATTGATTTTGAAGCGAAAGAAACTAAAAATAAAACTTCTTTTCCTTTAAGTAATATCCATCAGCATCAAATAGATCACATGAAACAAGTCGTTGATCATGGTGCCATTTGTTTCCTGCTTATCCGATTTAGTGTGCTGCAAGAAACATATTATTATCCAGCTGAAAACTTATTTAGCCATTGGCAAAAACAACTCAATGGTGGCAGGAAATCTATCCCTTTGGATACAGTCAAAAAGGAAGGTTATATAATACCAATTCAATTTCATGCAAGAGTAGATTATTTGAGTGTAATTGAAAAGTATTATATTTAGAACGGAGGAAGAGTAATGGCAGAAAATAGTCAAACCAGAATGGCAAGAAGAAAACAAAAAAAGCAAAAAGGTAAAGAGAAAAAATCAGTGTGGAAACAACTTATTAAAATATTGGTCATAGCGGTCCTTTTTATCGGAATAGGTGTAGGCGTATTGTTTGGATATTACGTTGCAACAGCACCAGACTTGGATCCGTCCCAATTGTCTGCCCCTGCATCAACAAAATTATATGATATAAATGGAGAAATTTTTGCAGATTTAGGAACTGAAAAGCGATCAATAGTGAAATATGATGAAATCCCTAAAGTATTAGAGGATGCTATTTTAGCGACAGAAGATGTCCGGTTTAAAAATCATATAGGAATTGATTTTAAGCGGATAGGTGCTGCAGTTCTTGCTAACTTCCGTAATGGATTTGGCTCACAAGGGGCAAGTACCATTACCCAACAAGTAGTCAAGGGGTCATTTCTTTCTAATGACAAACAATTAAAACGGAAAGTACAAGAACAATGGCTGGCTTTGCAATTAGAGCGTAAATACTCTAAAGAAGAGATATTTGAAATGTATGTTAATAAGATATATTACGGTGGTGGAGCGTATGGTGTAGCAACTGCTGCCGAGGTATATTTCGGGAAAACTGACTTAAATGATTTAACACTTGCTGAAGCAGCTATCCTTGCTGGGTTGCCACAGCGTCCGTCTGCATATGATCCTTTTGTAAACCCCGACTTAACGAATGAAAGAATGAATACAGTTCTGGACTTAATGGAACAACATAATAAAATTAGTGAAGCGGAAGCGAATGAGGTACGAGATACAGATGTTACTGCCTTGCTCGTTGACAGAAAGAAACAGTATGTAAAATATGAATCATTTATTCAGCAAGTTAGAAAAGAAGTCGAAGAGAAAACAGGTGCAGACATTTATAAAGACAGTTTACAAGTTTATACAACACTGGATCCAGACGCACAGGAATACACAGAATTTCTGTTAAGTAATGAGGAATCAAACCCAATTAATTACAGTGCAGATGAAGATATTCAAGTAGGGATAACATTAGTGGATACAAAAACAGGAGCAATTCGGGCAATTGGCGGTGGACGAAACCGTGAAAGTGATGGTTGGAACTTTGCCATCGATGGTGATGGACTTCAAGGTGGTTCTTCCATGAAACCAATTGTTGCATATGGTCCAGCTATTGAACACTTAAAATGGTCAACGTACCATCAATTAAACGATGATCGTCCATATCCAATTGAGGGTACAGATAGTGTGATACGAAATTGGAACAGAACATATCAAGGGTGGATGACAGCAAGATATGCTTTAAAAGAGTCATTAAATGTACCTGCTGTAAAAACATTAGACGAAGTCGGATATAGTAATGCAAAGAACTTTGCCGAAGGGTTAGGTATAGAATTTGCTAATAACCAGGTGACAATAGGCGATGCCATTGGGGGTACAGATACTGGTGTCTTACCAATACAAATGGCAGGTGCTTATGCTGCCTTTGGAAATGGAGGTATATACCATGAACCATATTCTGTAACAAAAGTGGAGTATCCGGACAGACGTACAGAAGATTTAGCTTCGAAACCAGTGGAAGCTATGTCTGATTATACTGCATATATGATTACAGACATGCTTAAATCGGTTGTTCAAAACGGAACTGGGACAAATGCGAATGTTAATGGGCTACCGATCGCTGGGAAGACTGGAACAACTAATTTAAAAGACCAAGATGGCAGTCCTGATTCATGGTTCACTGGATATACACCGAACTACACCATTTCGATATGGAGTGGGTTTAGTACTGAAAGAAAGCCAATTAATGATACACAACTGCCACTTCACATTTTTAGAGAATTAATGACACACGTATCAAGTGATGTGGAAACACCAGACTTTCAACAACCATCATCAGTTGTAGAGGTGGAAGTTGAAAAAGGATCAAATCCTGCGAAACGACCGAGTGAGCACACACCAAGTTCCCAAATAGTAACAGAGTTATTCGTCAAAGGACATGAACCAAGTGCTGTATCGGAAAAATTTGATCAATTAGACCCTGTTGCAAACTTGACCGCTGAATATGATGAAGATGAAGAAAAAATATTTGTTGAGTGGCAATATGATGAGGATGATGATATAACTTATGAAGTAACTGTTGCAGCTGAAGGAGCTTCTAGTAACACGACAGAGACAGAGAACACATCATTAGAAATTAGCAACGTAGAGGAAGGAACGACTTATACCATCCAGGTAGTTGCGAAAAGTGGTGATTCAACTAGCGAACCTGCCTCAGTAAGTGTTGCAGTTCCAGGTGATGAAGAAACCAATCTGCCACCAGTACAGCAATTACAGCAGAGTTTTGATCCGGTGAATCGTTCTTCCCTTATTACATGGTCTTATGATCGAAGTGGGCCAGTAGAATTTAATATAAGTGTTATGGAAAGTGGAAGTACAATCGATGAATTTACTACAAATCAAACTTCATTTAATTTAACACAGTTACAGGCTGGAAGATTATATACTGTAACAGTTACTCCTGTATTAAAAAATAGAGAAGGAGTGACTGGCCCTTCTTCCTCGATTCAAATTACAACAGAAGGATTAGATGAAGGACGACAAGACGAGCAACAGCCTGAACAGCCAAATGAAAATGGGAACGGAAATGGTAATAATGGGGGTAACGGTAACGGAAATGGCAATGGAAATAATAATGAAGACAACAATGAAGATCAGACTGAGGAAAATAATAACGGAAATGGTGGCAATCAGGAACAAAATCAAGAACAACAAAATGATACGAATGCTGCCTCCCAGTCCAATGCGAACAATAATCGGAAAGAAAATGAAACGGAAAATCAGAATGAAGACGAAAATCAGAATGAATCGTAAAAAAACAGCATGTCTCTTATGACATGCTGTTTTTCATTCTTTTCTTCCCTTCCCTGCATATATCTAACAATGGGCATATCTCACACTGCGGAGTTTTGGCTTTACAATGATAACGACCGAAAAAAATTAAGCGATGATGTGTATCACTCCACTCATCCATCGGTATTTTTCGCATTAATGTTTTTTCGACTTCCAATACACTATCTTTCCATCTACAAATACCTAACCTTTTTGAAACCCGTTCAACATGAGTATCAACTGCAATTGCAGGCTCATTGAACGCCACTGATGCTACCACATTGGCAGTTTTTCGACCAACTCCTGCTAACTTTTCTAATTCAGCTTTTGTAGGAGGTACTTCTCCGTTGTGCTCTTCGATTAATGTACGGGCTAACTTCTGAATATTCTTAGACTTATTCCGATATAAGCCAATTGATTTTATATCTTGTTGAAGTTCTTCTAAGGAGACATTTAAATAATCTTCTGGGGTGTGATATTTCTTGAACAAGTCCTCTGTTACTTTATTAACTAGTGCATCTGTACATTGTGCAGATAAAACAACTGCTATTAATAAATCAAAAGCATTGCGATGGTTTAACTCACATTCTGCATCAGGGAACATCTCAGTTATTGTATCTAATACATACCTAATTTGCGTTTTTGTTAACACCTTGCTTCCCCCTATTACTCGTCTAACCAATTATAATACAATGTTTTTCTAGTTGGATTACTCTGTGCATGTTCGTTTTTTTTATTTCCATGAAAACTCTTACTTGTTTGTTTAGCTTGATCTACAGATCTTACGCCTTTCTTTCTCCAATCAATTAATATTCGATCAATATAGTTAAAATTCAGTTTACTCATTAATACAGCCTCTCGCAATGCTGCGTAAATCAATTCCAGGGAGTACTCCTCCTCATCTAGCCATTGATTAATTCTTTCAATTTCAAATGGAGACAATGGCCTGCCAAACTCTTGTTCAAAACGCCGGAACATTTCTCCAATTTTTACTTCTTCGGTATGTGGTTTATTATCCGAAAGTGTGTAAAGTTTCTCCCAAAGAGGTTCTATTGAGTACATTTCCCTTAATACCCCACTACTTTCGTCCTCTTCTATTTGCAGGAATCCTAATTGAATCAACTTGCGTAGATGTTTGGAACATTCCTCTGTTGATATTGTCATACTTCCCGCTAACTGTTCCGGGGTAGGAAAATGAATACCATTTGTTAGGGAAATGTGTATATGCAACAGTAATACAACTTGATGTTCGTTAAGGCCAAGTGTATTATAGCTAGTTAGTAAACCTTTCGAAACTGCTATTTGATCTCTTATTATATCGCTATAGTTTACATTCATTTAACCACCACCTGTCTAAAACATGATAATCCTTTGCATAATATATGCAAAGGATTAATACAACACTTGACTGCTAATTATTATATTAAGGATATAATCTGTTTAAAAGCCTTGGGAAAGGTATTGTTTCTCTTACATGATCCACGCCACATATCCAGGCTACAGTTCGTTCTAAGCCTAATCCGAAACCTGCATGTGGAACACTTCCATATTTGCGTAATTCGAGATACCAATTATACGCCTCATCTGAAAGATTATGTTCTTTATATCTTTGTTCCAATAATTCCAAGTCATCAATTCTTGACGATCCACCGATTATTTCACCATAGCCTTCTGGTGCAATTAAGTCGGCACACAAAACTACATTGTCCCGATTTGGATCAGGCTTCATATAGAATGCCTTAATATTCGTCGGGTAATGTGTAATAAATACAGGTTTGTCAAAACTTTCAGCAATTGCTGTTTCATGAGGTGCACCCAAATCTTCTCCCCACTCAATATCAGTATACCCTTTTTCCTTAAGAAGTTCGATCGCTTTGTCATACGTAATTCTTGGAAATGGTGCTTTAATTTTCTCTAATCTCTCCAAAGATCTTTCTAAAGTGTTCAGTTCTAATTGACAATGTGAAAGTACTGACTCAACAAGGAATTGGACATAATTTTCTTGAATCTCTAAACTTTCATCATGTGTGGTAAATGCCATTTCCGGCTCAATCATCCAGAATTCAATTAAATGCCTTCTTGTCTTAGACTTTTCTGCACGGAATGTTGGACCAAATGAGAATACTTTTCCCAATGCCATAGCAGCAGCTTCCATATATAATTGACCACTTTGAGAAAGATAAGCTTCTTCCTCAAAATACTTTGTATGGAATAACTCTGTGGTTCCTTCTGCTGCCGATCCAGTTAAAATTGGTGGATCAATTTTAGTAAACCCTTCTTGTGCAAAAAACTGATAGGTTGCTTGAATGATTTGGTTTCGAATTTTCATAATCGCATGCTGCTTTTTTGAGCGGAGCCATAAATGACGATGATCCATTAAGAACTCTGTACCGTGCTCTTTCGGTGTTATTGGGTAGTCCTTGGCTTCATCAATCACTTCAATTGATTTAACTTGCATTTCATAACCAAATGGTGATCTGGCATCTTCCACGATCTTGCCTGTAATATACATGGAAGTTTCCTGAGTCAAAGATTTAGCATGTGTAAACGTTTCTTCTGTTACATCGGCCTTCACCACAACACCTTGCATAAATCCTGTCCCATCTCGAAGTTGTAAGAAAGCAATTTTTCCACTAGACCGCTTATTCGCTAACCAAACTCCAATCGTTACTTCCTGATCTACATATTTACTAACTTGATTAATTGTTGTTTTCATTTAATTCCTCCAGCATTACTGACCAATTATTGATGATTTTCGACAAAACGTTTGATTCTTTTTGCCGCATCTTCTAGTTGTTCTATTGAGATAGCATATGACAGTCTAACATTATCAGGTGCACCAAAACCAGAACCTGGAACTAATGCTACTTTTTCTTCTTCTAATAATGCCGCTACCCAATCATCAACCGAGTCAAAACCATTCATTTCTACTGCTTTTTTCACATTAGGGAATAGATAAAAAGCACCTTTTGGCTTCACACATTCAATTCCTGGTATTTCGACAAGCCATTCATACAATTTCTCTAATCGTTCTCTAAATGCTTCCTTCATTTCTTTTACAGGCTGTTGTGATCCAGAATAAGCCGCTTCTGCTGCAACTTGTGAGATGGATGTTGGATTTGATGTTGAATGGGATGCTAGATTTGTCATAGCTTTGATTATTTGTTTCTCTCCAACAGCATAGCCAATTCTCCAACCAGTCATAGAGTGTGATTTTGACACACCATTAATAATAATTGTTTTCTCTTTTAATAATCCAGATAATTCTGCTACAGAAAAATGCTCTGTGTCAGTATATGTCAACTTTTCATATATTTCATCTGAAACAATAAAAATATCATGTTTTAAACAGACTTCTCCCAATGCTAGTAACTCTTCTTTCTCATACATAACTCCTGTTGGGTTACTTGGTGAATTAATGATTACAGCTTTTGTTTTTTCTGTTATGGCATTTTCTAATTGTTCTGGTGTTAATTTAAATTCGTTCTCTTCCTTCGCATCAACAAACACCGGTGAACCTTCGGCCAGTTTAATTTGCTCTGGATAACTTACCCAATATGGGGTTGGGACAATTACTTCATCCCCTTTGTTTAATAAAACTTGGAATAATGTATATAGTGCGTGTTTTGCCCCTATTGTTACAATGATTTGATCTAAATCATAAGAAAGTTTATGATCATTGTTCATTTTTGTTTGAATAGCTTTTTTTAATTCAACCGTTCCTCCGGCTGGTGTATATTTAGTAAAGCCTTCATACATCGCTTGAGATGCTGCATCAAGTATGTGTTTAGGTGTATTAAAATCTGGCTCACCAGCACCAAGCCCTATAACATCATGACCCGCTTGCTTTAGTTCTTTCGCTTTTGCTGTAATTGCAAGGGTTGAAGATGGTGTCAATGTTTGTACTCTGTTTGCTAATTCCATTTTATATCACCTTTCTTTATTAAATAGTGTGTTGATCGTTAAAGTATATTTCGACTTATCTTCCAGCAAAACATGTTCATACACTAATTTACCGTCATTCATGTATTTAATTTCCAATGCCGGGAAATCATTTAAAATACCTATTTGAGAATCTAACAATTCACAATCCGAACAAGAATTCTTCCATTCTGAAAGGAGCTCTTCTTTTGAATACAGGTTATTCTTGTTATATATCTCGTACCGAAATTCCTTCTCTGCATTTGTTACAAAGATAATAACAGATTCATCTTCCATCTCAGCATCTACAACATAATACAGAAACTCCCCATGATATCGATCAATATCGTTTATTTGATCGATAGAAGATTCCTGTGCCAATAAGTAACCTTGTATCTCATCATATTGTGAAGTTTTGTCTGCCATAATCTCTTGGTAGATATGTATACAATATAGCAAAACAATTGCTGACAAAACGACTGCAATACAAATAATCACAATACTTTTCTTAAGTTCGATAAATGGTAAAGATTGCTTTCTCATTATCTACCTCACTTAATGTTAGTCCGAACATTAAATCATCTTCTTTCAAAGTCCGATTCAAACTATCAACAATTTTATACAGGTCATCTGAATAATTGATTTTCACTGTTGACAATGTAGTTATCTTTGACTCACTCATTATGACACCTCCACATACATGTAACTACCTTTAACTATTTTGATTTAGTTTGCAGTATTTTTCAACTAAAAAATACATTTTACTTCGTGAATTTTGCTGATATTACTTTAATTAGTATAACATGCTAGAATTATTTAATTAAGTACTACTTCTCACCTTAAGAAAGAAGTTCATAATCATCTTTGGATAATCGGATATAAACACTGCCGGTTTGTTTTAAAAAATAAACATCTATCCATGAAGCCGCTAACCTCTCAACAAGGTCTTCATTAATATTATGAGTTGGGCTGTGAAAAATAATCCCTATGTAAGGGTCTAATTGTTCCAGCAAATGTGGAGTAGGTGAATTTCCACTGCCAAATGCTGCAATTTTAATAATATCAATCTGATGCATATTTTTAAATAATTTCTCTTCAATAGAAGTATTTTTATCATTGAGAAAAAGAACAGATTCCTTCCCGTATTCCAATAAAAAGGTTGCATCACCGTGGGAATTTTCATCAATATTAATAATCTTCATTTTACTTGATAAAGATAATTTCTCTATAGCTGACCAGTACTTTATATTTGTTTTTTTTAGAAGTTGCTCCTCTTTCAAGTTGAAGTTATCTGGCAGCAAAAGATTTCTGACATTAAATTTCTTAATAATCGCTTCTGTATTACCGGAGTACTCTTCAGTTGTACTTGTTACGATAAGCCGGTCGATTTCTGTTACGGTTAATTCCTCTAGTTGAAACACTAAGCTTTCGATACTTGCTTTTGCCCCTGTATTAATTAAAATATTGTCACCAGTTTCCAACTTTATTAATGTAGCTTCTCCATTCGGTAAATTAAGGAAGATGATGTCTATATCTTGACCCATCACGTTCTGTTCCGCACTAATGACAGGGAACACTACAGACAAAGAAAGTATTAACAATCCAATGATTATTTTGCATTTCATCCCATGCATCCTGCTTTCTCTATTTATTATTTATTAGGATGACACAAGTTGAATTAATTATCAGAGCCAATCATTTACTTTTTTTAAAAGATGGTGAACTGGCTCGAAATGTAAGGGAACTTTCGGGATTGAATCAATAAAGTATTTTCCGTATTTCTTTGTCATGATGCGATCATCCAAAACAAATATGAATCCCTTATCCTGCTCTCTCCGGATCAATCGGCCAAACCCTTGCTTAAATTGAAAAACAGCCTTAGGTAGGGATAGCTCCATAAACGGATTTTTCCCATTTTGTTTAAAATATGCTGATTTTTTTTCAAAAACTGGGTCACTTGGCGCCTGAAAAGGTAATTTAACAATAACCACACAAGATAAGTCATCACCAGGTATATCAATTCCTTCCCAATATGTATTTGTACCTAAAAGAATCGATTGGGAAAAAGATTGAAAATGCTTAATTAGACGATTCCTGCTGCCAGTAGATATACCTTGTCCAATAACAATATAGTCAGATAACTCTTCCGATTCTTTTAATAATTGATAAGCTTTTTTTAACATATCATAGGATGTAAACAGTGCTAGTATTTTCCCATTGAGTACAGTTGCAAGGGAGATAATTACTTCACATGTTGCATAAATAAAATCTTCATTATTTGGATATTTGATTTCAGGAAAATCAGAAGGCACCATCAACTGAACACTTTGCTCATAAGGGAAATGTGACTCTAATTGAAAGCAATCAACAGCTTCTTGGTCAATACCTAGCCTTTTTCGGAAATAATTAAAAGAGCCACCAATTGTTAGTGTTGCACTAATCAATATCACACTTTGTTTTTCATTGAACAACTTGGCAACTAGTTTTTCTGTTGCTGAAAATAACTCTCTATTAATGTAAACAGCATTTTGTGCCCCTTTTTGATCAATTTCCAGCCATGTTACTGCTAGATGATCATCCAATAGCAGTAACTTTTTAATTGTTTCCGTATGGGACAAGAGTTCTTCCTTTAATGAGCTGTGTGTAAGTTGCTCTCCGTGTAAATGGGTTGATATTTTCTCCATTTCCATTAACGCTCGCTTAACAGAGTCTTCAATAATTCGGATATCATTGGCTGGTTTTAATGGCTCCCAAATTCGTTGCATTCTACCTTTATCATTAAAGGATTTTTGATCGTTTTTTGCATTTTTTACATAAAGGAATAGTAATCGAAACAGTGAATCTATTTCATACTTTGTGTTTAATAGTTGTTCTTTTATGTGAGGTTTTGCCACGTACAGCTTTTCAAATTCCATTTCTAAACGCTGCAAATATGCAATCAATTCAAAATAGTTTATCGAATCACCTAAGTACTTGGATGCCGTAATGTCAAAATGATGGGCTTCATCTAAAATAAGCTTAGAATAAACTGGAATCAGTGTTTCATTTGTTTTCAAATCGAGTGAAAGTAATGCATGATTTGTAATAATAACATGTGACTTTCTTGCTTGTTGTTTTATACGTTCATAAAAGCTATAAGTATCCCAGTTTCGATCCTCATTTTGGTTGTTTACAACTAACTGCTGCCTTAATTGCTCATCCTTTTTCGGAAATTGGATCTCATCTAAGTCTCCAGTTTCTGTCTCTGTTAACCATACTAAAATCATCGCTTTAATTAGTTGATGATGATAGGAATTCTGTAATTGGTCATACAAAAAGGATTCAAATTTAGCTAAGCTTAAATAGTGGCTCTTTCCTTTTACAATCGATACTTTAATTGTTTGTTTAAAGAAATCATTTAACTGTTCCATATCTTCCTTTAATAACTTTGTTTGCAAATTTACATTGGATGTACTAATGACGATTGGTTCTCCTGTAACTATTGCTTCATAAACAGCAGGAATTAAGTATGCAAACGATTTACCAATACCTGTGTCAGCTTCGATCATTGCATGTTTCTGTGATTGGAAGTGATCATAAATCGTTTCACTTATAAACAGCTGGTCCTCTCTTATTTCATAATCTTTCAGTATGTTGGCAAGATAGCCATTTTCATCGTATATTTGTTCGAGAAACTCCTGGTATGAAGAATGCTGGTAGGCTATCTCCACCTTTGTATGGGGCAGCTTCTTGAGCATAATCCCATTAACTGTTATCAAGTCATCACGTGATTGTATAGGTTTTTCCGGTAAAAGTAACCTAAGATCTGACTTTAATTGTCCTCCGAGATCTATTAAATGTTCATGCAACTGATTCGGCAATGAATTTAATTTTTGCTTAATAAGTAACAGTAAATCAGCCGTTACTAAAGCATCGGAAATGGCTCGATGTGGCTGATCATGTGTAATGTAAAGAAAATTCGCCAATTCGGTTAATTTATATCCTGGAGATTTAGGGAAAAAGATACGAGAAAGTTCAACAGTATCAATCATAGGTGGTTGAAGTTTCGCTTTATTAATCCGTTCCAATTCTGAATTTACAAAGTTCAAGTCGAATGTAATATTATGTGCCACAATAACTGTGTCTGTTAAAATTTCGATAATCTCGTCAGCTACTTCCTCGAATATTGGCTGATCCATAACATCTTCGTCTTTGATTGTTGTTAATTGGGAAATAAAAGGCGGTATTTTTTTCATCGGATTAATAAGCTGGTTATATTCCTTAATAATATCCCCATTGTGAATCACAACAATCCCAATTTCAATGATCCTATCATCTTTTGTCGGGGCATGGCCAGTTGTTTCTACATCAATTACAGCAAATCTCTTCAATTAAGTCACCCCATTTTATCGTTATTACTTTGTTTTTGCTTTTATAGACTAATATTACATAGAAAGAAACTCTTATCAAATTACATTGATAAGAGTTCCTTACGCAAAATTTCCCTACAAAGTGGATAATGGCGGTTCTTGATCAATCAACTCTTTCACAGTATTATTGTTATCCATTATCGCTACTTTTGGTTTGAAATGTTTTAATTCATCTTCTGAAACTAGTGCATATGAAACAATAATGATGGTATCTCCCGGCTGTACTAAACGAGCGGCAGCGCCATTCAAACAAATAATTTTACTGCCATATTTACCTGGAATAACATAAGTTTCTAGTCTTGCACCATTATTATTATTGACGATCTGAACCCTTTCATGTGGCAATATCCCTACTTGATCTAATATTTCCTGATCGATTGTAATACTGCCAACATAGTTCAGATTCGCTTCTGTTACTGTAGCACGATGAATTTTTGATTTCATCATTGTTCGTAACATATGATTTCCTCCTAAGATTCTCCTTTCATGACTGAAAAGGATCACTAACAATAACACCATGTCCATTTATTAATATATTATCGATTAATCTTGCCTTTGCAAAGTTTACCGCAACAGCAAGAATGACTGGTTGATTAATTGTACTTATTTCCTTCAATTCCGGGAAAGATAATATTTCAACATAGTCAATCGAACCATTAGTATGATTTTTTAAATATTTTCTAACCTCATTTATTATGATACCAGTATTTTTTACGCCGTCAATTAATAATTGCTGTCCTATCTGTAATGATTTATATAAATGAGAAGCTTCCATTCTTTCCTCTGGTGAAAGGTAAACATTTCGACTGCTTTTGGCAAGACCATCCGCTTCCCTAACCGTTGGTATAGGACGAATTTTTACAGAGAAGTTTAAGTCATCGACTAAAGCTTTCACTACAGCAACTTGTTGAGCATCTTTCAAACCAAAATAGGCAACATCTGAATTTGTTAAATGAAATAGTTTCGCTAAGACTGTAACTACCCCATCGAAATGACCTTGTCTAGTTCTTCCACACAAAACATCGGTACGATCAACTACATTGATTGAGAGGGACGCTTTTTCTGGATACATTTCTTCTACTGTTGGTAAAAATAAATAGTCCGCACGATGCCGCTCAGCAATTCTTCGGTCCCGTTCTTCATCTCTTGGATATCTATCAAAATCTTCATTTGGTCCAAATTGTAATGGATTGACAAAAATGCTTACTATGACAATATCCGTTTCTTTTCTGCATACATCGATTAGTGCTGCATGCCCTTCATGTAAATAGCCCATTGTCGGTACAAATCCGATTGTGTCGCCCTTTGCCTTGATATTAGTCGAAATTTCTTTCATCTCTTTTATCGACCGGATTATTTTCATTATTAAACCTCCCGCTCGATCTCTTTCATTAAGGAGTCATCGATAGTAAACCGATGAGATTCTGTTGGAAACTGTTTTGATTTTACCTCAAAACAATATTTTTCTATAGCCTCTTTCGTTATTTTTCCTATATCAGCATACTTCTCAACAAAAGATGGTGTCATATTTACCCCATATTGAAGGATATCATGATATACCAATACTTGCCCATCACATTTATTGCCTGCACCGATGCCAATTGTAGGTATCGTTAATCGATTAGTGATATGGCCTGCTAATTGATCAGGTACACATTCCAACACAACACTCATCGCACCAGCATTTTCGAGATTCTGCGCATCCGTAATTAAACGCTTGGCAGTTTCAATATCTTTTCCCTGAACTCGATAACCCCCTAGAACATGAACAGATTGTGGGGTTAAACCAATATGGCCAACTACTGGTACACCTGCTGCTGTTAATCGTTCCACCAATATTAAAATTTGTTGGGAAGCTCCTTCAACCTTTAGAGCTTGTGCGTTGGTTGCTTGCATGATTTTCTGCGCATTTTCCATCGCTTTTTCTAATGATAGATGGTAAGACATAAATGGCATATCCACAACCACGAATGTATTCTTAGCCCCTCTCGTCACTGCACTTCCGTGGTGGATCATATCCTCTACCGTCACTTCAATAGTAGATTGATAACCTAAGACTACCATACCAAGTGAATCGCCAACTAGTAACATATCCACCTCTGCTTGTTCTGCCAATTTGGCTGATGGATAGTCATATGCTGTAATCATCGTAATTTTTTGATTATTCTTTTTCATTGATTTGATTTGGATTGTTGTTTTCAATTTTTTTACTCCTTACCAATGAATTTCGGCACTGTAGATTTTTTCTATGTTATTATCAATAGTTCTAACAAGTAATGCGCCATCGTCAGTTATTCCTTCGATTGTCGCTTCAAAAGACTTTTTAGGCATATTAACGAGAACCTTTTCTCCTAATTTATAAGCATTATTTGTCCATTTGTCTTTCACATAAGAAAATCCTTGTGTTAGAAATTCACGATAGGTTGTCTCAAAATCTACTAATAATTGTTGAATCAAGACCCTTCTATCCCACTTTTCTTGGGTCTCTATGGCTAATGATGTTGATTTTTGCCGTATTTCCTCTGGAAAAGACATTGATTCCTGATTAACATTTATCCCAATTCCGATCACCATATACTCAATATGATCCAATTCAGCCTGCATTTCGGTTAAAATCCCACAAAATTTCTTATCATTAATAAATAAATCATTGGGCCATTTTATCTTCACTGGAATATTTGCAAATTTGGCTAGCGTATCTACAACTGACGTAGCTGTAAATAATGTCATTTGAGATGCATGACATGGAGCCATCTCTGGTCTCAAAATCATACTCATCCATATCCCATCATCATGATGAGATACCCACTCTCTGTTTAGTCTCCCTCTTCCATGTAATTGTTTATTCGCAATAATTGTTGTACCGTTCACCGCACCTTCTCTAGCTAATTGGTGGGCAATATTTTGTGTGGAATCTACTTCATCTTTAAAGACAAGTGATTGTCCCAACCATTCTGTTTGTAAATCCCACTTAATGGTTGATTCATTAACAGCAGAAGGTCGGGATAACAAGCGGTATCCCCTTTTTGGTACAGCTTCAAATTGGTAACCATCTTTTTTTAACTCATTTATATGTTTCCAAACAGCTGTTCTGGAAATTTGCAGATTTCTCGACAATTCTTGTCCGGAGATAAATCCATTCTGACTATTTGCTAATATATCAATTAGTTGGTCACGCTTTGTTTCTTTCATTAGCTACCCACTCACTTATAATTATTCGGTCATTTTTCAGTTTTCCGGCGACTACTAACTTTTCGATCTCTGTTAGCAATTCTTGTATCCACTTACCAGGTTTCCGTTCTGGAAATAATTCTTTAATACTATAACCGTTTATTGCTAATTCAGTTCTGCTTTTAATTTGAAAGGAATCTTTCCTTTCAATAATCTCTACAGAAGTTATTTCAGTTTTAAACAGTAAACTTGAGAGCAGCACGAAATGATCGACCAAATCCATTGGTAATAAGTAATATGCCCAACTGGTTTCCCCATTTCTATATGTATACATAACATCAATTAGACAGTTTGCATCTTTTTTGATTTTATTCGATAATTTCCACCTTTTAACCCATTCATCAACTGTAATATCAGGTTGATAAATAACTAGATAGGCAATAAATGCTGAGAATGAAGGGAGAGCTGCATTAATATGCTTTATTTTTTCCTGAATTATGTTATCTTCTGCAATTATTGGTAAATACTTATACAAATCTGTATAAAAAATTAAGTTAGTACTTCCCCTGAAAAACTCCCCAGCAATCATTTTCTCCCATTCAACAGCAATTCGTTCAATCGCAATATGGGATAACAAATGAGCGTTCTTTTCCATTGCGTCAATTGTTATATCTTCAATAGTGAACCCTAATTGACTAGAAAATCGTACTGCTCTCATCATTCGTAATGGATCTTCACTAAAACGTTCATTCGGATTACCGACAGTTCGGATCAGGCGATTTTCCAAATCCAACTGACCTTTGTAGGGGTCGTAAATAGAAAAGCCATCATTCATAGCCATTGCATTGATTGTAAAGTCTCTTCTTGACAGATCTTCCTTAATATTTGTTACAAATTTCACTTGATTAGGATGTCGAAAATCTGCATAGTCACTTTCCTGTCTATAAGTAGTTACTTCAAAGGACTGCTCTTCTAATCGTACAAGTACTGTTCCATGTTTAATTCCAGTCGGGAATACTTTATCAAAGATTTGTATTACTTCTTCTGGAAGAGCAGATGTTGCAATATCAACATCCGCAATTTCCCTTCCTAGCAGGTGATCTCTAACAGCACCACCCACAATGTAGGCTTCATAGCTGTGCTGTTGCAAGACTTTGATTATCTTCCTGGCCTTTTGGATTAATTCTTCACTCATTGCTATCCCCTAAAGCGTGATAGTATATTTTTTCATATTCTGGTAAGATCATTTCAGTCGAAAAATGGTTATCTACGTATTGGCTTGCACTTTCAGCCAGTTCTTTCATTCTCTGAGGGTCTTTTAACAATTCAATCACCCTATTTGCTATACTATTTACATCGCCTAATTCCTCAATGTAACCAGTTTCTCCATTTCTAATTACCTCAGGAATACCTCCAACATTCGTGCCAATACAGACAACCCCACAAGCCATAGCCTCTAATAACACTAGTCCAAAGCTCTCCTTTTCTGAGAGTAATAACTTTATATCAGCTAAGGATAATAGTTCAGGTATATTCTTTTGCTTCCCTAAAAAATGCACTCTGTCCTCAATATGTAAGCGATGAACAAGGTCATATACTTTCCGGTATTCCGGCCCATCACCAATTAACAATAACCGGGATGGTATGGATTTATTCACCATATGAAACGTACGTACAACATCATCAACACGCTTTACTTTTCTAAAATTAGATATATGAATAATTACTTTCTCTTTAGCACCTATCCCATATTTCTCTTTTAAACTTTGTTGATAATTTTGATAGTACTCTTTCTCATTAATGAAATTATAAACCACGTGAATATCTTTTGTCACACCAATCATTTCTTTTGTTTGGTTAACAAGACTATTAGATACAGCAGTGACTGCATCCGATTCTTCGATTCCAAAACGAATCATTTTTTTCATACTTAAGTCTATACCTAACACGGTTATATCTGTGCCATGTAATGTTGTTACAATCTTCACCGGGTGTTTTGACATTTGTTTTGCTAAAATAGCACAGATAGCATGTGGTACCGCATAATGCGCATGAATAATATCTAATTTCTCCGCATCAATTACTTCTGCCATTTTCGTTGCAAGTGCTAAATCATAAGGTGGATATTGAAACACAGGGTAATGACTCATTTCCACTTCATGAAAATAGATATTTGGGTCATACAACTCTAAGCGAAATGGTACACTTGATGTGATGAAATGGACTTCATGCCCTTTTTTTGCAAGCATTTTTCCTAACTCTGTTGCAATAATCCCAGATCCACCAACTGAAGGATAACATGTTATTCCTATTTTTAACATAAAATAGTCCTTCCTCTAATTTCTTATTGAATATTTCTCCAATCAAATAACCCTTCATCTAAGGCACGAATCATTACTTCTGCCCCACCTAAATTAGTTACAAGGGGAATCTGATATACATCACAGAGACGCATTAAAGCTGTAATGTCAGGCTCATGTGGTTGAGCAGTTAATGGATCCCTAAAGAAAATAACAAGGTCCATTTCATTATTAGCAATTTTCGCCCCAATCTGTTGATCACCGCCAAGAGGGCCTGATTGAAAACGTTCAATGTCTAAACCTGTAGCCTCATTAATCTTCATTCCAGTCGTTCCTGTTGCAAATAAAGTATGTTTTTCCAATATGGAAGCATATGCAACAGTAAAATTAACCATATCTTTTTTCTTTTTGTCATGTGCAATTAACGCAATATTCATCCTCGTCACCTACTCTAAAATATTTTCTAAGCCATAAACTAAAATATCTAATTTCATTACTTGGTCAATAGCTAATTTAACACCTGTCATAAATGATTCTCTATGGAATGAATCATGCTTAATTGTTAAATTTTCGCCTTTCGAACCAAAGACAACCTCTTGATGTGCGACTAAGCCTGGTAAACGCATACTATGTATTTTCATTCCATCCATATCTGCACCGCGTGCACCTTGTAAAGTTTCTTTTTCGTCTGGATGTCCCTGTTTTTTCGATTCCCTAACTTCTTTAATTAATTGTGCTGTCTTAACAGCAGTTCCTGAAGGTGCATCTAATTTATTGTCATGATGCTTCTCGATTATTTCCACATCGGGAAAATACTTGGCAGCCCACTTAGCGAATTGCATCATCAATACAGCTCCAAGGGCAAAATTAGGAGCAATAATGACACCAATACCTTTCTCTTCAGATAATTCAGTTAATTCTTCCAGTTGTTCATCAGTAAAGCCTGTCGTTCCAACAACTGGCCTTACCCCATTTTGAATTGCCGTTTTCGTATGTAAATAACCAAATTCCGGTGTCGTTAAATCGACTAATACGTCTGCATTTACAGAATCAAAGCATTTTTGTATATCTGTATAGATAACTGCATCCATTGCAGGTAACTCGTCTATCTCACTAATCTTCTTTCCTTCATATTTATGATCAAGACAGGCGACTAATTCTAAGTCCTCCTGTTTTTCAATCATTCTTAGTGCCTCTGCACCCATTTTACCACGTGGTCCAGCAACTACTACTTTTATTTTTTCCATTGGTAAAGCCCCCTACTCTTTCTTTGTCCATCTGTTTTTGTCTCTTGTTTCAATTTTTGTCATCGCTTGGTCAAATACTTTGTTAAGTTGAATATTTTGAGAATTAGCAAAACTAATTAAGACAAACAATAAATCCCCGAGCTCTGCTTCAATTGTATTCTCTTCTTCAGTCGCTTTTTTTGGCTTTTCACCATAAACGTGGTTTACTTCACGGGCTAATTCGCCAATTTCTTCTGTAAATCTTGCTAACATACTTAATGGTGAAAAATACCCTTCTTCAAATTGGGAAATAAAATCATCCACTCTTTTTTGCATATCAGCAACACTATCCTTATTATACATCGTAACCCCTCCTTGAATAAAGTATAACATCTAGAGTTCCTATGTTTCACCAAATATATAACTGACTTCCACCTCTGAATTATATAAAAAAGACAGATGTACGATTACATCTGTCTTTTGGAACGTTAATCATCACTTGATAAAAAGAACATTGCCGCGAAACGGATCAATTCCGCTAATGCTACTAATGCAGCAGCAACATAAGTAAGTGCAGCAGCATTTAGTACCTTTTTGGTCTGACGTTCTTCATTATTTCGAATAATACCAGAAGATACAAGTTGTGTCATCGCCCGGTTGGAAGCATCGAACTCTACTGGTAATGTTACTAACTGGAACAATACGGCGAAAGACATGAAAATCACACCGACTAATACTAGACCCATCTGATTAAGAAGAAATCCTGCAATAATAAAGACGAATGACATCTTATCGCCTAAGCCAGCAATTGGAACGAGACTGTGGCGAAAACGTAAGAAAGCATATGATTCTGCATCCTGTATCGCATGTCCTACTTCATGGGCCGCAATCGCAGCAGCCGCTGCTGAATATCCATGATAATTATCACTGGATAATCGAACGACTTTCTTTCTGGGATCATAATGATCGGATAAAACTCCTCTTGTTTCTTCTATGCGTACATCGTATAACCCATTATCGTCTAATATTTTTCTTGCTACCTGTGCACCTGTTACCATGTTTGAATTCATAACTTTTGAATACTTTTTATAGGTACTCTTTACCTTTCCCTGTGCCCACAATGGTACCAAGATTAATATAGCCAAGTAGACCAAATATCCTATCATCTGCATACCTCCATTAGAATATATCTAAGGTCAATTTTAGTCAAAAACTGCTTACTTGTCAATTTGTATGATTAACATTTGATTCAGCTTTATACCGAACCCATCCAACATAAGATAACGTCAAAAAAATAAATCCGATCACTATAAAGATAAGCCATTGCGAATATGTTTGTATCTGATTATTCTGAATGGTTTCTAAATTGATTAGTGACATCTGATTAAAGACACTTTGCAGCTCATTATGCTGCTCTTCAAGATTAATATAACTGAAATTTAAAAACATTAATTCTAAATCATTATATTCGTTTTCAGGTAAGTACATACTTAAAACTGGAGAAATAACTTCCCATTTATAAATGATTTCTTTTGTTTGTTTTTCATCAATTGTTTGTTCATTTAAGATCGTCTGAATACTCGACTCTAAATCTGTTTTCCAGCGATGCCATAGTGGTGCTTCCGAATTTGTCAACGCATCATACATAACTACTAATTGCTGAGCCATTTTCATCTTTTCTGTTACAGTTATATTTTCTTCCAGCAATTGATTTAAATTATTAGCTAGTAATGCCTCCACATGTTCTACCCTTGCGGGTTGTGCTTTACGAACAGTTGTTATCATATTATCCTGTATCTTCTCTAATGTCTGTACTGCTTGTGGATATCTTTGTTCCTGTACATATCGTTCAAATGTGTACAAATCATTAGAAATGTTGTCTGCATGAACGACAGGAAATGATTGATTAGACAAGCAAATAAATAAAATGAAGAAAATGATAAGTTTTTTACGCACAGATATCCCTTCTTCCATACATCTTTTAGATAATGTATGAAATAAAAACACGAGATATTCCTATTGTAAATAGCTTACATTTTTTGTCTTTTGTAAATGGATACATAGTATACTGTTAGGATACAAACGATACTTAACCAGAAGGTGAAATAACCAATTTCTTTCGCAAATGATGATAAGCTTGGGTATACTGGCATCATTCCAAATACATAGTCAATTATTTCATTATGTAAAGTGAATATTGCTGCGATTGTTAAGTGTTTCAGTTTTATTTTATATAATGGTGAATATAGTAAAGCTTGAAGAGCCATAGCTCCATGGGATGCCATTAACATATATCCTTCCCAGCCAAGTGATCCATTTACACTCAATGTCAGAATATTCATGACAACAGCCCATATCCCATATTTTAATAGGGAAACAAAGGCTAGTGCTTCGACAATCGGAATATTCCTTCCTCTCATGTGAAAATATAAAAAAATAGTAAAAAACAAACTAGCTGTTGGACTATCCGGAACGAAAGCAATAAATATTAGCGGTGTATCTTTCAACTGAGGCAAATACCAGTAATATCCGTATATCGTACCTATCAGATTAATTAGAAATACGATCATAATCATCTGAGGGTGGTATAACAGAGTTTTCATTTTCAAACGTCCTCTCTCTTTATCCATTCCCGAATTATAGCATCTAAGTATGGGAGCATTTATGTCTCTACATAAAAACCCCCGCCAGTATATGTGACGAGGGTTTAGAGCTACTCTTGCTCATTTACTGATACAATAAATTCCGCTAGTTGCTCTAATTCTTCTTCTGTACCTTGGAATTGATCTGGAGGCATGCTACCAATACCGTTTACTGCGATATCTTTAATTTCATCAACACTTCGTTCGATGCCAATAAGTGTAGGTGCGGCAGGTCCACCTTCTAATTCACCGCCATGGCATTGTAAACAGCTGTTTTCATATGCAGCATACCCTGGGTGTGATGTATCAATTTCAACACTACTAGGCAGTTCTGGTTTATTATTTTCAGCTTTAGCTTCCCAATCAACATGAGCAGCTGCTTCATATGTTAACCAGAAAACTGCAATAAACGCTAGGATCATTAAAGAAGTGGCAACAGGTCGTTTATGTGGGCGACGTTCTGTTCCTTTGTCCAAGAATGGAGCAAGCAATAATCCACCAAACGCTAACCCGGGAATTATAATTGCACCTAATACAAAGTAAGATGCACTTGCAAATTTGTATTTTAATAATTGATATAAAAATAAGAAATACCAGTCAGGCAATGGTAAGTAGGTCGTATCTGTAGGATCTGCTAATTTCTCTAATGGTGCAGGGTGTGCAACCGTTAAACAGAGAAAACCTACTAAAAATACGGCACCTACAAGCCATTCTTTTAATAAAAAGTTTGGCCAGAACGCTTCCGTTCTACCTGGGTATTCTGAGTAGTCCTTTGGAATAAACTTTTGCTTGTCAGCTGTTACACGTGAGTCACCAACAAACTTCATTCCCTTACCTCTTTTCACAGCAATCCCTCCTTTTACTAAACTCTATAGTGGGCCTGAAATCCCTTGTTTACGGATCATAATAAAGTGAATTCCCATTAATACAAATAAGGCTGCTGGTAAGAAGAAAACATGTATCGCAAAGAAACGCGCCAATGTTTGAGCACCAACAATGGAAGGATCACCATTAAGTAAAGTTTTCGCCATTTCACCAATGAATGGTACACCTTCTGCAATTTGAAGGGTAACAACCGTTGCGAAATAGGCTTTATTATCCCAAGGTAATAGATAACCAGTTAAACCTAATGCAAGCATAACAAAAAAGATTAATACACCTACCATCCAGTTTAACTCACGAGGTTTCTTATAAGCTCCTTGGAAGAAAACCCGCAATGTATGTAGAAATAACATAACAATGACAACACTAGCTCCCCAGTGGTGCATCCCTCTAACAATTTGTCCATGAGCTACTTCTGTTTGTAAATAGTATACAGAGCGCCATGCATTTTCAATATCAGGAACATAATACATTGTTAAAAACATTCCAGATAATACTTGGATGACCGTAACGAAAAACGTTAATCCTCCAAAACAATATACAAAAGCGGAAAAATGGTGTGCAGGGTTTACATGCTCTGGAACTTCATGATCTGCGATATCACGCCAAAGCGGTGTAATGTCTACACGCTCATCAATCCAATCATACATCTTCTGTAGCATTCATTAAACCTCCTCTCGTGGAACTGGTTGTCCAAGATATAAAGTACCGTCCTTTACTTCAAACTCATAAAGGTCTAGTGGCGCATCAGGTGGAGTGTTTGGTACATTCGTTCCATCTTTTAAATAACGTCCATCATGGCAAGGACAGTAAAATTGATCTGGATAATCATCATTCCCAGCCCAGTTCACCTGACATCCTAAGTGCTTACATACAGGTGATAGCGGAACAATTTCATCATTATCGTTTTTATAGACCCAAGCACTATGTGTTACATCAGATGTATACCAAGCATCAACTTGTTCAACTGTCCACTCAAATCTTTGCGGGTCAGTTGTAATCTCTGATACATCAACTACTGCTTGCATATCACCAGATTCAGAAGCTTTCAGAACTGGGTCAATCGCAAATCGAACCATTGGAGCAAGCATACTTGCAGCCATAAATCCCCCAACACCAGTTAAAGTATAATTTAAAAATTGGCGACGGGACACTTGTTGTTTTTTCTCTGACATCATTTACCCCCCTCTACACATATTCCGACATCATGGTATTATAATCTCTTATTTTACTAGGACATTACTATGATAGCGCAAACTAAAGCTAGGGTCAATAAATTCCCGAACTAAAATATGAAATGTATCGATCCTAATCATATTTGGATAATTATTACCAGAAGGAGCGGATTAATTCGTTTACTTGACTTGTTTGTTCTTGAATCCACTTTTTCGTCGTTTCTGTTTGGTGATTTTCTAATGTTGAGGCTTGTAACCAGAGCAATGTTCCATTCATCCCTTTTTCTTCTTTCTTCCATTTCAAGTCAAATGTTAAGAAGAAGATATGATTAAAATCCTCTTTAAACATTATTTCAACCCATTGATTAAGTCGTTCTTTTTCTGCTTGGCGGGATTCGTTTTGTATATATGTATAAGTTGGGCTTAGTAATACTCTCCCAGTAAAATTCCTTTCCACTTCCTTAGCTATAATTTGCAATGTTTGTTGATTGCTCGCTAACTTTACTGATTCCTCTTTATTTGATAACTTTACAGGAACAAGAGGAATACAGACAGTGTCTACAAAGTCCTTTGCTTCAAAATATGTTGGCAGATCAGCAGCATCCCATTTCATATAATTTTCCCCCAATTAAAATATTTTAGAAGTACACAAACGATTTGGAACAACTCTGGTTAATAAGGTTAGAATCCCGTATTGAGTTTACCCTGTCGTTTGCTGTAAATAGAAAAACCGAATTCCATTGGAATGAAATTCGATTAACCTATTACCTTATTGATTATTATACTTATTCTTAAAGATGATTTCTAGTTTATTTAACCGAGAGGCATATTCCCGAAATAAACTCTCGTTTTTTTCATCTAAAGCCATGTTTATTTTTTCCTCAAGTTTTTGTTTTTTAAATTGATAAAGTGTGTAATTCAGCCAACTATCGACCTGTTTTTTATCGTGTTGTGAGAGAAAATAATCATCTGGTATGAAAGGATTATCTTCTAATACTTTCATATATTCTATACTTTGATTAGAATTCTTAAAGTTTAATTGAATATATATAGGTTCCTTATTATGCAGTCGAATGTCATGAAAAGATTTATCAGCATCTGTTGTTACAATATGCTTTTTGTAGAAGCGAAACGCAATTTCTTTTGTGCAATGTGTAGAAATAATCATTGCCCTTGGACAAAAACGTGCTTCTAAAACAAAGTGGACGTTTGATAAAACATGTTCATGATTCATTAAGTAATTTAATATCCATACACTTTCCCGTTTTTTTAATTGAAAGTTGCCTAGAAACCAATGAATAAATGATTTTTTATCTTCCACTTTAATTGATGTTTCCAAATTTAAACTCCCCTCCATTTCAACTAGAGAGTATTATCTCGATTTCTTAACCGTTCGACATACTGTTCCACTTCGAAATCTGATGGTTCCATTGCTAAATATTGACCTAATACCAATATTGCGTCCGAAATCCTCCCCTCTTCTACTAGGAAATAACCATAATCTCTCATAAAATCAACATCTTTATCCATTTTAGTATATGCATTTTGGTAGGCATTTAATGCCTCATTATATTGCTCTTCCTCATTATATGCTTTTGCAAGTTCCCAATGAAAAACACCGTCTAATTGATCTATATCAACCTTGTTTGATAATAATTCTATAAGACGAGTATATTCTCCTTCATTTTTATATATTTCGACTAAAAACAATAGAGCTTCTTGGTACTCCTGATCAATGCGAATGGCTTCTTCAATAAATTGAAAGGCTTCATCACTTCTACCTGATTTGTGTAAGATCCTTCCTGCTACATACCACATTTCCTTATTGAATGGATCCATATCCACACCTTTTTCTGCCGTTTCACTTGCTTCTGTCATTAAACCTTCTTCTTCATATGCCTGAGCTAAATAGCGATATACTGATGGATATTCTAATTCCAATTCTAATAACTTCTCCCATGTTTTTATCGCTATTTCAAATCGCTCTGATTTATAAGCTAAAAAACCATATCGAAATAATAACTCAGGGTCTTCCGTATCCAGTGATTGAAAATGTTCTAATGCTTCTTCGAATTCACCATTTAGTGCATGAGCTTCTGCAAGTCTTGCCTGGATGTTTACCCCAGCAAATTCTTCTGTCTCTTTAGCAAGTTTATCAAAGTAAATGGTAGCTTTGTGATAATCACCAATTGAAAATAGAAATTCACCAAGCGCAAAATCAATCACTGGCTCATCAGGTGCTAATCGCTTTGCTTCTATCAGTTTACTTTCAGCAACTTCGAATAATCCTTGAGCCTGGTATAAATCAGCTAATTGCAACAGTGCCTGAGTGTAAAAACCGTTTGTACGATCGATTTCATTCAGTATTGTAATTGCTTTTTCATCTTCATTATCGTTGATGAATATATCTGCTAGTAATATTTTTGCTTCAGCATGTTTTGGTTCTTTTTGAATAATGTCTTCAAGGAGTATTCTCGCTTCATCTTCAATTCCTAATTCAATATATATTTGAATAATATCTAGTTTCTCATTGTTATCACTGTTTTTCGCTAATTCTTGTAATATATTTAGAGCTTGTTCCATATCCCCATGATGGATTAATTCTATCGCACGATTTAGATGTTCCACACGTTTCACCTTTCTTTCAGTCAAATACCTGCCAATTCAATCTACATCTTATCGAACTTTGAGTTGAGAAGCAACTATAAGAAATTTCATTCCTGCCAACTGAAAAAGTCATGAGCAAATATCTCATGACTTTTCTGTTTTATTTTATTGTAATAATTTGTTTAAATCATCAAAAAACGTTGGATAAGATACGGCAATACATTTATCATCATGCAGTTCCACTGTATCTTCTGTCAATAATGACGCAATCGCAATCATCATCCCGATTCGGTGGTCACCATATGAATTAGTTTTAGCTCCAGTAAGGTTTGCATTTCCCTCAATAATCATACCATCATTTGTCGGTTCAATATTTGCTCCAAGTGCTCTTAACGTAGTAACAACAGATTCAATCCGATCTGTTTCTTTATACCTAAGCTCTTCAGCATCTCGAATTACTGTAGTACCATCTGCTTGTGAAGCTAATAATGCTATAATAGGGATCTCATCAATGATTCTTGGAATAATCTCTCCCTCAATTGTTGCCGCTTTAGGGTTTGATGATTGAACAGTTATATCACCAATCGGTTCTCCGCCAACTGTCCGCTTTTCTTCTAAGGTAATAGCAACACCCATTAATTTGAGTACATCAATTATTCCGGTTCTTGTTGGATTCAGACCGACGTTTTCAATCTTCACTTCACTTCCTGGTGTAATCGCAGCAGCTACTAAGAAAAATGCCGCAGAGGAAATATCACCAGGGACTTCAATGTCACAGGAAGATAAGGGGATGTTCCCGTTTATTATCACCCTGTTTCCCTCCACAGTTAAATCAGCACCAAAAGCTTTTAACATATTTTCAGTGTGATCTCTTGTTTTCGTATCCTCTTCAACAATTGTCTTGCCATCAGTTAATAAGCCCGCTAATAACACACCAGACTTTACTTGGGCGCTCTTCATTGGTGTATGATAGTGAATTGGTTGTAATTTACTCCCTCTGATTGCGATGGGTAAGTACTTGCCATTCTCGCGACCATCAATCATAGCCCCCATTTCCTTTAATGGAATGGTAATTCGATCCATTGGGCGTTTAGTTAATGAAGCATCTCCATATAGTGTTGAGTGAAAAGGTAATGCTGATAAAATCCCCATCAGAAGTCTTGCTGTAGTTCCAGAATTCCCAAGGTTAATTGGTACTAAAGGCTCTTTCAAGCCCTCAATCCCTTCTGACTCGACTATTACTGTTTGGTTGTTACGAGTAATTTTTACACCCATTGTTTCAAATGCTTCTATTGTTGACAAACAATCTTCGCCAGCTAAGAAATTTGTAATCATTGTCTTGCCTTTAGCAAGTGACCCAAACATAACCGCACGGTGTGAGATCGATTTATCACCAGGAACAGATATCGTACCTCTTAAGGACTTCTCACTGAATAGTAGCTTTTTTACCATTATGGTTCCTCCTATTCCTCAATCATCGTTTCATATTTATTTTTATTTAAAATAGCCTGACTTAATTGCTGGTCATTTTTATTTTGAAAGCTTAGTCTTAACACACCAGTTATTCCTTCTCTGATTTCCAATATCTCAATATTATTTATACTGATATCATGCTCGGCCAATAACCCTATAACTTTCAAAAGAGCACCAGGTTGGTCAAAAATATCAACATATATATCATAATAGGAGAGAATGGCACCCTTCTTTTTGCTATCAAGACCATCTCGATAATCTTTGGCCTGTTCTAAATATGTTTGAATTTGCTGCTTTTCACCTGAATCAATTAACGTTTTTAATTGTTGCATTTCTACTATCCAATCTGCAAGTAACCGGCTCATTTTTTCTCTGTTCTGAAAGAAAATATCACGCCACATCAAAGGATTACTTGATGCAATTCTTGTAATATCACGAAAACCACCTGCAGCAAGCTTTGGAATGTATGGGTGCTTGGATTGCCAATTACGTGCTTGATGAACGAGTGATGACGCAATTAAATGAGGAAAATGGGAAATCACACTAGTCATTTCATCATGCTCTTCCGGATCTAATATGAGGAATTTGCATTTGGTTGGTGAAAGTAATGCCTTTAGTCTATCTAATTGCTCCGCAGTGCTTTTTTTTGTTGGTGACAATACATAAATAGCATTTTCAAATAAATATGGTTTAGCTGCTTGAATTCCTTTTTTATGTGATCCAGCCATTGGATGGCCGCCAATAAAAGTGATTTGATCAGAAGTTAAAGATTCAGCTGCTTCCATTATTTGTGATTTGACAGATCCAACGTCTGAAACAAGCAACTCCTTTTCAAGCGGAATATGATTGAGTTGGTGGATTAATTCGACTGTAATGGAAACAGGTGCTGCCAATATGCAAATATCAGCAAGTTTTACTGCTTCCGCAAAATCGTCATAAACGTTATCAACAATACCATTCATTAAACAATAATCTAATGTACTTCTTTTCGCATCATAACCAAGTACATGTACATTTTCAATTTCTTTAATATTTAAAGCAAGCGAGCCCCCAATTAAGCCAAGGCCCGCAATTAAAACCGTTTCTTTCACGATTTAGTCTCCTTTTCAAATCGTTGCTAGGTAATTTTTTATCAACTGTTGCAGTTCTTCCATATTTTCTTTTGAACCAATCGTAATTCGCACACCATTTGGATGACCTAACGCTTCACCTGAACGAACAATAAATCCATTTTTTAGTAAGTAAGCAAATAATTGATCACCAGAAGTTGGTAATTTAACGAAAAGGAAATTAGCTTCTGAATCATAAAAGTCTAATCCTGCTTCGTTACAAAACTGCATAAATGCAAGTTTATTTGTAATGTTTTCTTGATAAGTCTTTTTAAGAAATTCTGTATCTTTTAATGCAGTTAATGCAGAAAGTTGAGAGATAGTAGTTGTATTGAACGGACCACGAGTAATATTTAAAAGTTTTGTAATCTCTTCACTTGCAACTCCGTACCCTACTCTTAAATTTGCTAGTCCGTATGCTTTAGAAAAAGTTCTAAGTACCACTAAATTTTCATAGTTATTTAATAATGAGACACTGTTTGGATTTTTCGCATGATCAATATATTCGTAGTAAGCTTCATCTAACACTACTAAAACATGTTCAGGACATTTTTCTAAAAAATTGACCAAATCTTCCTTTGGAATTAGAGCACCTGTAGGGTTATTAGGTGAACACAGCCAAACAATCTTCGTTTCTGAGTTAATCACTTCTAACATGGAAGGAAGATCATGATATCCATCTTTTAATGGAACTTCGATAATCTCTGCCCCTTGAATTAATGCATTATGTTTATATTGTGGAAAAGTTGGTGTAGCCATAATTGTATTTTTCCCATTTTCTAAGAAAGTTCGGCATAAAATGTCTACAATTTCATCTGATCCACAACCGAAAGTTAGTTGTTCTTCTTTAACATCTAATCGTTTTGCTAACTCTTCTCTTAATGCTTTTGCGTAACCGTCTGGATATATCTCTAATCCATCAAGCATGTTAGGGATTGCCTGTCTCACCTTCTCAGAATAACCAAAAGGGTTCTCGTTGGAAGCTAATTTAACAATTCTAGATAAACCATATTCCTTTTTTACGTCTTCTATCTGTTTTCCGGGTGTATATGGGGCCATATTCTTAAATATAAGTTTTGCTTGCAATGTGTTTACTTCCTTTCTCCTCGTTTCCAAATAGTTCACCTCTCTTCAATCAAGTCAGGTCTAAGTTTCACTGCGCCATTTAAATACACATGTTCCACGTCAGCTTGCCCTAATTTCGTATTTACAGTCATCATGACTCGAATACATTGTGGTAAGCTTCCAGGTACATTAATCTCTGGCATGCACATAACCGGGACATACTTCCACCCCTCAATTAATCTGAGTGCTTTTGCAGGGAACGTTGCATCCAAGTCCGGTGTTACAGATATAAGAACAGATGCAATATCTTCCGGGGAGACATCATTTATTGCTGCCATATGCTCAATCATTTTTTTTGTTTCTTCCACCATTTCTTTTTCTTCATTATTGCTAACAGTGGTTGCTCCTCGTATTCCTCTGATCACAGTTAACCCAACTCTCTTATAAAATTTTCCAAATGAGCGTGGAGCTCATGATCATTTAAATTAATAATCGATGGTATTCCTATTTCCTTTAGTAACACCATTTGTACAATCGCATTTTCTGATTTTTTATCTAGCTTCATTTTATCAATTAAATGATTGACACTCGGCCATTTAATAGAGGTAGGATAGCGATTAGCTGCTAACCAATCGTATAGTTCGTTATAAGGCAATTTAATCTGGAACTTTTCCTGACTTACTCTCATTGCAAATAACATCCCAATGGCAACAGCTTCTCCATGCGTGATTTCACCATAACCCAACTCGGATTCGATTGCATGTCCTAAAGTATGCCCAAAATTCAGAAATTTCCGAATATTGCTTTCTTTTTCATCCTGTTGTACAATTCCAGCTTTCACCGCAATACCCTGCTGCAGATGGCTTACAGTTACTTCTGGTTGTAATGGTACTGTCAAATCTGCCTTTAATACTTCCTCAAAAAAAGATCGGTCACTAATTAGACCATGTTTCACTACTTCCGCATAACCAGAGCGAATTTCCTTGGCTGGCAGCGATTTTAGTGTTTCTACATCATAAATAACAGCGACTGGTGGGTAGAAATTCCCAATTAAATTCTTCCCTTTAGGATGATTAATTGCTACTTTTCCACCAACACTGCTATCATGCGCCAGTATCGTTGTTGGAACTTGGATAAAATCAATCCCGCGCATGTATGTAGCTGCAACGAATCCCGCTAAATCTCCAACCATTCCTCCACCTAATGCGATAATTAGTGATTTACGATCTAAACGGTGATTAATGGCTTCAGTTAACAGGTGATAGTACTGCTCTATACTTTTTGATTCTTCCCCAGCCGGGACAGTACTGACAGCCACATGCTTTACACTTTTTAATACATCGGCTAGTTTATTTGCATATAAATCATTTACAACATCGTCCGTAATGATTAATATATTTTCATATGTATTTGGCAAAAATTGTTCAATTTTCGTTAACAGTCCTTCGCCTACGATCACATCATACGTATTAGTACTTGTTTGTATCGTTTGCTTATGCATATTAAAAACTCCTGATCTCTTCACGATACTCATCTAGTGCTTTTTTTAGTTTAGGGAATTGATCATTAGGGAATTGTTCCATAATTGCTTTTGCTAGTTCAAATGCGACAACATGTTCCATAACAACAGCTGCTGCTGGCACCGCACAGGAATCAGATCTTTCGATACTAGCATTAAATGGCTCTTTTGTTTCGATATCCACACTTTGCAGCGGTTTATATAAAGTGGGAATAGGTTTCATAACACCTTTTACGACAATTGGCATCCCTGTTGTCATGCCGCCTTCAAATCCGCCTAAACGGTTAGTTCTGCGGTAATACCCTCGCTCTTCCGACCATAGAATCTCATCATGAACTTCACTGCCATTTTTGCGAGCAGCTTCGAACCCGATACCAAATTCTACTCCTTTAAATGCATTTATACTTTGTACAGCACCTGCAATACGACCATCTAATTTTCGATCATAGTGTACATATGAACCGATCCCTGCTGGCATTCCTTCAATATAGACTTCACAAACACCACCAATTGAATCTCCATCTTTTTTGGCTTGGTCAATGGCATCCATCATCTGTTTCCCTGCCACTTCATCGAGAGAACGAACCGGTGATTCTTCTGAAATTTTCATTCTTTCTTGGATAGTGAGATCATTTCTTTCTTCTGCTTTAATTCCAGCAATCTCTTTCACATATCCAACAATATTAATTCCTAAGTTTCTTAAAAGGGTTTTGGCAACAGCGCCTGCTGCAACTCTTGCGGTAGTTTCTCTTGCCGATGATCGTTCCAGAATATTACGCATATCGCGGTGGCCATATTTCAGAGATCCATTTAAATCAGCGTGTCCTGGTCTCGGTCTTGTTACAATTCTGCGAATATTTTGGTCTTCTGGTACCGGGTCTTCTCCCATTACATCTATCCAGTGTTTAAAATCATCATTATGTACAACTAATGCTATTGGAGATCCCAAAGTGTAACCATGACGGATACCGCCGACGATATCTACTAAGTCCTTCTCAATTTGCATTCTTTTCCCTCTCCCATGCCCTTTTTGTCGACGCAATAGAGAGTCATTAATGTCTTCCTTCGTAATTGGCATGCGTGCCGGTAGTCCTTCAACAATCGTGGTCTGCTGCTTTCCATGTGATTCACCTGCTGTTAAATAACGCATTGTAATCCCCCCATTTTTTTATTTTTTGTAATACTATAACATAGCGTCTTAGTATTGTAATTAATTTTATAATTTTTTTCAAATTCAAGTTAACATTTTTTTTTATAGAAAAATGTATCCAATACATCATAACCATATGTTTCCGGGTGGAAAATTTGTTCCGTACTTCCAACAAAAAATATACCGTTTGGTTCTAATGAATTACTGAAATTTTGATAGATCTTTTCCTTCGCTGGTTCAGTGAAATAGATAAGCACATTGCGACAAACAATAAGGTCGAACCCTTTAGGATAAGTATCTGCTAATAAATTATGTTGTTTAAATGTAATACATTGTTTTAATTTCTCATCCACTTTATATGTATTTTCTTCCTGCCATAAATATTTATCTTTTAAATCTGGAGGAACATCTTGAACAGCTCTATCATTATAGATCCCTTGTTTAGCACGTGCAAGGACATTTCTGTCAATATCTGTTGCCACAATTTCAATATCTTTTAAAGCCCAGAATTGATTTGCTAAGATCGCCAATGTATATGGCTCCTCGCCTGTAGAACAAGCGGCACTCCAAATCTTTATCGTCTTCTTTCTCTCTTTAAATTTCGGAAATATTTTTTCTTCCAAAACTCTCCATCTGCCGGGGTTTCTAAAAAATTCCGAGACATTAATAGTTACTTTGTCTAAAAACTCTTGAAGCAATTTCTGTTCATTATTAATTGCTTCAAAATATTCACCGAAATCTTTAAATCCACGCTTATTACGAAGCGAGGTTAATCGTCGCTTCATTTGAACTTCTTTGTATAAACTTAAATCCAGCCCTGTCTTGCTGTATATTCTATTTACAAACGCTTGGTATTCATCCATAGCTGTTCTCCCTTTATGCAATTAACCTCGTTGATTAACTCAGCCAATTATCGACATCTTTTTTATATATATGTAATTCATTTTCTTGAAAGAATAAATCAATTTCCCGTTTGGCACTCTCTTCAGAATCTGATCCATGAATAATATTACGATGTGTTACCACACCGAAATCCCCTCTAATTGTCCCTGTTTCTGCTTCCAGCGGGTTCGTTTTTCCCATCATTTTTCTTGCTGCTGTTATTACTTGTTCTCCTTCCCATACCATCGCAAAAACCGGACCAGAAGTAATAAAACGAACCAACTGGTTGTAAAAGGGCTTCCCCTCGTGCTCACTATAGTGTTTCTCAGCAAGATTTTTTGAGATTATCATCAGCTTTGCACCAACTAGTTTAAAACCTTTCCTTTCAAAACGACCAACAATCTCACCTATTAAATTCCTTTGTACTGCATCTGGTTTTATCATTAAAAATGTTCTTTCCATTTTCACTCACCTCACAGTTATATTTTGCGATTCCCAATATAATTAGCGATATCCTCAAGAGATTTTCTTGCCTTAATATTTGGTAAAATATGTAGAGATTCATAAGCTTTATCCAGGTAGCGATCACTAATTAATCTTGATTGCTGAATTGCATCCGTATTACGAATTTTATCAATTACAGGTTTTAAAATATCTTTAGTTAATTTCTCAGGGTTGCTAAACAATCTTTCTAATTCCGCTTTTATGGCATCATTTTTCATCGCATATAATACAGGTAATGTTATATTGCCTTGCAGTAAGTCACCGCCAGCTGGTTTTCCTAATTCTTTTTCTGTACCAGTGAAATCCAGGATATCATCAATGATTTGATAGGACATCCCCATATTATATCCATAATTAAAAAGTGCCTTCTCTGTCTCTTTTGAAGTATTGGCAACAATTGCACCTAATTGGCAGCTTGATGAAATCAATAGTGCCGTTTTCCTTCTAATTCTTCTTAAGTATGTACGCATGTTTTGCTCAAGGTTATATTTGTCTTTTATTTGTTCAATTTCTCCTACAGTTAATTCAATCATCGTCTTGGAAAGAATTTGATGCGCTCTGGGACTCTCTATTTCTGTAAATTGGTCTAAAGCTTTGGCAAATATAAAATCCCCTGTCAACATAGCAATTTGGTTATCCCAATTGGCTTTGACAGTTGGCTTTCCCCTTCGGATATTAGAATCATCAATGACATCATCGTGGACCAATGAAGCCATGTGAATTAATTCCAGTGCGCTTGCTACTTTATTAATCCGCTGAATCTGATAATCCCCGAACATTGCTGCTAATAAAACAAAAACAGGCCTTAACCGTTTTCCTCCTGCTCTTAATAATTGAAGAGAAGCATCACGTAAAACGTCTTGATCTGTATAAATAGTTTCTTCAAGCACTGATTCAATTTCGTTTAAATCTTTTTTAATAAATGAGTATGTTTTAGCAAGCTTCATTTTAAGTCACCTTTACTTTTTACTAACTTTTATCTTTTCCCCCATATGCAGTGCAGCTACGCCACCGGTATAACTTTTCACTTGCACGTTTACTAACCCTGCTTCTAAAAACAGTTGTTTCAAAGCTTCTTTTCCAGGAAAATCCTTTGCCGATTCATGCAACCAAACATATTCTTTGTAACTTTTGGCAAATAGTTTTCCAAATAACGGCATAATATGTTTAAAATAAAAATAATATAATTGCCTGTAGATTGGCATCGTTGGCTGGGATGTTTCAAGACAGACAACAAGACCGCCTGGTTTTACTACGCGGTTCATTTCTTTTAATACTTGCAAGTAGTCTGGGACATTCCTTAAACCGAAACCAATTGTTGCAAAATCAAATCTATTATCTTCAAAAGGTAAATCCATTGCATTCCCTTGAATAAATGTTAACTGATCATACCCCAAATCCTTATTACGTTCATTAGCTACTGACAGCATATTCTGGCTAAAATCCAGCCCTGCCACTTCTCCTGTTGTACCAACTTGCTCTGCCAGTGCAAAAGACCAATCACCAGTTCCGCAGCACACATCTATTGCGTTCATTCCCTCTTTTACATCCATTCGCTTCATGACATCTTTCCGCCATTTCTTATGTCTTTGAAAGGATATGATGGAATTCATCGTATCATAGTTACTGTATATTTTCTCAAAAACTTGATGAACTCTTTCTTCCTTTGATTGCTTCATTTTGATAATCCTTCTTCCAATACTGAGTTAATATGCAGGAAGTTGTCCTTCCTCATCTCTTTCTGAAATTCTTGTTTTAATTCATCGAATTGTGGTGGCAAAACTTCGTGAAAGCTTCTCAATTTTTTTCTCGTTTGATCCAACATTGCTAATATGGCGTTCTCTATGTCGCTCATTGAGTGATTGCTGACAACATTATGGAGCAATAATTGTTGAAAGGAAGTATTTTGGCCGTTTTTTAAGCTCCACCATTCCAATTGTAACTTTTTATAGATAGTCCATTTACATAGATATTCAATGCCCTGCTCTACGTCGAAATATATGGCAACTTTTTTCAACAAAACCGTTTCAATTTTTTCATATTCAGATAGGAATGTCTCAAGCTGGTCATATTCTTTATAAAATACCATGGCTTTCTGTTGGGTTAATTCATTTATTCCTTTAGCCAGAATACGGACAAAAGATATGTCTTTTGCTTTAGCTAGTAGGTGATAATAAATGCCTGAATAGAAGTCACCCGCTAGAACAGTAAGCTGTTGCTTTTTCATTAAGTGCTTATCTCTTCGTGGGATTGTCTTAGAAATTTGATCATGAGTATTTAAAGCCATTTGCACAATCATTGTACTTACAATGTACTCATCTTTTTGGGTATGATCTGGAGTAACTGTATTTAATGCAATCAGCTTATACTCTTCCACATATGGTTTTTCTAAGTAAGCAGATAAATAATCCTGTTTAATATTATTATGTATCAGTTTTTTATAATAATTTAATAACTGTTTAGATTTCAAAAAAACTCACCGCAATTCTTATTAGAATCCTATATCATATTAACATAGTATATCATAACTTTACATTTTTCACGCCATATTTATCTATGAAATGAGACAAAAATTGAGATTTGCTGTATAGATAAAATACTAGTATGGATTTATATTGTTCGTTTTTTAAATAAAAAAAGAGCGCATTAAAAATGCACCCTTTTTGCCCGTATGTAATACCATAACATTATTTAACGATATCTTTAAGGGCTTTACCTGGTTTAAAAGCAGGAACTTTGCTTGCTGGAATCTCAATTTCATCCCCAGTTTGTGGATTACGACCTTTACGTGCAGCACGCTCACGTACTTCGAAGTTTCCAAAACCGATTAATTGAACTTTTTCTCCATCTTTAAGTGAATCCATGATAGATTCGAAAACCGCATCAACTGCTTTCGTAGCGTCTTTTTTAGAAAGTTCGCCTTTTTCAGCAACGGCATTGATTAGATCTGTTTTATTCATGACATTCACCTCCTCCCAAAATAAGCTATAAAATTTCAATCAACATCTTAGAATTTATAGCTGTTTATCACCAATTGTTTGATGACAAGGCTTATAATAACTGAGTTTTAAATATAATTCAACAAAAAATCATCTTTTCCTATAGATTTTTTGAGATCTAAATACTAATTTAGATGAATTATTCAGAATGTTATCATATGTATCATTACTATGCAAGTGATTTCAAATATTGATAAATCAATACTTCAGCTACCATTCTATAAATTTATGTTATATATTGTTGACAGTTTATGGAACATATATACATTTTGAACAGAAAATAAAAAAAGCGTAACGCAACCTGCATAACGCTTTTCAAGAATTTTCCAATTTAATTTATAAAATGATAGCTATTAAACCACCCGAGCCTTCATTTATGATTCTTTCTAATGTTTCTTTTAATTTGAATCTTGCGTTTTCAGGCATCAGAGATAACTTTGCCTGGATACCTTCTCTTACAATAGAGCTTAGTGATCTGCCAAAAATATCTGATTGCCAAATTGATAAAGGATCCTCTTCAAAATCTTGCATTAAGTATCTTACTAATTCCTCACTTTGTTTCTCCGTACCAATAATTGGGGCAAATTCTGATTCTACATCCACTTTAATCATGTGTATGGAAGGCGCGACTGCTTTCAATCTTACGCCAAATCTAGGCCCTTGCCTTATAATCTCTGGTTCTTCTAACGCCATATCCTGGAGAGCTGGTGCTGCCACACCATAACCGGTCTGTTTTACCATTTTTAAAGCATCCGCAATCTGATCATATTCTTTCTTAGCATTGGTAAATTCCTGCATCAATTGAAGTAAGTGATCTTTCCCCCGTATTTCTTCACCTACAATTTCTTTTAATACTTGATCATATAACTCATTCGGTGCATGCAAATCAATATCCGCAATACCTTCCCCCATTTCAATGCCCGCTAACGCCGCATGCTCAATAAATTCAAAATGATCAAATTGTCCTATAACATGGTCAACATCCCGTAATCTCTTGATGTCTTTTACTGTTTCCTCGATCGCTTGCTGGTAATTTTGTCTTAACCAATGATTGTCATCCAAAACAAGTACCCAGCTTGGCAAGTTTACATTTACTTCAAGTACTGGGAACTCGTAAAGAACCTCTCGCAGAACATTATTAATATCATGTTCTGTCATACTTTCCACACTCATTGCAAGAACAGGAATGTCAAATTTCTCTGTTAGCTCTTGTCTTAATAATTCAGTTTCCTGCTTGTACGGTTGTACAGAATTTACTATCATAATAAATGGTTTTCCTACTTCTTTAAGTTCTTCAACAATTCTGTTTTCTGCTTCCAGATAATCCTCCCGAGGAATATCACCAATACTACCATCTGTTGTGACAACAATGCCCATTGTAGAGTGCTCTTGAATTACTTTTCTTGTGCCAATTTCAGCTGCATCGTGAAATGGTATTGGCTCTTCATACCAAGGAGTATGGATCATTCTAGGTCCATTTTCATCTTCGAATCCTTGTGCACCTTTCACTGTATAGCCGACACAATCAACTAACCTAACATTAACTTCCAACCCGTCTTCAACCTGCAATTTTACCGCTTGATTTGGAATGAATTTGGGTTCTGTTGTCATGATTGTTCGTCCTGCTGCACTTTGCGGCAATTCATCTTGCGCTCTTAGTCGATCACTCTCATTTGGGATATTAGGTAATACTGTTTTTTCCATGAATTTTTTAATGAAAGTAGATTTACCTGTTCGAACAGCACCGACTACTCCTAAATAAATATCCCCGTTCGTGCGTTTTGAAATATCCTTAAAGATATCTACCCTTTCCAAATGATCCCCTCCCGATCTATTTAACTTAATATTACTCGAATCATTGACAATGTTATTTTATGATGTTGTCCTATTAAAATATGCTAATAATTAGCGAATAATTGTAAAAATCTTTTTTTACCATAATTTCATGCTAGGGTAATATAAATTATACTAGTAGATCATATGAGGCAGTATGAACGGATATGTTAGAATTCTATAATTATTATGATTTCAAAAAAAAAAAAAAAGAACCTGTATTAATACAGGTTCTTTTTGATCCTATTTATCTTCTAAATAAGGTGCAAATTCTGGTTCCCCTTCACTCAATGTATAAGGGATGGAATATGCCGGAACAATCGGGTGATTGTCTGTGATTAACCTCCTGATATCTTCTCCTTCTTGATAGTTATTTTCTGTGCCCTCTAATAGTTGATATAATTCAGCACGATAATCAATTAACAATTCTCCATTTGTATCAATTAATACAGGCAAATTATTGGTAGAGTATGGGCTTTCAACAAAGGGAGGTGCTTCTAGATTTAATTCCTCATGTTTTAATGAGTATATTCCATCAGCAATTTTCTCACCAAATGGAGGATAGTTGTTATCACTTAAGTAGATGTTTAACCGTTGCTGTATATCTCTTAATTGATCGGATATTCGTAAATCGATTACCTTAACTTTTGGTTCTGTCTCAACATCTATTAAGACATATTGGTACACTCCACCATTTTCAAATGCACTTCCAGGAACCGATTGAATTAAATTCTTTTGTTTCAATAAATTAAAATCAATAATGTATTTTTGATAAATAGGTGTATCATTTTCTTTGGTGTAAATAGGTATTCTCCCGTCATTCTGTGCTACATATTGATCAATCGCTTCTTGGACCAACTCGAGTTGGACATCATTTGCTACTTGATTTTGACTGAGATTTTCGGATGGATACATACAACCAGTTAACAGTATTAATAATAAGAAGAAAAACAATAATTTTTTATGTATCATTCTTCATTGACCTCCTAATTATGATGTCGGTCCTCTAAGAACGACGAATGCTATAATTAAACCACCCGCAAGTAAAAATATGTAAGCAAATAAAGCTACAATTCTTGCAAAAAATCCTTTTAATTTGTATCGACTTAATAATATTAATCCTATTGCCAAGAATAATGCAATCATTCCAGCAAAAGATACCCACATCATCATCATTGAAGCAGACATGATTGTTACATCCTTTCTTTCCACCATTTTATAAGTACCGTAATTAATCCATAATCTATAGTATACCATATACATTATACGGTGACACTTGTTACAAAACTTGTTCAAAAAATGTTAATAATCAGTTTTGATTCTATTTCCGAAAAATGGAAAATATATGTGTAACCACAAAAAAATACCGAAGTAGAAGGGGCAGAATCTACTCCGGTAATGACTAAATAAATACCCAATTGCACCCTGAAAGTGAATGCTTGTGCGATTTATTGTATGCGAAGCAATTTCACATTGCATCCTCAAGTGCCTATAATATCACTTTTTAAATAACTTACTAAGCGTGTTCATATCTGCAGGCATATTATTGTTTGTAATAGCACGGACAATTTTATCTTCTTTTTCTTTAGATACCGGCTTACCAGCCATATCGGCTAATTGGCGCACTAATTTTCTTACAGTAGCCTCATCTGAAAAGTCAGCACTTTGAACAGACTGGGCTACTTTAAAAATTTGATCTGATTTAATATTAGATTTCTTTTGAATTTGATCGAACATTTTGTCTTTAAAATCGCTCAATGTTTTTCCTCCTTACTATAGATCTCATTCTATAGTATGCAAAGGAGGATCAAACAGTTAATCAGAGTACCTATCTGCCAATATAGAGGCAATGTCTTCAATTTCAGTTGTTCTGTCTCTGTTCATTAAGTTATCAACGACATCTTTTGGTGATTTTTCATTAAATATCACATCATAAATTCCCCTTGTTATAGGCATCTCTACATCCAATTTTTTGGACAATTGGTTAACAGCTTCAGTTGTCCTTACACCTTCCACCGTCATTCCCATTTGGGCTAATACCTCATCTAATTTATGGCCTTTGCCGAACAGATTTCCTGCTCGCCAATTTCGACTGTGAATGCTTGTACATGTAACTATTAAATCACCAACTCCTGATAAACCAATAAAAGTCAATGGATTAGCCCCTAATTTGGTGGCAAGTCGTGAAATTTCTGCCAATCCCCTAGTAATCAGTGCTGCTTTTGCATTGTCACCATAGCCTAACCCATCAGAAATACCCGCACCTAATGCAATGATATTTTTTAATGAGCCGCCAAGCTCCACTCCTACTAAATCTTTGCTTGTATATACACGGAAATATTCGTTCATAAATAAATCTTGTGTAAATTGTGCTGCAAATTCATTATCCGAAGCAGCGGTAACAGTTGTTGGATGCTTTAAGCTAACTTCTTCCGCATGGCTTGGTCCAGATAAAGCAACAATTCCTTTGTACGTAACTTGTTCTAATTCTTCTGCCATCATTTCCGAAATACGATAATGCGAATGGGGCTCTATTCCTTTGGATCCATGAATTAATACCATATTATTTTTTATATACGGTAAAACTTTTTTACACGTTTCCCGAATAGCTTTTGTTGGCACAACAAAGACAACTGCTTCCACATTTTCAATAGCATGGTTTAAATCAGTAACAATATTGAGATTTTCCGGCAGTTGTATCTCGGGTAAATATTTCTCATTCTTTCCTGTTGTCTGCATGATCTCTTTCTGCGACTCATTATGTGTCCATAAATGGACTTGATGATGATTATCACACAATACCATCGCTAGCGCAGTTCCCCAGCTTCCTGCACCTAAGACCGCTACATTACCCACAATGAATCACCTCTAATTTCGTCTTCTTGCATATATTTTAATTGGTGTTCCTTCAAAGCCAAATGCTTCTCTAATTTTGTTTTCTAAGAAGCGTTCATATGAAAAATGCATCAATTCAGGATCGTTCACAAACACAACGAAAGTAGGTGGTTTGACCGCAACTTGAGTCGCATAAAGAACCTTAAGTCGTTTACCGTTTTTTGTCGGTGTCGGATTAATCGCCAATGCGTCCATAATTACGTCATTTAACACATTTGTTTCCACACGTTTACTATGGTTTTCACTTGCTTCAACCACCTTGGGTAAAAGGGTGTGTATTCTCTTTTTCGTCTTTGCAGATAAGTAAACGATTGGTGCATAATCTAAAAACAGAAAATGTGCTCGAATATTCTCTTCAAATTCTTTAATCGCTCGATCATGCTGGTTGATCGTATCCCATTTGTTCACTACAATAACTACGGCTTTTCCTGCCTCATGAGCATATCCGGCAATTTTTTTATCTTGCTCTATAATTCCTGTTTCCGCATCAATTAGTGTTAGGACAACATCTGACCTTTCGATTGCTTTCAAGGCACGCAGGATACTGTATTTTTCAGTAGTTTCATAGATTTTCCCTCTTTTTCTCATCCCTGCTGTGTCGATGATGATAAAATCCTGATCATCCTTTGTAAACGATGTATCAATTGCATCTCTAGTAGTACCAGCTATATCACTAACTATGACTCGCTCTTCATTTAACATAGCATTTACTAATGAAGATTTTCCTACATTAGGTCTTCCAATCAAACTGAAATGAATGACATCATCCTCAACTGGAATATCTTCTCGTTCTGGAAATAATTCCAGCACTCGATCTAATAAATCACCAAGACCTAAACCATGTGTTCCTGAAATAGGATACGGCTCACCGAAACCTAATGAATAAAATTCATAAATTTGTTCTCTCATTTCAGGATTATCGATTTTGTTTACTGCAAGGACGACAGGTTTATTTGATTTAAATAGTAATTTTGCAACCTCTTCATCTGCTGCTGTAATTCCTTCACGGCCATTTACTAAAAAGATAATAACATCAGCTTCTCTAATGGCAACTTCTGCTTGCTCTCTCATTTGAATAAGTAATGGTTCATCACCGATCTCTATACCACCTGTATCTATTAAACGAAACGTATTATTTAACCATTCCGCTTTTGCATAAATGCGATCTCTTGTTACACCAGGTATATCCTCTACTATTGATATTCTTTCTCCAACCAACCGGTTAAATATGGTTGATTTTCCTACATTAGGCCTTCCAACAATAGCTACAACTGAATTTCTCATGAAGGCACATCCTTCCTTTATTAATTTCTCTCTACTTAAAACTCGCCATTATTACTTAACTAAATTACCATAAACTATTGAAAGAAAACAAGTTTCAGTAAAATATATTAGATTTACATAATAAAATTATGTTAAATGGGGGCAATCTTAAATGCTCAATTTTAATGTTTCACAATAATATATAGTTCATCACTCAATGCATGACTAATTCCATCTAATATCGCCTCTAAATTTGCAGCTACTTTATTCATTTCCTCCTTCGTATCACAAATAAAGATGGACGACCCTGCCGTTACTTTGTTTGCATTAGTAGTAATGGTTGCTAAAATAGCTTTTTCTAATTGCATCATCATTTCTCCTTATTGCTTGCTTTAGATTCTGAAGGCATCCGAATAGCATTTTCTAATACTGGAACAGCACTTATTACATTCATTGCCTTTTTCACATCATTATTTTGAGGTAAGATAAACACACCTATTCGACCATCATCTAAATCACGCTTGATTAATGGCACTAAAGCGGGAGTGCCTGAATCTCGGAACACTCCCAGCGAAACTGATACATCATGCAAAATAGCTTGTCGCTGGCCTAAATTAGCAATAGTTGAACGAACATCAAAGTTTTTAGGTGTTAGTATAAAACCCATTCCGTATTTTAGTATTTCTTGTTGCCTTACAGGCAGACCAATATTCATTATATAAATATTATCCACATGTAAACCAGCTCCATCAAAAGAAATTTCCGCTTGCTTAATGTCAACAATATCCCCCAGCGTAGAACCACTCATTATGTTCCGGATAATTAAAAAAGCAACAATTGTTACAATTATCGCAATATAAACATTCCACACCAAATATGCCAATGTTGTAATTAAGGCAGTAAAAATCACTAAATAATTCCTGCTTTCAAAAGCAACAGCAATTCCTTCAATGTAGGTATTCCCTCTAGGTACTAATTCATAACTATCCATTTCACTTAACGTATTTCTTTCCATATTTCTCACTTCTCGGAATTGTGATGCAGCAATAGTAAGAAAAGTAATTGCTGTAAATTCCTTTTCCATGATGGCTGGTACCGCCACAGACCCGAGTCCGGCTGCTATAAACCCTAATGCAGTGTGGATTATTTTCCCATGAAGATATGTTGGATACTGTCTGTAATCTGTTTTTAACATAATTAAGCGTGCGATCGTACCAACTACTACTCCAAATAAAATCGGATAGGTATATTCATTCAAAATGTCCACCTCTTCTTAGATTCAATGCTTTTAAGAATACCTTCTATATACTCTCTAAATAAAGACCATATATGTTGGATAGTTAATAATAGCAGGACACTGCATAATAGCATGTAGTAATGCTGATAATTAATTGTGTGTTGCAGATAGTAACTCCAGAAAATCAATGTGTATAAAACCTGCCCCAATGAAATGCTTGTTATCCAAATCAATAGCCGATAATAAAAATTCTTCTCTAAGAATTGTAAAAGAATGGCCGCAACGAGAATTCCGATGATTAAAAAGTGACCAGTACTCAAAATAGGACTTGTTATATACCAAACAAAATATATGACATATAAGTAGGATAAGACTAAAATATAGAGGTACTTTTTTAAAATTAATGGTGTCTTAATTAACAATATCAAACTGTATAGAGCGAGGAAAATAACTCCCAAATTGAAAGTTATTTCGCCAACATTTACTTTATAAGGCAAACAAATTATTAATAGTAATATACCTAAACTAAATGAAGTTCTTTTTGTAGATCTTTTAGAAAAGAAAGTAGCCAGACACCACAGTAACCATAGTATCCATATGTGTAAAAACCCAACCATTATTATCACCCTTAACATTATGGACATTCTACTTTTTTTTATACTAAATTCTGAAAGATAATACCATGGAATAAACTGATTTCACCTTTCCAGCACTGTAAACCACTCAATGGGTATAAAAAAAGCATGCTACAATTTAAACGCAGCATGCTTTACCTTCTTATTTTTTATATTTATCTAATTTATCACCAATCATGTCACCTAATTGAAAACCTGATTGATCATCATCACTCTCATATTGTCTTATCTCTTGTTCATTTTTATCTTCTTCAATTTCTTTAATACTCAAAGAAATTCTTTTTTCTGATTCATTTACTTCAAGCACTTTCACATCAACCTGTTGGCCTACTTCCAATACCTCAGCAGGTGTACCAATATGTTGGGAAGAGATTTGAGAAATATGAACAAGCCCTTCCACTCCTGGTAATACTTCAACAAACGCACCAAAATTAACCAGTCGTTGGACTGTTCCGCTTACCACATCATTTACCGATATTTTATCACTAATATTGTCCCACGGACCAGGCAATGTAGCTTTATGGGATAAAGAAATTCTCTCATTTTCTTTATCAACAGATAATACTTTTACACGAATCTTATCTCCTTCAGTTACAACGTCTGTAGCCTTCTCCACATGTGTATGTGACAATTGAGAGATATGTACTAAACCATCTATACCACCAATATCTACAAACACGCCGAAATCTGTAATACGTTGAACTGTTCCTTCGATTTCTTGTCCATCTTCAAGCTCTTCTAAGAGTTTTTCTTTCTTTACTTTTACATCTTCTTCCAACACCGCACGATGTGAAAGAATAATGCGATTTTGTTCCTTATCCAATTCAACTATTTTCAATGTAATCGGCTTATCTTGATAGTCAGAGAAGTCTTCAACATAATGCGTCTCTACTAGTGATGCTGGGATAAATCCACGCAAACCAACATCAACGACAAGACCGCCTTTCACAACATCTTTAACAACAGCCTCAATTGTTTCATTTGCTTCAAATTTTTGTTGCAGATCTTCCCAAGCTTTTTCGGCAACGACAGCTTTTTTAGATAATACGATCTCTTCTTCTTCCACTTTCTTAATCTGTAATTCTAGCTCGTCGCCTTCACTTACAACATCACTAGCTGTTTCCACACGAAGTGCAGATAATTCACTAATTGGTACAATACCTTCTACCTTGTAGCCAATATCAACTAGCACATGTTTCTCCTCTACTTTGACTACTTTCCCCTTGACAATATCGCCGACGGAAAGCTCCTTAATTTCGGAATTTTCTTGGTTCATTTCTTCCATGACAAAGACCTCCTTCAAAATACAACACAAAAAACTTTAATGTGCTTTTTTCTAACTTCTAATATTTAGACCAATTTGTCAAGTTTTATAAATGAAGTTAGTGATTTTCTTTTATTTTTCTTATCTCTTCCATTATAACATCAGTAACTTCTTGAGCGGAAGCTTTTTTCTCTTTTAAATTTTTCATATCTACGGGTTTTCCATAGGATACTGTTAACGGCTTCTTTCCGCTGTAGTCGCCAATAATTGCACAAGGGATAATAGTTGCATCCGATCTTAGAGCAAAAAAGCCTGCTCCAGCCAAGCCCTTTTTTAATTCTCCTGTCTTACTTCTTGTACCCTCTGGAAATAATCCTAAAACATTACCCTCTTTTAATACTTCTAAACCTTTTCTCAACGCATTTCGATCTTTCATTCCTCTTTTTATCGGAAATGCATGTACGTTTTTCAATATAAAACCGAATATCGGATTTTTGAATAGTTCTTCTTTTGCTAAGAAGTGAATATCCCGGGGGCAGGTTATGCCAACAATCGGTGGATCGAAATTTGAAATATGATTGGAACAAATAATAACAGGACCAGTTTTTGGAATATTTTCTATTCCGATAGATTGTACTTTGTACTTTGGTTTCAACCAGGTTTTCACAACAAATCTTGCAAATCTATAAAAACTCATTCCTCACACCTCTTGACTCACTATAGATAGAATTTCTTGCAAAACATCCTCTATCGAAAGCGATGTAGTATCAATTTCAATGGCATCGTCCGCTTTTTTTAATGGGGAAGATTCTCTTTCAGAATCCATTCTATCTCTATTCTCAATTTCGATTTTTAATTGTTCTAAATCAGAAGGAATCCCTTTTTTCAGATTCTCATCATGACGTCTTATTGCTCTTTCTTCCACACTTGCAACTAAAAATATTTTTACTTCTGCATCCGGTATAACTCTTGTTCCAATATCCCTTCCGTCCATAACTACTCCTCTATTTGCAGCTAACTGTTGTTGCCGCTTAACCATTTCATTGCGTACCGCCGCAATCGAGGCTATCTGAGATACATGATTTGTTACATCATTATTACGAATCTCATTTGTTACATTTACATTATTGATATATACTTCGAAATTTTGATTCAAGGTAATATCTAATTCCATTAATAGGGATAGAATTTTTTGATCATCATTAAATTCTATTTGTTCTTGCAGTACTTTATATGTCAAAGACCGGTACATTGCACCAGTATCAATATATACGTAATTTAAATGCTGTGCTACTAACTTTGCTATTGTACTTTTGCCTGCAGCTGCAGGTCCATCTATCGCTATTGCAATTTTTCCCATCAAAAATATACCTCTTTCTACTATCACTTATTTGATTTCTTTTCGTTTTAATCTTAACTGTTCAAGATAACAGTATTTTATAATTTTCTGTTGATTTTGTATTGATATATCGGTGAATTTTACAGAGAGTACTCCCTTCGTTTCTTCTTCAATAAATCTTACGACAGCACCTTGTAAGTGTAAATACTCTAAATTATTCTCCAGGGGGAGTACTAACATCATATCGAGTAATTCATCTTCATTTAATTTATTGGAAAGATCTAGGTAAGCTGATAATCCCCCACCACTGATATCTTTTGTGATTGTGGTAATTGGTTTAAATTGTTCTTTGGGACTTCTTATCGAGATATCTAATAATGAATCAACTCTCACAAATTCTCTTCTTTGTATTTTTTTAATTTTATCTTTATCCCAATTTAAAATGATTCCCGGCACCCGGTCCAGCCTTCTCCCGACTACTTTGGTAGTAAAAACATAGACAGAATTATCTTTAATATAACTGACTTTCAGAGCAATTCCTTCAGGAATGAAAGTAGTTTTGTCGGTTAGTTCATTTATTGGTAAATCAATAATTATAGAATCCTTTTTTGTTTCTATCACCCTGCACCGGTAGGTTACTTTTGACTCTTGGATATCATCCTTGTTATTATTATCCTTCACTTCCTCAAGTTGTAAAAATGTTCCGATTTTAATCAATTTTCATCCTCTTCCTAGTCTCTCTATTTTTTTCTATATATGTTATCTTCCATGTTTGTTTATATAAATTGACGATTCTTATTACTATTTTACCACAAAAAAAAGCGAGAAGGAAAAGAGTTTCCTTCTCACATTTAATATTTTATTTCAGCCTGTTTTAATTTCTCTACTTGTTCTTCTCTTCCCGTTTCTGCATTAATAAATATTTTGTAGGTGTCCTTACCTAGTGTACCTAAATATACATATGCTAAGACTTCTTCTCCCAGATCATCTTCAATAATGGCCATATGGTGTTCCTCAATAGTTAGGTTAGGATTTACTTTTGATCTGGCTTCCTCTTCCGAGACTTTCGGTTCTTTAATCGTTCGATCATGATGGTTTTCTACATAATCCTTTGCAACAAATCCAAGTATGTCGCCATTATCTAGAGCTACTTTAATTTGGATAGCATCAGGATAAATCCAGACATCGTCTTGGTTTGGAACAAAGTGAAAAACACCGACATGATCATATTGATTGCTTTCAATCAATGCTAAATCACCAAATTCTTTCTTTTTTAAGTACTCTTTTGCTTTATTTGTGGCTTCATAAAGACTTATATTGGACTCATTTACTTCACGGTGAATCATTAATGTTATTGGATATCCGCCATTTTGGGTAATATCTGCATATCCTGACCGGTTTTCTTCCTGGAAAGAGGCACTAATCAAAGGAATATCTGCACCGTCACCTGAAGTTGAAACAGTAACTTCCGCATCCTTATCTAAATTAAATAACTTTATCATTTTCTCTTTTGCATCTTTTTCCGATATTTTTTCATTTCCAAGCATTGTATATCCGTCTTTTTTGCTTGAAGTCCCCATTAAACTAGTATTCATTTTCCCTTCTGAATAACCTTCTACGGTTTTTTCAACTGTCTTAAACCCGTCAATTATGGTGTTATCAGCTTGCTCATCATTATTAACTAAAGCTAATTGAACATCCATCCATCTCAAATTCTCGCTTAAAACCATGTTTTGTACTTTTCTTAATTCTGTTTCGATCTCGCCTGACATTTCATATAATGATTCGAATGTTTGCAGTTCCTCATTAGTTAGGGGGTCTTTTTCTAAATCTCTTACTGCCGTTCTGTAACTAAAATCACCCATTTGAGAAAGGAATTCTTCTGTTTTGTTAAATGGCAATAATGTTAAAGGCAGATGACCAACATCACCATGCGCTAATGATGTAATGCGCCAAATTTCCGCTAACTGCGGGGACAGTTGTTCCCTGCTATTCATTGCTAATGACGAACCGATTTTATCGTGCAGTAAATCCATATAATATGTGAGATCGTGAAAAGATCTTTGATAGTCGTTCTCTGCCTGTATTAGTATCGCATTTTTTTCTTGGTGTTCTTGATACCCCCATACAGAGACTCCAATTACTGTTAGACTTAGTAATGCAATAATTATCCAGCGAAACATACACACACCTCCATTTTACATACAGAATATATGTTTTCCGATTTGCTTAATTTGTGGTCTAGACCATATCCAGCCTGACGTTGCGGTATCTGGGTTAAAATAGTAAGAAGCTTCTCCAGTAGGATCCCAACCATTTATGGCATCAAGGACCGCTCTTCTTGCTGTATCATTAGGAGTTAACCATATTTGTCCATCACTTACTGCTGTAAAAGCCCTTGGTTCAAAAATAACACCAGATACCGTGTTAGGAAATGTCGGACTTTCTACCCTATTCAAGATTACGGCAGCAACAGCAACCTGGCCTTCATACGGTTCCCCTCTTGCTTCACCGTACACAGCATTAGCCATCAATTTAATATCATTTTGTGAAAATCCTTGAGGTACATTTACGGCCGTAGGCTCTAACTCCGCGTTTGTATCGTTGTTTTCAGCAGGGTTCTGATTCTGTTGTTGATTTGCATTGTTTCCTTGAGTGTTAGGTTTATTTTGTGCAGGTGGAGTCTGGGTCGTATCCGGTTGTGATTGTTCTCTGTTATTCACACCTCCATAATGTGTGAACTTGTTCCCTGACTGGATCTGCTGTTTGACATATTGTTTGTCATATTTACTCGCATTAGTTAATTTTTGCTTTGTTTCCTCACCAGCTAAACCGTCAATTTCTAAACCAAACTCATATTGAAAGTTTCGAAGGGCCCAGTATGTTCCCCAACCAAACACCCCATCTATTTCCCCATTATAGAAGCCTAAGTACTGTAATCTTGCTTGTAACTCAATGACATCCTCTCCGGTTGCTCCATGTTGGACTACTTGTTCTGTAAATCCATTCACTTCATGTTCTTCCGCTAAAAAGAATGGTATTGATAGTAATAGAATAGCTATTACACCCCATTTGAAAAGTTTCATGAACCATAACCTCCATTAATCTAGTCAGCAAAGTTTTACCAATTATCAATCTCTTTCCTAAACATAGCTTTTATTGAAAATCCATTAATTATTCATTGGAAATTTCAACAACAAAAAAGAGTTACGCCTACTTTTATAGTAATAGGATAACTCTTATAATTCGAGCTTATGTATTTTAGAATACTCATTTGCTTTTTTAACTTTGCGAAGACTATATAACCAGAGGGCGATCATAAATGGCACTAAGCAATATACCCATGCCCTTGTTACAGTAACTAATATAAAATCATAGGTTCCGTGTAATAGCACCGGAATAAAAAATGCTAATAATAAATGGAAACTTGAACGATTGCTTTTAAATTTTGCTCTGCCCATATAATAACCCATAATAACACCAAATAGTGCATGGGAAGAAACAGGGAAAATTGCACGACTAAATGCATACTCTATTCCATGTGCAAAAAGATATAGCAAATTTTCAATTGTTGCAAATCCTAAACTAATGGAAACACCATAAACAATTCCATCATACACATTAGAAAATTTAGAATATTTATATGTCGTAAAAAGAAAAATAAACCATTTGAAAAATTCTTCTAACAGCCCGTATAGTAAATAACTCCTTATAAAAGGCGATTGAGCAAGACCTTCTTCAACGAAAGCGTATTGTATGAACATAATAGGAAAGACTAACAATGCACCATACAGAAATGTTCTAAAAATTGCATAAACAGGCTCCAGTTCATACTCATCTTTTAAATAAAAAAATGATAACAACGCAAATACAGGTGCTAAGCCTGCTGTTATTAATGTAAACAAATATACACCTACTTTCTATAATGATAATATATACTATTGAGAGGTGATAAAATTGAGTAAATTAATTGTCATACATACTGGTGGTACTATTTCCATGCAACAGAATGAGGAAGGGAATATTACGCTATCTGATAATCATCCATTATCAAATATAAGAGAGGTAGAGAATATTCCAATACAAGAGATAGAATTATTCTCTTTACCTTCACCACACATTACCCCAAAACATATGTTAGAATTATCTCAGTATATTAATAAACTACTGGCAAATCATAGTAAGTTAGCAGGTATAGTAATCACACACGGAACAGATACACTGGAAGAAACTGCATTCTTCCTTGATTTAACGATCAAGTCTACTATCCCGATCGTATTAACAGGGGCTATGCGGCCAAGTAATGAAATCGGCACAGATGCTATTTATAATTTCCAATCTGCTATAAGAGTTGCAAAATGTAAAGAAGCTACTAACTGTGGTGTCTTAGTAGTAATGAATGATGAAATTCATTCAGCAAGATATGTAACAAAAACATCAACCAGTAATGTTGCAACATTTAAGAGTCCGCCATTTGGACCGTTAGGTCTAATACATAAAGATCAAATTGTAATGTATCAGAAGTATCTTTTCTCCGATAATCGATTGGCTGTAGAAAAAATAACAAAAACTGTGCATTTATTTAAAGCATATACAGGGATTTCAAGTATCCTATTCGAACATCTAAACGAAAATAACACAAGCGGGCTTGTAATTGAAGCATTGGGACAAGGTAATCTTCCCCCTGAGATTGTTCCCTCACTCGAAAATCTGCAGAGTAAAGGGATTATTATAGTAATTGTGTCACGTTGCTATAATGGCATTGTACAGCCAGTGTATGATTATGAAGGCGGTGGAAAATCACTGCAAAAATTAGGAATAATTTTCACTAACCAAATTAACGGCCCAAAAGCTAGATTAAAGCTTCTACTATTACTTCAGCAAGAAGCAACAGTAGAAGAAATTCGTGATGCCTTTCAAGGGCAGGAATTAAGATAATTTACTTTTTATGGAGGATGCAATCAATCCTCCATGAAATCTTCCATTCTCGATAAAGATTTCGTTATTATCATATCCAGCTGCAATTACTCCAGCTATATAAACATTTTCAATGTTAGTCTCCATTGATTCTGAATTGTAGTCTGGTCTCCCTGTCTCTTCATTAACCGTAATTCCTATATTTTCAAGAAATCCCTGATCTGGCTTATACCCTGTCATTGCGAATACAAAATCATTTGGTATAGTTTTTCTAACTCCATTCACTTCATATACAACCGCATCTTCTTTTATTTCCAAAACATTTGCTTTAAACTCCATTTGTACTTTACGGTGTTTAATTAGTGAAACAAATTCCGGTAAGATCCATGGCTTTACACTCGGCGAATAGTTTTCTCCTCTATATAGTACCGTTACATTTGCCCCAGCTTTATGCAGTTCAATCGTTGCATCAACTGCTGAGTTTTTTCCACCAATGACAACAACATTTTTCTTATAATAAGGGTGTGCTTCCTTAAAATAATGGAATACTTTGCTTAACTCTTCCCCCTTGACATTGATATAATTTGGTTGATCATAATAGCCCGTAGCAATAACAATATATCCTGCTGAATATTCTTTCGTCTTATCATCCTTATTTCGTGACTTTAAAACAAAGCCCTCATTTTGTTTTTCAATAGATATAACTTTTTCAAAATTATTGATTCTTAAATCTTTACGTTGAGCTACTGTACGATAATATGCTAATGCCTGATTTCTGACAGGTTTTTGCTTTTCAGTAACAAATGCAACATCCCCTATCTCCAATTTATCACTTGAACTGAAAAAAGTTTGATGTGTTGGATAACGATAGATCGAATCGACTATGTTTCCTTTTTCAATAATTAATGGTTGTATTCCGACATTTTGTAATTCTATTGCTGCAGACATTCCACATGGACCTGCACCGATAATAATCACTTGTTCTTGTTGCATTTTCATACACTCTCCTTACGATTTGGATCAGAGCCAGCCTCTATATCTGATCGCTTCTACTTGATTTTTCATTCCTATCATATAACTTGCTAAATACATATTCACCTTTTTTTGTAAAGAAGTGTATTTAGCTTCTTTAATTGCATGCTGAATAATTTCTTTAAAATTATCATCCACTTCTTTATCAGTAAATTTCTTCCCTTGCTTATATTCCATCCATTCTAAATATGCATAAACAATACCGCCATTTGTTGCAAGAACTTCTGGAACCATTACGGTTTCTTGTTCATGCAAATAATCAATAGCTGCTTGGTCTAAAGTATTATTAACAGTTTCTACGATAAATGATGTACGTAATTTCTTGGCAATATTTACATCCACTTGATCTTGTTTTGTTGTTAAGAGTAATATATCATTATCTTGCTCCCAAAACTCATCCAAAGTTATTGTATCTTTAATAACTCGAGTGAAAATACCGAAGTTATCTTTCTGCTTAAATACCATTGGAATGTTGAGTCCATCAGGATTATATATAGCTTTTTGCGGATCCGAGATTCCAACAACTTTTACACCTAATTGATATAATTTCTGTGCGATATAACTGCCAATAATACCTGATCCATGGATCATTACTTTGGTATCTTTCAGTGGTAAGTGATATTCGTCAATTAAAGCGTAGATTGTATGGTAAACACCTTGCTCGACGGCCGTTTGCTTATTTTTTATGCCACCTAAGATAAATGGTTTTCCTGTAATAAAGTTTGGATCCATACCTGTATGTAATCTGCTATATTCATCCATCATCCATGCCATTATTTGTGGATCAACTGACGCATCAGATGAGGGAATGTCCATGTTAGGACCGATAATGTGATGAATAGCACGAATGTATCCACGACAAAGTCTTTCTAATTCTCTAAATGACAGTTCTCGCAAGTCACATATTACACCACCACTGCTTCCTCCGAGTGGTAATTGTAAGTTACTTGATTTTACGCTTCTTAATATGGACAATGCAGCAATTTCGTCTTCTGTTATATTCGGACGGAAGTGGACATTTCCTTGTGTTACACCAAAAACATCATGATGTTGAGCACGAAATCCAGTAAAAATTTTCACAGAATCATCATCCATCCTGACAGGAAAACGTACTTTCATCACTCTTGATGGCTCCTTGATTAATTCATATAAATCATTTGGATAACCTAAATGATCTAGCACATTCTTCATCATAAACTGCAAGTGCTCATAGCTGCTTCTCAATAAACTTCACTCCTAATGCATTAGAAATACAGGTTTGTCACCAAGCCACTTGGCAAAAACCATCATCCGTTTTCCTACAATAATAGACAAATTAAATGGTACAAAAGATCATTATTTTAATTATACTATTTTATATTGATGATGTGAAATACCAAAACATAAAAGAACAATTTTGAGATACAAAAGTGTAATGATGAGTGTTTTCATTTTCTTACTAACATTTGTCCGAGTATGTATGGCATAAGACAAACATTCTTTCACATAGAATGTAGCGGTACTTGAAATGAAAGGAGTGAATACATTTGAGTTTGTATATAAAATGTTATTCACCATATATTAGCCCGTTTGACCCTTGTCGTCCAATTCTCAAAAAGTCTTACTCCACTCCGCCTAATCTTTATATTCCATTCCAGCCTATGCAATCAGAGCAGTTTCCTTCAGCAAAGGAAGCTTTATACCACGGAACATTATGGCCATGCCTCTATGACCCTTATTTTCCAAAAAGGTGGTGTAATGAAAATTGACAATGCCTGCAAGTTATTATCAATTAATGGAGAAAATTCAGGCTGTAGATTTTGTCCTTGTTGATTTAACCCTCTATTTGGATACACACCCTGAGGATTTAGAAGCAATCAAACAATTTAATCAAAAAGCAATGGAAAGTAAACAATTAAAAGCAGAATTTGAAAGTCAATTCGGGCCGTTACTTCAATATGGGTTAAGTTACTCCAGCTATCCATGGAGCTGGAAAGATACACCATGGCCATGGCAAGTTTAAGGAGGTAGCCAATATGTGGGTGTATGAAAAGAAACTGCAATATCCTGTAAAAGTAAGTACATGTAATCCTCGTTTAGCCAAATACTTAATCGAACAATATGGCGGTGCGGATGGGGAGTTATCAGCAGCATTGCGTTATCTTAATCAAAGATACACGATTCCAGACAAAGTAGTCGGTTTGCTTAATGACATTGGAACAGAGGAATTTGCTCATCTAGAAATGATCGCAACAATGATCTATAAACTAACAAAGGATGCAACACCACAGCAATTAGAGCAAGCTGGGTTAGGTGAATACTATGTCAATCATGATCAAGCATTATATTATCAAAATGCTGCAGGCTCTCCATGGACAGCAACATATATTCAAGCAAAAGGTGATCCTATTGCAGATTTATATGAAGACATTGCTGCTGAGGAAAAGGCTAGAGCAACCTATCAATGGATAATCGATTTGTCAGACGACCCTTTTCTGAATGATTCATTAAAATTTCTTAGAGAAAGGGAAATTGTTCACTCCCAACGTTTTCATGAAGCAGTAGAAATTTTAAAAGAAGAACGTGATCAAAAAAAAGTATTTTAGATAATAAAAGGAAGTCCTTTTTGTTTTTAAAAAAGTAGGACTTCCTATTCTCATATTATTAGAAAAAACAATTTGTTTTACACTCAACAGGTAGATCATTTTAACTAGAAAAAATAAAAGCACCCCAAATCGGAAATAGAAGAAATACGGCAACAATAAATAAAAACAAGAATAGTAATACACTTATTAATTCAATTTTCTTCCTTGTGTCTCTTTTTCGCTTTTTTTGATGCATCTTTCTTCTAGTTGGCAATCTCATATCATCGTAATTGTTTTTATCATCTCTTTTGTTTACTAAGTCTCGTAATGAAGAGGCTTGATCATCTAAGTCTGATTTCATAGTACTCCCCTCCAATATCATTTTACGTTTGGGATTCAAGTTGCATTAATTTATTTCCAAGTTTTTCAATCCATGAGAAATCTTGCTTCTTACGATTAATCATGACTGGATTCCAGTCATGCCATTTGAAATCACAATAATCACAACACATATTTAAAGGTTTTTGGATACTTGATTGAAAATGTTCATATAACGCTGCCCTTCTGCATTTATTTACATTTATCCAATCATTCATTTCATACATCTTTTTCTGTTTGTATAGCTGTCGTTTTAAGATGAGGCGATCAATCGATTTTGTCAATTCATCAATGTTAATCATATTCTTATCAATTATATCATCAATTAACACTTCCCGTACTTCTAACTGGTATTGGAAAAACCGCCATTGAATTTCATTATCACCGGTTATCTTCAGAAAATAATCTTCTAGCTTACTTCTCTCTGTAATCTGGTTATCCATGATATATTTTAATACATGTTCTATCAAATCAATATCTGGAAGTTCTGATTCAATTAAACGCCTTGATATGTGCTGATCGGATTCATGATAATATAACAAACTTACACATTCTTTCCCATCCCTTCCTGCTCTTCCTACCTCTTGAATAAAAGACTCCAGTTGGGATGGTGCGTGATAATGAATGACAAGTCGGACATCCATTTTGTTTATTCCCATACCAAACGCACTTGTGCAGCAAATAACATCTAATTGATTAGCCATAAACTGCTGCTGAATTAATAACCGATCAGTTGTATCTAAAGCTCCGTGATAAAAAGCTGTTTTAAGGTCAGGTAACTCTTGTTGTAAAAAATATGAGATATTCTCAGCTTCTTTCCGACTAGAGAAATAGATCATTGTTGGGACAGTAAACTTTTTTAACGTATTAACAATATCTCTTTTTTTCTCGCTGGTTTCTGTCACTTTCTTTACAGCAAATGAAAGGTTCGGCTTATCCATCGGGTAAATGTATTTATTACAATCCTTTAATTGCAGTGAATGAATTATATCACTTTGTACTTCAGGGGTTGCGGTTGCTGTTAAAGCTAAAATAGGCGGTGAATTTAACTCTTTATGAACATTTGCCAGTCTTAAATAATCAGGTCTAAACTCATAACCCCATTGCGAAATACAGTGTGCTTCATCCACTACAAAAAGTGATAAACATATTTTTTTTAACTTCGTGACAAAGAACGAATTTTGCAACATTTCCGGTGAGGTAAAAATAAGCTTGTATTTCATTAAATTTCGCATGGAAACATGCTTTTCCTGTACCGGTGTCATACTATTGATAGCAATTACATCTCTCATCCCAAAGGCTTTTATTTCCTTTATTTGATCAGTCATAAGTGAAAGCAATGGGGAAATTACTAAAACTGTCCCTCCCATAATCATTGCAGGCAGTTGATAACATATTGATTTACCGGAACCAGTTGGTAAAACAGCAAGGGTATTATTTTGAGATAGTACGGATTCTATAATTTCCTTTTGACCTGTCCGAAATGATGTGTAACCGAAATAACGTTGCAAATAATCTTCTAATGAGGATTCATACATTTTTAACTTTCCTTTCCTAACAGTTCTTGTGCCACAGTGCAATTACTAATTTTATTTGAAAATATGTAATAAAGTCAGGTAATTGATCTTTTAATGTCTTTAATTGTTTCGTGTTTGACTTTTCCAATACTTCTCTTATTAAGGAAAATTCTTTATCATTCATATGATTAGACCATTTTACTTCCCCCATATAAGCAATTTCAATAATATGATCTTGTACTGTACTTTCCTTTAAATTTCTTTGGTTTGCGATCTCGTGAATGGTATAGCCACTGCTATAGTATTTATATGTAACTATTGCTGATTCTGTTAGGGGAAGTTTACGTTTTTGATCCAGTATATATGGAAGCACTTTATATGTGGGAGCGGTAATTCTAATCTCTTCCAATATTAAATGGATCATATTCATCAGATAGCAGTGAATATCTTCTTTTGAGATATTGTATTTCACAGCGAGTTGCTGCTGACCTAGTCCAACTTCATTAGCGGAAGTTATATAATCAACAAAGATGTCTTTACTATACTCTGGAAATTTTCTTGATGACAAGATTTGCAACAAATCATCATATAAATCTTTTAATAAGATTGTCATATCCAATTGCTTGCTTTGTAAAAATCTTTTGACATTAGATTGTATGGCAACATCATCAATAACCGGAATGAATCTATAATTTTTCATATGTATGTTGGTGACTGTTTGGATGAGAAGTATGAGTGTCGCTAAAAACTGAGGGGCACTTTTTTCATAACTCATCCCTTTTAAGTATAAATGTTGAAATTTATTATATTGATTAACTAAGTATTCTTTACCATACTCATTCATGTGTGCAAAACCCTGTTCGCTTATTTTTATGAGGTTCATTTTTACCAGTTCATCGACCACACGATTAAAATCCTTCCTTTTTATTGTACGGTAAACCCCAAAAAAATTCGTTAAATTATATAAATGGCTATCTTGGATAGTCTGTGTAGATTTTTTCCCTCTTAATAAGTAATATACATTAGCAACCGAACGTTCTGCACGCAAGGCATCTATACAATATAATAAAATATACTTTAACATATTTCTATCTCCCATCTTCCCTTAATTTTATCAATGTTAATTAAAAAGATAAAGTAACACTTGGATCAGTGGAAGTTATAATAGACGGATAGCCCATTGTAAAGGAATTTTTTTTTTTTGCTTTTCTTGTGTTATGATGGATTGGTAATACAACAATAAAGGAGAATAAAAATGCCCTTTTATACGTGGGTAGATAAACATACATGTATTGCCTGTGGAGTGTGCGGGGCAACAGCTAGTGGTGTATTTGATTATGATGATGAGGGGCTAGCCTATGTAAAGCTTGATAACAATAATGGCACTACTCCTGTTCCAATCAAGGATGAAGAGGATTTTATCGATGCGTTTGAATCATGCCCTACAGAGTCCATCAAAAAATTAACATTACCAAACAGGTAAAGCAACTAGTTAACTGAAAACTAGTTGCTTTTTATTTAGTATACCGGATTAATAATATCAGGCACATCTAATGGTTTGGTTAAATCATATTTACCTACATTGTCAACCTCAATATCGAACTTAACTTGATTGTAGCCAAAACTTTTTGCTGCTAGTAGTATCGCTTCAATCATTGTTAATGTTCCTTGATTATTACCAAGCAATGTAGATGTAACAGTAACATTTACCATATCCCCTTGTGCGTTAACCTCTATGCTTGCATTTTTCGGAATTGGTGCAGAAACACGAAATGGTTCTTCATCATTCTTCATTTCTTCTATGGCTTCACCAAAAGACTGAAATGTAAATTCGGCTGTCGGTATGAGCCAAAATGGTGAATCATCCTCATATTGATATATTTTATATAAAGTATTTGTCCGGTATTCAGGTGAAAAGTTATTCTGTTCCTCAACAAAGGAATGATTGCCAGTTAAGACCACTTGCTTAATGCCCAATGGAACAAACATGTCTGATAGCATTTTCCTAAACATTTGAAAATTTGCACCACTAGACATTACAGGATAATTTTCATTGACTTGTATCTCCACACGCTGTGCTGCCTGATCAATGTTAAAATCTAACTGATCGAACGCAAGATTATGAAATCCATTATCCGCTAATGATAAATAATCAGTAGCATTTTCATAAAAAGCAGCCAGATCATAATAAGGTATACTGGTATTCATTAAAGATATTGGCACAACATACTGCGCTTCTTCTGTAGCCCATGAAGTATAGAGAATATTTTGGTCATTTAAATAATCTGTTCGATAGATAAAAGAATTTTCATCGATATGTTGAAAAAATGTTCTGTCACCAACCGGTGGCAGAAAATCTGTATTGTTTTCTACACTACCCTCTTCAGTAGTCTTCTGTTCTATACTAGCATCTTCCATAATTTCTGCTTCCTGGCCAATCTTATCATCACTTTCATTAGATTCTGTCGTCGATTCCTGACTTGTATCCGTACCAGTATAGAAAGAAAAATTTTCAAGCCCATTCCAGGCAATTAATAAAATAATCAAACAACCTATTGTAGCAAGAGTTGGAATTAACCAAACTATTTTACTTTTTTGTTTAGATGTTGTCTTATTTATCTCTGTCTGGATTTTACGATAAATAACTTCTTTACTTTGTGTATCTTCTATTTTAGGCATTTGTTTCAATAGTGTTTCGACTTTCCCACTATGATTAGGATGATTTGTTGTCATATTACACATCCTCCTTATCTTCAGCATTAATCATATGCTGTTGCAATAATTTGATGGCTCGATGCTGCGTTGTTTTTACTTTACTAGTAGTCCACCCTAATACTTCAGAAGTTTCTTGAATGGTGAACTCTTGTATATACCTTAAAATGATGACTTGTTTCTGATCTGCAGTACAATAATCTAAAGACTTATATAATAGTTTTATCTCTTCACTTAATATTGCTACATTTTCAGGTATCGGTTGGTTGGAAGCTAAAGACTCTCCCGCTTCGAACCAATTAAAAAAACTTAAGAAGCGATTTCTTTTTCTTTTCAACTTTCTAAAATAATCATATGTTACATGCCTGGCAATCGAAAAAAGCCACGTCTTTTCGCTGCTATCTCCTTTAAAATTATCGTATGAACGTATTACACGGATATAGACTTCTTGAATTATATCTTCTGCTTCTTGTTTGTTCTTAACCATATAAAAAACAAACTGGTATAAGTCTTGATGATACTTATCATAAAGTTCATCAAAAGTGGTCCTCACGATAAGACCCCCTTTACTATTTTATTTGTCGAATGATACGAAAAAAAGTTACAATAACTTGTAACTTTTATAAATATACGTTATTTACCAAGTAATCTTTTTGCCCGATCTGAATAAAATAACTTGCTTATAACAGGAAACAATAAAATCATAAACACAATATTACCGAGCGCATGTAAGGTGCTGAATGGTAAACTAGCTAAGAAATACGGCCAGAACTTACCAGCATATAAAAAGGTCCCAACGTCTAAGATCAAACCATATATATAAGCAGCAAAAAAACTGTAAATCATCAGAGGAAAAAGCGGTTTTTTCCATTTATATAATTTGAAAGAGCCAGCAATCAAACCAATAAGCCCCCACGCCAGTATCTGCCAGATTGTCCAAAGCCCCATCCCCAGTACAAGATTGGATAGATAAGCTGAAACTACTGCAAGTAATAAAGCGGAATAAGGACCTAGCAGAAAGCCAGCAATAATGATTATAACAGAAACAGGCTGGACATTAGGGATAAATTGGAAGAATATACGACCAATTACTGCCAGACTAGATAATAATGCTAAAAATGTTAGCTTGTGAACATTTAAGCTCATTCGGTGACGACACCTAAATTAAAAACGACTTGGTCACCTGGTGTAACTTTATAATCTGAAGCTCCAACCGTTGCCATTTCACCATTCACTTCAAATAACCAGTATTTACCTTCGTCAGGTTCTTGCTCATAACCTTCAATTGATGTAATCATGCCTTGATCAGCTTCTACTTCAAAGTTGTTCACTAGGAGATCCATTAAATTCACAGTATCATCTATTTCTATCTTGTTTACTGAAACATCTTCATTTTCAACAGATATTACAATAGTTAGCGACTCTTCATTTACCGAATCTTGCTCTTCCTGTGATTCAGTTGTAAAACAGCCCGTTAGCATTAATAATGTAATAAAGGAACATAATATTCCAGTGTATATCCTTTTCATAAAATCCCTCCATAATTGATAGGAGGATTTAACACAAAAGTAGTTATGGAATGATTCACTACTTACAATGCTCAATCCTCGAAGCATTTTTATTTTATGTAATGACAGGTCTCCTGACTTGTGTTTAAATCTAATCCGGGTCTTCTCATACGTGTTAAGTACAATGACATATCCGTTTTGTGAACACTGACAGTTGCGAGGACAGTTCTGGATTCTCACCAGATTCCCTATTAAAGTACTAACTACATCACTACATAATTCATTTATTTTATTTCAAATTTATACCCGACTCCCCATACTGTTACGATCATCTTTGCAGCTTCTTCTGAGACTTTACTTAGTTTTTCGCGTAATCTCTTAACATGGGTATCAACTGTACGAAGATCACCGAAGAATTCATATTTCCAAACTTCTTTTAATAATTCTTCCCGGTCAAAAACTTTATCAGGTGCTTTAGCTAAGAATAATAGTAATTCATATTCCTTTGGTGTTAAATTAACCTCTTTATTATCAGCCACTACCTTGTGGGCATCATTATCAATGATTAAATGGGGAAATTCTATCATATCTTTTGAGCGATTGACTTGATTGGATAAAGACTGAATTCCAGTCCTCCTTAATAAAGCTTTTACACGTAACACTACTTCACGGGGGCTAAATGGTTTGACGATATAGTCATCTGTTCCAGCTTCAAAGCCATGAATTCTGCTTATTTCTTCCCCTTTGGCAGTTAACATAATAATTGGTGTAGCTTTCTTTTCACGTATTTCTTTGCAAACCTCAAGTCCGTCTTTACCTGGCATCATTACATCCAAAAGAATTACTTCATAATCTTGATTCAGTGCTTTATGTAAACCTTCCTCACCATCTGCTGCTTCTTCGACCACATATTCTTCTCTTTCCAAATACATCTTTAACAATCTTCTAATTCTATCTTCATCATCAACAACTAACACTTTTTGTTTTTCCATGTAAATTTCATACCCCCTATCACAATATTAGTATATACGGAAAAAGTACAAGGGACAATTATCTCTTGTACTTTTTCTTTATATTTTTCGCTAATCAACTCTAAGCATAGGAATGAAGACCTGCTAGTACTAAATTTACAACGATTAAATTAAACATAATAATTGCAAAACCAACTACAGCAAGCCATGCAGACTTTTCACCATGCCATCCTCTTGTTAATCGTAAATGGAGGAAAATTGCATAGAAAAACCATGTAATCAATGCCCAAACTTCTTTAGGGTCCCATCCCCAATATCTATTCCATGCTTCCTGTGCCCATATAGCAGCAAAAATTAGTCCACCAAGTGTGAAAACTGGGAAACCAATCGCAACTGCTCTGTAACAAACTTCATCCAATAGTTCCGGATTAGCTTTCCGAAGCAGTGGCTGGATTGATGCCGCAATCCTTTTGCGTAAGATTAATCTAGTAACAGCATACAATAAAAGCCCCACTGCTAATGACCAGACTAATGTGTTTAATTTCCTAGGTGCTTCAGCTCCATGCATCCATTCCGGTGTACTGAATATTGCGTCCATGTGATCCGCTGTTACTAGTCTTCCATCTGCCGGACCGAAAATTGGAGGTAACTGATATTCTAGTTCATTTGTTTTACCTTCGATCGTATATTCAAATGTAGAAGAATAATCAGTTAATGAGAATGCTGTGGATATTATAACAAATCCTATTGTTGCAAAAATGGAATACATAATTACCTCAAGCCATCTTGTTCTAGCACTTGATTTCGTTTGGTCAATATGACGAATTAAATATATCAAGCCCGCCACGAAACTTATAGCTAATATGGCTTCACCTAGAGCTACTGTTGTTACATGTATGTATAACCAGTGACTTTTCAATGACGGTACAAGCGGTGAAATTTCATTTGGATACATACTTGCATATCCAATAATTATTAATGCAATCGGCAATGCAAATAACCCTAGCAATTCTATACGGTAAATAAAATACAGAATAATAAATGCTAATACAAGCATCATTCCAAAAAATGTGACAAATTCAAACATGTTACTTACAGGGGCATGTCCACTAGCGATCCACCTTGTAATAAAATAGCCTAGCTGTGTTAGAAACCCTGTTATTGTGGTAATCAGAGCTAAAAAATGAAGTATTGTAAAATTTTTCTCATGTCTCTTATCTTTAATTGTTGCAGCAAATAACACTGTTGCAATAAGGTAAAGGACAAAAGTCGAGTATAATAACCGATTACTCCAAACAATTAAATCTTCCATCATTGTGACCCTCCTTCATTTATCTATACTTTTTCTTGGTCTTCGGTCACTTTATTTTCTTGATCTTTTAACATTTGAAAATCTGTATCTTTCAAAATTTTTTCGACTTCTCTGGTCATCCCAAACCAATTTTTATTAGTATGACTTGCAATATATAATTTCCCATTATCAGGATGAATCCATACACGTCTATGCTGCCAGTACATTCCTTGGATGACACCAATCATAAATATAAACGCTCCCAATCCAAGTACAGGTAAGGTAAGGTCCTTTTTAAGGTTCAGTCCACTTACATCTCTAACATCGATACCTGTAAATCCAATCCTATACTGATTATCTTTGGAAGGATCAACATTTTGTCTGATTCCGATAAAACTGACCTCAGGATCGTCTTGTCCTGGTGGATAGACAAAAAATACAAACGCTGGGTTACGCGGATAATTAGTTTGTGATCGAGGTGTACCATCATCATCCAGAACATAGTCTGGATAATATTTATTTATTTCGATTTTAAAGCCGTTATCAAAAGTATAAGTTGATTGTGGATCCGAAAAATCAACCGTAAAGTCAAGTATGGACTGCTCTTCAGGGTCATTGGTTTCATGAAGTTTAAATGACATACTTTGAAACTCATTCAATTGATATTTACTCTGGTATAGTGCATAACCATCGAACTTAATCGGCTTATTTACAATTGCTGATCCTCTTGTCACTTCCTCTAAATCGGGCTCAGATCCAATTACATCTTTTGAAGTATCTTTATAAATAATTGCTTTTGTTTCATAATGTTTCGGAACAGCTGAACCTTGCCGTTCCAACATTTCGCTAAATTTTGCATCTTCGTCATCATCGCCATATGTTTCGAAAATAAATTCTTGATTTTCTACATAGTATTGTTGGCCAATACCTGGGATTATTTCGGTTTCACCTTCACGAACCCATACAAACTCATCTACATACATATATGGAACAAAACGAAGTAATGAGCCAATTAAGAAAATAATAAGTCCCGTATGGTTAACATATGGACCCCATCTTGAAAATCTACCTTTTTCAGCAAGAATGTGACCTTCTTTTTCATAGATTTTGTATCGGTGCTTTTTTAAATTGGTTAGTAATTGATCATAATCTTTTGGATTATATTCCGGATAATACCCAAACAGTTTTTGTCTTTTCAGGAAGTTAATATGTCTTTTAGGGTTTTGATTCTTTAGTGCCTTATATAATGGAACCCCACGATCTAAACTTACAATAAAGATAGAAATGCCGATTAAAGCAATTAATATCATATACCACCATGAACTATACAATTCATGAAAACCTAATTGATAATAGATTTGCCCCATTATTCCATATTGATCCCGATAATGTACCGCAGGATCAACGGTTGACGGAATATAAGGACTTTGCGGAAAAATTGTGCCAATAGCTGAAGCAATTAGTGCAATTGCTATTAACGAAACACCTGCTTTAATTGATGAAAAGAAATTCCATACTTTATCAACAATAGAAGTATTTCTTGTTTTTGAGCGGATCGCTCTTCCGTCATATCTCATGTTTAATATATTGGAAGTATTTTCTTTATCTAATGGCTTCCCACATCTGTTACAAATGGAAGTTCCTCTTGAATTTTCATAACCACAGGCCTCACACTTAATTACATTCATAGATACCCCTCGTTATCTCGTAAAATTAGCTTGGTTCAATTTTTTGTAAATATCCCTCTAAGTTTTCTAAAGTTAGTTCACCAATAACACGTTCCACCACTATTCCATCTTCATCAATGAAAAATGTCGTAGGAAGTGGTCTAATACCGTAAGCATCCATTACCTGGCTGTTTTTATCGTGTAAAACAGGGAAAGTTAAGTTATATTGGTCCACAAACTGGTCTATAACTAATTCAGTTGCATCAACACTTACAGCTATTATCTCAACACCTTTCTCTTTATATTCCGGATATAGAGATTCCATATATGGCATTTCCCGTTCACATGGTTCACAGTAAGTAGCCCAGAAATTCAGCATAACCCCTTTTCCTTTTAAATCCTCCAGGCGTACAGTATCTGACTGTTCATCGTTTAAGTGAGTTAGCTGAAAATCAGGTGCTTGGTCCCCAATGTCTAAAGCTGCATCATCTGCCAGTATGTTAGAAATCACAGCAAATAACAAAGCCCCGAACAAAACGACTAAAATTGAGGTCCGATAAATTAACCGATTTCTTTTTTTCTTTTGTTTTGTCTTGTTCGCTTGCTCTACTTTGTTCAAAGTACCCACTCCCCCTACGATCATTTTACCATGTATGCAGTGATAGATTGTGACATTTATTTAACAATTTTATTAGCATGTTTCTTTAGCTGCTCCACTTCATGTGCAGTCAGCTTACGATGCTCTCCAGGCTGGAGACCTTCCAATGTTAATATTCCAAATCGCTCACGCCTCAGTTTCATAACAGGGTGCCCAATAGCATCAAACATTCTTCTTATTTGGCGGTTTTTACCTTGATGCAAAACGATCTTTAATATTGCCGTTTGCTTTTTTTTATCAAATGACATTGTTTTTACATGCTTTGCCTTTAATAGTTCGCCATCAGAACGTATACCTTTTTTGAATTTTTGCAAGTTTTCTTTTGCTGGAATTCCCTTTGTTTTAACAATATACTCTTTGTCCATTTGATATCTGGGATGTAATAATAAATTCATGAAGTCGCCATCATTCGTCATTATTATTAGTCCAGATGTATCGTAATCAAGTCTTCCTACAGGAAAAATTCTTTCATCCAGTTCTTCGAAAAAATCTGTTACTGTTTTGCGTCCCTTGTCATCAGAAACACTTGAAATCACGCCTCTAGGTTTGTATAGAAGATAATATACTGGCTGTTCCTTCTCTATCGGAACATTATTAACTTCTATTTGATCTTGGTTTGTTACTTTCACACCTAATTCTGTAACAACCTTACCATTTACTTTTACCTGTCCATCTTCGATTAGTTTTTCTGCTTTTCTTCTAGAGGTTATCCCACTTTTTGCAATCACTTTTTGCAATCGTTCACTCATTTATTCACACTCTTTCTTATCATAAATTTATAGTAGTTTGCTGCTATACCATTACGATTATTATCCCTTTCATAATGAAAAGGAGCGTTAACATATTTGTTAACGCTTCTAAGCAAAAATCCACGATACTACAATAACCGATACAATTATACCAATAAAATCAGCGATAAGTCCAACTTTAAGTGCATCACCCATTTTCTTAATACCGACAGCCCCAAAGTACACTGTGAGGATATATAAAGTTGTATCTGTACTTCCTTGCATTGTGGAAGCTAGCCTTCCTAAAAATGAGTCTGGTCCATATGTTTGAATAATCTCTGTTGTGACACTTAAAGCAGCTGTTCCGGAGATCGGCCGAATAATTGCCAATGGAGCCATTTCCGCCGGAAATCCTAATTTAGTAAGAACAGGTTCAATCAACTGAATGAAAGCATCTAATGCTCCAGAACTTCTTAGGATAGCTATTGCGACTAGCATCCCTAATAAGAATGGAAGAAGAGAAATCGCCATTTTTAAGCCTTCTTTCCCGCCTTCCACAAATAATTCATATGATGATATTTTTTTTGCAGTAGCAACAAGTAAGATAAACAATATTATACAGGGAATTAACCAGACACTAATTGTTGTAATCCATTGAATCATAGAGAATGAAACTCCCTTCTCTTTCTCAAAAGGCCATCAATTATTAAAGCAGCAAGTGTCGTAACCACTGTTGCGATAAGAGTTGTACCTACAATTTCTGTTGGTGATTGAGAGCCGTATTGCATTCGAATAGCAATAATTTGGGTGGGTACAAGGGTGATACTCGATGTATTTATAACTAAAAATGTTATCATAGAATTACTGGCATGATTGGAACCATTGTTTAATTTCTTCATTTCTTCCATTGCTTTTATTCCCATTGGAGTAGCAGCATTTCCGAGGCCGAATAAATTCGCACTGAAATTAGCTAGTATGTATCCCATTGCTGGATGGTTTGGGGGGATATCAGGAAAGATTCTTGTGACGATCGGTTTGAATACCTTACTCAGCCCCTTAAGTATACCTGCTTCTTCTGCTATTCTCATCATACCTAACCAGAACACCAGTACACTTGTTAAGGCAATCACTAATGTAATTGCGTCATTAGCTCCTTTAAAAATCGCTTCATTGACTGCATCCATTGTACCGTTTATCATTGCGTAGATAATACCTATACTAGCCATTAATGCCCAAATCACATTAATCATCTTGATCACCTAAAAATCGAGAGAAAGATGACCAAACTTCTGTCCAAAAATGGTTATGATCAGTTTCTTTTTCGATTTGCTTATCTACATGATAGATTACTGTCTCTGCTATTTGTTTGCCATCCAAATAAAAAACCTTTTTACCAAAATGGCCTGCAGTATTATCGGTGGAAGAAGAAATAAACGTTTTAGTTTCCACCTGGTTCATTTCTTCATTCTTTAATGGATAGATAACATTTTCTGTAATTTTTCCGTTAATAATATTTCCATTGCTCTTATCTTTGTATGAATAAATTCCGATTGATTGAAGTTTTTCTTGATCAAATGTATCGAATCCCCACTCAAACATTTGAATATGATCTTGCCAATCATTCGGTGCATTCAATGTTACAGCTATTAGTCTTTGTCCATCTTTTTCTGCTGAAGTTACTAAAGTTCTACCAGCAGCTTTCGTGTAACCAGTTTTACCGCCAATACAATAATCATAATAAGATGTTAATAATTTATTTTTGTTATGCCATGCATAATCTCGATCATTCGCTTTAAATGACTCAGCTCCAGAAATTTCTGTAAATATCTCATTATCCATCGCATATTTCATCAGCTTTGCCATATCATACGCTGTAGAATAATGGGTATCGGAATCCAAGCCGTGCGGGTTATCAAAATGCGTATCTGTCATTCCAATCCAACTAGCTTTTTCATTCATTAAATGAACAAATCCCTCTTCACTGCCACCTACTTGTTCACTAATTGCCACAGCTGCATCATTTCCTGATCTTAACATTAATCCATATATTAGTTCTTCTAATGTAAACTGATCTTCTTTTCTTAAGTAGATGGACGACCCTTCCGTCCCGATAGCTCGATTGCTTACCTTAACATGCTCCTTTAAATCGCCAGATTCAATTGCAACAATAGCTGTCATTATTTTCGTGATACTTGCAATTAGGGATTTTTCATTAGCGTTTTTCTCATAAAGCACTCTGCCTGTTGCCTGGTCTATTAATACAGCACTTTTAGCAGATACCTGCACACTTGCTGCTACGTTTGGTGCTGAAAATACAAAAGCAAAGAGCAGTATTGGAATAATCATTATAATACGCATCATCTCACCTCATCTTCTCCCATTCAATGTTTAAATGTTTGTAACATTGTATGCAGCAAAGACAAGCATATTCATGAAAAACGTATACTTTCGTTTGATTAATTTTCCAATTCTTGAAAGCGGTCAAAGAACAAATCTGCTTCTGTCTCAACATCCATCTCATCAATCTCATCAGGTAATGGAGGCAAATCCTCCAAAGATTTCAAGCCAAAGTAAGTTAGGAATTCTAGCGTAGTACCGAACAGAATTGGCCTTCCTATTCCTTCTTTACGTCCAACTTCTTCGATTAATGCCCGGGCAATTAATGTTTGAACAGGTCTTTCACTTTTTACACCTCTGATTTGTTCAATTTCTGTTCGTGTTATTGGTTGTAAATAAGCAATAATAGCTAAAGTTTCCAAAGCTGCTTGGGACAATTTAGATATTGATTTTGTTTCTGTTAGCGCGGAATAATATTCACTATGCTCTGGTTTTGTTGTTAGAAATACTGACCCTTTAGATTCTACTAGCATCATACCACGACTACTGTTTTCATAATCAAATTTCAATTCATTCAACACATGCTCAAGCATATCTTTATCTAAATCCAAAATCTTTTGCAATTCTCTCTTAGTAATCCCATCATCCCCTGACACGAAAGTCAATCCTTCAGTAATTGCTTTTATTTCAGATAAATCCATATTTATTTTCTCACCTTCCATTATATTGTCTTTATATCTGTTTAAAAATAATCAGATCATCAAAATGGTCCTCTTGAATACAATAAATTTCGTTCAATTTCATTAATTCTAATACAGCGATAAAAGTTGCTACAAGATATGACTTTGATTGTTGAGGAAACAATTGATAAAATGATATTCCAGTTTTTTTATCTGAAACTAAGTCGATAATCTCTGACATTCTTTCTTTAATTGGGATTTCTCTTCTCTGAACAGTTGTTTCGATTGGCTGATTCCATTTTCTTCTCTCTAGTATCTTACTCATCGCTTGGATCATGTCTAAAACGTCTGCTGCACCTTCTGGCACATTGAACGTTTCTTCACGTTCAATATGTATTGGCGGCCTTGTTAACACATGACTTTGTTCCATTTCACGTTCTTTTAATTGTTCAGCTGCCTCTTTATATTTTCGGTATTCAATTAGTCTTCGCATTAACTCTTCACGAGGATCCTCTTCGTATTCTTCTTCCATTTCAATCGTCGGATTAGGCAGTAACACTTTACTTTTCATCTCTAATAAAGTTGCTGCCATTACTAAGTACTCACTTGCAATATTAAGTTCTAACTGTTGCATTGTGTGTATGTATGTCAAATATTGTGCTGTTATTTCAGCTACAGGGATATCATATATATCTATTTCATATTTATTTATTAAGTGTAATAGTAAATCCAGCGGGCCTTCAAATTGATCTAATTTAACCTCATATTGAATTGTCAATACATAAACCTCCCAGTTTTGGTATGTCAAGTGTTGTTACTTGTACGAATCACACAAAAATAGCCTGTTTCTATTATATATGCCCATACTATTTTATAATAGTTGCATACATTAATTTCGAGAAATCAATTATCTCAATTGATTACAAATGTCTTAAGGAGGAATTTAATGATGGGCTACTCTTATGGCGGTGGATTTGCTTTAATCGTTGTATTGTTTATCTTGTTGATTATTGTTGGTGCAGCTTGGCTTTAATTTTTTATAGCTTGTACTAAATATCTACCCGGAATCAGTAATGGTCAATTATGATAGAAGATTGGCATATTGGTAGTACAAGACAGAAAAGAACCTTTGCAAACTACAACAGCAAAGGTTCTTTCTTTGTTTCTCCGGAATTATAAATTAGCAGAGAGACGGAAAAATTTACCAAAAATGGCCAATTCCTCTCTTGCATTCACTAATGGTTTCCCTATTCATGATTACATTTGTCTAAGAATTTTTCTGTATGGTCATTTGGTTTCACTAAGAATAATGGATAATATTCTTTCACTGCCTGTACCATTTGTTTTCCAATACCTAAATTGCGGTGCGATGGATCTACTGTGATGTGTTGTAATAAAACTTGCTGTTCTTCTGTATCTACAATTACACCTACTGCACCGAGAATATCTTCTTCTACTTTCCATAAAAATAGTTGCCAGTCGTCGTTTGTTTCATATTCCTTTATGGTATCTTGTAACCTTTTTACTTCTTTCTCATCAGGCATAAATGACAGCAATCCCATTGCTATTTTTTCAAGCCTTTTCTTATAACGAATTAACATTTTTACCCCTCATTATTCATAGCATTATCATTTATAGTTATGCTATGTTCTGATCGATGAAGTCGTTACACTTACTACTACATTAAATATTACGTATTTGGTAAAGCAATCCCAAACCAGTAGTAGCATCCCCAAATGATCGCAACAATTAATATTATGACAAAAAGTAGCCAATTCTTACGCTTTTCACTCATTTTCACTAACCTCATTTATCAAATGACAAAAAGTATCCTTTATATTGTTTACAATAGTATATCAATAACAATATGTCAATCTTTTACTGTTACTCATTTATCTGTAGTTTTTCATTTATTAAACTTCTGTAACTCTGACTGTCTTCATCGCATCACCTTGTTTTATGCGAAGGACCGTGTCCATACCTTCGATAACTTGTCCAAACACTGTGTGGACACCATCCAGATGCGGTTGTGGTTCATGTACTAAAAAGAACTGACTTCCGCCTGTATCTTTTCCTGCATGGGCCATAGAAAGGGATCCTGCAATATGTTTATGCGGGTTGCCTTCTGTTTCACATTTAATCGTATAACCAGGTCCACCCATGCCTGTCCCGGTAGGATCCCCACCTTGTGCAACAAAACCTGGAATGACACGGTGAAAGATTACTCCATCATAGAATTTATCATTGGCTAATTTTTCAAAATTTGCTACAGTATTTGGTGCAGCCTCTTCGTACAGTTCGATAACAATTTTTTCTCCATTTTCAAAATCGATTGTTGCTTGTTTCATTATTATTCCTCCTCATATGATAAATCATTTTGAATAACGTCTTGATATGTTTCTCTTTTAATGACTAATTTATCTAAACCATCTTCCACAAAAACAACTGCTGCTTTAGGAAAACGATTATAATGATTAGACATGGAATACCCATATGCTCCTGTGCTGAAAACTGCCATAATATCGTTAGCTTCAATTGCAGGCAAGTCAATATCCCATATTAACATATCACCAGATTCACAACATTTACCTGCAACGGATACCTTCTCTTCGTTCCGCTGTTTTGCTTTATTGGCAATAACTGCATCATACTTCGCTTGATATAGTGCTGGTCTTAAATTATCAGTCATTCCACCATCGACTGCTACATATTTTCTTACATTCGGAATATCTTTCGTTGAACCTACTGTATACAAAGTTGTAGCTGTATCACCGACAATTGACCGACCGGGCTCAATCCAAAGTTCAGGAAATTCAAGACCGGTTTTTTGTACTTGCTTCGACACTTCGTCGATTAATGATTCAACATATTTATCTAGCGGTAATGGTTCATCCTCAGTCGTATACCTAATACCAAAGCCACCGCCTAAATTAAGTACTTCCGAAGTGAATTGATATTGTTCCTTCCATTCAGCTAATTTTTCAAACAAACGCTCCACAGCCATTACAAAACCATCTGTTTCGAAAATTTGAGAACCTATATGACAATGTAATCCTTTTAGCTTAATCGAATCAATTGACAATATTTTTTCCAGCGCTTTAGCTGCCTGACCGTTAGTTAAATCAAAGCCGAACTTGGAATCTTCATTCCCAGTCAGAATATAATCATGTGTGTGTGCTTCAATTCCTGGAGTAACACGGATTAATACATCCATTGTTGCATGTTTTTCTTCAAGTACTGAAGCTAATAAATCAATCTCATAGAAATTATCAATGACTATGCATCCAATTTTCGCTTCAACAGCCATCTTTAATTCTTCCAGATTCTTATTATTCCCATGAAAATGAATTTTGTCAACTGGAAAACCTGCTTTCAGTGCTGTATATAATTCCCCTTCGGAAACAACATCTAGACTTAGCTCTTCCTGTTTAGCAACTTGTACCATTGCTATAGAAGAGAATGCCTTACTCGCATAAGCAACTTGTGCTTTTACATTATGTTTAGCGAATGTACGTACGAAAGCTCTAGCATTGTTTCTTATTTTCTCCACATCATATACAAACAACGGGGTGCCGTATTTCTCAGCAAGCATTACACTATCAAGACCACCTATTGTAAGATGACCTTGTTCATTTACAGTTAACCGATTTGTCATCTACTCTCCCTACCTTCAGTGTTTATGTTTTGTTCCTTTGCTGATTCAAGTTTAAGTCTCTTCATAAACATCTACATTGAGATTTTACACTTGCTTACGTATAAAATAAAATCCCTTTTCCTTTCACATCGGGAGAAAGAAAGAGGGATCAGTTGATGTTCCCAAAAATTAAAATATTTGATACATAAAAGTTATTATAATATACAACATTCACATTTATCAAGTTAGGACAGGTTAATATTAATACTAAACTTGCTTTCTGTTATTTTTCGGATGAACTATACTTGGTCTGGTTTTCGATAATGGAACGGATACACGAAATAAAATCTGCGATAAAGCCTTGCCGTTAAATGGTAAAAAGGGCCATAAATACGGTGTCTGTAATGATCGGATATTTGTTAAGAATAGTAATAAACATGCCATACCAATCATAAAACCGGGAACGTGGAAGAAAAATGTTAACAAAATCAGTACCATACGTGTTATCTTGTTTGCAACACTTAACTCATAACTTGGGGTAGCAAATGAGCCAATAGCACTAATCGCTACATACAATATAACTTCTGAGCTGAACAATCCTACTTTGATCGCTATTTCTCCAATTAATACTGCTGCAATTAGACCCATCGCTGTAGATAACGGGGTTGGTGTATGGATCGCAGCCATTCTTAAAAATTCGATTCCAATATCAGCAAGTAAAATCTGAACAACAATTGGAATATTACCCGTTTCATTTGGCCCAATAAATTGTAAATAGGATGGCAATAGGTGTGGTTCTAAAACTAATAACAACCATAATGGCAGCAGAAATAACGAAGCAAAAATTCCTAAAAATCGTACCCACCTGACAAAAGTACCAACAGCTGGAGATTCCCGATATTCTTCTGCGTGTTGAACATGGTGAAAGAAGGTCGTTGGCATAATGATCATGCTTGGTGAAGTATCAACCATGATAAGTACATGACCTTCTAATAGATGGGTTGATGCGACATCAGGCCTTTCTGTATATCTTACTAACGGATAAGGGTTCATCCCCTGGTGGACTAGATATTCTTCAATAGTCTTATCTGCCATAGAAATTCCATCCACTTCAATTTGCTTTAATTCATCTTTGATTAATGCGATCAGTCCATCATCAGCAACGTCTTGTAAATATGATATACAAACATCCGTTTTTGATCGCTCTCCAATTTGCATAATTTCATTCCGTAGTCTTTCATCCCTTATTCTTCTGCGAGTTAAAGCAGTATTCTCGATGATATTTTCAGTATATCCATCCCTAGCTCCCCTGACTACTTTCTCCGTATCGGGTTCTTCCGGTGCCCTCCCCGGGTAACTCCTTACATCAACAATAAAACACTCTTTCTCCCCGTCCACGAATATTACAAGCAAACCTGATAGTAATTGATCAACTGCTTTTTCAAAGGAATCCGTTTTATCAACTTGTTGGTGTACAACACGATTTTCCAAAATTTCATATATACCGGATTCATTATTACTTTTGTCATTTACTGTCATAAACTTCTTAATAACTTCAATTACTATATTAGTATCAACCAATCCTGTCACATAATATAATTGGACTTTTTTCTCAAGGATATTTAATTCTCTGAATCCAATATCAAAAGATACATCCAGACCTAGTTTTGTTTTTAGAAATGCTTCATTTTCCTCTATCTGTGTACTGATTAATTTTGGTTTCTTATTTTTTCTCATATTAAACCCCTTAGAATATATTTTTTATCCCATAACATCTACAAAAACAGTCCATTGGAAAACTGACCCTACAATCTTTCCTATCACTATTGCCATCAGTAACCAAAGTAATTCGCGATCAATGCCTAGCCTCTTCATTAAAATCGGAAACACATTTAATACTTCTGTTAAACCTGCTGCCAACATTCCTACAAAGACTCCATGTAATAATCCCCATAATATTAACAGGAAGGATGGGAAACTAAATGTAATACTTGTAAAAGAAAGAAATGTACCAAGTAAGGCACCGATGATAACACTTGCCTGATATGAATGCAGGAATTCACCAGATTTACTCAATTGAACCAGCCTCGGGATAATTCCAAGGACTGTTAGAAATGCAACAAAGCCAGATCCTACCATGATTCCTGTTCCAAAACCAATTACTATTTCTACGAGAAAAATACGGATAGCATCAATCATCACGTTTTGTTATCACATTTTCATGATAAATTAAATAATTATCTAAATCCTGTTGATAATTAAACATCTCTACTTCCAAAGGGCTTGGCTCTTCATTAAATCGCTTCTTAAAGATATGATTGAAAAAAAGTACCATCCCTAATCCCAATCCAAAAGAATAGGGAATCTGTATCAGTAGGGGTTTGTTAACTCTTTCGCCTGTTAACAGATATGCTAAACTCTGTTGAACTTGCTCCATGCTAACATCATAATGAAAGTTCATAATTGCCATAGCTGATCCAACACACAGAAGCAGCCAAATTGCTGTAAGGACAATAATATTCACCTTTTTAGTTTGCTTCTTTATTTCTACAATAATTTGATTTGGACCAATCAACTCAAAAGTAATCGCTGGGTAAGCATGGATGAGCTGCTTTAGTAAAAGAAAGCCATCAATAACTGATACGTTTTTGTCCTTATCGGTAATTTGGTATATCTCTAATTCATTTAATCTAGATAAGCCACTAATATTTCCGGTTATATAAGCAATATCAGATAATTTCAAGAGATGGTTTGGATTAACGGCTATTTTCTTCTTAAGGCGAAGGTAAATCTTCTCTTCCATTCTTTCCTACCTCCTATTCTTTCTTGTTTTTAGTATGTAAATATCTAATTAATTTATACAGACCTGCAATGTTCCTTCCTTATATTGAAACAACGATTAATTCAAAGCGAATACATGAAATTAAATATAAAAAAAGTATCAAATGATATGATCATTCGATACTCTTACATCTTTTTGTAAAATATCTTTAATCAAAGCTATTAATTCAACATTTCTTCTTTCATTTTCTCCAGTATTTTCTTCTCAATCCTTGATACTTGAACTTGGGAGATACCTAATCGGTTGGCAACTTCTGTTTGTGTTTGATCTTTATAATACCTTAAGTAAACAATCAGTCTTTCTCTTTGATCAAGATCATTGATTAATTGTTCCATTGTCATTTTATCAAACCAGTTGTTGTTTGAGTCTGCAATCTGATCGAGTAATGTGATAGGATCACCATCATTTTCAAATACTGTTTCATGTATCGATTGCGGTTTTTTCGTCGCTTCTTGGGCATGGATAATTTCCTCTGGACTTATTTCTAGTTTAATCGCAATCTCCTGAATAGTTGGTACCCTTCCTAACTCCTTTGTTAACTCATCCGTTGCTCTTCTAATTTTGTTACCAATTTCCTTTAAAGATCGACTTACCTTCACAGTACCGTCATCTCTGATAAAACGTTGTATTTCACCAATAATCATTGGTACGGCATATGTGGAAAACTTTACATCATATGTGAGATCAAATTTATCAATTGATTTCAATAATCCAATACAACCAATTTGAAATAGATCATCTTGATCATAACCTCTGTTTAAAAACCGCTGAACTACAGACCAGACTAAGCGGATGTTTTTTTCAACTAAAATGGTTCTGGCTGATTCATCCCCTTGTTGACTTAATTCAATGTATCGTTTGACATCTTTATCATCCAATGTCTGCGCATTTTGTATTTTTGTCATTGGCATCACCTAATTACAAAAACTTTTGCTTGTCTGAAAATCTTTTATCATTGTTACTTTGGTTCCAATGCCAGGTTCTGAATGAACATTCACTTTGTCCATAAAGTTCTCCATAATGGTAAAACCCATCCCTGATCTTTCTAATTCAGGTTTCGATGTGAACAGTGGTTCTTTTGCTAAATCAATATTATCGATACCGATTCCATTATCCTCAATTGTAATGGAGAGTGTGCTATCAGTTATTTCACATTCTATATAAACGGTTTGATCAGGATCTTCGTCATACCCATGAATGATTGCATTCGTAACTGCTTCCGATACAACAGTTTTAATTTCTGTTAATTCATCCATTGTTGGATCAATCTGCGATACGAACGCAGCAACAGTAACCCTCGCGAAGGCTTCATTTTCACTAATACTTTTAAATTGTAATTGCATTGAATTATTCATGATGCCACCCCCAAAGTCAATAAAGCAAAAGCTTCATCTTGCTCTAACCTAACGATCTTAAATAACCCTGACATTTCAAATAATCTTTTAACAGAAGGCGAAATCGAACAGACTACCATTTCTCCCCCTAGTTGCTGAACTTCTTTATACCTCCCAAGAACTACGCCTAAACCGGAACTATCCATAAAATGAAGATTGGATAAATTCAAAACTATATGCTTTGTTTGATGCTTCTGAATCTGTTCTTGCCATTCTATTTTTAGTCTTGCAGCAGAATGGTGATCCAGCTCTCCTTCTAACCGAACAATTAATACATTCTCCATTGCAATAAATTCTGATACTAATTGCAAACTAATCCCTCCCAAAGTTTATAATAATCTTTATTTCTATATAACCATCAGGTAATCCTTCTACATGACAAAAGTAGAATTAAATCGATTTATTTCTTGCGATTATTTACTTAAAAATGATCCAAGTATTCTTCCAACTAATTGAAAAATACCGGATTTTTCCATATCTTCTTTTATCACTAACTCTGTTTCACTAATTAGTTGGTCATCTTTTTTAATTAACAGTTTGCCAACAGAAGTGCCCTTTTTTAAAGGCAATTTAATATTCTGATCTATTTTTACATCTGTTTCAATATTCGTTAAATCTTCCCCTTTTTTATGCAAAATGGAAATAGAATCATTTGTAACTACATCTACTTTTGAATTTTCTGCTTTCAGCCATTCAAAACTTGTAACTTTTTGATTTTTTTCAAATAGAGATTTTGTTGTGTACTTACTGTAAGCATAATCTAGCATTGAACTAATATCACTGTTACGATTTTTAGTCGTATCTGCTCCCATTACCACTGCAATAACTCGCATTCCATCTTTTTCTGCAGTTGCAGTCAAACAATACTTCGCTTCATTGGTAAAACCCGTTTTCAGTCCATCAACACCTTCGTAAAACTTCACTAATTTATTGGTGTTGACCAACCAAAATTCATTATCTTGCCCTTTTCTTAGGTAGTCCTCATAAATACTTGTATATGTTGTGATGTCGTCATATTTTAAAAGTTCTTTCGCCATTAAAGCCATATCTTCCGCCGTACTGTAATGATTTTCGGCAGGTAAGCCTGTAGTATTTTGAAATAAAGTATTTTTCAATTTCAGCTCTTTCGCTTTTTGATTCATCATCTCTACAAATGCTTCTTCACTACCTGCAACTCTTTCAGCTAATGCAACGGAAGCATCATTGCCTGAAGCAACCGCAATACCTTTTAATAAATCATCAACTGTCATTTCCTCTCCAGCTTCCAGGAAGATTTGCGACCCTCCCATGGAGGCAGCTTTTTCACTGACTCTAACCTTTTCAGAAAGAGACATATTCCCATTCTCCAGTTCTTCCATAATTAATAACATTGTCATAATCTTAGTCATGCTTGCAGGGGGAAGAACTTCTGTTGCATTCTTTTCAAATAATACTTCTCCTGTATCCCGTTCAATTAGTATGGCGGATTTAGAGTTTTCTGCTAAATCTAATGAACCTGATTCATTAACTGGTTCATGATGTGTTGCAAACAACTCCCCCCCAATACTTGTACTGAAAATTATGGAAAAGCAAATGATAATTTTTAACCAACTCTTTAATTTATTCAACTCTCAAACACCTCCGATTATTAACAATATCTATTTTTACCAAAATAAGCTAAATTTATAACAAAAAAAGATGATTTCCAAATGGAAATCATCTTTCTTCCTATGACTTATTTAATTACATCATAAATCATCCTATTTCTCTTAATTGGTTGCTCATTAATCGTAAAAGCACTTCGGAGCAGCTTCGTTATTTCATGATTCTCCTGTTTATCTGTGTGGAGTGTTGCAATTACTTCATTCTCTTTTACTATATCACCGATCTTCTTGTGTAACGTGATCCCAACTCCATGATTAATTGAATCATCCTTCGTTGCTCTTCCAGCACCTAAATGCATTGCTGCAATTCCGACAGTCTCTGCATCCATTTGATGTATATAACCTCTTGCTGTTGAAGTTACCTCCACATGATAGGAAGATGTCGGTAATTTATCATAATCTTCGATAACGGAAATATCCCCATTTTGGGCTTTTATAAAATTTTTAAATGCTTCGAAAGCTTTCCCTTCATCGATTATGCGTGACAATTCAAATGTAGCTTTATTATAATCAGGATATATTCCTGCCAATATGGTCATATGTGCCGCTAATTCTATTGCTAGTTCTCTTAAATCTTCTATTCGTTCACCTTGTAAGACTTTGACAGCCTCTTTCACTTCATTCGCATTACCGATCTCATATCCTAATGGTTGATTCATATCACTAATTACTGCAATAGTATTTCGATTTAATTGTTTACCTATTGTTACCATTTCTCGTGCTAACTTTTTCGAATCTTCTAATGTCTTCATGAAAGCCCCAGATCCAGTCTTCACATCTAAAACGATACTATCCGCACCTGAAGCAATTTTTTTACTCATGATTGAACTGGCTATTAATGGGATTGAGTCAACAGTAGCCGTTACGTCTCTCAATGCATACAACTTCTTATCTGCAGGTGCTAAATTACCAGTCTGCCCAACGACAGATAGCTTAAATTTATTTACATTATAAATAAACTGCTCATTTGTTAGTTCTACTTTAAAACCCGGTATTGATTCAAGTTTATCAATTGTCCCACCAGTATGTCCTAATCCGCGTCCTGACATTTTAGCTACTGGAATTCCCGCTGCTGCAACTAATGGCGCCACAATAAATGTTGTTTTGTCACCAACTCCACCAGTCGAATGCTTATCAACCTTGTGTCCTTTAATTGCTGATAAATCAATTATTTCACCTGATTCAACCATATATTTCGTCAAATAAGCTGTCTCTTCCTGATTCATGCCTTGAAAATATATCGACATCATTAATGCTGATATTTGATAGTCTGGAATATTCTCTGCCATGTAATTTTCGATAAAAAACTTTATTTCTTCCTCTGACAATACATTTCCGTTTCTTTTTTTGGCTATCAGATCTACCATTCGCATTATAATCCACCCTTTACAATAATTAATGAGGCATATTCTTAATAATTTCTCGAACTAGACGAATGAAATCTTCCTTGACTTTTTCTGTTGTTTCCATTACTTCCTGATGGCTAAGAGGTTGATCGAGAATACCTGCAGCCATATTAGAAATACACGATATTCCAAGAACATTCATTTTCGCATGGTTAGCAACAATTACTTCTGGAACAGTTGACATTCCTACAGCATCCCCACCTAATAACCGTAACATTCTAACTTCTGCCGGTGTTTCATAGGAAGGTCCTGAATTAGCAATGTAAACACCTTCCTTAATGGAAATATTCAGCTGATTTGCACATCGCTTTGCTATTCCTATTAATTGTTCGTCATACGCTTTTGACATATCAGGGAACCTTTCACCAAGTGCCTTATCGTTATGTCCTATTAAAGGGTTTGTTCCTAAATTGTTAATATGGTCTGTAATAATCATTAGGTCACCAGCTGAAAACTTTTCATTAATTCCACCTGCAGCATTTGTTACAATCAAATGATTGATTCCTAATAATTGAAACACCCGGACCGGGAATGTTACCTGTTCCATGGAATAACCCTCATAATAATGAAAACGCCCCTGCATTACTACAACATTTACGTCCTCCAGTTTCCCGAAGACCAATCTCCCATGGTGTCCTTCCACTGTCGAGACGGGGAAATGAGGTATATCTTTATACTCAATGGCTGTTGTTTCAGTTAATTCTTCAGCCAGTACACCAAGACCGGAGCCTAAAATAAGACCAGTCTCAGGCACATTATTAACTTTCTCCTTAATATATTGAATAGACTCCTCTATTTGACTGTGATTCATTTTGACACTCCTTTATTTATAAAGATCCCTAAGGAAACTTGTTCCATGTTTAGGAAGATCCACTTTGAAATTTTCTGCAATAGTCGCACCAATATCAGCAAATGTTTTTCTAATAGGCAGTTCCTTACCATTTGCTCCTTTATAATACAATAATAATGGTACATATTCTCTAGTATGGTCAGTTCCATGATGAGTAGGATCATTCCCATGATCTGCAGTTAATATAAGCAGGTCACTTTCTGTTAATCTCTCCAACATTTCCGGCAATCTCTGATCAAAACTTTCTAACGCATCAGCATAACCATCCGGATCCCTTCTATGTCCATATTTTGCATCAAAGTCCACAAGGTTAAGAAAGTTTAATCCATGAAAGTCCTGATCCATAGAGTCAATAAATTTTTGCATACCATCATCATTGTCTTTTGTTCGAATTGCTTTCGTTACACCTTCCCCATCGTATATATCTGTTATTTTACCTAGTGCAATAACATCTAATCCAGCATCCTTTAATTCGTTCATAACTGTATGACCAAAAGGCTTTAATGCATAGTCATGGCGGTTAGAGGTTCTTTCAAAAGCACCTGGTTCCCCAACAAAAGGTCTTGCGATCACCCGTCCTATCATATATTTTTCATCAAGAGTTAATTCTCTAGCTATTTCACAAATGTTATAAAGCTCATCAATTGGCACAATGTCTTCATGTGCTGCAATCTGAAGAACAGAATCTGCAGATGTATATACAATTAAGCTTCCAGTTTTCATATGTTCGTTCCCTAATTCTTTAATAATCTCTGTACCTGATGCAGGTTTATTTCCAATTACTTTACGACCAGTTCTTTCTTCAAGATCCTGGATCAGTTCATCTGGGAACTTTTCAAATGTCCGAAATGGTGTATCAATATGTAATCCCATAATTTCCCAATGGCCTGTCATAGTATCCTTACCATTCGAGGCTTCTTCCATTTTCGTGTAGTATGCTAATGGCTGCTCACTTTTCTCAATACCTTTAATTTCACGAATATTGCTTAAACCTAAAGCGCCTAAATTAGGCATTTTCAGTCCATTGCGATATTCTGCTATATGCCCTAAAGTATCTGCACCTTTATCATTAAATTTATCGGCATCTGGCGCCTCACCAATCCCGACTGAATCTAATACAATTAAAAAAATACGCTTAAAAGCCATATAAATCCCTCCTGTCCATCATTACCCTTTATCATAACCGAATAAGCCAAAATATTGCATTCTTTTAGAGTACTGGTTCTAGTCTCTTTTTGATAAAATAGAAAAAACCACGCTTTTTATCGTGGCTGCTCAAGCTCTAGGATGATGAGCTTTATAAATATCCTTAAGTCTTGACTTCGATACATGTGTATATATTTGTGTTGTGGATATATCAGCATGGCCGAGCATTTCTTGCACAGCCCTTAAATCTGCACCATTTTCTAATAAATGTGTGGCAAAAGAATGTCTCAATGTATGTGGCGATATCTCCTTTTCAATCCCAGCATCTTTTGCAATTTGCTTAATATTTTTCCAAAATCCTTGTCTGGAAAGAGCACTGCCATGGTGATTTACAAATACTTGTTCTGTTTTCTTTTGTTTAACGAATTTAGGTCTGCTCCGCTCTAAATACTGCTCAATTGAATCTTTAGCTACATCTCCCAATGGCACTATTCTCTCTTTAGAACCTTTACCGAAGCAGCGGACAAAGCCCATTGATAAATGCAAATCAGCTAAAGTTAAATCAATTAGTTCGGTTACACGCAATCCAGTCGCATACATTGTTTCAAGCATTGCTTTGTTTCTTAGCGAGAATTTATCCCCGTCATTAAAAGTTAGTAAGCGATCAACTTCCCCGATAGATAGAACCTTTGGTAATTTACGATTGGTTTTAGGTGTTTCAATATGTATACTGGGGTCTTCTGGAATCTGATATTCTCTCATCAAAAAAGGATGAAACAATCTTATTGTTGATAACACCCTGGCTAAAGTCGCACTAGATTTACCTAGATCATTTAATTGGTATAAGAATTGCAATATATCATGCCTTGAGACACTTTCCCATTTAACTATTTCTCTCTGCTTCAGAAAAATATAATATTGCTTTAAATCCCTTTTATATGCTTGAATTGTATTGGAAGACAATCCTCGTTCAATTTGTAAATAATGAAAGAAATCTTCCATTGCATATTGCATGTCATCCATGACTATTCACCCAATCGAAAGAAAATATTTAAACGTTCCCACAAGTCATTATCTTCTTGATGAAAAACTTTGACTGCACTGCCTTGCGGTACATCATACCGATCTAATTTTTCATATTCCTGGTGCAATGCCTTTATAACATAATAGAATAAAAAGGTACAAAGTACAAAAATGATAAAGACTTTGCCAATCTCATATATTGCCCGAAAAATTGTTTGCATCATAACATTCTCCTAATAGAAATTATTATTCTATTAGAATTTATGCCAAAAAATAGAGAAAATATACCTATCAATTTTCTTCTTTAATCTGACATTTTCGACAAATACCATGGAAAGTTAATCGATGGTCTTTCACAAGAAAACCCCAATCTTTTTGGACAATTTCTTCTACTTCCTCTAGCAAATCGTCCATAATTTCCTCAACAGAACCGCATTCTGTACAAACCAAGTGATGATGGAAGTGTTTTGCGCCTTCTTTCCGAAGGTCATATCTTGAAACACCATCACCAAAATTTATTTTATCGACTACTTTTAATTCCGTCAGTAATTCTAAAGTCCTATAAACAGTCGCTAAGCCAATTTCTGGCGCTTTTTCTTTAACTAATAAATATACGTCTTCAGCACTTAAATGGTCTTCTTCTCTTTCCAGAAGTACCCTTACTGTCGCCTCTCTTTGCGGCGTTAATTTGTAGCTTTGCGCATGCAATTCCTTCTTAATCCGGTCTAAGCGGTGTTCCATGTGTAAGACCTCCCTCACATTCCCAATTATAATTATCGAATGGATAGGTGTCAATTAAAATAATTATAAAAAGATAAAATGTATTAATTACTAATTTAAATTTATTATTATTTAATAAAATAATCAGAAATCATCTGCATTGATTTGTAAGAGATTACACTTTCAAGTCCCGCAGCAATTGTCGCTCCTACAGTTAGAATAAAGAATAATCCAATATACCGATAAAATACTTGTATTACAGGTATTTTGTATCTCTTAGAAAATATACTCTGCAATAATGTAAAGGAGAATATCATTGCAAAAGCACTAGCAATAATATATATAGGAATGATTACCATATTCTGTGCTGCAATAGAAGAAAAGGATAACATTAATCCTTTTAAACCAAGCTGGTTAACAAAATAGCCTACTGTAAAGCCGACAGCAACCCCTTTTACAAATAATAAAACCCAAATTATCGGAAGTCCAATAACTGCTAAACCAAGGAAGAAAAGCAATGCCAAAAACTGTATGTGGTAAAGCATGGCATTTTTAAATAAATCCGTTTGCACTATATTGTCATCATGGAGAAAATTCAGAAAGAAATTTTCTAAATAAAAGTATAAGTCTTGCTTTTGAATGAATGACATACTGTTTACAATAATAGCACCAAATATAATGCCAGTTAAAAATAAAATAACAGTAAAAATATAAATGGTATAATATTGATTTAAATGATTCACAATTATATTTCTTTTTTTAGGCATAACCTTCACATCCTCTATTCATATTCTCACTTAAATCTATGAACAGGATGATAGAAATAGAACTGTTTCATTTTCTCTTTTTTTAACTTAACCATTTACCATATTTGCCGCCGCCACCTTGCTCTATTTGAACAATACCATTTCTAATATTCATAATAGATTGGGCTATTTGTTCTCCTGCTACTTCTGTTAGATGGACTTGTGGAACATAGTGTATTATGTTCATCTCATTCTGAAAGTGATCCAATAGTTTTTCAATCGTCTTCTTGCCCAAACCTGGAATATATTCCAATGGCACCTGATAAATGTACGGTGGACGTTCGACTGAACATTTACTATCGTTTGCTAATTCATTTATTCGATCAGACACCCCTTTGATTATACTCGTGGAACCGCAACTCTCACATGGTGGTGCGGTAATAGGTGTTAAGCAATTCTTACACACAGTGGCATAATACTTTCCTAATTTAGGGTGCATGCCGTAATTCGCCATAATCTTGCGGTTGTTTTTCTGTTGTAGAACGTTTTTCCATTCTAAAAAAGTAGGTTCATCCATTTGAATTAATTGATACTCTCTTCCAATCTTAGCAAGGGAATGGGCATCAGAATTTGTTAGAAAAGAATAATCATGAAGCTCTTTTATTTGGTCGGCCATATATGTATCAGAACTAAGCCCTAATTCTACACCATCAATTAAGTCCGGATCAAACACTTCCCGTAGCGACTGTTTAACCCCTTTACCAAACATGCTTTTAAATGGAGTAAATATGTGAGCAGGTATGAAAATCCCTTCTAGCTGTTTTACTTTTGCTTGTAATTCTGCTGCTGTCCCGTAAAACCGCTGGGAACTTAATTCAATATTTTTCATATGTTGGCTTAACCAAGCTGAAAATTGTCTCATTGCCTCCATCTTCGGCAAATAACATAACACATGAATAGGACCATGGCAGTTGCTATCATATATTTCAATTTCACTACCTAGAAATAACGTAGTATTTTTATACCTGATCCCACCATCCTTCTGTTCTGCTGCTAATCCTTTGACAATGTTGTCCTCTATTTCTTCTAAAACAGTTGGTGCATGACAATCAATCACTCCAACCACATGCATCCCTTTTCGATCAGATGCTTCTTTTAGAATATTTGTTATCGTTAGTGTTTTTGCCCCAGTTATTTTTACAGGTTTACCGTATTTATTCCTGCCAACATGAATATGCAAGTCCGCAAAAAATTGTCCCATTCTTATTTCATACCTTTACTCTTTATATATTGGATTGCAAAAGCTGTTTTTGCATCGTGAATATGTTCGCTTTCCATTAATTTTTCAGCCTCGGTGATAGAAAGTTCCATTAATTCTACAAATTCATCTTCATCTAAAGCTTTCTTTTCTCCTAGTTTTTTTAAATTTGTCGTTTCATATAAATAGATAATTTCATCGGCAAATCCCGGAGAGGTATAGAATGATGTGACATACTTTAAAACATCTGTTGTAAATCCTGTTTCCTCCTCTAGTTCCCGAATAGCCGTGACCTCTGGAGATTCACCTTCTTCTAACTTACCTGCAGGAATCTCAACTAATTCTTTTTCTAACGCTTTTCGATATTGTTTCACAAAAATTATCTTATTATTCTCTGTAACTGCAATAATTGCCACAGCTCCAGGATGCTTTATGATTTCTCGGGTAGATGTTTTCCCGTTTGGCAAAGTTACTTCATCTAGCTGAAGATTTATTATTCTTCCATTATAAATCTTTTTACTACGAATCGTTTTCTCTTCAAAATTCATTATTCTTCATCCTTTCATCTACATTAATTGTATTTCTTTTTAAGAATATATACAATTGAAATGAAATGATCATTGGAAGGAAAGGAGTTTATTATGATTTATAACAAACTGGGGAAATCTGATTTAAATGTTTCTCAACTCTCATTAGGCTGTATGTCGCTTGGAACAGATGTAAAAGAGGCACAAAAGATCATTGACCTTGCAACCCATAAAGGGATTAATTACTTAGACACAGCTGATTTGTATGATCAAGGAATGAATGAAGAAATAGTTGGTAAAGTAATTAAAGATAAGAGAAAAGATATTATACTAGCAACAAAGGTTGGTAACCATTTAAAAGAAGATGGCAGTTGGTATTGGGACCCATCAAAGGCCTATATAAAAGAACAAGTGAAAAACAGCTTGCGGAAATTGCAAACAGATTATATCGATTTATATCAGCTCCATGGCGGAACAATCGAAGATCCGATTGATGAAACAATCGAAGCTTTTGAGGATTTAGTGAGAGAAGGCATCATCCGTTATTACGGTATATCTTCAATTCGGCCAAACGTAATTAAAGAATATGTTAACAAATCTAATATAATAAGTGTAATGATGCAATACAGTATTTTTGACCGCCGTCCTGAAGAAGAAGTATTAAGCCTTTTGAAAAGGAATGAAATTAGTGTTGTTACAAGGGGCACTTTAGCTAAAGGTATGTTAAGTTCTCAAGCATCTTCTATCATTGAAAATAAAGCAAAAAGTGGGTATTTAGATCATAGCCAGAGTGATCTGTATAATGACGTAAACCAATTGGGACATTTATTAGAAGAAGGCCAAACTCTTAATGGACTAGCTATAGCTTATGTACTAGCAGAGGATCCGGTGGCATCTGTCGTAGCAGGTGCAAGCTCAACAGAACAATTAAGTGATAATCTAAATGCACTTTCTCAACGTTTTGAATCTGAGCAAATTTCTAAAGTGAAACAACTAATTAAACAATATAATTATACTCAACACCGATAATGGTAAACCAGTTAGAGGGGAGAATGTAAGATCCCCTCTTAACGTTTGGAAATAATTTGGTGGACTTACGGACAGTTACTTCCAGTTTTGGTTATTGCAGAACTGTAGTCGGTATAATTGGATTTAACACACCTTCAGGGCTTGTTAATCGAAATGTCTGACCATTAAATTCCAACGTCATGTTTTTAGCGAAAAAAACTTTTTGCTGGTAATGCACCAGTACTGGAAGTTGCTCACATGTTATCGATATATAATCGGTACCCTCCTCTTTTTTCCACTTAATTGTTGGCATACCATTTACACCACAACCGCATCCTTCTGTATCATAGGTTAGGGCCAGATATTGCTGATTATCTTTTCTATATTCTTGTAATTCATCCAGTGCTTGCTTAGTTATTGTTAATTCCACTAGTAATACCTCCTCATTTTTTCTCGAATTGATTTCGCAACATTCTTTCCATCCATTTAGGGGCGATTTGATATAAGATTGATCCTGCATGCATCCAGATAGGCAAGTTTATTTCACGTTTATTTGTAAATAATGCCCGACGAATCTTAATCGCTACTTTAATCGGATCCAGCATATAACGTGCCACACTATTTTGATACTTCCCTGAGGGATCTGCCTGTTCAAAAAAAGCTGTTTTAACTGGTCCGATATTAACAGTTGTTACATTTACTTTTGTGTTAGCAAGCTCCATTCTAAGGGCATTGCTAAAGCTAATGACAGCGGCTTTGGTTGCAGAGTAGACCGCAGATTTAGGTGTTGCTATTCTGCCAGCTTGTGAGGCAATATTAACAATATGTGCATCTTCTTGCAGTTTCAAAACTGGCAGAAAGCGATAACTCAGATACATTAAACTATTTATGTTTAATAAGAGCATCCGTTCTGTCTGTTCCCAATCCATTTTCTCAAATAATTGAAAGATTCCGAAACCAGCATTATTTATTATCGCGTCAACTTTTGGCACTGAGCTAATTATTTCATCTATAACTATATCCACTTGTTTTCGGTCTGTTAAATCTACAGTAAAAAAATACGATTCCTGCTTATATTCTTCTCTTATTTCATTTTGTAATGATTGAAGTACATCACCAGATCTGGCAAGCATAATGGGAATCGCCCCATTGCTAGCTATTTCCTTTGTAATTGCTTTACCAATACCTGAAGAAGCTCCAGTTATTAACACTATTTTCCCTTTTATTTCATTCATTTAACATCACCATATTCATTGTATCACTCAAAAGGATGCTAGGCGAATCTTAATGTTTATTAATACATTTAAAAAAATTGCATACTATGAATGGAATAAGAAATCAATTTGACATGTTTACAGAAATCAAGCAAAATAAAAGAATATATTGTTCTTTAGGGAAGTTTTGCAAATAAAGGATGGGGGAAACACTGTGAATACAATCATATATGCCCATAGAGGGGCCAGCAAGAAAGCTCCTGAAAATACCATGCCAGCATTTGAAATTGCTTATGAATTAGGTGCAGATGGGATTGAAACAGATGTACAACTAACTAAAGATAATATACCAGTACTAATTCATGATGAAACATTACGCCGTACTACGAATGGAATTGGATTCGTCCAGGATTATACATACGACGAATTAAAGAAATTTGATGCAGGGTCTTGGCATTCGGCGACCTTTCGCAAGACAATAATCCCCACACTTGATGATTTATTAGCATGGAATCAAATGAAACAATTAAAACTGAATATAGAATTGAAAAATAATTTGATTGAATATCCCAACATAGAAAAAATAGTTTGTGAGAAAATAAAAGAATATAATATGGATAATAATTCAGTAATATCTACATTTAATAGTAAGAGCCTGAAAAAAATCAGTAAGCTGAAATACAGTATACCAACAGCTTTCTTAACGAGCAGACGTTCTAGAGAATTAGTTGAATTAGGGAAAGAGTTAGGTGTGAAAGGTTTGCATATCCGTTATCGACTCTTATCAAAAAGATTGGTAGAGAGAGCAATTGAGAATAATTTATATACTGCTGTTTACACTGTTAATCAACCATTCTCAATCGCGAGAGTAATGAGGAACAACTGCTATGCCCTGTTTACTGACGTACCGGATTTAGCAATATCAGTGAGAAATAGATTAGGTCAGATAGACAAATGAAGGAGTGGCAACATCTACATGAAAGTGGTTTTTTTAGGGACAGGGGCAGGTTTACCCAGCAAAGAGAGAAATGTCACATCAATTATTTTAGACTTATTACAAGAGAATCAAGAGATGTGGATGTTTGATTGTGGTGAAGCAACCCAGCACCAAATATTAAATACTAACATTAAACCAAGGAAAGTGACGAAAATCTTCATTACCCACTTACATGGTGATCATATTTATGGATTACCTGGATTTCTGAGCAGCCGCTCCTTTCAAGGCGGGACAGATCCGGTTACTATCTGCGGACCGCCAGGTATCGAACAGTTTGTCAGGACAAGTTTGCAAATTAGCCAAACCAGATTGACCTATCCATTAGAATTTATAGAAACAAGAGATGGATTAATATATGAAGACAGCCGGTTTAAGGTAACCGCCCAAGCACTTGATCACGGCATACTTAGTTACGGGTATCGCATTATGGAAAAGGATTTACCTGGAGCTTTACTTGTGGACAAACTAAAAGAACACAACATCCAGCCTGGCCCCATTTATCAACAAATAAAAGCGCAACCGGCAGTTACTTTACCTAATGGAGAAGTCCTGGAAACAGCTCCATTTATCGGGGAACCTAAGCGAGGTAAAATCGTAGCTATTTTTGGTGACACACGGTATAAGAAAGATCATTTTTTCCTAGCAGAGAATGCAGATGTTCTCGTTCATGAGGCAACTTTTTCAGCTAATCAAAGTGGTCTAGCAAAGGATTATTACCATTCAACAACCGCTCAGGCAGCTTCGTTAGCAAAAAAAGCGAAAGTGAAAAAACTTATTTTGACACATATTTCTGCTAGATTTCAGGAAGATGAGATCGAATCACTACTAGGTGAAGCAACTTTAATTTTTCCAAATAGTGTAATTGCAAAAGACTATACCTGGTTTGATGTATAAAACCAGGTATAGTCTTTTTTTAGAACAAGCTTAGTTGATATGTGACATCTTCTTTCTTTTTTGCATCTTGTATAGTAATTCCCAGTAACCGAATAGCTGCACCATTCCAGTGCTGATTTAATAACATTTCACTATAATAAAAGATATCGTCTTTCGAATAAATGTATGTGGAAAGCTTCATTCTTCTTGTAATAGTTTTCCGATCATAGTACCTGATCATCAACTGAACAGTATCTCCAACTGCATCTTTTCGCTCCAGCCTTGTTGCAACATTTTGGGCGAGATCATTCAATTTAATAATCAGTTCTTCATAATCTACGATATCTTTTGGAAATGTGGTTGAACTTCCTATACTTTTAAATGATTCCGCTTGTTCCGGATCCACAGGCCTAGGGTCATTACCCAATGCCCTTGATTTTAATTTTTCACCATTAACACCTAGTAAGGTTTTCAGCAATTGGGAATCAGCTTTTGCAATATCACCAATGTTATTTATCACATGTTTCCTTAATTTCGCTGCTGATTTCTTTCCCACCCCATACATTTCCTCAATAGGAAGTGGCCATAATTTCGAATAAATGTCTCTTTTTCTAAGAATGGTTATTCCATTTGGCTTTTTCATATCAGAACCCATTTTAGCTAGAAATTTATTTGGCGCAATTCCAATACTGCATGGTAAGTTCATTTGCTCCAGAAGCTTATTCTGTATTGATACTGCAAGTTCAATAGGACTCCCTAAATGACTGCATGTTGTAATATCCATGAATGCCTCATCTATGGAGACAGGTTCCACATATGGAGTGTATGTCTCTAATAATTTAAATATTTCTTGTGAAACTTCTCTGTATCTTGGGAAATTAGGTCTTAATACAACAAGGCTCGGACATAACTTCCTGGCTTCCCATAAAGACATCGTAGTTTTTACCCCATATGCTCTGGCCTCATAGCTGCATGTTACAATAATTCCTTTTCGTTCATCAGGATTTCCAGCTATGGCTACCGGCTTCCCTTTAAGTTCAGGATTATCCGCTATTTCAACAGATGCATAAAAACTATTCATATCTACATGGAAAATAACATAGCCATTTTTTGGATACCACTTATTCATACTCTCTCACTTCTTCGTTATATACTTTCTACTTCTTTTACTATTTCTATTATGAGTTCCGGAATTTTCACTAATTGGTCAGTGGATATTCTTTCGCTCGTTGTGTGAATATTTTCATAACCAATTGCTAAATTTATTGTGGGTATTCCCTTTCCGGATAAATGATTAGCATCACTGCCCCCACCGCTAGTTGCTGTGGCTGGTTCAATTCCCATATTTCTCACAGCACGGATAGCCGTTTTTACTACTTGGTCTTCCTCATTAAAACAATAGGATGGATACATTACTTCTGTTTTTATATCAACATTTCCACCCATCGATTCTGCAGTTGTTTCCAGAGCTTTTGTCATGGCCTTTACTTGCTTATCTAATTTATCTTTGGATAATGACCTAGCTTCTGCTATCAATAATACTTGTTCACACACTACATTTGTAGGGCCTTTTCCTTCAAAGCTTCCAATATTTGCAGTAGTCTCTTCATCGATTCTTCCAAGCGGCATGTTGGTTATAGCTTTTGCTGTTAAACTAATTGCTGAAATCCCCTTCTCCGGACTTACACCGGCATGCGCTGCCTTTCCGTATATCGTGGCATAGAGTTTCACTTGAGAGGGTGCTTTGGTTATAATCTGTCCAACTTCTCCATCACTATCTAAGGCGTAACCATATTTAACCGGTAAAGATTTTTCATTAAAGTAGCGTGAGCCAACTAATCCAGACTCTTCTCCACTTGTAATTAGAAAGTAAATGTCCCCATGCTCCATTTGTTTTTCATTTAATAATTGGATAGCTTCCATTATTGCGGCAATACCTGCCTTGTCGTCTGCCCCTAAAATTGTTGTTCCATCTGAGCATATAAAGCCGTTTTGAATACGTGGTTTAATTGCCTTCCCCGGTGTTACCGTGTCCATATGGCATGTGAAATAAATTGATTCTTTCTTCGTATTTCCAGGATAGTGTGCAAGAATATTGCCTGCCTCATGATTTGTATGTTTAGCGGTATTATCTTCTAAAACAGTTAACCCACTTTTTTTAAAGAATCGGAGTAAATAGTTGGCGATCTCTCTCTCATATTGTGTCTCCGAATCAATTTTGACTAATTCCATAAACTGTTGAATAACTCTTTCTGTTCTAACCATTATCTTTCCTCCGATACAAATTTCCTTATTATTTACTTGTCGTTTGGATAAATACCATGTAAAATAAATGATAGTAATGTTGTTAAAGGAGGCTACCTGCATGGCATCAAAACGCGAAAAACGAATTAAATTAATTGTATATATTATGATTATCGCAATGATATTATCCACTCTAACAATGGGACTAGCTTCATTCATCTAAATTGTGAAAAGGAATCAACATCATATGGATGTTGATTCCTTTTTATCCGCCCAGATTATAATAGACGGTTCTTTCTCCTATAAGAAGTATTTATTAAACTTCTTCACAATATTCATCAAACAATTGTTGTAACTTATTAACAACTTCTACTGGGCTGTGTCCTTCAATTTCACTTCTTTCAACCATTTTAAGGATTTTTCCATCTTTTAAAAGAGCAAAAGACGGTGAAGATGGTGCATATCCTTCGAAAAACTGTCTGGCTGTCTCTGTAGCTTCACGATCTTGCCCTGCGAAAACAGTAACTAATTGATCAGGACGTTTATCATAATGGATGGCACTTGCTGCAGCTGGTCTAGCCACACCTCCAGCACAACCACATGTTGAATTTACCATAACTAGTGTAGTACCATCGTGCTCTAACGCTTCTTTAACTTCATCTGGAGTTTTTAACTCTTTGTATCCAGCACCAGTAATCTCGGTTCTTGCAGTTTCTACTATATCACCCATAAATAAATTAAAATCCATGAAGAATACCCCTTTTCCTGTTCATTACTATAATTTTACCAACATACTTTCATTTTTTCAATTAGAACCACTCAGGGACTTTCCATTTTTTTCAAATGATTGGAAGGTTAATTTGAAAGGTTGTACCACTATTGTTGCTCTCATATAAAGATATTTGTCCATCATGGTTTTGTATGATTCGCCGAACTACATTCAGTCCTAACCCTGTACCATTAGATTTAGATGTAGAAAATGGTTCAAATAACGTTGTTTTAATTGCTTCTGGAACTCCTGAACCACTATCTTTAATTCTTAATATAATATGCTGATCCTTTACATGTGACTCTATTTTAATAGATCCGTTAGCTCCAATTGCTTCCAGACTGTTTCTGATTAAATTCAGAAATACTTGTTTTAATTGTTTCGTATCTGCCAGTACTTCTTGTTCTGCTAATTCCATACTGAATTTTATGTTTTTGGCATCAAACGTACTTTGCATTAAAGGCACTAATTCATTCAAAATTTCACTAAGTTGGACGGGCCGTTTCTCCGGTTCCTTCTGATTAGACATAAGTAACATTTGCTCTACAATCTCATAAAGACGCTCTATTTCTTTCATCATTAGATGGAAATTGAATCGTTTCAATTCCTTGTCGGTTAGCGATTCTTGCATTAATGACAAAAATCCGTGAATAACTGTCAAAGGGTTTCTAATTTCATGTGCAGAGGATGCAGCCATTTCTCCAACCAATGCCAACTTTTCAGATTGTATAATCCGTTTCTCCAGTAGAGTGGACTCTGTTATATCTATGAAATAAAAAATTCTACCGGCATTCGAAAAATTGCTATCTTTTAAATGTGTTTGAGAAACTAGAAACACATACTCATTGTTATGTATTGATAGAGATACTTTTTTATTATAATAATTTTCTTCGGAAAAAAACATACGTAATAATGGTTTAGTCCTTACCTCTTCAAAATATACTGGATCACTTAATTTGTTAATATCGATATTAAATAGATTTTTAACAAAAGAATTCGCCATAAATTCCTTATCATTTTTATCATATGTAATAATACCAATTGGCAATGAATTAAGAACTTGTTCGTGCTTTAACTTATCCCGTACAATTTTCTGAAATGATTGCTGGAGGCTCAATGACATTTGATTAATTGATTTAGCTAAGCTTCTGAATTCTACTTGTCTTGGCTGATTTAATATGACACCATAGTCACCATTAGCGATTTTATCAACCTTATCCATCATTTCCTCTATTGGTTTCGTCATATTTTGACTCATGCGATAGGATAAATATATAGATCCGATTATCCCTAAAAATGTTAGCAGCAGTAAAATGACAATAGATTTTTCAATAATCTTAGGAAACGCTTTCGTGTTGTTATCAAACGAATATAATTCCTGGTTTTGTCCAGTTCGTATCTCTTTAATAAGTGATTCGAGTTCTGGCAAATATTCATTACGCAATACATTTTTCGCAGCATCTGCATCATCATATTCTAGTAAACCGCTAACCTTATTTTCAATAATGAAGTCTAATAACATGATTCGATTGTTAAGTTCCTCTAAGCCTTCTGGCAATTCAATAATATCTTCCAAAGACCCTTCTTCTTTCAAAGTATTGACCACTGATGCATATTCACTAATAAAATCTTCATTTGTCGGGTAATCAAATTGTGTTTCAACGAGGTTTTTCTTAATCTGCAATTCTTTCTCCCAATAATTATACCACACTAGCTGCGGGAGATTTTCATCCTTAATCGAATTTGTTACTTTGCTTATTTCATCAATTGATTGAATTAAAAAAATGGAAAAGCCACTAAATATGACCATGATTGTGAGAAGAATCGTTAAAAGCTTATTACGTAAAGATAATTGCTTAAATAAATTACTCATGTAACTCTCCCCAAACTAGAAACAATATTTATGTTTCTGATAATATCTCTTCCTTTTTATTTTCAATAAATAATATTTCTTCATTTGAAAACATACTTCCAAATGGCGCTAATCCATATACACCATCAGTTGTATCAAGGAATTTTTTTTCTGGTTTTACTCCCCCCTTACTCAAGAAGTCTTTTGCAATGGCCGAGTATACTTGCGGAATATTATTAACTACACTTGTCAGAACATTTTGTTTGGCCATGTATGCTTGATCCTCTAAATAGCCAATTACATAAATACCTTCGGATTTAGCAAGGTTGATAACTGATTTATTGTAACTATTTCCTTTAGTGTAAATTATATCCACATCTTGTTCTATCATTTTATTAGCAATTTGTAAAGCTTTCTCATGATCTTCTCTACTGTATACAACATCATACACTAACTCAATATTTGGCTTAGTTGATTTAATGCCTTCCGAAAAGCCCCAGTCCTTATGCTCATTATTTACAGCATCAATGACGCCAACTTTATTTGTTTTAGTCTTTAATGCTGCAGCTATTCCTGCAACATATTCGATTTCTTGATGATCAAAAGTATATACAGCTAAATTGGAATTAGTATATTCTCCGTGAACTGTTACAAATTGTGTCTCTTTATATTGATTCGTCAACTTATAAAAAAATTCAGAAAATTCACGTCCATGTCCAATAACAAGTTCAGTACCATCATGAATAGATTGCATAATTAAATCTTCTAATTCCATATTTATAATAACTTCACTCTCAAGTGTTGCTTCCACATTATAAAGATTCTCGATTTGCATCTTCCCTTTGTATGCTTGGCTGCCCCAACTCTGGTCTGTCACATTATCTGTTGTTAGAATTAGTATTTTTGTTGGTTTTTTTTCTGAAGCGTTCATATCATTCATAATTTGACTTGAACGAAACAATAGAAAGACAAAAAAAACGGAAATAACAATTAAAGTTATTGCCAGAATTAATTTTAATTGTTTATTAGCTTGCATTATAAGCACCCCATTAATAATCTCCATGCTAAATCAACTCTAATCCTGCCTTAATGAGCGCAAGCAGGGAATTAAATAAGAAGTTAATAAAACAGCACTTTAGCATTATATGCACTATTATACATAACTTTTTCCAGTTTGAACATGTATTTTTTACACCATTCTGTCGTTTTCGACAAATTATGCACCTCTTTCATTAAAGCATATTATGAACATGGTCAAGCATATAATGATATAGATTGTCCATTCAAAAATAATAATAAATCAGGAGGCGGAGTTATGTTCATTTTTATGTCTGCGATCGATATCGATTGGATTAGATTATTGCAAATCATCTCTATTGATATCGTATTGTCCGGGGATAATGCGCTGGTAATTGCACTAGCTACAAAAAATTTACCAAAGAAAACTCAAAATAAAGCGATATTAATTGGTGTGGGGGGTGCGATAGCATTACGAATTATTTTTGCAACAGGAATTGTTTATTTACTAAAGTTTCCATTCATATACTTGATTGGCGGACTCCTGTTAATATGGATTAGTTACAAACTTTTAGTCAGTAATGAAGAGCAGCAACATATCGCCTCACATGATTCTTTAACAAAAGCAATAACTACTATTATTACAGCAGATGTTATAATGAGCTTGGATAATGTTGTCGCCATCGCTGGTGCTTCTGATGGAAGTATCGCTTTGCTTTCTATTGGGGTACTCATTAGCATACCATTAATGATTTTTGGTGCGAAATTCATTGTTGTCTTACTAAACAAATATAGCTATTTAATGTACATAGGCTCCGGAATACTTGTGTACACTGGTGCAGATATGATAATTCACGAGCCTTTTATTCTCCACACTTTTCATATTAATCACCATTTAATTACAATCATTCTATCTATTATTTTAACTGTTGGCGTTATATTGAGTGGTTATATCTCCAAACAGCAAAAGACTTAGTTCACGAATTTAATGTCCTTCGATTGATTTTAGCTTTCCGGCCAACTACCGGGATATTCCACTTCCATTTTAATGCTAGCATTCTGATTGTAAAGGTTACGGTTAAACAAATATACAGGCTAATGATTGGTGAAACAAAATCATAACTGATTATTAGTGCGACAGATCCAGCAATTGATGCCATTCCGTAGACTTCTTTACGAAAAACTTGCGGAATTTCCTGGACAAACACATCACGGAGTACACCACCACCAATACCCGTAACTAAGCCCATTGTGATAATTAGAAATGGTTGTGAATACTCGAAGCTTAACACAGCATTTGCTCCAACAGCTGTAAAAACACCTAAGCCGATTGCATCAAAAAATGCAATGCTATGGTTGAATTTTTTTATTCTCTCAAAAAATATGATGGTGGATAAACTAGCTAATAAACTAACTAAAAAATATTGAGGTTCAGCTAAATTAGTAGGGGGGATATTCCCAATCATCAAGTCTCTAATCACACCCCCAGCCAGTGCTGTCGTCAAACCTAATAATAACACTCCGAAAATATCCAATCTTTTTTGTATCGCTAGTAAAGATCCCGATATTGCAAAGGCAATGGTACCGAGAAATACAAACATTTCAATAAGTAACATAGAAACCTCCTATACCTTCATTATGTCAGGCTGATTTGAAGTTTTTATAAACCAAATCCAATTTATTAAATATCCATTGTAATGCTAATCCTTGTATAATTACTCCTATAATAGAAGTAATAGTCAAACATATAATTGTAGGAAAATGCTCAACCGATTCTAAACTGTTTGCAAAAATAAATAAGTGCTTAAAAACTACAATAAGAGCCTCTAACCAGAAGTGGAATTTATTTTCCATTAACCATACAAATAAGGATTCTAATATCAAACTGACAGGAAGAAGAACAATCAGAATAATTTTAGCAAATGCATTCATTTTTTCTATATAAGGCTGAACATAATATTTTGTAATTGTTTTAATTCGAAAAAAATAAATAATACGAACAAACCTTGCCAACTGAAAAAACTGATCAAAAGGTATGATTGCTATGATTAAAAAAGGGTTTTTTTTAATAAATCCCCATTTATCATCAGCTATTAATATCCGAATAACAAAATCTGTGAAGAATATTAACCAAACAATCCAGTTAATCGTTGAATTAACTTCATTATTAGTCCATAATGTTAAAATTGTCATCATAACTAAAACGACCATCAGCAAGTCATATAAGATTTTTAATTTGCCTTGCAATCCTATCCCACCACATCGCTTTAGTATTCGGAATTCCTGTCATTGGTTTAACTAATTCGTTTGCAGCGCAGGGAATTCTTTCATAAAAAAATAATTGAAAAGAAACCCTATGTGAAAAAAAGGGTTTCTCTTCTCAATTAAGTATACGAGATTCATTCATAAAATGAAACTCTTTTTTTCAACTAATAAATTGGTGTTGTATCACTTGAGATATTTTCTAAGATTGCTTTCGCATGTGACATAAATGCACCACATATCACACCATCCAAAACACGATGGTCTAGAGATAAACATAGATTAACCATATCACGTGCAGCAAACATATTATCGATTATCACAGGTCTTTTAACGATTGACTCCACTTGGAGAATAGCTGATTGTGGATAATTAATAACTCCCATTGATTCTACTGAGCCAAATGACCCTGTATTATTAACAGTAAATGTGCCGCCTTCCATATCTTCTTTTGCCAAGTTTCCTGTTCTCGCTTTTCTGGAAAGTTCGTGAATTTCCTTTGCGATACCTTTTATACTCTTTTCATCGACATTTTTTATCACTGGTACATATAATTCATGACCATGCGCAACAGCGATTGATAGGTTTATATCCTTACGTTGGATAATTTTATCTCCTGCCCAGCAGCTATTTAGTTCAGGGAATTTCTTTAACGCTTTAGCAACAGCATTCAAGAAGAAAGCAAAATAAGATAAATTGTATCCTTCATTTTCCTTAAATTGGTCTTTTTCTGCATTACGATAAGCAACTAAATTCGTAACATCAACCTCTATCATCATCCATGCATGCGGAATCTCAGTTTTAGACCGAACCATATTCTGCGCAATGGTTCTGCGCAAGCCGGTCACAGGGATTTCACGATCGCCCGGGTTTACTTTTACTGGTTTTCTACGAATAATAGGTGGTGTAAATTCTTCTGTTGCTTCTTCTTCTAATTTCGATTGATCTTCTAATTCTGGTATTTCAGCCTGTTCAACTTTCCGATCATTATTTTGAATGACTTTTTCGACATCTTTCCTAGTAATTCTTCCACCTTTACCTGAACCGGTAATCTGTGATAAGTCCAAGTCATTCTCTTGCGCTATACGCATAACAGCTGGTGAGTATCTGTTTTTCATCGATGATGATTTATTCTCAACTGAAGTTTCTTTTGCTGCCCCCTTGTCTTGGACCGGTTCACCTGTAACTTCTGATTCAGCACCTTCTACATCTATGTAACACATAAGCTGTCCAACTTCGATTGTTTCATCTTCTTTTGCAATCAATTCTTTAATTACACCTGTATAGGAGGATGGTACCTCCGCATTGACCTTATCTGTCATCACTTCAGCTATTGCATCATATTTTTCAACATAGTCGCCCTCTTTAACTAGCCAGGTACTCACAGTTCCTTCTGTAACACTTTCACCTAGTTGCGGCATATTGATTCGTTGTACTCCCAAAATCATCTCACTCCTTACATTTAGAATTCCGCTAATTCTTTAATCGCTGCTTCAATTTTATCTGGATTCATCATAAACTCTTTTTCTAACGGGGAAGCAAATGGCATTGCCGGTACTTCTGGAGCAGCAAGTCTTTTAATAGGTGCATCTAAATCAAATAAACAATTTTCACTTATAATTGCTGCTACTTCACCGATAATACTACCTTCTTTGTTATCCTCTGTAACAAGTAACACCTTACCAGTTTTCGAAGCTGCTTGAATAATTGCTTCCTGATCTAATGGATACACTGTACGTAAATCTAAAATCTCTGTGCTAATTCCTTCTTGATCCAATTTTTCCGCTGCTTGCTTGGCAAAATGTACACATAAACCGTACGTAATGACTGTTACATCACTACCTTCACGTTTCACAGCAGCTTTACCAATCGGAATTGTGTAATCCTCCTCTGGAACTTCTTCTTTTAACAAGCGGTATGCTCTTTTATGCTCTAAAAACAGAACAGGGTCCTCATCGCGAATAGAGGATTTTAAAAGTCCTTTCACATCATAAGGACTTGATGGCATAACAATTTTCAAGCCTGGTTGATTAGCAAAAACTGCTTCTATTGATTGGGAATGATAAAGTCCCCCATGAACACCGCCACCGTACGGTGCACGAATGGTTATTGGACATGTCCAATCATTATTGGAACGATATCTTATTTTAGCTGCTTCAGATATAATTTGATTAACTGCAGGCATGATAAAATCAGCGAACTGCATTTCTGCAACAGGCTTCATACCATACATTGCTGCACCAATTCCTACACCAGCAATTGCTGATTCTGCTAACGGCGTATCAAGCACACGTGCTTCACCGAATCGTTCATACAATCCATCTGTTGCACGAAAAACTCCTCCGCGCGGACCAACGTCTTCCCCTAAAACAAAAACTTTTTCATCACGTTCCATTTCTTCTTTTAACGCTTGGGTGATTGCTTGAATATAGTTTAAAACTGCCACCTACATCCCCTCCTTGCTGCTGTACACATAATCGCTTAAAGTTCCTGGATCTGGATTTGGAGCTTTTTCTGCATACTCTGTTGCCTCATTAATTTCTTCTTTCAGCTTGCTTTCCATTTTTTCCTCTATTTCATCCGTTAATATTCCTTCTTTCTTCAATTTTTCTTTATATTGTATTAGACCATCGATCGACTTTTCCTGTTCAACTTCTTCTTTAGTCCGATAAGTCATATCATCATCATCACTTGAGTGTGGTGTAAGCCTGTACGATACTGCTTCTATTAATGTTGGTCCGTCGCCGTTTAATGCACGTTCTCTGGCTTCTTTCACTGCTTGATACACAGCAAAAGGATCATTACCATCCACCTTAATGCCATGCATACCATATCCAATAGCACGGTCTGCTATATTTTCACACGCTACCTGCTTATGAAGAGGTACGGATATTGCATATTTATTATTTTCGACCATGAAAATAACTGGTAATTTATGCACACCTGCAAAGTTTAATCCCTCGTGAAAGTCCCCTTGATTGGTAGATCCTTCTCCTAATGTTACAAAAGAAACTAATGACTTACCTTCCATTTTGGCCGCCAAGGCAATCCCTACTGCATGAGGAACCTGCGTGGTCACAGGAGATGATCCTGTAACAATCCTGTTTTTCTTTTGACCAAAATGACCAGGCATCTGCCTTCCGCCAGAGTTTGGATCTTCTGCTTTTGCATATGCTTGTAGAAATATTTCTTTCGTTGTCATGCCAAAATGCAGGACAACACCTAGATCACGATAATATGGCAGAATATAATCTACCTTTTTATCGAGGGCAGTTGATGCAGCAACTTGCATCACTTCTTGTCCCTGACATGAGACAACAAACGGTATATTTCCTGAACGATTTAATAACCACATTCTTTCATCAATTCTTCTCGCTAATAACATTTCTTCATACATTTCTAATTGCTCTTCATTACTAAACTTTCCTTTATCCATGAATTTTCCTCCCCTCAGCCGCTAAAGCAACTTCACTTATAATTTCAGATATAGACGGATGTGGATTTATTGATTCAGATATTTCTAAACCTGAGCCATCAAAATATTTCGCTAAACTTACTTGTCCAATTATCTCGGTTACACCTTTTCCAATGAGATGAAATCCTAGCAGATCATCCGTGTTTTGATCAATAACGATCTTGGCAAATCCATCGATGTTTCCATTAACGTGTGCCTTTCCAATTGCCTGCATAGATGTTTTCGTTACTTTGACTTTACCGTATTGCTCTTTCGCCTCTGTTTCCGTTAGACCTAATGATGCAATTTCCATTTCACCATAAACACATGATGGGATATCTGTTGGATTTAACAATACCGGAGTATTTCCAACAATGTGAGCTACTGCAATGTCAGCTTCATATGTAGCCGCATGTGCTAATTGTTTTCCACCATTTACATCACCAATCGCATATATATGAGATTCTTTGGATTGGAAATATGGATTTACATCAATAAAGTCATTAGCAAGCTGAATATCAGTATTCTCAACACCTATATTACTTATATTTGCTTTACGGCCAATTGCCACTAAAAGTTGATCTGCTTCAAATGTCATGTCGTCAGTTTCTGACTTAATGGCAATCCCATTAACTGTCGATAAGCTACTTGGGATAACACTAGTACCTGTATGCAGTTTTACACCCTTACGGACTAGATACTTGCTCATTTCTTTTGCAATATCCTTATCCATATTAGGTAAGATTTGATCACTGGCTTCAATTAATGTCACGTCAACACCAACTGACTGATAAAAGGATGCCCACTCTATTCCAATAACCCCTCCTCCTAAGATAACAATAGAAGATGGCAGTTTATTCATACTAAGAGCATGGTCAGATGTTATGACTAATTCACCATCGATTGTTATTCCAGGTAAAGTTTTCGGTGATGATCCTGTTGCAATGATAACATTCTTCGGAACTAATATATCGTTCTCTCGATCATCTTCATATTCAACTGAAATTGAACCAGCCATTGGTGAAAAGATCGATGGGCCGAGAATTCTGCCAAATCCATCATAAATATCAACTTTTGCATTAGCAACTAACCCTTTTACACCTTGATGTAATGTGGAGACAATCTTATCTTTTCGCTCCATTGCTTTTTCAATATGGAAGGTAGGTTCTTCTACTTCAATACCAAATGATTGTGCTTTTTGAATTATTTCGAATATTTCTGCACTTTTTAAAAGTGCTTTTGTGGGAATACACCCTTTATGTAAGCATGTTCCGCCTAATTTATCTTTCTCCACAATGGCAGTCTTTAACCCATTTTGTGCTGCTCTGACTGCTGCTACATACCCTCCAGTTCCTCCACCAAGGACAACAACATCATACTCTAACGCCATTCTAAACCCTCTCTTCTACACAATTTCATATAGCTTTGCTTGTTCTTTCCCTTGTAATACTCTTAATGTACCTCTAGCAAGTGCTAGCAAGGCATTCTCACCTGGATATGTAAAAACATCGGCAATCCAGCTAACTTTTTTTATAATATATTCATTTAAATAGTTAATATCTGCTAAATTACCTGTTAAAATAATTCCATCTACGTGGCCATCTAAAACAACCGCCATTTTTCCGATTTCTTTCGCAATTTGATACCCCATTATATCTATTGCTTCAATGGCTTGCTTGTCTTTTTTCTGGATTAGTAATTTTACATCCTTTATTTGTTTGACATCTAAATATGCTTTTAATCCGCTATGGTGTATCAGCCTTTGCTTCAAGCGCTGACTGGAATTGTTAGTTGAATCGTTAGTAAGGTTGATAAGTTCATTGTTAGGTAAACTTCCAGAACGTTCAAATGAGAATGGTCCTTCCCCATCAAATCCATTATTAACATCTATCACTTTCCCCTTACGGTGTGCTCCAACCGTCACTCCGCCATCTAGATGTGCTACGATAACGTTGGTTTGCTCATAATTTTTCCCTAACCGTTTAGCCAATTCCATTGCAACAAATTTCTGATTTAGCGCATGAAAAATACTCTTTCTCTTAATATGGGGTACACCAGTGGATTTGGCGACATCGGACATTTCATCAACCACTACAGGGTCTACAATATAGGAATTAAGACTTAAGTTGTTTGCTATTTCATAAGCTAGAATAGCACCTAGATTCGATACATGTTTCCCATTGACGCAACTGACTAAATCTTGAATCATTAATTGATTGATTTGATAAGTGCCGCCGCTAATAGGTCTTAATAAGCCACCTCTGCCACAAATCGCATCAAGTGAAGACAAATTCAATCCTAAGTTAATAATTGCATTGGTAATGGCTTGTTTCCTTGGCTCAATCTGCTCATATAAATCTAGATTCATAACTTGATCAGTTAATACAATATTCTGTTCAAAAATGTTTCGGTCATTCTCATATATAGCTATCTTAGTTGCATGAACTAAAGGATTGATTACTAAGATACGAAATATTTGATTATTACTCATGAGCTACCCCTGTCAATATTGTATTTATCCATTTTATAGTAAAGATTTCGAATAGATATTCCTAATTTTTTTGCCGTTTTTGTTTTATTATATTGATTGGTTTCCAGCGTATTTTCAATATAATCTCTTTCGAAGGAATCTAATGCTTGCTGTAATTCCAAGTCTCCAGAATATGTGGAACTTTTTTTCTCAATGTTTGCTAAGAAATGTTCAGGTAATAAATCTTTAGTAAGAATTTTGTTAGTTATGCCTGCACTTATTGCTGTTAATTCAACTATATGTTTTAACTCACTTATATTTTTGGGCCAGCTATATTTCCCAAACAACTCAAGCATTTTTCCATCTATTGTTTGGAGATTTGTCTTAAATTTCATATTACATTGTTCCATAAAACAGCTGACTAATAAGGCGAGATCTTCCCTGCGTTCTCTTAATGGCGGCAAGACAATTTGATAACGGCTAATCCAATCATAGAATGTACTACGCGGAAGGGAATCTTCCAAATTGCTAGAAGATACTATTAATTGGAAGGATTGTCCGCTTGAGTTTTCTTCTAACTCGTGAACAATCCTATTAAGAATCTTTTTAGGGAAATTAGTACATTCCTCAATAAAAAGTGTCCCACCTCTAACTTCTGATAAAATCCCTTTTGATGTAGCATCGTTGAAAATGAAAGTCTCTAAATTTTCTTCCTTTCCATCTATTCGTAAATGCTTGAAGGGATATTCTTTTCGGTCGGTATCGTAGTGAAGCGCTCTTGCCATTAATTCTTTTCCTGTACCTTGTTCTCCTCTAAGAAAAATTGGGACATTCATATTTGCATATAGTTTTGCTTGTTTCTTAGCCATAATTAAATCAAAGGAATTTCCAATCATATCATCAAATAGATAGGTTTTTTCTAAATTTCGGATGACAGATGTGGCCAATCGGTATTGTCGTTTGTATTTATTTAACTCCTTATCATCCCTAATCATTTGAAAACATCCATACAGTTTTCCAGAGATAATAATTGGCTTTGATGTTATTTCAATTTCTAAATTGCTGCTCATTGAAACAACCTGCTCTATCTTACGCCTTTGCTTTATCGTGTCTTTCACAATTCTATTAAGTATATGTTCTAACTCATCTTGCGCACCTTCGTCATGCTTACACATACGCTCAATCAGTAAATTCCATTTATTGTTATAGTAGGTTTTTTTAGAATTTGGAACAACAAAAGATACTGCATCAGGTGAATATTCTGCAATTAACGGGATTAGTTCTGTCATTGGATAATAATCTGTCTGTTCACGGATTTTTTCTATAAAAGTGTCATATGGTTCAATTGTTATCAGTGTTTTAATGGTTAAACCTTTTTGATCCAGAATCGGGCTGTATGTAAAATAGACTTTCTCACCATTTGTGACTAACTTTTCCATTCGATAGTATACTTTCCTTTGTTGCCATACTAGCTCAACCATGTCCATACTAATAAAATCAGATAAAGCTTGTCCAGTAACAGGGCCATCAAGCTCCATTCTCATGTATCTGATTGCATGGTGATTTATTTGTTCGATTTTCTTTTCTGCATTAAGAATTATCAATCCAAACGGAAAGTTATTCAGCATATTTTCATTTAGACTATAATCAATTCGATTACCTTTTGCAGACATTAATATCCCACCCTGCATTTTTTTGCATGCTTTAATAATATACTTTTATGCAAAAATTAGCAAGCTAGAACATCTTTTGCGAAATAGATCGTCCCTATGCTATACTACATTTAATATTTACAGTATTATTATGAACAGAACGGGGTCACATTATGAGATTAATTGCTTTATTATTATTGGTCCTTCCTGCTATCCTGGCTACGTATGGGATCAAACTAATGAGAGATGCCTTTTTCGGTGAGCTGACAGCAATATTTCTACATATAGTTGTCCAATTTATTGTTGGGTTAATATTATTTTTTGGAGGTTTATCATTTATTGGCGGATTTATTTTGCACAGAGATAAAAAAAGACAATTAATAAAAGGCGGAAAGAATAACAGGTATAATCATTGATCTGTTATCTTTCCGCCTTTCTATATAGATCTTATAATCTCAGTGCTATGTAGACAATCAAGCATTACAGCCACACAGCTCGGCTGACTGATTATTATTCAAAAAAAGTTTCGTATAATGCTCTAACTGCAGCGTCTACTTTCGATGACTTAATACCAAACATCATCGATACTTCTGAAGAACCTTGATTGATCATTTCCAGATTCACATTCGCATTTGCAAAAGCATGTGTAGCTTTATCTGCTAAGCCAACAATACTATCCATACCTTCACCAACTACCATAATCAATGCTAAATCACGGTCAACATGTACCATATCAGGCTGTAACTCTTCATTAATTCTTGCAATTACTCTTTCTTCCTTTTCTTTCGTCATTCGGGATTCTCTGATAATCACAGAGATATCATCAATCCCTGATGGAGTGTGTTCGAAAGATATTCCTTCATCTTCTAAAATCGTTAACAATTTACGACCAAAACCAATTTCTCTGTTCATTAAATATTTGCTGATATAGATACTGATAAAACCTGTATCACTAGCAATACCAACAACTGGATTTGGTTGTGGTTCTTTTTGCGAAACAATAATTGTACCCATCCCTTTTGGATTATTGGTATTTTTAATACACACAGGGATATCGGCTTTAAATGCCGGTATTAGTGCTTCATCATGAAAAACTGAGAACCCTGCATAGGACAATTCCCGCATCTCTTTATAAGTTAAAGAAGTTATCTCTTTAGGGTTTGGAACAATAGTCGGATTCACACAGTATACAGAATCTACATCCGTAAAGTTTTCATAGAGATCTGCTTTCACACCTGCAGCAACGATGGAGCCGGTTATATCTGATCCACCTCGGGAAAATGTAACTAGTTTGCCATCTTTAGTGTAACCGAAAAATCCCGGTATGACCACAATCTCTTCACGGTCTCTAAGCTTGTATAGATGGTCATAGCTCTCATCTAATATTTGAGCACTACCAGGGTTATCACTCACAAGGATTCCCGCATCTTTGGGATTTAGATAAACCGCTTTTAAACCAATAGATTGTAAATAAGCACTTAATACTTTTGCAAGTGAATCTTCCCCTGTTGCTTTAATTGCATCTAATTTAAGATCATCACTCTTGTCTGATGCAAAAATTTCAATAACACCTTGTTTAATTTCATTAATCACATCATTAGAAATGTCTAATTCAGAAGTAATGTCTTTAAAACGATTTAATACTGCTTCTAATTTATTTTCGTATGGATCGTTATTTAAAAACGCTTCCCCCATTTCGATTAATAGATCTGTAACTTTCGTATCATCTGAAAAACGCTTACCAGGAGCTGATACGATTACCACTTTTCTATCGCGATCATCTTTAATAATGTTTGCTACTTTACGTAATTGTTCAGCATTTGCTACTGAACTTCCTCCAAATTTAGCTACTTTCATCTTATAACCTCTCCAATAATTATTTTTATACCACTAAAAATATTATCATATTTCTGAACATTTTGTTAAATAAAAGTTAGCCTTATTTTTAAAAATATTGGAGGATACTTACGTTTATGTCGATAGTATTGGCAACATTGTAAAATTCAACGGTATTCCATGGCATAGGTTGCTATATAATTATTTACTAATAAACATTTGCGTCCAATAATTCCCATCCGGGTCATAACCGACACCAATATGTGTAAAATTACCATTTAAAATATTTTTTCTGTGCCCACTGGAATTCATCCACGCTTGTACCACTTGGTATGGTGTTTGTTGACCCTTAGCTATATTCTCTGCTGCAGCACGGTAAGAAATACCGAAATCTTGCATCATATTAAATGGAGATCCATAAGTAGGGCTCTGGTGACTAAAGTAATGATTAGTATTCATGTCTTCTGATTTATACCGTGCCACTCGTGATAATTGCCAATTTGGTCTTAAAGGGGGTAGTCCATTTTTCGCTCTTTCTTCATTCGTTAGCTGAATCACTTGATGTTCAATATGTTTTATTCTTTCAATCTTTGGAATCGTAATTTCTTGCCCGGGGTAGATGAGATCAGGATTAACTATCTGATCATTTGCTTCAATGATTTCTGATAGACCAATTTTGTATTTCGAGGCTATAATCCACATTGTGTCACCAGGTTGGACATAATAACTGCTAGAAGCAGAAACCATCGCCGGAATTGCTAGAGTTAGAAGAATGCCCATTACAATACTTACAGTTGCTTTTTGTTTCATCTGTTTGTCCTCCTGTTAAAGTTTTTCAACTTATAATTTGCAAGTATTTAATTGTTATACATATTTATCTGTTTTCTAAATAAAAAATCCTTCCCACACATTGTGCGAGAAGGGTTAATTAAAATATATTATTTATGACGCCCTGTGTTCCAATCTTAACCTGTCAGCAACCATCGCGATAAATTCGGAATTGGTTGGTTTTGCTTTTGAGACACTTACTGTATAACCAAATAATGATGATATAGAATCAATATTTCCTCTGCTCCATGCTACCTCAATTGCGTGGCGTATGGCACGTTCAACTCGTGAGGCGGTTGTATTAAATTTAGATGCGATATCAGGGTATAATACTTTTGTAATGGATCCTAACAGTTCAATGTCGTTGTAAACCATTGTAATTGCTTCCCTTAAATACATATAACCTTTGATATGAGCAGGAACACCTATTTCATGGATAATATTAGTAATACTCGCTTCAAGATCAAACTTTCTACTACTTCCATTTATAGCTTTTCTTTCATTACTTTGAACAGTTTGTAATCCTCTTACTTGTCTAATTTGTTCAGCTAAATGTTCCAAATCAAACGGCTTTAATATAAAATAAGATGCACCTAGACTAACAGCTTTTTTCGTCACATCTTCCTGGCCAAAAGCAGTGAGCATAATCACATGGATACCTTTCGTACGATCAGACTGTTTTATTTTACTAAGGACAGCTAATCCATCAATATGAGGCATTATGATATCTAATATAATTACATCAGGTGTCACATCTTCAACCATGTCAAGGCATTCTTTCCCATTATAAGCTTTCCCTACAATTTCCATGTCATTCTGATCTTCTAAGTATTCTTCCATCAGCTGTACAAGTTCCCTATTATCATCCACTATCAACACTCTTGATCTTTCCACTAAAGTTCCTCCTTCAATTGGTCACACATATTTTTGTATAAGTAACATTTTCGACAGAAGGATAATAATTCCTTCTTTTCTTCAGAAAAACTTTTATTTTTTTCGAATTGCTTGGATTTTCTTAGTTTTTCGACCAATTTCGTTTTTTTAAATGAATGTTTTCAGGTTTGTCGAAAAATCTTTAGTTAAATTATAACAGTAGAAAGTCTCTATAACAAGTAAAAGGTTACCATAACATGGCAACCTTAAGATTAACTGGCTTTATCGGATTGTTTATATATATCTATACCTGCCTCATTCAGCATCCATTCAATATGGACACCATAGCCACTTGTTGGATCATTTACGAAAACGTGAGTAACTGCACCAATTAGCCGTCCATCCTGAATAATCGGACTTCCGCTCATTCCTTGTACAATACCACCAGTCGCATCCAATAGCCTTTTGTCAGTAATCTTGACAATCATACCCTTTGTTGCAGGAGCTTCTTGTGCCACATTATTAACAACTTCTACGTCAAATGCTTCTACTTTCTCGCCCTCAATTACGGTTAGAATTTGTGCTTTTCCCTCTTTCACTTGATTTGGCAAGGCAATAGGCATCGGTTCAGACCATTTATTTTTATCAGGATTTTTGTCCAATGAACCAAAAATTCCAAATGGTGTATTTTTCGTAATATTTCCTAGTTGTGATTCATTGAAATCAAAATCAGCTCGCTTCTCTCCTGGTATACCATTTTGACCTTTTTTAATTTCTTTTACATTTGATTTTACTATGGAACCATTATTAATCTCTACAGGTTTTCGTGTATCCATATCGGAAATTATATGTCCTAAAGCCCCGTATTTATTCGATTTTGGATCATAAAACGTCATTGTGCCGATCCCTGCAGCCGAGTCACGGATATAAAGACCAATACGATAATTATTATCGTTTTTATCCAGATGTGGCGTTAAACTTGTTTCAATTGTTTGCTTACCACGTCTTAATTTTACTTCCAAGGCTTTATTTGATTCACCGGCTTGTTTAACAAGTGGGGCAACTTCTTCCATATTTTTAATTGGTTGTCCATTAATCTGAATGATGCTGTCCCCGACTTTAATATTCGCATCTTCACCTGGTGATTTTTCTCCATCCTTTGTGGAAACTAAATGATGTCCTACAACTAACACGCCTTCTGTGTGCAGGTTGATTCCAATTGATTGACCACCTGGAACCACTTGATAGTCATCATATACTGAAATATCTACTTTTTTTAAAGGGATATTTGAAAAGGTGTAAATGACTTCTGTATTGCCACTTTCTTCAGCGTATGGCATTAAATCTGCAGCAAATTCTGCATGCGATTGATCAGTTGTTGTTACAGAAACTGCTTCACCTAAATCAGGTAACTCAATTTGATCAATATTGTTAAATACTTTCATTTGGTTGGGGATCGAGAGATATATTTGAAATGGTGTTATCCAGGGTAGTACCAATAAAGAGACAAGGAGTATTAATCCTATACTTTTTCTAATCCAATCATTTTTCATTACATCACCCTCCTTGTTTTACAGATCATTTGTATCTGTATAACTAATTTGGCCTTTGCAGAGGTTTTTTAAACCCGTTAATCATAGCAATTTCTTGTGATGTTTTCCACTTTTATTTGCAAAACTTGACTATTCAAAGTCATACCAAAGAAGGTGATGTGTTTCTAAAAAACAAAAAGGATGGATGAACTTGCTTATCTGTTTTTCAATTGATTATTCCCCTCAATTAATTCTTTTGCATGCAATTTAGATGCTTCGGTTAATTCAGTTCCTGTTATCATTTTCCCAATTTCTGCAATTCGTTCATCAAATTGTAGCTCTTTAACTATAGTATGTGTTCGCTCATTTTTCACTCTTTTCTCAATTCTCAAATGGGTATCCGCTATTGATGCAACTTGTGGTAAATGAGAAATACATAATACTTGTGATCCTATTGAGATATTATACATCTTCTCAGCCATTGCTTGAGCAACTCTCCCGCTAACACCTGTATCAACTTCATCAAAAATAACACTTGTTATTCCCTGGTGTTTAGCAAAAATATTTTTTAATGCCAGCATTATCCGAGACATTTCTCCCCCTGATGCGATCCGATTTAAAGGTTTCGGTGGTTCACCTGGATTTGTCGATATAAAGAACTGAACGTGATCAATTCCTTTCTCTGCTGCTTTTACAGAAACACCATCAACGACTAAGTCCGTCATTGAACTTTTTAATAAGTTAACATCTACTTTAAATTGTGACTTTTCCAAATACAGTTCTTTTAATTCACTTAAGACTGCCTTTTCTAATTTACGAGCAGCTCTATTACGAAGGTCATGTAAATTCTTTGCTTCCAAAAGTAAATCTTGTGTTAGCTCTTCTAATTGTTTCTCAAGCTTTTGTATATGCTGATCATTATTTTCTATTTCATCAAGTTCTTCTTCAACTTTTGCACTATATTCAAGTATCTCTTCAACTGTTGAACCATATTTTCTCTTCAATTGCACAATTTCATTTAATCTTGACTCAATTATTTGCAACCGTTCGGGGTCGAATTCCATGCTATCAATTTGCTGTCTCATTTTGTATGATAATTCTTCTATATTATAGTAATAATCAATAAATTCATCATAAATTTGTTTGATTTCATAATTATTTTCACCAGATATTTCAAGATGATTCGAAGCAAATGACAACCAATCTAAAGCCCGCTGATCCCCATGCAATCCGTTATAAGCATCCGTAAGATTCTGATAAATTTTCTCGAAATTTTGTAATGTATTTCTCTCTTCTAATAATTCTTCATCTTCATTAGGTATTAAATTTGCTGATTGAATTTCGTTTAATTGAAATTGTAATAAGTCCAGGCGCTGAGCTAGTTCTTTCTCATTTCGATTTTGACTTTCATACCGCTTTTTTAACGCTATCCATTTTTTATAGATTGCTCTGTATTCATCAATAAAAGTCGGATTTGTTGTTAGATAAAAATAATCCAGCAACTCAATGTGTTTTTCAGGATCTAAGAGTGCTTGTGTTTCATGTTGACTATGTATATCCAGCATCAATTGACCGATTTCCTTTAAGATACTAAGTGTTGTTAATTTTCCATTAATCCGACAAATACTCTTTCCAGATTGTGATATTGTACGGTGAAGAACTACCATTTTATCTTCACTAATTTCAATCCCTAATTCCTCTGCCTTCCCAAAAATGGGATGGTCAAATTCATCTATAATAAATAAGCCTTCTAATTCTGCCTTCTTTTCTCCGTGACGGATGTATTCAACTGATCCTCTTCCGCCTGTCAGTAAACTCAATGCATCAATGATGATCGACTTACCCGCACCTGTTTCCCCTGTTAATACTGTAAGACCTTTTTGAAAAGTAATGGACAACTGATCAATAATCGCAAAATTTTTAATCGAAAGTTCTGTTAACATATTAACACTCCTATGATTAAAGCATATCTAAAAATTTATTCTTTAATGTTTCGGCATCTTCAGCAGTTTTGCAAATGATTAGTATCGTATCATCCCCGCAAATAGTACCAATGATTTCTTCCCAACTCAGATTATCAATTAATGCCCCCATGGCTTGAGCATTACCCGGAAGTGTTTTCATTACAATAAAGTGTGTTGCAGTATCAATGCTAACAAATGCATCCATTATAAATCTTCTCAGTTTGTTTAATGGATTAAATTTCTGATCAGCTGGCAAACTATATTTATAAGTCCCGTCAGATGTAGGTACTTTAACTAAATGTAATTCTTTAATATCACGAGAAATTGTAGCTTGAGTAATCGCATAGCCTAGGTTTCTTAAATGGTTTACCAGCTCATCCTGTGTTTCCACTTCGTTTTCCGTAATAATTTCTCTAATTTTAATATGTCGCTGTGCTTTATTCATCCATTTAGCCTCCAATAAAATTTTTCATACGAAAATGGACTACATGATCGTAGTCCAATTATTTGTTCGCTAGTTCCTGATGAGCTTCATGTACCACATTATCAATCATTTCTGAATAATTGTTTGGAACATGCCTGTCCTTTTCTTTTTTAAGCCATGCAAGGAATTCTATATTCCCATCACCACCAGTGATTGGCGAGAAAGTTAATCCTGAAACGGAATACCCAATCTCATAAGCAAAATCAAGTATATTATTGATAACTTGTCTGTGAATATCTGGGTCTCTAACAATTCCTTTTCTACCAACCTGTTCTCTTCCTGCTTCAAATTGCGGCTTTATTAAAATGACGCAATCGCTCTGATCAGTCAATATGTTAAATAATGGTTGAAGGATTAACTTAAGAGAAATAAAGGAAACATCCACTGTTGCAAAATCAGGCATACCATTCTTTATCATATCAGGGGTAACGTGTCTGAAATTCGTACGTTCCATAACGACCACCCGAGGATCATTTCTTAGTTTCCAATCTAATTGATTGTAACCAACATCTATTGCATAACTAAGTTTAACACCGTTTTGCAGTCCACAATCAGTAAACCCGCCTGTTGAGGACCCTACATCAACCATCACTCGGTTTTCGAGCGGGATTTGAAAAAATTCAAGAGCTTTTTCTAATTTTAATCCACCTCTGCCAACGTATGGTATTAACTTTCCTTTTACCTCGAGTTGAATATCATCATTGACCTTAGTCCCAGGTTTCTCTAGCCTTTGTCCATTTGAAAAGACCAATCCAGCCATAATTGTTCTTTTTGCTTTTTCTCTTGAATCAATTAGACCACGATCAACGATTAATTGGTCTAGACGAATTTTTTTACTCATTCACTTATCATGCCCTTTTTTTATTATTCTTTTGGGGTTGCAATAATTTGTTTGCTTCTTTTACAATATTCTCTTCTGTTAAGCCTATCTCTTCTAATAAATTTTTCACACTACCATGCTCAATATACCTATCAGGGATCCCCAATCGTTTAAGCTTAGGATAATAACTATTTTCTTCTGCGAACTCTAATACAGAGCTGCCGAATCCACCTTGCAGAACAGCTTCCTCAATTGTTAATATCGGTATCTCTCGCTTCATGATCTCATGGAGCATGTCTACATCGAGGGGTTTAATAAAACGTGCATTCACTACTTCAATATTTATCCCATTTTTCTTTAATTTCTTACTAGCTGAAAGTGCCATTTCTATGGTTGTACCAAAAGTTAATATTACGGCATCTTTGCCTTTCTCAAGTACTTCCCATTTGCCTATAGGGATGTTTTGAAACTCATCATCCATTGGTACACCTAATCCATTACCTCTTGGAAAGCGGATTGCTATTGGTCCATCATTATATTGGAGAGATGTGTAGACCATATGTTGGCATTCATTTTCGTTTTTCGGCATCATTAATACAATATTTGGCAAATGTCTTAGAAATGCAATATCAAATACCCCTTGGTGTGTTTCACCATCTGCTCCAACTAAACCAGAACGGTCTATACCGAACGCTACATTTAAATTTTGGCGGCATACATCATGAACCATCTGATCATAAGCCCGTTGGAGGAATGTGGAGTAAATCGCCACAAATGGCTTTATACCTTGAGTTGCCATCCCGGCAGCCATCGTTACAGCATGTTGTTCGGCAATTCCTACATCAAACAACCGATCAGGAAAATGTTTTTGAAACTTTTCTAACTTAGAACCGAGAATCATTGCAGGTGTTATCACTGCAACTCGCTCATCTGTTGTTGCTACTTTTTCAACTGCATCACTAACCACCTGACTCCATGCTGGTTTATTATCCACTGGTTTAATTTTTTCACCAGAGTCTATTTTATATGGTCCGACACCATGCCATTTATCTTTTTTATCAGATTCGGCTGGTTGGTATCCTTTACCTTTTTTTGTGATAACATGTATTAACACAGGCCCTTCCGTTTTAGCGGCATATTGCAGATTCTCCTCAAGGTCTTTAAAGTCATGCCCGTCAACAGGTCCAAAGTAGGTAAAACCGAATTCTTCGAAAAGCATGCCAGGTACCATGAAATATTTCATGCTATCCTTTACTCTCTCAGCAGTTTGTGCAATTTTACCCCCAACTGCAGGAATTCTCTTCATCAAGTACTCAATTTCATCTTTTACCCGATTGTATTTACCAGCACTGCGCATTCGGCCAAGTGCTTTATGCAGTGCACCTACATTTCCTGCGATAGACATTTCATTGTCATTTAAAATAACAGTTAACTTCTTTTTTTCATGACCAATATTATTTAAAGCCTCTAAAGCCATTCCGCCAGTTAATGCGCCGTCACCTATAATAGGAACAACGGCATGATTTTCATTTTTTAAATCTCTGGCGACTGCCATTCCCATTGCAGCAGATAACGAAGTGGAACTATGCCCTGTTTCCCAAACATCATGTTCACTTTCAGACATTTTCGGAAAACCACAAAGCCCCTTATATTGGCGCAAGGTATCAAATTGATCTGTCCTGCCTGTTAACATTTTATGGATATAAGATTGATGACCGACATCAAAAATTAATTTATCTTTTGGACTGTTAAAATGTTTGTGCAATGCTAAAGTTAATTCCACAACACCTAAGTTTGCCCCTAAATGGCCACCTGTTACAGATAATTTTTCAATTAAAAACTGGCGAATATGCATCGCTAGTTCTTCTAGTTCTTCCACCGACAATTGCTTTAAAAATTTGGGATCTTTCATTTTGGTAAGGTCCACAAGCGGTGTCCTCCCTGCTTATTCATTAGATTGTTTTATATTTATTATGTTGCTTTTACCTCTACCCTATTTTGATTTGCGGGTAACAAGATGATTATCATTATTTTATTTCGACAATACTTTTATTTTAAGCCTATCTTCTAAAAATGCAATAATTTTGCCAACAGTAAATATAATTTTTGTCGATGCATGTATTGCCAAGTATTTTCCTAGCGCTTTTCCACCAACAGTCAATGCTGCAACTAAACTTGTTAAGATGACAGATAAAGTTAAATGTAAAGTCGTACCCTCACTATAACCGAAATTATTCGCAATTTGCAAGATAACAATCGCTGACGCAGTCCCACTAATTATTCCCGAAATATCTCCAATTACATCATTACAGAAACTAGCGAAACGGTCTGCATTTCTTACAATAACAATCGCCTGTTTAGCACCGCTTACCCTCTCTGCTGCCATTGCATGAAATGGTACTTCATTAGCTGCAGTTGCTGCAATACCTAGCATATCAAAGAAGACACCAATTAACACGATAACAAATACGATCATTAAGCCTACAATTGACATGACACCACTTAAAACAGACTGAGAAACAACTGAAAAAATAGCCGCTAGCACAAATGTGATAACGGCAATACTAAAGCTAAATTTTATCGACTTCTGTAATTGTTTCTTATTCATTAACTTACCTCATTTAAATTAATAATTGTCATTTTTTATAATTCAACATTACGTATGTATGGTGGAATGGTCATTTATGAAGTAAAAACTACGGCTTAGGTCCAGTAGGTTTTCCCAGATAGATACCGAATGTTGCCATTCTGGCGGTTCCCCTTTAAATCTACCTTAGCGTTGTCGCCAACAGCTAGACTGGATTACCACTTAGTCCGTACTATAATCCCTCATAAATGTCCGAATAGAACAGCCTAGGAGATTTCCTCAACAACCTTTAACCATTTCCTAGCCTCTTTTGCAGTACGAATTTCATACAGAAAAACATGTCCTGATTGGTGGCCATCCAAAAAGAACACTTTATTGCCTGTAATCCCCTTCGTACCACTCAAGGCAGGCTACGCTACTAACAAGAATACCCTATCCTTATTGAAGTAGGTTCATACCCCATTCCATTTTCGCCCCTTGGCTAAGTGACAAAAACAGAGATGGGCCTCCGCGGAAGAAGGGTCTTCGCCCACATGCCTTTGTGGATCGCCCTTCAACCTTAACTCCCAGCATCGACCCAAGGCTGGGCGCCTCAAGCCAACACAAGGAACTTCATCGATGTGCCCTTTGGCGGATTTTTAGGCCCGCCTTCAGAAATGGAGGATTGACTAGAATACTGCACCATTCCACTATTATAAATATATTATAACATTCTTTATACATTTTCTCAATCTTTATTGATTACGATTGCTCAAATAGTCAACCAACTGTTCTAAATAGGTTCCTTCCAGTTTCATCTCATGCAATAACTGTTTTGCTTGCTGAACATAACGGTTTTTATGCTCCATAGCGCCATCGAATCCCAGTAAGGAAGGATAGGTTGATTTTTGATTACCTTCATCACTTCCTGACGCTTTTCCCATTATTTCTTGATCACCGATAATATCTAAAATATCATCCTGGATTTGAAATACTAAACCAATTGTTTGTCCGAATTGTTCTATTTTATCCATTATTTCATTGCTAGCACCAGCAAGATATGCTCCCACTACTACTGCAAATGTTAATAGTTTCCCTGTCTTTAATTGATGGATATGCTCTAACTCATCAACTTCCGTGAGCCCTTGTTCTGCTTGCATATCCATCGATTGTCCGGCAACCATTCCTTCCAGACCACTTGCTTGAGCCAATTTTGAAACAATAAAAACTTTCTCCTTATCAGAATAGCACGTTGCATTGGCAATTGAATGAAAACTGTTTGTTAATAAACCGTCACCAGCTAGTATAGCTGTCGCTTCATCGAATTTTTTATGGTTAGTTAACATGCCGCGTCGATATGTATCATTATCCATTGCAGGGAGATCATCATGGATAAGAGAGTAGGTATGAACCATCTCTAATGCTATCGCGGCAGGGTAAACTTTGTCTACATTACCATTTAAGCCTTCACAAGTTAATTTCATTAGAATCGGACGTAATCTCTTCCCGCCTGCTTTAATTGAATAAATAGTGGACTTTTTCAACAATGGCGGCATGGTGAGACCATTGAGATAATCTATTAGTAGTTGATTAAACCGCCCCTGTTCTCCCTTTATATAGGTTACTAAATTTGGATCCACCTATTTCTCCTCCTGTATGGAAAATAACGATAATTCGCCATTCTCATCCATTATTTCTTTTAATTGTTTGTCCGCTTTCACAAGTTTTTCATGACAGATCTTAGATAGTTTGGATCCCTCAGCATAATATTCCATCGCTTTCTCTAAAGGAATATCACCTGCCTCCATTTTACTGACAATTTCCTCTAACTGTTTAAGTGCTCCCTCAAATGATAATGAATCGTCATTAGGCATCATCTTTCTCCTCCACTTCCATTACTTTCCCGATTATTTTCCCATCAGGTAATTGAATATTAAATTTACTTCCAACTTCTATTTGAGCTACTTTGGTTATCAGGTTGTTCTCCTCATCGTAGGCAATTGAATAACCCCTTAACATAATATTCATAGGGTTCAAAAGCTCTAATTGTGATAATTGATGGCTAAATTTTGCTTTATTCCTCTCTAAAATTTGTTTTCCCTGGTGATCTAATTGATTCCGCAGACTTCTCAACTTTTCTGCTTTTAATTTTATGATTCGTTCTGGATTGATATAATTTAATTGTTTATCCGCGTACCTCCATTGATCCAGTTTTACTTTTGTATATTGTTTAATTGACTGTTGCTTTCTCTCAATCAATCGGTCCAGTAATTGTTCCTTCTCTGCAATAAAACGTTTTGGAAATTTAAATGCATAGGATTCTTGTATGTTCTGTAAGCTTTGTTTCTTATGTAGAACATGTTTAGAGTAAGAATTTAACAGCATCCGATTTAATTGGTTTACATACTCAAGAATGTCTTTCTTTGATGGTACTGCAATTTCAGCAGCAGCTGTCGGTGTTGCAGCACGAACATCTGCTGTAAAATCACTGATAGTAAAGTCGGTTTCATGTCCAACAGCTGAAATGACAGGAATTTGAGAATCAAATATGGCCCTTGCAACAATTTCTTCATTGAATGCCCATAATTCTTCGATTGAGCCTCCACCTCGACCAATAATAATAAGATCGATATCTTCTAAAGAGTTAGTCTTATTAATGGCAGTCACAATGGATTCTTTTGCATATTTCCCTTGGACTGGAATCGGAACAACTACTACGTTTACCAGAGGGTATCTTCTTTCAAGTGTTGTCAGAATATCTCTAACCGCAGCACCGGTGGGAGATGTCAAAACAGCAATTTTTTCTGGATAGGCAGGAATTTGCTTTTTATATTTTTGTTCAAATAATCCCTCTTTTGTAAGTTTTTCTTTTAATTGTTCAAAAGCAAGATGCAATGCTCCTATGCCATCAGGCTGCATTTCCTGAATATATAATTGGTATTGACCACTTGACTCAAAAACACTGACATTCCCTTGCAACAATACTTTCATACCATCCTCTGGCAAGAATTCTAATTTCATATTCTGACTGTGAAACATGACTGCACGGATGCTAGCATTGTCATCTTTGATTGTCATATACATATGACCTCTGCTGTGATGTTTGAAATTAGATATTTCTCCTCTTAACCATACATGATTCAAATGGTTGTCCACATCGAATTTCTTCTTAATATATTTGGTTAAAGCAGTTACTGAAAGGTACTTATCTTCCATTAATAACACTCATTTCTTTCAACCAGCGAATTTATCAGTTTTTATGAGAAAAGGCCATTAGCAATAATTGCAATGACCTTAGGTTGAATATTCCATTCAACTGAAATTAACTGTTGTAAACTCCGTTGTGAATTTTTGCTGACTTAATTGTATTATGTAATAACATCGTAATTGTCATTGGCCCGACACCCTTTGGTACTGGTGTTATATAGCTTGCCTTTTCCTTTGCACTTTCAAACTCGACATCTCCTGTTAATTTCCCTTCTTTTGTACGGTTAACACCAACATCGATGACTACCGCACCATCTTTAATGTTGTCACCGTTGATAAAATGCTCAATGCCAACAGCAACGATTAAAATATCTGCTTGTGCGATAAATTGTTCCATTCCATTTGTTCTTGAGTGACAATAGGTAACTGTCGCATTCTCATTCAGTAATAATTGTCCTACAGGTTTACCAACAATATTACTTCGGCCAATTATCACCGCATGTTTTCCTTCAATTTCTATGTCTTTTGATTTCAGCATTTGAATAATTCCATACGGAGTACACGGGAAAAATGTATCTTTACCTGTCATCATTCTTCCAATATTAATAGGATGAAACCCGTCTACATCTTTGTCCGGAGAAATTGTCTCAATTACTTTCTGTTCGTTTATATGGCTTGGAAGCGGTAATTGCACTAAAATGCCATGAACAGATTCTTTGCTGTTCAACTCGCTAATTAACGTTAATAATTCTTCTTCCGTTGTCGACTCTGGAAGTGTAATAAGGTCGGATTCTACACCAACGTATTCTGATGCCCGTTGTTTTCCAAGTACATATGATTTAGATGCAGGATCTTCTCCAATTAAAACAACTGTTAAACCAGGTATAATACCATTGGCTCTTAACCCCTGTACCTCTTCCTTCATCTCATCTCTCATTGATTGTGCTAACTCACTTCCATAGATAACTTCTGCAGCCATTATCCATTCCCCCATTTCTATAACATTTTTGATAAAACGCCATTTATAAATTTACCTGATTTATCATCACCAAATATATGTGCAATTTCAATTGCTTCATTAATTACAACACTTGACGGTGCATCTTTCTCATAAAAAAGTTCGTATGTTGCTATTCTTAGTAAAGTGCGTTCGACAGTTGCTAATCGACCTAAAGACCACTTTTCCAAATGTTTTGTTATTTTTTCATCAATCTCCGCTTTGTTTTTAACAACTCCGTTAACTATGTTTATTAAGAAAGAGTCCTGTTCCTCTTCTCCAATAAGATAATTCATTGCTTCATCTACATTGTATTCTTCTCGATCTAATGGGAAAAGTATTTGCAAAGCTTTCTCTCGTGCGGTTCGTCGTTTCATCTGTTCTATACTCCTTATCACGATCAAATTCATGATTTTATTTCATTAACAAATGATATCATGTTCTTAATTTGATTACCAATAAATCATAAATATTTTTAAAATTTTGATGGCTAAACTGTCTAAAAGCTGTTAATTAAGCAGATCGAAAATTGTATTCCCAGTTAGACAGGTAAAGCCCACAAAATTATTTTTTGTGGGCTTTGCTGATTTATTCTTCATAATCCTGTATTTCTGGATTTTGTTCCATATGAACACCAACAATATGAATGTTAATTTCTTTAACTGTAATTGCTGTCATATTTTCAATTGTTTGTCTAATGTTTACCTGAATATTTTCAGCTACTTTAGGAATCGAAAACCCATAGTCAATAACAGTGTATACGTCTATTATTACACCATCATCGGTTAAATCTACTTTTATCCCTTTTCCATGTGTTTTCTTTCCTAATTTCTCTGCAACACCTGATGCAAAGTTGCCACGCATACTTGATACACCTTTTACTTCTGTTGTTGCAATTCCAGCGATAACTTCAAGGACATCTGGTGCAATTTCTACTTTACCAAGTTGGGAAGGTTCTCCTACATGCAACAAATTAGCATCTGTCATAATTTCCCTCCTATCTTATTTTGCTAAAGTTCTTACTCCTCATCCTTCATTATACTATACTTTTCTAAAAATTTTGTATTGAAATCACCATCAACAAATACTTGGTGTACCATCATTTTCCGATGAAATGGTATGGTTGTATGAACACCTTCAATAACAAATTCATCTAAAGCCCGTTTCATCTTATTAACCGCTTCTTCTCTAGTCTTACCATAAGTAATTAACTTCGCAATCATTGAATCGTAATATGGTGGAATCATATATCCAGGATAAGCAGCGGAATCAACACGTACACCTAGCCCGCCTGGTGCCAAATACATGGAAATCTCTCCAGGTGAAGGCATAAAATCTTTTTCAGGATTTTCTGCATTGATACGACATTCAATTGCCCATCCTTCAAAAGAAATGTCCTCTTGGGTAAAGGATAATGGTTCATTGTTTGCAATGTTAATTTGCTCTCTGATTAAATCAACTCCAGTAACCATCTCTGTAACTGGATGCTCAACTTGAATCCGAGTATTCATTTCCATAAAATAAAATTTATTTTCTTTTTTATCAAAGATAAATTCAATGGTACCAGCTCCTGAATAGTTAACAGCTTTCGCTGCCTTTACTGCGGCTTCTCCCATTGTTTGGCGCATCGTATCATCAATAGCAGGTGACGGAGTTTCTTCTATAAGTTTCTGCAGACGTCTTTGAATGGTACAATCCCGCTCTCCAAGGTGGACTGCATTCCCATGGTTATCTGCTAATACTTGAATTTCCACATGGCGGAAATCTTCAATAAATTTTTCTAAATATACGCCTGGATTACCAAATGCTTTTTCTGCTTCATTTTGAGTTACGCGAATACCTTTAAGTAATTCCTCTTTATCACGAGCAACACGGATACCTTTTCCACCACCGCCAGCAGTTGCTTTAATAATAACTGGAAAACCAATTTCATTTGCGACTTCTAATGCCTGTTCTTCATTTTTAATGATCCCATTCGATCCTGGAACCACTGGAACACCTGCTTCTTTCATCGTCTCTCTAGCAACATCTTTCGTTCCCATCTTTTGAATAGCAAAAGAACTCGGACCAACAAACGTTACATTACAAGCTTGACAAATATCAGCGAAATCAGCATTCTCAGACAAGAAACCATACCCAGGATGGATGGCATCAGACTCTGTTAGTGTAGCTACACTCATTATATTCGTAAAATTCAAATAGCTTTCACTGCTTAATTTGGGACCGATACAGTAAGCTTCATCTGCCAATTTTACATGTAAAGCATCACGATCTGCTTCAGAATATACAGCGACTGTTTCAATTCCCATTTCTTTACATGTGCGAATGATTCTAACAGCAATTTCTCCTCGATTCGCAATTAAGAGTTTCTTAATCACAGTTTCATCCCCTTATACTGTCTTAATCCGAAATAATGGTTGGCCGTATTCCACCAGTTCACCATTTTCCACTAATATTTCAGTTATTGTACCTTTTACATCTGCTTCAATTTCATTAAATAATTTCATTGCTTCAACAATACATACATTCGTATCTTCATTTACTTTATCACCAACTTGAACAAAAGCTGGTTGATCTGGTGAAGGAGAACTATAGAAAGTTCCCACCATTGGTGAAACAATTTCATGATCATAGTCAGTACTTGCTTTTTGCTGTACAGGTACCTCTTCTTTAGCTTGCTCAACATTTGTGTCTTTTACTTCCACATGATTCTGTTGAATTTCTACCGGTTTATGTACCTCTTCCTTACTAACGATTTCTGCAATTTTATTGTTCTTTTTTAATTTAATTTTTGCTCCATTCGCTTCGTACGTAAATTCATCGATTGATGATTTATCTAATTTTTCAATTAGTGCTTCTAATTCGTTGATTGATAACATCACATTGCACCCCTTCATTCTTAGTTACATTTAACAACAGGTACTAATAACTCCTTCTAACATTTTACGCAAACAAAATTAAAACTGCAACCATTTTAAAAAGAAAAACGACAGTAACGAAGGATTACTGTCAAAAAGCTCCATATTTTACTTAATTTGTTTGATATACAACTTCAATATCTGCTTCCCCAAATTCTTCTTTCGTCTGCTGGATAATTTGGTTCGCTTCTGATTTGGACAAGGCATCTGTTTTTACTGTGACAACAATATTATTGTCAGCTACATTACGAACTAATACTTGTTCATAATCATTTAATGATTTAATCGTATCTTCCACAATTGTTTCTTTTGATTCCAGCATTTCAATTTCTTTCATTGTATCATATGCATTTTTTTTCTCCTCTGAAGTTGCTTCAGCCGAAGCGACAATTGCTTCAAGTCGTTCTTTCTCCATACTTCGTTGATTTGTTATTTCCATTCTGACTGCAGCAAAATACTCTTCGGAAGAAACTGAAGAAGTATCTAACTCTGTTGCAAGTTCTCCATCAAGTCCCGCTTCTTCCTCTTCATCTGGATTGTTTAATGATTGGGAAGTTACCTGATCCTGATTTTCTAAATCAGTATCAAAGTATGCTAGATCTCCTTCGTTCGGTGCATTTAAATAGTAGACACTCAGGACAATCATTAAGCTTAACATCGTCAATAACCATACGGTTTGTTTTTTTAACATAATTATTCCTCCTCAAAAATTTATTTATTTTTAGGCATGACAGATATGCGGTGTGCTGGTACGTCCAACACTTTTGACACAGCATCTATCACCCATTTTTTCACTTCTAAATTGTCTACACCATTTGCAACAACCAAAACACCTCTTACATCCGGTTTTTTGGTCTGGACAAGTAAGGGCACTTCCTGATCTCCTTGCCTTAAGATCACCACAGATTGTTCTCTTGTTTCGTCGTCGATTTTTCTTTCCCCGCCATTTTGATCAGTTTCGTTTGTGACTTGAGATCCAATGATTAAATTTTTCTGGTACACTTGTTCATTGGTTGCATCAAGGTTCACCATAACTTCCACATTAGAAACACCATTTATCTTTTCGAGTAAGATATTTAAATCATTCTCATAAGCCTCCTCTAACCCTTCAATTTTTGAAGTAGCATCAGTAACTTCTTTTTGTTTCCATGCTTCTTCTTCGGTTGATTTACTCAATAATTCCCCATCTAATGGTGATTGATTAGGTTCCTCATTACTAGAATCAGATTGGAACATATTACTTACTAAAAGAAGAAAGGTGCCAACAAGTCCGATCAGGGCAATATAGTGAAGTTTTGTTGGTTTTTTCTCATTTGCTTTCAAAGAAGAAATTAGCTGCTTCAGTTTATCAATCACTTTCTTCCTCCTCCCATTCTATGATGATATTTTCTTCACTCACTTGCCATTCATCTGCGAGAAATTTTATTAGTCCGCTATTGTCTGGTTGTTTTTCTTTTTGTTTGGCTTTCGATTCACTCACTTCGATTTCGACTGTTTCAACAGCTTGCATTGCTTCATCTTCGTATGGGATAACTTGTACATATACTTTATCTATTTGGGCTTGTTCTTCATTTGATTCATTATCCAGTACTACCTCTAGATCAAAAATGGCTAATTGAAACGTCTTTTCCAATTCCTCCTTCACTAGATTTTCCATTTGGACAACCACCTCTTCTAATACATATGCTTGATTAATTGATTCTATTTCACTTTTATTCGTATTTGTCTCATTTTTAATCATTTGATCTAACGAATCCATTTGATTTGATTCAACGATCGGGGAAACAAGTTGATCAAGGTTAACCTTGAAAACTGACAATATTGGTTGAAGGATAATTAAAATTAACAATATGCCAATGACTAATTTGGCGTATTGCTTCATTTTCGAACTAGGAAGGATTAAATCAACAATTAATGCTAAAATCATATAAATAATTATTTGCAGAATCCAGCTAGTTATATATTCCATATCCGTACCCCCTACCTCACCATCATTGTTATATTGCTTGATACGATTAATATAACTACAGTGAAGAAGAACATAAATGATACGAGCAACAGCGCAGCGAATAAGTAGAGAATATGTTTACCGATAATATCTAAACACTCGATCACTGGCCCATCTCCAATTGGTTGCAGTATTGCTGTTGTTACTTTGTACATTAATGAAATGATTAAGATTTTTATTGCAGGAAACATGACAAGGATGATAAGTATTATTATTCCAATAATACCAATTCCGTTTTTTATTAAGATTGTTGCACTTAAAACAGTATCCGTCGCATCTGTAAAGATTCTGCCAATTACAGGTATAAAGTTACCTGTAACAAATTTAGCCGTCTTCATAGCTATTCCATCTTGAATGGCACTGGCTGCTCCTTGAACAGATATAACTCCTAAGAATACAGTTAATAAAATTCCCATTATACTTATCGCAATATTTTTAATTAAGTTAGCAAGTTTCGTCGCTTTATATTCTGAGTTTAGTGTGCTAACAATTTGCAGTAATGCTGATAGCAAAATCAATGGCAGGACTACTTTAGAAACAACAAAAACACTCGAATGGATAAGAAAAATAATGATAGGATGAAAGAAAGAAATGGATAGTAAGTGTCCAAGTGATGCTAATAAACCGAGAAGTAGTGGAATGAGTGCAATTAAAAAGCTCTGAGCCATATTAATTGTATCAGTGACATATGTTGCAGCAAGCTGGAAACTTTTCATTGCAATAATAATTAACATAATATAAACGACAGCGTATGCTACTTTACTAACAACTTGTCTTTCAAATGCATTCTGAATTGTTTGTAATAAAAGACAAAATAATGTTAGCAACATTAATGTGGCAAGAAGTTTCCCATTTTCAATAATTTCATACAAGAAAAACCGCAAAAATCCTTTAAACCACGATTCTAAACTAATTTGATTTTGATCACGTACCATTGACCAGAAATCACTTTTCCTTAATTCAGGGAAAACAGAACTATATTGCTCAGAAACATGTTCCCAATAACTCTCCAGCTCACTGCCAGAAAGAACTTCCTGATAGTTGTTTAGTACATTAATTGATTCCTGTTCCGCCAAAAGGGAAATTGGTTGTCCAAACAAAAACAATACAATGAAAAAGCAAATTGATTTATTCCGTAGCTTCATAATATATCCTTCCCATATTTACGAAATTGGAAATAGGTTAATAATTGTTTCAATCAATGATTGAAAAATTGGAATAGCTAAAATCAAAATGAAAATTTTACCAACAAGTTCAATTTTATACGCTACAGACTCTAAACCCGCATCTTTTACAATATTTGATCCTATTTCTGCAACATAAGATATACCTATGATTTGCAAAATTGTTTTTATATAAAAGTTTTGTATGTTTGCCTCTTCACCAAGATATGTTACTAACTGAAGAATTTCTTTAACGTATTGGATTAAAAATATAAAAAAATAAAGCACTGTGAGTACAATAATTAAGTAAGCAATAGCTGGCTGCTTTTCCTTCAACAGTAGGACTAAAACTGCTGCTACAATCCCAATACTGACAACTTCGAATATCCCCATACTAATTACCCTCTAAAAAAGAACACGGCCCGAATCTGTTCAAAAAGGTCAGAGATACTGTTAATTACAAATAGTAAGACGATGATAAAACCAACCAGGCTAACAAATTGGGCAAATTCTTCCTTGCCCATTTGTTTTAAAACAGTATGAATCATTGCTACAACTATCCCAATTCCTGCGATTTGAAATAAAATACTTGTATCACCAACCATCACCAATCACCTTTCTATAGCAAGAGTAACGCGATAAATATTCCGAAAAGCAATCCTAAACTGCTCGATACTTTCCCATAGCGTTGATTCATTTCAATGGATTCTTGATGTTTATTCTCCAGGTGAGTAATCGCTAATTGTATATATTTTTTTTGTTGGATAATATCATGCTGACCCAATGTCCTGCCAAACTGCTTAATAATCTCTTTTTCCTCTTTATTTAAAGCCACTCTTGTCCAAAATTGCTCTACTTCTTCCTCCCAAATCTGGTATAAGTCGATAGACTCATTCTTTAATCTACTGCTTATATTATGGTAAAAACCGGAAAGCGGACTTCCGATTTGTTTCGCAATATTGGAGCATGCATTTTGAACTGTAGCATGACTGTAGACCATTTCTGCTTCCAGTATTAATAAAGAATTCTTCCATAACCGAATTACTTTTGGACGTTGCTCTAATTTTCTGGCATACTCTAATCCAACAAAGAAACAAGTTATGATAATTAAAATAGCGCCTATCCATCTCATAATATCCTCACACCTTGATCTTTTAAATTCCTCCCCCTCCAATCAAGAACTTGAATGATTTCTCCAACTTTATTCGAATTCGAAAGAACAAGAATACGTTTGAATAAGCCTGAATCAAATAAAGGGGCTAATGCAGGCCTTCTGCGGATTTCTTCAAAGTCTCTGCCATGGACTGAACACATTAGGGTTACACCAGCATTAATTACTTCTAAAATTGCTTGTACATCTTTTTCGCTCCCAATTTCATCAACAATAATAACTTCTGGTGACATGGATCTTATAAACATCATCATTCCTTCTGATTTTGGGCAGTGATCTAAAACATCAATTCTCAGACCGCTGTTTTCTTGCGGAACACCATCTAGTGATGCACATATTTCGGAACGTTCATCAACCACTGCAGTTTTCTTGGCTGGTATTTCTTTAAAACCGCTGGAAATATATCTTGCTATGTCTCGCAATAATGTGGTTTTTCCGGACTGTGGCGGCCCTATGATTAATGTACTTAGATAGCTGTGATCATATAGGAGTGGCAGATAAGGTTTGGATATCCCCATTACATCATTCGATATCCTGATATTAAATGATGTAATGTGTTTAATTGCTTTTACAGACCCGTTTTCTATAATAACTGCACCTGAAATACCAATACGGTGCCCACCTTTCACAGTTATATATCCTTGGCGCAATTCTTCTTCTAAACGATAGATGGAATGATCACTAATTCTATTTAAGAGATAGTTTGCTTCCTGGTCAGTTAGTCTTAGATGTGATATCCATCGAAAATCTTTCCCATCATTTAATTCAATGGGTCTATTCAATCTAAGTCGAATTTCTTGTGGCGAAAAAGCTTCTGCGATAATAAATGCACGAATTTCTTTAGCGATATGTTCTGGTAATAAGGAGTAGATTCCTTCCATTATTCAATGCCTCATTTCCATAAAAACCTTTTTCTTTACTCATTCTATGCATTAAGATGCTAGTTATTACATGAATAGAAAGATCATAAACTAGACTTGCTAACTTATATACTTCTCACATAAGGAATGCTAGTTTGTCTGGCTACAAAAAAAGTGGTTATCACGTTTTCACCTGATAACCACTTTTTAAAAAGATATTTAAATTACGCTCTAGAAACATATTTCCCATCATTTGTACTGATTACTAATACATCCCCAATATTGACAAAGAAGGGAACTTGTACGACTAAACCTGTTTCTAATGTTGCAGGTTTTGTTCCCCCACTCGCTGTATCTCCTTTAATCCCGGGTTCTGTATCTGTTACTGTTAACTCGACATTATTAGGCAAATCTACACCGATAGTTTCACCCTGATATGTTAATATGTTTACTTCCATATTTTCTTTAATAAATTGCAATTCTCGTTCGATTTGACTAGCTGGCAATTCAGTTTGTTCATAAGAATTTGTATCCATAAACGTGTGTGTATCACCTGATGCATATAAATACTGCATTTTGCGATTTTCGATATGGGCACGGTTTACTTTTTCCCCGCCACGGAATGTTTTCTCTTGAATATTACCATTTCGCAAGTTACGCAATTTTGAACGAACAAAAGCAGCACCTTTTCCTGGCTTTACATGTTGAAACTCCATTACTTGCCATATTCCGCCATCTACTTCAATTGTTAAACCTGTTTTAAATTCGTTTACTGAAATCATGTTTTTCCTCCTCTGTATGTATTAAAAACTAAGAAACAGGAATCGTAATTAATTCCTTCGGTGCGTGTGTTAATCTTTCGTTTCCGTATTCTGTAATGAAAATATCATCTTCTATCCGACATCCGCCTACTTCTGGTATATAAATGCCCGGCTCTACTGTTACAACCATCCCAGATTTAAGTATCTCGTCTGATCGGAAGGACAGCCCTGGTGTTTCGTGGACTTCAAGTCCCAAACCATGACCAGTTGAATGTCCAAAGTAATCGCCATACCCTTTACTCTTAATATAATCTCTTGTCAAAGCATCCGCATCTTTAGCAGTTATACCTGGTTTTATTCCAGCTACACCTCTTTTTTGAGCCTCTAAAACAGTCTCATAAATCGTATGTAATTCGTCAGATATCTCACCTACAGCTACTGTTCTGGTAATATCCGAACAATATCCTTGATAAAGTGCACCGAAGTCCATTGTTACGAGTTCCCCAGCTTTTATTTCTTTCGATGATGCGATACCATGAGGCAATGCTGATCGGTAACCTGATGCGACAATTATGTCAAAACTTGACGATTGTGCACCTTGCTTCCGCATGTAAAATTCTAATTCATTTGCCACATCGATTTCTTTTACACCTGGTTTGATATAATTTAGTATATGTTCAAATGTTTGATCAACAATTTTACAAGCTTCCTTTAATATATTAATCTCATCTTCTGTTTTTATCAAGCGGATTTTTTCAATAATTGGCCCAACAGGTACAAAGTCAGTATCGATCATTGATTTAAATTGTTCATATCCTTCATATGATAATGTTGATTTCTCAAATCCGACAGAGTTGATATGATTCTCTTTCAAAATACTGCCAACAACATTCGGGATTGGTTCTTTGTGTTCTATTATCGTAAACCCTTTGACTTGCTCTTTTGCCTGCTCTGTATAACGGAAGTCTGTAATAAAGAATGCTTTGTCCAAAGTAATTAAGGCAGCTCCTGCTGTACCAGTAAACCCGGTAATATAACGTCTGTTAATAGCACTGGTAATTAACATAGCTTCAACTTTCTCTTCTCTTAACAAATCACGTAACCGTTCGACTCTATTCAACTTCCTCTCTCCCTGCTTCAATAAATTCCAAAAAGTAATTTGCAGCTAATTGGTAACCATGAATCCCCAAACCGACGATTTGTCCCAAACAAACAGGAGCTAATAATGAATGATGGCGAAATTCTTCTCTAGCGTGAACATTAGATATATGTACTTCAATTACGGGTACATTAATTGAGCTGATCGCATCTCTTAATGCTATACTCGTATGTGTATAAGCCCCCGGGTTAAAGATAATACCATCAACAACATCATCCGCTTCGTGAATCCAATCAATTAATTGACCTTCATGATTAGATTGTTTAGCAATCAGAGAATAATTGTTTCCACTTAATGTTTTTTCTACCATCCGGACAATATCTTCCACTGTTTCATGGCCATAAATATCAGGTTCTCTTTTACCCAACCGATTTAAATTAGGTCCATTCAGTAACAAAATTTTCCCCATAGTTGAACACCATCCTAGCACACACATAATCAATAATATACATCATAACATAAACTACCCAGTATTTTCATCTTTCAATTGCTGGCTGTAAGCAAATGAAATCGAATAACTGATAAAAACACTGTACAGGATGAACAAGCAAAGTGTTGTTACAACCGTATCACTATCTAACATATAAAATGCTGGTATATTAGGAAAAATTGGCTCTAATAACCAGAAAGCGATAAACCATAATACAAAGCCAATCATAATTCCTGCCCATATCCCCTGTATTTTCTTAAAGGTTACATAATAAAGAAGTGCTAATAAAATAGACAGCAGACTAAGTATTATAATTGAAATAAGTTGCCCTAACCAATGATCTGTCCATTCCGTCTGTAACCATGATCTCAAGATAAATGTTTTAGGGGAGACGGAAGTAAAGTTAAAGAATGCAGTAATACTGGCAATAAGACTCCAGATAAAACCCCCAAAGAAGCCTATACTTATAACTTTCGGTATCATTACTTGACCAATTGGTTCCTTATTTTTTTTTCGATATCTCATCATTATCACCTCTTTCTGTAGATTAACCAAAATAAATAAAAATCATGCTAATTTGGAAACAAATCTAGCCAATTACAATAAAATTTATTAAAATAGTGTTAAGTTATTGGTAAAATGAACACTTTTAAAGCGATTATATTTTAGGGATTTACTAAATTTTCGACAATTTTACTTTTTCCTGTATAATTACCTTCCATTTTCGGGTATAACTAAGTACAAGGTCAACGTTCGTTGCATCATTGAAAGGAGGAAAACTAATGTCAAGAAATATTATGACTTGGCTAGTTTATGGTTTAATCGGCTTGGCAGTCATCGGATTCATCGGTTCTCTATTCACTGATACAATTGGTTTGATTATGAACCTATTGATCGCTGTTTTAACAGGTGCAGTAATATTTGGTTTAGTATACTTTTTCTTTTTAAGAAAGCGCACTTCAAATGAATTAAAAAAATATCGTAAAGCTGTCAAACAGTCAAAGCAAAAGTACAAAACAACAACTCATAGCAATAACATTACCTCAAAATCAACAAAGTTAAATCAATCCATTCATAAAATAAAACCAAACAATAAACAAAGAAAAGACGTCCCTCATTTACGTGTAATTGAAGGCAATAATAATAAAAAACGAAAAAACAGAGCTTCCCTTTAAGCTCTGTTTTTTCATCGTAGCCAATTGAAACCCTCGGTAAAGCCCCATTGTTTATATATAGTTAACCATTTTATTAACGGGCAGAATTTACTCATTTTTGAATGCTTGAAAATGTTTGATATCTATATTTAAATATAATGGAATGCCAAGGGTAGAATGATTACTTTATTCAGGTTCTTCTTCGTTACGCTGGATTTGCCTTAGCTGTTCTAATCTAAGATCATCTTCTTTAAGGAATTGAACTAAATCCCCGATTCGATCAATTGAATTCCAGCTTAAATGATGTTCAATACCTTCCACATCTTTATAAATATTTTCCTCATTCACGCCAATTAAGCGAAGAAATTGTTCTAATAGTTCATGACGGTAAACAAGACGTTTCCCCATTTTTTGGCCTTTTGAAGTTAGAACAAGCCCTTGATATTTCTCGTAATTTAGATACTCATCTTTGTCCAGTTTTTGTACCATTTTTGTCACAGATGATGGTTGAACTTGCAAAGCATCGGCTATGGCAGATACTCTAGCATATCCTTTAGTTTCAATTAATAAATAGATTTGTTCAATATAATCTTCCATTGTTGGTGTTGGCATAATTACCCTCCATCCTGCCATTGCTTCTAGCCAATCTGTCTTCTTTGTAAATAAAATCATACAATAGAATATAAGTTCAGACAAGTGCTTCATCACTTTGCTTTTTAATTGTAATTTAAATATATTTGATGCAAAATATCACCTTTTCTTATAAAAAGAAATATTTATCTCTTTATTTCAAACGAAGAAATGGTATAATCCTTTTTAGTAGAACTTTAAATACAGATGGGGGAAAATGCATGACAGAATTGTATATTTTAATAGGGATAGTCGTTGTTTTTATCCTTTTTACACTTTATCGCTATTTCAAACAAAAGAAAATATTAAAACCATTAAGCGAAGAAGAATTTCGAAATGGTTATAGAAAAGCACAATTAATCGATGTAAGGGAACCAAAGGAATATGATGGTGGTCATATCCTAGGTGCTAGAAATATCCCTTTAACACAATTAAATCAGCGATTAACCGAACTTAGAAAAGACCAACCAGTCTATCTTTATTGCCAAAGTGGATCGCGGGCAGCGCGTGCCGCTTTATTATTGAATAAAAAAGGGTATAATCAGCTGTACCATCTACAGGGCGGTTTTAAAAAATGGTCTGGTAAAATAAAGAAATCAAAAAAGTTAGACTATTAAATGTCTATATAAAATAATCAGGTGAATCCTGATTATTTTTTTTGTTTTCGTGTAAACTATAAAAAAATTGACAAAATTGCACTCAAGGTGGTTGATAAAATATGATTCCAATCGAAAAAGATATAGATTTTGTTACGGATTTCTCTGATAAAGTAAACAACCCTAGTAAGTTAACCTCTTGGGAAATGTTTCAACAATCCTATCAAATCGCAGAGACATTTAAAATTGAATCATTTCACTCCCTTGTTTCCATAAAATTTTTACCACACATGAATTTCCTTCCACATCAAGTGGAATGTGCTGAAAAGGTAATTCAGGATATGAGTGGACGAGCATTACTTGCGGATGAAGTTGGACTAGGAAAGACTATTGAAGCAGGATTAATATTAAAAGAATATTTAATTCGAGGTGTAGTAAAAAAAGTACTTATTCTAGCACCTGCATCACTCGTAAACCAATGGGCATTAGAATTAAATCAGAAATTTTACATACCTGCTGTAACTGCAGGTAAACGAGTTGATTGGAACCATTCTAACATTATTATAGCAACATTAGATTTAGCAAAAAGAGAACCGCACAGATCCGTTATTTTGGAACAAGTATATGACATGGTTATTATAGATGAAGCACACAAATTAAAGAACCACCAAACTAAAAATTATCAATTTGTTCAAGCACTTCGGAAGAAATATTTTTTGTTGCTAACAGCCACCCCTGTACAAAATAAGATCACTGATATATTTAATCTGATCAGTTTATTAAAACCTGGTTATTTAGGAACTTACGAGAATTTCAGTAAAAAGCATCGTGGCACAGATCCTTATTTGAAACAGTTAATTAAAAATGTGATGATCAGAAACAGAAGAGAAGAAACTGGTGTTAGCTGGACTGATCGCCATGTGTCAACGATTTGGGTTGATTTTACAAAAGAGGAACTGCAAACTTACAAGGAAATTGAAGAATGTTGCAACGACCTGCAAGTAGTATCTTCCATCACCTATAAACGGGAATTTTGCAGTTCACGTGAAGCATGTTACTTATCATTAAAGAAATGGATGGAATTAAAGGAGTTAAGTAATCAAACAACCAAGATCCATACAGTACTTCAAAATATAGAGCAATTACCACACCATGCAAAAGCATTAAAACTTGTGGATTTAATTAAACATCAAAATGGCGAAAAATTTATCGTGTTTACTGAATTTAGGGCAACACAAATTTATCTTCAGTGGTTGTTACAACAAGAAGGAATTCCTGCAGTAATTTTTCGAGGTGGTTTTAAAAAAGGGAAAAGAGATTGGATGAGACAATTATTTCATGATCATGCGCAAGTAATGATTGCAACAGAAGCTGCTGGCGAAGGGATTAACCTGCAATTTTGCCATAACCTGGTTAATTATGATTTACCTTGGAATCCGATGCGATTAGAACAAAGGATTGGTAGAATTCACCGTTTTGGTCAGGAAAGTGATGTACAGATATATAATTTCGCTATTCGTGAAACGATGGAAGAACATGTTATGAACTTACTCTATAACAAAATCAATTTATTCGAAAACGTAATTGGACAGCTTGACCAAATTTTATCCAAGCTTGAAATGAAAAATCTAGAAAGTGAAATAAGTCAAATTTTTAATGAGTCTAAAACATTTGGGGAAACAAAAATTAAACTAGATAATTTAACATCTGTCATTAATTCTGTAGCTGGAGAACAAGTTGGTGAATCTCTATGAAAATAGATAATCTGCACAGCTTTTTGCATCAGTTTTTTTCTATTAGTGGTTGCAAGGTTTCAGAACCTGAAGCCAATGAATTGGTTGTACAATTGACAAAGGAATTAGATATTACCTTAATGAATCGCCCTTTTTATTGGCATTATATGGACAAAATCGGACAACAAGGAACTCCAATGTCCCTTCAGCTCAGTACAGGCGGAAGTCAGATCGATCCTAAAAAAGAATGGATTCATTATGGCAGTCCCAGGCTTCATCAAATATTTCAATATATTCAATCACAAGCTGAAATTACCCTTCTTTATGAAGCATTAAATATAAAAGAAAAAACAGCCTTATTTCCCTGGTTAGTCGCTAACTTGAAGATTGAATATATCGGCAAGCAAAAAAAAGAAGAAATCCATTCTATCGGTCTTCATTTAATAAACGGGACAATGATAAATCATATGATGACTATTTTAGAAAACGTAGATTTGAAAGAGATAGTTTCTGATTATAGTTATACGATTACACCAATAATCACACCATCCAGCGGCTTTCAACGAATATTCAACTATTTAGAACAGGAACTGGCTAAGAAAGACTACTCATGGGCAAGCCAGGCAATGAAAGCATTGGAAGAGGAATTAAACTTGCTTGAACATTTTTTTTCAGATCAGGAAAATGACAGGGAGCTATATGATAATGAAGTGGTTCGTTTAAAAGAAAGGCTAGAACCAAGAATTAAGATGAATATTATTAACGCAGGTATTTTTTATTTAAGTGAACAGACAATGAGTAAAATTCTTTATTAATCTGTGTAAAGCAGTATCAGTATTGAATCAAAAAAAGGCTAAAACCTTGTTATTAAATAGGTTTTAACCTTTTCTTTTCTGTAAAAACAGTCTAAAAGCAAATGGCAATACGCCAAACCAGCGGTTAGAATAAAATTGCTCTTCTTTCTTTGCTTCATTACGACCCTTTTTACGTTCATTTTTCGGTGTATCCATATACTTAACAATTTTCTGTGTTACATATTTTACGTAATCATCATTTGCCATACTGTTCACGTCCTTTTATGTATAGATTGGACATCTTAGCAATTTTTTATACTAATTTATATATTCAATATAAGTCATCCTAATTTATCAGCTATTTCCTCAATGATGGAATGAACGTCTTTCCCATCTGTTTCTACAATTAAGTCAGCTACCTCTAAATATTTTGGTGTCCGTTCTACCAGAAGTTGCTGTTTATCCCGATCCTGGTTATTCCAGATCGGTCTGGATTGATCGTCAACTAAACGACGATTAATTTCTTCCCATGATGTTTTAAGAAAAATTACTTTGCCGTTTTCTTTAAGCCATTCTCGATTTTCTGCTTTTTCAATGATTCCGCCACCCGTAGCGATAATTGCCTCTTTTATTGGTGTTTGTTTAAGTACACTTGTCTCATACTCTCTGAATATTTCCTCCCCTTTTTGTTGAAAAATCTCAGGAATGGTTAAGCCATATGTATCAACGATCATTTGGTCAGTATCCAGTAATTGCTTATTCAATTTCTGATGAAGTGCAACTGCTACATTAGATTTTCCGCTCCCCATAAAACCTACTAAGTAAATACTTTGCATAAATAAAAGCCTCCGATATTTTTTCTTTTTATTGCAGGAAATTATAACATTAAGTCGAATAATAATAATTGTAGCACGTTTGAAAAAGGAGGTGAATATTAAATTGATCGACCCAACGAATATTATCTTGAAAGATGCTATTGATCAATCTGCAACAGATATCCACTTTCACCCTGAACTTAATGAGGTGAAGATCCATTTTAGAATAACTGGTCAGCGGGTTTTTTATAAGACCATTCTTCTCGCGAAATATAAACTTATTCTTTCTTATTGTAAATATAATGGAAAGTTAGACATTGGCGAATCGCGGCTTCCTCAACAAGGAGTAATGAATTACAAACAAGATAGCAGTCATTACTCTTTACGAATATCAACATTACCCATCCATTCTACAGAAAGTCTCGCAATTCGAATCCTTCCACAGGAAAATATCCAATCTCTTAAGGAATTGTTTCTATTCCCGAACCAATTTTCCCATGTAAACAGTTGGTTAAACAACAAATCTGGAATCATACTGTTCACCGGACCTACTGGGTCTGGTAAAACAACTACTCTTTATGCTATGCTCAAAAATTACATCAAGGATTATAATTATCAAACGATCACATTGGAAGATCCAATTGAGAAGAAATTAGAACATGCTCTGCAAGTACAAATTAATCCAGGATCAGGGCTTTCTTATGATGCTGGATTAAAAGCTGCATTACGCCATGACCCGGATATCATTATGGTTGGTGAAATACGAGATAGATCAACAGCAGAGTTCGTATTTCGAGCCGCATATACCGGTCATTTAGTTCTGACTACCCTTCATGCAAAGGATACATTAGGAACTATTCTTAGGTTATTAGAGATGGGAATAAAGAAATTGGAATTAGAGCAAAACCTTATTGCAATAGCTTCCATCGAACTTCTGCCATTACAAATGCAAAAATATACCAAGCAACGTGCTGCTATCCTTGAATTATTAGAAGGTAAAAATTTATTTAATGCCATTAATCACAAAGAAGTGTCCTTTCAGACAGACAACTTCCGGAAATTAAGGAGGAAAGCTTTTGCATATGGGTACATTAATGAAGATAGCTGCTACTAAAATAACGCTAAGAAAGCAGCACCTTTCCATTCGGAAGCAATATAAATTTATGTTCCGGCTTAAACAATTACTGGAAAGAAGTTATAATTTAAATGACGCGTTGGAAGTAATAGGTTGGGACAAAGAATTAGCTGAACTTGCCAGAATAGTCAGTATATCCTTACTAAAAGGAAATATGCTGGCAACAGCTTTACATGAAGCTGGTTTCCAACGAAATGTAACTAAGTTCCTGGAAATTGCCGCTCAATATGGAAATCTGCCATATGGTGTGAAGCATTGCTGCTATATCCTTAATCAGCAAATCGGCTTAGTAAGACGGTTCAAGCAACTTTCCACCTATCCCCTTTTGTTGTTTCTCTTCTTCATCTTCATCATCTATCTTCTGCGCGAATTTATATTCCCTTCGTTCCAATCCTTATTAGTGTCTGAAGCTTCAACAAACTCAATTTTCTATACAACTTCTTTCATAATTGATGGAATATATTACAGCATATTAGGCGTGGTTGTTATTGCCATACTCCTTTTGCTTACCTATCCCCATTTTAATAATAACATCTCGATTAAGCAGAGGATTAAAATTACAATCAGCCTTCCCTATTGGAAAAGGTATAAAAGAATGCAACTCACATTTCTGTTTACAACACACTTAGCTTCTCTTATGCAATCAGGGCTAAATATAAAAGAGTGTCTGAAAGTTTTGCATGAAAGCAATATCCATCCAATCATCACCTACTATGTAGAATTGTTTGACCTTCATCTAAATAAAGGATATGAAGCAAATTCGATACTTCCTGTATTTCAACTGTTTGAAAAAGATTTACAAAGTATTATGCAAAAGGATCGTAATGCACGACAACTAACCGAAGAACTAAATCTGTATTCAGAGCACCTTTTAAATATGATGGAGGAATTACTCCAAAAGTGGCTGAAAATCCTTCAACCAATTCTGTTATCCATCTTGGCATGTTTAATTGTTTTCGTCTATTTAACCATGATGTTACCAATGTTCGATTATATTCAAACGATTTAAGAAAAGAGGAATGATATATGTATAAGAATGAATCCGGATTTACGTTAATTGAAATGCTAATCGTTTTAGCTGTAATAAGTTTGTTGCTAATATTGTTTATCCCAAACCTTGCAAATAAAAATAACTCCATTCAGGAAAAAGGATGTGAAGCACTTATTGCATTAGCCGAGAACCAATTATTAGCATACGAATTGGACGAAAAGTCAACAATACAATCAGCAAGTGACTTAGTAGAAGCTGGTTATTTGAAATCTGCAGAATGCGCGAATGGTACTAACAAACTGGTTTACCAACCAAATGGGGATAAACCATTTACAACGGAAGAGATACAGTGACTAATGAATTCTGAAAATGGTTTTACTTTGATCGAGTTACTTGTTGTATTATCTGCTGTTGGGTTACTGTTTATAATAGGACAAAGTGTATCTATGAATACGTTAGAAAATAGACGTTATCAGCAATTTTTAGAACAATTTAATCATGATCTGCTATACCTGCAACAGCTTAATACCACCTCAAAAGCAGGTTATATACTGAATTTTGAATTAGAAAAGAATAAATATCATGTCAAATCAACAGGCAGAGGAAATGTTTTATTGACAAGGGAATATCCTGATAATTGGGTAATTGATCCCAATACATTAAAACTACCGATACTATTTTCAAAGAATGGTACATTAAAACAGCCAGGCACGTTAAAAGTCAAAACAAATAGCTCAACTCATTTTATTACATGTCCATTTGGTAAGGGGAGGTGTTACTCTGAAGAATAATAATGAAGCTGGATATTTTCTGTTTGAAGTGATGATTGGTACATTTATCTTGTTAAGTGTTTTGCTATCCATTCTTCCCCTAGTCCAACAATTAAAAATTGAAAATCATAAATTATTGGAACGGACAATTGTAACACATAAATTATATGATTCATTATTATTGCTGAATGAATCATCACCAGCAGACATTACTTATACTGATTGGATAAACACAAATGTTGTTGTAACTATTCGTCCTGTTCCACCATATTGGAAAGGATGTGCGAATTGGGATAATGTTAAATCAGACAGCGAACAAGTCTGTCTCTACAGTTATCAAAAATAATGAAGCAGGTTTTACACTGCTAACTTTACTAGTTGCTATTGTTATAACAATTTCAATTCTTTCGTTTACAACACAACTTATACAAATAACCCAAAATAAAAATTACTCTGCTGATTATGGTACCCTTCAATTTTTTCATTATTTAGAAGATGAAATATTTCGTACACAGTATTTTTACTTGAGTAATAACAAAATTGTCTTCATTAATGAAAATAATGATAAAATATCTTATTCACAATACAATAACTTAATTAGGAGACAGGTGAATGGAAGAGGACATGAAATAATGCTTCGCGATGTAAATAAAGTCGAAATGTCAAATGAATCGAATAATCAAATTCATCTAAAAGTAGAGACAAAAGGTGGGGAGTTATTTGAGAAAATCTTATCGGCAGTATAACAAAAAGGAAGAGGGTTATATATTTCCTTATTTACTTCTTATTATAACGCTCCTAATGCTGTTTTTAATGAATGAAATAAGGTTGTATGAGGTGAACCAGCAAACTGTTCTCTCGCACGCAGAACAATACCGTCTCAAATCCCTTTACCGTTTGGCTTCCAACCAGTTTGAATTAGAAGAAAAAAGACCTGATAGAACACTATATTCGTTCCCTGACGGTGAAGTAGAAATAACTTATCAAAACAGTACTGACAATGAAGCTAATTATATTGTTGGGATAACAACTTTGGAAGGCTCCTACCAACAAAAAATTATTCAAAAACCAATAGAGAGAAATGAAGAAATAATTGAATAATAAATTGGACAGGATAAATGATGGAAAAGGAATAGTGAAAGATGCCCAACAATAATTTACTTTTTTTATATTGTCGTTTATAATAGTTTTGATACATAGTGGAAAGAAGGAGGGGGATCAATGGATCGTGTATTTCGTATGCTTTCCTTTTGGACAGGGATCTTCGCAGTAATGTTCTATGTCGGTCACATGGAAGCAATGGCATATTTATTTTTAGCACAAACGATCTTTTTCTTAGGTATTGGCTTTTTAAAATTGTCTGAAAGAATGTATATTTATTTGTTCGCTGCATATTGTACAGTATTTTTTGTAGGATTTACATTCTACTCCAACTTCATTCTTGTTCCTGGATTTGGGCATTAGTGACAGTGAAAACGCTCTGATTAGTAAATCAGAGCGTTTTTTAAATTAAATGAAAGGATTATTACTCTTTTCGTAACCTATAGTTGTTGAAGGCCCATGACCCGGGTAAACGGTAAATGTGTCAGGTAAGGAAAGTAACTTTAATTGAATACTGTCTTGAAGTTGATCAAAGCTTCCACCAACTAAATCTGTTCTTCCTATTCCTTCTCTAAACAAACAATCTCCACCTATCACCATAGAAGATTGCTGGAAAACAAACGCTATGCTGCCTGGTGAATGTCCTGGAACATGTAAAACATTGATCGAAAAATCTTCAATTCCTATTTCCTCTTCACTTAATTCATAATCAGCTTGTTTGCAAATAACTGGGTCCATCCCAAAAAGTTGAGATCCATTTAAGTTCGGGTCAGCAAGCCACTTACTCTCTTCCTTATGGATATATACCGGAATATCGTAATGGTTCCTTACAGGCTCAAGGGCTCCAATATGATCAAAGTGGGCATGGGTTAATAATATTGCCTTTACAGATATCCCCAGTTTATCAATCGTTGAGATTATCTTTTTGGCGTCAAACGAAGGATCAATGATTAATCCTTCAGATTGGTTATGTATAATATAACAATTTGTTTGCAATGGACCCAATGTTAGTACCTCTATTTCCATCTGTTCAATCCCTCTCTTTTTCTTTCATTTAACTATAAAGTGCTATAGTCGATGAAATATCGAATTTTAATAGACAAAACTTCACTTTTGTTTTAGAATGTAAAAGTGAATAATTGTAATAATACATATTATAGCGTGAAGTAGTTGTATTGAAAAGTAAAGTAAGGAGGAATAAATTATGGTATTAGGTCTAATTTTATTAGCTGTGACCATTATTTGTTTGATAGCGATTTTTCGTGAGTTCAAGAAGCAAAACATGTTTGGCGCTGCTTTCTCTGCGGTATCTGCATTAGTTTTTGGTTTTTTCTCTATCGCAACACTCTACTGGGAGCTCATTCGACCATTATTTACAGGTGAATAATGATAAAATAAAAAACATTGGATGAAGGAACCAATGTTTTTTATTATCCTTATATGGGCAAACTGTAGATAAAATTTCCCTTCACTGGTATCGCAGCAGAAGCTATAGTACTAGCACCAATTTTCGAACATTAATTCTCTTGCTTTTATGAACCTCAACCTATTTATGACACAATTAACAAATAAAAAAGAAGCTGTCTTTAGTCAATAATAACTGACTTTTGAACAGCTTCTTTTTCCTTCATTCTTCTTCTTTCGCCTCTTCTATCGCATTATCTTTGAAATCATAGAAACGGAATAGATCTCCAAATATGATTTGATCAGAGTATAAAAGTTCTGTTTGGACTTGCTCAATGTATGGTTCACAAGCAGATTTTTCTTCATCTAGTCCAGCAGTAGTATCAATTAATTCACCTGTTGCTCTATTGAAACATTGATCTTTTGTATAAATATAATCATTCGTTATAAAGCTACCGTCACGTAAGGCAATATAATCCTTTCTCTCATCGGCGAATAAATTAGTGCCAAATGATAGATCATTGGAATCATCAATACCAAGTAAATGCAGTAATGTTGGCTTTACATCAACTTGCCCTGCAATTTTAGAGATTACTTCTCCCTCTTGGCCAGGAATGTGAATATAGAAAGGCACCCTTTGCAATTGAACATGTAAATAGTCAGTGTACTCCTTTTCTAAATATGTGCTCATTGCTTTTTTATGGAAATCACTTATACCATAATGGTCACCCATTAATACTATAATTGAATCCTCATATAATCCTGATTCTTTCAAGTAATCGAAGAATTCTTCCACAGATTCATCCATATATCTAACGGTTTGAAAGTAACTGTTTAAAGTATTGGAGTTAGAATCATACTTTTCAATTGTTGCATCTTCTTCATCCAGTTCAAATGGATAATGGTTCGTTAATGTAATAAACTTTGCATAAAAAGGCTGCTCCATTGATTGTAAATATTTCATGGATTGACGGAAAAAATCTTTATCTTTCAAGCCCCAACCAACAGAGTTTTCCTCTGTAACTTCATATGCATTCACATCAAAAAATTTATCATAGCCAATATTTTCGTACATTACGTCACGATTCCAGAAACTTTTGTTATTAGCATGAAAAACTGAACTAAAATAACCTTCATTTCCAATAATTTCAGGCAAAGAATGATAATCATTTTGCGCATGTGTGAAGTAAACTGCTCCCCTTGGAGATGGGTAGAGTGAATTTTCAATGATAAACTCTGAGTCGGATGTTTTTCCTTGTTCTGTTTGATGATAGAAATTATCAAAATAATAACTATCTTCAATTAAGTCATTAAGAAATGGTGTTACTTCCTCACCATTCATTGTGTTATTAATCACAAATGTCTGTAATGACTCTAGTGAAATAAATATCACGTTTTTATTTTTTGCGATTCCGTATAAATCTGTTTTCTCTTGAATAGACGTCTCGTCTTTCATATAGTCTTCTACTTCTGCAAGCTCATTACCGTCAGCAAAAACTCTTTGAGCTTTTGATTTTGAATGCATTACAGCATCATAGATATGATAACTGAATAAACCTAAGTTTTTCACTAGATACTCCCGGTCGAATGTTCTTTGTAATAATTGTGGACGTTCCACCTCAGCTAAAACATAATTCCCAACAAGTAAAGCAATAGACAATGTTAAAACAGCAGTTTTATATCTATGTCTAAATGCAATCATTAATTTATCACCATATTTAATTGTAACTAACCATACCATTGCTACATCTAAAAACAACAGGATATCCCATGGTTTAAGCAGGCTTAAAACACTTGACCCTAAATCTGCCGCATTACTTCCCTGGAAAAGTAATGGAATGGTAATAAAATCCGAAAAATTACGATAAAATACAATATTAAAGTATACGATTAACGATCCTATTAAAATCATATATTTGATATACTTCTTTTGTCTTCTCTCTTTAAACCATACACTTATAGCAAATAAAAAGAATGACACAACAAATGCATTGATTAACAGGATAAGTTCCTGCATCGGATTTTCTAGTGAAATATTGAATACGAATCGATAGACGATGTATGTCTTTAGTCCAAATAATAGTGCTGCAATAATAAAGAGCGGCATGTGCAGCTTTTTATTAAACATTTGATTTCCTCCTCAAAAATTGCCCCATTTTCATATATTTAGTTTTCTCTCTATTATAGACGTTGAATATCACAATAAAGTTTCATAAAAATTAAAAAAAGTTACAAACTTTTTACAAAATTAATAGTTAGTTACTATTAGTATGCTGTAAAACTAAATATGCTCCCCCATAAACACCTGCATCATTAGCTAGTTTTGCAATAACAATATCACATGCTTCATTTATTCTTGGAAGGGCATATTTAACGAAAGCTTTCTTTAATGGCCCTAACAGTTGTTCACCTGCTTTTGAGACACCGCCACCAATAACAATCTTAGCCGGATTGATTGTAACAGCAATGTTAGCTAATGCTAAGCCTAGACAGTCCATAACATTGTGAATGATTTCAATCGCAGCCTGGTCTCCTTCATTAGCTAGTTCGAATATATCTTTTGTAGTAATCATTCCCTGTTGGTTCATTCTTTGCTGCAAACTTGGTGAATCCCCTTTTTCGATCCTTTCCATTGCTTGTCGGACAATGCCCGTCGCAGAGGCGACAGTTTCCAGACAACCTTTTCTTCCACAATTACATGGTGCTCCATTCTCCGTTACAACAGTCATATGTCCAATTTCCGCACCAGTACCATTGGCCCCGCTAACAATCTGACCATTCGAGATGATGCCACCTCCGACACCGGTTCCGAGAGTAACTGCCAGCATATTATCCACTTGGTTACCGGAACCCTTCCAGTTCTCACCAAGTGCAGCAATATTTGCATCATTATCTACATATACCGGAATACCGGACAGATCCTCCAGAACGGCTTTTAGGTGGAAGTTCTCCCATCCAATATTTACAGCGATTGCTACAATACCTGTATCCGGTTCAATAAAACCTGGAGCACCTACACCCATACCTATGATTCTGTCCTTCCCTATTTTTAATTCATTTAACCTTATTTTTATTGATTCCCAAATATCTGTTGGTACACTAGCACCTTGGTTCTGTATTTTTGTTTCAATTTCCCATTTTGCAATCATTGTTCCTTTTACATCAATAATTGCATTTTTTACCGTCGTACCACCAATATCAATGCCAATAAGTATATCTTTAGCCATCCATTTCACCTAACTCTCTTTTCGTTTTTTCCGTTTCTTTTTTTAATAGTATTTTAGACTGAATATACTGATCTTTTGTGATCATCTTCACTTGATAAAGTTCATTGATTTCTTCTTCCATTAATTCCAAATCTGCAAGACGATCACCTATGTAGATGATCGTCCCGAATTTTAATAATAATTTTCTGATATCATAAATACTGTTCAATGTTAATCACCTAACATATTATAACAAAACAATTTTTAAAAGGGAATAAAAAACTTTACCAATACTTAACGATCGGGATCTTGCGGATTTAAAAAAGATGGTCTCGAGTTAGCATATGGTACCGGCTGCCTTATCACTACATTTAACATAGCTTTAAAATCAAATGGGATAAATGGCCAGAAATATCCAATATAAAATGTTTTGAGTTGGATTAAGTATAACAGGTATAAAGTTGTTGCGATCATGAATCCTTTTACACCAAATATTGCAGTAATGATCAGCAGTATCATTCGAATTAAACGATTGGCTAAGCTTAATTCATAACTAGGTGTAGCAAATGTTCCCATCACTACAGCCGCTAAATAAAGGATTACTTCATTGGAAAAGAGCCCCACTTCTACAGCGATTTGTCCGATTAATATTGCAGAAACAAGACCTAACGCTGTAGTCAAAGCGGAAGGTGTATGGATTGCAGCCATCCGTAATACATCCACACCCACTTCTGCAATTAAAAACTGAAAGATTAATGGTATTAGCCCTACCTCTTTTGGACCAATAAAATGTAATGATTCTGGTAACAGTCCCATTTCAGTTGATAATAAATAATAAAGTGGCAATAGAAAAATGGAAGCAAAAATCGCAAGAAAACGCACAAGTCTTAAATAAACTCCAATAAATGGTTTCTGACGATATTCTTCTGCATGCTGCATATGATGCCAAAATGTCGCCGGTGTAATCATTACACTCGGTGATCCATCAATGATTATTAAAATATGTCCTTCATATAAATGGGATGCTGCCGTATCTGGTCTTTCCGTATAACGGATGGTTGGATATGGATTCCACGTTTTCCCGCTCAGAAATTCCTCAATAGTTTTCTCAGCCATTGGCAACCCATCGGTATCAACTTGATCAAGGTGGTCTTTTAGCTGTTCCACTTTCTTTTGGTCAGCAATGTCTTCTAAATAACATATACAAACATCTGTTTTTGATCTCCTGCCAATCGACTTATACTCCATTCTTAGCGACCTGTCACGAATTTTTCGTCTGGTTAATGCCGTATTAAATACAATCGTTTCCACATAACCATCTCGGGAGCCGCGAACTACTTTTTCCAAGTCGGGCTCTGCTGGACTTCGTACAGGGTAAGTTCTTGCATCAATCATAATAATCCGATCAATACCTTCTACAACTAAGGCTGTTGGTCCTGCTAAAACAGAATTGGCGGCTTTCTCTAAATCTTTCTCTACATCAATTTCTACATATGGAATATACCTTTTCAAAAGTAATTTTAATGTATCGTCAGCCAAATCCTCTTCCTTCAACTCTGCCAGAAACCTCATTAAATAATGAAGGATATCATCTTTAACAAACCCGTCAACGAGAAATAAGGACATTTTTCTTTTCGCATATTCTAAATCTAAGTGTACCAAGTCAAAACTTTTATCAATATCTAAATAATCACGTATATATTGGACATTCTTCTCATAACTATTTGATAAATACTTTTGTCCAACCATTTTAATCACACCTGCTTTATTTCTTTTTGATTAGTTTACACATTAATGGTTTATTCATGCCTGTTAGTTGGACATGCAGTGAAATTTTATACTAAGGAGAATTATCATGCGTCTATTACATATAATTACTGCACTGGTTACAGTGATTGTCTTACTTTTCATCATCAATGAGAATAACAGCAGTGAGATAATGAAGTATTTCCCGATTGATGAAGAAATCCAGTTTACTGAGGCTTCAACTGATTTATCTCTTTTACAACAAGTAAGCAATGACGAGTATCAAATTAGATGGATAATATCGAGTAAGATGCCTGAACCTGTTTATTTAAGACAAGATATTTCTTTACTATATATGGATGGTAACTTAAAAGGTATAAAAGGTTTATGGAAGGAAGAGGAAAGGGATATTCATTTACAGTTAGATTTTGAAGAGAGTGACAGTAGCCATTTTCAAGCAATCAGCTACCATCACGGTGAAGTTCATTACCCAAATGACATCATTAAGAGTGTCCAATCAATGTCTCATGATAATTTATATGTTATTGATTCCCCCTATTCTCCACTTGAAGCATTTCAAGAGGGTACAACAGATCTTCAAAAAAACTGGCAAGAGACATTGGACCATGCTACAAACCAACAGTTGCAATTTCGTTGGAAAGAGTGGATAGACGCTCAACAGATTGATACTAATGGCTATGATTTAATACCATTAACATCCTTATATATATATACCAAGCAACCAATCGATGGGCTTAGCCAAGAAGAGACAGATCGGGTGATTGGGCAATTATGGGAAGGTTTGTACCGTGAATATATTTTACCTGTCTCTAATATTAAAAAAACTTCCCACCAAATAATTCCTATCATTCTTATTGATAAAACGAGAGACCACCTGATTGTTTTGTTTAATGATGAAAATAATGAATTAAAATTGTTAAGACAGAATATATAAGCAATACTCTAGTAGTTTTCCATCTTCTTACAGCCGATTTTTTTGTTCTAATTGTTCATATAATGTCTGATAACTGGAATTGTCAGGATCTATTTCCAATGCTTTTTCAATTAAAAGCAAAGCATCACTAGGACGGTTATCGTTTTGATATAAAATGGCCAAGTTATATAATGCTTTTTCAAGGTTGGGGTCTAATTTTAAACACATTTCCAGGTCGCTAATTGCCTCTTGGTAGTGATCCAATTGAATATGAGCAAATGATCGATAGAAATACAATTCTGGTTTCCATTTATCAGCATATGGAATGATGTCCGATGTTACGTAAATAATTTCTTGGTAATTTTCACGGTTAAGTAGTTGCTGTACTTCTTGTAATTGTACGGCCTCATTATAATGATTTGCTTCATTATTGTAGCCGAACACCCCTAAACTTATTATAAGGATCAGTAAGACGAATGTCGAGATTATACGAACTTTTCTCCTTTTGTTGTGCCGAAACATTACAGCACCTGAAGCAATAAATCCGCCAACTAACCCACCAAGATGTGCTGCATTATCAATTTGGCCAACACTAAAACCAAAGATAATATTAAGAGAAATAACAAAAATCACATTCCATCCAATTGTCCGAAAGAAATCTTTTGGAAACTGACTTCCGAAAAAGAGCAATGCTCCAAACAATCCGAATATAGCACCAGAAGCTCCAGCCGCAATACTATTATTAAAAGCAAAGCTAGCAAATCCACCGACAATACCTGCAAGGAAATAGATTGTTAGAAAACGTATATTACCAAAAATTCTTTCCACTAGTGAACCTATAAAATATAATGCCATCATATTTAATAGAATGTGCGGCAATCCAATATGAAGAAACATTGAGGTGATAATTCTCCACCATTCCCCATTAACAATTGCCAGATTATATTTTGCTCCGAATGAAATTAATGTGTCAACCGAAGTAGAACCCCCATAGAACTCCAAAAGTACGTACATAATTACATTGACTGCCAGAAGCAGATTGGTCCAGAAAGGTTTTCCTTGTTCAAATAATTTCTTTCTATTTTCCTGCTCTTCTTGAAATTTCATTAATACGAGCCGTTTTAGATTGTATACTGATTGCTCTAGTTCTAAAGGACTGTTTGGTTCAGTAATATTATCCAGCTCTTCCAATTGAAACTGACTCTTTATTTTCAACCACTCATTCGGTTCATCGACGATAAATATAGAAATCTTATCACGATTTTTCTGAAGCTCTATCCATTCATCTACCGGTGGATAATCCACCACAAAAATATGATAAAAATGATATTTTTTTCTAGATAACAGGTTTCTTTGTAATTCACTGTATTTCTTTTCAACCTTATGAATATGTTGTTCTAATGCTCTTTTCCAATCATGTTGCGTTAATGAAACATGAACCACCTCTATTTTTGAGTTTTTCCGCCGCTCTAACAAATATTGATCTTGTGATCTATTTGTGGAAATGATTTCGAAATCTTTCTCCATTAACTGAAGTACGAATTTATTTTGCTGATATTGTTTTTTAATATACAAATAAAACACCAACCTTCTCCACTTCATCATATCATGATCACTTTTTTTATCGTATCAATATGTTTAGGTTGGCTAATCACAAATATTTATTTTTTTGGAAAAATTGATTGCATAAATTTATTTCTGAGAAAAGGAACTTGCATCGCTATCCTAATGGAATTTCTTCGTAAAAATGGAATAGATGCCATCACATTAATAATTTTGGCCTTATACCGATAGACAATACTAATCAAAGAAATAATTGTTACAAGCATTCTCACTACTCGCATATCCAACACTCCTTTTCGCTAATTGAATATACTTATCTTTCCCAAATTAATTATTTTTATGTACTGAACAATCAATAATCGTTGATTCTGTTACAATATAATCAACCCTGATATCATGTGGTTCCTTATGAATTTTATCGACTAGTTGAAAGTTTGCCGCTAGGGCAATTTTCGTCCCATTATAATCAGATAGATAACGATCATAATAACCGCCGCCGTATCCGATCCTATTGCCATACTGGTCAAAAACTAATCCCGGCACAATAATTAGGTCAATGTTATATTTATCGATTTTACGGCATAGCCGGGGATTTGGTTCCAATAAATCAAGGTATGCATTTTCTAATTGGGCAAAGGCAGTACATTGATAAAATGACATTTCAGCTGATTGTGGATAACACTTTGGTAATGCCACTATCTTTTCCATTCCCCATGATGCTTTAATTATGCGAGATGTATCCCACTCTAGCTTTCTAGAGAGTGTGAGCCCAACAGATTTTGCATTTATCCATTTTTCAAATTTCATCAAATTTGTTCGAAGCTGCTGTTCAATTTCTCCTTTATTGTCCATACTTTTCAGTAACTCTATTATCTCATTTCGCAGCAATTGTTTCTCTTTCATAGCTCTCTCCTTTGCATTTTAAAGTTCATGAAAAAACTCTTACTTTTTATAAAGTAAGAGTTTTTTCACTAAATTATTTTGTTTCACGGTGTAACGTATGTTTTTTCAAACGCGGGCTATATTTTTTAAGCTCCAAACGCTCTGGGTGTTTACGTTTATTTTTAGTCGTAATATAATTACGGTCACCTGTCTCAGTACAAGCTAATGTAATGTTAACGCGCATGTTTATCCCTCCAAACTATCACAATCATCATAATTTCAAAAATCGAAGCTTTACCTACAATATAATAGCAAAAACTAATAATAATTTCAAGTACCTGTTTTCACTGTTTGTCCAGTTATGGTATAACTATACTTACAGCACTTAATTATTACATCATCCAGGAAGGAGAATATTAATGACATTAGTTGCGGTTGGTTCCATTATAATAATAGCTATTATTCTATGGATTTTATCCTTTTTTATGCAAGATAAGTTCAAACAGATAGAAGAACAGTTTGAGCAGTTTTCTATCTCAACATTACAAGAGACGTATCAGCTAAAGAAAAAAGTAAATATTTTGGAAGAAGAATTATTAGTAAATGACAATTTTATCGACGAGGATCCATTCAAACAATCAAAGCAAAAATAATTTCCAAGTTAGTTAATGAATGAGGGATATATCAATGAAACATATTATTAGAGCATTTTCTTTAGGATTAATAACATCATCATTAATTGTTGGTGCTGTTTATTACTTCATAGATGTTAAGAATCCGAAGCATTCTGAGGAAGAAGTAGATTATGTTACAGAAGTTAAGCAACAAGGCTATTTCGTATATGAAGCGGATATGGAAAAGAAAATTACGGAATTGGAAAATGAGGTAACTAGTCTTGCTGCTGAGCAGGCAGAAGGTGACAGTAAGTCCAATAACAAACCAGCTGAAACAATTCAACTGATCTTTACTATTGAACATGGGATGCAGTTAGCAGAAATAGTTGACAGATTAGAGCGGTACGGATTTGTTACGAATCGTAATGAGTTTATAACATACCTGGAAGAAAACCAGCTTACTCGCCTCATCCAGCCAGGCGAGTATCTTATTCATAATCAAATGGCAGTAGAAGCAATTGCTGCCGCTATTACTAAAAGCCCAAAAGAGGAATGAGAGATTTTTCCTCTTTTAGGCTTTATTTTTACTCTATTATTCTATTATTCTGTTTCAGTTCCAGTAGTTTCACTGCTTTCCTCTTCCTCAGACCCATTTTTTTCTTTCAATTCATAGTATTTTTTAACAATTCTTTTTCCAATTTCATGATGAATAGGGTGCTGAGAAGCACTAGTACCACCATTATTAGGTACTAATACAGCAAATGCAATTTCCGGATTTTCTGCAGGACTGTATCCGACAAGTGTAAGATTTTCGGTATAAGCAACTTGTTCTCCGTCTTTATATTTCGGGTTTTCCGCCGTACCTGTTTTTCCTGCCACTTCATATGGGAAGCCTGCCCATCTTCCACTGGCTGTTCCTTGAGTAAAAACGCGCTTAAATCCTTCCTGAACTCTTTCAATATATTTAGTATCCATTTCAATCCGATTCAGTACTTCGGGGTCTTCTACCTCTAATACTGGACCGATCGACTCCCCATCTGAACCTGGTTCACGGATTTCTTTCAATAAGTGTGGTTTTACACGGTAGCCATCATTAGCAATAGTTGAAACATATTGTGCTAATTGCAAAGTCGTATACGTATCAAACTGTCCAAAAGAGAAATCCAGGAAATTACCAGCATCCGCCGGTACACCTACAACACCAATGGATTCAAATGGCATATCAATCCCTGTTTCTACACCTAATCCAAATTGATTGTAATAATAACGCAGTTTGTCAAAAGAACTAAAGTCAAAGTTATAAAGCGGCTCATTGTATCGGTAAGTTGCCCCACTCATCATAATTGCAATCCGCATCATATAGATATTGGAAGATTCCTGAAGTGCTTGCAAATCATTTAAAGCTGAACCTAAATTTCTATGTGATTTTTTCTCATCAGAACCTTTTATTTTGATTGAACTTTCACTTAATACATTATTATTAAGATCAATTACACCTGTCTGATAACCTGCCAATACAGTAGCACCTTTAATAGAAGAACCTGGGGCATGTGCGTCATAAATCACTCGATAAGAGTTATTTAAGAATTCGTTTTTCTCACGATCATATCGAATTGCTGACATTCCTAATATCTCACCAGTCTGGGGATTCATCATAACGGCCATCGCATCTTCTAAATAACCGTTGTTATTAGAAGAAGCAAGTGCATTTCTTAATTCCTCTTCCACAATTTGATCCATAGCTTTCTGAAGTTCCATATCAACTGTTAATACTAAGTCTTTGCCACGCTGCCCTTCCACTACCACTTCTGAGTTAATCACATTACCATTTGAGTCAGTTGTATACTGGACTTGTTCTTTTCTCCCGCGTAGGATATGTTCATATTGCTGTTCTAATCCGCTGGTCCCAACACGGTCATTCCATGTATAGCCATTAGCAAGGTAGAAGTCGCTTTTCTCACGTGGGATACCCTCTTCAGCGCTTGTAATATTTCCAATAAAGGATGAGAGTGTTTTGCCATATACTTTGTCTCTCTCCCAATCAATGGTCGCATCAATTCCTGGCAAGTCATGGAGGTGTTCAGCAACTTGGGCATATTCTTCATCAGTAATCCCTTCATTTACAATAACATGCGGCGATAATTCATAAGCCGAATCTAATTCTTTTTTAATTGCAAGAATATTGAGTAATTCACTAGTCCACTCAATCGTATTTAAATCTTCCTCTGTTATACTTTCTAATTCTAATTGGTACTTTTCTCCTGCATCTAATTCTTTTTCTTCATCAGATAATCTGTCAGCGACATCTTCTGAATTTAGCAGATAAAAATATTCCTGTTTATCTCTTTCTGTTATTTTTTTCTCTAATTCATCAGAGTCTTTAATTATAGTTATATACTCTGCTAATTTTTCGGCTAGCTCCAGACGACTCATTGCCGATTCTCCGTTTTTGGGAGGTGTATAAGTAATTGATTTCACAGCAATGTTGTCAAGGACCAATTCGTAATTACGATCATACATTTTCCCTCTAGGAACCGGTTTTTCTGATGGTGTATTTTCAGTTTGGTCAATTTTCCGCTGTGCCTCTTCCCCATTAAGAATTTGAACTACACCCAGTTGTACAATTAATAAGGAGAAAACAAAAAACACTGCAACAAACAGGATGTTTAACCGAAATGGCAGTTGTGCTTTTTTCTTTTTTTTCTTTGTTCTTTTTAATAATTTATTTTCTGTTAACATTTTTCTCCTCCCCGATCATACAATCCAATTGCTATTATATCACGAAGAGCCGTCTAATTTACAGTTTTTCTTATTAATAATGAGGCAATAAGATTTCCGCTTCCTAAACTTAAAATTAATATGGGAATAATAAACGATGGTTTTAGATAAGAAACACCTATTATAAATATAGTTATCGCTGCAATTCTGCCTGCATTTACATAAATCTCCCGCACAATTATATATTCAATCCTCAATTTACGAGCTTTATTTGCTTTGCCAATAATATCATACGTGAGTGAAATAAAAGGCACATTAAATACAGGATAACTTAAACCTACGATTACGCCATAAATAAGGAGCATTACATAATTGGTTTGGAAAACAAATATTGCAATAGCAAAATACAGGCTAAGTCCTCCAAAAAGCATCATTCTTTTTCTATAATTACTCTTAATTAATTTAGATATAAGCATATAACATATTAGGGAACAGAATGAGAATAGCAAATTAAAAACACCGAGCGCAAATTCGCTCCCTGTTTCAATGTACACCCATATCGCAATGATAAAAATAAACAAACCTTCTCTCATTCCCTGTGCAATGTGAGCAAGGAGAATGTAGTTCCAGTTTTTATTCCTTTTTCTTTCTTCTAATACTTCTCGAAATATAAACTTGCCTGTTGCTTTTCGTTTCTGCAAATAAAAGGAACAAACTACAGCAATACCAAATAAAAGAAATGATAATAAGAAGATAACAGTATATCCTGTAAAATTATTCAAGTTTGAAATAATATAACCTGCGAATAATGGACCAATCATCCCGCCAAAAGATTGGAATGTTCCGAGCGAACCATTAAATAAATCTCTTGTTTCCGGTTCTGTAATTTCGAATGTCAACACATTGAATGAAAGCCAGTAAAAACCATAGCCTAAGCCCAGAAGCCCTCCTAACAGATAAGGATAAGTTGTTGCTTTATCACCAAATAGTAATACTACTATGTAAAATAGTGACAGAACTATTACACCAACTCGCAGAATCAAGGCCCTGTCTACTTTTTTAGCAAATTTTCCAGCAATAAAGAAGGCAATTGGCTGTATAATATAAATGAATAAATTATATGTAGCAATATCAAGATATTCTCCTGATTTCTTCCACAAGAATACATTAACAAAAGTATTGGACAAAAACGTAGCTAATGCGTACAATCCCCCGATTAATAAAAGCAGTTTTAAATCCCTGCTTACAGGTATGCTGCTTTTTTGCTTATTTATGAACATCATCTCCATACACCTCAATTCCATCTGAGTATTATTGTTCTCTACATGTAATGAGATATACGGTAAAATAATATTTCAAAAAACGAATAGATATTTTCAGTATATAAAAAGGATACCCCCAAAGAGGTATCCTGATAAGTTCATTATTTTGCTTCATTATATAGTTTAGCTACTTTGTCCCAATCTACAACATTCCAGAATGCTGCAATATAATCAGGACGCTTGTTTTGATATTTCAGGTAATAAGCATGTTCCCATACATCAAGCCCTAAAATAGGTGTCTTTCCTTCAGAAATAGGAGTGTCTTGATTTGGTGTGCTGGTAATTGCTAGGTTTCCATTTTCAACAACTAGCCAAGCCCAACCAGATCCAAAGCGGTTTGCTCCTGCGTTAGCAAATTCTTCTTTGAATGATTCGAAGCTGCCAAACTTGCTGTTAATCGCATCTGCTAATTCTCCAGTAGGTTCTCCACCACCATTTGGTGATAATAGAGTCCAGAATAAACTGTGGTTAGCGTGACCGCCACCATTGTTACGGACAGCAGTACGGATATTCTCAGGTACAGCATCAAGGTTTGCTAGGATGTCTTCAATAGATTTGTTTGCAAGATCATCATGACCTTCTAATGCTGCATTTAGCTTCGTTACATATGTGTTGTGATGTTTAGTGTGATGAATGTTCATTGTTTCCTTATCGATATGCGGCTCAAGTGCATCATATGCATAAGGTAAATCTGGTAAAGTAAAATTTGCCATGTTTATTCCTCCTATTTAATATAAAATGAAAGTATGTTCTTTCCATTTCAAATATTATCAAATATTCTGAATAAATTGCAAACAATACGATTATTATAATTAAATGCAAAATAAAAAAACAAGCTTATTCACCGCTTGTTAAAAATGGTGGCTCGGGACGGAATCGAACCGCCGACACACGGATTTTCAGTCCGTTGCTCTACCAACTGAGCTACCGAGCCATTGAATTATTCTTTTCTTAAGAAATATGTATGGAGGAGGAAGAGGGATTCGAACCCCCGCGGGCTTTGACACCCCTGTCGGTTTTCAAGACCGATCCCTTCAGCCAGACTTGGGTATTCCTCCGTATATGTGATGGTGGACCCTGCAGGACTCGAACCTGCGACCGATCGGTTATGAGCCGATAGCTCTAACCAACTGAGCTAAGGGTCCTTATCACTATTATTAATGGGGCGACCGGTGGGGATCGAACCCACGCATGTCGGAACCACAATCCGATGTGTTAACCACTTCACCACGACCGCCATTATAAGTTGTATTTTTGGTAGCGGCGGAGGGGATCGAACCCCCGACCTCACGGGTATGAACCGTACGCTCTAGCCAGCTGAGCTACACCGCCATATGGCTCCACAGGTAGGATTCGAACCTACGACCGATCGGTTAACAGCCGATAGCTCTACCACTGAGCTACTGTGGAATGTTTATTATGTAATCACCGAAGCGACATTTAATAATTTATCATATAAAATATACATCGTCAACACTTTTTTAATATTTTTTTTTATTAATTTGATTTTTCTATAAAAAAAGGTGGAAAAAGCAGTTTAGTTCACTATTAATGAAATAAATTATCCAATTCTTTATGGCACAATACAAGATAAAAAGTAGGAGTGACTAGCAAAAAAACTAGTCATCTCCTCTTTTCATTTAATTTTTTTCACCAAGAACTTCATCTGCAATATTCACTGCATGGTCCCCAATACGTTCCAAATTACTAATAATATCTGCAAAGACAATACCTGCAGCACCAGTACATACTCCTTCATTTAGACGGATAATATGCTTTTTACGGTAGGTTCTTTCCATATTATCTATTTCATTTTCTTTTTGTACGACGGATAAGGCTGCTTCTCTATCCATCTGATCTAATGCTTTGATTGCCTCTCTCACCGTAATTATTGTTAAATCAAACATTTCGTTAAGATCTATCATACCTTGTTCTGTGATATCTACTTTATTAGAAATTTTATAATTAATCAACTCGGCAATATTCTCAAAATGATCCCCTATTCTTTCAATATCTCTCACTGAGTTAATTAAGGTGGAGTGCTTTAGTCTTTCTGTTTCACTAAAGTTGGTCCCCGATAGTTCGACTAAATAGGAAGTAATTTCCCTATCTAAATTGTTTAGAGCCCCTTCTAGCTGTAATGCCATTTCTTCATGTTTTGTACTATTCGTATTGAGGAACGAACTTGTCTCTTCCAATCCTTTCGTCGCATACTCCCCCATCCGGACAATTTCTGCCTTTGCTTGGTCCAGCGCGACAGAAGGCGATTGTTGAATAAAGATTGGGTCTAGATGTTGTGGTTTAAACTCTACTACCGTGTCTTTTCCTGGAATTATTTTTGTTACTAGTAGTGCTAAAAGGCCGATAAATGGTAATTGAATCAATGTATTTATTACGTTAAATATCCCGTGGGAAAACGCAATAGTCATTGCAGGGTTCAGTTCTAAGGCCGCCTGAATATTCTGCATTAATGTTGTATAAAAACCGATAAAAATAATGACAATCACTGCACCCATCACATTGAAAATAACATGAGTTAATGCTGCTCTCTTTGCAGCAACACTAGTACCAATTGCTGCTAAAACAGCTGTAATGGTTGTACCAATATTGTCACCAAATAATACTGGCAATGCCGCTTTAAGTTCGATTGCCCCCTCTATCATTAAACTTTGTAAGATTCCAATGGTTGCACTTGAACTCTGTACCAGAATTGTAAATACAGTACCGATCACTACACCTAAAATAGGATTTTGCGACATACTTACAGTTAAATCATGGAACATTTGAACATCTCTTAAAGGCTTAAGTCCAGAACTCATCAGTTCTAATCCATAAAACAATGAACCAAATCCAAATACAGTTAAGCCTATATTCGTTAATTTGGTATTTTTGAAGAAGAACAATAAGAATGCACCGACACCAATAATCGGTAAAGAATATGCACCTAAATCAAATCCAATAATAAATGCCGTTACAGTTGTACCAATATTTGCTCCCATTATAACACCGATCGATTGTCTTAAAGTCATAAAACCGGCATTAACAAGACCAACTGTCAATACTGTAGTTCCTGAACTAGATTGAATAAGAATAGTAACAATGATACCAGCTAATACACCCATAAAAGGATTACTAGTCGTCTTATCAAGAATATCTCTAAGCCTGTCACCCGCTGACTTTTGCAGACCTTCTCCCATATACTTTATACCCAGAAGGAAAATACCGATCCCACCTATAAATTCGAACAACATTACTTGTACATTTACATCCAAAAGTTTTCATCCCTTCATATATAGCTTCTATGTATTATCATAAGTGGTGTATTTTTAAAATTAGTGCATATGACAATAGAGAACATAATTTGCAAACACACACGATTTTAATATTAATTATTTATTAACATTTTGTAAAGGTATTAATGAAAAATTATCATTAACTTAACATAAAGTGTAGAAAGTATATATCTTCATAACAAAAAAGCAAGACCTTTGCAATAGTTTTACCTCATTTATAAAAAAAAAACATAGAGATTTTTCTCCATGTTTTTATTGTTTCTCTTTTACTAATATTCTTGTTCCATCAACTGATTCAATAACAATCTCGGTATCTTTTTTCAGCCATTTCCCTTGCGTAATCGCACTATATTCTTTCTCTTCAACCTTTACCGTTCCAATAGGTCTCATATCTGTTCGCGTGATACCTGTTTTACCTATTAATGATTTATATGTCGTATTAATGCTGGAGTATCCTTCTTCTTCTGTTAACTGGTCAAATAGAGTGATTTTGGTCCACATATTTCTCTTCTTAAACACTTTAAGGAATAATAATGACGAAAGTCCGCCGATGAACACACCCAATACTGCATAAGTACCTGCCAACCAGTTTGGTGAAGCAAAACCAACGGAAACAACCATTAAGACAGTTCCTATTACGGCTAATGTCCCATCATTAAGTACTTTACCATCAATAACTATTAGTAAAATTCCGACAAAGTAAATGATAAGCATAATAAAGAACATTCCAGTATCTAAAAAACTCGAAAAATAGACGGTAATGAATCCTAATCCGAGTAGACTAAAAATACCTTTTGCATTTACTAATATTTCTCCTACTAAGAATAATGTGGCAAAACCAACTATAACAAAACTTATCCATTCAGCTTCTATATTCAACATTGAAATCACCTCTTAAGGCTTTTTACTCACTATTATAACATACGAAATTGTGAACGAATGGGTTTCATTATATTAAAAAAATGTGAAAAAAAGTGTTGTTACTTCTCATTTTAGCATTTAGGCTTTATAATGGACAGAGATGAAGAACATAGCCTTTCAAGGTTAATATATAAAGAGGAGCGATTTTATTTATGGCTTTAATACATCGAAAGGATACACGACCTGTTAAAGTGGGGAATGTTATGGTTGGCGGAAAAGATGAGGTAGTTATTCAATCCATGACAACAACAAAAACCCATGATGTGGAAGCAACTGTAAAAGAGATTAACCGGCTAGAAGAGGCAGGTTGTCAAATCGTTCGTGTAGCATGTCCTGATGAGCGTGCAGCGAATGCTATTCCAGAGATAAAAAAAAGGATTAATATACCATTAGTTGTTGACATACATTTTAATTATAAGTTAGCCCTTAAAGCAATTGAAGGCGGAGCTGACAAAATAAGAATAAATCCAGGTAATATAGGCAAAAGAGATAAAGTAGAAGCTGTAGTAAATGCAGCAAAAGAAAAAGGAATTCCTATTCGAATTGGAGTAAATGCCGGTTCTCTTGAACGCCATATTCTCGAAAAATATGGGTACCCTACAGCAGATGGTATGGTTGAAAGTGCATTACACCATATCAAAATATTGGAAGATTTGGACTTCCACGATATTGTAGTATCATTAAAGGCCTCAGATGTCAGGTTGGCCATTGAGGCATATGAAAAAGCGGCAGAAGTTATTCCATATCCATTACATCTTGGAATCACAGAGTCAGGTACATTATTTGCCGGAAGTATAAAGAGTGCTGCCGGAATGGGGGCTATTCTCAGCAAAGGAATCGGTAGTACAATGCGGATTTCATTAAGTGCCGATCCAGTAGAAGAAATAAAAGTTGCTAGGGAATTGCTTAAAACATTCGGTCTTGCATCCAATGCAGCAACATTAATATCTTGTCCTACTTGTGGACGGATTGAAATTGATTTGATCAAAATTGCAAATGAAGTGGAAGAATATATTTCCACAATTAAAGCACCGATAAAAGTAGCCGTATTGGGATGCGCTGTTAATGGGCCTGGTGAAGCACGTGAAGCTGATATCGGTATTGCCGGTGCACGTGGAGAAGGTTTATTATTCCGACATGGTGAGATTATCCGAAAAGTTCCTGAAGAGACAATGGTCGAAGAATTGAAAAAAGAAGTAGATAAAATTGCGGAAGAATATCTTGAAAAGCAAAAAGCTGAAGCGCAGGAAATTTAATCAGCTAAACAAATAAGTCAGCATACTTCATAGTATGCTGACTTTTTAAGTTAAAACTTAATCGATCTAAGTTAAAATAATGGTATTAAAATTAATGAAACAATTAATGATATAACGGAAATCACAATTGCTGCATTCCCTAATGTGTCTGCACCCTGCTTTTTGGAAATAAATCCAAAAATCAAACCACCTACCGCCATTAACAATGGCCATACAAAGAATGAAGCAATAGCTAATATTAAACCGACCCATCCAAACATTGAATTTACATTGGATTGCATTTGGGTGCCTTGTTCTCCATTATTAATCGGTCGGTTAAATTCGTTAGCAGTTAATTCCTGTGAAGTCTCTGCTTCCCTTTTATAAGCCTCATCAACTGCATAAAGCTCGTCCGTTGTTTCAAACTGTTTTGTATCATGATCATTATGATCATATATTGGAGCATCCTCCACATTATTTGGATCATTTTTATTCGACATGCTACAACCCTCCTTTTTTATTTAGAGGTACAATTGTAGTATGCCTAATCATTTCTAATAATTACATGGCAATTTTTCTCTTCACTTATTGTGCGAATGCCAACAAATCAAACTTCTTTGCATTTGTTTGAATCTTCAACGCATATTCACTTTTAGCATGACCGTTTATTAATTTATACTGTTTCATTCCGGTCATTCCCCGGTGATATGCTGTTAAAGTTTCATCCCAGTTTCCATATTGATCATGCAAGTAGTCTAAGTATACTAAAGAAAGTTTTATCGAATAGTATGGATCATAAAGCAATTCATCATCATAAGGCAATTTAGCCATGTCTGCGACCCATGGTGCAGTATTTTTCATAAATTGAGCTAGTCCATATGCATGTCCATACCTTGTTTCTGGACCAACTAATGTAGGATTGAATGTTGCTCCTGTTTCTACCTTTAATAATTCATAAACTAAAAAAGGATCAATTTCGTATTTCTCTGCTTCTTTCACTAAAAATGTCGCCCATGGCCTTAAGAAATTTCCGCCACTGTCTTTAACCATCACCTCTGCTAGTTCAAAATATTTTGACCAATTTTCATAATTAGATGAGTCCAATTTAATCGTATTATTATTTAGTAAATATTCCGTTTGTGTTTCTAATTGTTCAATTTTATTTGCTAATTCAATTTTGTCTACTTTTAGATGATCCATTTGTGCTTTGTATTGCGATGCTTTATAAAAACTGAGTCCCGCTACTACAAAAACACAAAAAACCCCTAATAATTGTAACTTTTTAGCCAAAATGATAACACTCCTTTTCTAATCACAGATGTTTTTATTCCGGGAACATAATGCTTTCATCACCCAAGTTATCGGAATTTGTCGATTGGTGACTTAATACCCCCATATTATATGCCCGAATATGCAAACATCTAAACATATTTTTCATACAATATAAATAAAATGAATAATGAATTTAGTTTTGATCGTCATTATGGTGTAAAAGGAGAAAAACAAATGAATGGATTTAAAAAAATGATTTTATTACGGAAACTGCAATCAATTGATGCCGACACTCTATACCATTACGCCAAGCAATATGGTATAACCATCTCGACGGATCAGGCAGAAAAAATTAGTGACCACTTAAAGAACAATAACTATGATCCAACAAAGACAAATGACCGAATGAAAATGTTGAAAAAGTTAGCAGAAATAACCGATCTAAAAACCGCCCAAAAATGCCAGCAACTTTTTCAAAAATTAATCAAAGAGTACGGATTAGAAGACATGTTCGAGTAATTTACCTAATAAAAAGGCTTGACAGATGTCAAGCCTTTATTTATTGCGCCATAATTTTTTCTTTTAAATCACTATCAAAAGTCCCACTTTTAATCATTTCTATCTCGAATCTGTATGGAGCTTTTTTATTTTTCTTATCTTCCCCAACATAAGGTGTCTCTAGAATCTTCGGTAAGCTTTCTAGCTGTGGATGATGAATTACTTTATGCAAAGCATCAAAACCGATGTGACCAAATCCTATGTTCTCATGACGATCTTTCCCGGCTCCTTGAACATTCTTACTATCATTAACATGAACAACTTTAATTCGGTCAACTCCAACAATTTTGTCAAATTGATTTAATACTCCATCAAAATCATCCACAACATTGTAACCAGCATCATGAATATGGCAAGTATCCATACAAACAGATAATTTATTATTATGTGTAACACCGTCAATAATCTGGGCTAATTCTTCAAATGTCCGTCCAATTTCTGAACCTTTTCCTGCCATTGTTTCTAATGCTATTTGGACATCCTGAGCTGGATCCAGTACTTCATTGAGGCCTTCAATAATCTTTTTAATACCTGCCTCTGTTCCTTGTCCAACATGTGCTCCTGGATGAAGGACAATCTGTTTTGCCCCGATGGCTTCCGTTCGATCAATTTCACTTTTTAAAAAGTTGACACCAAGCTCAAATGTTTCCTTTTTTACTGCATTCCCTATATTTATAATATATGGAGCATGAACAACGATATCAACAATACCATTCTCCTCCATAAATGCTGTTCCAGCTTCAATATTCAATTCTTCAATCGGCTTCCTTCTAGTATTCTGTGGAGCGCCTGTATAAATCATAAAAGTATTCGAACCATAAGAAATTGCTTCCTCACTTGAGCCGAGTAACATTTTCTTCCCGCTCATCGAAACGTGAGACCCTATTTTTAACATGAATAAACCTCTCCCTAACATTACTTCTTTTTAAAAGTATTTCTTTGTATTTTCTTCTTCGCTTTCTGTTGTTCTTGTTTCATCTTCTTTTTATAACCTGGTTTTACTTTCTTTGGTCTTCTGACTTGATTCCAAGCCTGCTTCTCTGTTTCATTCTCATGTTTTACTCTCGTTTGTCTTGCATTCCAAGCTTTTGTTTCTTGCCATTCCCCTTTTACAATATCATAGAACGTATATTTAATCCCTTTTTTTTCAAGCTTTTTAACAAGCTCTATATCTTGGTCTGTATATAAATTAATAGCAGTACCTTCCATACCTGCTCTAGCTGTTCTGCCAACTCTGTGAATATAAAAGCTTTCTTCTTTTGGTAGTTCTGCATTAATCACATGGCTGACACCTTTTATGTCGATACCCCTCGCCGCAAGATCTGTTGCAACAATATACTGGTATTTCAATTGCTGGATTTCTTTTAATACTCTCTTTCGCTCTCTTTGAGAAAGCCCTCCGTGAATTAGTCCAACATTCAGCCCTTTTTCTTGAAGTTGCGCAGCCAGTTCATTCGCCTTCTCTTTTCCATTCGTAAAGATGATGGCAAGATATGGTTGTATTACTTGTGAAATTTGGGTAATCACACTTGCTGGTTCTCGATGTTTTAATGGAATCATTCGATGCTCCATTTTCTCTGGTGCTAAACGGTCATCAATCTTAATATACTTCGGTGCATGCAAATATTTTTTCAGGAATGGCTGTAATTTTTCCGGAATTGTTGCAGAAAACACCATTACTTGAATGTCTGGATCTGCTTTTGCCAAAATGCGGTCAATTTCTTCTATTAATCCTAATTCAAGCATTAAGTCTGTCTCATCCATAACGAAGGATTTTGCTGAATGGATATCCAGTACATTATCATTTAATAAATCAAGCAGCCGGCCTGGTGTTGCTACAATAATGTGCGGTGCTTCTTTCATTTTTTCAACCATACGTTTTTTATCTGTCCCGCCAATAATCAATTTTGCCCGCCAAACTTGTTCTTTATTAGCGAATTGCATTATTTTTTTCACTTCATCATAAATTTGTATAGCTAACTCCCTTGTTGGTGCAGTCAAAATAACTTGTGTTTGCTGCAAAGTTTCATCTAGGTTATTTAATAATGGTATGAGGAAGGCGTGCGTTTTCCCAGACCCTGTCTCAGATTGGCCAATTATATTGCTACCTTGTAACGCCTCTGGAATTACCTTTGATTGAATGGGTGTTGGTTCATGAAACCCTAATTCGCCTACTACGTCATTCATCCATTCTTCCAATGCATACTGTTTGAATAAATGTTTTTTCATTATGATCTCCTTCTACGTAACAATTATCTTTGTCAATTGGTGAAAATACCTTTATAATAAAAGTATTGGACAAAACCTTGTCCATTATTTATTATTCTACTTGATCTGTGATAGAAAGTACAGAGGGGGAAACTGAATGGAAGTAATCAAAATCGCTCCAAGAGGTTATTGTTATGGAGTTGTCGATGCAATGGTTATTGCACAGAATGCTGTTAAGGATCCCAATCTACCTCGCCCTATTTATATACTTGGTATGATTGTTCATAATTCACATGTTACGAAAGCTTTTGAAGAACAGGGAGTTTTTACACTCGATGGAAAAAATCGCTCTGACTTATTAGCAGAGATCGATAATGGTACAGTTATTTTCACGGCTCATGGAGTTTCACCAGAAGTGAAGCGTAAAGCTGAGGAAAAAGGATTGACAGTACTTGATGCCACCTGTCCGGATGTAACGAGAACACATGACTTAATTAGAGAAAAAGTGAAAGATAATTATCAAATCGTTTATATTGGCAAAAAGGGGCATCCTGAGCCTGAAGGTGCAATTGGTGTTGCACCAAATCACGTCCATCTTATTCAGACAGAAGAAGAGGTTGACGAGTTAGCGATCAATCCAGATGCAAAAATTCTTGTCACGAACCAAACAACAATGAGCCAATGGGATGTTTATGATGTAATGCAAAAAGTAAAGCAGAAATATCCCCAAACTGAAATGGAACAAGAAATTTGTATGGCAACACAAGTAAGACAGGAAGCGGTAGCTGAGCAAGCAAAAGATGCTGATTTGACACTCGTTGTAGGTGATCCACGCAGTAATAATTCCAATCGGCTTGCCCAGGTCTCCATCGAGCATGCCGGCACACAAGCTTATCGAATTGCTGATGTAACAGAGATCGACCTTAATTGGCTGGATGGCGTGGAAACAGTTGCGATAACAGCAGGTGCCTCTACACCGACACCTATAACGAAAGAAGTCATATCTTTTATTGATAATTATGATCCAACAAACCCTGATACATGGGACTTAACATCAAAAGTGAAAAAAGATAAGATATTACCAAAAGTGAAAGCAAAATAAAAAAAACCGGGTCTCCGGTTTTTTTTATTTCCATTGAAAAGGTTCGGTAGAATGTTCAGAACAAATGACTTCCACCTTATTCGGAAGCTTCTCTATATTCTGAACAAAGTATTCTCTTACACCTTGTTTCATTATTTGCTCAATATGATGTCCTGGATCAATTAAACCAATCCCCTCTTCTTTAGCATCTAAAGCCTCATGATAAGATAAGTCACCAGTAATATAGACATCTGCACCATGCTTGATTGCGGCATTTATATATCCTTTGCCACTGCCACCTAAAATGGCAACTTTTTTAATAATTTTATCCGCATCACCAACAAATCTTACGAATGGAACATTGAATGCTTTTTTCACAGTTTCTGCATAATCCTGTAAATTCATTTCAGTTGTAATTTCACCAATTCTCCCTAATCCGAGAGTTTGATCATTATTTACCGTTGGGAATATATCGTAAGCCATTTCTTCATATGGATGTGCCTTCTTAGCTACCTCAATAACCGTATGAAGCAGATTTTCCTTTACAATAGTCTCGATTCGATCCTCTTCTACTTGCTCTGTTACCCCTTCTTGTCCTATAAAAGGGTTGGTCCCTTTCTGCGGCTTAAAAGAACCCACTCCGGCACTTTTAAAAGTACAATGGCTGTAGTTGCCTATATGCCCCGCGCCTGCTTCTCCAATTGCTTCAATAAAACTGCCTGTGTGTGTTTGCGGTACATATGCTACAAATTTAAATAATTTCTCTGTGATTGATGGAACAAGCACTTTCTGATTTTGTAAAAAGAGTCGATCTGCAAGCATATCATTGACACCACCCGTAACTATATCCAGATTTGTGTGTGCAGAATAGACTGAAATATTATGCTTTATTAATTTATGGACAACCTTTCCTTTCAATTTCTTTTCATCAATTTGTTTTAAGCCTTCAAATAATAATGGATGATGCGCCAGAATAAAATCGACGTCTTTCTCTATTGCTTCATCGACGATCTGATCTGTAACATCTAATGTTGTCATTACTTTCTCTACATTACTGTCTAAATTACCGATTTGTAAGCCTACATTATCCCATGATTCTGCATAAGTGACTGGGACCCACTGCTCAAAAAGTTGGATAATGTCTTTAACTTTTGTCATTGGTATATGTAACCTCCTCTATCAGTCTTATATCATTTTCCCATTGTGCAATCTTTTCATCTGGTAACTGTTTTGCTTTTTTCATTGAATATAATAATTTTAACCTCTTTTCTCGCTCTAACGTCCATTTTTTTATAAATACTGGATTTTTCTCTTGCAGTAACTTAGGCCCGAACAATACTTCATCCCTTTTTAAAAATGTTATGGAAGTGACTTTATCCGCAACAATGATTTCATAAATATACCCATCTTCTTCAATAATTTCTTCTTCGGTTATTTGATAAGAGTTTTCCATTAACCATTCTCTGACAATATTTGCATCAATATTTGGCTGTAAAATCAACCTCTCAACATTTCCCAGTTTATCTTTTCCTTGCTCAAGAATGCTCTTGATTAACTTTCCACCCATTCCTGCAATTGTTATTTGATTAATAGGATCATCCATCTTAATGATTTCCAATCCATTTCCCTTTCTGACTTGAATTCTGTCAGTTAAATCATTTTCTCTAACGGTCTTTTGAGCTCTTTTAAATGGCCCCTCGTTTACTTCCCCAGCGATCGCTTTGGCTTCAGGATCCTCTGCACAAATATAGCAAGGCAAATAGGCATGATCAGAACCAATATCAGCAAAATATATCGGTTTCCTTAAATTATTCGCAACTTTCTTCAAACGTTTGGATAACATACTACTTATCCTTTCCAATAAATTTTAGTTTGTCAGCTTGTAAGAAAAAGCTTTCTGTCAGATTAACAGAAAGCTTTTTACTTTACATATAATAAATTAGTGCGCTTCTTCCTCTGTAGATTCCTCAGCCTCAGCAGCATCACCGGTTTCACCGGTTACCAGCCATTCAGCTAGAATTGCAGCTTCTTCAGATGGTACGATACCACCTTGCATTGCAGTTCCTTCGATTCCGTTGTTAATAATATCTTCTACCTCTTCAACAGAATACTTACTTCCGAGATCTTGTAAGCTAGGGGCTGATGCACCTTCTAAATCTCCACCATGACAACCTATACAACTTTGGGCGATTGCTTCCGGATCAGTATTAACCGTATCACCTTCTTGGTCTCCATTAGCAATCTTATCTTGTTCATTTAATCCAACTACAGATAAAACAATCATTGCTAATATACCTAATACTGCAATTAATGCAAATGGTATGACGGGATTTCTTTTCATGATCATTCCTCCTTCAGTTCATCAAATATCTCTTTCCTTCCATTATGTATAGGGAAACATAATACAAAACCATTTCTATTTTACTTTAAATTAAGTAAATAGAAAAGCAAATCCGAAAAATTTTCAATAAATTGTCTAAAAATAATAAAAACCAGTTAAAATACAAGCAATTATAAAGACAAAAACACCAGCTGCTTGTAAAAAGAACTGTTTTTTCCATTTTCCAAATATAATCCATGAGAGACTATTGAGAAAAATCCATAAATACGTGATCGGAACATTCTTGACAAAATCATTTAAAAATAATGATGAGGCTATCAAAAAATTAACGAATAATGTCATTACGGCATAACCTTCATTTAACCTGTCATTTTTTTTAAATATATCTATCATCAATATATTCATGATGAGTATGATAACAATACTAATGACTTGCCAGATTACATTGTCCACAACTATAAATATTATCATTGGGAATATTAGTAATAAAGTATTGAAAAAATAAAACAAAACATAATATGGTGTCCTTTTTTTCTCTGGTCGACTTTCTCCTTCACCTTCTGTATATAAAGCAATTAAGAAATCACAATAGTGAACAGGCAAAAGATGATGGGATTTCCAGTAGTTTATTTCTTTCAAAATAACTTCTTTTCTTTCTGCATCCATAATACCATCCCTAATCGAATATTTTCATACTTATTTATATATCGGTATATATTACAGATTATTTAACGGCAGAAAGACAATATATGAAAACTACCTTCTGGGTAATACTCAGAAGGTAGAATGTTTTTATTCCAAAAAGTCTTTTAGTCGTTTACTCCGGCTAGGGTGGCGCAATTTTCTTAATGCCTTTGCTTCAATTTGACGGATACGCTCTCTTGTCACACCAAAGACCTTGCCAACTTCTTCTAACGTCCTTGTCCTGCCATCATCTAATCCGAATCGTAATCTCAGGACATTTTCTTCTCTGTCAGTTAATGTATCCAAAACATCTTCTAATTGCTCTTTTAACAGTTCATATGCTGCATGGTCAGAAGGGGAAGTTGCTTCCTGATCTTCGATAAAATCGCCTAAATGGGAATCATCCTCTTCACCTATTGGTGTTTCTAATGATACCGGCTCCTGTGCAATTTTCAGAATTTCTCTAACCTTATCTGGTGTTAATTCCATCTCTTTCGCAATTTCCTCAGGAGTAGGTTCTCTGCCAAGGTCCTGTAATAACTGTCTTTGGACACGAATCAATTTATTAATCGTTTCAACCATATGAACTGGTATACGAATTGTACGTGCTTGATCGGCAATAGCTCTCGTAATTGCCTGGCGAATCCACCATGTCGCATAGGTACTAAACTTGAATCCTTTTCTAAAATCAAATTTTTCGACGGCTTTAATGAGACCCATATTACCTTCTTGAATAAGGTCTAAGAATAGCATACCTCTTCCTACATAACGCTTAGCGATACTAACAACAAGACGTAAGTTAGCTTCTGCCAGCCTTTTTTTAGCGTATTCATCGCCCTCTTCAATTTTCTTTGCCAATTCAATTTCTTCCGATGCAGATAATAAGTCTACTCGACCGATTTCCTTTAAGTACATTCGAACAGGATCATTTATTTTAATCCCGAGTGGAACACTTAAGTCATTTAAATCGAATTCTTCTTCTTTTGATAACTGCTGTAAAGTAGGATCCTCTTCGGAATCACCGATTACTTCTACACCTTGTTCGTTTAAATGTTCATAAAATTCGTCCATTTGATCTGATTCTAATTCAAAATTTGACAATCTTTCTGCAACTTCCTCATATGCTAATACACCACGTTTCTTACCGACTTCTAGCAGTTGTTCCTTGGCCTGTTCTAACGTTAATTCAGGTTCTTTAGAACGTGATGGTTTATTATTTGCCATGAGTGCCCCTCCTTCCAAAAGCTAACTTCCTCTTTTTGATTGTTGCCTTATCTTGATGATTTCCATAGCAATTTGCGCTGCTTTCACTGGATCTGTTTTTTCCATAATTTTTTGTTCTCTTTCCAGTTCCTTGATTCTGCTATGGCCGTTTTGTTCAGCTGAAATTGTATTAATGTAATCTTCTAACTCTCTATCTGAAATATCCCAATTACAGTCGAGCATAGATAACTCTACGACCAACTTCTGTATCATTTTATCCTCTATTAATGTAAGAAAGTGGCTAGGATTCGGTTGATTTCCAGCCTCATAAAATCCATATAGATAGGTTACAATAATTTGGTGTTGTTCGATATTGAATTTAGAACCTAATGCTTCTTTCACCCGATCTGCAATGTGAGCATTTTGAAGCATAAATGCAATTAAACGTCTTTCAGCGTTATGATAAGCTGGTAATACTTTTTGCTTATTTTGGTAATTGTTATGAATTCTTTCATTAGTATTACCAAAGTTTTTACGGTTATCATCATTTTTTTCGCTATTTTTCAATTTCGTTACTAAATCTTGCTGTAATGCTTCAAATGATAAGGAAAATTGATCGGATAACTCCCGCAAATAGTGATCTCTTTCGATAGAACTATCAAGTAGGGCTATCTCACTAATTATACGTTCGACATATCTTAGTCGATCTCCTTCTTGATTAAGATTATATTCATTTCTTAGATGACTAATCAAAAAAGTCATTTCAGAAGCACTTGCTTCCAGAATAGTTTGATGAAAATCGTCAGCACCGTATTCCTGAATATATTGATCCGGATCATATCCATTTGGAAGCATTGCAATTTTTACATGACAGCCAACTTTCTTCAGAAGCTTTAATGTCTTGTATGTTGCATTCTGACCTGCCTTATCTCCATCAAAACAAATAACAACGGTTTCTACATACCTTCTTATTATATTTGCTTGTGAGTCAGTAAATGAAGTGCCTAAAGACGCTACAACATTCGGCACTCCCGCTTGGTGTAATGCAAGGACATCAGCATAACCCTCTAACAGTATTACTTCGTTCCTTTTTCTGATTTCGCTTCTTGCATTATCAAAATTATAAAGAAGCTTACTTTTTTGGAAGAGTTCCGATTCCGGACTATTCAGATATTTAGGTTCCTGATCGCCAATAGAGCGGCCACCAAAGCCGACTGTTTTACCAATCGCATTTCGTATAGGAAAAATTATTCTCCCACTAAACCGGTCAAAATAATTAGTTTGGTCATTTGTAATTAAAAAACCAGCTTTCACCATTAATTGACGGTGGTAACCTTTCTTTTCCAGAAATTTCACGATAAAATCCTTTGATGGAAGCGAGAATCCTATTTGAAATCTTTCGATTGTTTCATCAGTAAAACCTCTTTGATGCAAATATTCCAATCCTTTTTTTCCATCCTTTGTATGGTATAACAAATGATGATACAACTTAGCTAACCATTGATAAGCTTCAAGAATAGATTGTTCTTCAGATGCAGATCGATCATCATTTTGACCAGCATTTTTTGATATATCTAATTGAAAGCCCGATTTTTCAGCTAAGTGCTGAACAGATTGAGGAAAAGTAAAGCCCTCAATTTCCATCAAAAATGTGTAGACATTTCCTCCTTTTCCACAACCAAAACAATGAAAGATTTGCTTTTCTTGATTGACCGAAAAAGAAGGTGTATTCTCCGAATGGAATGGGCATAAACCGAAATAGTTTCTTCCTTGCTTCTTTAATTGTACATACTCACCAACGACATCTACAATATCGTTTGATGATTGAATCGCAGCAATCGTTTCATCATCCAAGTGATATTGATTTGCCATAGTAATCACCATTTTCAATCAGGTCTGTATCATTCTTTTCATTCGACATTTTTCTCGTTTCATGCTGAATTAATCTAAAAAATTGTTGTAGTACTCTATACTCCTATTACCTTATGTTACGGAAATTAAACAAGTATGCTTCTAAAAAACATAACATCGATAATTTATTTTGTCGAAAAAAATAAATAACTTATGATTAACAATTCTACAAAAATAAATAAATTCCTTCTTTTACTGAATAATTTATATAAAAATTAGGACATAAGCTTTAAATAGTTTAATTATTCGAGAAAATAATCGTATATTTATTCATTTCACAAATTATAATTATAAAACAAATTATTATTTTTTCCAAACCAAAAGGTTCCATAATGGGAATTTTCTTTATTTACTCTTTATTTTCTATATTCCAATATGGTTGATTTATCATATTAAGGACAATATTAGCTGTCTCTTCTACTGCTTTATTAGAAACATCGATAACCGGACAACCAATTCTTTGAATTAATTTATCAAAATAACTCAGTTCTTCGTGTATTCGTTCCAAATTCGCATAACTCGCATTATCATTTAACCCAAGGCTTTTCAGTCTCTCTTTACGGATACCGTTTAATTTTTCAGGGCTTATCCTTAAACCAATGCATTTATGTGTTGGAATTTTGAATAAGGATTCTGGAGGATCTACCTCTGGCACAATTGGTATATTCGCTACTTTCAGTCTTTTATGAGCTAAATATTGAGATAAAGGAGTTTTCGAAGTTCTAGATACACCAATTAAGACAATATCTGCTTGCATTACACCTCTCGGATCCCGGCCATCATCATATCTAACGGCAAATTCAATTGCTTCCACTCTTCTGAAATAATCATCATCCAGCCGGTGTATCAATCCAGGTTCTTCTTTGGCCTTTTTATTAAACTTTCTCTCCATTGCTTCTACCATTGGTCCCATGATATCAACACATTCAACTTGTTTATTTGTTGCTTCCTGGATTAAAAATTCACGTAATGTTGGGTTAACTAATGTAAAACCTATCAATGCCCCTAATTGTTTTGCGTGGTAAACTGCACCACGCAAAACTTCTATATTCTCTACATATGGAATGCGATAAAGATCATATGCATTCTCATCCATAAATTGGCTTAATGCTGCTTTTGTAACAAACTCAGCTGTTTCACCTACTGAATCTGATACAACATAAATGATTGTTTTTTCCATATGTTCATGCTTCCTCCTGCATTCTACTTAGGCTTGCATTTGTTTCCAATTGATTTCAGCAAGGTCAGCAAATTTTATGATCTCGTTTGCTATCACTAATAATAGTGCAAGGCGGTTTTCTCGTATCTTCTTATCCTCATCCATAACCATTGTATTATCAAAAAACTGGTGTACAGGGTTTACGATACGTGACAATACCTCTAGCGACTCTTCTGCTGCATTCGATTGAAGTTCTTTATCTAAGTCTTCTATTATTGATTGATAAGTTTGGTATAATTTCTTCTCTTCATCATTGACAAATAATTCTGGATTTACAGTATAATAATCCTCTGCTTTTTTCGCTAGGTTAAGCACCCTAACAAAAGCTTCCTGCTTATCCTTGAAGCTCATATCTGTACGTTTTGTACTTAATACTTGCGCTTTAGCTAAAATGAATGAAATATCCTGCAATTCGTTAACCAGAACCGCGTCAATAATATCTGTTTCAATTTTTTCCTCTTTCATAATATATGCTACCCTTTGCTTAAAAAATGTTTCTAATTGTGAATGAACGGCTTCTTTTTCGTCAGCGGTACTCACATGGGTTTCAAACAGTGTTTGTACTTGTTTTAATAATTCACTAATATTAATCTTCCAGCCTTTATCGCGAACAATTTGCACTACTCCCAAGGCTTGTCTTCTAAGAGCATAAGGATCCTGAGAACCGCTTGGAATTAATCCAACAGTAAAACATCCCACAATTGTATCAAGTTTGTCAGCAATACTTACTACTGCTCCTACAATGGATTCAGGTAATTCAGCATTTGCATTTTTGGGCATATAATGCTCTTCAATTGCTCTAGCAACTTCTTTATCTTCTCCAAATATTTCAGCATATTTACGCCCCATAACACCTTGGAGTTCGGTAAATTCTGTCACCATATTTGTTACAAGATCAAATTTGCATATTTCTGCCGCCCTTATCACTTTGTCCTTATCTTGATTATTGAGCCCTAAATAGGTTGAAACAATCGAAGCAATCTTTGTTACTCGTTCTACTTTATCGGCAATAGTTCCCAACTTTTCCTGAAAAACCATACGGGACAGTTGCTCTAGATTCCTTTCAATTGGAAGTTTTTGATCTTCATCATAAAAGAACTGAGCATCCTGTAATCTTGCTCGTAAAACTTTCTCGTTACCTCGGGATACTGTATCAATATGTTCAGATGTACCGTTACGGACCGCAACGAAAAATGGATGCAGATCGCCATGTTTATTTTGAACAGGAAAATATCTCTGATGTTCCTTCATTGAGGTAATCAAAACCTCTTTCGGTATCTCTAAGAAGGTTTTATTATATGTTCCGCAGAATACTGTTGGAAATTCGACGAGATGTTTTACCTCATTTAATAAATCTTTGTCAATCGGTATTACCCATCCTTTATCTTTTTCTAATTCCTTGATGCCATTCACAATTATTTGTTCACGTTTATTCGCATCTGCAATCACATACTCTCTTTCTAAGAGCTTTTCATATTGCAATGGGTCGTTTATAACAACCTCACCACCTAAGAATCGGTGTCCATATGTTACCTGTCCTGTCTTAACACCTGTAATTTCAAATGGTATTACATTGTCATTATTTATTGCAACAATCCATTTAATTGGCCTAATAAATCTTAAGTTTTGATCAGCCCAACGCATATTCTTTGGAAAGTGAAGGTTTAAGATAATCTCCTTAAATTCTGGTAACAGTTCTTCTACCCTCTTTCCTTCGGTAAATTTCTTTACAAAGATATAACTCGTTCCATTTATATCCTTGAAATAAATATCATTTACATCTTTACCTTGCCCTTTTGAAAAGCCTATCGCAGCTTTAGACCAATTGCCATCTTCGTCTTTTGCGATTTTCTCTGCAGGTCCTTTAACTTCCTCTTCTTGGTCTGCTTGTTTAGATTCCAGATTCTTTATAACTACTGCAAATCTTCTTGGTGTAATATATGTTGTAATCTGGTCATAATTTAAGTGCAAATCATTTAACCATGCTTTTGTTTTTTCTTTTAATTGTGTTTCTGTATGATTCATAAAACGTGCAGGCATTTCCTCTAGCCCAACTTCAAATAAAACATTAGTTGTTGTCATTTACGTTATTCTCTCCTTTCAACATTGGAAATCCCAGTCTTTCTCGTTCTGCTACATATAATTTGGCGATTTCTCTTGCTAAATTTCTAACTCTTCCAATATATCCAGTACGTTCAGTTACAGAAATAACACCTTTGGCATCAAGCAAATTAAAAGTATGAGAACACTTCAATACATAATCATATGCTGGAAAAACAAGGCCTTTATTCATGATTCGTTTTGCTTCTTCTTCATATGTTGTGAACAGGTTAAAAAGCATGTCCGTATCTGATTCCTCAAATGTATATGTAGAATGTTCAAATTCCGGTTGATAAAAAATATCTCCAACTGTAACTCCATTTGTCCACTCTAACTCAAATACATTTTCTTTATCTTGGATATAAGAAGCGAGACGCTCAATACCATAAGTGATTTCAACAGCAACTGGTTTGGCTTCTAAACCGCCGATTTGCTGAAAATAAGTGAATTGAGTAATTTCCATTCCGTCAAGCCATACTTCCCAACCTAATCCAGCTGCACCTAGTGTCGGATTTTCCCAGTTATCTTCGACAAAACGAATATCATGTTCGTTCGGGTTAATTCCTAATTTCTCTAATGATTGTAAATATAATTCCTGGATGTTACTAGGTGATGGCTTCATGATTACCTGAAATTGATGGTGCTGATAGAGACGATTAGGATTTTGCCCGTAACGTCCATCTGCCGGTCTTCTTGATGGTTCCACATATGCAACATTCCAGGGTTCTGGACCTAAGCTGCGAAGTAAGGTCATTGGTGACATGGTACCTGCACCTTTTTCCACATCGTATGCTTGCATTAAGATACAATTTTGGTCTGACCAATGTTTCTGTAATGTTAAAATCATTTCTTGTATATTCATTACTAATTCCCTCCAATGTAAGTTAGATTAGTTTTCCCCACATGAAAACCCGTCCCTATGCTTATCATATTTGATGATAAAGCATAGGGACGGGTTGCCCGCGGTTCCACCCTATTTGTTATCTCTTATAAAGAGATAACCACTTTAAAAATAACTGCTCCAGAGTTCCTTCCTAAAAGTTCCAATATCTAGCTTGCACCGTCCTAGATTCGCTTCAAATGGATGCCATTTTAGTACTACTCTCTATCAATACAGACAATGTTTAATTTATTACTAAATAATACGAGATATCTATTTTATTGTCAACCTTTAACTATCTCGCAGCATATCCATTTGCTTTAAGAAGCGCTTGGACTTTAAGAAATATCCGCCATACCTTTCATAGTATTGATCCATGAGTTGCTTTAATAGACGTTTATTTTCCTCTCTAACTGAAATATTACCAATCCGCTCTAAATCAACCCACGAAAGTAGCCAAAGCAGCTTATACAAATTTTCATTCAGAAAAAAAGCATAAGTATCTTTGTTATGACATGGTTGGCAAAGGACACCGCCTTCTTGTATAGAGAAGTATGCCAAATTCTCTTTTCTGCCACAGTTAACACAATGGTCCACAACTGGTGCGATACCTGCTGCTTGATACATTTTCCATTCATAAATCATTGTAAGGATTTCCGGATCTTTATTTTGTTCCAGCCATTCTAATGTTTGCAATAATTGCTTATAATGGACAGGATCATATTTTTTCGGGTCCAGGACTTTATCAGTTAATTCTGCTAAGTAACTAGCATATGCCGTTAGAAAAATATCCTCACGAATTTTTCGAAAAGAATGAATAACTTCCCCTTGTTGAATTGTTGCTAGGTTCGTTCCCGGTTGAATTAAAAAAGAGCCATGAATAAAAGGCTGCGTAACAGCAGCCATTCTACTTTTGGTTTTTTTTGCTCCTCGTGCTATTGCTCCAACTTTCCCCATTGTTGGTGTTAGTAATGTGACAATTTTATGTGTTTCCCCATAATCTTGTGTTCTTAAGATAAAGCCTTCCACTTTTTCAAACACAAGTTTCACCATTCCCTTTCTAGTTTAAAAATGTGTGTCTTCTAATAATGAATCATCTAAGGATTCCTGGTCTGTTTCCGTGGTTTCATCTAGTTCAATTTGTTTCATCCACAAATACGCTTCTATATTACCCGTTTGACTGAAAATTTTCCATGGTACATCGATCACAACAAACCTCACCTTTCCTTTTGGTTGTCTTTCATTGTGCTCATTAATAGAATAACCCAAAACAGTCATTCAATTAGTAATAATATTTACCATGTATGGTGTTTGGCGAATGCTGACACAGAAACAACCTAGTATTCGTCTTGCTTAAAGCCAAGTTCATATAAATGATGGGGTTTATTTCGCCAATTTTCTTGTACTTTTACCCACAATTCAAGAAATACTTTGGAACCGAGTAATCCTTCAATATCCTGGCGTGCTCTTTTGCCAATTTCCTTTAGCATTTGTCCCTGTTTGCCAATAATGATTCCTTTTTGAGACTTTCGCTCAACAATGATACTTGCCTGTACAAGCAATTTATCATTCTCGCCTCTATTACTTATCTGGTCAATAACTACAGCAACTGAATGGGGTATCTCTTCCCTTGTTAAGTGAAGAACTTTTTCTCTTATTAATTCTGAGATAATAAAACGTTCAGGATGGTCTGTAATTTGATCATCCGGATAGAATTGAGGACCTTCTGGTAAGAAATCTGTAAAAACATCCATCAGATGTTCCACATTATTTCCTTCTAGTGCAGAAATTGGGAGAATTTCCTGAAACGGATACTTGTCCTTATATTGCTGTATAAGCGGCAATAATTCATCAGGTGTTACAAGATCAATTTTATTGATAACTAAGAAAACTGGTGTCTTATTTGATTGAAGCCGATCAATAATATACTGATCACCACGTCCGTAACCTTCATCTGCATTAATCATAAACATTATGGCATCAACTTCATTTAACGTATTCTCAGCGATTTTTACCATAAAATCCCCAAGTTTATGTTTCGGTTTATGAATACCAGGTGTATCGATAAACACAATTTGCTTATCATTATCCGTATAGACACCCTGTATTTTATTTCTCGTTGTTTGTGCTTTATCACTCATGATTGCTATTTTTTGTCCGATTACTCGATTCATAAAAGTAGACTTTCCTACATTTGGTCTGCCAATAATTGCTACAAATCCTGATTTAAATGTTTTTTCCATTGATGTTCCTCCGTTTTTCATGTTGCTTTGTATATGTATATCATACAATAAAATTTACTCCATTTCATACTTTCGACAAAACTAGTGGTAATGTTTTTACATATATGATAATTTGCTAAAATTAATCTATCCAGTGAGGAAGAAAGATAAAACAGCCAATAATAACAGCAAATATGGCTGTAACTAAAACTGCTCCCGCTGCAAGATCCTTTGCAAGGCCGATTGCTGCTTTTTTGTTTGGTTCCAGGTAATTTAAAGCAGTTTCTACCGCTGTGTTCAGTACTTCCATACTTATTACGGCACTGCATGTTAAACAAAGAACCGCCCACTCAATCGAAGATAGCTTTGTTAATATACCAAGAATAAAAACAATGATCATTGCAATCAAATGTATTTTCACATTTCTTTCGCTTTTTATTGCATATAATAACCCGTTCCATGCATATTTAAACCCGAAATAAAAGCGTCCTTTATCTCGATAATCCGAAGCCATTTAAGATCTCCTCTTGTCTGCCAAACATCTTTTTTTCATCTGCTTCTTCCATATGGTCGTAACCTAGCAAATGTAAAAAGCCATGCAATGCCAAAAAGCCAAGTTCTCTTGACAATGAGTGATTGTAATCTTTAGCTTGTTCTTCCGCTTTATCGATAGAGATAATAATATCTCCAAGAATAACAGGTATTTCCTCTCCTGCTATCGCCATTTCACCTTCACTCTCTTCTTCTAATGCGAATGATAAGACATCTGTCGGTTTATCTAAATCTCTATATTGTTTGTTCAAGTGCTGAATTTCTGTATTATCAACAAATGTGACGGAAAGCTCTGCTAAACCTGACACAGATTCCGCCTTGGCCGCATATAATAATAAATCCTCTATCTGCTCGATCTGATCACTAGAAATTTTATTCGTTTCATCAATAAAATCAATTTCCATACTACTTAGCCTCCTTCATGTTTTCTGTTTTAGGGTATTGAATTCTTGAATGGTATATTCCTTTTAATGTTTCACATATCACATTTTTCATTTGTTCTAACTCCATGAAAGTTAGTGTGCTATCATTTAACTGACCATCTAACATACGGTCCTGGAAAATAGAAGAGACGATTTTCTCAATCTCTTTCTGGTCAGGATTAGACAAAGATCTGACTGCAGCTTCAATCGAATCACAAATAGAAACAACAGCTGCCTCTTTTGTAGCAGGCTTAGGACCGGCATATCTAAAATCCTCTTCTTTTACATTGTCATTCTTATCTTTTGCTTTGTAATAAAAATACTTAAGCAATGTTGTACCATGGTGCTGTAATGCAATGTCTATAATTTCCTGAGGGAGCTTTTCTTTTTTTAATAAGTTTGCTCCATCTATCGGATGTTGCAAAATAATGTCAGCACTTTGATATGGATCCAAATAGTCATGAGGATTCTTCATTCCCATTTGGTTTTCAATGAAATAGTGTGGTCTGACTGTTTTACCAAGGTCATGATAATATGCAGCAACTCGTGCTAATAATCCGTTAGCGCCAATCGCCTCACATGAAGCTTCACTCAAATTGGCTACCATAATACTATGATGGTAGGTTCCAGGTGCTTCAATTAATAACTTTCGCAATAAAGGCTGATTTGGACTGGATAATGTTAATAATTTGGAATCAGATAATATACCCAGCCCTGATTCAAAGAAGGGAAGCATGCCGACAGTTAATACTGTTGCAATAATTGCTGATAAAAATCCATAACTGCCAAACAATAAATAGTCAGACCAGTCATATTTCTCGAATGATAATAATAAAAATAGGTATACAGTAATGGCGTTCATCAAGGCAACGCCCACTCCTGTTTTAACAATAGCAGCTTTATCTTTCACTATTGCCAAGAAATAAATACTAACTAACTGTGTAATCAGAAAATAGATTCCAACTTCCATATTAAGCAGTCCTGGAATATTCGCATTAAATACTACACTGCCCACAACTGCATAAATAATCGAAAACACAATGGCCATTCTTTCTTTAATTAGTATCTTTAATAACATGGATACAGTGGCAATTGGTGTAATAAAATATAAAGGGTTAACTGTTGTGACGTAAAAACTGATTACTTTCATTACACCGACAATTACTCCACTCATCACAATTATCGCCACTAATTTTCTGGTTGTATAGGAAGAATTGCTTGTATGATTGAGTTCTAAAAAAACCACCATTCCTAACAGTAACATTAGAATTAATAGACCAATTAGCGGAAAGATGTTTCTTTTCTCATTCAACAACCCAGTAATCTCTAATTCTTCATATAACTCATTAGTGATTACTTGTCCTTCTTCTACGATTAGTTCACCGGCTCTGATGAGCACAGGTTCAACCCCTTCTCTGGCTTGTTTTTGTGCTTCATTTGTTTGATCAGCCGAGAAAAAGGAATTTGGTTCAACTCCATATTCTATCAGTGGTTTTAGCGATTGAACAAATGAATAATCCAGTGTTGAATAGCTTAATTTTTGCTCAATGCTGCTAATAACCTGCTGTTCCTCTTCCACTTTTATCCCTGTGTGAAAAGCGTCATATAAGGAAGATGTTAGTAATTCTTTTGCCAGTAAACGGTCACTTGCTTCTGCTTCAAACAATGCAATAAAAACAGCAGAATTCATTTCTCTCACCGAATCTTCTTCGACTAATTGTTTCAAATAGGCTACCTTATCGTTCACGGTTACTGTCGTCTTGGACAATACTTCCTTTAAATCTTCTGATTCAATCTTCTCTATTACTTCAAAAATCTCGTTAACTGCCATTACTTGTTCCTCTGTTACATTTGATGAGATTTCATAATGGTCTTCTACAGACTGAACAGCCTCTCTGATTCTTCTTTCCGTTTCCTTTGTATTTTCGATTGTAATAGGGGATCGTATCGCTTCCTTAGCTGTCGAAAATTTCTCAATATCATATGTTTCCATATATACATTTGTATATGTCAATGAGAAAAAAATGACAGTACATAATACGGCTGTCATCAGGTAACGCAACCAATCATGGCGGAAGTAGTGTGTTAATTTTTGGATGATACGATCTTTGTTCATTACAATCCCTCATTTTTTAAAGACAAGGTTCAATTTTACAAAAACCGGCTTTATCACCAAGTTACATAGTGCAGTGCCTTTTATAGTATGAACCAGTGTCCTTATCTCAATTTATATAATTATTCATATGCTTCAATGATTTTTTGAACTATTGGATGTCTCACAACATCTGCTTGTGATAAATGAACGAAGCTAATCCCCTTCATATTACCTAACTTATCTTTTGCTTCAACTAACCCAGAATAAACACCTTTCGGTAAATCGATTTGTGTTACATCACCTGTAATAACCATTTTTGATCCGAAACCTAGCCGTGTTAGAAACATCTTCATTTGTGCGGCTGTTGTATTTTGTGCTTCATCCAATATAACAAACGCATCATCTAGTGTTCGGCCCCTCATATATGCTAATGGCGCGATTTCAATTGTCCCGCGCTCAATTAATCGCATTGTATGTTCAGTTCCCAGCACATCATGTAATGCATCGTACAATGGGCGCAAATACGGATCAACTTTTTCTTTCAGATCACCTGGCAGAAAACCTAAACTTTCACCAGCTTCCACTGCAGGTCTTGTTAAAATTATGCGTTTTACTTTCCCGCTTTTTAATGCTTGTATAGCCATAACAACAGCTAAATAGGTTTTTCCGGTTCCGGCCGGTCCAATACCAAAAACAAGATCATTCTGTTTTAAAGCCTGTAAGTAATTACGTTGACCTAAAGTCTTTACACGAATGGATTTCCCTTTTGCTGTTTTTGTAATTTCGTCTTCAAATAATGTTGCTAGCTGGTCAATCTTTCCTCTTTTCGCCAACTCAACCGCATAAATAACATCACGCTCAGAGATAGGAATTCCTTTACGAATAATGGTAAGTAAACCATTTAATACTTCATCAACGATAATTATATCTGAATCGCTACCTGAAACACTAATCTGTTCCCCTCTGGAAACAATGGATACAGCTAACTGTTCTTCTAATTGTTTTAAATGTCTATCCTCTGTACCGAATAAATCTAGTCCTTCATTTGCATTTTCTAATTGTAGATCAATAACTTTTAAATCTTCTGGCATAATCAGTCTCCTTGAGTTAATGGTTGTCGCTTCGTTATATCTTCTAATACAGTATAATATATGGTTAATTTTACTTTACCATTCTCTTCCCTTTCGTGCAAAACTTTTTCATCTTCTATTTTTGCATTTAATGGAATCATTTGTTTTAGCCTTCGAACTGCTTGTTCTTTAGCCAACGATTTAGCTGCTTCAATAGTTCTTTCTTCTAGAATTTCTTCTTTTTCTAAAATTGTTTGTTTTACATAACTGACAGGCAGCTTCCAGTTAAGAAAATAAAACTCCTTTTCTTCCGTTTCCATTTGTACCTCTTTATAGCTAGGGTTTCGGAAATTCCAAACCGGTATCAAGAAATCAAATACATTAAAGTAATGTTTAACAGAACTTTCACCTGTCAGGACATCATAACTATCTTTTACAGGGATTGTAATGGTACTTCGATACCACACCTTTGCAATCACTTCCCCTTTAGCGATAAGGGGCGATTGCTTATCGGTTTCTTTCTTTTCTTCTTTTTCTTCATCCCCTTCGACCTCCTTATCATTCAAGTAGGCAGATATTAGTATATCCCCTTTTTCTACCACATCGTTTACTTTGACTAGTGGTTGTCCTTTTTCTGCGTATATATCAACAATTACCCCTTCTTTTGTTGCAACAAGATGGCCTGGAACCCCCTCTTCCTCTATATCAACTCGCGTTTTCTCTACCCCTTCTAGATGATAGGCTGTCCCATTTTTCGTTACACCAATCCACAATAATTCCGGAATATCTTTGATTAGCTGGTTCTGGATATCGCCTGGTGATTCAATATTCCATTGAAAATTCCCTGGTGATACACCATAACTGTCTAATTGTTCAAAAACTTTATTTTCTAATTCTTCATCCAGACCGACAACATTTACCCTCCAAACCATATTCGATAATAAAAAAATAAAACACACTGCTATCATAAATCCAATCAGAAGTGGTTTTTGATATAACGTATGTTTTAATAAAAAAGGAAATCCTTGTTTTGCTTCAAAGTAGATTTTATGAATTGTTTTTCTTTTTATCTTTCTTAATTTTGATAAGTCCTTAAGATCAATATCCCCTACACAGGTAGTACGGTCCATTTTTTTTATATCCCATACATGAATTCCATTCCTTGTACATAAATCAAAAAATAACTCTGGATAGTCTCCAATTACTTTAATTGTTATTGTTCCCGAGAACCAATTTTTCTTTTTATAAAACATTTAACCTTTCCCTCCGATTTCGGTTTTAACACTTTCATCATGAAAGGTTATATCCTTTATTTTTCCTTCTAATAAGATTTCCTGACCTACCATCATTTTTAAAACAAAATCAGAACCATTGATTCGCACATAGCCTTGGTGTACTTTCAGTAGTAATTCATCTGTCTGAAAAATGACTAAGCCTTGATGGTTTTCTATATAAAAATGAATGGAGCCAATCATTGTAATTCGGGGGAGCTCCAGCATAACTTCAGAAGGAAGATCAAATGTTTTTGTTATCATTCTGGTTAGTTTTTCTTTCCATTGTGCCAACAGACTTCGCCCCCTTCTCCAACATTGTATGACCAAGACAAGGGGTATATGCCAGAAAAACAAAGCCAAGATATTCAATAAATGATAATTGTAGCATATGGGTATACGTTTACTGATTCTGTTTTCATTAACTTACAAATATAAAAAATTCTTTTGACTCAGCGATAATCTTGAACTTGCTATATTAGAACATTAGTGAGTGCAATTGAAGGAAACACATTACTGTATATGTAGAAACCATTGAGCAGAGAATTTGAAATACAAAAGACCGCAGATTTTGATCTGCGGTCAAATTATTAATAAGATCTTTTTTTGTATGCACGGGGTTTTCCAAGGACTTCTGCCATGATAATTCCCTGGGCTACGCCTTTTCTGGTTAAATTGTTTTTGATCGATAATTCTGGCTGTTTCTTATTCACTTGCTTTTTCCCTTTGAGAATCGGTGAATTATCTAACATTTCCTGTTGCTTCTTTGTAATAGATTCTGACCTTTGAATGCTTTGTTTCAAACGCTCCATTTGCTGCTTTTTCTGATCCTGGAAACTTGTTTGATCTATATCTTCAGCATAAGCAGGCTGCATCTCTTTGGTTGGATCAGGTTCATGGTTTACCTGTCCAGTGTCATTAGTATTTGTCTGAGGAAACTTTCTAACAGGTTTTGGCTTAGATTGATCTTCTTCATTTTTAGAATTAAACATTCCCGTTATCCAAAGAATAACACCAATGATTGGTATAAGAAAACCTAATAAATCTTCCATAGTACTCTTCCTTTCTAGCAAATAAAAGAGATTTGCTGCCAGGATTTTTGTTCGTTCATTTTAGCATTACTTCTCTTCATCTTCATCAGATTCACTAAGTTTACCGATGGCATCACGCATATCCGTATCAGCATCAATGTTTTTATAATTCATATAATCCATTACACCCATTTTGCCTGACCGTAATGCTTCAGCAAGTGCTTGTGGAACTTCTGCCTCTGCCTCAACCACCTTCGCACGCATTTCCTGAACTTTGGCAACCATTTCCTGCTCTTGGGCAACCGCCATTGCACGTCGCTCTTCGGCTTTCGCCTGAGCGATATTTTTATCTGCTTCTGCTTGATCTGTTTGCAGAATGGCACCAATGTTTTTACCGATATCTACATCAGCAATATCAATTGAAAGAATTTCAAAGGCAGTACCAGCATCTAGACCACGGTCTAAAACATTATGAGAGATTGAATCAGGGTTTTCAAGTACCTCTGTATGGGCTTTTGCACTACCAATTGTACTTACTACTCCTTCCCCAACACGGGCAATGATTGTATCCTCACCAGCACCACCGACTAATCTGTCGATATTTGCTCGAACAGTAATTCTCGCTTTTGCTTTCACCTCAATACCATCCATTGAGATACCTGCAATAAATGGTGTTTCGATTACTTTCGGGTTAACACTCATTTGAACTGCCTCTAAAACGTCACGTCCTGCTAAATCAATCGCGGCACAACGTTCGAAGCTTAACTCAATATTCGCTCTTTGTGCAGCTATAAGTGCATTTACTACACGGTCAACATTACCACCTGCTAAAAAGTGGCTCTCCAATTGATTTGTAGTTACATCAATACCAGCTTTATGTGCCTTAATTAATGGATTAATTACTCGTGACGGCACTACCCTTCTTAGTCGCATCCCAATTAATGTGAAGATACTTACTCTAACTCCTGCTGCTAAGGCACTAATCCATAGCATTACTGGGATAAATGTAAATAGTACTGCAACTACGATAACAATTAGCCCAATTAATATAATCGGAAACAATCCTTCAAAATCTGTTGGCATAATTCTTCCTCCTAATTATTTAAATTTCTCTAACTACTATACGTGATCCTTCCACCTTAATAATTTCTACAGCCTGGTTCACGTTAATATAACCACCCTCAGACACGACATCTAACCGCTCAGATCCAAATTCAGCAGTTCCTGATGGTCTTAATGGGGTAACAGTCACTCCTTTTTGCTCAAGGAGATCAGTTCGATTAATTGTCGATACATACCCCTTCTCAGTGGATGTAGCATCGTTTAAAATAATATGGCGTAAAAACCCTTTCTCTAACCCTATTGTTTTGAATAGGATAATAGAAACAATTATGGCTGAAATAAGAGCAATAGCAATACTCATTGTCATATGACCAGCATCATTCGTTGACATAAATAAAGCAGCTACTATTGCTCCTACACCAATGAAGCCGATAATTCCTCCAGGGGCAAATATTTCAACAATGATCAAAACAAACCCTAATACCAAAAGCACAATTGCCTCATATCCTGCTAAACCAGCAACAATATGCCCGTAAAAATATAAGATTAATGAGACAATACCAATCGAACCAGGTATACCAAATCCAGGTGAATATAACTCGACAACTAATCCTATACTTGCAAGAGAAAGTAGAATTGGAACTACTACTGGATCTGTTAATAACCGTGCGATTCCTTCAGCAGCAGTCGGTTCTAATTCGACTACTTCTGCTTCAGACAGTGATAACATAGTTAAGAGTTCTGTTCGATGGTCAGCAATAGCCTCAGCATAACCTACTTCTACTGCAGAGTCAGGTCCTAATGTTAGGAAATCACCTTCAGGTGCCCCATATTCCGGCAAATCGACATCAGGATTAGCCATTGCTTCTGCGTATAATGGATCTCGTCCTTTGGAGCTTGCTGCACTCTTCATACTCGTAATCCAAGCAGATTGAGCCTTTTTTTCGGCAGCATTCCCATCAGATGTAATAACACCGCTTGCTCCCATACTTGCTTGTGGCTTCATATAGATATTATCCGTATTTAACGCAATATATGACCCTGCCGACAATGCTTTAACAGTAATAAAAGAAGATGTTTCAATCTCCAAGTCTTGTAATATCTCCCCAATATTCTCAGCAGCATCAACACGGCCGCCTGGTGTATTGATTTCAAAAATGATGTGGTTAGCATTTGCTTCCATTGCTTCCTTTGTTGTTCTGCGAATAAATGCCTCTAAACCGCGCTCCACAGTATTTTCAATTGGAATAACATATACAAGCTTTCCATCCCCTTGCTCTGCATGAACAGTGGTACTTGTCGGGAGAAATAGAAGGGCTGTCATAAGGAGAAGACCTAACAAAATAAGTGAATTTTTGATCACAATTTGCACTTATTCCCCTCCTTTCTATATTAATTTTATGTACAATAAGGTATACGGATAAAAAAGAATTAGGTTTCATTTTTTTCTGCTGAGAATAGTTTATCATAATGAAGGTAATAAAGGAAATGTTTGAAGTGATTTTTAATCTACACCAAATTCATCCTTGCCTAACTTCCCCGAATAAATATTGGCAGTTTAACGGATAATAAAAACCCTTAGCGAGTGCTAAGGGTTTTTATATTATATTGTGATAGTAAAGGAATCAATCTATTCTTTTCATTTACTGTAAATGTTTTTGAACGAATTGGTTCACTCTTGCACCTTCTGCCTTTCCTTTTACCTTTGGCATAAGAGCACTCATCACTTTTCCCATATCTTTTTTTGATTCTGCTTGAACTTCTTCGATCGTTTGAACAACTATTTGCTCTAATTCTTCATCAGATAATTGTTCCGGCATATAAGCTTGTATGACTTTAATTTCTTCTTCTAACTTGCTTACAAGATCTTCGCGTCCAGCTTCTTTAAATTCGTGGAGGGAATCTTTTCTTTGTTTCAGCTCTCGGGCTAAAACAGTTAATTCTTCTTCTTCTGACAATGCATCTTTCTTCAATTTAATGGCTTCATTTTGTATCGATGCTTTGACCATTCTAATTACACCAAGTTTTACTTTATCTTTGTCCTTCATCGCCTGTTTCATATCCTGGTTCAAAAGTTCAATGATTGCCATTATTCACTACACCCTCTTTAAAATTTACGCTTTCTAGCTGCCTCAGATTTCTTCTTACGGCGAACACTAGGTTTTTCATAAAATTCACGCTTACGATATTCAGATAGTGTACCAGACTTTGATACACTACGTTTAAAGCGACGAAGAGCATCTTCAAGTGACTCGTTTTTACGAACGCGAGTTGTGTTAGACATGCTAATTTCCCTCCCTCCGAAGCATACAACAAAATTAATCTGACATATGTAACCATACATATGTCTCCATGCAATTATAATATACGAATTATTCTAGGTCAACAGTTTTATGCATTCTTTAATAATCTGTGTCAGTTTCCAGTCCATTTATAATAGAAATACCTGCACTTGCACCAATTCTTGTGGCACCTGCTTCTAGCATTTGCTGCATTGTGTCTAAGTCTTTCACACCGCCAGATGCTTTAACTTCTAGGTCCGGACCAACTGTCTCAAACATTAATTTAACATCAGCTACAGTTGCTCCACCACCAGCAAAACCTGTCGATGTTTTCACAAAATCAGCCCCGGCATTTTGAGCTAGACGACATGCGCGAATCTTTTCATCATCTGTTAATAATGTTGTTTCGATAATTACTTTCACGATTGCGTTATCTCCAGCAGCTTTGACTACCGATCTAATGTCTTTTTCAACATAATCATCATCACCAGATTTTAAGGAACCTATTGCGATGACCATATCTATTTCCTTCGCCCCATCTTGTATTGCTTGTTTTGTTTCAAAAGCTTTTGTTTCCGATGAAGTAGCTCCAAGCGGAAAACCAATTACTGTACAAACTTTTACATCAGTATCTTTTAAGACACCATAAGCGTGTTTTACCCATTGCGGATTGATGCATACGGAAGCAAATCCGTACTCTTTAGCTTCATTTAAAATACGGTCAATTTGCTCTTTATTCGCGTCTGGCTTTAATAACGTATGGTCAATAGCTTTTGCTAGATATTTTTTATTCATTCTTTTCACTCCTTTTAATAAATTTCTACTGCAAGAATAGCACGAGTAGCAAAGAAAAACCACAGTGTAGACTGTGGCCCTTAAAATCAGACTTGTAATGCTAGATCATCCATTACACGGACAAATTTCCCTTCATTGTACGGATAACCTGCATTGGTAATTTTCACTCGAACAATCTCGCCAATCATATCTTGCGTTCCTTCAAACTTCACTTTTAAATAGTTATCAGAGTAACCCACTAACATGTGAGGATTCTCTTCATCAGCTGTTTCCTCAGGAATCACTTCAATCACTTGATCTTCAAATTGTTTAGCATAAGCTAACGCTTGTTCATTAGATAGATTAATTAATTGTTGAACACGCTCATTTTTGACATCTTCATCTACTTGGTTATCCATTCTGGCAGCAGGTGTTCCTGTTCGTCTGGAGAATGGGAATACGTGCAATTCTGAATAGCCAATTTCTTTGATAAAGTCTACGGTTTCCTTGAATTCCTCATCAGTTTCACCAGGGAAACCAACAATAACGTCTGAGGTGATTGCTAATTTTGGCAGTGCTTGCTGAATCTTCTCCACACGTTTGCGGTAAAAATCCGTCGAATACTTCCGGCGCATTCGTTCTAACACTGTATCAGAACCTGCCTGTAATGGAATATGAAGATGTGGAACAACTTTTTCCGATTGATCCAAGACTTCAATAACTTCATCAGTAATTTGACTAGCTTCAATTGAAGAAATACGAATTCGTTTTAGTCCATCTACTTTTGACTCTAAGTCTCTTAATAGTTGAGCAAAATTATAGTCCTTCATATCTTCGCCGTAACCAGCTGTATGGATACCTGTAAGGACAACTTCTTTATAGCCTGCATCGACAAGCTGTTGTGCTTGCTTCAACACATTTTCGGGTTCTCTTGAACGTAATAAACCTCTTGACCATGGAATTATACAGAAAGTACAGAAATTATTACATCCTTCTTGAATTTTTAGTGATGCACGTGTTCTGTCAGTAAATGCCGGTACATCCATTTCTTCAAACACACGGTTTTTCATAATGTTAGAAACGCCATTAATCGGCTGACGGTGTTCTTGATGCTCTTCAATATATTGAATCATTTTGCCGCGATCTTGTGTGCCGACAACGATATCAACACCTGGTATCTCCATAATTTCACCTGGAGATGTTTGCGCATAACATCCAGTTACACATACGATCCCCTCTGGATTACTTCTGATCGCCCTTCGGATAACTTGCCTGCTCTTTTTATCACCAGTATTTGTTACTGTACATGTGTTAATAACATAAACATCTGCATGGTGATCGAACTCTACACGTTCATAACCTTTATTTTTAAATTTTTGCCAAATACCTTCTGTTTCATAGTGATTTACTTTACAACCTAATGTATGAAATGCAACTGTAGGCATTTGATCACCTCATTTCTTCAAAGTAGTAAGATAAGCTAGATAAGACGTAAAGCGGTGCTGTTTCTGTACGCAGAATTCTTGGACCAAGTCTGATCGCTTGAAAAGAAGCAGCCAGTAGCTGCTCAACTTCATTTAAGGAAAATCCTCCCTCAGGTCCAATACAGACGAATACACTGTCGCCTTCATTTATTTTTGCAAAATAATCATGTAATTTTTTACTTTGACGATTTCTCGCTTCATCTTCGAAGGCGAAAAACTTCCATTCATAGTTTTTACTTTCTTCTAGTAAAGCAGAGAAAGAAAGCACTCCATCTACTGATGGAATTTTATTCCGATGGGATTGTTCGCTCGCTTCTTTTACAATCTTTTCCCATCTGGCAAATTTCTTATTCACTTTTTTGTCATCCCATTTTACAACGGACCGCTCTGCTTGAAATGCAATCATTCGAGAAACGCCTAACTCTGTCGACTTTTGCAATATGAACTCCCATTTATCACCTTTGGGCAATCCTTGGGCAATTGTAATGGAAATAGGTGAATCTGTATTACTTTCCAGCCATTCTATTATTTTCACAACTACCGTTGTAGTATCTATTTTTTCGATTTTACAGTGGGCGACTTTGCCATTCGGATGATTACACAATATTTCTGAGTCAATATCCATTCTCATCACATTGGTAATGTGGTGATAATCGTCCCCAGTTATTGCAATATAGCCATCCTGCCAATTATCTTCATCTATAAAATACCGCTGCATTGCTTACCTACTTTCTTTTGGCTTTTTCGCAATTATCGATATCCAATCTTCCATCTGATTCACTTCCACAATGTCAAAACCAGCTTCCATTAAACGGTCTTTTACAAGTTGTTTTTTTGCTTGAATGATACCTGATGTAATAAAAAGTCCGTCTGGTTTTAATAAATGGTATGCATCTCTTTCAAATCGCAAAATTATCTCTGCTAAAATATTCGCAACAATAATATCTGGGTGTATATCGACATTATTCAATAAATTATTCTGCTTTACGACTACCTGTTTGTCAACTTTATTTACTTTTGTATTCAACTTCGCACTTTGAACCGCTACCTCATCCAAGTCATAAGCATAAACGTTCCGTGCACCGAGCAGAACAGAAGCAATGCTAAGGACACCGGAACCACAGCCTACATCAATCACAAGGTCATCTTTGTCTAAAAATCTTTCTAATGCCTGCATACTCAGGACAGTTGTAGGGTGTGTTCCTGTACCAAAAGCCATACCAGGATCTAGTTCAATGATGAGTTCATCTGTTGATACGGGTTGGTAATCTTCCCATGTTGGCGTAATGGTGATTTTTTCAGAAATTTTCACAGGTTTATAATACTTTTTCCAAGCGGTAGCCCACTCTTCTTCATTTACTTCACTTAATGTAATCTTATTCATTCCAAGGTCAATATCATATAACAACAAATTATTAATAGCTTGCTTAATCTCAGACACTGTCTCTCCTAGAAAACTATTAACAGGAAGGTAAGCTTTTAATCGCACACCTTCCTCCGGATAGTCTTCTGGATTTAATTCATAGATTTCCCCAAATGGTGCTTCCCGTTCGATAAACAAATCTTGCTGGTCTTCGATCACTACACCACTTGCGCCAGCCTCATGGATGATATTCGAGATTGGTTCAATAGCTTCATTGGTAGTATAAATACAAAGCTCTGTCCACTTCAAACAGATCAACTCACTTTTTCGAAATTTTTTGACTGAACTTATTCACCTTTGAATGCACGCTTAACACGTTGGAAAAATGAATCTTCATGTTCGTCTGTTGGTTGGTTCCCGGTAATTTCATTAAATTCACGTAATAACTCTTTTTGCCGATCTGTGAGGTTTTGGGGTGTTATCACACGGATCTTAATATGTTGGTCCCCTTGGCCATATCCTCTTACATTTGGAGCACCTTTCCCCTTGAGTCGGAAAGTTTTACCTGTTTGAGTACCTGCAGGAATCTTTAGTTTTACTTTTCCATGCAATGTTGGTACTTCAATTTCGTCACCAAGCGCTGCTTGTGCAAATGTTATTGGCATTTCACAGAAGATATGGTCGCCATCTCTTTGATAAAATTCGTGTTCTCTCACTTGGATAACAACATATAAATCACCAGCAGGTCCGCCGTTTACGCCTGGTTCCCCTTGACCGGATACTCGTATTTGCTGACCATCATCAATTCCGGCTGGAATACTCACATGTATTTTCTTTCTTTTGGTTACCTTACCATCACCGCCACATGTAGTACATTTATCTGTGATGATTTTACCACTACCATGGCAATGATGACAAACTCTTCTGTTGACAACACGGCCAAATGGTGTGTTTTGCTCTACATTCAGCTGACCTGACCCATTACAATGACTACAAGTTTTTGGTGTGGTGCCAGGTTTTGCCCCACTTCCATTACATGTTGAGCAATTTTCCTCTTTAGGAATATGAATATCTGTTTCTTTACCGAAAATGGCTTCTTCAAAATCCAGTGTCATTGTGTACTGTAAATCATTTCCTTGTCTTGGTGCATTTGGATCACGACGTCCTCCTCCACCAAAGAACATATCAAAGATGTCGCCAAATCCACCAAAGTCTTGAGCTCCAGCACCGCCAAAACCTTGACTTTGCGGACCAGCATGACCGAATTGATCGTATTGTTGTCTTTTTTGATCATTGCTTAATACTTCATAAGCTTCTTTTACTTCTTTAAATTTTTGGTCAGTACCTTCTTCTTTATTCACATCGGGATGATATTTTCTTGCTAGCTTACGATACGCTTTTTTGATCTCGTCTTTAGAGGCACCTTTTGACACTCCAAGCACTTCATAATAATCTCGTTTACTCACTGACAAATCACGCTCCCGGTCATTTATTGCATAAAACTAATAATAACATTCATTTATAACACTTACAAACAAATCTAATCTATTTTGTCTGAGAAAATAATAAGAAAGGATAGCAAATTTATTTAATAAATTGTGCTTTTAGCACTTTCAGCAAATCTAATCTTTCAAGACAAAATGTAACTTGAATAAACCATTTTTATCATACATGGAAAGAGTCAAAGTCAGTTGATCGACTTTGACTCTTTTGATAAAACAGGAAGTAAATGTCTTTTATTTTTTATCTTCGTCATCTACTTCTTCATAATCTGCATCTACCACATCATCAGAAGCATTATCTGCTTGCTCGCCTTGTTGTTGCTGTGCTTCCTGTTGCGCTTGTTCGTACAGTTTTACAGTTAGTGCCTGAACTTGTTCTTCCAAAGCTTCTTTCTTCGCTTTAATGTCGTCTTGATCATTTCCTTCTAACGCTTTTTTCAACTCGTCTTTAGCTGCTTCAGCTTTTTGTTTTTCCTCATCTGAAACTTTGTCACCAAGATCTTTTAGCGTTTTATCTGTTTGGAAAACTAGTTGATCTGCTTCATTTCGTAATTCGATTTCCTCGCGTCGTTTTTTATCTGCTTCTGCATTTTCTTCCGCGTCTTTCACCATTTTTTCTACTTCTTCATCAGAAAGACCAGAAGATGATTTTATTGTGATGGATTGTTCTTTGTTTGTACCTAAATCTTTCGCACGTACATTAACAATACCATTTGCATCAATATCAAAAGATACTTCGATTTGCGGCACACCACGAGGTGCTGGTGGAATATCTGTCAATTGGAAACGTCCCAATGTCTTATTGTCTGCAGCCATTTCACGTTCACCTTGAAGCACATGAATATCAACTGCTGTTTGGTTATCTGCAGCTGTTGAAAATACTTGTGAGTGACTTGTTGGGATTGTTGTATTACGTTCGATTAATTTCGTTGTTACACCACCCATTGTTTCAATACCTAGTGACAATGGAGTAACATCTAATAAGACAACATCTTTCACATCACCCTGAAGTACTCCGCCTTGAATTGCTGCACCTAGCGCTACTACCTCATCAGGGTTAACTCCTTTAGATGGATCTTTTCCAATTTCTTTTTTGATTGCTTCCTGTACTGCAGGAATACGTGTTGAACCACCAACTAAGATAACTTTGTCAATCTCACTTGCAGAAAGATCTGCATCTTTTAACGCCTGGCGAGTTGGACCCATTGTACGCTCTACAAGGTCTGACGACAGCTCATCAAATTTAGCTCGCGTAATGTTCATTTCTAAGTGTAGCGGACCAGCATCTCCCGCTGTAATAAACGGCAGTGAAACTTGAGTTTGTGTAACACCTGAAAGATCTTTTTTCGCTTTTTCAGCTGCATCTTTTAGGCGTTGCAAAGCCATTTTATCTTGACCTAAGTCAATTCCGTTTTCTTTCTTGAATTCTTCTACCATGTGATCAATTAATACCTGATCAAAGTCATCTCCACCTAAACGGTTATCCCCTGCTGTTGAAACAACTTCGAATGTCCCTTCGCCAATATCAAGGATAGAAACGTCAAATGTACCCCCGCCAAGGTCATATACAAGCACTGTTTGATCTTGGTCAGCCTTATCAATACCATATGCAAGTGCTGCCGCAGTTGGTTCATTGATAATACGTTCCACTTCAAGACCAGCAATTTTTCCTGCGTCTTTTGTTGCTTGACGTTCTGCATCATTGAAATATGCCGGAACTGTAATAACCGCTTTGTCTACAGTGTCACCTAAGTAATCTTCCGCATATGATTTTAGATGTTGTAAGATAATCGCAGAAATCTCTTGAGGTGTATATTCTTTCCCTTCAATTTCCACTTTGTAATCTGTACCCATATGACGTTTAATTGATTGAATAGTGTTTGGGTTTGTAATAGCTTGACGTTTTGCTACTTCCCCAATTTGACGTTCCCCATTTTTAAATGAAACTACAGATGGTGTTGTACGATTGCCTTCCGGATTAGGAATGACTTTCGCTTCGCCACCTTCCATTACAGCTACACATGAATTTGTTGTACCTAAATCGATTCCGATAATTTTTCCCATTTGAACATCCTCCTTCACATACTATATGTAATTATTGATTCACTTTAACCATTGCTGGTCTAATTACTTTGTCTTTAAGCTGATAACCTTTTTGTAATGTTTCAACAATTTGATTTGATTCAAATCCTTCTTCTTCCACTGACATAACTGCTTGGTGTAACAGTGGATCAAACATTTGGTTATCTGTTTCAATTTCTTTTACACCTTCATTTTCCATGACGATTTTAAATTGACGATACACCATTTCAAGCCCTTCTACAACGCTTTTTGCCTGATTATCCTCAATTTCTACTTGCAATGCACGTTCAAAGTTATCTAGCACTGGAAGTAATTCTGTAACGATAGATTGAGATTTATATTTTAAGTCAGCCTCTTTTTCTTTCTTTGTACGTTTTATAAAGTTATCATATTCTGCTTGAACTCTTAGAAGGCGATCCTGAAGCTGATCCTTTTCTTCCTGAAGTTTGTTAAAAGCATCATTATCTATACTGCTTTCTTGTTCTTCTTTTTCTTCCTCTGTAACTAGCTCTTGCTCTGCACCTTCAATTACTTCCTCTTCTGCAATTTCCATTTCATCTTTTTTTACATCTTTCTCTTCCATTCCTGTCACCTCCTAATTATAACCATTGTATAGCTAAACACAATCATTAAAAAATAGCAACCATAAACTTCTTAAAACAAAACGAGAGAAGAGTACAGTTAAACCATACTCTTTCTTTGTTTTAATACCAGGAGTTAAATGTCTTTGATAACCGTTTAGACAAAACGTTTAATAATGAGATAACTCTGGAATACTCCATTCTCGTCGGTCCTAACAATGCTATTGTCCCCATTTGTTCCCCGCCTAAAGTATAGGTGGCCGTAATAAGGCTGCAATCTTGCATTTCATTTAATTCATTTTCTTGACCTATCGAAACTTTGATTCCCTTGCCAGAAGTTCGTAAAATATTTGCCATTTCATCCTCTTTTTCCATAACAGAATAAAGTGATTGAATTTTTTCAATATCATTAAACTCTGGTTGCAATAATATATTGGTTTTTCCATCCATATACAGTTTTACAGGTTTATTCTCCAACAATGCTGCCTTTAAATATGCGTAAGTTTTTTCAAAATCATTACTGTGCTGGTGAAGTAGTTCTGCCACTTCCCCATATAACTTCTCCTGCAATTGAATAATCGGCACACCGACAAGGCGGGCATTTAAGATATTAACTAACTTCTCAAGATCAGTTGCTTTCATTGTGTTTGGGATATTAAAATAACGATGTTCTACATGTCCCGTATTTGTGACAAGTATAGCAACAGCGGCCTGATCGGAAAGGCTAATAATTTGAATTTGTTTTAATGTTGTTTTAAATACTTCTGGACCAAGGATAATAGAAGTATAATTTGTCATGTCTGACAATATTCTAGCTGACTTCTGGACAACTTTTTCAAATTCAATAAGCTCTTTCTCAAAGGCATGGGCAATTACCGACATCTCTTTATTAGAAAGATGAAATGGGGACAACAAATGGTCCACATAAAACCGGTAACCTCTTTCGGAAGGAACCCGACCTGAAGAAGTGTGAGTTTTCTCGATAAAACCTAAATCTTCCAAGTCTGCCATCTCATTCCGAATTGTTGCAGGACTAATGTTAATTTGATCCTTTTTAGCAATCGCCCTTGATCCAATCGGTTGTGCAGTTTGGATGAATTCATCAATTATGACCTGTAAAACTTGAATTTGCCTATCTGTAAGCATCGATGATCACCTCTGTTAGCACTCTTAACACCCGAGTGCTAAATCTAATAATAAACTATCAAATCCTTTTAAAAATGTCAATCGAGAAACTTCAATTGTTGTTCTTCTAATAAAAATGCTTGAAATACTTCATTGCCAAATGGCTTTCCTGCTTCTGTCAGACGGATAAATCCATCGGCAATTTTAATCCAGCCCCTTTGCTTAAGCAGATTCAGATCATCCTGATATAGTGCTTCAATAGAAAGGTTATATTTTTGTTCAAAGTTTGCCAAGGAAACACCTTCACTTTTTCTTAATCCAAGAAATAACTCTTCCTCGATACGTTCTTTTTTCCCGATTTCCTCTACATGCAATACTGGCTTTCCTGTTTTCATTGCTTTTTCCACATAAGCAGGATGCGGGCGAACATTAATTACACGTTTTCCCGGTAAATATGCATGCGAACCTGCACCAAAACCATAGTAATAATCATTATTCCAATAAGTTAGATTATGCTTACTCTCATAACCAGGCTTAGCAAAATTACTTATTTCATATTGGTATACCCCTTTTTGATTCATCTCTTTACGTAAGTGCTCATACATATCTGCTTCGATTTCTTCTGGCGGCTTTGTTAATTTCCCTTTTTTATACCTTTGATAAAAAATTGTTTTTGGTTCAATCTGCAGCGAATAGGCAGAGTAATGAGGTAAATCAAACTGCAGTGCTTCCTCTAATGATTTCACAAAGTCTTCGAATGACTGGTTTGGTAAACTGTACATTAAATCAATGCTGATATTGGTTAGGCCTATTTGAGTAAGGTCGTTAATGTTTTGATAAACATCTTTCACACGATGTAATCTGCCCAATTGTTCTAGCCTCACATCATTAAAATCTTGTACACCCATAGAAATTCTATTCACACCATGATCTTTTAAGAGCTTAATCTTTTCTTTTGATAAGTCACCAGGATTAGCTTCGAATGTATATTCATCTGCCTTTTCGACATCAAAATATTTATCAATCATTGTTACAAGCTGCAATAATTGGCGTTCATTTAAAGCTGTAGGTGTCCCCCCGCCTACAAATATAGTTTTCATTTTTTGCTTTGGATTCAGGATAGTTGTATTTAATTCATTTTCTAATGCTGCTAAATAATCGTCTGCCATCTTCTCTTCGTAGAAAAATTTAGTGAAATCACAATAGTGACAGATTTTCTCACAAAAAGGTATATGAATGTATGCAGATGTTATCATGTTCTTCCCCCTTCATTCTATGGCAAAACCCTTGCCAAATGGCAAGGGTTCAAAGTTTAATCTTCATCCATTTTAAGTACTGCCATAAACGCTTCTTGTGGCACTTCAACAGAACCGACCATTTTCATTCGTTTCTTTCCTTCTTTTTGTTTCTCAAGAAGCTTCCGTTTCCGTGAAATATCCCCGCCATAACATTTACTCAATACATTTTTACGCATTGCTTTGATGTTAGTTCTTGCCACAATTTTATTTCCAATTGCTGCCTGAATTGGCACTTCAAATTGTTGTCGAGGAATTAGAGTCTTTAATTTATCCGCAATCTGCTTGCCGCGTTCAAAAGCGAAATCCTTATGAACAATAAATGACAGTGCATCAATCGTGTCACCATTTAATAAGATGTCCATTTTCACAAGATTGGATGCTTTATATCCAATCATCTCATAATCAAATGACGCATAGCCTTTTGTTTGGGATTTTAATTGATCAAAGAAATCATAGACAATCTCAGACAATGGGATCTCGTATACAACACTGACTCGATTCTCATCCAAATAGTCCATGTTAATAAACTCACCGCGTTTTTTCTGGCATATTTCCATAACAGGACCGACAAAATCATTTGGTACCATCACTGATGCTTTCACATAAGGCTCTTGTACTTCTTTGATTGATTGGTTATCAGGCATAAATGATGGATTATCAATTGTCAGCTCTTCTTCGTCTGTTTTAATTACTTTGTAAATAACACTAGGCGCAGTAGTAATTAAATCAATGCCAAACTCACGTTCAATTCGTTCCTGAATGATCTCCATATGAAGAAGTCCTAAGAAACCGCATCGAAAGCCGAAACCTAAAGCTTGGGATGTTTCCGCTTCATACTGAAGTGATGAGTCATTAAGCTCCAGACGTTCTAAAGCTTCACGCAGATCATTGTATTTATCAGCATCAACTGGATATAAACCACAGAACACCATCGGGTTTAGTTTACGATAGCCAGGTAATGCTTCTTCTGCCGGCCGGTTAGCTAGTGTAATCGTATCACCAACACGTGTATCACCAACATTTTTGATTGATGCTGTTAAATATCCAACATCTCCGACAGTTAACATGTCCTGTTTAATTGGTTTCGGGTTAAATACGCCGACTTCATTTACTTCAAATTCTTTTCCTGTTGCCATCATACGAATCTTATCGCCGACTTTAACGGAACCTTCTTTGATACAAACATATGCTACAACCCCTCGGTAAGGATCATATAATGAATCGAAAATCAGTGCTTTTAACGGATCATCAGGATTACCAACAGGTGCTGGAATTCGCTCAACGATTTGTTCCAGTATTTCTTCGATTCCAATTCCTGATTTTGCACTTGCTAATATTGCCTCATCTCCGTCAATCCCGATCACATCAGTAATTTCCTGCTTCACTCGTTCAGGATCAGCACTTGGAAGGTCAATTTTATTGATAACTGGGATTATCTCCAAATCGTTATCTAATGCTAAATATACATTGGCAAGTGTCTGGGCTTCAATTCCTTGGGCTGCATCTACAACTAGTATGGCACCTTCACATGCTGCCAGACTTCTCGACACCTCATATGTAAAATCAACGTGACCTGGTGTATCGATTAAGTGGAATAAATATTCGTCATCATCTTCACGCTGATATTTTAATTGAACAGCGTTTAATTTTATCGTAATTCCTCTTTCTCGTTCCAAATCCATTGCATCCAGAAATTGCTCTTTCATCTCCCGAGCTGTTAATGCTTTTGTTTTCTCTAGAATACGATCAGCTAATGTAGATTTACCATGATCGATATGTGCTATAATTGAAAAATTTCGTACCTTACTTTGATTTCTAACGTTCGTCAATGTCATTCAACTCCTATGTGCGAGCACAATATACTAGGATTGATTATAGCAGTGAAAAGAAGGATGTTCAATAGAAATCCATGAGAAATGAACTTCCACTATCCGCAAATGGTCTAAACTTCCAAACCAAAACATAATAAAACAGACAAAATGACTTTCTAAAGTCCTAAATGCAGGTAGTGCTAATCAGTCGCTGAAGAACAACTGGTATTTCAATAGTAGTCTCCTGTTATTCCTCAGCTTGTTAATATGCCCTAGACTAACACTGGACCAATTATTTATCTATAACCCAGCATCATTGTTCTCCCATCAGAATATTCCATCAACAAAAGTATGTGTTATGGTAACGAGATTGTCACAGACAATTTTTACGACTTGTTCTCCCCCATTTGCTACACGGGAAAGGAATGGACGTTCCTCTGGTAATGTTGTCACCAGATCGTTTGGATTGTCCATTTCTTTTATAATGTCTTGCCTGTCCACCATTAACTCATTAACAATCTGATTGTCTCCTGCAGACTGGTCATCCGTTATGGGTTGTTGAACAACTGAATTCGTAACAGGGGATGTACGGTCCATCCCTATATATAAACCGATAGAAAAAATAACAGATAATATAAGCAGATAAAAAACGTACTTCATCATTGATACACCCCTTATTGTGCAGACACTTTCTCTGCATCCCAATAATATTCACTGAATACTTCTGCAAAAACATCTGAGGTGTTATAAAGCTCTTCCATCGTATTATCTACCCCGCCGAATTCGATTGTTAGTGCATTGCCAGAAACATCTTGGTTATAAACACCATTTCGACCTGCACCATCATACATTTGAACACCACGGCTTATACCAGGATATTTCTGCTCAAGCAACTCATGAAGTTCGGAAGCTAATGCAAAATTCTTCTCATAATTAGGGTTATTTCCACCAATAACAAACATCAGTTTCGCATATTTTTTGCCATTAATTTCTTTTGTCGTCACATCCGCTCTCATGCTGTCTCTGTGTAAATCAAATACAAAACTTAAATCCTTGTTGGTCGTTAACGCTGCCTCAACTACATCTTTAGATGCCTTATAGGAATGTGCAGAATAATCCCATCCCTTTTCCACAAGGATGGATCCAATGTCAGTATGATCAACGGTGGTACCAATCCCCTGTGATTCAAGGTCTTTTGCTAACTGATCACTAACCTTCGTAATATTGACTTCATGGTGAAATGCACCATTCGGATCTGTTACATCTGGAAGGTGCGGCAAGAAAGATTCCCTGTTATGTGTGTTATAAATAAAGACAACTTCCTTATCGCCTGTTGTTTGTTCGACTGGCTGTTCTTTTGGCGGTGCCGGGTTCGGTTGATCTTCTGGCATTGTTGCTTCTCTTTCCTCCAAAACAACATCTAATGGCGGATTGGATTCAACAGTCAAATTTGTATAATCTGTACCTTCACCTGCAATCAGTATCTGATTATCATAAATATTAAATCCAGGTATTTCCCTGCTGACTAAGCTTCTTACTTCATGTAATCGAATATTCGCGCCAACTTCAAATATAATCTTCCATAACTCTAATTCAGGTTCATCTTTAGGTAAGGCCTCTTTAAATATTCTGTTTTCCAATATAAATAATGATAAAAAATGGGCCTCATCCACATTACTAGTCCATTTTTTTAATGTTGTGGAAGAAACTCGATAATTCGGCTCTAAACTTGTCATTACACCAACAATGATGCACATAGTAAAAAATGAGATAATAAAAGCAGATATAACAACAAGTATTTTATGTTTGGAAAACAGCAGCACTCTTTTTTTTCTTGAAAAAGATCGATTCATTTCGTTCCCCTCTCTATTAACTCTATTACATTTACTAGAAATGTATGTCAGATGATATGAGAGTAGAACTGTAAAATAAATTTATCTTGAGTAAGAAGAAGCTGACCGTATATCAACACTATCATGCAATGCCGCATTAATTGCTTTTGCGAGCAAGTGTGCCATGTCTTCAATATATCCATCTATTTCCTTTGGCGTCACCATCAAATTGTGACCTAACGGTGTTAACACTTCTTGCATCAATGCTCTTTTTTCCTGTTCATCCAATGAACCAATCATTCCTAATATTTTTTCTCGTTTTTCTGGTGATGGCAAATCTTCATTGGATAATTTTCTTGAGCCAAAATTCATCCCTGCAGGTGTGAGTGATTTCGACGGTTGATCTATTTCCTTCATTTCCTTACCTATATGTTTCAGCACATAGTCGATCGCATCACTTGTAATTGTTACAGCATCAACAACTGTAGGCACGCCAATGGCAATTACTGGTATTCCCAAAGTTTCCTTACTAAGCTCTTTTCTTTTATTTCCAACACCTGAACCTGGATGAATGCCTGCATCCGATAATTGAATCGTTGCATTAACGCGTTCGATTGATCGTGAAGCTAATGCATCAATAGCAATAACGAAACCTGGTTTTAATGTGTCGATTACCCCTTTTATGATATCACTGGTTTCTATTCCTGTTACACCCATTACACCAGGGTTAATTGTTGCAACCCTTCGATAGCCTTCTGCTACATATTCCGGTTGATGGACAAAAAGGTGGTTTGTTACCAACACTTTCTCAATCGCCAGCGGACCAAGCGCATCCGGAGTTACATAACGATTTCCCAGCCCTACAATTAAGCCTGTCGCATCTTTTGCTATATGATTTTTCACTAATATTTCTGTGAGTTGAGAACATACAGCCTTAGCCGTTTCATGCTGCAATGTAGTATCTTGTCGCTTGATCGCATCAGAATAGATGGTACGATAAGAACCAGGACTTTTACCTATTTGCTCTCCCCCTTCTTTGTCTACATTCACATATGTTATCCGAATGTTCCCTTCCTTTTTCTCCGTAATTTCCACACCTTTTATCTGATCTTTTTTTTGTTTCTCTTTTTCCACATACATTTCCTTTGCTTCCACTGCTAAATCTGTTCGAACCCCAAAATCTTGGTTATTCATCAAACACAACTCCCATCATTCAATTTCACATAGTTTTTTCCGTTACAATTTGTTTGATACATAAAGAGAACGAATAATTTTTATTGAAAAGTTCGCGAAGCTTTGGTAAAATGTCTTTTGACCCAATTAAAGTAATGGTACGATGTATAGTGGAGGTGAATAGAATGGCAAATATTAAATCAGCAATTAAACGTGTACGTACGAACGAAGACCATCGTTTACACAACCAATCGATTAAAACGGATATGCGTTCACATATTAAAAAAGTGGAAACATTAGTAGCATCTAAGGATGCTGAGACTGCTAAATCAGCTCTTCAAACAGCTGTAAAGAAAATCGATAAAGCGGTACAAAAAGGTTTAATCCATAAAAACAAAGGTAATCGCCAAAAAGCAAGATTATCTAAAAAAGTGAACGAAATTAGCGCATAATTAAAAAAGCCGCAACCTCCTATGGTTGCGGCTTTTTTTACTAAACCTTAACTTTTTGCCTTCTTAACATGATCAGCTGGTATAATAATAATTCAAAACCCAGTTCTTTCTCAACTCTTCCTGTCTTCATATTCTCATCAGTTTCTGCAAGCAGCTTAATTGCTTCCGATAATTCTTCATTTGTAAATTGTGCCTGCCTGGTGACAGATAGTTTAGCAACATATGGATGGATCTTTAATTGTGAGGCCATCTGTTTCTGGTTATATCCTTTTTGGTTTAATATCTTTACATGTAGCAATGTCCGAAACTGTGATGCTAATAGTGCAATTAACTTAATTGGTTCTTCACCCAGTTTTTCCAGATCTTTCGTTATGTTGATTGCTTTGACTAAATCATTTGCAATAATAGCATCAACCAATTTTAATGCAGAATTACTTTCATGATGGGATAGTAATAATTCGGCGTCCTCCAGCCTGATAGTATTCCCTTCCCCAATATAAAGAGCCATTTTCTCCATTTCAGATTGAAGGATCATTAAGTCTGTGCCGATTTCATTAATCATATATGTCACAACATCAGGCGCCATTTGAACATGGTGGTTTTTTGCAATTCGTTCTAATGCTTCATTCATGTTCCATTCTTTTAATGGCTCACAAGAAATGGCAACAGCATTTTTTTTAAGCTGTTTGACAACTTTCTTTCTTTCATCTAATTTTTCAAATGGTGCAATAATTACTAATACAGAGTAAGGGGCTGGATTTATCAGATAATCAATTAATACGTCATTTTGATGATCAATGTCTGTGACAGGCGGCTTTGCTTTTAAGAAACTTGCATTTGTGGCAATAATTAATTTCTTCTCACCAAAAAAAGGATAGGTATTCGCATCATTCACCACTTCCTGAATAGCTATTTCCTCGAGGTCAAATATGGATACATTCGTGTCACGGTCCTCCTCACTCATACTGTATTTATACAATGATTGCTTAATTTCTTCTATCATATAGGTTTCTGTTCCATATATGTAATAAATAGGAGCAATAGTCCCTTTTTTTATTTGTTCAATTGTCTCTAAATAGTTCATTTATTTCATCCCCAATATGTCATACGTTTGTCCACTGTTACGGAAAATCTTGAAAATTTCTTTAATATGTTTTATTGTATAATAAGATTAGTATTAAGAAAAGTTTATTCCATCCTTCTAGTATTTGCTATATTAAATGGAATAATTAAAGAAGGGAAAGTTGTTTACACCTTCCCTCCACAATCTATATTAACGCAACTTAATTAGCCCTAGGTATCTAATTAAGCTGCGGCATTTTCCTTACATATAGATTGACCGAAACACTTAAATATATAGGTGTTAACTCTTGCTAAGTGAGGGAATACTGTAGGAAAAGAAATTTACACAAGGAGGTATAATTATGAATGAATTTGAAAAAGAAGTGCAATCCAAGAGTCATGACATATTTGACGCGGGTGCTGGTTTTATTTTCTCATTTGCATTTTTTATGATCATTTTCTTTATTGCCGTTATTTTTGATGCTATAGGTTCATAATTGTTTACATAAAAACGAGGCTTATCTGCAGGTCTCGTTTTTCTTATTGCACGTTACCTTTTGTATTATTTACTGCATCATATGGAAAATAAGTTGAAAACGTTCCACTTTTATTATTAAAAATATAGGTTACTGCCCCATGTTCGTCTGTACGAAGAACAATATTACTTGAAGATTCTAATCGGTCTACTACATCGGCACTCGGGTGGCCATATCTGTTCCTTCTCCCTACAGAAATTATACTAATGAGCGGTTGTGTCTCCAGTAAAAATTCCTCGGATGTTGATGTGTCACTGCCGTGATGAGCTACTTTTAATACATCTACTTGTAATTTTGGATAGTTATTTAATAATTCAACTTCACTTTCCTCACCTATGTCTCCTGTAAATAACCATGATAAACCACCAAATTTTGCATACAATACTAAAGAATTTTCATTTGTATCTTCCATATCTTTATATGGATGCAATACCTTAAGTTTATGGTTCCCCATAATAATTTCTGAACCCGCTTTTGTTGGCTGATGGATCATACGTCTGTTTAACTGATTATAATCCTTAACATATTGTTCATTAAAAAAAGCTGATGTAATGAGATAATTTACTTGAAAATCTTTTACTATAAAAGGGAAACTGCCGATGTGGTCATTATCTCCATGCGACGCAATAATAGCATCCAATTTTGAAATCCCGCGCGAATGAAGATATGGACGAATAATTTGTTCATAGACTGAACTGGTTGCGGAAGAATAATCTTTATTCATCCTCCCGCCAGCATCAATAAGGAATACGTTGCTACGATGCGGCAACTCAACGATAATGGCATCACCTTGACCAATGTCCAAAATAGTAATTCGTCCGTTTGAGTCTAAATATGGAAATATACTAATGATCATTAAACTTCCCACAAGCAATGTTCCCATAAGAAAAGCCTCCAGCTCCCGTTCCTTTTCCAATAAAATAAAAAAGCATAATAAAATGAGATAATAAATCATAATATATGGTGCCGGAAGTGAGCCAACTGTCCATGTATTTGAAATCAACTGATCCATTGTGCTAAGGAGAACAAGGAAATGGTGATGAATAGAATGGAATATATAATTTAATATCGGGAGAAACTGCGGCACCATCAAACTGCAGCAAATCAGAAGGAGGAATGGGAGTACAAAAAGCGAAAAATAGGGAATAACGATGACATTTAAAAGTATAGAAAGTGGCTGAAACTGGTAAAATGCATTAATTTGAAGGGGTAAAATAACCAACATACTTATCATACTTATTCGAAGGATAATCCAGCCATTTCCTATATTATCTGCTGCTATTTTTTTTGAGAACAGGATAGAATAAGTCACAAGAAAACTGAATTGAAATGCAAGAGAATGAACAATATATGGGTCTGCCAAGGTCATAGCCAAAAAAACTAAACTAAGCACACTTGATGTTTGCAATGGAATTCTCCATTTTCTTAAAACAATTAAAAATAATGCAAGAATACTTGCCCGCCAAACGGATGGAGCTGATCCAGCGATGACTGGATAGATTGGCAGAATGGTGACAATAATTCCCTGTATCTGTTCCTTTGTCATTCTTACCATATATAAACCGAAAAAATAAAGACATGTTAACAATAACCCTACATGCAGACCAGATATCGCTAATAAGTGTGACAATCCCCAATTTTGAAAAAGCTTGACTGTCTCATCTGGAAGCAGGTTGCGGTCACCGAACAGTAAAGCTTTCATCCAAGACATTGTGAAATGATCTGTATTGTTGTTCAGTTTTTCTAAAAGTGTATTTCGGAAATTGTACAATTGCTGAACAAATGATGAACCTTCACAATTAGCTTGATTTGTATCTGCAATCACAAATTGGCCTGAAAAACCTTGCTTTTTTAAAAATTCCTGATAATTAAATTGACCAGGATTAGTTGCATTGGTATCAGATTGAAAGGTACCATGCAGTGTACAAAAACTTCCATGCTGGAATGATTTTATATGCTCATATGTATTTTCCTCTTCATCGAAAAAATAATAGACTTTGATAACAGTTTCCCTTACCTTAAAATCGAATGAATAGGAATTATCAGTTAGGGTGAGGTCTGAAGTGATTGTTCCTTGAAGGTTAGTTAAAGAAGTTAACTGATCCGGAGGCAAATTATTAGGAGCTGCATTGTGGAACCAGCCTATCAAAAATACAATTAAGATGCTGAAACTGAAGCTAATTGACCATCTTTTCGCAGCAATAAAATAGATGACTGTACTACCTGTTAGTAAACAAAGCCAATAATCGCCATTTCCCTTAATGAATATGGCAATAACATAAACAATTACATACCAATGCCATAAATGACCTATTACAAGCACCACCTTCCAACCGCTTACTTGTTTGTATTTATATCATAATTGGATGTGATAGACTGAATATAGCACTTATCTACTTATGATAAAGATAGAAAGCTTAGAGGGAATCCTCGCATCTCCCCCATGCCGTAATGTTTTTCTCCATTTCCACCAACAAAATATCATCATCACTGATTCGGTATTAAGTTAATTGTTGCTTTATCTAACACTACTTTTTCTACTTTAATATTTGCTTCTTTAAATAACTCGATTGCATATCGGTGATTTTTGTAATCTGCAGCATAGTAAACTGTCTTAATCCCGCTCTGAATAATTGCTTTACAACAATTTAAACAAGGAAAATGTGTGACATAAATTTCAGCCCCCTCTGTTGATGCCCCGAATTTAGCACATTGTAAGATTGCATTCATCTCTGCATGAACGGTTCTGACACAATGACCATCAATTACATAACAACCATCATCGATACAGTGAACACTGCCAGACACACTACCGTTATATCCCCCTGCAATAATTCTTTTATCCCTAACAATGGTAGCACCAACCATTAAACGCTCGCACGTGCTTCTTAATGCCAATAAATGACTTTGTGCCATAAAATATTGATGCCAAGAAATTCTCTCCATAAAAAACGCTCCTTACCATTTTTATATTCAACTATCTTTCTAAAAGTTTAGCGATACATTATCAATGAGTCAATAGACTTATGGAACTTGTATGTATTCTTCTATCTTTTCAATCGTTTTTTCACCAATCCCACTCACTTCAGAAAGATCTTCTAGCGATTTAAATTTTCCATATAAATCCCGGTGCTCTATAATAGCATTTGCCTTTACTTCACCGATCCCTGAAATTGTCATCAAGTCACCTTTGTCAGCATGATTAATTTTTACTCTTCCATCTGATGTCTTCGTTTCATTACTATTTAAAGGATCATTACTATCCGCTGTCACAATAATGACCATTTCATCATAAACACGTTCTGCCATGTTAACAGATTCCATTACTGCATTATCTGTTACTCCTCCCGCTTTCTTGATAACATCTTTTACCCGATCATCATTGTCAACCTCATAAACACCTGGATACACTACTTCTCCTTTTATATCTACCATTGCAGTGATACTCTCTTCCTCCTCCAATTTCCGGAAAGCTTCAGTTTCCTGCGACTGATCAAATGCAATATTCTTTTGTTCAGTAGAACTATTTTTTGTAACAGAAGGATTAATCAGGACCCATATTAATATCACCATTCCAAAAATGGCTATATACCAATATTTTCTTAAGAGTGTCATAAAATCATCCCTTTCGCATAGAATTATATAGTTATTTATCCAAATTTATTTATTAGCTTAACCCAATGGAAAAACAAAGGAGGCGAATAAAATGAAATGGGGAATAATAGGTACTGGAAATATGGGGCAAGTGTTAGTACACGCATTTGTTCAATCCCATGTTGTTAACCAGAATGATTTGTACATCACTAATCGATCAATTAAAAAGGCATATCTTCTTAAAGAAACATACCAAAATATACATGTAGAAGAGGATGTATCAAGCTTAATCAATGCCGTTGATACATTATTTATTTGTGTAAAACCAAATCAGATGATTCCATTATTAAATGAAATAAAAGATGTATTAACAGAACAGCAACTTCTCGTTTCCATTACAAGTGCTTTATCTGTCCCGGAAATTGAATCGATCGTTAATTGCCAAGTAGCAAGAATGATCCCTAGTATTACAAATCAATCATTAGCAGGTGTAACACTAGTTACCTTTAGTGATAAGATGGATATTTCCAGAAAGGAATTATTCTTGAAAAGATGTAAAGGCTTTTCAGAACCAGTGGAAATTGAAGAAGATATTGTTCGAGTAGCATCCGATATTGTTTCTTGCGGACCCGCTTTTTTCGCATATCTGGCCCAAAAATTTATCAAGGCTGCAAGTAACTCAACAGAAATAACAAACGAAAAGGCAACGGTATTAATGGAAAAGATGTTTGAAGGTTTTGGAACATTACTTGCAGACAATCATTTTACACTGGAAGAACTAATAGATAAGGTGTGTGTGACTGGAGGCATAACAGGTGTGGGCATTGCTAGTTTAGAGGAAAATGGAAAAGACTTGTTTTATCATTTGATTAGCGAAACACATAACAAATTTAACGAAGAAAAGAAGAAGATCAGTGCAGAGGTAAATAAATTTTCCTAATGACATTATATAGTAAGTGTTGCAAGATTACTAGTCATTAGTTGATTTTTTTAAAGTGGATATCTGTAAATATGAAGGAGTTGACTGATCACAACTCCTTCTTTATGTTTCCCGTGTTAATATCAGTTAAGATATTGGCTCTTTGATTTGATATACCTCTATATGATCTCTTCCGCCAGCTTTTGCTTGATATAAAGCTATGTCCGCTTCATGATAAGCTTTTTCAAAAGGTAAGATTTCTCCGATCTTACTTGAAGTAATTCCAATGCTAACCGTTATTCGTTCTTCTTTACAATTACTTAATTGGATCGGTTGCTCTGCTAACAATTTCTGGAAACCTTTGGCAATTTGAATTGAATCATCTCTGCACTTATCGATTAGTACAGCAAATTCTTCCCCGCCAATCCTCCCGACAATAGCATGAGCACTTTGATTCGCGAAATATTCATTTAACAAAAGAGCTAGTTTCCGTAATACATGGTCACCTGTCAAATGACCATAATTGTCATTAAACTGTTTGAAATAATCAACATCAAGAAGCAAGAATGTAAAAAAATTATCCGCACTCACTATATTTTTATACCTTTCCATAAAAGATCTTCTGTTCGAAATATTCGTTAATTCATCATAATGTGCCAGGTGATATAACTTTTTTTCGATCAGCTTCATCTCCGTTAAATCGGTAACAACAACGAGCTGCATCCCGTTATTTTCATTACCTGTTGGAACAATATTAATTTTGAAATAGGAAGAATGATAATGCCATTCAAAACGTTTATGCTCCCTTTGACAAACTGGTAAGATAACTTCCTCTTCATTTCGGAAAATTTCTGAAACATTCTTCCCCATCAATTGCTCTTTTGCAATATTCCGGCCAAATATATGTTGAACAAAGCAGCTGCCTGACTGATTTATTTCAATCAATCTATTATTTGAATCAAATAATAGAATCCCTTCATCAAGTGACTCCAATATTTGTTTGCTTGAAAACGGCCAAACAGAATTTAAATCATATCTCTTGTTGACAATAATTAACAGAATAGCCATCATAGTAAAAGATAATGCCATTTCTCCAGGGATGGAGTAGGGAATAAACGAAAAAAACATAATAAAAAAGACAGGTATAAATATAGCAATAGCAGAGAAAATGTGGTTCCAGCGGTTGTAAACAGGTATGTCATTCATATTTCGCATCAATAAAAGAATGGTAAACAATGCCAAGAAGGTTGGGTAGGCAGATAGTACCATGCTTAATCTTGTTGGCAGAATGGACAGTTCAGAGAGACTCCATATTTCATCAACAGTAATGCTTGTACGCATCCAGCCATGCAAATGATCAGTATATATTAACAGCAATGTTATAATTGGTGGAATAGCTAGTAAACACGTATATATTATCGTTTTTTGACTATTATGTTTATTTAACTCCATTGCATAACCAAACAAGATAATAGGAATCAGATATAATGAAATCTGCTGCAAATTCCGCAGCCATATCATCAAGACATATTCATCAACAAGTAACTCTATAGCAGTTAATATAATAAACAAGCTTATTAATAATAATGAAATAGATAAATAAATGCGGCTTAGTGTTCTAGGTCTTTTTAATAATAAGACACCAACAAAAAACAATAATAACCCCATAATAGATAAATAATATGTATATGGCTCCATCCACTCCAAAATACACGCCTCCAGAATAATTAAAATATTATATTTGCCGTATCTCTCACGATTTCTGGGAAGAAACTATACTGAACTCACTCTCCTCAGCTCCAATTGTTTACACTGACAAACCATTCATAATGTTAGATGATTAGTTTAAACCATCTAAAATTATAATTAAGGTCGAACCGTTGGAAGAGGTTTTAAGAAGAAGCTGTTTTGACATTTTCATCATTACTGTGAATCCATGGCCAAGTGACTCTTTTGTTGAAAAACCAGTTTGCGTTGTTATTTGTGACAATATTTCTAATGGAAAACCAGGTCCTTTATCTTGGATAACTATACGAAACTCATTTGGCTTATAATAGATGCTCATTTTTCCCTTGTTTGCATGTTTGATTACATTGGTAACAGCTTCAGAGATGATTAACTGATAGTTCATAAGTATCGGTGTTCTTATACCTGTTTTTTCGAAAGCTTGATTTGCAGCATATCTAGCCAATGGAATATCCTCTTTACTGTTAATCCGCATGTCACATAAATGTTTCCCTTGGCAATAGGTTTCAATTTGGTCATAAGAAATTAACCGGAATTTACCTTGGGTAGCTGAAGAGATAGCATCACGGTAAACATTCCACTTTTGTTGGCTAAATTTATTCTTTCCTGTACACTCACTTGTTTTTCCCTTACTTAAACTAATTTTCAAATGATCAATATAGAATTTCCAGTATAGTAATATATTTATTTCACAAAATTTTTTCATCATTTTCCCCTATATAAGAGCCCTCCTTACAGCATATTGATCTTTCGTCACCCTAAAAAAATCGGTCAGTAGTAGACATCCCAGTTCAATTTCAATTGGTATGGAAGAAAGAATCAAACTATTGTTGTTTTACCATAACTTTACCATAATAATGACAAGTTAGGTACATCCCCAGCAAATTTCCTTATCGTAATTGTTTTATTCAACGCCAGCAAAGATCGAAATGATATCTGCAGCTGCAGTTTTTAACTTTTATTTCCCCTAATATGAATAATGCTGATTTGACTTTGATTTAAAAACCGTACAGGCAATCTTGTCGTACCTGCCCCACTATCTATATATAATAATTTTCCTTTTTCCCACTCATATACCCCTTTATCGAAATAAGGGAATAGACCTTGGTCTGGCACCATAACTGAACCGATAACTGGTAGCCTGATTTGCCCGCCATGTGTATGACCGCTCAAAACCAAATCAATTGAAGTTCCAGTTAAATATTTCACAGCATTGGGAACATGTGATAAAAAAAGCGTGAAATTCCGATCATCAACTTTTTGAAGCAGTTCTTTTATGTTGCCGTTTTTTAAAGAGTCACCAGATATGCCCATTAGTTGAATTTGTTCCTCATTATGTTGTAAATATGTCGTCTTATTGTCTAAAATTCGCACACCACTGGTCTCAAGTTGTAGAAGAAATTTATTAAGATACAGATTATCCCTCTCATGATTGCCTGTAACATAAAAAATGTGCTGGTTCATTTTTTTAAGCTCATTTACAAACCTTATAACTGCACGAAAATCCATTGTTTTTCTGTCAATTAAATCACCTGTGATAACGATTATATCTGCATTCACCCGTTTTATTTGTTTTATTAGTGATTGGTGATGGTTACCAAATGTCTTATTGTGGAGATCACTGATTTGCAATATCGAGATATTGTTATCTTTCCTTAATCTGTTAGTCATGAATGTTACTGGAGTTACTTTAACTACATTCGTGTCATGATACACCTTACCTAACAGACCTAATATAGATAAGGCTCCTGATACATATAAGATTTTTTTTAACAAGGTGAAAACCCCTCTCTCTATATACGATTCCACTTCATTACAAGTTCTTGTTCATTTGTCACCACATTAACTCTTTCTTCACTTATAACGAATCCGTGTCGAGAATAAAACTGTATGGCATGTGTATTTTTTCTGTATACTTCAAGTTGCAGGTGTGACCCAAGTGATTTAGCTTTATTGAGCAATTGGCTTCCTATCCCGTTGGATTGTGCAAAGGATTGGACAAATAAACCAGCAATATAACTTCTATCCATTAATCCGATGAAACCTGTTACTTCATTTTCCACACTCTCTTGGAAAATATAAATATCAGCAAGATCAAGCATATTTTTCACTAAATCAAATTTAGTGATCCAATATTTTTTATCAATAAAGTAATGTGCCGATATGTTTTCTTTGAGCCATATCTTCATCACTTCCTCCACATTTGTATGTTCCATCCTTCTTATCATAAGAATCTTCCTCTGCATATCAAGTTATACGGTATATTTACCCATTGCCATTACTTTCTTTTAAAAAAAATAAAAAATTATGTAGTAATCTTAATATTTTTTTCGTCTATTGTACAGAGACAGTTGGAAGGGGGGAGAGAGCTATTCAAGATGATGTATTAATAGGAAAAGTAAAAACAGGCAACAAGCAGGCATTAAGGCTGTTGATTGAGAAATATAAACATCATGTATTTAAAGTAGCTTATAGTGTGATACATGATGAAAAAGAAGCTGAAGATGTCGCACAGGAAACGTTTATTAAAATGATTTATGCTCTCCCATCCTATCAAAATCAAGGATTTAAAACATGGATAAGTAGAATTGCCTTACATAAAGCAATTGATCTTAAAAGGAAAAAGCAAAGGCAGCAAGAGGATCTTACCAGATTTGAAGAAGATTACTTATATGCAGATGAAAGTCGTGTAGATCAGATGTTGTTAGCAAAAGAAAAAGAGGAACTTGTCCAAAAAGCAATCAATCAAATGCCAGTAAAGTTTCAGCAAGTAGTTAGACTTTACCATTTTGACGGCCTGCAATACAAAACTATAGCAGATAAGCTTGACTTAAAAGAAACTACTGTAAAAATGAGGCTTTACCGGGCAAGGGTGTGGATGAAGGAAAATTGGAAGGAGGAAGATTTTTGATGGTACATATTCATAAAGAAAAGCTATTGAAATATTGCGGGAATCAATTGGCAAAAGAGGACCAGTCAATAATTGATCGCCATTTAACAGAATGTGAATCATGCTTCTCCCTTTACCTTGATGTTATTGAAACCTTTCCTGTCGAACGTTCCGTTTCTGAAACATTTACAGAGAAGACAATTGAGGAAATAGAAAGATCTAAATCATTCAATCAGGAAAATCATCAAACAAAAAAGCAGAGTCACATCATGGTCCACTATTTCCTTGCTGCTGGTCTTACCCTGTTTTTCACATTTAGCGGATTATTTGAAGAGGTTATCCAAATATCCGACCAGAAAGATGTCGGTACCAGAGTATCTATTTCAGAGCAATTAATGAATAAAACGACTGATATACTCGATCAGATGAAGGAGGAAAACAACAAATGAACAAATCACCGATATTAGCTTTATTTCTCGCATTGTTTCCCGGCTTTGGTCATATTTATTTAGGCTATAAAATTCGTGGAGCACTGTATCCGATTTTCTTTTTAGGCGCTCTTGGCTTAGGTATCATTACAGGTATTTTAATCTATAGTGATGCAATTTTTCTTCTATTCTTTGCTTTAGCAGGAGCTTTATGGTTTATCAATATGTTGGATATTATTATCACAATCATTAGTCGTAAAGCAGTAGATAATACTAGTACAGGGGAGGTACATCCTGCTAATTTAATTCAAAATGAACGCTTCATTACCATTCTATTATCATTCATGCCAGGTGTCGGTCATTTTTACTTAGGACTTACACATCGCGGCTTGACACTGTTAGCAGCTTTTTTAGGGATAATCTCAATGGTTTTGTTTATTTCATTTTTAACGAGCGGTGTTTTCCTGATCTTTTTACTAGCACTCCCGATTATATGGGTATACAGCTTGTTTGACATTATTCAGTTATTGAATAAAAAACAAGCAGGTGAGATACTGCATGACCGAACAATTATGGATGATTTTGATCAACTGCGACAAGAAAACAGGAAAAGTAAAATACTTGCAACAACGTTATCTATTTTCCCTGGTGCTGGTCATATGTATTTAGGTTTACAAAAACGAGGATTACAGTTAATGGCAGCATTCCTGTTATCGATCTATATACTTGATGTATTGCATTTAACTTTTTTCCTTTTTATCATCCCAATCATTTGGTTCTACAGCTTTTTCGATGCATTACAGTTAGCAAATAAATATGAGGAAGAATTGCTTGAAGACATTCCTATCTTCAAACAATTAGCTAATCATCAAAAATGGTTAGGACTAGGGTTAATTGTACTCGGCTGTTTCTATTTGTTTGATACGATTTTAATGCCGGTGGTTGCGGAACAATTCAGGGAGCTCTATGACATTAATGTCTGGCAATATTATCACCAGTATTTTCAAGTAACAATTGTATGTCTCCTATTGATCGGAATTGGAATTAAACTAATGATCGGTACGAAAAAAAGAAAGAAGGTGAACGTAAAATGAGACAATGGCGTGTAGGTTCGATCTCTATGGGGTTATCATTAATAGGACTAGGTGTGGTATTGTTTATCTCTCAATTCACTAATTGGGAGATAAGCAAAATTGCCCTCATTTGGGTCCCCATATTATTAATTGTCTTAGGTGCTGAAATTTTAATCTATTTATTTTTAGCTAAGAAAGAACAACCTATCATCAAATATGATGTGTTCTCCATCCTTTTTATTACTTTTATCGGTTGTATGTCGATTGTTTTTTACGTTGGGGCAAGTTCCGGAGTATTAGCTGCTGTAAATAATTATATCAATGATGAGCAAATATCAGGTGCTCTCCCGGTTATTGAAGAAAAGATCGATAATAGCATTGAAAGGATTGTCATTGATTCAAAAAATGGTTTAGCAAAGGTAACAGCTAATGAAGCAATGGCAGTATCTATTTTTGGTACCTATCAAACGAATGCGGAGAATCAACGATTAACGGAAGATGATGTGGCATCTATCCATCAAGTTGACAATACACTATATGTTAGTCTTTTCTCACCACCTAACCATAACGGCTGGGATTATCACTATACAAACTATTATCCAACCATCTCGTTACCTAGCAATGTTGATGTAGAAATTACAGGATTTACAAACCAAGTAAACCTGGAATTAGCTGACCTTCAAGCAAACTGGTACATTGATGGAACAGATATTGCCCGCCTGAAAAATAAAGAACAAGCGAATTTACTGTTAACAATCGACCATATCAATGAATCTGGACAAAACGAGGTGCAAACATTTGGTGAAGGACAACATTCCCTTAAATTCGGAGAAGTTGGTTCATTGAAAGAATAGCAATTGGTGTTATGAGGTGCTCGCCCCGCTTGATGCCGCAGATTGACTACTTTTCACCATGGCATTTACTCCCATGACTACTACAATCAGTTCTTCTAGAATGCTAGTGAGTGAATAAGTGAATTTTATAATTTATTTGATCATTTGTTGTATAATAATTAGTTTTTGAAAAGCTGAACATCATCTGTTTTAATACCCCTAATTCTTGTTCAGGACTGGATACAACCCACTTTCTTAATAAGGGGCGAAACTTTCCTGAACATAGGATATTTTCTTCATTATCCTATATAGAAACACTTGATTCAAATGGACTTTTTAAATCTAATAAGCCTATTTCTTCATTTTTATCATTATTAATTACCGTTTTCCCAGCAGAAAAGAAATTATCAGAAATATAGATTTTTTTATCAATACTATTTCTCCCTTTAAAAAGTTATCTTAATACTATGTAGTAAAATATCGGGAAGATGGGATGGTTCATTGGCAGATAATGTGGTTATACCTGCATATGTTTAACACAGGAAAACAGGTTAGCATATGTTTAACTAATTATGCTAACCTGTTCCAATCATTCCGTTAAATTAGTAATCAAACGTTACATTACATCATAACCCTGTTCTTCCACTGCTTCTTTTAATTCATCTACAGATACTTTCTCTTCTTGATAATTCACTTCAACTTTTCCTGTATTAAGATCAACTTTGGCACTGTTTACACCGGTTAATTCTGTTAGTGCTCCTTCTACTGAGGCTTTACAATGCCCGCATGTCATTCCTTTTACATCTAATATTGTTTGCATATCATCTGCTCCTAACATTTTATATTTTCACTCGCTTCAGGCGAAGTGAGTTTGATACAACACTTACTGAACTAAATGCCATTGCTGCGCCTGCAATCCATGGTGCAAGCAGGCCGACCGCTGCAATCGGAATACCGGCACTGTTATATGCGAATGCCCAAAATAAGTTTTGACGAATGTTTCTTATTGTTGCATGACTTAACTTAATTGCTTTCGGTATTAAAAGTAATTCTCCACCTAAAATGGTGACATCTGCTGCTTCAATCGCAATTTCCGTACCTGTACCTATTGCAATACCAATATCCGCAACGGCGAGGGCTGGCGCGTCATTAATTCCATCACCAACCATAGCAACTTTCTTTCCTTGTAATTGTACCTCTTTTACTTTATCCGCTTTTTCTTCCGGTAAAACTTCTGCAATAATTTTGTCAATCCCCACTTTGCCAGCAATTGCCTTAGCCGTTCTTTCATTATCCCCAGTCAGCATGATCACATCAAGTCTTTGATCTCTTAGTTGCTGAATCGCTTCTTTCGCCGTCTCCTTAACAGTATCAGCAACTGCGACTATGCCCCTAAATTCCTGGTTAATGGCAATAAGCATTGCGGTTTTCCCACTTTCTTCGCAGACTTGCATTCGCTCTTTCGCTTCGCCAATATCAATTCCATTATCAAGCATCCATTTGCGATTCCCTACTATTATCTCTTTTCCTAAAATAGTCGCTTTAATACCATGCCCGGGTATTGCTTCAAAATAGTTAACTTCCTGGAGTTCAATCTGATTTTCTGTTGCATACGCAACAATCGCTTCAGCTAGCGGGTGTTCTGAGTTTTTTTCAGCACTTGCAAGTAACTGTAATGTTTCATTATCACCCGTGAAATCAGTTACCTCGGGTTTCCCTTTTGTGATTGTTCCTGTTTTGTCTAGAATAATTGCTTCAAGCTGGTGAGTCCGTTCTAAATGTTCCCCGCCTTTAAAAAGAATACCAGATTCAGCAGCTTTTCCTGTACCAACCATAATAGATGTTGGTGTAGCAAGACCCAAGGCACATGGACAGGCAATAACAAGTACAGCGATAGTTGCCACAAGTGCTGATTCGATATCACCTGGTGCTGCAAATGCAATCCACACAATAAACGTTAGTAAAGCAATACCTACAACAACTTGAACAAAATGCCCTGATATCACATCAGCTAATCGCTGGATCGGTGCTTTGGATCCTTGTGCATCTTCTACTACTTTAATTATGGAGGCAAGAGCTGTATCTTTCCCTACTTTGGTTGCTTCGACTTCAATTGTTCCGTTTTTATTCATTGTCGCACCTATTACAGTAGAATCACTCGTTTTCTCAATCGGAATGGATTCTCCAGTCAGCATCGATTCATCGACAGCTGTTGTTCCTTTGACCACCATACCATCAACAGGTATCTTTTCACCTGGTTTTACGATTATTTTATCTCCAACCTTCACTTCTTCGATCGGCACCATCACTTCCTGGCCACCTTGAATAATTCTGGCTTTTTTTGCTTGTAAATGCAATAATTTCGAAATGGCTTTTGTTGTTTTACTTTTGGCAGATACTTCAAGATATTTCCCAAAAAGGATAAGAGTGATAATAACAGCACTTGTTTCAAAGTAAAGGTGTGGCATGACTTCAACCAACCCTATCGTTCGTACTGTTTCATACAAACTGTAAAAATAAGCAGCACTCGTACCTAATACAACTAGTACATCCATATTCGCCCCACCATTGCGAATATTCTTATATGCACCAACGTAAAATTGCCAGCCGATTATAAATTGAACAGGTGTCGCAAGGACAAACTGGAACATAGGATTCATGAAAATAGCAGGTGCTTGAACTCCCATTAACGGAAAGATCATCATTAATACTAATGGTGCTGTAAGGATGGCTGAAATAACCAGTTTATTTCTCATCCGATTTAATTGCCTTTCCTTTTGAGTGTTGTCTTCCTTTTCAATATTTTTCCTTTCGGCAGAATACCCGAGTTTTTTTATTCTAGCAATAAAGTCATCTACTGTAACGACAGCTGGCTGAAACTCAATTGATGCACTTTCTGTCGCTAAATTAACACTTGCTTTATTCACACCAGATAGTTTATTTAAAACCTTTTCGATCCTGGTCGAACATGCGGCACATGTCATACCTGTTATATTCAGGTCGATAGTTTCCGGTTGGACACCATAACCAAGTTTCTCGATTTTTTGATTGATTTCTGATAAATTACTTTGGGAAGGATTAAAAGCAATATTCGCTTTTTCTGTTGCTAAGTTAACTTGTGCATCAACGCCTTCCATTTTATTTAGAACCTTCTCTATCCTGCTGGAACACGCAGCACAAGTCATACCAGTTATTCTTAGTGTTGCCTGTTTCCTTTCACTCATCTGAGAAGCACCCCCTATTTAGTAAATTGTTTCATTACTTGCAAAAGTTCCCTGATTGCATCATCGCCATCCCCGGATAATATTGCATCACTAACACAATGTTTCATATGGCGTTCTGTAACCGAATAACCAACTTTCTTTAAGGCAGCCTGGATTGCACTAATCTGAACTAAAATATCCATACAGTAGCGGTCCTCTTCGACCATTTTTTGAATCCCTCTCACTTGACCTTCTATCCGTTTTAAGCGGTTTATCACCGCCTGTTTCTCATCACTTGATCTTGGCTTACTGGGGTGACTATGCAGAAATTCATCCATATCAAATCACTTCCTTATTTTTATAGTTATACTATACCCCCCTACCGTATTTTTTGTCAATGAATATATCTTACCTTTCAATAAATAGATAAAATTAATTTTCCCAAAATTTCAACTTCCCATCCTCTGCCTTTCTTTTCATCAATGTATTAGCTATAGTATAGACAGAAGGAGGTATGGATGATGAATTTCTTTACAGAATTAAGAACAGAAACTGAAATCAATCACTTTATTCAAAGCAGACGGCTTACATTTATCTATATTTCTAAAAATAATTGCAGTGTATGTCACAGCTTATACCCGCAAGTTCATTCAGTAATGCAAGAATTTCCGGAAATTAAACTTGGATCCATTGTTATTGATAATTACCTAATGTTAGCAGGTCAATGGAGTATCTATACTGCACCTGTTCTTATATTGTTTGTTGATGGAAAAGAATATTTAAGAGAAGCTAGGTACGTACCTATTGATTCATTTCGTAAAAAAGTACAGCGAATATATGAAAACTTTTAAAAATATAACGAACTCAACCTCAATAACAAATATAGCAATATGAAAATCATTAATTTAAAGCATTAACATAAATATATATGGCAGAAAAGGAATAAAAGGTTGTTTTATTAGGAGAGGAATACATAGGAAGTTTAAGGAATCCGGCGTATTATTATGGAGATATTAATGGCAACCAGAATTTTAATAATTGTTCAAATAGTAGAACGCAATAAGACTAACAGAATGGCAAGAGCCTATTACAATAATATGGATTTTACCAGCAGCATTTCTTTTCATAAAGAGGTTCAAACTTCCCAGGATGTTTCATCTATGCTATAATAAGATAGGAAAAGCATATAATAATTAACCCACAGCTGGCACTGTGGGTACAGATAAGCGGTTCCCCCAGAGGGTTCGGCTGCAATGGTTGCATAGACCTCACCTAGTCACTTGCAGGGTAAATAGGGAGGTCTATTTTTTATTGATCAATGATATGATCAATGCGAGTAATGTAATGATAAAACTGCCAAATCCAAAGAGGACCATAAATGTTTCATACATACTCATAGGCATTCCCCCTTTCACTGGGGCTAGCCGACCTCACCTTAAAAGAACATTATCTTATTCGATTATACCATATATGTAATAGATTACAAGAACAAACGTTCTGTTAAATTTAATAGAAGAACGAATGATGAGCATACCTTTCTTTCGGAATTCTGAATCATTGGAGACCATTTTGCAATGATTGCTTCCCAATAAATAATTAGACCTGAACTAAAAAATCTTTGGAATGGATAATCCCAAAGATTTTTCTTATAATATCTATTGCTCAATTAATTGATCGATACGGACACTTTGTTTCTGTTCAGGATTGTGCAGGGGATGAACTGTTGCTTGTCCATTACTTTGATCAACATGCTCGATATAAATTTTCTCTCCATTATATGTGACATGATACATCTCGGGTGAATTTAGAATTTCCTGTGCTCTTTGTGCATCCATATTTTTCACACTCCTTTTTCCTTATTTTCTGCTCAATTTCTGCTTTCTATACACTAATGTTTTAATTTGCCTTCGCTGTCTTTCTTGTTGTTGTTTTTCTCTTGGCTGCAGGTTTCTTTTTCTTTGTTTTCGTTTTTTGTAACGATTTTTCAAGTGCTTCCATTAAGTCTGTCACATTATCATGCTTCTTCGGTTCTTTTGCTGTTGACACTTCTTCCCCTTTACGTTTTTGTTCAATTAAATCTAATAAAGCTGTACGGTAATCGTCCGTATATTTTTCCGGGTCAAACTCTGTTGTTAACTGATCTATTAACAATTTTGCTGTGTCTAATTCTTTCTCTACAATTTTCGTCTCCTCGGGTACGTTAGGTACCTCTTGGAAATTACGTACTTCATCAGGAAAATGAATGGTCTCCATTACTAACGTGTTTTGATACATTCTTACAACTGCTAAATGTTCTTTTGATCTGATCGTTATTTTAGCAAGACCGATTTTTCCTGTTTCGTGTAAGGCTTCCCGAAGTAATACATAGCCTTTCGTACCGCCATCGTTTGGTGAAAGGTAATAACTTTTATCAAAATAAATGGGGTCAATTTCTTCTAATTTAACAAAATCAACAATTTCTACAGCCTTTTCCTCATTCTCATCTCTAATAGCCTCTAAATCATCATCTTCTAAAATAACGAATTTATTTTTGGTATACTCAAATCCTTTTACAATGTCATCATTCGCTACTTCTTTATCACAAACAGGACATACTTTCTCATATTTCACTGGTGAGTGACACTCTTTATGCAAATTCCTTAATGGGATATCTTTATTCTCTGTTGCTGAATGAAGCTTCACAGGGATATTTACTAATCCAAAACTGATTGTGCCTTTCCACATTGTATGCATTGTTCACACCTCTTTTTTTCTTAGTTTTATCGTTAGTTGTTATAATCATTCATTAAATAGCAAAAATAGAAAGGAAGGAGTTGAATACAATGTGGCAACCAATGTTACCTGTACTTGTAAATAAGGCGGTTGAGCATCGCGACTGGATATATGAAGTTAAATATGATGGTTTTCGATGTGGACTGGAATGGAAACAATCTGGGGTGAAATTATGGAGCAGGAATAATCATGACCTAACCAGCCAATTTCCTGAAATAGTAACATGGTGCAAAGAAAATGAACCTTATGTGAAAGACTTTTTGCCATTATTTCTTGATGGCGAACTTGTTATTTTACGGACACCATACCAGGCAATTTTCTCACAAGTCCAGCAAAGAAGCAGAATGAAAGACAAGAAAAAGATCACCACAGCAAGTGCTGAAAGGCCTGCCAATTTTATCTGCTTTGACCTGCTTTATTCCAGAGGAAAATCGATAATCAAAAAAACATTAGAGGAACGTAAACAGCTGTTAAGAGAAGTTTTCAAAAACTTTTCCGAAGATGCTGATACATTATCCAATCGTCTTTCGCTTATTACCTTCTATCAGTCATTAGAAGAAATACAGCAAATTATATTTCTTCATCAGTGTGAAGGCATGGTTTCTAAGCAGAAACATTCTCGTTATGTATATGGAAAACGAACAGAAAATTGGCAGAAAGTAAAAAATTACCGAATAATACAAGGGGTTATTACAGGGTATAATTCCGAGAATGACTATTTCGATACGGCAATATATCATAATGGCAAATGGATAAAACTTGGAAAAATAAAAAATGGGATCAAGTCAGAGGAACGAAAAACGCTGACGTCTTTTATTCATCAAAATGGCACAAAGATTGGCAAAAACACTTGGCACATTAACCCAAGTATCTGTGTAAATATAAATTGCCTGGATGCAGAGAATCAGGAATTAAGAGAACCTAATTTTGGCGGATTTCGGTTTGATTTAGAACCGGAAGAGTGTACATATAAACAGTTAGAGTTACAATTAGTCCAATTGCCGGAAGCATTTGAAATCACAAAACCAGACAAATTGCTTTTCCCTGACAAATCAAAACGAGATATTATTATCTATTATCGTCAAGTTGCTGCATTTATTTTACCGAGATTGCAGGATAAACATTTAACTACAATCAGATATCCTGATGGAATTGAAGAGGAATCCTTTTATCAGAAACACTTGCCAAATCATGCACCTGAATATATTGAATCTAATAATAACCATCTATTATGTAATAATTTAGAAAGTTTATTGTGGTTTGCTAATCATGCTGCGATCGAGTTTCATGTTCCGTTTCACAGAATGGATAGGAATTACCCTGATGAAATAGTGTTCGATTTAGACCCACCATCATTAGATGAATTTCCATTAGCTGTGTTAGCAGCAAAACTTATTAAAGACTTACTAACATACAAAGGATTTCCTTCTTTTGTTAAAACATCAGGCAGGACAGGACTTCAAGTACATGCACCTATTCATAATGAACCGTTGAGTTTTAACCAGACAAGGGAATTAATGGAGGCGATTGCCAATGTGCTTGTTGAAAAATATCCCGATTCTTTCACAACAGAACGATTGATTAAAAACAGGGGAAAGAGATTGTATCTTGATTATGTTCAACACGCACCAAAGAAAACAATCATTGCACCATATTCGACTCGGGCGACGAAGGAAGCAACTGTTGCTACACCATTATTCTGGGAGGAACTTGATGAAAATTTGGACCCAAGAATATTTACAATTGATACAGTGCCTGAGAGATTAATGGATAAAGGGTGCCCTTTGCTTGCTGACGGGTGGATGAAAACGTGAAACTTTTGGCACATTTAGGCTGTTATAAGTAAAGTGCAAGGCTTATTTCGCACTACCAATATTTATGATATGATAAATCTAGAAGATACCAATTTTTTAAATTTGAAGAAAAGAGGTGTCCATATGGCGAATAATGGTTGTATCAAATGTGGAAGTCGAAATGCAGCGCAAAAAGAAGTTGCAATGACAGGAACAGGTTTATCGAAAATGTTTGATATTCAGCACAATCAATTCATCGTAATATATTGTGAAGAATGCGGCTATTCCGAATTTTATAACAAGCATGCATCAAAAACTTCTAACATATTAGATTTGTTTTTCGGTTAATTAGAAAATCCTGTTAGGTTAAAGCCTTACAGGATTTTCTTCTAATCATTATTCTTCTAATAGCAATTGTTGATTTAGTTCCAGTGGGATGTCAGCTAATCCGTAATTTTCTTTTTCTAATTCTTTAATATTCTTCTTAATAGTTGCAACTTGATATTTCCATTGGATTAATTCTTTTTTTAACATTTCCTGGTACTTTTTATGCTGCTTTTCCCATTTTTTAAAATCGGTTATTTTTTTCTCCCAGTCTTTAATCCGCTTCTGTTCCGCTTCCTTAAATGAGACATTGGAACTTAATATATCCTCAACCATCTCGCTTAAATAATAACTCGCTTTTCTTTCTTCATTTTTGATTTGGATCGATGTACCAATGCTTGAGAAAGTTTTACTTATTTGTGAAAAAAAACTGTCAGAATTTCGCTGAGCCGGATGTGATCGATATATTCTCCCAATTTTTTGCTGAATTTCTTCATATGCCTGACGGTTTGTTTCAAACGATTGATTCACTTGCAATTTTTCCAAATCAGCATATTTCAATAGACTTTGCAAAGTCTTTTTCTCTAAAGAGATTTGCTGTTTGGCATGGCGGATTTGTTTTTGAATTTCGTTAATAATCTTTTGGTTTTCATCAAAATCGTTTTGAACACCATCCCGTTCCACTTCTAATTCGGCCATTTGCTTATGTAAAGTATTATAATTGTTAAATCGATTTTGCCATTCGTTCAGAAATAATTGCAAATCACTGTCATTAAAATCCTGAACTTGTTTGGACAGAAGGATAGCTATAATCACTTCTAAAAGCCTGTTCCCTGGATGACTTCTTGATAAAAATCGATTATTTGAAAGAACATTCTTTACTACCTTCACATCTTTAAAGAGAAGAATGGAAGGAGTTGCTAAGGGTTCTTTACTAAATAATTTATCGAAATGAGTTTGGATAAAAATGCTTTTTCTCTCATTATCTGAAATAGCTTGTTTCAGATTTTTATTATCTTTAGATAATTGATGAAAAGCTTGGTTGAAGATGTAGGACGATTGTTCAAACAAGACTTTTTCATTCGAGTAATTTAGCCCCTTTAACTTAAACAATTCGGTCATTTTCAAGAAAATATCGACCTGCATTTTCTCTTTATTATGACTTCTCAATTTTTCCATTTGTTCCTCAAGATATGAAGCAAAATTCACTTGATTCATTGACAGAACACTACTCAATGGTGAATTAATTAATAAGATATAAAGCATTTTCAGTTCAGATCCTGTAAGCATAATCACACTCTTCACAAGATGTCCATCCATTTCCATCACTCCTATGTTGTCATGAAAATATTATACTTCATTTAAGAAAAAAGTATAGTACTAAAAAACATGGGGAAATAATTAATTATCCGTTTTGTCATACTACATATCACTGTAATTGACTGAAAATACGCATCCAATTATTGAAAATTTTTTAACTGGCGGAATAATTTTTCTACCGTTCCTACCCCTACTCTATCGTATTTGGCAAGGACTAAAAGTTCTTGTGGCAGCTGTCCTACTTTGTTAATATTATCTTCATGCATTTGTCTGAGGAAATTAGGGAAGCCGCTGAAATTGTCTTCCGTTAAGAGTGTAGTGGCTAAACCATCGGTCATAATTATATATTCTGAACGAAAGAATAAAAACAACTCGCCAGGGTGCTGCTGAAAAACATTTCGCCGAATCCTCTCCTCCTCAACGAATTGTTTCAGATCTGAAAAGAAGTATGCTTCATTTTCTTCTTTATACCGTTTCACAAGTTTCGACATTCCATTAATCCTGGCAGGTAACTCACTCATAACCCGTCCCTGTTGGACACCACCTAATGCAATCATAAATCGTTCTGCACTTGGGAACCTTTGAGGCAATAAAAATGCATCTCGAAGAAAGTAAGGAATCTCTATTTGCTCATTATTATACTGGATGACTCGAATCGTTGTATCACCTGGAAGAAGTACAGTTTCCGCTATAGGTACATTCTGGTGTTTTTCTAATTCCTTATCAGGATTTGTTACTTGATTAATTTGAATCGTCAAATTGTCCTCTAATTCTTTCAACCGTAAATGAATTTCCTGAATATCGTAAGTGTGCGCTTGTTCTATTGATGGATCTTTATATTCAGGGACTTCCACTGTTGCAGAGCCATATGTTTCTACATACCATTTAATCACAATGTAGAGTGATTCCCACGCAGATAATGCTTCTGAAAACCGGAAATTTCTTGTTTGATGTGCTGCATCATTACCTAGCAAGCGGATATTATGCATTGCATCACTTTGTTCTTTCAGGATAAGACCTTGATCCACTAAACAATGAATTCGATCATTTAAGCCTGTCTTTTCATATTCTGATATCTTTTCTAAATGAAAAACATGCTGGATAACTCCCTCAACAAATACTCGGGCATGTGTGAGCATTGTTCTGGGACTAGTAAATACACTGTATTCTAGTTCTCTGGCAATTTGAGCTAACTCAAAGGATATCTCCTGAAGAAAATAATAAAAATACTTTTTCTGTTTCATAATACCTAACCTCTCGATCAATCTTTTAATAGTTTATAAGACAAATAAAAGCAACTATCAAAAGATAGTTACTCTCCAATACTATATTGCTTCCCATAAATTCCAGGGATAATCATTTGGCGGGATGGAGTCACAATAGGTTTCTTCTTTTTTTACTGGGTGGTCAAATCCAATACAATGGGACCATAATGCAATTTGTTGTCCTGGTTTATTGACTTTTGCTCCATATTTCTGATCACCGAAGAGAGGGAAACCACGTGAGGCAAATTGAACTCTTATCTGGTGAGGACGACCTGTATGCAGATCAACTTTCACTAGACTAAAATTATTGGATGTTTCGAGAACTTGATAGTCCAATACCGCCTTTTTCGCTTTTGTCTCCCTTTCCGAAGCTGTCCTGACTATATTTTTTTGTCGATCTTTTACTAAATAATCCTCTAATCTGCCAGACTTCTTATAGGGCAAGCCATGAATCACCGCTAAATATTGCTTAGTGACAGAGTTTCTTCGAATCGCATCAGATAATCGGGATGCCGCTTTGGATGTTTTAGCAAATACCATGGCACCGCCAACAGGCCGATCTAATCGATGCACTAAAGCTAAATATACATTCCCCGGTTTCTGATAACGTTGTTTGATATCTTTTTTTAATATGTTTAACAGATCCTCATCTTGTGAGCGATCTGCTTGAACTGGAACGTTAACAGGTTTCTCGACAGCAAGCAGATGGTTATCCTCATGCAGAATCGGAATCTCCATAGTATCTCCAGACTCCTTTTTTTTATTGATGTCTTCGATCATACCATAAATTATACCTAGTTAAAATAGTCTCGTCCAAAATCTCTTTTGCTCTTACCAATAAAAAAGCCTTTGTCGCTTCTAATGCAACAAAGGCGTGTAAACCATTTTATCCCCAGATCTCTTTTGCTAAATCTACAATGTACTTCAATTTATTCCATTGGTCTTCTTCTGTTAATTTATTCCCATGGTGTGTAGAGGCAAAGCCGCATTGAGGACTTAAACACAGCTGATTTAATGGAACATATTTGGATGCTTCTTCTACACGAGCTTTAATCAATTCTTTATCCTCTAATTCTCCATTCTTTGAAGTAATCAGTCCAAGTACAACGTGAGCTCCGCCGTTCGGAATATGATCTAATGGTTTAAAACCGCCTGAGCGTTCATCATCATACTCCAGGAAAAAGCCGTTCACTTTTTCTTTTGCGAATAATGTCGGTGCAATTAAGTCATAACTGCCTTCAAATGCCCAGTTAGAACGATAGTTTCCACGGCAAAGGTGTGTTGTTACAATAAGGTCACCAGGTTTGTCTTCAAGTACGCCATTTACAACACGTAATGCCAAATCAATTAAGTAATCTCTTGAAAATTCTCCGTCATTAAACGGGATATCTGGTGAAGATAGTCCTGCAATATACACATCATCAAATTGAAGGTAACGAACACCCGCATCATAAAATGCTTTGATTGCATCACGATATGCCTGAATCACATCTTTTGCAAATTCTTCAATATCTGGATAAATAGAAGCATTGCGAATTCCTTCATTAAATAATTGATTCGGACTAGGGATTGTCTGTTTAGCAACCGCTCTTCCGTCAACAATTTCGTTAAATTCTTTAAAATCCTGAATAAATGGATGTTTTGGATTAAAAGAAACCTTGCCATTATTGCGGATATTATATCTCTCTGTTTCTTCTTCTCCATTAAAGATATAGCCAACTTCCGGAACATATCCTTCAATCCCGTTTAAATGCTCCAAAAAGTCGGTATGCCAGAAGCGACGGCGAAACTCTCCGTCAGTAACAAGCTCTAAACCTACTTCAATTTGTTTATCAACAATGTGTGCAATTTCTTTATTCTCCACTTCACGCAACTGTTCTGAGGAGATTTTCCCTTCTTGAAAATCTTTTCTCGCTTTCAGCAGACTCTCTGGTCTTAACAGACTTCCTACATGGTCGGCTTTAAATGGTGCTGTAATTAGTTTTGTTGTCATTGTTCATTCTCCTTTTTTTGGCATTTAACTTTTCTTAATTAGCATCAAAAAAGACCTTCTAAGAAGAAGGCCTTTCATTAGCAAAAGTCATTCTTCTTATCTTTTAGACTGTTTGACAGTCTATTGGAATTAGCACCGGGTCTATCGATATAGACTGGTTGCTGAGACATCGCAGGGCCAAATCCCTCCGCCTCTCTTGATAAGAAATTATTTAATTTTATAAAATGATACTTTCATTTCCAGGAATTATTTATATCCCGGATTAATGGATGGTGTAACTCAACCAGTAGCTAGTACTTATGAGTAACTGATTGTAAGTTTAATATATCGTTCAATAAAATGCAATACTTTTTTTCAAAGAATTCAGAATATTAAAAACCATAAACAATGATATATTACTAATGCTGGCCATTTAGTGCCTTTTCATTAAAGGATGCTAGATTTAATTGGTCACAGACAATTTGATTTTTCCCTTTATGTTTTGCCCGATATAGAAGATCATCTGCTTCATCAAAGAAATCCACCTTAGATAAGTGTTTCTCGAGGTGTTTCAAGCCAATACTAACCGTTACATTTCCATTTAATTCCTCATGAAACTGTTCAGAAATATGACAACGAATTTCTTCTAACAAACTATAGGTTGTTTCTAACTGTTTGTTTGTCAGTAATACAGCAAATTCTTCCCCCCCATACCTGGCAACAATATCATCCTCTGTTACTTTTTCGGAAATGGCAATTGCCACACGCTTTAATACAATATCCCCATTACTATGTCCATATTTATCATTTACCCTTTTAAAATTGTCAATATCAATAACAGCTAATTGCAACGGCATATCATAAACTATACTTTGTTCATATAGAAAGTCCAGATATTCATGGAATGTTTTATGATTATAAAGCCCTGTTAGTGCATCAATCTTCGTCAGCCTTTCCATCATTGTACTCTTCACCATTAATTCCCGCTCCTTCTCTGTAGTCTTATGCAGCATCTCTAGAACTTCATTTACCCTGGATAGAATGAACAGAAAAACGAAGTAGCTGCATAATAAAACAAAGATATAAGCAAAATATTCATATACAGATACAGCAGCTCGAATTGATGGCAATAAATAAATGGAAGACAAACCAATAAGATTTACAATCAAACTAAATTTAAGTTTTTTCTGATCCAAATAAATTAATATGGCAGCCATTGGCAGCAACATCAGAACCTGGAGTCCTGGTACAGAAGGGTGACTGATAATGATAGCCAGTGCAGATATCGTGCCCGTAAATGTCAAAATTCTAGCACCTTTTACCCCTTTTACCTTAATAAAGTAACTAGTTAATCCCATTGCAGCTAATTGTATAGTTGCAGGAATTAGTAATTTACTTATTGTATACTCCTTTACATAATATGGGAAGTAGTATATCGTGATAATTAAACCAATCACTTGCCCTGCAAATGACATGAATACCATTATCCAATAGATATTTAGCACTTTCACAGTCCACAATTTATTGTTAACAAGTTGGTGACTTTCATTTATCATTTGTTTCCCATCCTTTTATCTTCCGTGCATTACCCTTTTATTAATTATACACAATCCATTAGGCCTTATCACCTAATATCTTCTATAATATTGTTTTTTTACATTTTATCCTACGATTTACTTAGAATAGTATATTTCGGTAATTCTCTATTTATTGCTAACTTACTATATAATGCGGTTATATATACGACACATGGAATTTTTACTATGAGCTCTTTTAATTTTTGTTTACTCGTATGTTCTCCGTGGTATAGTCTTCTATTAGAAAGGAAGAATACTTATGATTTCTATATATCTATCGACACCCGAGGGGAAATTAAATAGAGAAGAGAATTTTGTTGAAAACAGCTGGATCCAATGTACCGCACCAAGTATGAAGGAGATAAAGACCATATCGAAATATTGTCATGTACCAGTCGAATTTTTGGAAAATCCGCTGGATGAAGAAGAAGCAGCAAGAATTGAGCATGATGAAAACACTGGCAGTACACTAATTATTAATGATTTCCCAATTGAATATGAAAATCAAGAGCATTTCACTTCATATACTACGATACCAATTGGTATTATCTTAACAAACTCACATATTATTACAATTTGCCATAAGGAAGTATCCTTTTTAAAACAAATGCGTCCAAACGTTTTTACTAGGAAAAAAAGTCGTCTGGCATTGCAAATTTTACTTTCAATTTCCACATTATATTTAGAATGTTTACAACAGTTAAACAAGCAGCGTATTGCTATTGAGAAGAATTTAATCAAATCATTAACCAATAAGCAGCTTTACGGGTTAATGGAGATCGAGAAAAGCTTAGTTTACTTTTTAACATCATTAAGGGCAAATGATGATGTGTTAAAAAAAATAGTCCGGACAAATTCAGTAAAAATATTTGAGGAAGATAGAGATTTACTTGATGAGGTTCTTATTGAGAACACGCAAGGTATGGAGACAACTGAATTATATTCCAGAATAACGGACAGGGTGACAAGTTCGTATTCTTCTTTAATTTCCAATGAAATGAATAGTGTTATGAAAACTTTGACCCTTTTTACAATTTTCTTAACAATGCCTACACTTGTTTTCAGTTTCTTCGGAATGAATGTTGTTCTGCCATTAAGTGCTGATAAGTCTTACTCTTGGATTCTAACAATCCTTATATCCATAATCCTTTGTGTCTTTATTGGGCTTTTCCTTTGGAGAAAGAGAATTATAAAATTGAAACACAGCACAAACAAACGGTAATTACATTCGGTCTGTTTAATAGAAAAAAGCATGCAAATTTTGCATGCTTTTCTTACTGAAAATATCCATTCTCCTGTTAGCGACTATGGAACCAGTCAGCTTTTTCCATATGTAGAAACGGTATATCTGTATCCACCTCCCCTTCTATATCATCAATCGAAAGGTCTAATCCCTTGAGCCATTTACCGAAAGGAAATATGGCAGGGGTTTTGTTACTGCCAAGAGCGAACCATGCTTCTAACTCTTCCGGAAAATAAGCGGCAGTATGGATCGTTCCTGCCCAATTCTTATATTGATTTGAAAATAACCCTTTATCTGAATCATTTAGTAAATAATATGCTTCTTCAGCATCTAATCCGTGTTTCTCTTCCATTTTATCAAGTCTTTCCTTGGAATCATTCAAAAAGTGCTTATTTTCTTTTACTTGAAGTTCAAAATGATTGGTACATGCATACCCTACCCTGCTTTTTACTCCTCTTGGTGATGCTTCTACTATTGTTGGTTCATCATTTCCATCATAAAGGATATAACTGAAAGATCCTCTGTGAGGTATTTCCTTTAATAAGTCTATTGCTTCACTAGTATTTTTACATTGTTCCAATATGATTCTTCCAATCATATTACAAACAAATCCATCGCCAGGCCGTTTTCGATTTGTAAACGTATAACCCAGTATAAGTCCCTTCTCATTCATTCCATCACATCTTCCTGTCACTCTCTGACTTACACCAATTGTCGCAAGTCCACCATCTGAAGGGTGATATAAGATAAACCTCCCGTCATATGTTTTCGGATGGTAATCATAGTTTCTGATCATATAATCGTTCCCAATCATAATCGAACAACCAGATTTTTGGACTCTCAGCCGGTATCCGCCGAACTCTAACAATACTTTTTCCATTGGCCACTGAAGTGCTTCTTGTAATCCGGTCAATTCATCCCAAAGTTGAGGAGCAAACTGCTGATACATTTGTTTCGTCTCTTTGATATTTATACTAAATAAAGGCCTGCGAACCTTCCATTGTCTTTCCCTGTTCTTAACAATATAAGAATCCTTTATTTCTTGTCCTTGAAAATAACCGAAATCATAATGAGTACCTTTAAATGGTATAATATTTGCTCTAATTCTTTTCATTTCGATACACCTCTGAATTTTTGTCTTGTTGCTTACCCTATAAACTTTTTGATTCATTATAATTCTTCTTACAGCTGAATTCAAAAAATTGTATTTACTATACGTACATATCTAGGGTTTTTCTGGTAATCCTAAAAAATATGTGGAACCATAAGCGGTCATTTTTACATAAAATACAACAAAAATGAATAAGGGAGGGGGGCCTCATTTTTTATCAAAAAAAGCTTACACCTGAATTAAAATCACTTAAAAAGGCATTAAAAAAGAAACCGCAAACATATAACCCACTTGATTTCACTTACACTGAAAAAAAAATCATTTCACATATTGAAAAAGAGACAGAAAAAAACAATTTAAATAATATCACAAGAACCAATGCCTATTTGCAATTTTTCCACGAATATCCTGAGATTGAGTGGACATTTCTTGCACATATGGTATCAAGAAATGCCGGTTGGAATATGACTGATTTGAAAGGGAGTTTCTTATCAAGACTGTTATCGTTAGAACAACAAAGGTATTTTTTCTCATTTCTTGAAAGAAGTAATTGGCTGATATTCCAAGATGCATATCCTCAACTTCTTTTATATAAAGAATGTAAAAAAAGAGAAGAGAACTATTTCCACCTTTTATCCCATTTTGGTGTTTCGTATTTTATGGATGTATTATGGAATGATTACTTACAAAACAAAAGTAATCCGATTATTACAGTTGCACTTATTATTAATGAACAAAATTATATTGAAAACAGGGTTGTTCATCATCCGGAATATTATGCGACATTAATGGAATCAATTGAATTCAAACTACAGGAACTGTTAGAGCTTAACCAAATCCTATTTCCATATTATCTAAAGGATGAAATAAATGTTACCGGACTCCCTGTTCACCATTTTGCATCATTGGAGGAACGGATCTTATTAGGAAAACAATTATATTATTTATTATTCGATCCTCAATATTTTGGGAAAATACTTGACTTTGCGACAAACCAACCACACACGGGTTCACGGAAAGACTTTAACCCCCAATTATTTAATCACATCATAGAGGAGTCTGCATATGAAAGATTTCAAGCAAGGCTGGAAAACTGCCAACTAATAGCAGGGAGTAAAAAAATATACAGTCCAAGGCTAAAAGATGCTTGGCAAAACGTCCAGCAAAAACCTGCTGAAAAAGGGGATTGGTATAAAGACTGGAAAGTTATTAACTATCTTAAACCTGTTGTGCCGAAAGATACAACTGTGGATATTTATAACGAGTATTGTGAAGGGTTGAAAAAGTTAGAATTAGCGGTTCTAGCTAAGAATGCGTTTAATAAGTAGTTTTTTTATTAATAAAAGCTCACATAATGTACATGTGAGCTTTTAAAATCGAATATCCGGATAAAAGTACTTCAACAGTTCTTCAGCATTATGTACTTCTTCATCTGGCTGATATGGACTTATACTAGGGATGGACCTTTTTCGGTGGTTCATCCAAATTGCCTTCCAGCCAGCTTGTTTGGCACCGATGACATCTTTTTCATAAGAATCGCCAATATACACGGTTTCCTTTGGATCACTAGCAAGTTCTGATTCTACAATATCAAATATTTCTTTTTTTGGTTTTGCAATACCATGAGTGCCTGAAATGAAGATATTATCTGATGGTATCCATTTGTCTAACTCTAATTGCGTAATTTTCATTGATTGATGGTTTTCCTCACCATTTGTAAGGATTGCTAGTTGCTTATTCTCGTTCTTTAATTTAGTTAATAATGCGGAAATCTCTGGAAACAGGGAAATTTTTTGCTGTTCCTTTTTATATAATTGATCAAACTTTAGTGCTTTTTCCTCATCAATAGGAATACCGAAATCTTCACATGCTTTCGTAATTCTGCCAATTTGCCATTCAGTTACTGATATTTCACCTTTTTCACTTTTATCAAATAGGAGTTCACTATACTTTCTGCTTGTTCGATAGATTTGATCTAACTTGTCGTAGGTAAAATCACTGTCAATCAGTTTCCGAAAGGTGTGATGAAATGATAGTGCCTGGTCATATAATGTATCATCAACATCGAAAATTATCGTCCTCAACCTTATCCACCTCTTCTGGCTATTTATGATATGAATTCATTCAAAGAATCGGAGATGCTTTTTACATCTTCATACCCTCTGTTGTATAGATGCAATAATTTATTTTTATTCTTCTCAATTCGGCCAACCATTAACTTTTCTGTTGGACAAATAATAAACACATTTCCTTTCTTTTCTTCTTCAAACAGTTCATTTAATGTTTGATTATATACTTGATGCCGTCTGTCTATCGCTTCTAATAATCCAGGATAATGCCGGTATTTTCGTCGGATATACCAATGAGCTGTGGCTGGTTTTTTGTAATACCCTCTATTTCTTGTTAGGACTACAATGTTTTTTGGGTTTCCATCTTCTATAGATTGCTTAATTGGGATTGGTGCCGAAATACCGCCATCCATTAAGACACGATTATCGAAATTCACCACAGGTGCGACCAATGGCAAAGAACTGGAAGCACGAAGAAGTGTTAACATATCATCAGCGTAAGTGGATTTGCGGTAAAATAACGGCTCCCCTGTCTTGCAATCAGTCACACCAACAACAAATTCCTCCACAGCTTTGTTAAATGTTTCAAAGTCAAATGGGACAAGTTCATTTGGCAATGTATCGAATATAAAGTCCATACCAAACAATTGACGTTTCTTAAGATAATTACGAAAAGATAAATATTCCGGATGACTAACATAATCAATGGTTACCCGTTTATTGCGCTCTAACTGCCGGGAAATATAGGAGGACCCGTTACAGGCTCCTGCTGATACACCGATGACATATGGCAGATATATATTCTTTTCCATAAGAAATTGCAGGACACCAGCTGTATAAACACCTCTGCTTCCTCCACCTTCTAATACTAATCCTAAACCTTTCATTGTTATGTCTCCTAACTTTTTATAACAGTTCTTTTACTAATTAAATGATACAACAAGCAGTGAAGACATTGCCAGTAATCAAACTACATGTCTTCTGTTTTATTTAACCATGCTGACAATACTTCTTTTAATTCCGGATGCAGCGGCTTGTAGAGGTTGATAATAATTAAGCAAAAAAAAGAAGTAATACCAAAATCGGCATTACTCTTGTTGAAATGTATTGTCTTGCTGTGCTTTCAAATTGATGAAAGCTCTCTTTAATTCATGCTGGCATTCTTCTACTCGTTGCTGTGCTTGAAATAATGGCTCAGTAGATGTACCACTGCCATTAATCGCCTTTCCGCGTGCATCTTGAATTTGTTCCTGGACATCTTGCAGTTGCTTCTGTAATGATTGGATCTCTTCTATATCTGCATGATTTCTTGCTTCTTGACTGGCAACTTCTAATTGTTGAGAGAGTATGGAAAGCTGCTCGATTTCATGACCATTTTGTATTGGCATTGAGACCATCCTTTCGATTACATTTCTCAACTATCTTTTACAATCAGACGAAATTTACTCACTATTCCACACGTTGGATGTGTTCTCCTTCTAAGCAGAAATCTTTTAAATGTGGGGCAAGTCTTTTCATATCATTATATCCATGCTGATATAATGATATGAGCTTCTTTTTGTTTTTTTCTATCCTTCCAACTGCTACTTTTTCTGTTGGACAAATGATAAATACATTTCCTTTTTTCTCTTCCTCATACAAATATTGCAGTTTTTCGTTATAAACATGATGCCGTTTTTCTATAGCTTTCAGTAACCCGGGATAATCTTGATATTTTCTTCGAATTAACCAATGAAATGGTTCAGATTTTCTAACATATCCTCTGTTTTTCGTTAAAATCACTACATTTTTCCTGTTGCCGTCCTTGATTGATTGTTCGATTGGCAGTGGTGAAGTAATGCCGCCATCTAGGAGCAGCCGATTGTCTAATTGGACAGCCGGTGCGATTAATGGCAGGGAACTGGAGGCTCGCAGTACTGTAATCATATCAGCAGCATGCTTTGACTTATGATAAAACACAGGTTCACCTGTTATACAGTCCGTCACCCCGACAACAAATTCTTCCCTTGCATTGTTAAATGTTTCATAATCAAATGGATCTAATTCGTTCATGATTTTTTCAAATAAAAAATCCATGCCAAACAACTGGCGTTTCAAAATCCAATTTTTTACGGATAAGTAATCTGGATGTTGAACATAATCAATATTTACTCTCATATTCCGATTGAGTTGACGTGAAATATAGGAAGACCCCATACAGGCACCGGAGGATACACCGATTACATATGGTATGTAGATGCTTTCTTCCATTAAATACTGCAGCACACCCGCTGTATAAACTCCCCTGCTTCCACCGCCTTCTAAAATTAAGCCTACACCTATCATACAATCTCCTACTCTGTTATTTTCCCTACAAAAAATGATTGCCACTTTATGCAGAAAATACTATTTATTATAATTCCTATTCTATTATACTCTTCCATGAGAATTTATTGATGAATTTGCTATAATTTTTACACTTTTTTCAAAATTCCAATTGACGTACTCCTTTGTTCATCATATGGTTAAATTATGCTTTTTATCACATTTTAAGGAGAGGGTTTGAGTGAATCCATTGAACAAAAAAATTTCCGGTATATTTATCCCAGTTAAAGATCTTAAGAAAGCACGAGATTGGTATTGCAACCTATTAAAATTAGAGCCAACGGATGATTTCCCTGGCGGCCATCTATATGTACTGGAACTTGATGGAATAAATGTTGTCCTTGACAGTAAAACTTATCGTAAAGACACTATTTACCAAACACCACCGTTTCATTTTAATACGGATAATATTGGTGAGGCTTATCACGAAATGCAAAAAGATGGTGTGGAATTGACTTCTGAAATACAGTTCGGTCATTTTTTTAATTTTAAAGACCCTGATGGGAATCATTTGATGGTGTGTGAGATAAAGTAGACGGAATTAATTCTAATATGCAAACTCTTCCTACATCTACTGGTAACCGTTTATATGGTGCAATTTTTGATATAGTTGATTGGATTTTTCTCTGATAAAGTTGAAAAATGCAGGCTATGTTAACCTGCATTTTCCTTTAATCTTCAAATACTACTCGGGTGTTGCCGATCATGTCATGAATTCCTTGTTTCTGACCAGTAAATGCGACAAACAAATACAGAAACACGGTAATGAAAAATACGCGATGCAAAAACCTGCCGACAACTTCTCGAAAAATAAGGTCACTCCAGTTTAACGGCTTGTTATCTTCTCGTATTACTTTAAGTCCGAAGATCATTTTACCCAATGTCTGACGGAAATATTTTGTCATTAACAAAAAGTAAACATAAAAAACAATGGAACTCAGAATACCTGTTAATGTCCAATAGCCAATGTCCACTGCTTTCCCATCATTGATAAATTGAAATGGTAAAAGCAGAATGCCGTTAATACTGAATATAATGATAATATCAACCAAGTATGCCCAGAAACGCATCCAAAATCCTGCATACCTTGTTGGCCTAACCTGCTTAGAAGTATATTCTAATGGTTCTTCCATAATCCCGACACTCCCTTATCGTGAATATAAATACATGGCACGTGGTGCGTTACTTTGTTGTAACATTTCCTTAATGCCAATCAAGTCTGCTTCCTGACCGAACATACTTTGTACACTTCCGCCTAGCAATTGGCCAAAAGGAAAACCGTTCTCATACTCAATAACTCTTGCTTCTGTTATGTCATGTTCTTCCTTCATCATAGAAATCGTATCATCAAGTGAACCAATTTCGTCTACCAGATCTACTTCTAATGCCTGTGAACCTGTATACACCCTGCCATCACCCAGTTCTCGGACACGCTCTTCTGTCATCTCCCGTCCCTGAACAATAACATCAACAAAATCATCATACATGTCGTCAATCATTGATTGTAATATTTGTCGTTCTTCATCTGTCATTTCCCGATATGAAGAAAGAATATCCTTGTGTTCTCCACTTTTAATTGTATTAAAATCAATACCTAGTTCGTCAGCTAATTCAGCAAAATTAATACTTTGCATAATAACACCTATTGATCCTGTTAGTGTCGCTTTATGTGCAACAATCTTATCACTTGGTGCAGCGATATAGTATCCGCCAGAGGCAGCAGTATTACCCATCGATACGTAAATTGGTTTCTCTGTCTCTTCTTTAATTTCTAAGATTTTGTCATGGATTTCAGCACTCTCCACAACACCGCCGCCTGGTGTGTTTACATGTAATACTATCCCCTTGACACTATCATCATCCCCTGCATGGTCAAGCATTTCAAGAAATCTTTTGTGATTGTAAGAACCTGTATTCAATAGGGTACTTGGAGTTGTGTCTTGAATGACTCCATTCAAATGAAGTACAGCAATTTTACTCCCAGGTGAGCCTTCTTCTACCACTTTTTCACTAAACTGCTGGTCTAAATTAGCAAAGTTAAAGGCTTCATCCCTATCTGTTGATAGAATGTTTGACATAAACTGAAAACCGATTGAAAACAAAAACAGACCAACAGCTACTACTAGTGCGATCCATCGTTTTGTATTCATAACTAACTCCTCCTTTTAATAACATTTGCATTCCAATAAAATTCATTGGGATCACGTCTGGTATACCATACGGTTAAATGGCGAAAAAGTTTCAAATTTCTTATTCACTGATATATTAAAAAGTGTATACAAAGAAGGCAAGCATTACGCAAATGCTTGCCTATCTATTATTAATGTTACCTTTTTCCTTCTACTCTACCTGCTGCCCTTGATATAAGGGATACCATTTGCACGAGGAGCTTCGGCACGTCCAATAAAACCTGCCAGCGCTAATATAGTCAGCAAATATGGTGCAATTAATAAGATTACTTGTGGAATATCTGCTAATAATGGAATTCCGGAACTTACTACACTTAAACTCTGAGCTAACCCAAAGAACAATGCTGCTCCCATTGCACCAAGCGGATGCCACTTACCAAAGATAACAGCAGCTAATGCCATGAACCCTTGCCCTACAATCGTGGAATGAGAAAAGTTTGATGCAATAGTTAAGGCGAATACTGCACCACCTAACCCTCCTAATGTACCAGACAATATGACCGCAATATACCGCATTCTCTCCACCTTAATACCATTTGTATCAGCAGCCATTGGATGTTCACCGACCGCACGTAACCTTAGACCAAATGGCGTCTTATAAAGTACATACCATGCAACAAAAGCCAGAATAATAGCAATATAGGAAGTAACATAAATACCTTGAAAGAAAATCGGCCCTATAAGTGGGATATGTTCCAATACAGGAATATCAGTTGTGTAAAATGGCTGATCTACCATATCTGTTTGCCCTTTTCCATACCATACTTTTGTTAAGTAAACACCAATCCCTAGCGCCAGCATATTAATCGCTACCCCGCTGACAACCTGATTGGCATAGAACGAAATAGAAGCAACAGCGTGAATTAGTGAAAACACAGCCCCAACCGCCATGGCAGCTAATATCGAAATCCAAGGCGTCCAACTACCAAATATATCTACAAAAGTTAAGTTAAAAACAATTCCAACAAATGCTCCCATTACCATAAGACCTTCTAAACCAATATTAACAACCCCAGATTTTTCGCTATATACTCCGCCTAGTGCTGTTAAAATAAGAGGCGCCGAATAGAATAATACGGTTGGAATAATCGACTGCAATGCTTCAAACATCTATCTTTCCCCCTTTTTAAAACGAAGTAAAACCCAGCGGATAATATAACTGGAAGCTACGAAGAAAATAATCAATGCAATGATAATATCAACTAGTTCTGTCGGTACACCTGCAGCTGTTGGCATTTCACCAGCACCTTCTTTTAGAACACCAAAAAGCAATCCTGCCAATACTACACCAAGCGCATTATTAGCTCCAAGCAATGCAACCGCTATTCCATCAAAGCCCAGATTGGTAAATCCAGACATAACCGAAATCGTGCCATATGTACCAAGTCCTTCCATGGCTCCTGCTAAACCTGCAAATGCCCCGCCGATAACCATTGATAAAATAATATTTTTACTTACATTCATTCCTGCATAATTCGATGCATGTTGATTAAAACCAACGGATTTTAGTTCATAACCATAGGTTGTTCGTTCGATAATAAACCACATCACAAATGCTGCAAATAAAGCAATCAAGATACCATAATGAATTCTTGAGTAAAACGTGATACTTTGCAGCCATGGGGAAGCTAATGATGCTGTACTGGCTATTGCCTCTGTTGTTGTTGCCTGATCTGTTAACACACTGCGTATGACAGCATTAGTCACATGCAACGCTATGTAATTCATCATGATTGTAATAATTACCTCATGTACACCTAGTTTTGCTTTCAATAAACCAGGTAAGAACCCCCAGAGTCCACCTGCCATTGCTCCAGCTAATATAGCAAGCGGAAGATGAATAATCATAGGAGCGTCAATCGCCAGACCAACCCAAACAGCAGCAAGCCAGCCAACAATTACTTGTCCTTCTGCACCAATATTAAACAGTCCTGTTTTAAAGGCAAATGCAACAGCCAGCCCTGTCAAGATTAATGGAGTAGTTCTGCGAATTGTCTCACCAATTGTATATGAATCGCCAAAAGCGCCTGCCCACAATGCGGCATATCCCTTGATAGGATTGTGCCCCGACAGCAACATAATAACAGCACCTGCAAGCAGACCGATAATAACAGAAATAATAGGAACTAATAGGCCAAAAAGTTTATTGTTCGATGTCATTGACTTGTTTCACCTGCCTTTATCACTTGGCTTCCTGCCATCAGCAGGCCAAGTTCTTGCTCAGTTGTTTCTTCTGGCTTTACATTTGCAACAATTCTCCCATCAAACATTACAGCTACCCGATCACTCACATTTAAAATTTCATCCAATTCAAATGAGACAAGAAGAATAGCACTACCTTTATCACGTTCTTCAATCAATTTCTTATGAATAAATTCGATCGCCCCAACATCCAATCCTCTTGTTGGCTGTGTTGCAATCAATAATTTTGGTGATCGATCGACTTCACGGCCGATAATGGCTTTTTGCTGGTTTCCGCCAGATAGTGCGCGCGCTTTTGTATATACACTAGGTGTTCTGACATCGTATTCTTCGATGATCTTTTTCGCTTTACCAAAAATCTCTTTATAACTAAGTACTTTTGCTTTGGAATAAGGTCTTTGATAATATGTTTGCAAAACAATATTCTCACCAATGGAATAATCTAATACTAATCCATATTTGTGCCGGTCTTGTGGAATATGACCTAACCCACTTTCAGTAATTTTACGTGGCGATAGATTTGTAATGTCTTTATTAGCTAACTTGATAGTTCCTGAACGCGCTTTAGCTAAACCAGTTATAGCTTCGACTAATTCAGTTTGACCATTTCCGTCTACACCGGCTATCCCTACGATCTCACCTGAACGCACATTCAAATCTAACCCTTTTACTAAGTCCACTTTACGTGCATCCTTAACATATAAGTCTTTCACTTCAAGAATCGCATCTTTCGGTTGAGCAGCTTTTTTCACTGTTTTAAAGTTCACTTCACGGCCCACCATTAAAGAAGCGAGTTCTGATGAATTTGTTTCGGATACATTAACTGTTCCAATCCCTTTCCCTTTCCGAATAACTGTACATCTATCACACACTTCCATAATTTCTTTCAGCTTATGTGTAATTAATATGATCGATTTACCTTCATTGATTAATGAACGCATAATTTCAATTAGTTCACCTATTTCTTGGGGTGTTAAAACCGCTGTCGGTTCATCAAAAATCAACACTTCTGCCCCACGATAAAGAGTTTTTAGAATTTCCACTCTTTGCTGCATACCAACAGATATCTCACTAATTTTCGCATCAGGGTTTACCTTTAAGCCATATCGATCGGACAGTTCTTGTATTTCTTTTCTAGCTGTAGCAAGGTCGATTTTCCCGAACCTATTCTTTGGTTCACTCCCCAGAATAATATTTTGAGTCACTGTGAATGGTTCCACTAACATAAAATGCTGGTGAACCATTCCAATGCCTAAATCATTCGCAATATTAGGATTGTTAATATTAACTGCTTTCCCTTTTACCCGGATTTCACCTTTTTCAGGCTGATATAAACCAAACAATACATTCATTAATGTCGATTTCCCTGCACCATTTTCACCTAATAATGCGTGAATTTCACCTTTCCTTAATTGAATAGTAATATTGTCGTTTGCTACAATGCCTGGGAATTCCTTCCTGATATTCAGCATTTCAATCGCATAATCCATATCGTTCACCCCTATATATTAAACTTTCACTTCCCAATTATCTTTTATAGAATAGTGAAAACATAAAATGAAACAGCCTTTCATGAAAGATTTTTCTTCATAACATAATAGTAGAGAAGGCCAGGTTCCTGCCTTCTCTTCTCCATTCTTATAGTGACTCTTGATATGTTTCTAATTCTTCAATAGTCTGTGGCACTTCCACTTCACCATTCAATATTTTCTCCTGCCATTCTTCCACAGTTGAAATGATATCCTCTGTCATTGCTTCTTCGTTGACTGTAGAGAAAGTAATCCCGTCTTCTTCAATTCCGTATTCCAGCATTTCTCCGCCAGGGAATTCACCATTCTTACTTTGTTCAATAACGTCTTGAACTGCTACATCTACACGTTTAATCATTGATGTTAAGGTAACATTATGGTCGTTGATAGCACCTTCTTCATGTTGATCACGGTCGACACCGATTACCCAGAGTTCTCTTTCAGGGTCATTTTGTTTGATATCTTTTGCTTGATTGAACACACCATTTCCTGTTGCACCAGAAGCGTGATAAATAACATCCACCCCACTGTCATACATATTGGTTGCAATCAACTTTCCTTTTGCAGCATCTGCAAATGATTCCGCATATTGTACATCCACTTCAATTTCCGGGTTGACTGATTTAGCACCAGCGATAAAACCAGATTCGAATTTCTTAATTAATGGAGAATCTACACCGCCAACAAAACCTATTTTATTTGACTTTGTTTTCATTGCTGCAGCAACACCAACCAAAAAGCTGCCTTGGTGCTCTTTAAATTTAATACTAACAGCATTGGAAGCATCTACTTCATCATCAACAATCGCAAAATTAGTATCTGGATACTGTTCTGCAGCTGTTTGAATATCTTCTTTTAATTCAAAGCCAATACCAAAAATTAAGTTATAGTCATCACGAACGAAGCGAGTAATATTTGGCATATAGTCTGCTTTTTCATTGGATTGAGCATAATCAAATCCCTCGCCTCTTGCTAAACCATTTTCTTCGCCCCATCCTTTGATACCTTCCCAAGCTGACTGGTTAAATGATTTATCATCAACCCCGCCAATATCTGTTACCATAGCTACTTTATAGTCATCTGAAGCAGTTTCCTCTTCTGTTCCATTGTCTGTTGACTCTGTATCTGTATTTTCTTCAGAGCCTTCATCACCTGTTTCTGTCCCACATGCTGCCAAAAATAGTCCTAATGATAAAACCAGAATAAATAACAAAAACTTACGGTTTTTCATCATATCCCCTCCTGTTTTAGTGAATTATGTATACGCCTTTCTTTCTACGTTTCTAATTCTTTCAAACTATTAATCTGAAAGGCTGAATTAATATTACCATTATTCCGAAAATTTATAAATAAGATTGTAAGAAATATTTCGTTTTTATTAATTTTGTGTAAAATCGTACACAATCATAAAATTTTTTGATGCCCTTTTATGGTAGTAAAAATAACCTGCGACTGTAAACGCAGGTTATTCTATCCATCTCATTTGTAGAAATTAGCCAGTGAAAAAATTTTCAAACACGGCTAATTATTTTTGCTGTGTTTGAAAGAACCTATAAGAATACCTGAAATTCCTCCTAGTAATGCTGGTACAACCCATCCAAGACCAACATTATATAAAGGAAGGACAGCAGTAAAAAAATCATTGACTGCAGTTATTTTTACCCCTGCTGCATTTAAGCCATCAAAAAGCGCGACAATAAATGTAAATAAAATACTTATTTGGTAAACTTCTTTCTTCCCTTTAAAAAGCGGGTGAAGGAAGGTTAAGACCATTAAGCATATTGCCATTGGATACAGCATGGACAATACTGGAACAGAAAAAGCAATGATCGTATCCAATCCAAAGTTTGAGATAACAGCACCTAATAACGTAAAGATTATCGCCCATTTATGATATGCTATTTTGGGAACAATCTGATGGAAGTAAGAAGCACATGATGTGATTAGACCAATACTAGTTGTTAAGCATGCTGCTACAACAATTAAACCGAGTATTATTTTCCCATATGAGCCGAAATAATATTGGGATGCTGCTGCTAAAATCAATCCCCCATTTTTCATTTGTCCAATGCCCTCCACACTGATTGCTCCAAGATATGCAAGGGAAGAATAAACGACAGCTAACAGGATTGCAGCTATTAATACAGCCTTTATCGTGGACTTTAGTAAATGGTTATTCGACACAGTGCCACTATCTTTAATTACATTGATCACAATAATTCCAAATACGAATCCAGCCAATAAATCCATTGTTAGATAGCCTTCTTGGAAACCTTTGAAAAAGCTGTTCACAGTATAAGCATCAGTTGGAGCCTGAATAGCTCCCATTGGATGAAAAATGGCAGCAACAATTAACACCGCTATTACGATTAAAAGAAGTGGTGTCAATATTTTTCCAATTATATCAATTAGTTTATTTGATTGTAATGAGAAATATAAAGATACTCCAAAAAAAATAACTGTATAAATGAACAATGCGAAACTACTTGATGTATTTTCAAGAAATGGTGCAATGCCTATTTCAAACGCTACCGTGTTTGTCCTTGGTAATGCGAATAATGGGCCAATTGTTAAATAAAGTACAGTAGTAAAAATTATTCCATACAATGGATGAACCTGACCAGCAAGTGATTGTAAATTTGTTTTGCCAGAAAAAGCAAATGTTGAGACTGCAAGGACAGGTAACCCTACCCCTGTAAAAATAAAACCTAAGTTCGCTGAAAGCAGATTCTCACCGGCTGCTTGTCCTAATTGCGGGGGGAAAATTAAATTACCTGCCCCAAAAAATAAAGCAAATAACATAAACCCAACTGTAATGATACTTGTTGTATTACGTGATGACATACTAAACCTCCGTTATTAACTACATAGATAGTAAAAGGAAACATATGGCTACAGGATATGTTTCCTTTTCACTCTTTTTTCAAAATAGTTACAGAATAGCACGTAATTTTATGAAAAGCAATACTAAATAACCCCCAGTGAACGAAAGCGGTAAGGAAAACCATCGACTCCTTCTTTTACCATGTATGGCAGGGATGGATTCGATGGTATTCTATACTAAATTATTTTTCAATTATCTACATGTCGTTTGTTGGAGGAGGCTTTTCCTCTTCTTTGTTCATCAGGCTTTTTTGGTTTACCGTGTAATTTTTCTTTCGGTGCGTATGAGTCTTTGACCATTTTTATTCCCCCCTAATACACTTTTGATGTGCTGAGAGCACAGTATTAGGCTAACCGATTCGATCAAATAAATCCTCTTATTTTTAAATAATTCCCTATTTCCTGATGGTTTTATGTATATTTATTCTTCTATTTTCATAAAGGGAAATCCATGTTCCATCCATTCATTGCGGATAAAAGTTTTCAGGGAGCAATGCAGCTGTTTAGTAGAGCTGCTCCAATCATTTTATTTGTTTAAGAATTATATTTCAACGTTGTTGAGTGGTGTAGTTTATTTTTTCTCTAAGGTGGAATAATGTTCACAGAGAAGGAGTTGATATAACATGAATAATCAAGATATTCGTAAAGCAGTGGAAAACATTTTGGAAAACAGCTCTGTAGGGACTTTAGCAACTATTCAGCAAGATCGTCCCTATTCCAGATATATGACATACACACATGAGGGGCTGACTTTATTTACAGCAACAAGCAGTGAAACACACAAGGTTGAAGAAATCGAAAGCAATCCATATACACACATTTTATTAGGCTATGAAGGGGATGGCTTTGGTGACGAATATGTGGAGTATCAAGGGAAGGTAAAAATAAGTGATTCAGAAGATTTAAAGAAAAAATTATGGAACCCTTATATGGAAAATTGGTTTGACGGTCCGAATGATCCAAATTATATCATTTTGGAAATCCAGCCATTCGAAATTAAATTAATGAATAAAAAAGGGCAGGACCCAAAAGTGCTGGAATTCGAATAATTCAGTGATTGAATATGATTATATTTGATTGCCAGTCATTGGCTGTTCTGATACGAGAAAGACCACTCCCGTATTAAAGGGGGAGGTCTCTCTGCTTTTTTCACTATTTACTCTTTCACTGATCCAATTAACACACCTTTGACGAAAAAGCGTTGGAGAAATGGATAAATGATTAATAATGGAAGTGCGGAAACAATGATGACAGCATATTTGATTAATCCAGCAGTTTTTACCTGTTCTACAAAGGATTCCATCTGACCAGCCTCTTGTGTATTCATATCTATTTCATTAATGACCAGAATTTCCCGAAGAAAAAGCTGCAATGGAAAGAGATTCTGATCAGAAATATAAATAAGGGCATTAAAATATTGATTCCAGAGACTTACCCCATGAAATAATGCCATAACTGCAATGATTGGAGCAGATAATGGCAAAGCGACTTTCCAGAATATATAGAAATCCGATCCGCCATCCATTTTTGCTGCCTCTACCAGCTGTTCAGGAATGTTTTGCTGGAAAAATGTTCGAGCAACGAGAATGCTCCATGCCCCTACTGCATTAGGGACAATAACTGACCAAACGGTATCAACCATTCCTAATGATTTCACAACTAAATAAGTAGGAATTAATCCGCCATTAAAAAACATTGTAAAGATAATTAACCATAAAATGAATTTTTTACCGATCACTTCCCGTCTTGATAGTGCATACGCAGAAGGAATCAATACAAGCAGGTGGATCAAAGTCCCTAGCAATGTGTAAAAAATGGTGTTACGGTACCCCACCCAAATATTACTGTTTTCAAATACTTTTCGATACCCTTCTAATGTGATATCAACAGGCCATAGCCACATTTGCCCTGAACTGACTGCACCTGGGTCACTGATAGAGGCACTGACTACAAATATTAATGGATAGAGAATGACACCTGTTACAATCAAAAGAAAAATCTTATTAACAATGTCAAATCCTTTATCAGATAAACTAAATCTCAACATTATCACCTACCATAAGCTGTTATCACTCGTCTTCTTCGCTATCTGATTGACGGTAATCAGCAAAATAATATTAATCATAGAATCAAATAACCCTATTGCAGAGGCAAAACTGTATTGACCTTCCAGTAAACCACTTTGATAAACAAATGTTTGGATTACATCAGAAGTGGAAGAGTTCAAATTGTTCTGTAACAATAACACTTTCTCAAATCCAACTGCCATAAAGTTACCAAGACTCAAAATAAATAGGACGACAACGGTTGGCAAGATCCCAGGTATATTAATATAACGGATCCGTTGCAGCCTTGTTGCTCCATCTATCTTCGCTGCTTCATGTAATTCCGGATTAATTCCTGCTAATGCTGCCAAGTAAATGATTGAACCCCAGCCAAGCGTCTGCCATACATCAGACCAGACGAAAATATGACGGAACCATTCCGAACTTGTTAAGAAATCTACCGGTTCACCGCCAAAGCTGCTTATCAAATGATTCGCTATGCCTGTAACTGGATCTAAAAAGGCAACAATAATCCCAACAACTACTACTACCGAAATAAAGTGTGGCGCATAAGTGATAGTTTGGACCCATTTTTTTAATGTCCCATTTCTTAATTCATTGACCGCAAGAGCCAGAATGATAGGCAGCGGGAAAAGAGCTAATTGATACAAGTTTAATAACAGCGTATTTTTCAGCAAGCGCCAAAAATAATAAGAATTAAAGAACCTTGTAAAATGATCAAACCCTATCCATGGGCTGCCCCATATTCCTTCTGTCGCATAAAAATCTTTAAAAGCAATTTGCACACCGTACATTGGTAGATAATGAAAAATGATAAAGAACGTTAAAGCTGGAAGGAGAAATATATATAGCTGCCAACTATTCTTAAATCTTCGTATTTGCTTATGTAATTTACTTTTTTCTTTTTGCTTTTTATCCATTACCAACTTAGCAGTTGTCATCCATCCAACCTCCTTCAGCATAATTTTTAAGTACAATAGGTTGCCCTATTGTACTTAAAATGTTTAGTTAGCCTTAACTGTTTTTATAACGCTCATATGCAGCATTTTGAATTTCCATGTACTCTTCTAAGCCCATATCATGTAATGTTTGGATATAGTTATCCCATTCAGCAAAGGAGATCTCGCCAGTAATCAGTTTGTCTTGTGTTTCTTCTACATATTTTTCAATATCTGCAGCAAGTGCGGAAAATCTGCTGCTTTCTTCTTCTGTAAAAGTAAATGCCGGTATCAGTTGTTCTGGTAAATATGGATCCAATCTTTCAGCAGCTTCTATTGCGGAAGGAAGACTTTCTGCACCTTTAAAATAGTCTTTTTTCACAATCCCTGGGTAACCGCCCCCAAGCCATGTCATATATTTTGCTAACTCCTGTTCCATTGTTAAACCATCAGGACTGTTGGTGATCTTGTCTAGATATTCGACTTCTCCATCTTCTGTTTCCTGGTAAGTTTCCCCTTCAATCCCCATAAAGAATAATTTGGCTCCCTCATCACTATAGAAATGATCCATCCATCGGACAGTGGCAGCAGGATCCGGATTTTCTTTTGTGATAGCAAATCCTCCAAGTCTTACTAAAGAAGATCCAATATCAACAAACATTTTGTCACCATTTTCTCCTTCAAGTGCATTTGCACCAATAAATTGTTCACCAACATCACCGAAAGACGTTCTCGGATTTGTAAGCACCGTACTTCCGTAAATATTTTCTGAACCGTTTGCTAAGAACTGGTTATAGTCAATCGTATAAATATTTTGCTGAATTAAGCCTTCACTATATAATTTGTGAATAAATTCAAGCATCTGCCTGTAGCCTTCTTCTGCTGCAAAGAAGCGGAGTTGATCATTATTTTCTGGGTCTATATCGACATATTTGTGTCGTGTTCCTATGTTTCCTAATCCATAGGCTCCTTTTAACCAGCCGACTAAGCCACCAATCACTGTGCCGCCATATGGAATTTCATCTAACTCGCCATTTCCATTAAGGTCTGTTTCCTTTACTGCTTTTAAATATTGATAAAAATCTTCTGTTGTTTCTGGCATTTCCATTCCCAACTGATCTAACCACTCCTGATTAATCCATGGTCGTGAACCGATCAGTACAGATGTGAAGTCCGGTGAATAGATTGTAGGCATCGAATAAATTTTCCCATTAGGAAATGTAAGACCTTTTTTAATATCAGGATTTTCCTCCATTAGTTTCTTTAAATTAGGTGCATACTGATCAATTAAATCATTTAATTCCAGAAAAACACCTTGCTGTCCATATTTTAAGAGATCCAGGTTGGAAAGATCAGCAGAATGAAAGACATCAGGTAATGTTCCACTGGCTAGTGCCAGGTTTCTTTTTTCTTCTAATGCATCAGTTGGTACCATTTCCCATTCCACATCAATGTTGGTCATCTTTTCATATTCATTAAAGACCATAACATCATTCCAGTCTTCATTCGTAGAGGACGCTCGATCTGCAAAAATTTTCAGCTTAATTTGTTCATTTACGATTGGCATTCCGGTTTCATTGACATTCTCTGAAGCTGTTTCAGCATCGTTTTCCCCTTGTGAACCTTCTGCATTATTGCAGGCAGATAATAACAACACAGCACTGGTTGCAGCTATTAGACCTTTTTTGAACTTCAAAATATTTCCTCCTCTATATCCTCTAATATTTTAAAATTTATCCGATAGACATTGGTTGGACCTTTTTAGCAGATTCATATGCGGCTAATATTACTTCTACTGTCTTTAAACCGTCATAACCTGAAGTTACTGGCTCTTTCTCTTCTGAAATATTTCGAATAAAATCTCTGATCAAGCTCTCATTCATACTGTCTCCCCAACCGAATTGCTGCTCTCCGTCCTGAACTGTAGATACTTGCAGAACTTGTTTAAATGCATCAACGGAAAGGATACCCTTTGTTCCTATTATTTCAAGCGTGACATCAGCACCTGACGGGAAGTTTTTATTCTTTGACCAACTGCAGTCAAGAGTTGCAAAAACTCCATTCGTAAAGGATAGCGTGAGCAGACCTGCATCATCGATTGGTTGATCATGGAAAAGCTGATCAATTTCAGCATAAACTTCTTGAACCTCACTATTCATAAACCAACGGATAACATCTACTACATGTACAGTATGGTCCATCACAGCACCACCACCTGATTTCTCTGGAACAACAAACCAGCCGCCAGGGTTTTTGCCGCGATTGGTAGCATTTATTGCAAGAATATCACCAATCATGCCATTATCGATTTGCTCTTTTGCTTGCATAATCGATGTGTTAAATCTGACTGGATATGCTACTTGTAACAGGACACCGTTTTCCTTACAAGCTCGAATCATTTTCTCTGCATCCTCTATGGTTGTGGCCATTGGCTTTTCCACAAGTACATGTTTCTTCGCCTTAGCCGCTGCAATGACATGTTTACAATGGTTAATGTTTTCTGATGTAACAATTACAGCATCGATATTCTGTTCAAGCAATTCTTCATAAGATGTATAAAATACTGCATCAAAGTTGCCGGCAGCATGTTTACCTCTTGCTTCATCCTCATCGGTAACTGCTGTGATTTCCACATCCTTCATTTGCCGGAAGACCTTAGCATAGCTGTACGCATGCATATGGGCAAAGCTGATTACACCAATTTTCACATTTATCTCTCCTTCATTCATTAAGCGTAACAGGTTGTCCTGTTTCCATCGAACGGATGGCTGCCATCGAAATTTCAATAGCTTTCATTGCATCCTCAGGTGTTATTAATGGTTGCTTATTTGTTTCCACACAATCAATAAAGTGTTCGAGTTCTTTATGATGCGGGTTTCTATTTAATCGACTTTTATGAATCACGCTACGCCCGGATGAAGATTCATCATTTGCAAAAATACTTAACGATTTTGTTTGATCACTATTATAAGATATAATTCCATTACTGCCGGCCATTTCAAATTTAGTTGCAAAATGATGATGTGTCCAGCTGCCTTCCACATGGGCAATGACTCCATTCTTAAATCGTAATGTTATTAACGCATAGGCCTTATCGGGAAGTTTTTGGTTGGCAAATCCTTTGGCATACACCCGCACTACCTCACCGAAGCACCATCGTAAGTAATCAAAATCATGGATAATTAAATCTAAAATTAATCCACCACTTTTCCCGGCATCTCCATACCAATTCTCCCATGCCGGAAAAGCACTAGTTCGAGACATTCGGACAACACCAGGTTTACCAATTTTTGATGTATCCAATAATTTTTTGGCAAGCTGGTATTCTGGAAAGAAGCGAACAACGTGTCCAACAAAGAGGTTAATCTTTTCCTGTTCACAAAACTGAATAATTTCTTTTGCCTCTTCTACATTTCTGCCTAACGGTTTTTCACAAATAATATGTTTGGTGTAATTAGAGGCTTTTTTTACATATGTAAGATGTAAATCTGTCGGCAAACAAATATCGATAAGATCAATTTGGAAGATTTCCTCTATTGCATCTTCTATTGACGTAAAGATTGGTTCTCCATTTGTTGCAATAGCTTCCGCCTTGTTACGATTTATATCTACAACTCCTACAACTTCTGCATGATCCATCTTTTGATAGGCATTTATATGAGTTGTTCCCATTACACCAGCACCAATTAGTAATATGGTAGTCAAATTGTTTTCCCTCCCTTCGCTTATAATGTTGTCGTGGTCTTTGCCACAAACAAAATGTAACACATAGCTGAAATAGGAGTATATATGTCATTTTTTTCGAGTGAAATGGCGTATTTTCACTGTATTACCAGCATAGTTAACAGGCTCGTAGAAGATCGACATATCGGTACCACTTTCACATACGGGAATGACGGCTATTCCGTTTATTACTAACTGGGATAATATAATAAAATCGACATATTCAATTAGCGGTATCATGATAAAAAACCACATGTTCTAAAATGACATGTGGTTTTCCATTTGACTTGTTCACTTAATTTTTTCCGGCAATTTGCTTACGATACTGGCCAGGTGTTACGCCTTCTGTATTCTTAAACTTCCGAATAAAATTCGCTACATCTAAATAACCAATGTTCAGAACAATTTCCTTTATCGAAAGGTTTGTTTCTGTTAACTGACGTTTTACCTCTCCCATTCTAAGGTTCCAAACATATTGGGTAAAAGTAAACCCTGTCTCTTCTTTCATGAACCGGCTTAAAAAGGATACGGATACGTGTAATTTCTCTGCAGCATTTTCTAAACTTAAGTTATGAGAAGTATACTGTAGATGAATATACTCTAATAATTTCTCCCGAAGAATCATATTTTGATTATCTTTTCTCGCATTAACTTCTTGGCAGATCCCTTTGATTAGGAACTTGACATTCTCTTCTAACTGCTGGATAGAATGAAAATCTGCCAGTTCGTTGACAGCCTTGATTGATAAGTCCAATTTCATTTCATAAACTGTTTTAATAATAAGATTAATAATGTCATAACACATACATTTCAATAAATAGATCGACATCTTCTTCTCACTTATGCTTAGAACCATTTTATCCAGTGTCTCATGAGCAACCTTCTCGTCACCTTGCTTCAGACTCTGGATAAACTTGGCTTGTTCATTAATTGGATACCAAGCTTTGCTTTCCCCCATTTCACTTATGTCATCAAAATAAATAACTTTATGCTTTATACCGACAGGAAAATCTACTGCAGCCGATGCTTCAATAAAGGAACGATTGACAAGACTTAAATCATTATATATCTTGCCAACACCTATTGTTGGTGAAAGCTGGGTATGTTCACAAATATGCTCCTTTAACCGCTTTAAAAAATGTTGTTGCATTTTCTCTAGCGTTTCTTCGGAGCTGCCGAGATTCACAATCATTCCAATACCATTATCATGAATCAATTCAACACCGTAACCTGTCCCATAAGGAGTACTCACCTTTTGCAACAATGGAATCAACTGATCCTTATGAACAGCATTTTTTTCCTTACTTTGCTTTTTACCAAATGAGACAATTAAGACATAGAAAGCGTTATCGTCTAAGATAATATCTAGATCATGAAATAACTTATCTTTGCTATCTGCTTCCCCTTTCAGAATATTCATTAATAACTGATCTCTGACAAATGGCTGTTGAATGTTTACTTTTTCCTGTAATTTCTCACTGTTCTCCATTAAAGAATCAAAAGTGAATCGTATCCGGCCCAGCTCATCTTCTCTATTAAAATGGTTATTCTGTACAGGATGCTTGGTCTTTAAATATTGGAATAGACTATGAATTGGTCTATACTGCTTAATCGACAAATAAATAGCAAAGCTTAGCCCAACAACAGCAATCAGTGTCACGATCAGAATAATAGATGTGCGAAGGTCTGCTATACTTCCATAAAACTGGGCAGTAGGCATTGCCGTAATATACTTCCAGCCATTTACTTCCGATTGCATAGAGATAAGCGAATAATCACTTCCGTTTATATTCTTGCTGATTACTTCTGAAGAATCTGACATACCAATGATAGTGTCAGCGTTGATATTTTCTCCATTGTTAATCGAAGTGAGCAAAGTATTATCATCTGCGAAGATATAAACACTCCCGTCAAATTCACCTAACAAATGATTGATTAAGCTTTTTATTGTTTTTTCCTTGACCATGAATGTCACTGTTCCTAAAGGATATGGATTGTCGACTGGTATCGGGAAGGTATATGCAATTAATTTATTCTGTTTTTCTTTGTTAGTAGATAATGTAATTGGCTGAATCACAGGTTCACCCCCGTGATACAATGTGTTGGTAAAAGTTTGTTTCTCCTCTTCCTTAAACGGATAGACATTATTTATGTAGTTGTCAACAGTACCTATCCCGCTGGTTGTATATACCTGATCACCCGTACGATAATGAATAAGCAAACTTTCTGCAATGGAGCTGCTAATATGATACCTTTGCAGTTCTTCAATGGCTACCTTATCTGAATATGGATTCGAGACCATATATGGTGTTAAGCGGGCATCAAATGATATCTTTGCAGCTAACTCAGAAAGTTGGTTTATATGCGAATCAGTTAGATCTCTAACCATTTCCAGTTTGCTAACATTAGAATGAATGACTTCCTCTTTCAACCTATTAACAGAATTATTATAAAAGATTGCACTAATGATAATAAAGGGAATGAGAAAAACGAGCAAATAAGAAAAAAAGAACTTATAAAATAAGGATGAGGTCATATTTTTTAATTTGCTCAATTTATTTCCTCCTAATAAAACGAAAAATATCATTCGACATAATTTTATCAATAAATTGTTAAGCAAATATTAATTTTACTTAAATATTCGATATAGTGGTAAATAACAGGGAGTATTTCTTGAGGGAGTTCAATATAGAGGAAAGAGGGTACAGATCAAGATGCGATAGAAAATGAACTGACTTTTGAATATGTGGAGATCGTACACGCTCTTTAAACGAAGACCTCCTATATTCGTATAAGGAGGTCTAATATACGGATGATAGGAATCCTGGTATCAATCAATCTCTCAAAATAAATTATCCTAGCAGCTCAAAAGTCCAAGCATTTGCTTGGCGATAGGCTTGATAAACCTCTGCTCTCTTCAAGTCTAATTTTTCCGTTAACTGATCGATTTTGATCCAATTAACCTGCTCATAGGAAACAGCGAGCTGATAAATATCTGTTAAAAGACTTGGCTCTCCTTTTAAAGCCGATTCGATTTGTACATCCAATGATAAAGAACCCATTAATCGATCCAATGGCTGACGTAAAATAGCAGAAAGTTGTGAAAAGTAGCCTAATAAGAAAGCTTCTTGTTCCAGTTGCGGTACTTTTTGCTGAGCAAGATACTCACACATTTTTGCCCGATAATAGGAACTTTTAACAAGCATATCAACTCCTTCTGTTCTTTCATGCTGCAGGGTTTCTCTTAATGCAAGTAAATATAACCATCTTTTAATTTCTTCTTGACCTAATAAAACAACGGCACGCTCAATAGAATTAATTCGCTCACTCCGCTGGTATGTTGGTGAATTAATTAATTTTAATAACTGATAAGATAGAGATAAATCATTTTGAATGGTCTTAGCAATGTTAGTTAAATCACAGTCTTTTTGATCGATTTGTTGAATCAATTGCACATATGTTAAATAATAGGAAGGGACCTCAAACGCTTTCATAACCTGTGGTTTCATATAGAAATAACCTTGAAACAGATGGAACCCCAAATACCTCGCTTCATTAAATTCCTCTATTGTTTCTACCTTTTCAGCTAATAATACAATTTGTGGATAGATGGATCGAATAACACTGGCTATTTTTTTCCGATCCCTGATATCTGGTATTGATAGAAAGTCTATTTTTATGTACCTTAAATATTTGATCATATCAGCCTCATGCCATTCCCAAAATAACTGAGGAGTAACGTCATCTAATGCCAGTCGGTATCCACGATCTGACAGTGACTTGATCTTAGTTTTCAGCTCCGTTGTCAACGGAATATCTTCCAATAATTCAATAACAATATCACTTGAAGAGAAATGTGATGCTAAATCATTGATAATTAAATTTTCAGTAAAATTAATAAAAACCGGATTTGATCCAGCTAGCTGGTCAATGCCAATATTTAAAAATGCATTAATCATGACTTCCACTGTTGCTAAGTCACCATTCCACTTTTCAGTTGCTGTTTCACTGCGATACAATAACTCATATCCATATACTGTTTGATTGCAATCCAGAATCGGCTGCTTGGCCAATAAAACTATACTCACAAAGATCCCACCTGACTGTATTATCGGTACTATAAGACTAGATTATTATAAATATTTGTCATTATCTATACATACATTATCGGTCAATACGGAATTTATTTTAGGGAATTTTAATCATTTTTAGAAACGTCTACTAAAAAACCCGCAGTAACTGCGGGTTATGTCTAACGATTCCCTAATGCCGGGACCGCTATTGTATTAGTGTAAGTCAATTCTCTTTCTTGGTACCACTTTCTGTTTTTAACCATTGTACTGGGCTCATATTTACTTTATTTACCCCAGCATATGCAGTAACTGCTGACACAACACTGTCTAACGGAAGCACATTATACGTGTAAGGCAGCTTCTCTTCGAAATTATATTCGAAAGTAAATGGATCAGATGGTGGATTCATTTTATCCATAGTTTCACTTCCCACTATATGGGAAGACCATGCCCAATTTCCTATCGTAGATTTATCATGCCAAATAAATCCTTTAGTAAAAAGATTCTCTCCATTATTATCCCAACTGCTCCCTGTGTATGTCCCATATTTATTAGTAATATAGGAGTTCACAATTAGATTTCTATTATAAGCATTTTGGAAAAGCTCTGCCCATTGCTGGTCCATGTTTTTTGTATCTAACCCTTGGATTTCCGCACCGATGATCGGTTCATTAATGTCATGGAATACAGAGGTATCTGCTGCAATTGATGCACCATTCCTTGCATTTAGCGCTCTTGAAAATGTATCTCGGCCATATTCAGCAATCGCACTTACATTTTCTAAAACATCTTCATGTGTGGAGTTATCAAGGAAAAGGTTGTATACATGGCCTGTACCTTGTCGTATCATCGGAACTCTTTGCCCTATATTGGTATAGCGGTTATAGGCTAAAGTTAAACGTATTCTCTGATTGCCATCTTTATAATCCGTTCCACTGCTGCTTACATAATTCACATAGTCCTTATCCCCAGAACCAGTTAAATGAACTTTACTATGGTATGCCGCATATGCCATGATCTGCTCTTTGGTCGCACCGCCTTTGCGCATATTATAATATACGCTATTCGAATCCAATTCATTTGCCGCAAATTTTTCTTCCATAAACTGAATTGATTGATAAATATCACTGTTCTTTGGCGGATTCTTATCAGCTGGTAATCCGAATTCGGACCAGGAAATCGTAATGTTTGAACCGCCATTCTCTGTATCAATTAACCCATCCGCGGCAATGGAAAACTTACTATGATCAATCCAGACATTATTAGCCCCATTGATTTTAATAAAAGTCCATCCTACTTCCTTATGTCTTCCCGTATCATCCCATTGCCACATTCCATCGAAATTTAGATTCCTTATGACAATATCGTTCGTTGATCTTTGTAAATTAATTTCTGTATGCTTAATTGTTTTCCCTTTTTTCGAAAAAACAGTTAAACCATCTACATTATTTATGTCTAATTGGGAAACACCGGATAATGCTAAGTTGGGATTAGTAAAACCGTTCACTGGATCCCGGTACTCTCTTATAAAACGATACTTCTTTCTCTCTTCATCGTCCAAATTCAACTCTTTCCATCCCAAGTCTAAGTCTTCCGCTACTTCAATTACTTTTACATCTCCCTTGCCAGCATCCAGGATCGCCTGCAAAAACTCTCTTTCCGCTTTCACTTTACGATAATACGAGGTTCCTATATATTGGCTTCGATCATTAACCCCTAAAGAAGCATACCCTGTTACAGACAGAAAACTATTGTCATATTCCTTAATCGTTCTTGTGGTATTCGGTATAGAATCAATCTCTGCAGCATTGCCTATTTCCATTCCAGTCAATAATATGGCGCAAGGAAAAAATGTGAGCATAAATAACATGTGGATTACTTTTTTACATTTCATTAAGGTTCCCTCCTCTTATACAGTGTATAAGCTTTAGTGACAAGGACAGCAGTTAGAATCTCAGAAAAAATGGATGATAAATGTCACCTCCCTGTGTAAGGAATATTTGAAACAGTGTAAACGATTTCATTATAATTTTATCATATCCTTTTCTGCCGATAATTAGTAAATCTTGCTGAAAAATATTCACAGATTGTTTTTCTTTTGATCATATCCTCTTCAGGGGGAGATTTAGTATTAAATGAAAGAAAGCATATACTAAATAACCCGTAGCTGTATACGGGTTATGAATAAGTGGTCACCCCGAAGGATAGGCTATGCGCTGACACTTTATATAAACTAACTTTAACCCTCTTTAAAAAACAAGTCCGTAAGATATGCACTACTTAAATCACCAGGGCTATTCCTATCTTTCCAATAGATAAACACCTCTTCTGGAAGATTGTTGTAATCTAATTTTCGTATCACTGTTGTATTCGTTACATCTGGATAGTAGAATAAGTTTTTATCATGTTTATATGGACTATTAATCCCATAGTGCTTACGATTAGGGTTATTCACGATATATGCTCGATCAAAATTAGCTGTTTTAATTGTTTTTCCTGTAATTTCTTTAATGCGGGCTGTCACCCAATTGATTAGTTCCTTATGGGATATATCCTCATCATTCTTTGACCTATCATAAAAGTCTTTAATATATTGAATGACTGGTTTCCCGTAATTCGTTTTCTCCAAGTGCATAACTTTTTCTTCTTTATATGAACTAAAATCTGAAAAAATAAATGATATAAATGATTTAATGGTATGTTTTGTATAATCATATATCGGTTCGATTCTACCCTCTGATTCTTCCTTTAAAATTGCAGTTAAAAGATCAACCACTTTGTAAGTATTCTGCTCATCTTGATCCGTCCCCCATACCATATGAACACAAGGAAATATAGTGGTTGATACTTCTAAAGTAGCTAATAATTCCTCATACTCCAGTGAAGCAAGTTTGCTGCAATTACTTGTCAGAAAGATAAACGATAGTGCAGGTTTCTCTTTTGTATCAAACCGATCATAGTATGTATGTAACCCAGTAATTTCTTCATATAGCTGTTTATCACCCTTTGCTATAGAGCTATTTTTAATTTTATTTTCAATGCAAAAGGAATATTTCGGCACACTAGATGAAAAGCTCTGTTCAAATAATTCGATCACGATATCGATATCTCTTGTCTTATTCCGTCTTTCTATCATTACTCTTAATTCTGCTTGCACTCTTACTTCATAACTCGAATTTCTAGACAAATCCCGCAATCTGTTCTGATAAATTAAATCAGCAAAAATTGTTGGGTTTTCCAGAACAATTGGTGTTAAAAAACTTTCTAAAAATCGTGATCCTAACCCATGATTTTCACTTGGATCAAGTAAATAGGCTAAAAATGAACTAACATTAGGCTCATTAATCGAGCCATCATTGGAGGATAGTACTTTGAAGATATTCATTATTTTCTTCTCCTTCTTAATTTTCAAATAAAAACTAAAAAATGCATCACTATAATAAGTTAGCTTTTCCCATTAGTTTGTCTATAATATTCCAGCATTTGCTCTACTTCTTTATTTATTTCACGCTTTAATCTTTCAGGCCCGATTACTTTAGCTTTAGTTCCCATACCTAATATCCACTTTTTAATAGATTGTTCTCCATTTAATGTCGCTTTGAAACGAATCGCATTATTAGGTAATTCTTCAATAATCTGATCATCACTATAAATTGATTCTTTTACTTGATTAGAAATTGGTGTTTCAATAATTAACTCTACTTCTTGAGGTTCTCGAATAAAACCTAAGTGTGGGAATTCTTCCGTGATATCGAAATCATCTGGCAAATAATAGTTTTCTTGAATAATTTGGACTTCACGTATTCGAATAAGCTTGAATGTACGCAATGCTCTTTTGTCTTCACAATAGCTAACGCAATAAATATTTTCATCATATACAACGAATGCATATGGATGAATTGTTCTGGTCGTTACTTTGTTTGTAGATGCTGCTTCATATGTAATCACAACTTTTTTTCTTTTGGTAAAGGCTTGATAAAGTGTTTTATAATACACAGATTCATCGCCAACTTCTGAGTTAATTAAATAATCATTGGCAAAATAAAAATGTTTACTGCTTAATGATTGATCCCTCTGGGCCGCTTTTATTTTTTCTAATGCGTTACTCAACGTGCTCTCATTGTCTGTCTGCCTGGATAAATAGGATTGTATCGCGATTTGCAGTTCTTGCACTTCTGTTGAATTAAAGTTTCTAATTGGCAAAATTGATCTTCTGTCAAGTGAATAACCTCCATTAGTCCCTCTTTCACTTTCGATATAAACCCCTGCTTTTTCCAGTTCATCACGGTAGACTCGTATCATACGTGGTTTTACTTCAAGTTCCTTAGCTAAATCGTTAATTTTCATTTTAGGCCGTGCCATTAAAAGCTGAATCATCTGCAGACAATTGCTCAATTTGCTCATAAGTGATCTTCCTTCTTTTATGTATTAAGATAAAATGGTACTGTTTTTTCGTCCGTTTAAGTGGTTAAAGATTTATAAGATATAATGGTAAGGATTATTACCTATAATTCTATTTTCAAAGACTCCTTTTTGTACCATTTTATCATACTTTTGCACTATTTAATGGATAAATTTACAAATGAAATAATTGGCTAAGAATCCATTTGAGGTACCTATTGCGGCTCCTCATCAATTCCGTACAGTCCATCATTATAATTGATTGATCTCAACAGACAGATAATGTCCAGTCCAAAGTATGTATTGGGATTTTCAATAGCATGGCTATCCCAATTCGCAAAGTTCAACCGGTGAAGTCGGGGTAAAAAGCTTTATTTTAGTATTTATATTTTTGTCTATTCACTTGATAAATGCCGTTTCTGAAAAGCGAACTTCTGCATAAAATCTTCGCCTAAATTTTTATTGGATTACAACAATTAAAATGTACAAGTATTAGAACGGCCGGATTATTATCCGTAACGACCGGAATAAGTGAAATGACGACCGAAAAACGCTAGCTAACGACCGAATTAAACCAACTCACGGCCGAATTACTCGACACAACGACCGGAAAATTTCTAGCATTGCCAGTAACACGGGAGATGCTGTCGATTTCGAAGAGACTTTTCAGCATTGGCTGTTTACAACTTGCTATTAATGGTTATAGAAATAGTATGCCTATGAGAATGGGAGGGATTTAATGAAGCAAAAACGCAAAAATAAGTATCGGGTCAAATAAGTTAAAAATTACAACCAGTGATAAAAACCTACTAAAGGAGTGTGTGACATGAAGCCGTATCTCAAATTTACAGGAATGGTTTTAACATCTACCATTATAATGTTCCTTTTCAAGTATCTAAGTACTTTTCAGTTTAATCATGTATTTTTCAGTGAAACAAGAGCATATATGGCCACTATGATGGGTGCTACTATGGCTGTAATTATGTTAATTTTTATGCGCAATATGTTAAAAAACCGTAAACTTAATATCGGGATTTTGGTTAGCAGCTTAGTTGTGTTTTTCCTTTCACTGTTCCTGTTACGCAGCCAAACTCTTGTTGATGATACCGATTATATGGAAGCAATGATCCCCCATCATTCTATTGCAATATTGACTAGTGAACGTGCAGTAATAAAAGATCCGAGAGTTCGGGAACTTGCGGATGAAATTATAAAGGCTCAACGAAAAGAAATAGATGAAATGAAGAAATTGATAGAAGACCTTCAAGACGAATAATACGTTCTGTCCTGTGTTCAAGCAACAATGACTCCCAGCATAAACCAGGAGTCATTGCTGCTTTATAATAGCGTGACTTGAATTACCCTTCAATCAAGTAATTTTCGGTTGATATACAAGTACACACCTGTTAATAAAACTAGCATCGCAAGTATAAGAACGGTGTTTTCATACGGATATTCAATGATGCTGCTTATAACTACTAACAAGCCAAACGGAAGGAAAAAAAACCCACCGGCCACTTTACTTAATAACTCCTTATTTTTAATATTTTTTTCATTGAATCCTGCTAATAACCATGTTTGTTTTTTTACTGCTACTAAATAGGATACGAGTAAAAGAGCTATACCAATAATCAGTAAGCCGTAGTCCATCATTACACCTCCCTAAAGTCAAAATTATTATCCATACTTTATTTACGGCTACGTATTAAAAAAGTTTCTTTTAATTAACAATTCTCGCTTTGATAAGAGCTTTTGTTATGATATTTATCTTAAGTCTTTTCCATTTCTTGCTCAGATACTGGAACAATTCTTATTAAATCCATCTATATTATAAATAGTCTTGAAAAAAAAGCTCATTTTAAACTTAAATGATACAAAAATGAGCTTGATTATTCATTTTTTCTTAATCTTTAATCTGTAGTCGTTGATTAATCCCTTTTATTGCACCAAAATGCATTCCTTCATGATATAAACAAAAGCTCAGACATTCAGCAACACTGCTAATTTGCAGTCCAGTAGAAGTGTTATATATTTCTTTTATCGGTTGCTCTATTTTATCAGCTAAAATCGTTTCCACTCTTACCATTTGCTTATTTAATAACACGATTAATTCTTCTATCCTTGGAGTTTTTTTAGACCAATCTTTCGGAGATGTACCTGTGTTAAAAAGCTCTGGATAATGATCGGGTATATCGGCTTTTTCTCCGGTAAGTTGGAAAGCAAAATTTTCGGTTACCATGTATACATGTCCTAAATTCCATTTGATATGATTATTCGATCCTGCAGGTACAACTTCTAATTGATTTTCCTTCAACCCTTTTACATATTCCATCGTTGCCTTACGTGCAAACGTGAATTGTTGAAATAGATAATGACTCATTTCATCACTCATCCCTTCTCTATACTTAAATTTATAAAACCAAATAAGTTTTTATTGCAATACTTTCTTGTTATTGGCGGTTATCGTGTGCTCTTTCATTAATAAAGTAAGAATGACACCAAATACTAATAATGCTGCACCTAACCAAAATGCCGATGCGTAGAAACCTGTCACCGTGCGAAGATAGCCACCCAGAAATACACCTAATGCCGCAAATAGTTGATGGATGAACCAACTTAATCCAAGAATACTTCCCATGGCATTTCTTCCAAACTTATCACTAATGATTCCTGTTACAAGCGGAATAATTGGCATCGAAGCGATCCCATAAACTGCAGCAAAAACAAATAGCTGCCAAATCCCTGGTAATATAGCAAGCCATATAAAAGCTAGCAACCTGACCAGATACAAAATAATCAGTAAATTCTTTTTACCCGTCACATGTGTTAATTGCCCTGTAATCCACATTGAAGCAGCACTTCCCAATGCAGCAATACCTAACAATTGGCCACCAAGGGATTTCCCTCCTCCTAAATCTACTGCAAAATTGGGAAGGTGCATTGTTACTAAATATAACGTAAACCCGCATGTAGCAAATCCTAGTGTTGCAATCCAAAACTCACGACTCCTTAATGCTTCGGATAATGAAACACTTTTCACTGCAGAAAATGAAGATAAAGGATCTCCATCTGGCATTTGACCGACATCTGTCGGATTATTCTTTACTACAATTAAGACAAGTGGAACCACAATAACGAGCATCATTACACCCAAAAAGATAAATGCCAATCGAAAAGTTGAACCAGCAATTAAAGCACCGGTTAATGGAAGCAATATTAGCTGGCCAATGTTCATCCCCATTGAACTTCTAGAAAGCATTTTAGCCCTGTTCTTCACATACCATCTTGATACGAGTACAGAATTCGCCATGGAGCCACAACCAGCAAAGCCAATAGCAGTTAGAACACCATAATATAGAAAAAATTGCCAAAGATTCGTTATCGTTGCAGAAAGGATAAATGCGCTCCCCATTAAAGCTGCACTCCATGCAATGACCGGCTTTGGCCCAAACCGGTCAATCATCTTCCCCATGACTGGCTGGAAAATTCCCCAAGTAATCATATTCAGTGATACGGCTAAACTCAGAATAGTTAAATCCCATCCATACGTATCATTTAGCGGAGCGAAGAACTGTCCTGCTGTTAAATTCAATCCAAATGCGCCCATCAACGTTAAAAAAGTTACCATCACTATTTTTGGACCTAAAAAAGCTTTTAACATAAATATACCTCCTAAACTAACCTCTTATTTAGTTGTTTAATGGTTAATAATATATCTCATTTTAGTTAACCTGTCAACTATGTTATAATGGGTTAAAAGAAAATAAAGGTGGTTTACATGACAACTGACATTAAATTCCCACTCATATCAGGAAATATATCTATAGATCTGGTTAACACAGAAGTTGTTCGACATGGCACAAGACATGATTTATTAACAGACTCTGACTATGTTTTAGCATGGTTTGACACTTTATTCAGGGAAAACACTCTATATCAGGATCAGTTTAGTGAAAATATAGAAAGACGGGCGGATAAGGTATTAGCTCATTTAATCGAACTGCGGTCATTTCTTCGGGAAGGATATGAAAAAGTGGCTGATGGAACAGAACTTTCTACTCATTGGATCAATCATTTGGAATCACAAATGAAAAAAGCTCCCTTTACTTATCAATTTATAAACGATAAGTTACTTGCTGTTCCGATGGGGACACTGGAAAATGCCCTCACATCACTCATTGCATATGATGCCTTAAAATTGGTATCATCAGGTCAATTAAATTATATACACCGATGTGCTAATCCGGATTGTGTCCTATTATTTATTGACACACACGGAAGACGCAAATGGTGTTCCATGAAAATATGCGGTAATAGAAGTAAAGTAACTCGACATCAACGTCAAAAGGCACAAAAGAAATGATAAGATTTATAAAAAAACGAGAGAGAATAGATATAGTATCTATTCTCTCTCGTGTGATGTATAAAATAAATGTTGACCATAATTACTGCAGCGTTATTTTCACTGACTTCTTTGCATCCAGCAAGCCACTTCCACCCAATATGTATGCTTTAGTACAAACTGAACATATATATTCAATACTTTTATGCTTAATAATCCAATATCTTCATTTTTACCTATAAATTGCTCATCTCTTAATGGACCAACCGGAATTATTAAAATATCTAATCCAGACTCCTCATTAATACAAAAGTCAATGAGTTTTTATTTCCTTTCCTGTCTCCGATAGAGTAAAAACTTCAAATGGCCTCGTTGGTAACAGATGCTTTTTATAAAGGGTAAATACTTGTTTAGCTTTATTATTTGCAGTTAATATAGAACCTCAGCAGGTTCAGCAAAATCTATAATGTCAGCATAATCAAACAGTAAAATTCTGACCTTTCGCTTCTTCATTTTCTTCTCCTCTGTACCAAAATACTGATCTAGAATTCTCTATTCACTTCAAACAGGGTAATTTCAAAATATTGCATCCATTTATGCCCTTTAGGAAATAGTGTTTCCAGACCGAGTTTAGCCATTCCCTTTCTGCAGTTACTCATCCCAGACCGTTTGCGGGATGTCCAGTTAAATGAAGATCGGCTATTCCCAATCTTCTAGATATAAATAAGATTCTTTATATAAATCTTTTGAACTTCTTAAAGAAAACATATATAAACCCGAGTAATAATAATGCAGCAATTGCTGATACCCAACCCATTGTTTCTATTATATACTCATTCTTCTCTGTTACTACTAACCCTAACTCAGTTAATAGAATGTAATATGTAAAGTTTCCTCCAAAATGAACACCAATACTGAACCATAAAGATTTAGTAATTATAACTGGTAATGTAAACACGATTGCCATTATAAAATATCTAATCCAGTATGGTAGTGGTAAACCCCATTGTGGTATATGGTACATGGTAAATAAAACGCATATAATTAATATTATCCATTTCCATGATAGGTGCACTTTAAGAATACTTACTAAATAACCCCGAAAGATTATCTCTTCCGCAAATGCAGTAAAACCAGCAGTAAAAAAAGCAAATAAAAAAATTAGAACTATTTTTTGAAGAGAAATAGACTCTACTGAAATCATATTTAAATTAGACATTATTAAGTATACTAGATAATTAAAACAACATCCTATAAGAATCCCGCTAACTAGCATATAGCCCCATTTTTTATGAAGATATAGTCCCAAATCTTTTAAACCGTTAATATTGGCGAATTTTAATAATTTCAAAGTACTATAAAAAAATAGCGTTCCAGCAAGAATAAAACCAATAATTGAATTAACAATAAAAGGAAGGTAACTTAATATTATAAGAACAATAAACACGACTATTTTTTTATCATTATATTTAATTGCTTTCCACTCCTTTCTATGATAAGACAATTTAAATTTTCACTGTTAGTTTCCACCTAGATATTAACAAATATATCACAGAACACTTAATTTTATCATTTTTTAAAGTTCTGCAGGGCTTCATTCTAAGACAAATAAATTGAAAATCATTCATACCCAACTAGATTTTGTCGTCAGGAAACCAATTTAATTATACCATGAAATGAGGCAATTTCTTATCCTACGCTAAAAAGCTACTGGGACCCCTGGCAAAGCCAGGGGTTTTCATAACTATTAAAAAAATTAGCCATAATCCTATAAATTTAAAGGATTATGGCTAATTCTATGATAGAACACAAAGGGCTAATTTTTCTAATTCATAGCCTTAATAACATTTGAAAAATCACTAATTTTACGCGTATCAACTTTCCTCATTCAAAATTATCAAGTAATGAACGTACTTCATCAGTTGATTCTGTTTCCATCAATTGGTTTCTTAATTCACTTGCCCCTCGAAACCCACGGATATAGATTTTGAAGAAACGACGAAGAGGTTTGAAAGGACGTGGTTCTAATCTTGAATATTTATCAAATAGATCCAAGTGTAGCCTTAACAGATCAAGCAATTCCTTACTGCTGTGCTCTTTCGGCTCTTTTTCAAAGGCAAATGGATTAGTAAAAATACCACGCCCGATCATAATCCCATCAACACCGTACTTGTCAGCTAGCTCCAAGCCAGTCTGGCGGTCAGGAATGTCTCCATTGATCGTCAAAAGTGTATTTGGTGCCACCTCATCACGAAGTTTCTTAATCTCTGGGATTAGTTCCCAATGAGCATCTACTTTGCTCATTTCCTTTTTTGTACGCAGATGAATGGAAAGATTAACAATGTCTTGTTTCAATATGTGGGTTAGCCAATCATGCCATTCGTCTACTTCTGTATAACCAAGTCTTGTCTTCACACTAACAGGCAATCCGCCTGCTTTTGCTGCTTGTATCAGTTCTGCTGCAACTTCTGGACGACGAATAAGACCGCATCCTTTTCCATTTGCTGCTACATTCTGAACAGGACAGCCCATATTGATGTCCACACCGCGAAAACCTTCTTTTGCCATTCCAATACTCATTTGACGAAAATATTCGGGTTTGTCCCCCCATATATGGGCCACCATCGGTTGTTCATCTTCTGTAAAAGTCAGACGCCCACGCACACTCTGGCGCCCGTTTGGATGACAATAGCTTTCTGTGTTTGTAAACTCTGTAAAGAATACATCTGGTCTACCTGCTTCACTCACTACATGGCGGAATACAACATCTGTCACATCTTCCATTGGTGCAAGTATAAAAAACGGTCGTGGCAATTCACGCCAAAAATTATCTGTCATTTAAATCCCTCACTACTCGGGGCATCAGAAAGAACCCTGATTTGCCCCCAAAATAAAAAGCAAAAATAACTTTGCTTGTTTTATATTTATACCATGCCTATGCACTTTTTATCAAACTATTGAAAATTCTGATCATTTATATTCTTTCGTCATACCAAATAATAGTGAATAGAAATCAGCAAAGATAGAAGCAAGCGTCCTCCCTTTGGCTAAATCGTTAGTTTTCGATTTTTAAAAACTATCATACAAAAAAGGGCTACCCGTCCCAAATATAGGACAAGTAACCTGAATGGGACAATCCCCTATTTTAAATAAGTACCAGCTAGTTCACTCATTACATCTACTTACTTCTATTACGATACCAGCAGTCTTTCTAGCTTGAGTATGATAATTGATGGATTGCTTTCCTTATTTGATGTTTAGTAATCTTCCAATGTGATGTGACCCAGACAATTTGCTGTTTATCGATGAGGAATATCTGGGGTGATTTATGAGGAATGTTTGTATCTTTTGCAATCTCATCAGATACCGGTCTGCTTGCAATAACATTCACCATATAACTGTCTATTTTATCTTCTTCTGTCTTATGAAAAGCCTTCAGGTGCTTAAAGGCTCTGGCGCAAATCATACATGTTGTACTATGTTTATAGAGTAATATCGGTGAATCCATGGAACGTTTCCATACTGCATGCCATTGTTCAAGTGTTGTCAGTTCTTTGATAATATCCATTTGTATCCCTCCTGTATTTCACACATAGTTAACTAAACCAGATATTAAACAGCTCTCGTATAGCTTAAAAGCGAACATTTAATGATATGGTGATCGCACTCCTATTTTAGATAACTTATAATAATTGATCACCAACCAGTAGATGACGAGTGTGAAGCATAACATGGCAGCACCTTCACTTCGATCTGCTATTGAGAGTTATATATTATCTTCTACTTATCTGCTTTAATATCCTTTATTGTAAGGATAAAATTATATCAATTCGTTAATTTTGTTAGTACAGAAAATTTACCTGAAATTGCTAACATTCGGATGAAAGCTCCACGCATTCATTTATTGTACCTCTTGACATTTAGCCGGCTATTCAATCCTTGACACATTCGTTTATTGTACCTCTTGGCATTCAGCTAGCGTTTCAATACCTTCACGCATCCGATTATTGACCCTCTTGGCATTAGGCTAGCGTTTCAATACCTTCACACATCCGATTATTGACCCTCTTGGCATTCAGCTGGCGTTTCAATACCTTCACGCATCCGATTATTGACCCTCTTGGCATTCAGCTGGCGTTTCAATACCTTCACGCATCCGATTATTGACCCTCTTGGCATTAGGCTAGCGTTTCAATACCTTCACGCATCCGATTATTGACCCTCTTGGCATTCAGCTGGCGTTTCAATACCTTCACGCATCCGATTATTGATTCTCTTGGCATTCGGCTGGCGTTTCAATACCTTGACACATTCGTTTATTGTACATCTTTGCATTTAGCAGGTTTCTCCATAACAAAACACTAAGGAGTTGATATACCGTGGAGTAACTAATATCTCTCCAATGTTAAGAACATCGAAAACTAATGATAGACTGGATACAGTTTTTTTAGAAATAATGCTGAACTAATTCAGCAGCAATAAATGAGAGATAAAGAATAACAGTAGAACAGATAGAAAAAATATTTCTATTCCATATCTTTACTGCCGTTGTATAGTATAATAATAGACGTTAACAAAAATCATTAACAAAGCTAAATCTGGTTCAGCAAATGAAACCTTTTAGGCTCTTTTGTTGTATGTAATTAAGAAAGGAGCTAATATACATGAAAAAAACAATGACACTGATTGCTTTTGTTTTTGCTATTTTTTTATTACCCCAATATGTCTTAGCCGTTGACTTTTCTATTGAAGATACAGAAATTCATGCTTACTTACAAGAGAATGGTGATGTGCAGGTTACAGAGGAACACACTTATCAATTTGATGGCGAATTTAACGGTATCACTCGCACACTTATTCCAAAAGAGCAGACACAAATAATGAACTTCCATGCATCTGAAAACAACAAGAATTTAGTTGTCGAACAGGAAGAGAATCTTTACAAAGTCTATCGATCTGGTTCAGATGAGGAGGTCAAGGTCGACCTTTCTTATACCATTATAAATGGAGTGGAAGTATACACGGACCTTGCGCAATTTTACTGGCCTTTTGTTGACAACAGAAATGAGTCCACATATCAAAACATGGTAATTTACGTACATCCGCCTCAACCAACGGAAGAAGCACTAGCCTTAGGTTATGATAAAGCTTATAATACATCGGAAATCACTTCTGGTGGCATCGTTCATTTTGCCATGGGTGAAATCGAAAGTGGGTCAAAGGGAGATATACGGGTTGCTTATGATGCTTCTCTATTTCCTGCCGCAAGCTTGTTAAAAGATAAAACGATTCGTGAGGATATTGCAGCAGATAAGGCCAGATTGGAAGCAGAAGCAGCTGCTTATGAGAATAAGCAGGAGCTATTAAGCCAAATTTCTCCTTATATTGCAGGTGGCTTTACCATTTATTTAGTCGCATTATTTATTGTGGCATGGAGGAAAAAGCACAGCAGACTGTTAGAAGCAGAACATAGCGCTTCCTCACTCTTATCAATACCAAATCAAGAGATGAGTTTGCCCGCTACCATCCTTTATATGAAAAATATGTCTCCGAATGGTGAATTACTATCTGCCGCTTTATTGGACCTTGTTAGAAAAGGGTATGCGAGACGAGATGGTGAAAGTAATTTTATTATCGTAGATTCTAAGACAGACTATCAACATGAAAGGATACTAATCAATTGGCTGTTTTATAAAATTGGTGACAATGGTGTGTTCTCCTTAACAGATCTGGATGCTTATTTTAAAGTCGATAAGAATCATTCGACCTACCAAAGTGATTTTCTCAAATGGGTCCAAGCTGTAAAAGATGAAACGGTGGACCACGACTTGGTCGATAAACAAAAAGGCTTACGCTGGACAACAGCTGCAGCTGCCCTTTTTCTAATTCCCTTTAGTATAATTCTTGGTGTTCATTCTCTTTTCATGTGGATGTCTTTCTCCATTGTTTTAAGTTTAGCCCTTATGCTGTTTGCGATTATCTATCAACCTAGAACGGTGGAAGGGCTAAGAATTAGACAGCAGTGGAAACAATTCAGTTCCAATTATGACCAGATCAGTGAAAAAGAGTGGAATGAGTGGATGAGTGATAAACAAATGCAGGCATTTATCTATGCGATCGGTACTGGCAACAAGTCGATGCAGAAAAAAAGCGAATACTTAAGCAAGAGGTTGCCACCTTCTTTTACTAGTGATACAAGCATGCAAACAAATGACCTCGTCATGTTAATGCTGATCGCAAGCACTCTGAACAATCGATTTGACAAAGCCGATTCAACTGTCTCTGCCTCTACCAGCAACGGTGGTGTTTCTGGCGGTGGAAGCGGAGTTGGTGGTGGTGGTGGTGGTGGAGGATCTGGTGCCTTCTAACAGAGTATAAAACGAATACAGATCTAGCTTGAAAATAGTTTGATAGAACCCCCTTGTAAATTCGTGTATTTACGGTAAATAAAAGAATCCATTTTGAAAAAAGATTTGTCAAAATGGATTCTATATTATAAATCAATTACTATATCATTAATACTCAGCCTTCATCAAATCTTAAATTCAGCGGCTCTAATAACCTATTCCCTTCAAGCATATTGGTTAATGAAACAGATAAATCTACTTCATAAAACTTAAACCCACCTGCCCACACTTTACCTGTACCAGTTAATAGGATACCAAAGTGAATAGAAACAATTTCTTCGGGGACCTCTAATACTATTGAATAAAAATTCAAGTCTGTTGTACCTCGAATTGAACGGTTATCCATATTATCAAACTGAATTACATCACTTGAAGTATTATATATTCGGTACCAAATCCCGCATTTTTGAACTTCTTATGTCCTTAATAAAAACGAAACTTTCATACGTTTCCCTTTCCATTTACCAGTTGAAAAACTTTGCCTCATTGTTTCAAATATTGATCTTCACTTACCATTGTTTATGACCTCAGTAAACCCGATTTGGTAGCCGTATGAAATACTCAGTTATCCTCTATAAACTATTATATAAGTGATTTGGTCATAATAAGGTCCGTTTGTTCTTCATTGCCCATATAAAAAGAGTGGGCTCCTGTTTGAACAAACCCCGTTTTTTTGTAAAAAGATATAGCATGTTCATTTTTTTCCCATACGCCTAGCCAGATTGTCTTTTTATTATGCTCCACAGCAATTTCTATGGCTTTGTTTAATAGACATTTACCAAGCCCATGTTTTTGAAACCTTTTCCTAACATAAATTCTCTCGATTTCTAGTGATTCATTCCCCATCTCTTCTGACTGCGCATCATTGGTATTGATTTTCAAATATCCCGCGATTTCATCATTATAATAAACAAAAAAGAATTGCGAGGAAATATTGGACAATTCTTTTTCTAATTGTCTTAAGTTAAATGCCTTTTCTAGATAGGCATTCATATTCTCCTGCAAATTTTGATGCTTAAATGTTTCATTAAATGTTTCCTTTCCGATTTCTTGAAGTTTGCGTGAATCTTCAAGGGTACACTTTTCTATACTTATGGTCATTTGTACTGTCGCTCCTTGTATCATCAGTAATTTCTTTTGTTTCCTTTTTTAACGAATTCCCAATCAACTTCTATGTTTCTCCTCACTCTTTGGAGAAGGTGAAAAATGGTCTCGGCTTCTTCTTCAGTAAATCCCCCTAATGCCACTTTATTGGAATGGTCATTTTCTCTTATGATAAAAGGATAAACTTTTTTTCCTTTCTCAGTTGGAAAAAGCTTTTTTATTTTTTTATTATGCTGGTCTTCTCTTTTTTTAATAAAGCCGTTCATCTCTAATTTTTTCACAGCACGTGCTGTGGTTGTTCGATCTACTTTTATTATCTCAGCTAACTTTTCCTGAATGATTCCCTTGTTTTCACATATTCGCACAAGGTACAGATACTGCCCTTTTGTAAGGTCATGTTCTTTAAATTCTATATTACTGATCGAATCTAATGCCCTTGCAATCATTCCAATTTCACGAAGAATTCCCTTCATAATTACCTCCTTATAATTTTATTGTATTTACAACAAAATCACCCTATACCTAACCTAACCTATTTATGATGCATTTGCAACAAAAAATATGATGCTTGTCACTAAAAGAAAATATACCAGGTTCCCAGTTTTCTAATACTCCATAACCACCCAAATTTTTCATCCATCTCATAAATAGTCGCGGATAATTTATCTACGTTTTATTATTTCTCCTTAAAAGTATAAGTAGTTAATTTTATTTCTTTTCCTATTTGTTATATCGTTCTAAATTTAATCCACCACTTTGCAAAGTTCTTTTAAGCTCAGGAGAGTAATTCAATATCACGGTACTTGTGTTACATTTGGTTCTTATATGCCAACCATTTTCTAGTAGATATTCTTTATGACTTTTGGGAATGTCTCCATCTATCTCCTGTCACAAAGTAATTTGTTTTTTTGATTCAATGTAACATAGGTTTCAGTTAAGGTATCAAAGGCAATCCACAATTTTCGCATTATGGTCTTATTATATTAATTCATCTTCTGAAATCGGTTAAAGTTATATACTCTTTTTACTACATGAAACCAAGAAATTCGAAATTTTTATTTATGTCCCCCTGTAAATTAGCATACTACTTCTACAACTCTTCCAACCAAATAGTGACTGCTGCTTATTCAATCGACCCTTACTTGAAAAATAAACTTTGATTACATTTTTAGATGTTATTAGTTAGGATGAATTTTACCACTATCTTTCAATTCATTTTCTCCTTTTACTACATCGTCACTCATTAAGTAACGATATGTTGTTTCTGGTTCATCATCGAATGTTACTAACAACAAATAGTGACTTTCGAAAGTTGACTCGCTTCTTTTGATTTCCCATGTCCTGTCTGGATAAGTATTCATTAAATAAGACTCTAATAATTCAATTCTTTCAGGAACTTCTTCATAAATAATATTATAAGGACGGACTCCCCAAAAGCTCACTCCAGATATTAGTACAATTAGAAACAGAGATATAAATATGCTCAATAAAACCTTATGTTCTTTACTTATGAATAAGGTGATAATAAACAAGAGTACAATAATTACTACTGTAAAATAAGCAATACTAACCTCGAAATAGTGTGTATGGGGAATAATTTTCTCATGATAAAACTTTAAAAGAAAAAACATAGTCGCAAAAAAAAGAGTAATAATAACCACTTTTACTTTCATTAAACCACCCCATTTCTTCCAATAACTTCCCTTTCCATGCATAAGCATGGAACTGCCAAATCGAAAGCTTCTTCTTTCGTTATACGAATCGTTAATTAAAGAAGGATAAAATAACCTGATCGTTGAATTATATATTTAATAATCAAGGACATTTAGTTGGATAAAATCAAAAGCTAAAGGAGCATTCTCATGAATAATAATTTTGAGACCACGGTTACTGAGGAAATATTACGACGTATTGAAGACTTGCACATAAATTCAAAATCGAAGTGGGGAAAAATGGATGTCCCTCAAATGTTAGCTCATTGCTCTTCTTTCCAAGATATCGCCATGGGATAAGCTTCCCCCCCAGAGGTTGGTTATGGTTTTTAGTAGGTAATTGTGCAAAACCAATTTTTTATAATGACAAACCTTTAGCCCACAATATGTCTACTATACCAACCAGTTTAATTATATGTAAAAAAGATTTTGAAATAGAAAGAGACTGAAACAAAAAATTATAACATTTCAAAAAAATGGACCAGAGGCTTGGACAGATCATCCACATCCTTTTTTCGGAAAACTTACTTCCGAACAATGTGAAAATGAATCTACAAGCATCTTGACCACCATTTAAAACAATTTGGTGTTTAGTGACTACTTATATTTTAACATAAATATCCATTACAGGAATAAGTTATTCAGCAATTCCCCCTAAACAGTTAGATGCTTAGTCAAAAATAATGATAAAAACAGAAGATCGTCACACCGACCTTCTGCTTTGTACACTTAATATAACAAACTATTCGTTAACAACACTACCAGTTTATAACTTTTATCCTGACATTTTCTTCTGTTAATGCGCCATCATTTCATGAGCTATATCATGCCCACTCATATCTGCGGGATAGTAGGTTGGCCAGTTAGTGACTTCATCCAGTAAAGCCTCCCGATCATCTCCCCAATATAAGTGATAATGACTTGCTTTTGTCGGGTAGATACTATGATCACTAAATTGAATATACGTAGGAAGTCCATCTGCTTCTTCTGCCAGCTGGAAAATGTACCTAACTCCTCTATTCCCCGCGTCATACGTAAGAATTTCATACCCATCATAGGAGTATTCCCCGGAATTTTCTTCCCCATTTTTAAAGAATGTTACTGTGTCCCCTTCGATCAAGATACGATCCACCTCTGTTTGATACCCTTTCTCATAATATTTCTTATATTCTTCTGCTGTTTTGTCTCCTTTATGTTCTGCCTTATGAACAAAAACCTCATCCAGCGTACCATCTTGAAGCAGTGGGTAAACAGATTGCCAGTCCCCTTCCCAATCAGAAAGTGAGCGATCCTTCACTTGGCTATCTTCAAAACACCCTTGGTAAATTTTCTCGGATTCTTCATCATGGGCATGGTTATGGTGATGATTATGCTCGTGTTCACTCTCTGATATCTCTGTGGAGTCACCTGAACCTTCTGGAGATTCAGATAAAGCCTTTGTTAATACATCTAAATTGGATTGCATGAGTGTTATGTAATTCTCACCGTTCTCCATATCTTCTTCGGTTAAAACAGATAAGTTGTGAATACGCAATGCTTCTGCATCAATTTCTTTCCTAACGACTTCTGCGACTTTAGGTGTTACATTCTGTTCAAACAAAACATATTTCAACCCATGGTTTTTAGCAATTTCTATGATATTCTGCAACTCTTTTTGTGAGGGTTCATTTGTTGGACTTAAACCTGAAACAGGGATTTGCTTAATACCATAGGATTGCTCCCAATACCCATATGCAGCATGAGAGACAATAATCTCATTTCCTGGTAAACTCCCAAGTTGATCATGAAACTCTTTATCTAAATCTTCCAGATTTTCTTTAAGCGCTTCAAAGTTCTTGTTAAATACCTCTTCTGAATCTGGCTGAAGCTCTACAAGTGTATCCTTAATACTCTCAGCTAGCTGAATCGAGCGAATGGGGTCTAACCAAACGTGCGGATCTTTGTCTCCATGATTATGTCCGGCATGACTGCCTTCTTCATGGTCGTGATTGTCCTCTTCTCCATGGCTATGGTCGTGGACGTGCTCTATAAAATCAATCTCTGCTGAAGCTTCCACTATTTTTACATCCTCAGTTTGGATAGCATCTGAGATTTGTTTTGCGTAAGGTTCTAAACCTGCTCCGTTATAGATAAAAGCATCTGCTTCAGCAATTCTTACTATTTCTTTTGATGTTGGTTCAAAGTTATGAGCATCTGTACCGGGTGGTAAGACTGACTCAACGGTAGCTGCCTCCCCAGCAATTTGTTCAGCAAAATACTTAAGTGGATATACTGTCGTATATAATGTTAAATCTTCAGTTGATCCCTGAGAATTGTCACTGGCTTCTCCGCTTTTCATCCCTCCTTCCGCATCACACGCAGCAACTACAAGGATTAATGTCAATAAAAATAGAACTCGTAATACTTTTTTATACATTTTCTCTCCTCCTTTTATACAAAACGATTATATCGTAATGATTACGATTTGTAAATAGTAATTGTTACGATTTGTATTTTTATATGGAATCCTATTTTAACAACTAATACCTTCTAGAAGATCAAAAACAAATGAAAACATGCCATTACCCTATACATGGCAAGGATAATGGCATAATCATGAGAATAATCTGTAAGTTAAATAAGGGGAAGAATTCCTGCTTCATTCAGGACAAAATTTCCTAAAAAGCATAATTGGTAACTCCTCCATCAATAAATAAATTCTGACCTGTTATATAACTTGCACTTTCTGAACTAAACATAATGACAGGGGCTATTAACTCTTCTAATTGTCCTAGTCGTTTCATAGGTGTTCTATTCTCTAGCAACGTGCGAAATTCTTCGTTTTCTAACGCTGCAGCGTTTAATGACGTTTTAAAGAACCAAGGACTAATCGCATTGACCGTAACTCCTTCAGTTGCCCACTCATTTGCCATTTGACGAGTCAATTGAACAACCCCTGCTTTACTAGGACCATATGGAGTTCCTGATGACAATGACAAAGAAGAAGCAACGGAAGCCACGTTTATGATTCTCCCTGCTTTCTGTTCTACCATATGTTTTCCAACAGCTTTTGACATCAAAAAGACCGATTTGAAATTCACATCCATCACTTTATCCCAATTCTCCTCTGAGAGTTCAAAAGTTGTTTCTCGTACGCTCGTTCCGGCATTATTAACTAAAATATCAAGGTGTCCAAAGTAGTCATACGCTTGCTTTACGGATTTACTTACTGATTCGGCATCAGTCACATCACAAACTAATGCTAACGTTTTGCTACCCGTGTTCTCGGATATTTCATTTGCAGTATTTTTAACTTGTTCTTCCGTTCTAGCAATTAGGACTACATCTGACCCGGCATGTGCCAATCCTTCCGCAAGTGCTCGACCTATTCCTCTTCCTGCTCCTGTAACTATTGCAACCTTTCCACTTAAATCAAAATTTGCCTTCATCATACACTCTCCTAATTTCAATTTCTCTATTATTAGTTTTCTATCAGGACTTTGACTATTTATATCTTCGAAGTTTTTATCTTTTTTGTGCCTCGGTGTCTCTTCCCTTACTTCCTTATTTCTATTGGGTTTCGGAATTCCGTTTATTAAGTCCTACCACCTTAAGCTAACTTTGTCAGAACGCTATATCCCTATTTCCCAGTCTTACTATTACCTTTGCCTATATTAAAATCCGTCAAACGCTACAAATGTATTGGGTAGTAGTGTATTTTTGTTATGACGACTTTCGTAATCACCGGTTAGTGGATAATCAAAGAATAAAAAAGAGTCAACGGATGTTGACTCCCCTTTTAATCCTTAGAATGTATGTGCCAGATCTTTCGCTCGTGCGATTCCATTTTCTTTAATTTCTTCTGCTTTATCAGGCATTGCTGCGTGTCCTTCAATAAACAATCCGTCAAAAGCAGGAACACCGAAGAAGCTCATTACTGTATTTAAGTATCGATGACCCATTTCCATTGCAGCAGCTGGGCCTTCGGAGTAGACACCTCCTCGTGCTTGAATATGCAATGCTTTCTTGTCAGTTAGAAGACCAACAGGACCTTCCTTTGTATATTTGAATGCTTTGCCTGCTACAGCAACAGAGTCTATATATGCCTTCATTAATGGAGGAAATGAGAAGTTCCACAAAGGTGTTACAAATACATATTTGTCAGCCTCGATGAATTGATCACTTAGCTCATTTAAGCGCCCTACTTTTTCTTGTTCAGCTTGACTTAGTTCTTCAAAACCTTTACCTGATTGGAGTTTCCCCCACCCTTGAAAAACATCTGCATCGATGTATGGGATGTTCTCCTTGTAAAGATCGATATGAACTATTTCATCATTCGGATTTACTTCTTTATACGTATCGATGAAAGCTTTAGCTGCAGCCATGCTGTACGAAAGCTTGTCATCATTCGGGTGTGCTGTTATATACAATACTTGTGCCATCATTAATCACCTTTCAATATATATTTAATAGTATAGTTTTACAATTAAAACTAAAAAAATACTTGAAATATATCTTCTGTAAATTTCAACATGAGATAGGTTAAAAAATCAGATAATTAATATCAAATCAAAAACTCAAAAAGAATTTGTCATAAAAATACAAATCCTTTTTATTTTCTCCGTTTATTTTATTTCATAAGGGTTACCGCTAATATTTTCTCTCATTTCATCCGTGACTACGAATGGTTCTCCAACAGCTGGTTCCACGTTTTCTGCTACTTGTCCACTTCCATCATAGTGCACCGGTTTTTGTGTCATTATTTGTACACCTCCTTTAATAAATCATTGTATATACAAGCGCATACATTTATATAGAATTTTTTTATTTGGAAGTAGTTTGTACTAAAAATCCTGTAAATATGTATTCTTAATCGGTCTAATTTTACATATAGAAAAAATGAATTGATTCTATAAAAAAAGAAAGAACAAGAGATTTCCCCATTGTTCTTTCTTCGGCTACTTCAACATTTCTTCATAATTTCTTTTTTTATATAGAAAATACAAAGCGAAATAGAAAATGATGAAATTCAGTATAAATTCCGTGCTTATGTTTACAATTCCGCCAGACAGTATATTGAGAATAACGAAATGTACTCCAGCTTCATTATATCCGGCTAAAAATTGGAATGAAAACCCATACGAATAACCAAGTTTAATTGTATGGAAATGGGTTGGATGTATAACAGAAATGACATTGCAATGAGAATAATGAATCCAACAGAAAGCTAATTTATTGGGGAATTATTTATTGTTATCAGATGCCATGAATTCTAAGGATGCAGATAAAAAAATAGAAGGATTTATTCTCAAACACTTAAGCCTATAAACTGTAAGCAAAGCTGTTTTAGTTCTGCGATAATTTTAGGTAAGGGGGATAAAGGGAGAAGTTTATTTTATTGTTCGTTCTGAAATTTGGTTAGAACGTTGTCAAACTCAAATTTGTTATTTCCTCTGTTCTCAAATTAATAGTAGATGATAATAATCACTTCTTCTTATCTTTCTTAGATTGGTCTTCTAGCCATTTCCCTCTAGCTACCAATCCCCAAATTCCGGCCACGGTCACTATAACTACAATTACTATCTGTAATATTTTAAGTCCCTCCCCAATTCCATTTATGCCCAATTATTATTTATTTACCACGAAGAGGTTATCGAAAAACCATAAAAACAAAATAAATATTAATTTGCTTTTATTCTTTAGTATTAATTCCTATATCCTAACCCGCTGTACTTTTTGAAATAGTGGGTATAGACATAGAGAAAAGCTCTTTTGAATCTTTTTTGATGAAAAGAGTTTGCCTACAACTGCTCATAAAATTCAGTTTTTCTCAATCACATCGAATTCCTTAAGATTTTTATTTGATATTCTGGTCAGTTAAAGCCCTCAGTAATTGAAGCTGGAAACCTACTAACTTTCTAATTAGCCATTACGTCTGAACTTGCTAATGTGATTTAATTCGCAAGGTTCCAGTGATTTTAAATATAATTTATCCTTTTTTTCTCCTGAAAGTTCTTTGTAAATATTACCTAATGCTTTCCATATTTCTTTTGAAGAAGATGAACCATCCATGTATCTGGTGTACTCCGTTAGATAATTCATCTTGCTTTCTTTTTCCAATAGACTAATAGCATTCTTAATTAAAGATTTAGCTGATAATCCTAAATCAAATGAAGGAGCTTCATAAATTACTTTTTTTACGAAGTTGGGATATTCGTATGCGTACTTCATTGCTAAATACCCTCCAAATGAATGACCTAAAACCACCCATTCTTGTATACCTAGTTCTATTCTTATCGCTTCGCAGTCCGCAATAATATCTTTTAAACCAACATCCTTATTTTTATCTATTGCATCTGAACGAAGCACTCCGCGTTGGTCAATGGCAATGACTCTAAGTTTTCGAGATTAGACCTTTGCTTGATAATAACAAAAATCTATACAACTTGCTCCAGGTCCTCCGTGCAAGTATAACAGTGTCTCTCCATTCCCTTTACCAAGTTCCTCAATGTAAAGTTTATTTTCTCGAATATTTATCAATTTCCCCAATGGACCATCTCCTCTCCAAATTTTTAACTCCGCCTATATATAGGTTATCTGAAGATTTCTTTCCATTACAATTAGTTTAATGATCACATGGATTGTGCTAGTACATCAAATGTGGGCAATCTATAATGTTTATTATAAACAATCCTCGTATATGAATGCATAATTCTAAAAAGCGCTTAATAAATATTTCACCCCAAGAAAGTATAAAATGTAAAATTCCCTCTTAATGGTGGTGATCAACCATCCTAAAGTTTGTTTGTAAGTTCTGTAAGGCTTTGTTGCTTAACATCATTTAAGTGACGACCTTTACTAAAAGGTATACATAAAGGGGACCCGCAAATCGGATCACATGTTACTTGGCACTGTAGTCCAAATACAGAATGTATTAAGTCTGGTGTTATAATAGAATCCGGATCCCCTTGTTTATAAATTTTTTTATTATTAATAGCTACTATATGATCAGCATATCTACAAGCCAAGTTTAAATCATGAAGAACCATGACAATTGTTCTCTGTTCTGTTTGGTTTAAATCATATAACAAATCCAAAATATCTATTTGATGAGTCATATCTAAATAAGTAGTTGGTTCATCAAGTAAAATGATATTTGTGTCTTGGGCAAGGGTCATAGCAATCCATGCCCGTTGCCTTTGACCACCAGATAAGGAATCAACTTTTCGATCAGAGAATTCATCCATTCCTGTAACCCTTAATGCATATGTAACAGCCTCTTCGTCTTTTTCAGACCATTGTTGCAACCAAGATTGATAAGGATATCTCCCTTGTTTAACCAATTGAAGTACAGTAAGCCCTTCAGGTGAAACTGGAGATTGTGGTAGAATGGCTAAGTTTCTGGCAATTTTTTTAGTTGGGGTGTTTGCAATATCATTACCATCAAGTATGATCGATCCATTTTTTGGTTTCATTAAGCGTGCTAAAGAACGAAGTAAAGTAGATTTCCCACAGCCATTACTTCCTATAAAAACAGTTATTTTCCCTTTTGGAATTGTTAAATCTAGTTCTTTAATAATTTCATCTTCTCCATAGCCTAAAGTTAAAGATTCTGCAGATATTGCTTCCATCCTAATTCCCCTTTCTAGATAACTAACAAACTCCTACTACTTATTCCTATTTCTAAATAAAAGAAAGATAAAGTAAGGTGCACCTATCGCAGAAGTAAATACACCTGCTGGCACTTCTAATGGAGCAAATGCAGTTCGGGCAATTATATCAGCAATTAAAACAATTATCCCACCAATTAATGCAGATACTGGCAGGAGCGCACCAAATAATGAACCTACAAGTCTCCTAGCAATGTGCGGTGCCATTAAACCTACAAAACCAATGCCACCTGCGAAAGCAACAGCACCACCTGCAAGTGCTGCACTCAATAGCAACAAAATGAACCGATCTTTTTGTACAAGTCCTCCTGCATTAGTAGCTAATTCTTCTCCTAACTCTTGGATATTTAATCTTCTTGAGTAAACAAATAAAATAACAGTAATAAGTATTATCCATGGGGCTATTGTTATGATTTCATTCCAATTTGTTCCGTTTACACTGCCTGTTATCCATATATTTGCTCTTGATGCTGTATATATCGGACCTAATAACATCATCATTGTGGTAAATGCCTGAACAGCTGCAGAAATACCAACACCTATCAACACTAATCTTATAGGAGCAATTCCACCATCTCTCCAAGCCAGTATATATACCAGAAATACAATTACAACTGCACCGACAAAAGAGGCTAATGGTAACCACTGAATACTAATAGTTAACATATTACTTCTGTCACTGAAAATAGTTAGAAAGGCTACGGTTGTAAATGCTGCTCCCCCAGTGATACCAGTAATATCCGGTGAAGCTAAAGGGTTACGAATAATTCCTTGTAAAATAGCACCTGACATGGCTAAACCTGCTCCAGCTAGAACAGCTAATAGAATACGTGGCATACGGAAAGACATAACGACAAGGTTCTCCATATCAGTACTTGCTCTAAAAATAGCCTTTATAACATTTATAGGAGAAATCCTCATTTGTCCTATACCCAAACTTAGGATGATAAATAAAAGAATTAGTAAAGTTAATGTTATTAAAGTAAAAAAAGATTTTTTATTTATTAAAAATGAGATCTTTCCGATACGAATAGGAATATTTTTATTCATTCGTTTATTCCCCTCCTTGCTATATAAATAAAGAAGGGTACACCTATGAATGCTGTCATCACACCAACAGGGACTTCGGCCGGCATGATTAAATACCTAGCTCCGATATCTGCCATTAATAAAAGAGTTGCTCCTAGTAAACCACTGTAAGGAATAACCCAGCGATAATCTTTGCCAACTATCCACCTTGAGATATGGGGTATTACAATCCCAATGAAACCTATTGGACCAGCAACCGCTACTGAGCTACCAGCTAGAAATACAACAATGATAGCTCCCAATAATTTGACTACTATTGTTTTTTGTCCAAGTCCTTTGGCCACATCTTCCCCCATTGTTAACACATTCATTTGCTTACCTATAATTAAAGCAGATAACCATCCAATTAGAATATAAGGTAGAACAGCAATTAATATATCCATGCTTCTTCCTTGAACTGACCCGGCTAACCAGAATAACACCTGATCTAATGCTCGCTCATTTAATGTTAGCATTCCTTGTGTTAAAGATGAAAAAAGGGCAGCCATTGCAGCACCGGATAGCGTTATTTTTATTGGCGTTAAACCTTCTCGCCCCATCGAACCTAGTATATATACAATGATGGAAGAAGCGAAAGCACCTAGAAAAGCAAGCCAAGTGAAACTATATAGTGAGGTAACACCAAAGAAACTTATGCCCAAAACAACAAAAAAACTAGCACCTGCATTAATCCCAAACAAACTTGGTGAAGCCAGTGGATTATTAGTTAACCCTTGCATAATGGTTCCTGCGATTGCCAAACTAGCTCCTACCGCTGCAGCTATCAAAGCACGCGGGATTCTTGTATCATGAATAATAATATGTTCATTCGATCCATCAAATTGATTAAAAGAATCAATGACCATTTGTGTAGTAACTTTGGTTAGCCCTAATACGACACTAGCCCAAATTAACAGGCAAAGAATCAAAAAGCCAACTATCAATCCTATTAACTTACCTATATTACTTTTTATCATGGTAGGTAACCTTTCTAGTAGTACTTTTTTCATATCTCTCAATTAACTAAACTATTATTAGTCTATGATAATTGAGAATCATTGTCAATAAGTGCGAGAATCATTTTCAATTACATTAATATAATATTCAAAAAATGATTGACACATTAATCGATAACGATTATCATTATCGTTGTTCGTGATAACAATTCTCAATCATACATAAGGGGGAACTACTTCATGGTAAAAAAGTCAATATTTAATATGTTTTTATTAGCTGTTATTCTAGCACTTGGCGCATGTGGAACTACAGATGATCAGGCCACTGTAAAAGAAAATACTACTGATAGCTATACTATAGAGCATTCAATGGGAAGTACAACAATCAAGGGAACACCTGACAAAATTGTTGTTTTAACAAACCACGGTACAGAAGCATTATTATCCTTAGGTATAACACCTGTAGGTGCAGTTCAATCTTGGACTGGTGATCCGTGGTATGAACATATTTCTGAACAAATGGAAGATGTACAGGTTGTTGGTCTAGAAAGTGACATAAATCTTGAAGCAATTGCTGCATTGCAACCTGATTTAATACTAGGTAATAAAATGAGACAAGAAGAATATTATCAAGCGTTAAGTGATATTGCTCCAACTGTTTTCGAAGAAACTCTGCGTGGTGACTGGAAAGTAAACTTTGAACTAATTGCTAAAGCAGTAGGTAAAGAAAAAAAAGGGCAGAAAGTTCTAGACGAATATAATAAACGTATAACAAATTTAACGGAAAATTTAGGAGATAAAATTAACACAGAAATATCTATGGTTCGTTTCATGCCAGATGATGTCCGAATTTACCACAAAGATTCTTTCTCAGGGGTAATCCTACAGGAAATCGGGCTTGCAAGACCTGATGCACAGAATGTTGATGATTTTGCTGCTAAAGGAGTTACTAAAGAGAGAATAAATGAAATGGACGGAGATGTTATTTTTTACTTTACTTATGAAAATGAAAAAGGTGAAGGTCAACAAGTGGAAAACGAATGGATTAATGATCCCCTTTGGAAAAACTTAGAAGCCGTAAAGAAAGGTAATGTGTTTGAGGTTAGTGATACAATTTGGAATACTGCAGGGGGTGTATTAGCAGCAAATATTATGCTAGATGACTTAGAAACTAAGCTGTTAGCAGAATAAGTCGATTTTAGGTGGGGAGCTAATGCTCCTCACTTTGTGTGTTACCACTAAATCGAACGACTTTTTAAATGTAGCTTCTGCAATGGCATTGTCGTACGGTGTTCCTTTTTCGTTCAATACCAACGTTTCTAATGCCTGTTCAATCGATTGGTTTTTAAACTCACTGCCGCTATCGATGTTAAACAATATAAGATGAGACTGTAAGGACCAGATGCAAAGGCACGTTGAACCAAGGCATCACTTTTTTTGAGATCTTGCACTGTGACCAATAATTTCACTATTATATAAATCTAGCTCCAGGCAATTTGCAGGACGCCGCACATTGCTGATACCGAGTTTTTGGACGATTATTCGCTTTTCTTGTTCAGATAAAGCCACCCGTTAGTTCAATATTATGGAGCGAAAATAGATAGATATCCTACATAACCTGTTCAATCTCTACTAGCATATCCATATCCAGTTTAAATGTCTCGCAATTTTCATTCCAATTTACTGTTACTACAACTTCCGTATTTTTAGTAACTTTTGCATTCTTTGGATTCGATTCATTACTTTCTTTGAGAACACCATTATCATTTAATGTGGCACCACTTTCGCCAAAGCTTCCAATACTATCGACACTATAAGTAATCTCTCCAACAGAGTTCACATCACGCCCTTATACTCAAGTACAAAATTCTGAGTTTCATAATTATCATTAGTTTGAGTAACTTCTAAATTCGCTGCCCAATTTTCTGACACTTCAGAAAAAGTAAATGTTTTGGAGTCCCTTAAGCTGCAAGCTGCTAAACATAATAATAAAAATAGCAATAATACCGATATCTTTCGATACATATCCTCCCCCTCCTTATTCCATTCATCTTCCAACTTCACCTTCAACTCTTCAGTTTAATTATATATTTTTACAATCTAATTCATATTTTAACATATATATCCAATAAATAAGATAGAAATTACTAACCATTCAACAATCTGACCTGTTATATGCAGATTGATTCGTTTTTCTTAAATGCTGTTAGATGCTCGATTAGACCGTACAATTCTGTAACTATTAATTCAACTTACCATCACTTGAAATGAAGACATTGTTGAAGACCATCAATATGGATAGATTCCAGGTGTGATTCTCCTCAAGTCTGAAGTCATATTGTTGATTGTATAGAGTAATGAAATATTTACTCCTGTTAAGTAGTAAAAAAAAATAGCCCTAATCGCTTTATCTCAAGGATTACGGCTAACTAACGGGAATAACTTTATGATTGTGCCATTTAATAACTTCTAATAATTCTCTTCATCCCTTATTACAGCAATTGGATCAAACACACGATGATCGAACTTATTTAATGGTTGGCCTTTTGATACTTTGTTTGGCCAGTCATGATTGGCAAGAGCACTAGTCCCTATTGCAACCAAGTCAGTCTCTCCTTTACAGATCATTTGTTCAGCTATTTCAGGGTTGCCTAACTGCCCATTAGCTATTACTGGAAGATTCCCATAACTTTTTGCAAGATATGCTAGGGTATGATTTTGGTCTCCTCCAAACGCTGGTTTATTCGCTCGATATTCTGTTGTGTGTATATAATCTGGATTAGCTGAAGCTAGGTTTTCAAAAATGACTTTCGCTTCTTCGGCTCCACCTTTCCATTTATGGTGAAAGTCATTAACTTTTCCTTGAGAGACACGGATACCGACAACAAAATTGTTGCCTACCTTATTTCGAATAGCTTTTAACACTAAAACACTAAGCCGGACACGATTTTCTGGCGTTCCACCAAACTCGTCTTCACGAAGGTTGGTATAGTCCGTATGGAATTGATCTAATAAATATCCATTGGCTCCATGCACTTCAATACCATCAAATCCGACATTTTTAGCTCTTAATGCAGCATTAGCAAAACTCTCAATAACTGTTTCTATTTCTTTTTCATTTATTTCTTTCGGCAGTGGATATTCGCCACTGCCCCCATGGTCTTTAAGTTTTTCTCCTTTTGGCTTTACAGCAGATGGGGCTATGGAATAGTCTGTATAGTGATTGTATTGAACAAGTGCTCCAGCATGTTGAAGCTGTAATAATATTTTCCCACCTTCTTTGTGAACAGCATCTACCACACGTTTCCAAGCAGCAGCTTGTTCATCCGTAGCTATTCCAGGCTGATTCTTATACGCTTGCCCATGTGTCAAATCTGGATAAGTCCCTTCTGTTATGATTAGAGAAAATCCACCTCTTGCAAAACGGGAATAATATCTGGCCATTCTTTCATTAGCTAATCCGTTATGCTGAGCGCTAGTTCTAGTCATTGGAGATACTGCCGATCTGTTTGATAACTCCAAAGACCCAATCTTAAAATTGGAAAATAAATGAGGATATTTAGACATAATTATTCACTCCTGTTTTTTTATTCCCTTGCAGTAAAAAGTTTACATCTGATTAGGTATTTAGTAAAATGATTAAAAATGATACACCCATCAATAAAAATGATAAGGAGAAGATTATGGAGTTAACTGATTTGAAAGTTTTTCTCACTGTAGCTGATGAGGGTAACTTTTCCAAGGGAGCAGACAAGCTAGGCTATGTGCAATCGAATGTCACCAATCGAATAAAAAAACTGGAAGCAGAACTAGGGGTTGTTTTATTTAATAGACACCCAAAAGGAGTTAGCTTAACTGAAAGAGGTATGGTTTTTTATGATCATGCAGCTTCGATAAGTAAGCGGGCGGAAGAAGCAATCAATGTCGTTCGGGAAACAAATAACTTTGGAGGTACCTTATCTATAGGTGTTGTTGAGACACTTGCCTCTAATAAATTTATGAATATACTTTCTGAATTCCAAAAGCAGCATCCTAATGTATCACTGTCGTTAATAACAGGAACATCACAAAATTATTAGAGATGGTCCAGAAATACAAGCTTGATGCTGCATTTGTAACTGGTCAAACAAAATCTAATTTAATCGAAGTTGAATATACTATTCAAGACATTGTTAGTCTAATTACCAAAAGAGGCGTAAAATCTGAAAAAATCCCCAAGACATGGGCTGTATTTCCAGAGGGATGCCCGTTTAGAAAGGTGTTAGTTGATTGGTTAGACAGTAAAGGGGAAGAACCTGCTAACTTTATTGAAGTTACTACCTTAGACACCCTGTTGAATTGTGTGAAGTCTGAGTTGGCGTCAGCGGTTCTCCCGGTTTCCGTATTATCCGACACACAAGAATATAATTCAATCCATTTGTCAGAAGAATACCGTTATATGGAAACTCATCTTGTTAGACGTAGGGATCTAGCAACAAACAAGGTTCTATCTACTTTTATTCAAAAAATTAATGAGAATAAACTATAATAGACAGGATAACTAAATTGGAAGTTTTTGTTTGTTCATCTTTACTTTCCATTGCAAATGGTAATACTCCTACCACTCCATAAAATTTCCTGTCCGATTTCAGCTGAGGTTTGCTAAATACTCATCGTTTTATCCAAACTAAGCTTTAGAAAAGTTTTTTAAGAACTTCTAGTATCCCGCTAGAATAATGATACATTGTTACTTTATCATATAATCCTTTGGCTTCTTCGGTAGCATTCCCTAATAAATAACCATGTTTCACTGTTTTTAGCATCTCTACATCATTACCACTATCGCCAAAAGCAATTGTGTTAGCAAAAGGAACTTGATAGTATTTAATCATAAACTTTACTATTTCTTTTTTTCCTGTATTGAGAGGAATAAAATCAACATCAAATGCATCTTCAGGGTCTCCTGCTTTTGGATTGCATCGGTTTATATTTATTCCAATACCATTTATTTTAGCTAAATGGCTGATTATCTTTAAATCGTATTGGCTTTGCGTCTTGGACTTTTCAAAATAGTAGTAGTTAAACTTATAACGTTTTTGTCCAAACTGAGTTTGCTCTACAAGTTTTATTTTATATACATTGAACAATTCACTAATAAGTTCATTTACCTTGTCGTTTGAGAAATTAGCTTTCTTTAATCTCTTTTCCCATACTTTATTAATTAGTAATTCTCCATTTTCTCTTACATTATATACTTCCGTGCCTAAGTTACTTGCTATAAAATGCGGACTATAAGAAATATTTGCCCTCTCCATTTTATGAACAATTTGATTTATGTCGCTACCAGTTACCCAACCGATTTTTACAGATCGTTTATGAGCTAGATTATTAAGGTACTCTTCCAATTCATATAATTTATTCAACAATTCATCTGTACAATCATGAGGAAAATAAGTTTCATCAAAATCAAAAAAGATTAGATAGTTTACCTTATGATAAGTTGAAAAAGATTTATTAATCCTATAATTCACTGTAACCACCCCATTAATTTACTTTGTTATAATATAATTGTTGGGATTGGTCCCATGTCAATATTTTTTTAGAGGTGGAATAATGGTAACAATATATGATATTGCTCGACTAAGTGGCGTTTCAAAATCAACAGTTTCACGGGTGATTTCAAATCATCCTTATGTATCGACTGAAACAAAAAGCAAAGTAATAAAAGTTATGCAAGAGTATAATTATGTTCCAAATTCTCTCGCTAAACAATTCCGGCAAAAGAAATCTAAGTGTATAGCTATTCTTATCCCTGACCTGAATCATCCTTATTTTAGTCAATTGGTTAAATACATATCTGCGGATTGTTATAAAAGTGGATATAAAACCGTCGTACATCAAACTTTTTTAAACAAAGAAATAGAGAGAGAGGTATACACTCAACTTCGTGAATATGAATACGATGCTCTTATCCTGACTTCCTCTACATTATCAGAGGAAGAAATTGCTGAAAATACAAGAAATAAGATAATCGTTGCTTGTAATGAAGATTATCGTGGGGACTATTTTGACGTTTTTTGTTTAAATGAAGAAGAGGTAACAATGAAAGCAACATCACATCTCATAAGTAAAGGAATTACAAAATTAGGTTTCTGTTCAGACAATATATCCTCCCCTTTACAAAAAGCAAGATTGAAGGGATTTATTTTAGCTCACGCGAAAAAGGGATTAAAGCACAACAAAAGCTTACTTTTTAATGAAATATCAAGTATAGAAGATGGAATCATGTTAGGTAATAGTCTTTTTAAAGATAACTTAAAGATAGAAGGTATTATCGCTGGAAGTGACTTCGTTGCTGCAGGATTAATAAGATCAGCTGTTAGTAATAACATTCAAATACCTCAACATTGCTCAATAGTTGGTTTTGATAATCATCCCATATCACTAGTTACTAATCCACAAATTTCCACTATCAGTAACCATATTCCGGATATGTCTAATGACTTAGTGAATCACATAGTTAATAAGATTAATGGTGTAAAACAACCTCCTATCAAAAAGGTATATAAAGGAGAATTTATTAATAGAAATTCTAGTTGATGTTGAAGTAGTCTTTACTTAATAGCTTATTAAGAATACTTTGCCTTTTGTGATCGAGAGGAATCAACATACTTCAGGGCCATTATTACGTTTAATAAGCTAAGTGAGAATCTGCTCAGCTTTTTCCTATCCATAAGCACTTTGGTTTAAACAGGATCATCATTATTTAACTTAATTGCAAAGAGTGGATCTTCTAATATCATATTTAACACAACCGGCACTCCCTTCATTTTCATGGAAAGGAACATCAGGTTGTGTTTTTTCCTATTTTTCAAAATCGTTATTTTTATCGCAACTGAAAGAATGGGGTATAAGCTTGGGAACTAAGAATGAAATTAGTCACATCATATGAAATTTCATAAGTATATCTATTAAGCCTTCGTAATCAATATAAAAGTCTGTTAAATCCTTGTTGTTCGACTGAATCATGTTGTAATTAGACCAATAGTAAAACTGCTCTTAAATGATACTGCTCTAGTCTATAAAAAGCACTTGTAATGGATACATCATTATGGTCGCTTGCGGATAGCCCATTCGGCCACGGTGAGGTTGATCACCCAGCCAGCTCCCATTAATAACGCACCACTGAGCTCACTCGGTGGTCCAATGATCAATTCCCCGGCCAATTGGGTAAGAACTTGGGTGCTAGCACCAAGCCCGATCGCATATCCTCTAATCATCCATGCGCGGTGCCGGGTCACGTCCCCTCGCAGGATCGTAGCTAAGCCGAGGAGGATGGACACAATCATCGCAAACCCAAACAGGAGCCGGAATACATAAAGCAGTTCACCGGTGCCATCTGGTTGGGGATAGAACAGAGTCATCCACAGCGCTGAAAGCCCAACCAGCAGTCCGCATGGTATCAGGAGCCTTCCAGCCGCACGATGCCAGCCGGGCTTGCGCTGCCGGAAACCTGTTGCGAACTGGAACGCACCCAGGATGGCATAAACGCTGGAACTTAGAATATGCAACACCACTGGCACTGGTGAAGCAAAGAACCGGGCGTTAGCTGGAGTGATTTCCGCACCGCCCACAAGCTCGGTTATACGGAAGGCCCCTGCGGCGATCGGAACGGCACTCAGCACGAGCAGTGTGGCAATGATCCGCATAGAAGAAGCTGCTTTAGTCTGCGCTTTTGTTTTATGATGCTTTGGTTTCCCTATCTCATTTTGCGGAGGTACCTCGGGGGCTTGATCTTCATCGTAGACATTCGTTTTCATAATTCAGCTCCTTGAATGAATTTACGCAGTTTGGTATGCGTTTTATAGCTTGTTCCTAAGATACCGGATAGAGCCGGATAAGGGTTACAAGGGTGAGATAAATGCAGTGATGATCAGAATCCACAGCTTTTTGATGATAAAAGGGTGCCCAACATGGCTTTTTAACCTAATCATAGAAATCCACTCTTCCACAGTCGTGTCCGTTTTCTTGTGAAAAACATCATCTAATTATCATGTTCAGCTGGAACACCCATTACTTTAAGTACATTGCTTCACAAACTACTAAACTCACAATGTTATTCACCTAGTTGGCGTTCTTTTATTAGGATTGGTTGGTATGTTCAACATTTATGACGACATTACCCTTCTTGTGTCCTTTCTCGACATATCTATGTGCCTCCACTATCTCTTCTAAATCATAGGTTCTGTCAATGGCCACTTTTAACTCCCCTGCCTCAACAAGTTCTTTGAGGAAATATAGGGCTTCGGAATTTTCAGGTGAGTTTTGACCCAAAATTAATTTCCTGCTGCTTGTCAATTTAGTCCATAGCATTCTAACACCAGGTAACGGTACAGGGACATTTATATAGGTTCCTTCCTGCTTTAGTGATTTCATACAAGCTGTAAACGAACTCTTGCCTACTGCTTCGAAGATAACATCATAAGTTTCACCTTTACTAGAAAAATCTTCGGACGTGTAATCAATTACCTTATCGGCTCCTAGAGATTTTACCAATTCTACATTCGCGGTACTGCATACTCCTGTTACTATCGCTCCAAGATACTTGGCAATTTGTACGGCATAGCTCCCTACACTTCCCGAAGCGCCATAGACTAGAACCTTTTGACCACTCTGAATATTAGCTTTTTTAAGATGGAATAAGGCTGTACGCGCACCTATTGGAATAGCTGCAGCTTCCCCAAAAGATAAATTGCTGGGTTTAATAGATACTGGTCCGTCTTCAGGCAGGCACTTATACTCGGCATATGCCCCAAAACCGAGTAGGGAAGCTGCAAAAATTTGGTCACCTTCCTTAAATCGCTTGACATCTTTTCCTACTGATTCTACTACTCCAGCTAACTCCATCCCCAATATATCTTTTTTTGGTTTTCTAAAGCCCAACGCAATTCGGGCAGGCAGCCAAACAGGGAAAGGAACTGCAAGACTCCGAGCACGAATATCTGCCACTGTTACAGTTGTTGCTTTTACTTTAACCAGTATTTCTTTTTCTTTAGGAACAGGTTTTTCTACCTCATTCAGTTGAAGCACTTCGGGGGAACCGTACTTTGTGTATACAATTGCTTTCATTTGACCACCTCTAATTTTTTTTATTCATTCATATGAAACGGATAATACGATACATAGACCAACGCTGCATTCTTTATCCAATGTTCTCAGACTGTCCGGCTATAATTCACCACCTATCCTCGTATTGATTTTCACCTTAACTCATTAATGTGATGATATGGTACGTTTTGGTGCTTTCCTTGGGTCTGACCATACAGTATATCCCAACCAAATGAAAGCTAATCCCATAGGTATCGCCATTAACCGGTCAAACGGGTGAGGAATGATTGCAGCAGCGAGGGTTATCACCGCAGCGAAAGAAAGCAGGGAACCCGCCCAACGTGGTAAGACTCTAGCACGAAAAGTCGCGATACCAAGCAGGAGACCGCCAAGCGTGTAAAACAATCCTGCTATTGGTGCTAATACTGTGAAAATCCCCAGATTAACCTCACTTCTAGTACCACCAAAGATTCCTAACATCCCCTCCACAAATTCAGGAGCATCATTTGTGAGTAATGGTAAAACAAATGCTTCATTGAAACTGAAAATCATTGAAACTAACCAAAACAGACTAAAGATTACATATCCGATTAGACCAAGCCAACCGGTCTTATTCACTTGTTTTGTATAGATCCCTGTCATTCCTATCAAGCTGAAAAGGGACATAGCAATGGTCAAACACGCAACCAAAACCCATTTGCTTGAGTTGACTGAGGTAATATTATCTGATGGGTGAATAAACTGAATGCCAATGTATAGAATCCCTGCCATTATTGCAAACAATCCTAACCATCGTATGAGGTCCGTTCCAGTAACTTTCCATCTATTATCTTCTGTTTGGTGTTTGTTGGTCATCCATAAACCTCCTTAAAATAATCTTTACTTTCTCACTTATCTGGGTTAAGCGATTATCAGTGAATTTCCAATAAATTAGAATGGAAAGGAGATACATTATGAAGTATAAGTTTTTCGTTTATACTAAAAAAATAACATCATAGCGGGAAAAAAACTTTCCAAATCTTGCTGTAATTTGTCCAGCATAGGAAAGGGATATTCTACCAACACAAAAAAGGCACCTCTTTTAGATGCCCTGCACGTTATACCTATTGTTCTGGTGTCAATCAATGCGGGTAACAAACCTATAGCGAGCAAGAGTTACATACTCAATCGCTTTGTTTGTAAAAATAATAATTCTTAAAACGGTGATCCTTTATAGAACTTTGTTTCCGATAAATTATAAAAAATGTGCTGATCCCATACAATATAAGCACACCGACTACCCATTGAATGAAGAATGAAGTATCAGGTGCTGTCACTTTAATAGTATACCAAGGTGAGTGAAATACATTTGTTAAAACCGGAATAATGGTAACAGCTATTATAAGTGTAATTATTCCGGAGCCTACCCAAAACTTCGGGCGCACAACTTTTTTCCTTATTAATTGATATAGGCTCCATAAGGCAAATAATGTAATAACAACACTTATTCCCAAAACGGTCCACTGCATCGTGTAATTCGGTTCTGGAAGCGTTGGGATTCCGCCCCCCTCCATGATTTGCTTAATTCCATCGCGGAGGTAGGTTGTGTGCAAAACTTCGGAAATATTATGCTTATTTGTCAACAATACAAAACCAAAATCATCCTGTTCATCTACCAACAACTGCGATAAAGAGGTCGGAGTTGATCCGCTATGAAAATAATATGGATCATTTTTTATAGTAGAAATAAACCAGCCCAGCCCATAGTAGGAATGCTCTCCACGCTCCACCTGTGGGGAGGTGTATTCATCAAACGTTTCTTCCGTAAGAAGTCCGCCCCCTTTATTTAGTAAAAATTCAACAAAATGGACCATATCATTCAAACTGGACGCCATATAGCCATAAGGAGCACCACTATTATCATATATAACATCACTCTTTACTGGCTTTCCAAACCAAGATTGAAACCCATTTTGATAGCCTAATTCGACTGCCTTTTCATAAGTAGTCACCGTATGTTTCATATTTAACTCTTTAAAAACTTCTGCTTGCATATAATCTGGAAAAGATTGATTTGATACTGATTCTATTATGTACCCGAGCAACAAGTAGTTCATTGCACTATATTCATAATTTTCACCCGGAGTATAAGCAAGCGATATATTATCAGCACCTTCCACTACCTTCTGAATGGCATCTTCCCCTCTCACATTTTGATCCGCTAACGCTAAGCCAGCATACCCAGAAAATCCACTTGTATGGGAGAGCAACTGGCGAACGGTTACACCTTCTAAGTCTGTATGTCTTGATACCAAATCTGGAACATACACTTTAATCTGGGCATCTAATTCCATTTTTCCTTCTTCAGCCAAACGCATAATCCCTAGACTTGTCATTGGTTTACTTAATGAGCCTAACAAAAATATGGAATGATCCGTCACTTCAGTGCCATTACTTTGAACCCCCCAGCTTTCTTGAAAAATAACTTTATCGTTCTTCACTACAGCCAATGACGCCCCAGGTATGTTATATTTCTCTAAAGCATCTTTCATATACACAGCAATTTGATCTACTTTTGTATCTGCAGCAGAGGCAGATATTGGCATGCTAAGGACTATTCCAAAAAATACCACCATCACAAACTTTCTCATTTTAACTCCCCTCTCTTTTAAGTTGGTCAACCAACCAAATTAGTTTAAAAAATTATTCCTTTATATAATTACTAATTAGCTCCCACAGTATTTTATATGCTTTGTCCATGTCAAATTCATCGTCCACAATCTTTTGTAAAGCTAATCCATCAAAACAAGCTAATAAAATTCCTGCCAACTCCCTGTTTCCCGTTTTGTTTGAATTAACTTCATTCAACGGCCATACGATGCTTTCTCTCCCCTTTTTCAAAAAAGCTGATACATTCTCCTGAAAAGCTTCATCCTTTATCCCATGTGCATAACTCTCATACCGTAAGCGGTACCAATCGGGATTCTCTGTGGCACGAGTCTTTATCTCTTCTAAAACATCTAATAGAGATGCCGAATCCTTGTCTTTATCAGCATATTGCAAATGATATTCCTTTTGTGCTTTTTCTTGCACTGCGAAAAACAACTCTTCTTTACTCTTAAAATAATAATGAACGAGTCCTGGTGTAATGTTCGCAAATTCTGCGATATCTTTTATCGAAGCATCTTTATAACCATTTCTCGCAAAAACCTTGTATGCTGCATTAATTAACAATTGACGTTTATCTTGCTTATCCATTTTATCACCTCACATTACTTGATTGACCAACCAAATCATATTTATATCTACAATATTTGGACAACTACCTCAATTGTTCCGGTGAACTCTACTTAGGGAAATACGTAGCATTTGATAAATAGTAGCAAATGCTTATTTCAGCTTGTCAGATATCAAATTATGCAAGAGAGAATTGTTTATAGTGCATAATAAAAGACTCTTATTAAACTAGGTCCTCCATTCATTCAAAAGTTATCGTGTAAACCACCAAACAAAAAACAAAATCACTGCTAAGATAAACCAAATAAGTGCAGTAACATATTTTCTTTCAGTTTTCTTCTTTCCAGAATTAGCAGCGACTACACCACCAACTAAAGCAAAAGCTATTGCTATCCAAGTCCAAAAAGTCATAGAAAACTCCCCCTTTAAATATATAGAATTAACAAACTTTATTGAATTTTTCCACAGTTCACTAAAAATTTTAACATAAATATCTACTAAGCTGATGAAAATTATTAGCAATTTAACAATCTGATTTGTTGTATTTTATGTTTGTTTAGATTTGATTTGATTTTCTATGACTAAAATATGAGATTTTATAAACATAACTACATATAATCTAACAACATATTTTTAAAAGAATTCAAGTACTTTATTCACAATCATTTCTCTATTACCATGTATTCTTAACCAGTATTTTTCAACTGAAAATAATTAACCTGTTGAACAAACCTATGCTTTAGATGAATAAGGCTTGTATCTTCATAGCAACTTCTTTAGGTTTTACATCAATAGATGATAATTTATCTAAATCAACCCAAACAGGCAAATATATTCCTCTATCTCTATTTTCGTCTATGTATTCTTCTCCTTGCCCGGTTCCGAATACCCCATCAATTATATCAGCTAAGAAAAAGTATTGAGTTCCATTGAAGTTAACCTCTGTCATACAATCATTCACCTTCACTTCTACACCCAATTCTTCTAATGCTTCTCTTTTCGCACCGTCCTCTGGTGTCTCACCATCCTCTATTCCACCTCCAGGAAAAACATAATAAATATTACTCTCTTTCATTCTTTTAATAAGCCCGACTCTTTTATTTTCTATTATTACTACTGAAGCTCTATTTCGTATTAGCGTAACTCCTTTTCCTTCAATTCTTTTTAAAGAATTCTGTGCTTTCGTATAATAGGCGATTTGTTAATAGGACAACTCCATCTTTCGATAAGGCACCAGGTCTCATAGAAAAATCCAGTTGATAGAAAGATATATTGGATAAATTATGAATAAATGCTATGATATGGTTAATCTAGTACAACTCGTGTTTCTAGAATAACTGTAAATCTGTATTTAGATATTTCCTTTAGATGCCTGATGAATAGAAAGTGAGGATAAGCATATGGCCGTTTTTCCAGAAGTATATAAAGCGATATCCTATATTCAAACACACCTATATGATGAAATTTCCTTAAATAAATTAGCTGATTATGTCGGTTACAGCCCTTTCCACTTTTCACGTATATTTAAGGAACAGACCGGTTTACCGCCACAGTACTTTATCTCGTCACTGCGTCTCCAACGCGCAAAGGATTTACTGTTAAAAACAGAATTACCGATCCGTGATATTGGTTTAGAAATTGGTCAACAAAGTCTTGGAACTTTTACTACTAAATTCACCCAAAAGGTAGGGGTTACACCAGCTCGATTTCGTAAATCCGTTCAATCTGTTAAGGATAATTTGAATATGCTAAAAGAATTACAAACACATCATCTAATAACAAAACCATATGGAAAATATAACCAAATAAGTGGAACAATTCAAACAACCGAACCATTTGAAGGAATTATTTTTGTTGGATTATTTTCAAAACCAATACCGGATAGTTTGCCACTGTATGGCACATTACTTGTCAATTCCGATCATTTTGCTTTTAACATGGTCGAACCAGGTGTCTATTATCTTCTAGCAACATCGGTTCCATGGCAGATGAAATCAGCAGATATATTACTTCCCGAAGAAACCTTTCGTTATAAAAGTAATACACCATTCATTGTCGACATACATGTAACTGTTCCTCATCTGGAAATAACATTATATAAGCCTCGCTTAGATGATCCGCCAATATTAGTTTCATTGCCGCTTTTAATGGAACAATTTATCAAAAGAATGAAGCAGGGATAAAAAATTAATACAATATCTTATATGTTAAATGGACAACATCCGACCCATCAATCACTTGTTTTGATTCCAGTTTTAATTGTTCTGGCCCAATTTGATCAAACAAGCGGGTTCCTTTTCCTAATAAGACCGGTGCAACATGAAGATGCATTTCATCAATTAGTCCTGCTCGAATACATTGACTCGCAATAGATGCCGTTCCGATACTTACATTCTTATCGCCTGCTATGCCTTTCGCTTGATTTACTGCACTTATAACACCTTCTTTAACAAAAATAAAAGGCGTTTTTTCTTCTAAGTAATGTTCAGGTGCTTTGTTGGTTACAACAAAAACAGGTACCCCTTCAATTGGGTGGCTCCCTCCCCATCCATTCACAATGTCATATGTCCTTCTGCCAACAATCATAGCACCTGTTGAAGGGATAGAGCCCTCAAAAACTTGCTTATTTGTCTCGGATAATTTAAAAAATGTATTGTATCGACTTGGTTGTTCTCCACTAAACAACCAGTTCTGGATTGCTCCACCTCCATTCCCAAGTGGTTGCTCCGGTGTATCGTTCGGTCCTGCAACAAAACCATCTACAGACATTGAAATATCAAGAATTACTTTCCCCATATTATCAGCTCCCTTTTTAAAAATTCTTTCCTTCCTTTCTCCAAATCCAACAAATAGCTTTGTATTTACTATGAAACATAATAACTAACTCTATTATAAATAGTCCTTGTGAAAAAGATTTCTTTTCGCTTGCTATGTTCGGTTGCTTTTAAATGAAAAGATAACATATGTGCGTGAGGAAAAACTCTATCTACTAAGGTACGCAGTAACTTAGCAACATTCTTTTCAAGGGGAATAGTGTCGTGAGGGATGGATAAATATGTAAGAAAACCCACCAATGGTACCTAATGTATAGTAATCCCCAGTTACCGCAATAAGCTTAAAAATCGTTACTGCTCGAGTTAACCGAGATCCAATACTTCCGTTCAATTTTTTCAAGGAAAACCAATGTTAGCAAAATCAATCCGGCTCCAACTTTACTAATAATACTAGCAGTTGAGAATTTTACGATTAAATATCCGAGCAAAAATAATACAACGAAATTAACTATATAGCTGAAAACTTTACTATTATTTGATACACGTGCGCCTCTCCGGTATGGTAGTAGCAATCCAAGAATGAAGGATACAGCGAAATTAATTACAGGGGTTGTTATATCGTTATCTAATAAATAACTAAAACAAGCAATCATTAGCGCATATAAAAATGTAAAGATAAATTTCATCCATGAAGACCCTCTATTCCAGTCTTCCCCCTTCCCTTCATCCATAAAAAGAAGATAGATTAAATTTTGACTTTTTGATTTCAAACATTCTCCCTCCCTTTTTCCCATTTCGATCTGCACGTTACTTCCTTTATATCTTAGTTAACTTTAACATACTCACCCACATAAAAGGGATTAATTCCCACAAAAATATTGTGTTTAAAGTTAAGTTACATGTCCATATATTCCTGCTATCTTACGTTCGTTCTACTATGATCTTTACAGAAAATAAATAGCCATAAACCATATATAATAAGGCTTATGACTACATCTATGAGTATAAGTTTTAAATAATTTTAATTTATATCGAAACTGCACTCCTATCGTTATTCTTCTTACGTATAAAGCCTGTTCTCTTTCCTAAGAATCAGCCTTTTATTTGGTAAAATTTATTTGTTCTTTAAACTCTAAATCTTTTAATTAATTTTTGGAAATCCTCAGCTAAATCTGATAAGGAATTTGCTGAAGCTGTAATCTCTTCCATTGAAGCAAGCTGTTCTTCTGCTGAGGCTGCTACATTTTGAGAGTGCATGGAAGTTTCATTAGAAATTTCTGTGATATCTGTAACTGTTACAGAAACCTCCTGTGTACTGGCGGAAATTTCCTGAGCTGTTGCAGCCATTTCATTTATCTGTTCCGATAACTGTTCCATATCGATGTAAATTTCTTTAAAGTTACCTTCCGTCTGTTTTACAATATTTAAGCCCTCTTTTACATCTGCTGACACCTTTGCCATCGATTGATTGGAAAGTACCATATCCTCTTGTATACCTTTGATAAGATTTGAAATTTGTGTGGAAGATAATTGGGACTGCTCAGCTAATTTTCGAACTTCATCTGCTACAACTGCAAATCCCTTCCCATGCTCACCAGCTCTAGCTGCTTCAATTGCTGCATTTAATGCTAACAGATTCGTTTGTTCTGATATATCAGAAATGACTTTCGTAATCTCCCCTATTTCTTGGGATCGTTTTTCTAATGTGATCATTACCTTACCACTTTCTGTAACAGAACGACTAATTTCATTCATTTGTTTCACCGTATTGTCTACAAACACTCCGCCTTCTTTTGCTTTCTCAGTCGCTTGTGAACTAACATCTGAAACTGCTGTGGCATTTTCTGCAATAGATTGTACACCACTATTCACTTCTTCTAAAGATGTCGCACTCTCTTGAACGTTGTTAGTTGCATGTTCTGCACCATTTGCAACTTGTTGAATAGACTCTGTAATAGTTTCAGTAGCTTTACTGGTTTGTTCAGCACTTGCAGTTAATTGCTCAGCTGATGAGGCTACTAATTCAGAAGTGGAAATGACTTCATGCATCATTGATTTAAGATTGATAGTCATTTTATTAAAGCTTGTAGCCAAGGTGCTTAATTCATCTCCTGCTTGATCAAGAATTTCAGTTGTAAAATCACCTTCGCCTGCTAATTCAACTGCCCCTGTTATTGTTGACAGTCTTTTTCTTAACCTTCTTGTAAACAAATATACCAAGAGTACCGAAACACCTGCCATAATAGCCAATACTGTTAAAAATTTAACTAAGAATGAAGATAAAATACTATTAATAATCTTTTGTGATGCGCCAACATAAAAAATCCCTATTACTTCTCCAGCGCCATTTTCAATTGGCATATAGGCTGTTTGATAGGTATTTCCTGCTACGTCAGCCTCACCATAAAAGCTTTCCCCATTCTTTATAACTGTTTCAATAACCTCTGGTGAAGCTTGAGTACCTATAGCACGTTCTCCATCTAACATTACATTTGTTGTGATGCGTGTATCGCCTTGAAAGAGTGTAACTGTATCCCCTGTATCTTCACCGATTTTATCAACAACCTCGAAATTCTCATTCATCATTGTTGTCCCCTTGTACAACTGGTTGTCCTTGATCTCCCAATCCCCAGGATATTTGTTATCAACATACCGGTAAGCTAAACTCAAATCCCCTTTCGCTTTTACAACAGCAAACTCTTCTACACCCTTGGTAATTTCTCGATTCACCATAATTCCAATAGCAGTAGATAAGATAAGAATAATACCTAATACAATTAAATTTATTTTTGTTGCTAATTTTAGTCTTAATTTCAATTAATACACCTCATATTGATAGAATGTATACCAAAAATTTTAGGACCTGCCAAATAAGCCTTAGTCTTATGGCTAAGGATTCAGAGTAATGCAGGATCCTCACCTCTTAGAAGAAGGGGTTTTAGGCAATTAGTACTAATAAAATGATAACATGATCTTTTACAAAACAACAGATAATTATCCATATTTCGATAATATTCGACCAATTAACCTAATTTTCCTTATAATAGAAAAAACAGGAAAGTTTAACAAGACAATAAAAGGCTTGCTTTTTTACTATATAATCTTCTTTAATTTCTGATTGAAAATGTTCTCCTAAGAAATTACACACCAAGTAAACCACCAATTTGACCTGCTTTTCAAGAGTACGTATCGTTCGTCCCCACTGATTCCATATCATTCCATTCGCTAATAATACGCCCAGCCATTACCCTATTTTTCCATTTTTATCCGGTTGAATTATCAGACACCTGCCATATACGACATAATCCTGAGTATTATTAAGAATAAATAAGAAGAAATACCTCTTAGAATGAATAGTGGCTCTATAACTCAAATAAAGCTTGAATTTCCTATGTGCTTAATAGGACTTTGTTCGGTAAACTGTATAAGTACATCAAAAATCCCGGTTAAATTTAGTCTACTTCAGTTACGGATTACGACAGTAAGGTATTTATTCCTGCTATTTACCAGACTTGTTCCAAAGCTAGCAGGTTGCTCTAGTTACATCCATGAACAAGAATTTGGTAGTTTTCCTAATACTTTTTTCGCGAAAGTGTTATTTTATTGCAATTTTATGGGTTAGTTACTATTGCTCTTTAGAAGCAGTTCTTTCTTATATTGGTTATGCATTTTTCTATCTGTTCTCCAGTGAAACGAAAACCCACTGTGAATACATCAAAGAGGGGAGTTATCTATTTTATATGAAAAATACTTCAATAGTTTTTTACACATCATTAGTGATCGTGGCAAGTCTTGTTCTTATGGGAATAACGATGCCTGCATCCTTAGAGAGTATTACAGACAGTACACAAGGTTTTATTACTGATACATTTGGTTGGTATTACTTAGGAATAGTATCGGTGTTTGTATTCGTCTGTATTTATTTATTAGTAAGCCCTGTTGGGCGAATTAAACTTGGGAAACAGGAGGACGAGCCTGAATTTTCTCGACCAACCTGGCTCGCTATGCTTTTTAGTGCAGGTGTTGGTATTGGTTTAATCTTTTACGGTACAGCCGAACCGATTAGTCACTATGCGGTTAGTTCACCTACAGGGGAACTTGGTACCAATCAAGGGGTTAAAGATGCAATGAGGTTTACTTTCTTTCACTGGGGGATCCATGCATGGGCAATCTATGGGTCTGTCGCATTAACTCTTGCTTACTTTACCTTTAGAAAAGGTGAACGCGCCTTAATTAGTAAGACTTTAAGACCATTGATTGGGAAGCATGCAGATGGCGCAGTTGGTAAGATTGTTGACATTATAGCTGTTATTTCGACTGTTATCGGGGTTGCAACAACACTAGGTTTTGGTGCCATGCAAATTAATGGTGGCCTATCTTACTTATTTGGCCTGCCAAGCAATATTACAACACAGACAGTTATCGTTCTTATTGTGACAGTCTTATTTATTGTGTCTGCGTTAACTGGTTTAGGCAAAGGTATTAAAATTCTAAGTAATCTAAATATGGGGCTTGCAGCCATCCTTTTCTTAGCCGTATTTGTTTTTGGGTCAACTCTTTTTACCTTGAACCTTTATGTTGATACCATTGGATCTTACATGCAAAATTTCATTAATATGAGTTTTCGAATTGCCCCACTTAATGAAGAATCCCGAAGCTGGATTAATGGATGGACAATTTTCTATTGGGCCTGGTGGATTGCCTGGTCTCCATTTGTCGGTATTTTTATCGCCAGAGTATCCAAGGGCAGGACAATCCGAGAATTTGTTGTGTACGTTCTGCTCGTTCCATCACTGATTGGTTTCCTGTGGTTTACTACATTTGGTGGTGCTGCTATTACAACGGAAATTTCCGGACTGCTGTCCATATCTTCACTATCAGCCGAAGAATCTCTTTTCGGTGTTTTAGAAACTTATCCGTTTAGTATGGTGTTATCAGTCTTAGCCATTCTTATCATTGTGACGTTCTTTGTTACATCTGCTGATTCTGGTACCTTTGTTTTAGGTATGATGACAACTAATGGATCCCAAAATCCAAGTAAGCAAATCAAGGTAACATGGGGAGTTTTTCTTGCTATTACCGCTCTTGTTCTGCTTTATTCCGGGGGGTTACAAGCTCTTCAAAACACCATGATCATTGCAGCACTTCCTTTTTCAATTGTAATGGGGGTAATGGTATTTTGTTTACTCAAATCTTTGCAACAGGAAGCCAAAGAACTGGGAATTGGACAAATTAGTACCAATATGAAAAAGAAAAAAGTTGATAAACAAACCAATGAGGATGCGAGAAAAGTTGGTTAAACCTCTTTAATTAGAGTAAGCCTTGTATCAACACAATTGATTCAAGGCTTACTTTTTGTCTTTTAAACAACCGCTTCATTTAACTGTTCTGTTCATTAACATGCCTTTCTCTATAGACACTCATTCCTCTGAATTTCCAAGAGTCATCCCGCCATCCACGACCAATTCTGTACCCGTACAATACGAACTGTCGTCGGAAGCTAGAAATGCAACAGCCTTAGCAATTTCAATTGGTCTTCCAATCCGTCTTAAGGGCACTGTCTCATAATATTCCGGAACACCCTCACCATTCGTGGCCATTTCCGTATCTATCCCTCCCGGATGGATCATATTCACCCGAATCCCTTTTGGACCTAGCTCAACCGCTGCTGCTTTAGACATCGCCACGACAGACGCTTTTGTTGCGGCATATATCGAGGAATGTGCAATCGGGGAAAAAGCTGAGATGGATACATTGTTAATAATTGCCCCTTTCCCCTGCTTCTCCATATGCGGGATGACAGATTGCATTCCTAGAAACACCCCGATTTGATTGACATGAATTAACTCAAGGTACTCAGCGGTCGTTATTTCAGTGAATGGTTTACGTTGCAGAATTCCAGCATTATTTACTAGAACATCAATTTTGCCAAATTTAGTGACAATCTCTTCTACCGCGGTTTTCCATTCTGCTTCTTTCGTCACATCCAACTGAACTGGATAAGCACGGTTATTCCCGATTTCTTCTGCTGCCTCTAAAGCATTTTTGTAGTGACGAGCACCCACAATCACTACACCACCTAGTTCTGCCAGATACTCTGCAATTGCTTTTCCTTGTCCCCGGTTGGCTCCTGTTATAAGGATGACATGATCTTTCAAATAAGGCATAAAAACTCTCCTGTCTAGTCTGAATGTTTTAGTCTAATCTAGCTTTCCTTTACTATGTTAAAATAAGGCTGATTTTTTTCTAGGATATATTTTTATTTTCTCTCCCACATTTTAGCAGACAAAAAAGGGAAATGACGTATATAAAAAACTAATAACCTTGCTTAACATCCACCCTATTCGGTAACGGTTTGTTTTTCTCAATATTTTCAAGTGTTTCGACAAAGCATTCTGCTGCTTCTTTTGCTGTGGTTACTGCAGAGATATGTGGAGTAAGGAAAATTTTCGGATGCTCCCAAAAAACATGATCCTCTGGCAGTGGTTCATTTGCAAAAACATCAATTACTGCAAATCTCACTTGATTACGTGTGATTGCTTGCAGTAAGTCTTTTTCCTTAACAGATTCTCCCCTGCCAACATTGATAAAACCAATAGAAGAATAATGATCGAAGATGCCTGCATGAAACAAGTTTTCTGTTTTCTCTGTTAATGGCAATGTATTGATTACATAATCCACTTGGCTTAATAATGAATAATGCGAATCTATTGTTAAGATATCTGCAAAATGATCTTTTTGTTTACCGCTCCTTGATACGCCATAAACTTTTACCCCAAAACCAGTTAACACTTCCGCTATTTTTTGCCCTATCTCTCCTGTTCCATAAATTAGCACACATACCTCATTCAACATCTTTGGGGTTATTGGTTTCCACAGCTTTATAGACTTCTGGTACTGAAACTGTTCATGAAACTGTATGTCTTTTAATATGTAGCTAAGGCAATATTCACTTATTCTTTGACCAAAGGAAGTGATGGTTCTTGTTAAAATCACGTCATCCTTCCATTCATTATGAAACGTGAAATTGTCTACTCCCGCTCCTAATGAATGAACCCACTTTACCTTGCTGTAGTCATAATTGGATGTTGTTTTAAAAGTTACCAGGGCATCTGCCCATTCGAGATCCTCCCCATTAAGATTTTCTTCTGTTAAAAAGCGAATCTTCTTATTGATGTGGTAATTTTCCAGTAAAACTTCTAATTCTTGATTGATTGGACTTAAAAAAATTATGTTGGCAATATTCATTCAATATCCCCTTCTTTTTTATGATAAAGCTGTTGATCGATTCTCTTCATCACAGCAATAGAAAACAGCACCTTAAGAAAGATGCTGTTCTACTAATTATATTATTGGAAATCTTCCGGTTTATCAATGGTTGGCTTCTGGTGATCTTTCCTCATTTTTGTTTCTGCTTTAGCAAGTTGACCTCGTGCAAAATCACGGCCACCGATACCGAATGCAATCGCAAATGCTACCATCAACCCGCCAAGGATTAAAATAAACGCAATGTTAACAATCGATGTAGCAAATTGCAGTTGATCCAGTGTCATAAATACAGCAAACACGATAACCACATATTTGATAATAGCAGCGGAAATCCCACTGTTTGTATACTTTCTAATAAAGCTTTCAAGGAAATTGGCTAGCAGCAAGCCACCACCTAAGATAAGCAGGCCACTTACAAGGTATGGAAGATATTTGATAATTGCTCCGCCGATCATATTCAATACATCTAACTGCAGAACATTTAATGCTTCCACAACGAAGAATAAAATGATCAACACTTGAACAATCATGCCAATTGATTTTGACAGATTAAATGGCAGTTTTGCTCGGGCATTTTCAAGCCCTAATGTTTGGAAAATAGAGTTTACGCCAGTACCTTCCAGCAGTCCTGACAATAAATTACCAACGATCTTACCAATATAATAACCGGCAATTACTAAAACAATTGCAATAAACACATTTGGAATCATTTGCAGCACATTGTTTAATACCTGTGTGATTGGATTTGAAATTGATTGAATTGCTAATGCTTCCAGTGCCATTGTAATAACCGGAATTAAAATAACGATAAACAATACATTAGCAAGAATGGAAGATAACCTTGTCGTTGAATCAGGTGCAGAAGAAGCTGGTTTTACTTTGTTATACCATCTGTCTACATTTACTGTAACAAGAAAACGTTCGGTTAATTCTCTGATCAGTTTAGCGATCACATAGCCGATAATTAAGATAACAGCAGCTGCGATCAGGTTTGGAATAAATCCAAGAAGTTTATTCATCATGTTGGAAATTGGCCCTGATACAGAATTCATATTTAATGCATCAAGGATTGCCGGCAGGAATAGAATAAACACTAATAAATAGACAAATTTTGCAATTGATTCCAGAAAACTCTTTGCTTTCACTTCATCTTCTATTAATTTCGTTCTGCTCATTGCCCGATGGACACCAAGCTTAACCAATAATTTTTCAATAATATTTTTCGCAACTACCGCAACAATCCATGCAAGAATCAATAGTAATAGTGCTTCGATTACATTGGGGATTGCTTGAACAAGCTGATTCAGCATCTCTCTAAAACTATGTCCTAGATTATCCATTTCCTCATCTCCTTTTATATTTATCTACTTTACTCTTTAACCTTGTGGCATTGTTTGTAAACATATTTTTTAAATTAACGATTGTTTACAAATTTCACATATGTTAAAAAATGCGGAGAAGATCTTTGTTTTGGTAGTTGAATATTTTTGTGAAATAGATAATCCTCTTATATTATGTTGGGTTTTTCCTGAGAAAGAATAATTATCCTTATGCAACTTAATTGCAAACACGTTCATAAAGATTATGATCAATGTCACAAGTGTCCAGAGTAAGACGTCCATAAAATCCCTCCTAAGAATATATACATCCTAAGAAAAGTATTGGTATATTTTGAATCTGCCCCTTCAAATCTCCTGCAATTTCAGAAAAAAACATCAATTGCACTAACGAGCAATTGATGCCATAGGATTTTTATTATCTCATCACGTTCCCGCCAGAGATCTTTAAAGACTCTCCGACAATATTCTTAGCTGCATCTGTTAATAAGAATGCAATGCTGTTTGCAACTTCTACAGGTTCTGTTAATCGGCCGGACGGAATTGTGCCTAGAGATTCTTTCTTTGCTTCTTCATATGAAATATTTTTATTTTCCGCCTTCTTTTCAAATCCGTTTCTTGCCATTTCGGTATTCACATATCCTGGGCAAACGGCATTTACTCGGATATTATGTTGAATGGCTTCAACAGCCATTGATTGCGTCCAGCCAGTCATCGCAAATTTACTTGCAGCATAGGCACTGTTTCCGTGGGTCCCTCTTAATCCAGATAAGGAAGACACATTCACAATGCTGCCCTGTTCCCGCTTGATCATTTTTTGATAGATCGCTTGTGTCAGACTGAATGTTGCAAAATAGTTCACTTCCATTATTTTTTTCATATCTTCTTCCTTTAATTTCTCGACGGTTGATCCGCCGGAAATACCGGCAATATTCACAAGTCCTGAGATAAAACCTAACTTTTCTTCAGCAGTCTTAATCAATTTGCCGCGATCTTCCTCTTTGTTTAAATCTGCTTTTTCAGCACATATATTGTTTTCATCCGTGATTTCATACAACTCGACTTTGAGCTGGTTCAGTTTCTCCATATTACGGCCAGTGATGGTTAATTTAGCACCCATTCCTGCAAGCACTTTTGCCGTCTCATTGCCTATTCCGCCTGTAGCACCAGTTACGAGAATGTGCTTGTTTTCTAATGCATCTTTTGCAAAAACTTTCATTTCTTTCCTCCTCATCTCCTTATGTAAACTCCAGTTAATTTTTTCATTCCCGCATCGACTACTTCCTAAACAAAATTAATTCTTATTCTGATCCTTTATACCTAACTCGATCAATAGTCTCCTTTGCACACTCGTCCAAAACTTCTTCAACTATATTCTCTTAAATTTTCTATTCTTATCTTTCATTTTTATAAAAATCAGTCAGTTAATACATAAAAAACTAACGTATAAGTGAATACGTTAGCCAGCCCAATGGAAAATTCTATATCAGCCATCTAAAACTGCTTCTTTAATTAACTCGTAGGACCTCACTTTTGCATGAAAGTCGTAAATGTTCGTTATGACCATAAATTCATCTGTCTGATAATTATCACGTAGTCGCTCTAATTCCTGCTTGACCTTAGCCGGTGTGCCAACAATGCATCGCTTGCGGTTATTGCTTATTTCTTTTCGCTCGTCTTCTGTAAAGCCTTTTTCTTTTACCTCCTCAATGGAAGGGACCTTTGTGTCCCGGCCTTTCCCAACATTCAATAGCCATTTATCCTGACTTATGGCAAGCTCTTCTGCTTCTTCTTCTGTTTCTGCACATATAATGAATATACAAACAATCGTTCTTGGTTGTGGTAGGGAAGGGGATGGTTGAAACGCCTGATGGTAGGCCTCTAGTGCTTTCTTTCCATTTTTTGGATTGATAAAATGTCCAAAAACAAAACCTGCTCCCATCTCTGCCGCATTTCTCGCACCTCTTTCCGATAAACCCAGGATCCAGAGGGGCGGTGCTGCTTCTATTCTCGGCCCAGCTTTTACTAATCGAAAAGGATGGTCTCTTTCCAAAGAATTATGTAAAAATCCCTGCAAGTCTCTCACCTGACGAGGAAACTCACTTAATGATTTCGTTTGTCCATCTAATAATGCTTGCCGTGTAATTTCTGCACCACCCGGGGATCTTCCAATACCTAAATCAATTCGATCAGGAAATAATGCTTCCATTGTTTTGAAATTTTCGGCTATTTTATAAGGACTATATTGCGGCAACAACACCCCACCAGAACCTACACGAATTTTTTCTGTGACGGATGCAATTCTCGTCATTAAAATCTCAGGAGAAGTACTTGCCAATCCAGAAGTATTGTGATGTTCAGCAACCCAGTATCTTTGGTATCCTAGTTTTTCTGTAATTTGGGCGAGTTTTAATGTGTTTTGTAAGGTTTCGACCGGATTATCTTCTCTTGATATTGGTGCTTGATCTAATACACTTAATTTCATACCTATCACCTGCTCTCTCTATATAAGTGTAGCTTGTCCGATGAAAAAAATAAAGAGAGGCTTATCGAGTCAGTCTGCCGATCTGCTGAACTTTCCGTTAATGATTTCAGCAATATATTTTGCATCATAGCCAACTCCTTGCAATAACGCTGAACCACGTCGGGATTGCCAAGGCAAACCTATAAAATATAACCCCTCCATATTTGCTACCCCTCTATCATGCCGTATATTCCCATTATGATCGAAAACCCCATCTATTTTTAGCCAGGGAAGTTCTGTCTTAAAACCTGTTGCCCATATGATATTGTTCACTTGGAGGGTTGTATCATCCGCAAATATTAACTCGTTCTCCTTTGCAGCGATAACCCTTTTCTTCACTTTTACTTCATTTCTCCTCACTGCATTCTTTAATTCCGAACCAAATATAAAGTCTCCCTTTTTTTGAATGATCTTGCCAAGGAAGGAATGACTGTCTGTACTTAAAATTCCCAGCTTTTTAAACCACCAGAAAGTACTTTTCTTCCCTATTATTAGCGGGAAGGAACTAAGTTTCCTGCTGACAGCTAAATAAGTATCCTTTTTTTTGGACAATTCAACGGCTATCTGTGCCCCGCTGTTTCCTCCGCCTACAACTAATACACCGCCATTTACTAACTGGCTCGGATTTTTATATTGTGAGGAATGGATTTGATAAATACTGTTTGATAACTCGTTTGCAATGGAGGGAATATTCGGTGTTTGGAAAGGTCCTGTTGCAACAATCACATGCTTGGCCTTGTATTCTCCCTTCCTCGTCATTATTAGGTAACTATCATTTGTTTTTTTGACATGTATCACTTCTTCTTTTAAATGGATGGGAAATTCAAACATCTCTGCATATTTTTTAAGATAATCCGCCACCTCAATTTTATCAGGAAAACCATGTTTTTCCCCACTAAAAGGTAATCCAGGCAATGAGTTGTATAGTCGAGGGGTAAATAACGTTAAAGAATCGTATCTCTCTTTCCATGTTTCCCCTATTTCGCTTCTTTTATCTATTAGTAAAAAGTTTTGATTCGCCTTTTTTAAGTAATAGGCAATAGCAAGTCCAGCTTGGCCACATCCAATTATAATGGAATCATACATGGTTTACTCCCCCATTGTTTAAACAATTATAACCTCTTCAGCATAACATTCAAACATATATTTGATTATAGTATACTATGCTTCCCGATATATTCAAGTGGTTATTTGAATAATATAAAAAGGAATTGGGCTGACCCAATTCCTTTTTAGCCTTCGTATCTTTAAGAGGTGAATTACTCCTCTTTCATATATTCTAAAACCTCTCCAGGCTGGCATTCTAATGCTTCACAAATTCCCTCTAATGTGGAAATCCTGATAGCTTTCGCCTTCCCATTTTTCAATATCGAAAGTTACGATATGGTGATTCCAATCTTTTGCGATAATTCCGTAACACTCATTTTTCTCTTCGCCAGCATAACGTCAATATGGATGATGATGGTCATTACTGCCTTATACCGTTAAGTCATTTTCTGTTTTGATTTCCATTGCATTTTTCAATAGCTTCTGAAGCACCGCAGCAAAAACTGCAACAACCATTGGAGCTAATGCTATCACCATTCCGATGATGATCAGACCAGGTGCATCGTCTTTTTCTGCAACAATATATACGAGCGGCATTGCCAGCAAAAATAACATACTGATCGTTGCGGCATAGTATTTGATATATTTCAATGCTGTTACAGACAACTTCGAGAAGGCTTTGTTCTTATCAATATAGCGGAGAAGTTTTAAAGATTGGTACAATACTAGGAAATATAATATTGCTGATAGATAGATGCCGATGGAAGCAACTTGAACCCAAAAAGAAAATTCAGGTATAAATTCTCCTACCCCTACCGTTAATCCTGGTATGACAAAAATACATAATGCAAGTACCGGAACTGCCATAAGAAATACAGCTATTTTGAGAAACAATGTCTCAGGTTTCATTTATTTACACCTCACAAATATTATATCTATTAGAATTTATCATAAATTTTATCGTTTTACAATAAATTTTTATTAAAATAAGTTAAATCTTTATTGTAAATATTTGTTAGTATGAGACAAAAACAAAAGCATCCTTCATATAAAAAAGGGTGCTTTTGAATAGAGAAACTATTTTATTTTATGCTTCTTTGAACAAGGGCGCATTACTTCTGACAAACAAAAAATATACGGTTCGCTTGTTCTGGATCCTTACTAGTCTTCAAAGAAAAGTCACTGCACACATCGAGTACACTCATACCAGTTTTCTCGATCAGGCCTCGATAAAAATCAACAGGAAATGTACGCTGGTGATGGGTTTCATCAAACCGTTCATAAAGATTTCCTTCCTCCTGCTGAATAAAAAAGGTCAAATCATGTAAAAGTTCACCGTTCTGCTCGCCTTTTTCACAAAACCAGACATAGGATACATCTTCATAAATTTCTGCAAATGTTTGATCCGCCATATTTTCCCGAAAATGTTTGATACTATGAATATCGAAAATAAAGATCCCACCACTGGCAAGTCCATCAGCAACGTGTTGGAACACTTTTTCCAGATCATTTTCTTCTGTCACATAGTTAATCACATCACAAAGACTGATAATCACATCAAAATCCGTTAGACCTTCCAATGCACGAATGTCTTGTTGTAAATAGGTGACTTTCTGCTTTTGTTCGATTGTTTCTGCTTGGGCATATGCTAACATATCCTCAGAATAATCGACACCTGTGACATCCATGCCGCTTTTTGCAAAGCGAATGCTCATCTCACCTGTTCCACAGCCAAGATCAAGCAACCGCTGTGCATGCGGATGATACCTCTCGATCTTTTTAGTGACAAATTCCTGCCATTGATCATATGGGGCATCATCCATGAGTACATCATATACATAAGCCAGTTTCGAATAGGCCATCTTATAATTTCACTTCAAGCTGAGGAGCATCTCCCCATAATTTCTCTAAATTATAATAAACACGTTCATCACGGTGAAAGACATGGCACACAACATAACCAAGATCAACTAAGACCCATCTCGCCTGGTCAAAACCTTCCATCCGCTTCACATGGATTTCTTGTTCTTCCGCCACATCTTTTACTTCACGAGCGATGGCTTGTACCTGTCTTTCGTTGGATGCATCACAGATAAGAAAATAATCGGCCATTAAGGATACATCCTTCATATCCAGAACGACAATCCCATCTGCTCGCTTGTCATCACACGCTTTTGCTACTATATCCACTAATTGCTTACTATCCATTAAGTTTCCTCCCTATTTTTTAATCATTAAACCTTCATTATATAAATGAAAGGTATCTGGATAAACTGGTTGTTCATGCTCCATCAGAAATTGGACCGTGTTACGTGCTGCCATCCAGCAAGCCTGGTCAATATCTTCATAAACGATCGCCCGTACTTCGTCAACTCCTAAAAAAGAACGTCCTGGCTCAATATAATCGGCAATAAAAATTATTTTATCTAATAAAGACATATAGCTTTTCCCTGTTGTATGGTAATAAATTGCGCTTTGGACTTCCGGATCTTTTATCCCGACTTCCCGTTCCACCATCACGGAGCCAACAGGCCCATGCAGCAATTCATCTCCATATTCCAGTAAATCCTGCGGTAATTTCTCTTCGATTACCCAGCGTCGCATTTCTTTGATGTCTCGATATTTTGCATAATCATGAAAAATGGCTGCTTGCTCTGCTTTTTTCACATTAGCTGAATAATGTTCCGCTAATGCAATCGCAGTTTCCATCACTCTGACAGTATGCTCATAGCGCTTTTTCTTCAACTGTTTTTCTACAATGGCTAAAGCTTTTTCTCGTTCCAATTTTATTCCCTCACTGACATTATCTTTAACAGACAGGTTATTCTATATTTATGATTGGAATCACCTTTGATATAACTTCGATTTTTCAATAATTACTTTCACTTCTGGTGTTGTTAAATATCGAATCGACCGGTCATTCGCTACCCGATCTCGAATCATTGTTGAGGATATATTGATTAATGGCATTTCTACTTCTTCTATATTATATGCCGTTTCCATGGAATGGCCTGGCCTGTTCACACCAACAAATTGTACTATTTCATTTAACTCGTCAATCTGGTGCCATTTTGGCAAATATTCGACCATATCACCACCAATAATAAAATAAAAAGCAGTGTCAGGATATTCCCTTTGCAAATCCCGAATCGTATCGATTGTATAGGATTTACCTGTGCGATTTAATTCAATCCCATTCACTCGAAAGGCAGGATGCCCTTGAATCGCTGCTTCTATCATCTCTTTTCTCAGAATACCATTAGACTTTGCATCCTCTTTGTGTGGCGGATGATTTGTCGGGATAAACCAGACCTCGTCTAATTGTAATGATTCATATACCTGTTCTGCCATGATTAAGTGCCCATAATGAGGCGGATCGAACGTTCCACCAAATAAACCAATCTTACGCACTGTTTCCACCTTCTTTATGGCAATTTAATCTCTTTATGTTCCTCTGATTCTTTATATAATACAATCGTATTTCCGATGATTTGAACAACTGTTGCACCAGTTCCTTCTGATAACTCCTCTGCTACTTCATCTTTTTCTTCTAAACAGTTTTGCAGGATGGATACTTTAATCAGTTCTCGTCGTTCTAGTGCTTCTGCTACTTGTTTGATCATATTATCATTCACACCATCTTTCCCTACTTGAAAAATCGGGTTCAAATGATGTGCTTTTGAACGTAAAAAACGTTTCTGTTTTCCTGTTAATTGCAATTTATTCACCTCTTAGTTTCTCTTCCAGCTCGTCTACCATATGGGCAATGTCCAGATGCTTTCCTGTCCATTTTTCAAATGCTAATTGAGCTTGATATAAAAGCATGGCATGTCCATGATGAATCAATGCACCATGCTCTTTTGCATTTTGTAATAATTTTGTTGTTATTGGCTGATATACAATATCACTAACTACAGCGTTTTGTCGAATATTATCTAATTGAATAATCTGGTCTTCCACATTTGGCTTCATGCCGACAGATGTTGTCTGGATAATTAAATCATATTCATGAAGGTATTGTTCTGCCTCTTGAAAGGACATTACTTTCGATTTGGCTGATCCTGTTCTTAAAGGTAAAAGTGCTTCTGCTTTATCTAAAGAGCGATTGGCTATATCAATGTTTTTTACACCTTTTTGTACGATCGCCCGGTAGATACCTCTCGCTGCACCACCAGCACCTAATAATAACACAGATGTACCGTTGTTTAAAAGATCAGGATATGGGTCCATTAATGAACGAACATACCCTTCCCCATCGGTACTGTATCCTTTCCATTTTCCATTTTCATTCACCACCGTATTTACGGCACCTAAAATCTCTGCATCCCTATCTAAATTATCTAAATAATCAACAATTACTTGTTTATAAGGTACAGTAATGTTAAAACCATCCACACCGGATTGTTTCAAATTCTGAATTACTTCAGGCAGTTTGGTATGGTCCCCTTCATATAACTTATATTCCCCAGTTAGGCCAGCTAAATCAATAAATTTTGCATGAATCCATGGAGATAATGAATGGCCGATTGGGTGGCCGATTAATCCTAGCTTTAACGTCATATACTTCTCCCCCGCTATTTTTTCTACTAAATTAAAGCTTGACGGATCGATAGGTGAATACCCTTTGGTGCATGCATTGTTACCGTTATTCCACCTTCTGGTACAGTGATCCATCCTAAACCTGGAATGACAATGTCTGTTTTCTCATGACCTATTTTAAATGTTTGTTTTGTTAATGCCGGCAGTTTTTCTAACGTTTCTTTGCTTGGCGGCTGCAATAATTCACCAACATGTTTCTCATAAAACTCATCGGCTTGCTCCAGCTTCGTCCGGTGAATCATTAATTGGTTAGAGAAATAACAAACGAATGATTGTTTCATCCCTTTTTCAAAATCAAATCTGGCAAATCCGCCGAGAAATAACGTTTGTTTATCCTGAAGTTGATAAATCTTTGGCTTGATTTCTTTTTTTGGTGTAATTTCCTTTAAATCTTTATCTGTCACATAGTGAACGATTTGTGATCGATTAACAACACCTGGCGTGTCAAATAATGATGTCTTATCATCTAATGGAATTTGGATAAACCCTAGTGTTGTACCAGGGAAATAAGATGTCGTGATTGCATCATTTATCCCGCTGGAACGGTTGATCAGCTGGTTAATGAAGGTTGATTTTCCTACATTCGTACAACCAACAACATATACATCTTTTTCTCCCCGCATCTCTTCCATCGCTTGTTCGACCTCTTCAAAACCCTGTCCTTTAGCGGCGGAGATGAGGAAAACATCCTGTACTTTCAATCCATAATCACTTGCTGTTTTCTTCATCCAATGAATTAATTTATTGCGATTGGTCGATTTCGGTAATAAGTCAACTTTGTTTCCAATTAAAATAATCGGGTTATTCCCTGTTAGTCTTTGTAATCCGCTAATAAAACTGCCATTAAAATCGAAGATATCAACGATTTTAATAACAAGACTGTTTGTATCACTAATCTGATGGATCATTCGTAAATAGTCATCATCCGTATATTCTACATCTTGTACTTCATTATAATGTTTTAACCGAAAACAGCGTTGGCAGATTACTTGCTCATTATCCCATGCACTTTTTGGTAAAAACCCTGCTTTTGTTTTATCTTCTGACTGTAATGGTACACCACAGCCTTCACAATGAACGATCTCCATATTTAATCCTCCCATGTTATCATGCCTTTTTTCCGCATCCAATTCAAAATTCGCCGCTCCATCATCCGGTTTAGCCTGGTTATTTTTCCGTCCGTTTTCACTATTGGTACAACAAGTATTGTATGAAAACCTGCAAAATTGCCGCCAAGCACGTCTGTCATTAACTGGTCGCCAATCACGACTATATCTTCTTTAGCTAAATTCATTTCCTTGGCAGCACGCTTAAATGCATGAATTAATGGTTTCCGTGCACTATAAACATATGGTGCCTCTAATGGCTCTGAAAAAACACTAACACGCTCTTGATCATTATTTGAAATAATCGTCACTTTTATCTCATATTTTTTCATTTCTTTAAACCAATTAATAATTTCTGGTGTTGCATCCTTCACGTTCCATGCAACTAATGTATTGTCAAGATCTGTAATCACACCTTTTATTCCCATCTCTTTCAACTTCGCTGGCGTAATATCCAATACAGACTTAACATGTTCGTTCGGTAAAAATTTTTTCAGCAATGGTTGTCCACCTCTATTAGTTATTTTCCGTTAGAAACTTAAGCCTTTACCTATGATAAACAATTTTCAGTAATTCTTCCACTAAAAAAAAGAGAAATCTTCCTTTATAAAAAGATAATGCCCCTCCAATATACTAATTTGCTCCATATAAAAGAATGAAAACATACCAAAATATGCAGTTAATTGAGAAATATATCATGCCATATTGTAAAATCGTTCGACAATATTTAACACCCTCTTTCTTGTGGATAACTTTATGCACATCTTCCACAGACAAAAAGCAGGATATACCCCTGTTTATCACCATATTGTCCACAACTTATGAACAAGTAACTGTAGATAACTTAACACTTGTTCGCTCAACTATTTCATGCTAAAGTAACGGTAAAGAAATAATTGGATGGAACTTGGCAAAGGTTATTGCCGTAAACGATATATAGAGAGAACTATTTTGGATTCAAATACCCTATTAATCGGAGGGACAAGCATTGGAAAATTTATCGGATGAGTTACTTATTGAGTCGTATAGAAAGGCGAATGAACTTCAATTAAGTTATGAATTTATTCGATTAATGGAAGAAGAAATGAAAAGAAGATCATTACTGGACTATTTACATTATACGAATTAATAATAATAGCGCAGATAGAAAGTGCCCCTTTCTATCTGTTTTTTTTCATGATATATCTTTCTTTTTGAATGTCGGCACTTGCCTGCTGTTCGTTAACTACTCTTTGCGCGAATTCTGTACTTTTCAGTATTTTCTACTAATTCCTGGGTCATACTAATCGAAAACCCGAACACTCCCTCCTCATATTCCGTGAACCCTGGCTCCACTCCTTCGTTTTGATTGTGATTGTACTTAGATCTAGTAGATTCTGTCATTTAGCATCCAACTGGGAACCCAATCAGCGAAAAATTTTTTTTCCGTTTATTTTAAATAGGATATTTCTCGGCTAAGAATGCGGGACAAGCTATTTGAAGGGTGCTCTGCTCTTGTGTTTCTGCATATTTATAGATTAAAATAAAAGAAAGCACGTTTTTACTAATAAAAAGATACATAAGGGGGATCATCACTAGATGTTATTTGCCGTGTTTTTGCCAGCGATACTGGCGATCTTTATTCCATACTTTAGCAAATGGAAGGAAAAAATACATACAGGCTATTTTGTTTTACTAGCACCACTAGCCATTTTTATTTACTTTGTTTCCTTTGTTGGAAAGGATTTTGAACCAGTCACACAAAATTATAATTGGATCCCGTCACTGAATATTGGATTTGATTTTTACCTTGATGGTTTAAGCTTATTATTTGTCCTGTTAATCAGTGGGATAGGGTCTTTAGTTGCTTTCTATTCGATTTTTTATCTGCACACAACAGAACGACTGGACCAGTTTTACGTATATTTGCTCCTTTTTATGACAGCGATGTTCGGGGTTGTACTATCAGACAACGTTTTTGTTCTCTATTCTTTCTGGGAATTAACCTCCATTTCTTCATTCCTGTTAATCGGTTATTGGAATTATAAGGAACGTTCACGATATGGTGCAATGAAGTCGATGCTTATCACTGTATTCGGTGGGTTAAGCATGCTTGGCGGGTTTATTCTGTTATCAATCATTACGGAAACAACCAGTATTCAAGCAATGATTGCACAAGCAGATGTGATTTTATCACATGACTATTTTGGATTGATTCTAGGTTTTATTCTTTTAGGTGCATTTACTAAATCTGCCCAGTTCCCATTCCATATTTGGCTGCCTGACGCAATGGAAGCACCAACACCTGTCAGTGCATACTTACACTCTGCGACAATGGTTAAAGCAGGGATCTTTCTTGTGGCACGCTTTACACCAATCTTCTCTCAAAGTGAATGGTTCTTCATTTTAGTCAGCGGAATTGGAATTTTAACACTTGTATGGGGATCATACATGGCTGTTCGCCAGACAGATTTAAAAGGGATTCTTGCTTTCTCTACGATAAGCCAGTTAGGTATGATTATGGCAATGCTTGGGTTTGGTACAAGTACAGCGATATTTGCTGCTGTTTTTCATATTTTGAACCATGCGACATTTAAAGGAAGTCTTTTCATGGTTGCAGGGATTGTGGATCATGAATCAGGTACAAGAGATATTCGTAAATTAGGCGGATTAGCTACATTAATGCCGGTCTCTGCCACACTCGCATTTTTTGGCACCTTCTCCATGGCAGGTGTTCCATTTCCATTCTTAAACGGCTTTTACAGTAAGGAAATGTTCTTTGATGCAAGTATTCACTTAGAAGAATCCTCCTTGTTGATTGCTGAACTGTTACGTACAGCTATTCCTTATTTAGCTGTTTTCGGTAGTATATTTACATTTGTTTATTCGATGTATTTAGTTTTTGGAACATTTATGGGGAAAAAGAAATTGGAGCAATTGCCGAAGAAACCGCATGAAGCGCCAATTGGCATGCTTGTCCCACCGATCATTTTAGTATTAGGTGTGATCATTATTGGAATTACGCCAGAGACGTTTAATGGTTCACTTATTGCCCATGCTGCTGAATCGATTTACGGTGCGCCAATCGAAAAACATATTCACTATTGGCATGGCTGGATAACGCCGCTGTTTATGTCACTTGCAGTTGTGGTAATTGGGGCTCTTTTAGCAGTGGTACGGAAATCGTGGAGTGGGATATATCACTTCCTGCCAGGTAAGTTAAGCTTCAATAAAGTCTATAATTTTATTGTTGATCAATTGGAAAAAACGTCTGCGCGAATTACCAACAGCTATATGAATGGCTCATTAAGGAGATATATGATCCTTATCTTAGGGGCAATTCTTATTTGTACCTTCACATTTATCGGCCTTACGGGCGGTTTTGCGTGGGATACAAGTAACTTAGCGGAGATTACTGTCCACGAAGTATTAATTGCTGTTGTGATGGCTGTGGCGGCAATTGCGACGATATTTACGAGAAACAAGATCGGATCTATTATCATTCTGGGTGTGGTTGGTTACGGATTATCCTTGCTCTTCATCGTATACCGTGCACCAGACTTAGCGTTAACACAATTAGTTGTGGAGACAATCACTGTTGGATTGTTCTTACTATGTTTTTATCATTTACCAAATTTGCGCGAACGGACAGATACGGTTTTTGAGAAAACGACAAATCTTATTATCTCTGTTGGTTTCGGATTATTGATGACAGTTGTAGCAATCTCTGCACACAGTACCAAATTATTCGATACCATTTCCGGTTATTTTATTGAAACATCACACGATATTGGTGGCGGTGATAATGTCGTTAACGTAATTCTGGTCGATATGCGAGGGCTTGATACATTGTTTGAAATTGTTGTACTGGGAATTGCAGCATTAGCTATCGTCGGAATGATTAAATTACGCGACAAGAAGGGGGCAAAATAAATGGAAATCATTATGTCTATTCTTGCAGGCGTTCTTTTTACAACAGGTGTTTATAACTTGCTGCAAAAGCAATTGTTACGAATCATCATTGGTACCGCACTGATTTCCCATGGTGCTCACTTATTTATCTTAACAATGGGAGAATTAAAACGAGGAGCTCCACCAATCTTAGATTATTCGATTGAAGACTATACCGACCCATTGCCACAGGCATTAATTTTAACATCAATAGTTATTAGTTTCGGTGTAACTAGTCTACTATTGGTACTAGCTTACCGTGCATCAAAAGAGAATGGGACAGATAATATGGAAAAATTGAGGGGAAGCGAAAATGATTAGTAATTTAGCAGTATTACCGATTGTTATACCACTTGTGGCTGGTATACTTGCAATATTCTTTCATAAAAAGTTACCGATTGTAAGAATATTCACCCAGGTGGTCTTGGCAATCAATCTTATCGTCGTGTCGTTTTTACTTTGGTATGTCAATCAAAATGGTACAGTAGTTCTTGAATCCGGTGATTGGTCAGCCCCTTTCGGAATCGTTCTGGTTGCTGATATGTTGTCCACCTCACTTGTTTTAACAACGAATATTGTGGCATTTGCATGTGCGCTCTATGCACCAAAGTCGTTAAGTGAAAAACAAGAAGAATTTTATTTCTATACGTTTTTCTTACTTTTAATCACAGGTGTTTCAGGCGCCTTTACAACAGGTGACTTGTTTAACCTGTTCGTATTTTTCGAAGTATTGTTAATGGCATCATATGGATTAATTGTGCTCGGCGGGAACAGAGTTCAGCTCCGTGAGTCCATTAAATATGTTTTAATTAATTTGTTTTCTTCCATGCTTTTTGTAACAACCATTGCTTTTCTTTACTCTGTCGTTGGGACAGTGAATATGGCGCAGATTTCACAAAGAGTTGCAGAAGAAGGCCAAACTGGCATTCTTACTGGTATTGGAATTTTGCTGTTTTTTGTTTTTGGTACAAAAGCTGCCCTATTTCCGCTGTACTATTGGCTGCCTAAACCTTATGTTGTACCAAACCCGGTAGTGTCAGCACTGTTTGGTGCATTATTAACAAAAGTAGGTATCTACTCCATTTTGCGTGTGTTTTCTTTAATCTTTTTCCATGACCAAATGGTGTTTGATTTCTTTCTATGGATTGCTGGATTCACGATAATTTTTGGAGCGATCGGTGCCTTATCAACAAACAATATCAAAATGATTATTGCTTATAATATTATTCCTGCCATTGGCTTTATGCTTATGGGAATTGCGCTATTGAACGAAAATGGTCTAAGTGGCTCAATTTACTACTTAATCCAGGATATGATCATCAAATCTGCCTTATTTCTGTTAGTAGGCGCTGTTGTCTATTTAACAGGCACAAGCGACCTCAGGAAAATCAGAGGGCTGATCCATCATTATCCACTGTTAGGATGGCTTTTCTTCCTGTCTGCCTTTGTTTTAGCAGGTATACCTCCATTTAGTGGTTTTATTGGTAAATTACTTCTGATTGAGGGTGCGTTTGAACAAGGAGAAATCGCGATTGCCATCATTGGTTTAGGCGCAAGTTTGCTTATCCTATACTCTGTTATGCGAATCTTTATCAGAGGATTCTGGGGCGAGAAAGATGAGTCGATTGTACCTGACCGGAAGAAAGCCAGAGGTTTTATTGTTCCAATTGCCTTCTTGCTTTTCTTCAATGTTTTACTTGGGGTTGGAGCTGAATGGTTCTATCCAGCCATTGAATCAATCGGAAGCTACTTATTAGATCCGGAAATATATATTCAATCTGTATTAAAGGAGTAAACCACTATGCCTCTTCAGATTATTTTAAACTTTATTATTGCAATAATGTGGATGTTTTTGAGCGAAAGCTACCACTTCCCTTCGTTTCTGACAGGGTTTATTATCGGTGCTTTACTGCTGTTTCTTTTAGGCCGGTTTATACCAGATGCCTTTTACTTGTACCGGGTATGGAAAGTCCTGATACTCGTTTTCCTTTTCACCAAGGAACTTCTTTTGTCGAATATCGAAATTGTGAAATGGGTATATAAACCTGGTCGTGATTATAATCCCGGAATTTTCGCAATGCCAACAGATTTACGGAGCAATTGGGAAATTACCATGTTAACATCGCTCATTTCCTTAACACCTGGAACGTTATCTGTCGCGATATCGGATGATAATGAAGTGATTTACATTCATGCAATGGATATCGATGATAAAGAGGAAGCAATCCATGCAATTAAAGATTCATTCGAGAAGGCGATTATGGAGGTGACGAGATGAGCGAACTTTCCCCATTCTTGAAAGAAGTGATCGAGGTTCTTACAGTTATTTGTATGGTTGTTATTACCATATCAATAACTATACTGCTCTATCGTGTTGTAAAAGGACCTACTAATCCTGATCGTGCAATTGCTCTTGATGCGATTGGCATTAACCTTATGGCAATGGCTGGACTTGTAGCAATATGGATTACGACAACTCGTTTAAATGATGTCATTTTACTAATCGGTATTCTATTATTTATCGGGACCATTGCATTGGCAAAATATTTAGAAAAGGGTGTTATCATTGACAGGAAACGTGATTGAAGTAATATCTGATATTATCGTCATATTGTTACTTATCTTCGGAACATTTTTTATCATTTCAGCAACAATCGGTGTTATCCGGTTTCCTGATGTCTACACAAGGTTACACGCATCTACCAAAGCTGCGACACTTGGTATTTCAGGCATACTGATTGGTGCGTTTATCTTTTTATATGCAGAACACGGAATTGTCAGTGGTAAGCTTATCCTGGGGATCATTTTCGTATTATTAACAGCACCAGTTTCGGCACATATGATCGGCCGAGCCGCCCATACTTCCGGAGTCGAGCCATGGTCGAAAACTGGCGAAACACGAGATGAATATGCTGATTTTAAAAATAAAGGCTCATAAACAAAGCTACCTTCACTAATAATAGTGAGGGTTTTTTTGTGCTTACATATAATTTAGCGAAAATAAGACAGAGAATGTACTTTTCCTTAGTAGAGTCAGTAAATAACCTTCGCTTTCCCTAGCGGCAGTATAGCACTCTCTATAATAATAATGGACATTATACTGATAACGCATACATTTTATAATTTATACTTATATAACTTCTTTTCACTGGACAATCTCTTTTTCGATATTTCTGACACAATGGACAAATTATCTACATATGATGAAATATGGGCGAATACCTACTCTAGTTAGGAGGTGTGAGATTGTCAATCCTGCTTAGTTTAATGACATTGGTTAAAGAAGCTTTATTTTTTGTTGCGTATGTAAAAAACAATACCTTCCCTCAACCACTTCCACCAGATGAAGAAGCCAGAATGATCGAAAAAATGGCAGATGGTGATGAATATGCCAGAAACAAATTAATTGAACATAACCTGCGTCTGGTCGCACATATTGTGAAAAAATTCGAAAACACTGGGGAAGATGTGGAAGATCTTATTTCGATCGGAACAATAGGCTTAATTAAAGGGATTGAGAGCTATTCCAGTGATAAAGGGACCAAACTAGCCACATATGCAGCAAGATGCATTGAGAACGAAATTCTGATGCATTTACGTGCAATTAAAAAAACAAAAAAAGATGTCTCACTTCAAGACCCAATTGGCCAGGATAAAGAAGGGAACGAAATTAGTTTAATCGACATATTAGAAGCTGAAAATGATGATATTACAGAAGCCATCCAACTCCATATGGAATTAGAAAAGATTCAAAAATACTTACGTGTATTAGACAATCGCGAAAAGGAGGTACTTATCGCCAGATTTGGGCTTGGAAATAAAGATGAATTGACGCAAAGAGAAATTGCTAAAAAACTAAATATCTCAAGAAGTTATGTATCACGGATAGAAAAACGGGCATTAATGAAAGTCTTTCATGAATACTATCGAAATGAGTTAAAGAAATAAACTGAAAAGCAGCTGGTTGCATGCCAGCTGCTTGTTTTTAAGAGATACTTAGTTAGCACTTTTAATAACATTCATAATCAAATTAGCGGCATTCTCAGCAGCTTTTGTTAAAAATGCATCAAATGATACGGAGGACTCTTTCCCAGCGATATCTGAAAGGGCACGAATCACTACAAAGGGTGTTTCAAACTGATGACAAACTTGAGCAATTGCTGCTGCTTCCATCTCTGCTGCTATTAAATCCGGGAATTTCTCGCGAACGAATGCAATCTTCCCCTCATCTTGCATAAAAGAATCCCCAGTGGAAATGAGCCCTTTCATTGCTTTAACGTCAGTTAATTGCTTTGCAGCATCCATCGCTTTTTCTGCCAATACCGGATCTGCTGAAAAGGTTGCCGGCAAACCTGGCACTTGTCCATATTCATAATTGAAAGCTGTCACATCCACATCATGGTGGACAACTTCAGAAGAAATAACCAGATCACCCACTTCTAAATCACTGTGGAACCCACCTGCTGAACCTGTGTTAATTACATATTCCGGCTCGAATTTCTCAAAAAGAATCGTTGCAGCAATAGCCGCATTAACTTTCCCGATTCCGGATTTAAGAAGAACCACTTCTTTTCCTTCTAATTCACCAACAAAAAAATCACTTTTTGCGATAATTGTATGTTCCTTAATATCCATCTTGTTTTTCAGTAATTCTACTTCTTCATCCATTGCTCCGATTATACCGATCATTGCTGTTCCTCCTTATTCTATATCTTTCTCGATCAGCTCTTCCACTAATGTAGGCTGCCACCCTTGCTGGTCTACCCATGCTAGATGGACCCGATAAATTTCTCCTTCATTTGATTTCGGAGATACGGTAATTTCCACTGCTTGGTCTCCTGCCCTGCCAGCCCACCATGTTGTTTGTTCTTTAACAGGTATACCTGTAGCTGCTTCTACAGCTCGACTCATTTCTTGTCTATCGATAGAGCCATTATCATAATTGGTTGTATGAGGCCCTTCCTGTTCTGTACCAACGGGTTGCCAATTCCCTTCATAGGCTCTTTTTACATTCTCATCAGTTGCTTCTACTTCATACGTTTCTGCACCATTTGTATCTGTTTCTTCGTTGTTTTCTGACGACTGGCTTTCTTCCTCTTCCGTTTCTTCTACCCTTATACCCTCTTCATTGCTGGCTTCATTATCCTTTTCCGCATCCTCGGAGAGATCTCTTTCAAATATCACTTGATTTTCCTCTTCATTCACATTTCCTTCTTCGTTATTCATTGTTTGATCATCTGGTGTTGCCTCATCATTTCCGCCAAAGAATATCATCGCAACAAGCAAAACTAAGAGCACAACGCCTAATATGTATAGTATCGTCAGAGCTTTTGTGTTTTTTCTTTTTTTACTAAAACGATTTTGTCTTGTTCCTTTTCCATAATCATCAGTCATGTTCTTCACCCTCCCGGAACTCTATTATACTAAATTATATATCGCCATAGCAAAAAACAATCTATAGAAAAATGTTAAATTTCTATTACGCTTTTTTTCTTTTTTTGTCATATTTGCAGGATTTTGAACATATATATGGAATATAACCAATAGATTTTTCTATAAATAGTTAGGAGTGTGAATATTGTTGAGAACCGCTACTTTTAATCGTGAATTGTGGCAATTGAACTCCTTTGAATCAATTAGCTATGACAAAGAGAAATTAACACTTTATATTCATTGTTTTGATGGTACATTACAATTTCACTCCATTACAGAAGATATTCTCTTTGCACTAATTTTAGAAAAACAAAAAGAAAAATTTATAGAAGAGAAATTAAAACCCGATCATTTATGTGAAAAATTAAATGCATAATGTTAGATGTACATAATCTGTTTAAAAAGGATGCCTATTGATATAGACATCCTTTTTTCCATCTATTCTACTTTTAATATTTTTACTGCCATATCCCCAGCTGGTGTTGGAACTGTTAACTCTTCGCCGACAGAGTGCCCTAGCAGGCTTTTTGCGATTGGAGAGTCGTTTGATATCTTCCCTTCAAAAGGGTCAGCTTCCGCACTGCCGACAATTGTATAGCTTTCTTCTTCACCTTCAGGCAGTTCCTGAAATGTGATTGTTTTACCTAATGCTACGATGTCAGGATTATCTGTATCGTTTTCAATAATAACCGCATTACGAATCATATTTTCAATCTGAGCAATTCGTGATTCAACAAATGCCTGCTCATCCTTAGCAGCATCATATTCTGAGTTCTCAGATAAATCACCAAAACCTCTCGCGATCTTAATGCGTTCTACGACTTCCTGTCGTCTTTCTGTTTTTAAATATTGTAATTCTTGTTCTAATTTTTCTTTACCTTCATCCGTCATATAATAACTTTTTTCTTCTGGCATGTCCTACACTCCTTCTATATACATTGTGCCGATTGATTGTTCATGTTTGTTGTTTCATTTTATGAATCAATCTGTTAAATATCCCTAATATTTATAGCTTGGTTTATTGAATAATGGAATCATTGAAACTTGCTATAAAATATTTTACTAACCATTACTATGGCAGATTTTATCGTTTTTTTCAATAGTTTTCTATCTGTTTCTATTACCTAATTTACGCTTTAAACATTCCCATTGCCTTCATGAAGGATTTTTTCTATCTTTGTTGCTAATAAGTCTATCGCAACAGTATTCTGACCACCTTCGGGAATTATAACATCTGCATAACGTTTGGAAGGTTCAATGAATTGCAAATGTGCCGGTCTAACTGTTTGAATGTATTGATTGATAACGGAATCAATCGATCTGCCTCGTTCTTTAATGTCGCGGAGCAATCTCCGGATAATTCGAAGGTCAGCATCTGTATCTACAAACACCTTAATGTCCATTAACTCTGTTAACCTCGGGTCATCCAATATTAATATCCCTTCAATGATAATAACATCCTTTGGCTCGATCGGAATAACATCCTGCGATCTTGTATGCAATGTATAATCATATACTGGTTTATTTACAGGGTTATGGTCCAACAATGCTTCAATATGTTCAATTAATAAATCATTATCAAAAGCCAGGGGATGGTCATAATTTGTTTTTAACCTTTCCTCCATCGGCATTTCTGACTGATCTTTATAGTAATAATCCTGCTCGATTACTAAAACAGACTGGTCTGTAAAACGGTTTTGTATCTGTCTTGTTACAGAAGTTTTTCCCGAACCGGATCCTCCTGCAACTCCAATGATGACTGGCTTCTGCTTATTCATTTTTGCTTGACACCTCTTCATGCTCAATCGGTACACTTATTGCTACCCCGTCGCCCACTGGAATAATGGTAGTATGATAACGGTTATGGCTTACTAACCATTGATTGTATCGATCAATTTTTTGAGCTAATTTTTGCATTCGCTTCGTTGTTTCTGTATGGTTTGCTACAAGTCCGCGGAATAACACATTGTCTGTTATAATGATCCCGTTCTGACTTAACATTTTCTCATACATCATAAAGAATTTCTGATACTGGCCTTTTGCTGCATCGATGAAGATCATATCATAAGGCGCTTTCTGGCTGACTTGTTCTTCTAATTGTAATGCATCACCAAATAAAACATCGATTTGAGCTTCCTTTTGGTTTTTTACTATATTACGGGATGCACGTTCATACATTTCCGGATCCCGTTCGATTGTTACGATACTCGTTTCCTTATATGTATCAGCCATTCTTAAGGAAGAATACCCGATAGCTGTACCTATTTCAAGAATTTTGCTCGGTCGCTTGATTCGGATCATTTGTAATAAAAAGGCGATTCCGACCTTATCCATTACAGGAACAGCGTGTTGCTCCGCCTCTTCCTCTAATTCTTTTACCCATGTTTCCTTATTTTGATTAAGTTTCTCTAAATATGATATTATATTCGGATCTATCAATTATTGCCCCTCTTTTCACTGTGAAGATATGAAACCAATTAAGAGTACTGCTGCTTTACATGGGAAAAGCAGGGCGTCTTTTTAACCCCTGCTTGTCCATTTATTATTCTTGTGTGTGGATATATTGCTGCTCATAAGCTTGGTGTTGTTCATATGTTTCAGAATAATGCACATTTCCCTCAGCATCTGCTAAGAAATATAAATAATTGGATTGTTCTGGTTCTAACACTGCTTGCAGGGAACTTTCCCCGAAATTAGCAATTGGTCCAATCGGCAGACCCATTACGTGATACGTATTATATGGTGATTCAATCTCATAATCAGCATATGTAAGTCGTGATATATGCTCACCATGTGCATAAATAACCGTCGGATCTGTTTGGAGCATCATATCTTGTGCCATTCGGTTATAGAACACTCCGGCAATACGTTTCCGATCTTCAACAGAAGGTGCTTCTTCTTCCACTAATGATGCAAATGTTACAATATCATGTACAGTAAATTGTTCCATTGCCTCCATCTGATCAATGTATATAAACAGAATGTCCTGTGACTTGTTCAGCATGTTTGTAACAATCTTATCAATGCTAGGATCTTCTTCATAGAATTCATAGGTTGCCGGGAATAAATAGCCCTCTAGCGGGTATCGGATATCTTCCGCTAAGATTTCTTCTGTTAAAATGTCAGGATATTTTTCCATTAACTCTTTTATATATTCCTGATCATTCATTTTTTCTAAAAATTCTTCACGATTGACTCCGGCATTCTCTTCAAAAATGGTGGCAATTTCTTCTATATTACGGCCTTCTGGTACAGTGACTCTTAATACAGCTTCTTGATAGACAGCACCTGTTTCTAATTCTGCTGTTATTTCAGCCAATGTCATTGAAGGAGAAAGTGTATAATCACCCGCTTGGAAATCTGCTGCATTATTGAATTTGACATAAAACCGGTAAATGAGGCTGTTATGTATTAATCCTTCTTCCTCAAGAATTGCGGCAATATCTGATGTACTGGAACCTAGCGGGATATTGATCTCAATCTCTTCCTCACTATCCGGGTCAACTGGTGCGACACCATTAGCAACATATTTATAGGCGGAATATCCTCCTATTATGATAAAAGCAATTAATACAATAAAAATAAAGAAAAATATTTTTCTCGCAATACTTGCCTCTCTCCCTCGCTCTTGAGCGATCTCTTTATATGTTGGTTTCTTTTTCTCTTTATTGTTTGAATCGTCGGTACCCTTACTCATCAGGTATCCCCCTTTCACCCGATATATTATACTACAATTTTCGTCAGAGGGAAACACAGGAAGGAAGATTAGCCATAAATTGTCTTTTAATTGTAATATTTCCTCGGTATATTTTAGGAAGTACTAATGGGTCAGTTGGTGTCGACTTATTTTCATACTATGGTTCCCTTAGCAATCCACGAAAAATCACGAGACTCCTAAAGGGCCAGCATACGCTGAAAATCCAACAGTATTAGTGTCATGTTCAAAAAAATAACAACCCGCTTTCATTAGGAAAGCGGGTTGTTGGTGTTATTTATTCAGCTAAGTCTTCGTTATCAGCAATGGTATTTAAGACCTCTTCAACCATTTCCCACTCTTCTTCTGACTCAATTTGGAAAAGGGCAAGGTCGTCATCATTGTCTTTTTCTTCATAGCGGAATGCAAACACTTCTACTTCTTCATCATCTTTTTGTTCTGCAGGTACTACAGCTACATAAGATTGTTCTGTTTCATCCACATCAAATGTAAATAATACTTCAAATAAATGTTCTTCCCCGTTTTCATCAGGGATAATAATTCGTTCTTTTTCTTCTAATGCCACGGTAAAAACCTCCCTTGATTATATACTATCCAAATATCCTTGTAATATCATCACAGCAGCCATTTTGTCGATTACTTTTTTTCGTTTTTTACGGCTCATATCCGCTTCGAGTAACACTTTCTCTGCTGCCATTGTCGTTAATCTTTCATCCCATAACACAACATCAATAGAAAATGTTCCTTTTATGAATTCAGCAAATTGCTGTGAGGCTTCTCCTCGTGGACCAATCGTTCCATTCATATTCTTCGGTAATCCGATCACAACCTTGTTCACATCATACTCATCAATTAATTGTTGGAAATCTCTCTTAACTGAATCGTAATTCGGCTCTTCCCAGTATAGTGTGGTGAGCCCTTGTGCTGTCCAGCCAAGACCATCACTCACGGCAATTCCGATCGTTTTTGAGCCAACATCGAGTCCTAATACTTTATTCATTATGTTTATTCATGCGGATGTAATATTGAACTAACTCCTCAATAATCTCATCACGCTCAATTCTCCTTATTAAATTTCGTGCATCCTTATGACGGGGAATATATGCTGGATCACCTGATAATAAATAGCCAACAATCTGATTAATCGGATGATAACCTTTCTCTTCCAGTGCTTCGTGTACGAGTAATAAAACTTCACTTACATCCTTTTCAACAGGCTCATCAGCTAAATTAAACTTCATTGTTTTATCCATTCCATCCATGGAAGCACCCCCATTAAATTGCTATAACGCGATTATGAAAATTTACAGCAAACAACTGCTTTTCACAAACATCATTTTATCACGGCTAATCGTAACCGTCTGTAAGCACCCACTGATGGGAGACTTACTTTATCTACCCATTATACAGCTTATCCTTCGAAAATTCCAAGATTAACCTTGTTTTTGCGCATATTTTTCTACATAGTCCAATGCTTCCTGTAATTTGCTTGGATCTTTTCCACCTGCTTGGGCCATATCTGGACGACCGCCTCCGCCGCCTCCGCAGATTTTAGCCGTCTCTTTAATTAGATTTCCAGCATGATATTCTTTGACTAAGTCTTTTGTTACACCTGATGCGAGTTGTACCTTACCATTTTGAACGGCAGCTAATAAAATAATGGCAGATCCGAGCTTTTGTTTCATATCATCTACCATTTGACGTAATTGATTCATATCAGAAACATCCACTTGTTTTGCTAACACATTGATCCCATTGATCTCTTTCACATCATCTAAAATGGAAGATGCCTCTAATTGAGAAATCTTGCTTCTGAGAGAATCAATTTCTCGTTGTTGATCTTTCATCTCGCCAAATATTGCATCAATACGGTCATTTACTGAATCTTCTTTTGTTTTTAAAGATTGTGCAGCTAGTTTAAGCTGATGATGCTTATCCTTAACATACTGGTAGGCACCTTTTGCTGTCACTGCTTCGATCCGTCTTGTACCAGCTCCAATACCTGATTCTGAGACAATCTTAAACAAACCAATCTCTGCTGAATTACGAACATGGCAGCCGCCGCAAAGTTCTAAACTGTAATCACCAATTTGCACAACACGTACAACATCGCCATATTTCTCGCCAAACAGTGCCATTGCACCCATTTCTTTTGCTTCCGCCAATTTTTTATTCGCTATGTCCACAGGGATTGATGCCCAGATTTTTTCATTTACTCTCTGTTCGATTTGGGCTATTTCCTCTTCTGTCACTGCACCAAAATGAGAAAAGTCAAATCGCAGTCTCTCTGCAGCAACCAATGAACCAGCCTGGTTGACATGTGTTCCCAACACATCTTTTAATGCCTGATGCAATAAGTGTGTTGCCGTATGGTTCTTCACAATATACTGGCGGGATGCTTGATCAACATTTGCGGTAATTTGTTCACCTTTTGCCAATGATCCTTGTTTAACAACGATTTTGTGCAAGTTCTGCCCATTTGGTGCTTTCTGGACATCTATTACTTCAGCTTGTCCATTATCTGATTGAATCAAACCTCTATCAGCAATTTGCCCGCCACTTTCGGCATAAAAAGGTGTTTCTTTTAATATCACGTATGCCTCTTGGCCTTCTGTAACCGTATCTGCCGTTGTTTTATCAATAACAATCGTGCTGATTGTCGTTGTCACAGCTAATTGGTCATATCCAACGAATTGGCTTTCCTCTGTAATACTTGCTAAAACTCCATCCTGGATCTGCATGGAATCAACTTTTTGTCTCGCATTACGGGCACGGTCCCGCTGTTTTTCCATTTCCGTTTCAAAACCTGCTTCATCAATTGTAAAGCCAGCTTCTGCCACATATTCTTCGGTTAATTCTTTTGGGAAGCCATACGTGTCATATAAACGGAACACTTCCTCCCCCGGGAAGATGGTGCTTCCATTTGCTTTTTCTTTTTCCACCACAGAATTTAAAATCTGTAAACCTTCTTGCAATGTTTCATGAAATCTTTCTTCTTCTGTTTTGATTACATTTTGAATAAATTCCTGTTTTTGCTTTACTTCAGGATAAAATGCTTCCATGATTGCTGCAACTGTCGGTACAAGCTCGTACATAAATGGTTTCTCGATACCAATTTGTTTCGCATATCTTACCGCTCGGCGCAACAGGCGACGTAATACATAGCCGCGCCCCTCATTTGATGGCAATGCTCCATCACTTACAGCAAATGTTACTGTTCGAATATGGTCAGCAATTACTTTAAAAGATACGTCTGCTGACACGGATGTATGGTATGTCGTATTGGCGAATTTTTCTGTTGCTTGAATAATCGGTAAAAATAAGTCTGTTTCAAAGTTTGTTTTTGTCCCCTGGATCACACTTACCAGTCGTTCCAATCCCATACCTGTATCAATGTTTTTCTTTGGCAGTGGTGTATAGGTATCGTCGGGATTATGATTAAATTGAGAGAATACTAAATTCCAAATTTCTAAATAGCGTTCATTTTCCCCGCCAGGATATAGTTCTGGATCTTCCGGATCATTACCATAACTTTCGCCGCGATCATAGAAAATCTCTGTATTCGGTCCACTAGGTCCCTCGCCAATATCCCAGAAGTTTTCTTCGATACGGATAATGCGTTCTTCGGGCAAACCGATTTTTTCACTCCATAATTTGTATGCTTCTTCATCTTCAGGGTGAACCGTTACAGATAATTTCTCTGGATCAAATCCAATCCATTTCTCCCCTGTCAGGAACTCCCAGGCGAAATCGATCGCTTCTTCTTTAAAATAATCACCAATCGAGAAATTTCCCAGCATTTCGAAAAAAGTATGGTGACGGGCTGTATACCCGACATTTGTAATATCATTTGTCCGAATCGATTTTTGCGCATTGGTTATGCGCGGATTAGCTGGAACCACTCGTCCATCAAAATATTTCTTTAATGTAGCAACACCACTGTTAATCCATAAAAGGGTCGGATCCTCATTCGGCACTAAGGAAGCACTTGGCTCCACTGCATGACCTTTTTCTTTAAAGAAATCGAGAAACATCTGACGCACTTGTGCTGATGTAAGATTTTTCATGTTAAAAGCCTCCATTATTTTTAATTAATAAAAAACTCCCATCCCTGCAATATGCAGGGACGAGAGTATCATTTCCGCGGTACCACCCTAATTATAGCAATCAATGCTATCAACTTAATGTCCGTAACGTGGACGTGTGACGGCAGGTATTAGCTGCACTTCGAACTAGCTTCAATGACCATTGCATTTAGAATTTCTTTCAGCCTCAGGAAATTCCTCTCTTCAAACGGTAGCCATCTACTCATGTTCTTCAGCGTTTTATACACTATTTATGTTTATTCATTATAAGCATAACAATCGGCCTGCAACATTCACATAGGCCTTCGCTAGCATATTATAGAAAACTTTTGCCTATCTGTCAATTTCTTTTACCTGTTTGATAATTAACGGGACTGCCACACGACCTACTGCCAGCAAAGGAATTGCTAATATCATCCCAACAACTCCGGCAATTTTGGCTGCAATAAACAATGTCAAAATCAAATAGACTGGGTGAATGTGCATACTTTTTCCGACAATAAACGGGGATAATAAATTTCCTTCCGCTAATTGCACCACCATAACGATGAGAAGTACATACCAGACCATATTCGGGGAAACTGTAAAAGCAATTAAAAGTGCTGGAACGGCCCCAATAATCGGGCCGAAATATGGGATGAAATTCGTGAGCCCAATAATAACCGCCAATAACAAAGCATATTTCATCCCAATCCATTTTAACAGGAAAAAACTTAACAGACCAACCAGAAAGCAGACAAGGATCTGCCCCCGTATATATTGACCGAAGCTGTCCTCCATCTTATCTGCTAGATTTTTAGTAAAAGCTTGGTATTTTGCCGGGATGATTCTCAGGATGCTTTGTTGTAATTTTTCATAATCTTTTAAAAAATAAAAAGTCAAGATAGGAATAACAGCAAGCATAACAAACATATCGAACAATACTGTAATATTTTTCATTAAGGCTGTAATTCGATCAGCTAAGTCTGTTTCCATTTCATTCAGAAAAGCATCCATCCGATCATGAAACCCTTCTGGCAAAAAAGAGGTCTGATCATATAAGTCAAAGATAAATAAACGATAGGCATCAACAAGGTTGGGTATATTTGTTTGGAACTCCTGAATTTGCTTGATCATCATCGGAAAAGAATAATATATACCTAATCCTGCAAGCAAAAAAAATAGTAAATAAATCGATAAAATGGCAACTGGCCTTGGAATTTTCTTTTCATGTATCCACTCAACAACCGGATGCAGCAAATAAGCAATTAATCCTGCGATTAGAAATGGCAAAAGGATTTGAAAGATAATGATTAATATATTTTTATAGAATGGAAATAATATAATCACTAAATATAAAAATAAGACAGTCAAACAGAGGATAATGAGCTGTAGAACGATTCTGATTTTTTTTGTTTGATCTGCCATGTTAAGATCTTTCCAACTTTCGTTCTTCTTCTGGGAACAAATCATTCAATGAACTGAGTGAACCATCTAACTCTACTTCATGTAAATGCAAGATGTTATTATGGATGGATAGTTCAATATAACAATTCCAGCAATAATATTGGTTCGACCCAATGATACCAATATCTTTACTCCGACAGTTTGGACAAATCACAAGAACTTCCCTCACTTTAGCGTTTTTCCGTCAGTATTACCAAACGGCTGAGAATTATACTGTTTTTGTTCGGATTTTTTACAGACTGGTTTCACTGCAAACAAAAAACACACCTATTACGATAGATGTGCTTTTTCCATAAAATCATAAGGAGAGAATTCTTCTTGTCCTACTTCTACTGCAAGCAGCTTCTCATCTGCTGTCATTTCACTTGCTTCCTTTTCATCCAAGCCAAAAAGTTCATGTAAATAACTTACCAAGGACGTATAACGCTTGTTCGTATCCTCTGTCATCACCCCACGCAAAAATGCCTCTTTATCACCGCAAATAATTAACGATTGTTTGGCTCGTGTGATTCCTGTATAGATTAAATTCTTTCTTAACATCCGATTATAGCCTTGTATTACTGGCATAATCACAATTTGGAACTCACTGCCCTGTGATTTATGGATCGACGTACAATATGCATGCATGAGATTAATCAGGTCTGGTTTGTTGTAAGCAACTTCCCGCTCGTCAAATGTGACAACAAGCTGTTCTTCCTGATCTTCATTTTCATCTTTTTCAAAAATGGCAACAACTTCTCCGATATCTCCATTATAAACTCCATCTTCCGCCTGGTTCACCAGCTGAATAACTTTATCTCCTTTACGGTAAATTGTTTCACCAAAGCGCATTTCTCTGACACCATTTGAGTTCGGATTAAGAATGGCTTGCAGTTCTTCATTTAATTTGTGAATCCCTGCCTTCGACCGGTACATTGGTGCCAATACTTGGACTTGTTTAGGATCAACACCTTTTTCATATGCCTTCTTAACAATCTGTTTTACGATATCAACAACTTGATACTCTTTGCATTGGAAAAAATTAAAATCATTTGCTTTGATCAGTGTATCCTCTTTAACTTGGCTGTTTTTTATTTCATGGGCAAGCTGAATAATTTTTGATCCTTCTTTTTGACGGTAAACTTCTTTTAACTGTATTGAAGGGATAGCACCACTTGTGAGCAAATCAGACAATACTTGACCTGGACCAACAGATGGGAGCTGATCTTCATCCCCGACTATTAATACTTGCATATGACTTGGAATGGCACGGAAGAGCTGGTATGCAAGCCATGTATCGACCATGGAGAATTCATCAATCACTATCATTTTTCCTGCAAGCTGGTTATCTTCATCTTTGTCAAACGTCTCATTGCCATCCCAGCCTAATAAACGGTGGATTGTCATACTTTCAATACCTGTCGACTCTTTCATCCGCTTTGCCGCCCTGCCTGTCGGGGCTGTTAAGACGAATGGATATTCCTGGTCATCATCATAGTCATCTTTATCCAGGGAAACATCATGGATTTGAGCAAAGGCATTAATAATCCCTTTGATTACCGTTGTTTTCCCTGTTCCAGGACCGCCAGTTAATATCATCAATTTTTCCGATAAGGCGGTTTCTATCGCTTCATATTGCTCTTTACCGTAACTGATCACTTCATCTTCCTCAATTTTACCGACAATTTTCAGTAACTCCGCATCAGTAAAGGTTCTTTCCAGCTTCTTATCAGCAATCCGCTTCACTTGGGCACAGAAACCTGTTTCTGAATAGTAGAGTGATGGCAGATAAGCTTTTCGGTCATTGACAATAATTTCTTTTTCTTTATTCAATTCAACGATTTGCTCTGTCATTTTATCTGGTGAAATATTGTTCGTCACACCATCCAACAGCACATCCATTTCACTCAGCAAATAATCTAATGGCAAATAGGCATGACCATCCTGAATGCTGTTTTGCAGAACAAAAATACATGCAGCTTGAAGCCTTGTCGGATGGTCCACTGTAATCCCATTCTGTCTGGCGATCTGGTCTGCCCGGAGAAAACCGAAACCTTCGACTTTGAACACAAATAAATACGGGTTATTCATCAAATGATCTAAAGTCTCTTCCCTGTAGGCACTATACATTTTCTGTGCCATTTTCAGGCCGAACCCGTACTTGGACAGTTCAATGACAATATGCTCAAATCCCTGGTTCTCCTGTAATATTTGATAAATCTTTCCTTGCTTTTCTTCTGGAAGTCCTTTTACTTTGGCGAGGACTGTTTTGTCATTCAGTATTTGTGATAAGGCTGTTTCCCCAAGGGTTGTCACAATCCGCTCTGCGGTTTTCTTGCCAATCCCAGGAAATAAGTCACTGGACAGATAGGCAATAACCCCTTCTTTTGATTCAGGCAAAAAACGCTGATAGCTGTCAACCTGGAACTGCCGTCCAAACCTTTTATGCTCAACCATTCTCCCATAAAATTCATATGTCTCTCCTGGATCAAGTCTGCGAAAGTAGCCTTTTACAACAATCTCTTGCTCGTCCAAGTTTTGATTAGTCTCAATTACTTTAATTTTAGCAATGGAGAAATGCTCGTTTTTATTTTCGAAAATCGTATGGATCATTTCCCCTTTTATGAAATTTTTTTGATCAACGATTTGTTCTGTTTCCATTGCCAAAATACCCCTTTACTTACTCATTTTCGGCTAACATGATTTCAATTTGAGACTTGCCATTGCTTGCAAGCAAATGATCTGGCTGAATCTTGATTGCTTCATCAAAGTGTGCCAATGCTTGATTTACATCATCATTATATAAGCTGATCACACCTAAATTATAATGGGCATCACTATGTTCTTTCTCTAATTCTAACACTTGTTCGAAGATTGCTTTTGCTTCCGTAAGCTGCTCTGTTTGCGCTAGCGCTAATCCATATTGGAACAGAACATCTGCATCATCCGGCTTCAATTCGTTTGCCCGCTGCAAATAGGGCAAAGCGATTTTGAACTTCTCATCATACAGACATGCCATCCCTAACATAAAGTGTACATCAGCTTCTTCTAAGCCCAAAGCCAACGCTTTTTGGTAGTTTTCCCTCGCCTTGCGGAAATCATCTTGTTCAAAATAGACATTTCCTAAACCGTAGAAGGCTGTCGCCGCTTTGTCATCAAGTTCTGTTGCTTTTGTATAAAAACGTACCGCACGCTGATATTCTTTCATATGTAAAAGTAAATTCCCAAAATTAATATAATGAACTGGGTCTTCAGGATTTTTCTCTATTGCCTCAGTAAAATATTTCGCCGCTTCTTCTAATTTTCCTTCTTGCATTAATTGAATACCTTGATCTATTTCTGTCATTTTAACAATACCTCCATACTCTATTTTACTCGAACTTTATCAAAAAATTAAGAGAAACTTGACTTGACGCCAACTCCTCTTAAGCAGTATAAAGAGAGGACAGCCTTTTTATAAAAAGTACTGTCCCTTCATTTTATCCAACATAATCTAATGCTTGATCGTTTTTTATTACTTCGTCAATGGTTCCGCCACCAAGGCATACTTCGTCTTGATAGAAAACAACTGCTTGTCCTGGTGTAATTGCACGCTCACTGTTATCAAAAACAACTTTAGCTGTTCCGTCCGGATTTGGATACACGGTTACTCCCGTATCTGTTTGGCGATAGCGGAATTTCGCAGTACAATGGAACGCTTCACTAGGTTGTTCATTAATCCAATTAATATCAACAGCAGTAAGACCGTCAGAATAGAGTGCATCATTTTCATATTCTTCGCCAACATACAGAATATTTCGTTCTACATCTTTCCCGACAACAAACCATGGCCCGCCAGAACCGCCGATCCCTAGGCCTTGTCTTTGACCAATAGTATAATACATTAACCCGTCATGCTCACCTTTCTCTTCACCAGTTAATGTCATCATTTTGCCTGGTTGTGCTGGCAGGTATTCGCTAAGAAATTCCTTGAAATTCCGTTCACCAATAAAGCAAATTCCTGTACTGTCTTTTTTCGTTGCTGTAGCCAATTCATGTTCTTTGGCAATTTTGCGTACTTCCGATTTCGGTAAATGACCTAATGGGAACATTACTTTGCGCAATACGTCTTCTGATAATTGATTCAAGAAATAGGTTTGATCTTTATTATCATCCACACCTCTGAGCATTTCGACACGATCACCATCACGTCTGATCTGTGCATAGTGGCCTGTCGCAACATAATCTGCCCCAAGAGATAAGGCATGCTCCAAGAATGCTTTGAACTTTATCTCTTTGTTACACATCACATCAGGATTTGGTGTTCGGCCTGCTTTATATTCATCAAGGAAATACGTAAATACTTTGTCCCAATATTGCTTCTCAAAATTCACCGCATAATAAGGGATATCCAATTGATTACACACTCTAACTACATCATCAAAGTCTTCTGTTGCTGTACAAAAGCCTGTTTCATCTGTATCATCCCAATTTTTCATAAAAATACCGACAACATCATATCCTTGTTCTTTGAGTAACAGTGCAGTAACAGATGAATCTACCCCACCACTCATTCCAACAACTACTCTTGTATCTTCTGGTTTTTTCATGATTTTCACCACCTTTATTTTGTTAATCGTTGTACAATTTTACCAACCTTTTCTGCTGCTTCGACTACATTTCCTTCATTATTCGCATATCCAAAACTGAAACGGATTGAATTTGTTGTACATGGGTTATTTTCCGAGAACATTGCTGTCAGGACATGGGACGGCTCCACAGAACCTGCCGTACATGCACTGCCGCTTGATGCTGCTATACCGCTCAGGTCAAAATTGGTTAAAAGCTGCTCAACATTCGCACAGGGAAAACTAATGTTCACCACATTGGGGACACGTTCACTGTCCACCCCGTTAATAGAGAAATCAATAGCTGCTTCGTTTAATTTCTCTAAAAATAAATCCCGGTATTTCTGATAGCTGCTGATCCGTTCTTCACGCTGTATCATTGAAATTTCTATTGCCTTGGCAAAGCCAGCAACTCCAGCTACATTCTCTGTACCTGCTCTTCGTTTACGTTCCTGTTCTCCGCCAAACTGCTGGGCATTTATTTTCACATCTGGATGGATATAAAGAAATCCAACACCTTTTGGGCCATTGATCTTATGGGAGGACACTGTAAGCAAATCAACACCTAGTGCTGTTACGTTAATTGGCAGCAACCCGTATGCCTGGACAGCATCTGTGTGAAAATAGGCTTGATGTTCTTTTAACAGGTTGCCTATCTCTTCAATTGGCTGGATAACACCTGTTTCATTATTTACCATCATCACAGAAACCAAGACCGTGTCATCACGTAATGATGATTTTAATTGTTCATAGTCAATTGTTCCATTTTCCAGCACATCCAAATACGTTACCTGATATCCTTTCTTTTCTAAAGCCTGTGCGGCATGGAGTGTTGCATGGTGCTCCATTTTTGTTGTAATGATATGCTTTCCTTTATCTCTGTTCGCCTCAGCCACACCGAGTAAGGCCAAGTTATCGGCTTCCGTCCCGCCACTTGTGAAAATGATGTCTTTCTCACTAGCACCAATCGACTTCGCTGCAGTCATCCGGGCTTTATCTAATAATTGTCTAGCTTTTCTTCCAAAAGAATGAACACTAGATGGATTTCCAAAATTATCTTCCATTGTTTCTACCATTACTTGCAAAACATCTGGATGGATTGGTGTTGTTGCGGCATGATCTAAATAGATTGCTTTCATTCTCGTCAGTCCTTCTTCTTAAATGTAGAACATATACGGATCTTGTGTTCCTTTTTCACCATATGTCGATAAATCTTCTAATGTCGTTGTATCAAGTACATCTTTCACGGCATCTCTAATTCGGATCCATAACTCCTGTTTGGCAGGTTCTTCGTCCTCAATACCTTCTACAGGCGTAATCGGACCTTCCAATATTCTGATAATATCCCCTGCTGTAATTTCATGCGGCTCTTTCGCTAAAACATATCCGCCATATGCACCACGAATACTTTTCACTAAGCTTGCATTTCTAAGTGGTGCAACAAGCTGTTCTAAATAATGTTCCGATAAATCATTTTCCTTTGCAATTGTTTTTAAAGACATTGGCCCATTGCCATTATTTTTGGCTAATTCGATCATAATGGTTAGTCCATATCTTCCTTTCGTTGATATCTTCATCTCTGCACCTCATTTTTCCCAATAGTGATCCAATCTATTTCAAATAGTTTTAATATATGTCATTAGTTGCTATTATAGCATGAATGGTATAATTGTTGCTGAACTGTGAATTGTTTTTCTTTAGGTTATACAAAACCTTACGAAATAAATAGTCTAAAAAATTGGGTCGGAAATGTCAAGTTTACTGTTTCTATCCCTGTGGAATTTATCGAGTTATGCAAAAAGAAAGGATGATATAATGGCAACACAACCATTAGCTTTCCGTATGCGACCAAAAAATATAGATGAGGTAATCGGACAAACACATTTAGTTGGAGAAGGGAAAATGATCCGCAGAATGGTTGATGCAGGCCGGCTGCATTCAATGGTCCTGTACGGCCCTCCCGGTACTGGGAAGACATCAATGGCAATCGGAATTGCAAACAGTCTGAATATACGCTATAAGCTGCTGAACGCAGCCATTCATAAAAAGAAAGATATGGAAATAGCGGTAGAAGAAGCGAAAATGAGCGGACAGCTTGTCGTTATTTTAGATGAAGTCCATCGTCTGGATAAAGCAAAGCAAGATTTTCTTTTGCCACATGTGGAATCTAATTTAATTACATTAATTGGCTGTACAACAAGTAATCCCTATCATTCGATTAACCCTGCAATTAGAAGCAGATCACATATCTTTGAATTGCAGCGATTAGATCAGGATGATGTAAAAAAAGCAATGGAACGCGCCGTTAATGACACAGCAAACGGGCTTGGCGAGCTAGCGATTGAACTGGAACCAGAAGCAATGGAACATTTTGCAAATGCGGCGAATGGTGACTTACGGGCAGCACTAAACGGATTAGAACTTGCTGCATACTCCACCCCTAGAGATTCTGATGGGAATATTGTGATTGACCTTGAGACAGCCGAAGCTTCGATGCAGAAGAAAAGTTTCTCCCACGATAAAGGTGGCGACGCTCATTATGATGTTCTGTCCGCTTTTCAGAAGTCAATCAGAGGCAGTGATGTCGATGCAGCACTTCATTATTTAGGACGCCTAATTGAAGCAGGCGATCTTGACAGTATTACAAGGCGAATGCTTGTATGTGCCTATGAAGATATTGGTCTAGCAAATCCCCAGGCAGGTCCTCACACATTAGCTGCAATACAGTCAGCTGAGCGGGTGGGGTTTCCTGAAGCGCGAATTCCGTTATCTGTTGCTATCGTGGAACTGTGCCTTTCCCCGAAATCAAATTCTGCCTATACAGCACTTGATGCAGCACTTGCCGATATAAGAAAAGGCGATACCGGAGAGATTCCACTCCATTTAAAAGATGCTCATTATAAAGGTGCCCAATCATTAGGACGTGGTGTTGATTATAAATATCCGCACTCTTACGATGCTGGCTGGGTGAAGCAGCAATATTTGCCAGATAAAATAAAACATAAACAATATTATCACCCGAAAGAAACAGGGAAGTTTGAAAAGAACCTAAAACAAATTTACCGAAATTTAAAAAAATAATGTTTAAAACACTCCTTTCTGGTCAGAATAATAGATAAGCTCATGTGATGAACGATTATGAATCTAGTGAGAAATCTTTTAATATATGAGACAAGTTAGGAGTGGAATTTATGGCCAAAGTACGCCAAGACGCATGGTCACATGAAGATGATCTATTATTAGCTGAAACTGTCTTAAGACACATTCGAGAAGGCAGTACCCAATTAAGAGCATTTGATGAAGTTGGAGATAAACTGAACCGTACATCAGCTGCCTGTGGTTTCAGATGGAATGCGGAAGTAAGGCAAAGCTATGAGCAAGCAGTTCAGATTGCGAAAAAACAACGGAAAGATAGAAAAAGAGCTTTAATAAATCAAGAAAAAAGCAATAATATGAATCTGCACTTACCTGAGGACGAGGCTGATGCGAACGAAATCATTAATAAAGACAACAACCTACTATGGAACTGGGAGCCAAAAGAAACAAAACCGGTTCAAGAAACAGTTAATGAAACAATGGAGCTCGGACAAGTTATTCGTTTTTTACAAGGCTTGAAGAAAGAGCAGCAACAGTTAAAATACTCTCAATCTAATATGGAACGTCTTATCCACGAAAAAGAACAGCTTCAGAACCAGTTAGAATCAAAAGAAAAGAGAGTAAAAGAATTAGAACGTGAATTAATGACAATGAATGAAGACTATCAGGCATTTATGCAGATTGTCGAACGCGCAAGAAAAATGGTTGTGTTTGAAGAAGAACAACCAAGACCTGTCCCGAAATTCCGTATGGACAAGAACGGCAATTTGGAACAAGTTGCTAAATAGAAATATGGTAGAGAACCGGGCAAAGCTCTGCATGGTTCTCTATTTTACCAACTGGATAATGATAAATTGTGGTTCCGATAACAAACTTCGCTTCCATCAGTGTGTATAGATTTTTCCAAGTTGCATAAATAAGTAAATATACTTCCCTTCCCTATCGGGGATGAGACATGTTCTAAAAGTAAGGAAAGTTTGCTAGTTCCGGGGAAGTGACTGAAGCTGTTCTCGTTTCTCAAATAATGAAAAAGCACATCTAATAATAGATGTGCTTTGTTATTTTACATTCGACAATCCCAATCGTGCCGTCGTGGTTGATGAAGTTTTGAACCCGCTCTCCGCAGGTGGGTGCCCTGTCTTATAGTTCGTGCTTCCACTATCATTTACATAAGTAAAGCGGCCTGCACTAGATATAAGAACAATAGGCTCCCGTAGTTAATGGTGTTCGGTCAAAACGCCATTTATGCGACGAACACATCAGGATTGTTAACTTGTAAATAAATAATAGCATATAACATGCTATTTTTCAAGTCCGTTACTTTACAAAAGCTTTACAATTTAGCATGTAATTATTTCAATTTTAAGTGTAATTCGTTTAATTGTTTCGAATCAACTGCACTTGGCGCTTCTGTCATTGGATCGGAAGCGGAAGCGGTTTTCGGGAAGAGAATCGTGTCCCGTAAGTTTGTGCGACCTGCAAGTAACATGATCATACGGTCAAATCCTAAAGCAATTCCTCCATGTGGTGGTGCACCGAATTCTAGAGCATCTAATAAGAAACCGAATTGCTCCTCTGCTTCTTCTGTTGTGAAGCCAAGTTTTTCAAACATTTGGTTCTGCATTTCTCTTTGGTAAATACGAAGAGATCCCCCGCCTAGTTCATACCCATTTAAGACAAGATCATATGCTTGTGCACGTACTTCACCAGGGTTTGTATCAAGTTTTTCAATATCTGATTCAAACGGCATTGTAAATGGATGGTGTGCTGCATGATAGCGGCCAGCATCTTCATCATATTCTAATAATGGCCAGTCTGTAATCCATAAGAATTCAAACTTGCTGTCATCAATTAGATCATGGTCTTTCGCCAGTTTTATTCGAAGTGCACCTAATGTGTCATAAACAACTTGCTGTTTATCTGCAACAAAGAATAATAAATCTCCTGCACTTGCATGAAGCAATGATCTGAATTGTGCTTGCTCTTCCTCTGAGAAGAATTTCGCAATTGGACCAACCAATGCGTCCTCTTCTACTTTCAACCATGCTAAACCTTTTGCACCGTAAATTTTCGCAAAATCTGTCATATTATCTAAATCTTTACGAGAATATTGATCAGCTTTTCCTTTTAAGTTCAAACCACTTACTTTTCCACCATCTTCTACAGCTTGACGGAACACTTTAAAACCGGATTCCTTTACAGCTTCCGATAATGTTACTAACTCCATTTCAAAGCGTACATCCGGTTTATCTGAACCAAATCGTTCCATCGCTTCATCATAAGGCATGCGTTTGAATGGTGTTGGGATATCCAATCCTTTTACTTCTTTCATCACTTTAGCCATCATCTGCTCTGTCATTTCCATAATTTCATCCATTGTGAGGAAAGATGTTTCTATATCGATTTGAGTAAATTCCGGCTGGCGATCCGCACGTAAATCCTCATCACGGAAACAGCGGGCAAATTGATAATACTTTTCAAAGCCTGCAACCATTAGCAACTGTTTAAACAGCTGTGGTGACTGTGGAAGTGCATAGAAATATCCTTCATGGACACGACTTGGCACCAAATAGTCCCGGGCACCTTCTGGCGTACTTTTTGTTAACATTGGTGTTTCCATTTCAAGGAAAGCTTCGTCATTTAAAAATTGACGGATTGATTGGGTTACTTGATGACGTAATTTGAATGTTTCCTGCATCACATCACGGCGTAAATCTAAGTAACGATACTTCAAACGGACATCCTCCGAAACATCTACATCATCTGTTAATGAAAATGGCGGGTTCTTTGATTCATTTAAAACTTTGATGCTGTCTGCAATTATTTCAATTTCACCTGTTGCGATTTTCGGATTCACTGTTTCCGCATCACGCTCAACAACTTTTCCTGAGATTTCTAGTACATACTCACTTCTCACACTATCTGCAATTTCCAACGCTTCTTTGGAAATTTCCGCATTGAATACAACCTGAACAACACCTGAACGGTCACGGAAATCTATAAAAATAATTTCACCAAGATCACGGCGTTTTTGGACCCAGCCTTTTAGTACTACTTCTTTGTTGATATGTTGTTTTCTTAACGAACCTGCTAATGTTCGGTTTGACATAATTGCTCCCCCTTAAATAATTCCTTTTAAATATGATACTAATTGTTCTAATACGATATTTTCTTGCTCACCGGATTCCATGTTTTTTACTGCAATCAAATCGTTGGCTATTTCTTCTTCACCTAAAACAAGGACAAAACGGGCCTTCAGCCTGTCAGCAGCTTTAAATTGTGCTTTCATTTTCTTATCTTGGTAATCTTTATCAACTTTCATACCAGAAAGCCTTAATTGCTCAACGATGGAAGCTGCTTGTATTTTTGCTTCATCACCTAACGCAACAACATAGCAATCAAGACGCTGATCAATTGGCAGCTCGATATTCTCTGCCTCCAGTGCCATAAGAAGACGCTCAATACTTAACGCAAAACCGATACCGGGTGTTTCCGGGCCGCCAAGATCCTGAACTAATCCATTGTATCTTCCGCCACCCGAAAGTGTTGTAATAGCACCAAATCCTTCTGCATCACTCATTATTTCAAATGCTGTATGGTTGTAATAATCCAGCCCGCGCACAAGGTTTTTGTCAACAACATAGGAAATTCCCATGACATCTAAGTATGCTTTTACTTGCTCAAAATAGCTGCTGGAATATTCATTTAAGTATTCTAGAATCGATGGTGCTGTCTGCATTGCTTCATGATCCCGGTCTTTTTTACAATCAAGGATCCGTAGCGGATTCTTATCTAATCTAGATTGGCAATCACCACAAAGTTCTTCTTTTACTGGTGTAAAGTGGTCAATTAATGCTTGTCGGTGATTATCTCGGCTTTCTTTATCTCCTAAACTGTTAATTACCAGTTTTAATGACTGTAAGCCAAGCTCTTTGTATGCATTCATGGCAAGTGAGATTACTTCTGCATCAATTGCCGGATCTTCACTGCCTAATGCCTCTACACCAAACTGAACAAATTGGCGCATTCTCCCCTGTTGCGGTCTTTCATAACGGAACATTGGACCAATATAAAACAATTTCGTTGGCTGGTTTGGTGACCCAAATAATTTGTGCTGGACAAATGAACGGACAACTGATGCCGTTCCTTCAGGCCGTAATGTAATGCTGCGGTCACCTTTGTCAGTAAATGTGTACATTTCTTTTTGGACAATATCAGTTGTATCACCAACACCTCGTTGAAAAAGTTCTGTATGCTCAAATATCGGTGTACGTATTTCGTGATAATTATATCTACTACTTAAATCTTTCAGTTTTTCTTCAACATATTGCCACTTTTCTGTGACACCAGGTAATAAATCCTGTGTACCTCTAGGTCCTTTCACGAAATCTCCTCCTCTATTTTAAAAAGCTTCATGATAATCATTATGTAAGCCCACGTTCTCTAGGCTTGTAACTTAAAATGTAATTGAACAAAAAAACTCCCATCCCTTATAAAATAAGGGACGAGAGTCTTACCCGTGTTGCCACCCTAGTTGAAGTAATCATATACTCCCACTCGAACAGTTAACGCCTGTGTACGTCCATACCTACTCTAGTTCAGCTAGGAGCTTCCAGAATGTCTTTCATAAAGGCAGTCAGCAAGAATTCTTTCAGCCTGGGGAATTCTCTCTCTTCGCTTCTATCCCTTTATTACTTTTTCCTTCAAAAGCTTTTTCGATCACTTTTTACAATTGTTTATATCATAATCGTTTTAAAATGCTTTTGTCAAGTTGGTTTCTGCATTTTTTTATTTTTTTGTGTCGAATGCAAAGATATGTCCATTTGTGCAGCTATTTCTGTTTGATAATCTCTTTTTCTAAACTCTGCAAAATCATTAATTCGCTGGGAATGATGGTGACAGGAAAACATATTCTTTTGCTGCTTCTGGCTAAACTTCATATACAAGAACTTCCCTTCCTCTAATAGAAACCAGTAAAGACACCCGGTAATTAAATTAAGTAAGCAAAAATGCTTGTAAAAAAGATGAATGAAATATGAAAACTTGATCCATGACGCACACTTTTCCGTGGTAAATTGCTGTTTTACTTTAAAATCTCCAACCTTACTATCTAGATTTTGATGTTAATTACCACTTTATAACCAAATCTTAACTTGTACTCCCTGACTTTTTTGCATTAATCCTTATACATATATCCAAAATGATATGTTCACCATTAAGCCTTATCTCCAGTACCCCTCCGGCGTGAAATTTCTTATACTTACGTGCAAAAATGGACAAACTTGAGTAATATAGAATTAAATTGGTTAGAGGGTGATTATTTGCGTAAGAAAGTGCTCATCGTTATTCTGCTTATTTTGATACTTAGTCTTTCCATGTCATTCGTTATTTATGCAAAGGAAGCTTATATTAATGGCGAGCAGTTAAATGTCCGCAGCGGTCCTGGCACAGCTTTCGATGCAATCGGCAAAGTAAACCCGCCAGATGTTTACCCAATTTTAAAGGAAACAGAGGATTGGGTGAAGATTGATTATAATGGGCAAACTGGATGGGTTTCAAAAGATTATGTCACGATAGAAGAAAGTGACCTGATAACAAAAGACAATCCAAACAACAGCCAAGTAAATGAGCAGCGTTCCATTATTCCTCCTGGATTACATGGAAAAGTAATTGTTATTGATCCAGGTCATGGCGGGCGAGATGTTGGTGCGATAAGTGTAAGTGAGGACTTTGAGAGTACCTATACATTAAAAACTGCCAAAGTGTTGGCAGAATTTCTAGAAGCCAATGGAGCAATCGTTCACTTTACAAGAGAAGACGATCGTTATATTACATTATTTAGCCGCAGTACGTTTGCTAACACGGTCCATGCCGATGCTTTTTTAAGCATTCATTACAACAGTACACCAGAGCACCCGGAAGTAGCGGGTGTCAGCACTTTTTTCTATAACAGCCGTGATCAGTCATTGGCAGAAATTGTTCAGGATGGGATCATTACAGAAACAGGGATGGAGAACCGGGGAATTAAACAAGCCGATTTACAAGTATTGCGGACAAACCATCGTCCCGGTATATTACTTGAGTTAGGTTTTCTCTCCAATCAGCAGGAAGAAAACCATATCCGGTCACGAATCTTCTTAGAAGCAGTAAGCACAGGTGTTGTAACAGGATTACAGCAATATTTTCAGAATTAGTTAGAAAGAGACATAAGACATCAAACCGAGAGAGCTCCCGAATGCCTTGCGATCTATTTTTTCTGCGTCATGGCATTGAGAGCACTCCCGAGTACCTGGCGCTCTTCTTTTTTTCTACGTCATGGCATTGGGAGCACTCCCGAATACCTTACGCTCTTCTTTTTTTCTGTGTCATGGCAATGGAACACTCCTGAATGCCTTGCGCTCTCATTTATTCCGCGTCATGGCATTGTGAGAGCTCCTGAATGCCTTGCGCTCTTCTTTTTTCTGCGTCATGGCATTGGGAGCACTCCCGAATACCTTACGCTCTTCTTTTTTTTCCGCGTCATGGCATTGGGAGCACTCCCGAATACCTTACGCTCTTCTTTTTTTCTGTGTCATGGCAATGGGAGCACTCCTGAATGCCTTGCGCTCTCATTTTTTCTGCATGGCATTGGGAGCACTCCCGAATACCTTGCGCTCTTCTTTTTTCTGCGTCATGGCATTGAACCGTATATACCAAAGAAAAAACCATCCTAATTGGATGGTTTTCTGTTATATTAACGCTCAGCTGAATCAAGAATAATTGTAACAGGTCCTATGTTAGTAAAAGATACATCCATCATTTCACCAAATGCTCCTGTTTCCACGACAATTCCCTCATCTTTTAATTTTTCATTAAACGTTTCATAAATAGTTTTGGCCAAGTCCGGTTTTGCTGCCTTCATAAAGTTTGGTCTTCTTCCTTTGCGGCAGTCACCGTATAATGTGAATTGGGAGATCGACAAGATTTTTCCACCAACATCTTTTAATGATAAATTCATTTTTTCGTTATCATCTTCAAAGACGCGGAGATGAATAATCTTATTCACTAAATATTGAATTTCTTCTTCTGTATCCGTATGGGTGACACCAACAAGTACAACAAACCCTTCATCAATTGCACCCATTATTTCCCCATTTACTGTAACAGAAGCATCTCTGGCTCTTTGCAATACAACTTTCATTTTACCCAATACGCTCCCTTATTGAATCGTTCTCTCTACTGTGTAGACATCTTTAATTTGTTTCAGACGTTCCACGATCCGTCGCAAGTGGTTAATATTATGAATCAATATTGTCACATGAATTACCGCGATTTTATTCCGGTCCGAACGGCCATTCACTGCAATAATGTTTGTTTTCGTTTCATTAATAACTTGTAAGACATCATTCAATAACCCTCGTCTGTCATATCCGGAAATTTCCAAATCAACATGATATTGTTTCGTTTCCGATTCTTCATTTTCCCAGTTTACCTCCATCAGGCGATCCTGTGCATCGTCTGCTTGGACATTAGGACAATCTGCACGGTGGACAGAAACCCCTCGGCCTTTTGTAATATAACCAACAATCTTATCACCGGGAACAGGATTACAACATTTTGACAGACGGATCAGCATGTTATCTACACCCTCTACATGCACACCGGAATCCCGTTTTGGTTTTTTCTTCATATTCTGTCCACTTGCATTTACTTCTTCAATTGTCTCTTCAATGTTCTTATTCTTCTCTTTTTCTTCGCGAATTTTCTCCGTTAAACGTGTAACAATCTGAGCTGCTGTAATGCCATGGTATCCTACCGCTGCAAACATATCTTCTTCAGACGTGAAGCTGAATTTATCCATTGCTAACTGAATATTCTCTTCTGTAAGAATTTCTTTTGGATCATATCCAGCTAATCTTATTTCTTCTTCAACCAATTCACGGCCTTTTAATACATTTTCATCCCGCAGCTGCTTTTTGAAAAATTGTCTGATTTTATTTTTTGCTTGTGAAGTTTGAGTCATTTTCAGCCAGTCTTGTGAAGGACCATAAGAATGTTTCGATGTCATTACCTCGATAATATCCCCATTTTTCAACGGAAAATCTAATGGCTCCATTTTGCCGTTAATCTTTGCACCGATGGTATGATTACCAACCTCTGTATGGATTTTATAGGCGAAATCTATCGGCACAGATCCTCTTGGTAATTCGATGACATCCCCTTTTGGTGTAAACACATAGACCATATCTGAGAATAAATCAACTTTTAATGATTCCATAAATTCTTCCGCATCATTGGTATCATTTTGCCATTCAATAATTTCACGGAACCATGCTAATTTATCTTCGTTCGATTGTTTAGCAGGATTGATTTTCTTGCCTTCTTTATATGCCCAGTGTGCGGCAATACCAAACTCTGCAATTTCATGCATTTCTTTTGTCCGTATTTGCACTTCTAATGGTGCCCCTTTTGGCCCGATTACTGTTGTATGCAATGATTGATACAGATTCGCTTTTGGCATGGCAATATAATCCTTGAACCTTCCCGGCATTGGTTTCCAGCATGTATGAATAATTCCAAGTACAGCATAACAGTCTTTAATACTTGAAACAATAATTCTTACAGCTAAAAGATCATAGATTTCATTAAATTGTTTCTTTTGAAGCATCATTTTTCGATAAATGCTGTATAAATGCTTTGGCCGTCCCGAAAATTCTGCCTGAATATTTACATCATTTAATTGCTTCTTCACTTCTTGCATGACTTCTTCAATATAGTATTCTCGTTCTTCCCTCTTTTGCTTCATCAGATGAACGATACGATAATATTGTTGTGGATTTAAATAGCGTAATGCCGTATCTTCTAACTCCCATTTGATAGCTGAAATACCAAGCCTATGTGCAAGTGGTGCGAATATTTCTAATGTTTCATTAGAAATTCGGCGTTGTTTTTCCATTGGCAAATGCTTCAATGTCCGCATATTGTGAAGCCGATCAGCTAATTTAATGAGAATGACACGAATATCCTTAGCCATTGCGATAAACATTTTCCGGTGATTTTCTGCCTGCTGTTCCTCTTTGGACATATATTTAATTTTACCGAGTTTTGTTACACCATCTACAAGCATGGCTACTTCTTCATTAAAAGCTGTGCGAAGATCCTCTATCGTAACAGAAGTATCTTCCACCACATCATGAAGAAAACCCCCTGCAATCGTTTCTGGATCCAATTTTAAATTCACTAATATTCCAGCAACCTGAACAGGGTGAATGATGTAAGGCTCTCCCGATTTACGAAACTGCCCTTCATGTGCTTTTTCAGCATATTGGTAGGCATGTTTAATAAACTTTATATCTTCCTCATTTAAATAGCCCTCTGCTTGTTCAAAAATCTCTTCAGGCGCTAAAATTTTATCTTTTGCCATGTTATCACCTTTTAGTTTTAGACTTACCACATTAACATAGTTTGTGTTTTTACTATCATATCAAAAATTAGCGCGTATTTCCTTATATTCTTTTTCATTTCTCGACAATTTATTAATGTAAGCGGAACCAATTGAATTTTACATTAAAAGAATGGGAGATATCAATAACTTGTATGCCAAAGTCAACAATACTGGATATCCAAACGAAAAGAATTCGCAGTGGAACAAAGCTGCTCATAAATGTACGAGTGCCCGGAGTCAAAGGAAGTTTACAAAAAACCGAACTACATCGAATGAAATAAGATTCGATCATAGTTCGGTTTTGACTTCGGCTAAAGCCCGTTTGCCCCAGCCTCATATATTACAAAATTAATATTCCATTAATGTTAATACATCATAGCCGTCCAGCTTATCACGACCATTTAAATAAGTTAATTCGATAAGGAAGGCACATCCTACAACAATACCGCCAAGCTGCTCGACAAGTTTAATGGTTGCATCAATTGTTCCGCCTGTTGCCAGCAAGTCATCTGTTATCAATACTCGTTGCCCTGGTTTGATTGCATCTTTATGAATGGTTAGTATATCTTTCCCGTACTCTAAACCATAATCTACTTTTACCACTTCACGCGGAAGTTTTCCCTCTTTGCGGACTGGTGCGAACCCGATTTCCAGTGCATAGGAAACAGGACACCCTACAATAAATCCACGTGCTTCTGGGCCAACAACAATATCAATTTCCTTATTTTCAGCATATTTTACAATCTCATCAACAGCTGCCTTGTATGCAGGTCCATTATCCATTAATGTTGTAATATCTTTAAATCGTACGCCTTCTTTTGGCCAATCTTCCACCACTGTAATATATTTTTTAAAATCCATAAACCATTTCCTCCTCTGGTTCTGAAGCACAAACTAATTGCTCTTCTATCCATTTTTTAAGTTGTTGATAAGTTGAATAATATAGTGTTTCTTCTACTTCCATTTGTTTGGCTATTTTTTGATAGAGCGGTGATTCTGTTAAATCTTTCTTTCCCGGGTTTTCTGTTGGAACAATTGTTGACCCTTCTCTGGTTAAAAACCCTAACTCATGAAAAACTTGGAACATAAACTTAATTTTCTCAAGTTTCCATCCTTTGTACGATGCAAGCTTTGGTGCGTCGACTTTATACTCAAAATATTTTCGTTTTAACATTAACTGATAAAGCCATTTGAATTCTTCTCTTGATGGAATTCTTTGAAAGAAATAACTGTTCGTTAGTTGAAAACATGCATAAATCCGGTTGATCTGCTTACCATTTAATAAACAACTTAACTCCTCTAAAGACTCGGGTAAATCAATTAAGTAGAGTGCTTCAATTGGCCCATCCATTGCTTTCAGCATATCTGGACTTATCACATCTGCCATCACATCTTTTTGTTCGTGAAATGTGAGTACGTATTGATAATCTAACGTATTGTCTAATTGGTTCTGCCACTGTTTTGCCCCGCGAAAATCAAATAATTGCCATTCTGTTATGGCTAAGTCTTTTAAGAATAATTGTGGTTTTTTCATTCCATTCCACTCATTTTCCTGTAATTCGACCACTGCTTCAAGTGATGTATCTTTTGTTAACTTGGCATACACATCACCTAATCCAAAACCTATTGCATCAACTTGTGCGCCGTCCTGATCAAATTTGATTTTTAAGTGGTTTTTTGTTGCACCAATTTGTCTGATCTCTGCAGGTATTGCTTTAATATGAAAAGAAGGCTTAGGATTTCCCATACCAAATGGTGCTAATTGGTTTAACTCCTGGATCATTTCCAGATTCACATCTTTTAAATCAATAGATGCATCCACATTCAGCTGCGGTTTAAAATCATTCTCTGTTAATTGCTCTTTCGCAATCGCATCAAGTTCATCTCTTAATACCGAAATGTTCTCCAGAGGCAAGGTCATTCCGGCAGCTTGGGCATGTCCGCCAAAATGGGTAAACAAGGATTTGTGCTTCATACAACTAGTAAATAAATCAAAGCCATCAATACTTCTTGCGGATCCTTTTGCACTCTGGTTATCAGGATCTATCGCTAACACAATGGCCGGACGATGATAGGTTTGCACTAACTTTGATGCAACGATTCCGAGTACCCCTTGGTTCCAGCCTTCCTTAGCTACAACGAGTACATGCGGATTGCTGTCATCTTGTTCTATCTCAGCAATTGCCTCTTCTGTAATTTTTGCAACTATTTTCTGTCTTTCCGTATTCAATTCCTGCACATAACTAGATAATTCATCAGCTTCATCCGGATCACTTGTTAAAAGTAAATCAACCGCCATATTGGCATCCTGTAGACGGCCAACAGCATTTAATCTTGGTCCGATCCGAAAACCGATATCTTCTTCTGTTACATTATTTTCAATTGAACATTGCCGCTTTAATGCTTTCAGACCAGCTCTCTCTGTATTAGCAAGTGCTTTTAGTCCATAATGAACAAGTACACGATTTTCATCATGTAATGGCACTAAATCGGCAATCGTACCAATAACGGCTAGATCAAGAAATTGTTTAGGAAAATAGCCTAATAAATAGGTAGCAAATTTAAAAGCAACCCCTACACCAGCAAGCTCCTTAAAAGGATATTCAGCAGCACATTTCGGATGAATGATTGCCAATGCTTCCGGTAATTGTTCCTGCGCCTCATGGTGATCCGTGATAATGATGTCCATACCTAATTCATTGGCGACCTTTACTTCCTCTACTCCTGCAATCCCATTGTCCACTGTTATTATTAATTGAAAACCTTGCTTGTATGCTTCCCGAAATGCTTCCTCATTTGGGCCATAACCTTCTGTGAAACGGTTTGGTATGTAATAATCACACATCGCACCTTTTTCTCTTAACGCTTCTACCATCAAGGCGGTTGATGTAACCCCGTCTGCATCATAATCACCATATACAAGAATACTCTCGCCATCTTCTATTGCTTGTTCAATTCTTTTCTTCGCAATATCGATATTTTGAAACAAAGCTGGATCATGCAATTGACCAAGTGTTGGATGAAGAAATGCTTCCACCTCTTCTTTTGCTTTCCAACCTCTCTGTGCTAACAGTTTTTTAATAACTGGAGACAATGATAAGTCGTCTAACGGACTCTGTTCTTCGATTTGATCTTTATATGTAAAAATCCAATTTGATTGACTGGTTAACATAAATTCACCCCTGACTAACTTATTATACAAAAGTGTGCCAAGGGTAGCAAACAGATTATTGTTTTGAATGATCTTTTTCTATTATTTCCAATGAATCCTCTTCTTTGTTTTCATTGTGTGAATCCATGTCCACCACGGGATTATCCTGTGCTTTTAATGCATTATTCTCTTCCTTCACCAAGCGTATTTCTCTTTGTAATCGAATCAATCGGACAACTCCAACAGCTGCTGTAATAACAGCCCCCATTAAAACAGAAAATAATATAACTAAAATTAAAGGAGCTTCGCCGCTGCCAAATAAATAATTGACTTCAACCGGGTCCACATTAATTACTGCAAAAATTGCAATAATCACAGCAAATACAACAGCTAAAATAATATATGTCTGTCCTTTCATCACTATCACCTCTTTCCATGTTATCGTTCCCTTTTCTTATTACAAACAAACCAAAAAAAACCACCAATATTGGTGGCTTTTTTCATTAAACTTGTGGACCATCATTATATTTTTTCTCTGTATAAACAATTGGTTTATCTTTAATAGATTTCCCTCTCCATACCAGCCATAATTGGGCTGCAATGAATAGGGATGAATACGTACCTGCAAATAAACCAATAACTAAAGCAAACGAGAAGTTTGTAATCGATGTTGCTCCGAAGATCAATAACATCATAGCAGCGAAGATTACAGTTAACACGGTATTTATACTTCGAGCCAATGTTTGCATCAAACTGTGATTCACAATGGAAGCAAGTTCGGCAAATGATTTTATCCGTTTCTTTTTCTTCAAGTTTTCCCTGATCCTGTCAAAGGTTACAATCGTGTCATTGATCGAATAACCGACAATTGTCAATATCGCAGCAATGATCGTGATATCAAACTCCATCCTTGTAATACTAAAGAATGCAAGAATGAAAAAGGCATCATGCAGTAACGCTATGATCGCAGTTAATGCAGAATAAAACTCAAAGCGAATCGTCACATAGATAATAATCCCGATAGAAGCATATAATACAGCTAATACTGCATTTTTCGCCAATTCTTCCCCAACTACAGAAGACACAGTATTTACCGTCGGTGCACTGCCATATTCTGCTTCAAAGTGCTGTCTTACTTCTGCTACTTTTTCCTGGGAAAGTTCATCAACAAACCTTGCTACAGCAATATTGTTATTATCTCCAGACAATACTACCGGCACACTCGGTGTTAATCCCAATTCCTCGTAATCTGCTTCAATTTCCTCTACTGTTAAGGATTGATCTGCCAATACTTCGACACGCGAACCTGAAGTAAAGTCAATTCCAACGTTTAAGCGGAAGACAGCTAAAGATACAACGCCAAGCAGAACAAGTGCTATCGATATGCGGAAGAATTTTTTGCGATGTTTTACAAAATCAAACTTGCGGCCGAATACTTTCGGTTCTACTTCTTCCTTACTGTTAATATCAATAATTTGATCTTTCTTCACACCAAACCAGCCTGGACGGTTATTCATGAAATTGCTGCTAACCCAGAAGCTTAGGAACAGACGTGAACCAAATACCGCTGTTATAAAACTTAACACAATACTGACCATTAATAATGTTGCAAAACCTTTTACAGAACTTGTACCAAAAATAAACAAAACAGCTGCTGCAATTAATGTTGTAATATTCGCATCAAAAATGGTAGATAAAGAATGCTGATTACCTGCTTTGAAGGCAGCTTTCATTGACTTGCCTTCCTTCAGCTCTTCTTTAATCCGTTCATATGTGATAATATTCGCATCAACCGCCATCCCGACTCCAAGTACTAATGCGGCTATACCTGGCAATGTCAGTACACCATTCATTAATTGGAATACGAGCAGCACTAAATAAATGTAAACACTTAATGTGATTGTTGCAATAATACCAGGGAACCGATAATAAACAATCATGTAAGCAAAAATTAACAAAACACCAATGATACTTGCAAAAACTGTTTTCTCTAATGCTTGCTGACCAAATTGTGCACCAACAGATGTAGAATATTCTTCTTGTAAATCAACTGGCAATGAACCGGCATTCAAAATATCTGCCAATCTTTTTGCAGATTCTACCGTGAAGTTACCAGTAATTTGAATATCTGTTGTCCGTAAAACCTGAGAGAACCCCGGTGCGGAAACAAATTTCGGATCTTCTTTTTGAATTTCCTCTTTGTAGGAATCCCCTTCTTCATAATCCATCCAAATAACAATTCTGTTTTCCAGTTCAGGGTTATTCATTATTTCTTCTGTCACATCACCGAATAAATTTGCGTTTTTAAATTGAACGGTGACGATTGGTTCATTTGTATTTGGATCAAAGTTTTGCTGCGCACTACCTTGTTTGATATCATTACCATTTAAATACTCTTTATCATTCACATCACGGAAAGATAAGGACGCAGATGTTGCTAAAAGGTCCCTTGCTTCATCCTGGTCAGTTATCCCTGCAAGCTGCACTCTTATGCGATCAGGCTCTTCAATAGAAAAGCTGGGTTCATTTACCCCTAATGCATCAACCCTTTCCGTTAAAATGGCTACTGTAGCCTCAAGATCTTTCGTAGTTAAATCAACATTTTCATCCAATGGTTCCACATCATAAAGAACCTCGAAACCACCTTGTAAATCTAACCCTAAGTTAATTTTATTTGTAATATTTGTAAATGTTGTACCAATCGCTGCGCCTATAACTAGGACAATTAATAGAAAAGCAACGATTCTCCCTCTTTTTACCATGTGTAAATCCTCCCTAAATTAAACAAAACAACAACACATTACATTTTACTCTTTTCCGAACAAAGCTTCAATAGATTCCTGCAAACTTGTATCTTGAAATGATTGTTGAGTTAAATAACTCATATATGTATTGGAATGCAAGTGTAAGATATCCTGCACAACTTCTGATAATCTTTTTTCAGGGTCTCCTTTCCACACCTTCCGGACGAGGCATTGCCAGATATCCTCAGCAGTTGCTTTTGAATAATCCAATAATTTAAATTCATGTACTTTACTATCTATCACATCTACTAACTCTGATTTCCATGCTGAAACTGCTTTTCTTTCACACATTGGAATTCCTCCACTCCTATAATGGTTGATTGATAACTATTTATTTTTAAATTCGGTCATGCTTGTCTCCTATTGATGCATATACTTCATTGTATATGAAAAATTTCCATTTGAGAAGGTAGGTCTGATAATGTGACCAAACAAAATTTTCTAAAAGGAACCATAATCCTTATTATAGCAGGAATGATTACAAGATTCCTCGGTTTTATTAATCGGATTGTAGTAGCTCGAGTAATGGGGGAAGAAGGAATCGGACTGTATAATATGGCATTGCCTACATTATTTTTAATGTACACGATCTCCCAAATCGGTTTACCTATTGCCATATCCAAGCGAGTAGCAGAAGCTGATGCAAATCGTGATACGAAAAAAATCAAACAAATTCTGATTATTTCACTCAGTATTACGGGAAGTCTCAGTATCATCTCATCCATTCTCATGTACTTGATTATCCCATATATTGCAACAAATCTCCTTACAGACAGTCGTGTTTATTATCCAATGCTGGCAATTATTCCAATCATCCCGATCAGCGCCGTTGCTGCCGTTATTAGGGGTTATTTCCAAGGCAGACAGAACATGAAACCGCAAAGTATCGCTCAGGTAATCGAACAGATCGTTCGAATTGCGTTTATTGTTATCCTTGTCCAGATTTTCGCACCATATGGATTAGAATTTGCTGCAGCAGCTGCAATGATTTCTGTAATTATCGGAGAAGCTGTCTCCTTATTATATATGCTGCACATGTTCCAAATAAAAAAACGGATGAAGTTAAGAAAAGATGCCTTTCACTATTTTAAAACAGGCAGAAAGACATTGAATCAATTACTATCCATTGCTTTACCCAGTACTGCCAGCAAACTTGTCAGCTCTGTTGCCAATTTCTTAGAACCGATCCTTGTTGCACAAAGTTTAGCATTTGCAGGGTTCCAGACAGCCGTTGCTACAAAAATGTACGGGACACTAACAGGGTATGCCATTCCATTATTATTTTTACCAACATTTATTACACATTCCCTGGCTGTAGCACTTGTCCCTAATATAAGTGAAGCAGAAGCGAAGAACCATAAAAAACTGATCCACTATCGGATCCACCAGTCTGTACGCTTATCTTTTGCCTCTGGTGCAATTGCTACCGTTTTATTAACATTATTTGCAGATCCTATTTTGATGTATATGTATGGGACAAACAATGCCAGTTTATTCCTGAAAATCATGGCTCCATGCTTCTTATTTATGTATATTCAATTCCCGCTAAATGCTACATTGCAAGCACTTGATCTGGCCAAGCAAGCGATGTGGAATAATATTGTTGCAACAGTAATTAAATTTATTGTATTGATTTTACTTACAACAAACCCTGAAGTCGGAATATATGGTGCAGCAATTGCTATGTGTGTTGGTGTAATAATTGGGACAATCTTTCACCTTGTCACATTATTCCGACATATACAGTTTGTTATCCCTTTCTCCATGATTGCTAAAATGATTGCACTAATTGGGTTAACCTTTTGGTTAGGCTGGCTGCTTATTCGGTTATTCCCATTCTCGATCAACCAATTCATTCCATTTGTTCTCACCCTGATTGTCCTGTTCCTTTGCTATATCCTATTCTTATTTTCCTTACAATTCATTAGTAAGGATGAATTAAAGCAATTAAGAAGAAAATAAATACCGCTCCAAACAATTGACGAAAATCTCCAGCTGCAAGATTTATTCTCCTCTGATATAAAAAGACATCTCGCATTGAGATGTCTTTTTATTATTTTATGCTTAAATCAAACTCCCTAATAAATTCTTCTACCTCTGGTGATACCATCTCTACTTCGGATGATTTCAGTACAATATTCGCCATACTTTCTGTCTCATTCTTCTCTATCTCACCAGGATGTACGGTAAACATGGCAATTTTAATTCCTTTCAGTCTTATATTAATGCCTATTGTTTCAACATTAACCATGTTATTTTGCTCAATAAAGTCGTAAGTTTGGTTGGTTGCATGCATAAATGCTAGCCCTTGTTCTAAATTATCATTCATATCAATCATCAATGTTATGTGGTTATTAATCTCAATAGCATCAGTAACTTCAACATTTGAAGCATATTCATACATAGAAGTATCTATAGAATCTGTTGCTTCTTTTGCTTTTTCCTCTTCTGGTCGTTCGGGCTGAGGAGCTTCCTCGTCTAATGCACTATCACTTTCTGCCTGATCCTGGCCTTGGCCTTCTGTTTTCGTTTCTTCCTCAGCTCCACATGCTGTAAGTGTAAATACGAAAACACTTAATATGAAAAATATATACTTTTTCAAACTTATTTCCTCCTCTATACGTATTTGCCTATAGGATTTTATCACTTCTGCTTTTCCATTTCTAATCGAAATTTATGAAAATAAAATAAAAAATTGCACCAATGTCAGATGTTTGTCCAACAATAATGGTGCATCATTTTTAATTGGTTATTTCATTTTTCCGGTCAATATACCATTCATTTCTCGCATTCAGAGAACAGAAGGAAACCTCCTGAAAATGATCAAATCCCTGTTTATGAAGCTGCTTTTTCAGCCATGCCCGATCTTTTTTTAATTGTTCTAGTGCGTGCATTTGCACATGACCATCAACAATTAATGGAAGAACGAGACCATTCATTCTATTGCCGAGCGAATGATCATCACCATTGTATTCAATGATCGACAATTTACCAGATGGTTCCAATATGGCATAATCCACTTCATTCAAACTCTCTGTCCCATTTTCCCTTAATTGCTGCATTAAATCTTCAAAAGTAAACCGGTTTTTCTTCATCTCATATTCATCGATTTTCCCTTTTGTGACAATAATAGAAGGTTTTCCTTCAAACCATTTACGAAATAATGGACTTTTAAGAGAAATCCAGGCAGTCATTCTCTGAATTAACAATAAAGTAATCATTGGTATCAAGCCATAACCGAAAAATAATTTCAGATCTTCAATTGTCAAAACAGCGATCTCAGCAATCATGATAAATACAACAATATCTAATAAACTGAGTTCACCAACTTCCCGTTTCCCCATTAACCTGAAAATGACAATAACCACTAAGTAATAGAATAATGTTCTAACAATAAGAATGAGTATTTCTTCATAGGACATCCTGTCACATCCTCAAAACGATGATAAGATTAGCATATCCAATTTCCAACCTGTTATGCTAAAGTGTCTGTTGATATGGCAACAGATATCGGAAATAAACGTAAACCGTTGTAATAATTAATGACAGGATTACAATCGGGAGACCATATAACATAAATTTCACAAAAGGAATCCGTTCCCCCTGCGCCTCTGCCAATCCGGCCACCACAACATTTGCAGACGCTCCAATCAGTGTAGCATTTCCGCCTAAGCATGCACCTAATGCAAGAGACCACCATAATGGATCAAGGTTTGTCATACCATATGATTCAAATTCATGGATTACTGGTATCATTGCAGCAACAAATGGGATGTTATCAATAATTCCCGAAAAAAGACCGGATGTCCACAGCAAAAGTAATGCAGTATTCATCATATCTCCCTCTGTTAACCACATGATGGATCTTGCTAATTCATCTATCACACCAACCTCCTCAAGCCCGCCGACTAACATGAACAGTCCGATAAAGAAAAACAGTGTTACCCATTCCACTTGCTCAAATACTTTCTCTGTATCTACTTCTTTCTCACTTATTAATAACAGCATAATAGCACCACTCAGGGCGATTATAGTTAAGTCAATATGAAGAACCGGATGCAAGATGAAACCAATAATTGTTAAGAAAAGGATGGATAATGACTGGTATAATAATGGTGTTTTATTTATATAGTCTGTTTCCTGCATCTTCATTAATTTATTTATATTATCCTGGTCAATTGCTTTTAATTTGTTTCTAAACACCAAAATTAATAACAAAATAGTTATAACAAAGATAATGATGGCAATAGGGGCAGTATGAACTAAAAAGGAAACAAACGTTAAATGCGGGACTGCTTGACCAATCATAATATTAGGAGGATCACCAATTAAAGTTCCCGTACCTCCAATATTTGCACTAATAATTATCGTAATTAAGTAAGGAATGGCTGGTAATTTCAATAATTTAGTTAACGTTAGAATAACTGGCACAAATAGTAATACTGTTGTCACATTATCTAGCAATGCTGACCCGATCGCCGTAAGGACTGCAATCCCAACAAGTAATGGAACCGGTTTTCCTTTAACGGATTTAGCCAGCAGTATGGCGATATATGAGAATACACCAGTTTTCTTCGTGATCGAAACCAAAACCATCATGGCAAAAAGTAATGCGACTGTATTCCAGTCAATATATTCATTTACTGCCATTTCCCATTCATATATATCTGTTAAAAGTAAAAGCAATCCTCCTGCCAATGCTACAAGGGCACGATTTATTTTCTCTGTCATAATAAAAATATAACTAATGATAAAAATGGCGATTGCAATCGTTACTGCCAAATAACTCACCTCTCCACAATCTAAGTAATGTTGACAAGCTATATTACCATCTATATTCGAACATACAAGAACTATTCAAAAAAGCATCCTTCTAAATTTGCAGGACATGCATAAATAAATATAGAGATGCATTACAGAAGGGAGAAGATAGTATGAAAACAGCAATAAGTGTTTTGTTTGGTTGGATTGGCATCATTGTCGTTATGTTAGCTGCAAGTATTATTCTAGCTTTATTGTTACGTTTTACTTCATTAGGAGAATCAACTTTAGAGCTTGTGACACTGCTAATCAGCTTTCTTGCTCTATTTATCGGCGGGTTCATTGCCGGTTTAAAAGCAAAACATAAAGGAATTATTGTGGGAGCGATTACAAGTATACTGTTCACTCTGTTCGTATTCTTTTATCGCTTTTTAGGTGTAGAGGCAAGCTTTACAATTGTGCAGTTTGTCCACCATGCTGCTTATTTATTATTAGCAATGATTGGCGCAATTATTGGAGTAAATGTATCCGGAGGAGAAGTAGCAGAACAATCAGGTAACTAGTATGTTGCCATCATATCTTTTTACACGAAAAAAACACGTAGATTACTAATATAGCAACTACGTGTTTTTATGTTACTTCTACAATTGTTCTGTTACGTCACGAACGGCTGAGCGGTCGTATGTAAGTTTTGTCCCGCCATCAGTGATAAGTACAATCTTATCTTCATCTAATGCGTGCACAGTACCGTGAAAACCGCCGATTGTAACAATCTTATCGCCTTTTTTCAGATCTGACTGCATTTGGCGTACTTGCTTCTGTTTCTTTTGTTGAGGTCTAATCAAAAGAAAATAGAAGATTACTACCATAACTAATAATGGTGCAAGTGAAATTAACAATTCCATTCTGTATTCCCCCCTTTATTTTTTAGAAATTCTTTGCATTCGGTTTATTGAAACCATATTGTTCAAAGAACTCTTCTCTGAAATCTCCAAGTCGGTCCTGCATTATCGCTTCACGAACTTGTTCCATTAATTTTAACAGAAAATATAGATTATGATAAGTAGTAAGCCTAAAACCAAACGTTTCATTCGCTTTTACTAAGTGACGGATATATGCCCTGGTATAATTTTTACAAACATGACAATCACAATTAGGATCTAATGGGGAAAAATCACGAGCGAATTTCGCATTTCTTACAACTAAACGTCCCTCTGATGTCATGCACGTTCCATTTCGGGCAATCCTCGTTGGCAGTACGCAATCAAACATATCAACACCGCGAATTGCACCATCGATTAATGAATCCGGCGAACCTACTCCCATTAAGTATCTTGGTTTGTCTGTTGGCAGCAGAGGTGTGGTAAACTCTAAAACACGGTTCATCACATCTTTCGGTTCCCCTACGGAAAGGCCGCCAATTGCATAACCAGGGAAGTCTAAAGAAGTTAAGTCATTTGCACTGAGTCTGCGTAATTCTTCATATTCTCCACCTTGAACAATACCAAACAACCCTTGGTCTTCTTTCCGTCCGTGCGCTTCTAAACAACGTTCAGCCCATCTGCTGGTCCGTTCAACAGAATTTTTCATATAATCAAATTCTGCTGGATATGGTGGACACTCATCAAAAGCCATCATAATATCAGCACCTAGTGCATTTTGAATTTCCATCGCTTTTTCAGGTGAAAGAAATAGCTTTTCCCCGTTTAAATGATTTCGAAAGTGAACACCTTCTTCTTCAATATTACGCAGATCACTTAAACTGAAAACCTGGAAACCTCCTGAGTCTGTTAAAATTGCCCCATCCCAATTCATAAAGCGATGCAGTCCGCCCGCTTCTTTGACAATATCATGTCCAGGACGTAACCATAAATGATATGTGTTTGATAAAATCATATTCGAACCCATTTGTTTTAATTCTTCCGGACTCATTGTTTTTACTGTTGCAAGTGTCCCTACAGGCATAAATGCAGGTGTTTCAAACGAACCATGCGGTGTATGGACTTTTCCCAGTCTTGCGCCTGTTTGTTTACATGTTTTAATATGTTCATATGTTATTGCTGTCATATCTTTTGTCCTTCCTTATTTGAAAAACTCCTATGATAATGAATGGCAGTTCTTCTAATACTGTCGTTTATCCAAGATGCCTTCTTTTACGGCAAGATTAGCATCGCATCACCGAAACTAAAGAATCGATAACGGTCTGCTACCGCTTTGTTGTATGCTTCTAAAATAAAATCCCTGTCTGCTAATGCGCTCACCAGCATGATTAAAGTTGATTTTGGCAAATGAAAATTTGTAATCAAACCATCAATTGCTTTAAATTCATATGGCGGGTAAATAAAGATATCTGTCCATCCATTTCTTGCTTCAAACACCCCACCTGTATCACGCGCAATGGTCTCTAATGTTCTTGTTGATGTTGTACCAACTGAAATAATTCGTCCACCGCGCTCTTTTACTGCATTTAACTGTTTCGCAGTTGTTTCCGTCATCTGGTAAAATTCTGCATGCATTTCATGTGACTCTACATCATCCACACTCACAGGGCGGAATGTACCTAAACCGACATGGAGCGTAATAAAAGCAATTTCCACACCTTTTTGGTTAATTTCCGCTAACAATTCCTCCGTAAAATGCAGGCCAGCAGTTGGTGCTGCAGCAGACCCTTGCTCTTTCGCATATACAGTCTGGTATCGGTCCTTTTCATTCAATTGTTCCTTTATATATGGAGGTAAAGGCATTTCCCCAAGTTCATCTAAAACTTCGTAAAATATCCCTTCATAATGAAAGCGAAGAATGCGGCCACCATGTTCTTTTGTTTTGATACAGGTTGCCTTAAGCTTACCATCACCAAAACTGATTTCTGTACCGGCCTTGATACGTTTAGCTGGCTTTACTAACACTTCCCAATCATCATTTTCTATTTGTGTTAATAATAAAACTTCCACCTTGCCCCCAGTATCCGCCTTTACCCCATAAAGCCTTGCAGGGAGAACTTTTGTGTCATTTAAAACTAAGCAATCCCCTTCATTAAGAAAATCAATCACTTCATAAAAATGATGATTCTCAATAGTCCTCTGCTCCTTATTCAACACCATCAACCTGGAACTTGTACGGTCTTTTAAAGGTGTTTGAGCAATTAATTCTTCTGGTAAATCAAAATCAAAATCCTCTATTCTCATCTACTTAAACCGTCCTATCACATAAAAAATCAATGTCAAAATAATACTAACAACAATCGATGTCATTATCGGAAAATGGAACGAAAAATTACCTTTTTGAAAGCTGATATCACCTGGTAATTTACCAATAAAACTTGATATAAGTCCGATAATAATAAATACGATCCCTATTACAATAAAGATTTTGCCAAATTCCGTCAAGTCCTCGGCACCTCCATATTAAAATGGGCGTATGCTTTAGATGTCACCATTCTGCCTCTCGGTGTTCGCTGGATAAACCCTTGCTGAAGCAAAAATGGCTCATATACATCCTCTATTGTTTGCGATTCTTCTCCGATTGATGCAGCGATCGTGTCCAAACCAACAGGTCCGCCCTGGAAACTTTCGATCATGGAAAGTAATAGTTTATGGTCAATCTGATCAAGTCCCGCATCATCAACTTGCAGCATTCCTAATGCTTGTTGTGTTGTTGATAAAGAGATTTCTGTTTCACCTTTTACTTGTGATATGTCGCGAACCCTTTTCAACAGTCTGTTAGCAATCCTTGGGGTTCCTCTCGACCTCCGTGCAATTTCCAATGCAGCCTGTTTATCAATATTTGTCTCGAAAATCTCTGCCGTTCTTTCGACAATTGCACATAAATCAATTATTTCATAAAATTCCAACCTGCTTAAAACACCGAACCTGTCCCTTAATGGTGCTGTTAGAAGCCCTGCACGGGTTGTGGCCCCAACTAATGTGAATGGCGGCAAATCTAATTGCACAGATCTGGCACTTGGCCCTGATCCAATCACAATATCTAAACAAAAGTCCTCCATTGCAGGATATAATATTTCTTCAACCGCACGGGGCAGTCGATGAATCTCATCAATAAACAGCACATCACCAACTTCTAAGGAAGATAATATTGCCGCTAAATCACCAGATCTCTCAATGGCAGGACCTGATGTTGTTTTAAACTGTACACCCATCTCATTTGCAATAATCTGTGCCATCGTAGTTTTCCCAAGTCCTGGCGGGCCATACAATAATACATGATCCAAGGCTTCATTTCGCATTTTCGCTGCTTCAATAAAAATTGCCAAATTTTCCTTTGCCTTATGCTGACCAATATATTGTTTGAGAAGCTGTGGTCGGAGGCTTAGCTCTTCAAAAGCATCTTGTTCCTGTAGTTCTCCAGATATAATCCGTTCCTCCATCAAGCTAGCTCCTTTCTTTCCCTATTTCATCATTAAAGCAAGACCTTTACGAATATATCCATCGGCCTCTTGCTGTTTTTCTTGTTTTAATTTTGGTTTAATTTGATTTATCTCTTTATCAGAATATCCTAATGCCTTCAGTGCCTCGATTGCTTCGTCTAATGCAAGATCATTAGTTTCTTTTCCATCCCGGGCTGCAGTAAACTCTTCCATAGTATAATCAAACGGAAGTTTCCCTTTTAAATCCAAGATCATTTGTCGAGCGGTCTTCTTGCCCACACCAGGAAACCCTGTTAAAAATTTCTCATTCTCCTGTTCAATAGCTGTAACAAAATCCTGGACACTAGTGGATGCTAAAACAGCTAGAGCTCCTTTAGGACCAATACCTGATACATTCAATATTTTCGAAAACAATGTCTTTTCATCTGTTTTCTCAAAGCCGTATAATATTTGCGCATCTTCTCTTACATGATGATATGTATAAATTTTCTCTATTTGGCCTAATTTTGTTTGAAACCGAAATGGATTTGGACAAATTAATTCATAACCTATTCCATTTGCTTCAACGAAAACAGCCTGATCCGTAATTTCCGCTATCTTCCCTCTTATATATGCAATCATCATATTCCACCTTATTTTATCAATCATATGTTCGTATCTATCATAGCCTATTCTTCCTGCTGATTCAAGTATCTGTCATGTTAGAAGGCAATGGTTAGCTGATCATATTTTCTATAAAAGAGACGCATTCTAACGTCTATCATACACTACAATAACTCTATATACAAAGGGAGACTAAGGAGAACGCAACAAGATATGCAATAAGAAACACTTCAAAAGGGACCGGACAATCAGGGTGTGACCTCCATCAGCAGAACCTTTAGCTCCATAATAAAAAAAGAAAGGCATCATGTTATCTGCCTTCCTCCATTATATATGCAAGAATTTCATCAAGTTCCATCCTTTTAAAGTGGGTATATGCCACATTAGAACGGGCTAACACTTTTTCCATTTCCTCAAAATTGTTCGTAACAATATTAGGTGTCTCCACATCATACTCTACTACATAACGATGCTGTTTTATTTCATTTGGCAAGTCTTTCAGCCATACACGCATCCATTGCTGCAAAATCTCATCCTTTTCCACTTTTGCAATGATAGTACCTTGATCCATTATCCATAGATAATCACACAATGCGTTCATCTCTTCTTGTTGATGGGTAGAAAGGATGATAGCATTATGTGGATTCTCCATAAAATCTGCTAATTCTTCCTGCATCTTACGTTTAGACCTGATATCCACACCAGAAAATGGTTCATCTAATAACAGCAGCTGCGGGGAATGAACCATAGCGAAAACAAATTCAACTTTTTTCTTCGTACCTGCAGAACAATTTTGGTATTTCTCTTTCTCGTTAATCTGATATTTTTCTATCATTGTTCTGTACTTGTCCTTGTCCCAATGACGATACCAGTAACTGACAAGCTGTGCCAATTGCTTTATTGTAAGCTGCCCATATCCCTCATATATGTTATTGCCTGCATAGCCGATTTTTTCTTTTGCAGTACTGCTATTTACAGATATATCATGAGTCAAACAGTGAACAGTCCCCCTATCTGGAGAAAGCAACTGAAGAACTAAATGGAAAAATGTACTTTTCCCTGAACCATTTTCTCCAACTAATCCAATTACAGTCCCTTTTTCTACTTGAAGATCAACAGGTCCAAATTGAAAATATTTAAACGATTTAGCTAATTGCTCTACTTCCAATACATAATTACTCATGGGGGTGACCTCCTGTCCATTCTGATAACACTTTATAGACCAATGTTTTAATCTCAACCTCTGTGAGACCTAGCGATTTTAAATCTTTTAATAACTTTTCAATATAGGATGAGGCGACAGTTTCCTTTGTTTCGGATTTCGCTTGTTGGCCGATGTCCTTAACAAATGTCCCTTTGCCTTGAATAGTTTGAATAAAACCATCCTTTTCCAAGTTCTGATAGGCACGTCGGGTTGTGATCACACTACAGGAAAGATCACCAGATAATGCCCTTATGGAAGGCAGCAGTGTGCCTGAAGTCAGCTGCCCACTTATTACAAGGCTTTTTAATTGTGTTTCAATTTGATAATAAATCGGTTCTTTGCTGCTCTCAGAAACTGTAATTGGAAGTTTCATTAATGATTTCCCTCCATTACAAATAATCTCTCTTGTTCAGTCTTGATCTTAATAAGTTTTCCCATGTTGTGTAACTAATGATACCAAGCAGCAGCATTATTACTACAGGCCAGCGAGATTGTTGCAACATTATTATAACTGTTTCAACAACTCCTGCATCTCCTAAAATGTTGAAAAGAATAATTAGTATTGCAATAATAAAACCGCATAGGAACGAAAAGATATAAAGCACTTTTCCATTCGTTCCATATTCAATAAAAACATTAAGACTGCCAATTGCCAGAGAGTAGCCGAACCAGAACAAAATAAATGCTGTAAACAACTCAGATGGAACAATGTGATAAAAAGACGCTGGCAAACTAATCATCATCGCCAGATAAAAAGCTAATGATAATGTGATGAATGTTGCCAGCATTAATAACATTCGGCTTCTTGCTAATAGTTTCATGGAAATAGGCATCGTCCGATATAGAGCCATCCTTTTTCCAAATGGATCTTCTTTCACCGTTTTGAAACTTAGGTAAGGGCTTGATAGAAATATGGTGGTAAACCATGGTGTTAACATTCCAAAAATAATATCAAGGGAAACACTGTTATAGGATCCCTCACCTTCTGCCAGGAATTCAGCCAGATGACTTAACATGGTTGAGGAAAAGATGCCTAACATAATCGTAAAAAGTAATGTAGCTATATATGGCTTCCATAATATTTTTAATTCATTTATGACTAAAGTCAATGGTTCCTTCCACATTGTTTAAACCCTCTCTCAATTACTGTTGATTAAAAATTTGCTCAAGAAACTTATTGTCCATATTAAACCAGTCAATTCCGAAATATGCAAGTATCCCTAAAACCAAGCTCCATGCCGAAATGCTTATTGTCATCCACATTGTTACACGTTTTTTTGTACCACCGAAGATTAGACTTAGAAATGCAGTTAAATGGCTTCCAACGAAAAATGGACCAAGTAAGGAAAGGCCAGGTAATCCATATTTTGTCCACAATTGCTTCGCACGGCTGGCACGTTTTCCTTCTCCATCTTTTTCCTTTCGCCATGATCTGATCTTTTCTATGAAAACAATAACTGCATAAACCGTTAGTAAATTCCCGACAACGGCCAAAATAAAAACAGGAACTGGCGATAACCCTGCAACAATGGCAAGAGGCGTGATAATGATTGCCTCAAAGAAAGGAACTGCAGACAAGATAAAAACTAAAACATATGCCCATAATAGTTCTAACATAATCATTCTTCCCCCTAGTGTTATACTGTGTATATCTATATAAACAGTATAACACCTAATTTTTCTAAAATGCAAGAAAATTTTAGAAGTAATTGAAACAAAATGCCGGCGGTGTCTTTCTCGATCAGTTAGAATTTATAGAAAAAACAAAAGATCCACCCTCGCTTTTTTTCAAGCAATGGTGGATCTTCTTCTTTCAACTGCTAACAGCTTTGGATTGGTGATAGATTTGATATGTTTCTAATACTTCTTCATAATCTTCTTTCGTCTCTATTTTTATCCCTTTTTTCAAGTCCTGTAATAAATGGCTCTCTAATTCTTCTATATTTATGTGATAGAACGATTGAATGACCGCTTCATTAACCGGTATACCTTCAAATATTGTTAATACCCCATCTTTAATACCAAAATATCCAAATGTTTTTACATATGGCGAAATATCTTCTACCTCTTTACGAAATCTGATAAAACCTTGTTTCTGCTCTAATAAATTCCATTCTTCATATTGGGCCCAGAAATCCTCCATCGAAGATATTGTTTCAGTTACTTTTTCCACTTCTACCTGACCATCGATATACTCTTTTTCCAGCATTACATCAATTGTTAAAGGTTTTTGTCGCATCACATCAATTACTTCAGCCTCTTGCTTGGTATCTGTTGATTGATCAGTGACAGTAAGTAAATACAAACTTATAAGAACACATACGATTCCATTTAACAGTAACCAGTATTTATTCATCTTTCATCCTCCATTTTAACTAAGGTTACTATTATTATGTCCAAAACTATCCAATTTAATAAGAAAAACTCACATTCGCTCTTCCTCCAGCGGATGTGTTCGCTTTCTTAACCCTTGAACGTTAAAAATTTTGCTTTGCCGCGATACTCCCTGATGAAATTACATACTTTTCCTAATATGTGAACCATACATTCCTGCATATTTCCCGCAATACCAAATGAACCAGGATTTCATAGAAAAAGCTGCCTCTCCGAAACAGGAAAAGCAGTCTTTGTTGGTTTTACCTATATTATAATTGAGCCATTATTTCTTCATCTGCATCCAGGTTATGGAACACCTCTTGTACATCTTCCATATCCTCTAACATGTTAACGAGTTTTACCATTTTATCTGCCGCATCTTGATCAACAGCGGAAAGTGTTTCGGGAATCATGGTAACTTCAGCTGTTGCCAATGAAAATCCGCTCTCTTCTAATGCAGATTTTACTGTTTGGAATTCGTCAGGGTCTGTAAAAATTTCATATGCCCCATCACTTGTTTCCATTTCTTCAGCACCTGCTTCAATTACTTCAAGCATCACAGAATCTTCATCCAAATCTGTTGTCGATTGCTCAATCACTATATACCCTTTGCGATTAAACATAAAGGCAACACAGCCATTTTCGCCCAAGTTGCCGCCATTGCGGCTGAATGCATGGCGAAGCTCTGATGCTGTACGGTTTCGATTATCTGTTAATACTTCCACCATGACCGCAGTACCACCAGGTCCATACCCTTCATATGTCAGTTCTTCATAATTTGCTCCATCAAGGTTCCCCGTTGCTTTCTTTATGGCACGATCAATATTATCGTTTGGCATATTATCCGCTTTTGCTTTATCTACAGCAAGTCTAAGTGATGGATTCATTTCAGGATCTCCACCGCCCTGTTTCGCTGCAATGTAGATATCTTTCGCATGTTTCATGAAAATTTTGCCACGCTTCGCATCCTGGGCATTCTTTCTACGTTGGATGTTCTTCCATTTAGAATGTCCTGCCATTTTGCTCACCCCTTTAGATCTATAAAAGCTGCCTTTTAGTTTACCATAATCCTATATTTTTTGAAAATATGTTGCTATCATTAACACACTAGCATCCTATCCTGCTAGCTTACCAATTCGTTCAATAAACAAAAAAATAGACGACTCAATTGAATCGTCTCTGGTACTGCCTATTCGTCTCGATGTCCGCAGCCACAATCATCTTTTTTCGGATGGCCATATGGTGAAACCATTCCTGGGCCATGCATTGGGTGGTGCATGTTTGGCTGCTGCATTCCATATGGAGATTGGTACATGGTATATGGTGGCTGCATACCATGCTGCGGCTGTACCATTGGATATCCTGGCATTCCTTGTTGAGGAACATTTAATGGACTCGGCATTTGTTGTCCAAAAGGTTGTTGTTGTGGCTGATCCATCCCCTGTGGCATCATTGGTTGCTGCATTTGCTGCGGCTGGTTCATTCCCTGTGGCATCATCGGTTGCTGCATTTGCTGCGGCTGGTTCATTCCCTGTGGCATCATCGGTTGCTGCATTTGCTGCGGCTGATTCATTCCCTGTGGCATCATCGGTTGCTGCATTTGCTGCGGCTGGTTTCCTTGCAGCATCATGTCAGGGGACATTGGCTGCTGTTGATGTGCCCCCATCACTTGCGGTTGGAAGTTATCAGGGAATGGATACCCGCCCATCTGGTTCTTATGATGAGTTTGTTCCATGTGATCATATCCATAAGGAAGACCTTCCTGTGAATAACATGGTGCTTGGATTGGCATTGGCTGCATTTGCTGTGTCGGCATATGATGCTGAGGCGTTTGCATTTGTGGTTGTTTTGGCATCTCCATTTGCGGTTGTTCTGGTGCTGGAGGCTGGTGAACTCCTCCTACTTGTTCCATAGGTTGCATTGGCTGAATGTTTGTTTCAAAATTATTCATGTTGGAAGTAAACTGCAGCCACTTTAAATCTTGACTCGGTTCTTTTTGCGGCATCATCGGCTGCATTGGTTTTTCTTTTTTTGCAGGTGGCTGTTGCTTATTGAAGTTCATAGGCAATGATGGCAACTCCTTTTTTAATGGTTCCCACTTTTTATCTTCATCTTCTTTAATCTCTGGTAGAATCTGATTTTTCGGTTGTTTTGGAAGTTTTGGCAGTTTTGGTTGTTTCTCTTCACTTGGTTTAAATTCAGGCTTTTCTTTTTCAGTTGGTACAGTTTGTTGTTTCTGGGTAGTCGGGGTTTGATGTTGTTTATCACTTGTAGAAGGAATTTTTATTTTCATTCCAGGCATAAGCATATCTGGATCGGATAATTGTTGATTAACAGCAATTAATTCTTCAAAATCCACCCCATACTTTTGCGCAATTTTCCATAGTGTTTCATTTTCTTGCACAACGTGAATTTTCAATGTACTTACTCCTTTCCTTTCCATAAGTATCTAGGCACCTGTTCCGTCTTCTTTATCAACATATGCACTAAGCCTAAAATGTTGAATAAAAAAAGAAAAGATATCTCGTATTATTTCTTTCAAGATACCTTTTCTCTTCTTTAAGATAATTGCAACATCCGATCAAGCGCAATCTTGGCGTCCATTGCCATATTTTTTTCTACTTTTATTCGATTACACATTTTTCCTAGCTCCACCTCTTCCAATACCCATAATAAATGGGGCAGATCTATCCGGTTCATTGTTAAACATGGACACATATAAGGATTTAAGGAGATAATCTTTTTATTGGGGTGGTTTTTTCTAATCCGGTTAACTAAGTTCATTTCTGTTCCGATCGCCCATTCTGTGCCACTACCTGCACGTTCAATTGTTTCAATGATATATTTAGTCGACCCCGCATCGTCTGATTTCTGTACAACTTCATGGCTGCATTCAGGGTGTACAATAATCTTCATGTTTGGGTGCTCTTTGCGAACTTGAGCTATATTTTGCACTGTGAAATTTTCATGTACCGAACAATGCCCTTTCCACAAAATCACTTTTATCTGCTGATAGTCTCCATCATATTCCAGCTTACGGTGAATGGGATCCCATACGGCCATTTCCTTTAATTTAATTCCTAGCTCATATGCAGTATTTCTGCCCAGATGCTGATCTGGCAGAAACAATAGCCGCTGTTTTTGTTCTAATGCCCATTTAACCATGTTCTTTGCATTAGAAGATGTCACTGTTGCTCCACCATTTCGCCCAACAAATGCTTTAATGGAAGCAGTCGAGTTAACATAGGTTAATGGCAAAATGGTATCACCAAAAATCGCTTGCAATACTTGCCATGCCTCATTTGTTTGCTGATCATTTGCCATGTCTGCCATAGAACAGCCAGCTCTTAAATCTGGTAAAATGACATGCTGGTTATCTTTTGATAAAATATCTGCTGTTTCTGCCATAAAATGAACTCCGCAGAAAACAATCACAGACGCACTTTGTTTAGCCGATACTTGTGCTAATTGCAAGGAGTCACCACTTGCATCAGCAAATTGAATCACTTCATCTTTTTGATAATGATGACAAGGGATGAATAAATCATCTCCTAGTGTTGTTTTAATTGCTGTTATTCTTGTTTCCATTTCTTTATCTGTCAGTTGTTTATATCTTTCTGGTAACATGGATTGATTTGTTTGCAGAAGTTGTGCCATACTCATTTTGATTCCCCCATTAATCGAAAACTAATATCCATTGCTTTTGCAGAATGTGTTATAAAGCCAAGTGAGATGTAATCAACACCGGTGTCGCGATATGCAGCAATATTATCGACGGTGATGTTGCCAGAAGCTTCTGTCGTCATATTATCAGGGATATTTTTCATCAGTTTTATAATTTGTACAGGTTCAAGATTATCGAGCATAATAACATCAACATTTGCTTGGAGCGCTTCTTCTAGTTGTGATTCATTCTCGACTTCTACCTCAATATTGATCATATGGCCTGCTTTTTTACGGACTTGCTCTACTGCATTGGTGATAGACCCCATTGATTCTATATGATTATCCTTTATCATTACAGCATCATAAAGTCCATGCCTATGATTGAAGCCGCCTCCACATCTTACTGCATATTTTTCCAGCATTCTCAAACCTGGTGTTGTCTTCCTTGTATCACATATCCTTATGTCAGGATTATCTAGTCGTCTTACTGCTTGATTTGTTACTGTAGCAATCCCGCTCATCCGCTGAATCAAATTTAACAGGACCCTCTCTCCAGTGAGTAATGCTTGATTACTCCCACTAACTACGGCTATCGTCTCCCCTTTTCTAACAATGTCGCCATCTCTTTTCATTAGGTGGACTTCAACCTTCTGGTCAAGAAGCTGATATCCTTCTATTAATATACTTTCCCCTGAAAAAATACCATTTCCTTTCGCAATGTATGCACCTTCTATAACCCGATCTGTTTCAAACAGATATTCCGTTGTCTTATCCCCATCCCCTATATCTTCATGAAAAAATGCTTCAAGTTGTTTTCTTAACAGCCATTTATTCATTACAGAACCCCCTCTGTCATGTTTTTTTGTAACTCAATCGGTTCAGCTGGTGTATTTGATGAACTGTCTATTCGATAATGTGCCCCAACACTAGACTTTCTCAAAATTGCAGAAGTCGTTATTAAATATGCTGTTCTAAGCATATGGCTTGTTTCTATTTGCTTTCTTGTCATATTCCTTAATTCCGCTAGACCATTTATGTACGATTCAAGCCAACGCTTCATGTCTTGTAATTGATCTTCACACCTCTCTATTCCCGCATATTTTGTCATTTTTCTTCTTAATTCTTTAATGGCAGGAAGCTCAAATGGATAAGTGTCAGCGGCCTGTTTATTAGAATTAGAGGACAGGGAAGATAAGTTCTTAGATGTGCTTATTTTATATGCAAGCATGTCACCAAAAACGATCGCTTCTAACAGAGAATTACTTGCTAAACGGTTGGCACCATGGACACCTGTCCTGGCAACTTCTCCAACCGCGTACAATCCAGGAACAGCAGTTTCTCCGGATACATTAACTTTCACTCCTCCCATTAAAAAATGGGCACATGGCGTGACAGGAATCAATCCTAGTTTAAGATCAATGTGCGACTTTTCACATAGACTAGTGATTTGAGGAAACCTTTCTCTGAAATTTCTAATCTGATTAATTTGCAAAAAGATGCTGTTCCCTTTTTGTTCTTCTGTAAAAATCGCTCTCGCCACAATATCCCGTGGTGCCAAATCCTTATCTGGATGATATTCCGCCATAATTGGTCTTAATTGCTGGTCAACAAGTAGTGCTCCTTCCCCTCTAACTGCTTCAGAAATAAGTCCATTGCCGCCTTTTATCATTGTTGGGTGAAACTGAATAAATTCCATATCTGTAATGACAGCACCTGCTCTGTATGCAATTGCTATTCCATCACCAGTTATTGATGGATCATTGGATGTTGCCTCATATATTGCCCCACATCCTCCTGTTGCCAACACCACATGATCAGCAAAATGAAAATGGAAATGATCTTCTTGATCAATTGTGAGCATTCCAGAACATCTACCGTCTTCTATAATACATTCCACCGCTGTTTGATTTTCTATAATGTCTATTTTCCCCTGCACTAAATTTTGATAATATGCCATTACATGTTTTCCTGTTTGATCTCCGCCAAGATGGATGATCCTGCGATGTTTGTGTGCTCCTTCTTTGCCCAAGTCAATATTTCCCTGGAAATCTTTATCCACTGGAAGCTGTTTTATTAACAGATTCATTTGGCGAATGCCTTCTCTAGTTAAATACTTGACTGCTTTCTTTTCATTATAATGTACCCCTGCTGCTAGTGTATCTTGATAATGTTCATACCAGCTGTCATCCGGTGCAAGAGCAGCTGCAATGCCGCCTTGTGCTTTGATTGAGTTGTTATCTTCATAGTTTCTTTTTGTGATCATTACGACATGACTTGATGCTATAAGCTTGCTGGCAACTACATGGGCTGCTAGACCTGAGCCGATTATAATCACTTTTTGTTTTCTCATTTCCCCACCTAACTTTACAGTTGTCTTTACAGATATATTTACATATAATAGAGGAAAAGGCAAGTATTTTTTCTATAAAGGAGCTTGACAATGATCTATTGCGATTATGCTGCGACTACACCAGTAATGGAAGATGCTTTATCTATCTACCAAGAAGTGGCGAGAAACCATTATGGAAATGCCAGCAGTTTACATGATGTAGGCTCAAATGCAGCAAGTATATTAGAAAATGCGCGAAAGCTGTTAGCGGAAACATTAAAGACATCCAGTGACGCGGTCTATTTTACAAGTGGCGGAACAGAGGGAAATTTACTGGCAATTGATACATTGCTAAGGTCGTGTACTGGAAAGAAGCATGTAATTTCCACAATTATGGAGCATAGTTCTGTCTATTATCATTTGCAGCATTTGGATAGAGCCGGTTTAATTGAGGTTACGTTTCTAGATGGAAAAAGAGATGGACAAATTGATTTAGAGGAATTGAAAGCAAGTATTCGACCAGATACATGTCTTGTTTCTATCCAGCATGTTAACGGGGAAACTGGTGTTATCCAGCCAATTGAACAAATCAGTCAGCTTTTACATGAACGAAAGATATATTTTCATAGCGATTGTGTCCAATCATTTGGTAAAATAAAGATTGACCTGGAGAAAACTCCTATTGATGCAATCACGATATCCAGCCACAAATTATTTGGGCCTAAAGGGATTGGTGCAATATATTTACATCCTGCCATTCCATTAACAGCACACCCTATCCCTATGAATCATGAAAAGGGAATTCGTCCAGGAACTGTGGATGTTGCTGGTGCAGCTGCATTTGCGTATGCTGCTGATTATATGAGTAAAGAGCTAGCTACACATTCAGAACATCTGACAGCACTAAAGAAGTATTTCGTTGAACAGTTGCAGAAACAGCAAATCCCTCTCGCTCCTGTATTAAATTCAGACAATGGCTGTCCAAGTATTATTGGCTGTTTAACAGAAACAACACAAGGTGATTACATTTTGTTAGAATACAATCGTTATGGTGTAGCCATATCAACAGGAAGTGCATGCAGTCTCGGACAACAGCAAATACCACGGGCGATCAACCCATTTTTAACAAATAAAGCTGATGGCAAACGGTACATTCGGTTTTCATTCAGCCATTTGACAACAAAGCATGACCTTGATCAAGTGCTTGATATATCAGCAAGAATTTTCAGGCGAATAAAGGAGGAACAAGTAGCCCAATGACAAAGAAATTAATTGGTAATGACAGACGAGAAGCCATCATCGGCTGGCTGCAACAAGCAAAGAAGCCAATAACTGGTGGTGAACTGGCTGAGAAGGCCAATGTTAGCCGGCAGGTAATTGTTCAGGATATTACCTTATTAAAAGCACAAAACCACCCTATTATTGCAACAAGCAGCGGCTATTTATTTATGCAGCAACAAGCAGCACAACCGTTTGAGAGGGTGATTGCATGCCGCCATCACCGGGAGGAAACAAAAGATGAATTATATACGATCGTTGACAATGGCGCAATGGTAAAAGATGTGATGATTGAACATCCAGTCTACGGTGATTTAAAAGCATCGATCATGGTAAGCAATCGTACGGAAGTAGATTCATTTATTGAAAAGGTCGAACAAAAAAATGCACCATATTTATTAGAGCTTACTGACGGTGTACATAACCATACCATTTCAGCAGATCAGGAATGGAAATTAGATAAAGCTTTTGAGGCATTAAAACAAAAAGGTTATCTATTTAAATAAGGAAAAACGCTTGCGAATTTATATCGCAAGCGTTACACCATTCCCACTATGCAAATAATAAGGATAACTGCCTAAAATTTCTACAGAGCACCCCAATGATTCCATTTCCGCAATAGCATTTGGTATCAATACTTCATCTAACTTCTGCTCTATATCAATTAAAAAATAATAGTTCCCTAACCCTGTTTTCATCGGACGGGATTCTATTTTAGACAGATTTAAGTTACGCCAGGCAAATGCAGATAACACTTGATGCAGAGCACCAGGGCGATCCGAAGGCAGTGACACTGTTATTGTCGTTTTATAACCTTTTTCCTCTAGTTTATTTGACGTTAATGCTGCATTCTCTTTGTGTAATACAACAAATCTAGTATGGTTATTATCAAAGTCATGAATATCTTTTTCTACAATAGATAAGTCATATTCTTTTGCTGCTAAATGGTTCGCAATGGCCGCAACATTTTCCTCAGGATGTTTACTAACATATTCTGCTGCAGCTGCTGTTGATGCCATGGAATTTGCTTTAACATTTGGCAGCTCATTTCGCAGGTAAGCATGGCATTGAGCAATCGCATGAGGGTGTGAATAAATGATGCTTAACTTATCTAATGGCTGTGCTGCATTGCTCGAATGCACCATTAAATGCTGGCGAATGGGGACAATTACTTCACTGACAATTTTGACATCTTTTGCTTGTATTATATAATCTAACGTAATATTGACTGTTCCCTCAATCGTATTTTCTAATGGAACAACTGCATAGTCGATTTCTTTATTTTGTACTGCATCAATGCACTCCGGAATATTTTTATAACCTTTTTTCACTTCACCATTAAACATGGAATCTACTGCTATTTTTGTAAATGTACCTTTTGGCCCTAGATATCCTATTGTTTCTGACATGAAATTTGCTCCCCCTATTTAAGACACACCCGAACTTAATATTTCAACCTGATTCACATAGGAAACTTGTTTTAACTGATGGATCAATTCATCGATCTCTTCTGTCATACCTGTTGTGTTCAATGACAACGTAACATTTGCCTTCCCTTGAATTGGAATTGTTTGATGGATCGTTAAAATATTGCATCCAGCACTTGCTACCATTGATAACAAATGGGACAATGCACCTGTCTGGTCTTCAAGATGAAAGAATAATGTGAGCATTTGCTCTTTTACCATGTGTTGAAAAGGAAATACGGCATCACGATATTTATAAAAAACACTCCGTGATAAACCGACCTTTTTCGTTGCTTCATGGATGGAGTCTACTTTTTTGCCTTCCAGCAATTTTTTTGCCTCTATTGTTTTCTTCATTCCGTCTGGTAAGAAATCCTCACGTACCAAGTAGAACTTTTCATTCTTTCCAGGCATTCATTCATTCCCCTTTGTTTGTATGAGCATAAGGATAATTACTCCATAAACTCGAATTCAAAATCAAGCAATCTTACCGTGTCACCATCTTCAGCGCCTCGTTCACGCAATGCCTCATCGACACCCATTCCGCGCAATTGACGTGAAAAACGCTGAATAGATTCATCTCGGGTTAAGTCAGTCATTTTCAGTAATTTTTCGATTTGCTCTCCCGATAATACAAATGCACCATCAGGATCTCTTGTAATCTTAAAGGCTTTTGCCTGTTTTTCGTAACGGTATACTACTCGATCCTCTTTTTCTTCAATCGGTTTGTAATTTTTCGGTATCTCATCTAATTTATTCGCAACAGCAAATAATAAGTCACGAATCCCTTCCCTTGTTACTGTTGAAATGGGGAAAATCGGATAGTCTTCTTCTAGCTGTTCCTTAAAGAAGGCTAATTGTTCCTCTGCTTCCGGCAGATCCATTTTATTCGCTGCAATGATTTGCGGACGTTCTAATATTGTTGGATCATATTGCTCGAGTTCTTTATTAATTGTAATAAAATCATCGTAAGGATCGCGACCCTCTGTTCCAGCCATATCCAGCACATGTAAGATGACACGTGTTCTTTCCACATGGCGCAAGAATTGATGCCCTAAACCGACACCTTCATGTGCCCCTTCTATTAAACCAGGTAAGTCTGCCAAAACAAAACTTCTTTGGTCTTGTGTATCGACAACTCCTAAGTTCGGGGATAACGTGGTAAAGTGATAATCAGCAATTTTTGGCCTTGCCGCACTCACTACAGATAATAAGGTGGATTTTCCAACACTAGGGAATCCAACTAATCCAACATCTGCAATCAGCTTCAATTCAATTTGAATATCTCGTTCTACACCAGGTTCACCATTTTCTGCAATTTCCGGTGCAGGATTTCTTGCTGTGGCAAAACGGATATTCCCTCGGCCGCCACGGCCACCTTTTGCAATAACTGCTCGTTGCTTGTGTTCAACTAAATCTGCCAAAACTTCCTCTGTGTTAACATCCTTCACTGTAGTACCTGGAGGAACAGCGAGAACTAATGGTTCTGCATTCTTTCCATGCATTCCTTTACCCATTCCATTTTCACCGCGGTTTGCTTTAAAATGCCTTTGGTAGCGGAAATCCATTAATGTATTTAATCCTTCATCAACTTCAAAAATGATATCTCCACCATTTCCACCATCGCCACCTGCAGGACCACCCATTGGTACATATATTTCACGACGAAAGGCAACACTCCCATTGCCCCCATCTCCTGCTTTTACATAAACTTTGACCTGATCGACAAACATTCGAATCACCTACTTCATTTATTCTGTCCATTTTAATTGTAATTGCTTGTCTTCCCTTACTTGAACATTATCCAAATACTTATTATCTCTGAGCTTTTCTATTAATGTACCCTGATTCATCCATTCTCCTTCAATGGATAATTGCAGTTGTGGTCCATTTTGAATAACTAAAACAGCATGATAGTGTTCAAATTCTTTCCGAAAGGCAGATAAATCCGCAAAAATCCTTTCCAATCGCTGTTTAAGAAGGTCATCAGATAATGAAACAGTCCGATCATCCATATCTATATGATAATCTAATGATACATTCTCTGAAAACCAATTTTTCTTGTAAATCCACAGCATCGTTTTCGGGATTTGTAACCGATCTAACTGTCTTTCGCGATTAGCTTTTTCAATAATCTCATTTATCTTTGATTGTGCTTTTTCTGGTTTCCCTAATTGTAAGTATCCCATGACAAGCTGCAAATCATTCAGATTATCATGACGATAATGACGCAATAGTTCGATAACCTCTCTATCTTCCATACCCACGTTCACCTCTAAAGCATAATAAGAAAATTATAGCATAATTGTGCTTGAAATGCGATAAGTGGTGTACGGATGTTTTTATTGCTGTGATACTATTTTAAACGAATGGATAATAAGATGGAAAGAGGGCTTGGCTTGGGGATAATTTTAACCTGCGAGAGCAGACACCACTTTTAATTCATCAACCCCTGCATGATGAATGAACTTGGGAGATGATCAAACAGCTCCTATTCTGCATTCGTTCCATGTGCGAGAAAATCTATGTGTGATTAATGAAAAAGACTCTAACCTAATACGGTTAGAGTCTTATCGAATCCTTATGCAGGATATACACTTACCTTTTTGCGATCGCGTCCGTAGCGTTCGAATTTAACAACACCATCAGTTTTAGCATATAGTGTGTCATCTCCACCACGACCTACGTTTTCACCTGGGTAAATTTTAGTTCCGCGTTGACGGTAAAGGATAGAACCACCAGAAACGAATTGACCGTCTGCACGTTTAGCACCTAAACGTTTAGACTCAGAGTCACGACCGTTTTTTGTACTACCTACACCTTTTTTAGACGCGAAGAATTGTAAATCTAGACGTAACATAATCGTTGCACCTCCTTATTTAATAGCATCAGTGATTGATATAAACTGACCATAATCCCGCTCAATGGTTTGTAATGAAACAACCATTCCTTCTAATAATATAGAGGCTTTCTCATCATTAATATCATCAGGAAGGGAAATTTTCAAATAACCGCCATCATCACCGGCTTGATCAATCGAAATATCTATTTCACATAATTGTAATACCGCATTTACAGCACCGAAGGAAACCGCAGATACGGCGGCACAAACTAAATCATGCCCGTAAGGTCCGCTTCCTGCATGTCCTGTAACGGTAAAGGATTTTATTGCACTTTGCTTACGCTCAATAATCACTTCAATCATAAGAGAAACCCTTATGCATTGATTTTTTCAATCGTCAATTTTGTATATGGTTGACGGTGACCTTGTTTGCGTGAATAGTTTTTCTTTGGCTTGTACTTGAATACAGTGACTTTCTTCTGACGGCCTTGTTTTTCTACTTTCGCAGTAACAGTAGCTCCATCTACGTATGGAACACCAAACTTAGCCTCATCTCCACCAACTACAAGTACTTTATCAAATGTTACTGATTCACCAGCTTCAGCAGCTAGTTTCTCTACGTAAATCACTTGACCCTCTTCTACTTTCACTTGTTTTCCACCAGTTTCAATAATCGCGTACACAATATGCACCTCCTCTAATACTCAGACTCGCCATACAGGCAGCTTTATTAAAGCTTTCATAACCTGTTCTGCGCGGTTGCAGCAGCAACGGGTGCTACATAAACAACGAATCGATCATACCATATTTCATAGCACTTTGTCAATGTTCCATTCCTTCTTTTGATCAATATATTCTTGTACAAGTTCCCCGCTGCCACTTCTCACAATATGATAGTTGGAAGTATTGCTATCAATAAACTGATAAACATCTATTGTAACAAGATCGGCAATGTTCCGGAGAATATATTGTTGAATGAAATGATGAAATTCAGGCGAGCATGCTACAATGACAGCCTCTGTTTTTGTACCATTCCATGCCAGCAATTCTCTTTCAAACTGATAAGCAAATGATTCTATGGTTTTCTTATAGCCAATAGTTGAGGATTTGTCTGTCAATAACTGCAAAATACCGACATGTTCTCGTTTTCTCGTCATTTCCGCAAGTCCCAGCTTCGTAAAGCCATATACTTCTGTTCGAATAGGATCACAGGCTAACTCTTTTCGCAGCAATTGCAAAATATGCTGTTGTTCCTCTCTATTTTTCATTTTTAAAAAATCAATTAATATAATGCCAGATATATTACGTTTGCGAATTTCTGTTGCAATCGGCCTTATCGACTTTTGATTAATATGATAAAGGGTTGATCGTCTATTCTGTCTGCTCTGATACTGGCTGCTGTCAATATCAATCACTGTTAAGCCTTCTGTCTGCTCAATCGTTAATACAATCCCGTCTTTTGTTCGAACGGTTGGCTGTACAGCTTCTTCTAAAATTTGATCAATTGATTTGTCGCCAGGTAAAGAAACCGATTGTTTGTACAACATCTTATCAGCAAGATCAGGGAATTTCTGTTGCATCTGTTTCATTATTTGCTTTTGATCAAAAATTATCTCAGTTAATGGGAGACTCTGGTACTGGTTTAACATTTGATCCGGTACTTGATTAACTGTTTGTAATCTACAAGGAGCTTTTTTATTTTTAGAGAACTCTAACAGATTCACATGCGTTTTTCGCAACTGTTCCAGCTGTTCTAATAATTCATCCTCTGCCATATCAACACTTTTCGTTCGGATAATCAGCCCTTCTTGCACTGTTAACCGATGTTTTAAGAGTGATTCCATCTTAATCCGGTCATCTTCTGTTAGCTTCTTGGAGAATGCAAGATAACCGCTGTAAGGTAAATAAACCATACTGGCACCAGCATAAGTGATATTTGCCGTTAATCTGGGGCCTTTGTCCTGATATGCCTCTTTTATCACCTGCACAATGATAGAAGAGCCCTCTGTCAGCTTTGATCCCAGTTCGCTATTGAAGGGATATTCTTTTTTTGACAAGAATCCAACTACATTTTTATCTATTTCAATAAAGGCAGCCTCAATTGATCGATCAATGTTCCTCACTTTTCCTAAATAGATCGAGCCAACCCGTGCATGACTAGTTATACGATCTAATTGAATATCTTTCACCTGGTTCTCTTCCGTATAGAGACCAATTTTTTCTGTTAATCTGGTTTGAAATATTAACCTACACATAAGTTACCTCTTCTTCCATTTTTGCGATATCACCAACCGTCAGATGATGAATCTTCTTCGTAAAAAACGCTTGAATACATTCCGATTCTGTTATAAAGAAAGGATGGTCTCTGTTATAATTCCCAGTCACCCGAATGACATGATACCGATTGCGGTAAAACTGATAAAATATATCAATAATACGCTGATCCATGTCCACTTTTAAAATGGATTGTTTCTTATAACTGCTTGCTTCACTATTGCGGTAAAGAATAAACTTCCACCACCGATAGTGCCTGCGTTTCCATTCTAAACGATTTTCCCAAAATAAAAAAACAAAAAGCAAGCATAAACTTAGTGAGGAGGTTCCTATCAAAAATGCGCAGACTAAAAATGCAGCAATTGATACAACTGATAGAATAATTGTTAAAGAATGCGCCATATGAAAAGGAAACAAGCTATCACAGATCAGCTGCAGCATCCGCCCACCATCCAATGGGAAAATCGGCAGTAAATTTCCTAGCAAAATAAATGTATTATATTGCATGGCCATATTGATGGTTGATTCAGGTAACCAACCGATATACCCAATAAAATAAAAAAAGAAGAATAAAAACAAATGCTGCATCGGTCCAGCGATTGTTACGATCCATTCTTCTTTCATTGATCTTGTACCATTATCTTCTGTTTCCATTACTCCACCAAATATCCATAAATAAATGTGCTTTACTTTCCAATTGAATTTCCTTGCGAAATAATAATGACCCATCTCATGAAAAAACACGATAAAAAAAATGATGATAAGGTCAACAAACATACCTGTTAAAACTGATACTGCGATAAAGAAAAAGACAATTGGATGGATATGGATTGGAGGCAAATAGTTATGGTTGCTCATTGACATGAATCACCTGAATTGGATCAATGTATTGCTGATTCTTTTCCACAGCAAAATAGATTGCCTGGTTTGCTTCCGATGGCTGGTATGATCCAATGATTTGATTTGCTTTAACTGATTGATAGGAATGAACTTCAATATCTGATAAGAAACCGTAAATAGTCTTGCTTCGATCGGCATGCTGAATAATTACTGTCTTTCCTGTCTTCTGGTCATTGCCAGCAAATAAGACCGTCCCAGCATCCACTGCTGCCACTTCTGTTTCCTCCTCTGCTGTAATCAGAATGCCTTGTCCATTTTCCTGAAATGATTGATTAATCTGTCCGAATGCAGGCAATACATCAAGTTGTTCCCCTTCTGTTACACTTGTCTCTAATGCAAATGGTGCCCCAAACTTTGCCTGATACCATGCATTTACAGATGCAAAAGGAAATTCTTCTTTTAATGCATAGCTTGTCCATTCTTTCGGTTTCTCTAACCAGCTTGATTCAGATGTTATGGAGATTGCACAGATAAAGAAAAGAAATACAGCAAGGACACTTCTCACTAAAAATGATCGAAAAACTATGGGATGATTATCAGATTTCCCATCGGAACTTGGTATGGAAGGATAAAAACCATGTCTCTCTTCGTCTTCGAGATTAATCCTCCTTGAAAATTCAGTTGGACTGCTTCTTTTATAACTGCTGGTAACTTTCTTCTTCTCTTGTTTCCGACGGTTAATATTATTCCGAATCGATGATAAGTTATTTTTTTTCATATCCTCACAATCCTTTATCGAGTTTGTAAATATTGTATGATAGGCATTTAGTGAATATGATTAATTAAATGATTGATCGTATGATGAACCGGAAAATAAAGTGCTGCTCTTCTACCTGCCAAAAAAGGATGAATTTAAAAACCGAACAATAAATATTCAAGTATATCACTCATTAATATACTCATATAGATAATGCTAGCTCAAAGTCTCTCTTCCAAAACGGTAACCTGGCATGAAGCCGAGGAAGATAGATACCTTTCCAGAAAGCAAAAAATCCGGACAGAATCGTCCGGATTATCGTAAGGACAAACTACTTTTGTCCCAGCCTCTTGTAATTGTTTATTAACTCTTTCCAAATACTTTTTTCAGTTTATCTATAAAAGTTACTTTCTGATCTAACGACTGAAGCGGTACAGATTCTCCTAATATCCTTCTAGCAATATTACGATAGGAAATGGATGCTTTAGTATTCGGATGAAAGGCAATCGGTTCTCCATGATTAGTTGCTTTAATTACCTCATCATCATCCGCTACGATTCCAATCAAATCTATCGAAAGAATTTGAATGATTTCATCAATATCCAGCATATCACCATTCTTCATCATATGGTTACGGATTCGGTTAATGATTAAGTTTGGTGGTTCTATATCTTCCTGCTCCAACAAGCCGATAATACGATCAGCATCCCGTACACTTGATTTCTCTGGTGTTGTGACAACAAGCGCCTTGTCAGCACCTGAAATAGCGTTTTTAAACCCTTGTTCAATGCCTGCCGGACAATCGATCAAAATATAATCATACTCTGCTTTCAGTTCTGTAATAATTTCTACCATACCTTCTGGAGTTAATGCAGTCTTATCACTAGTTTGTGCCGCAGGTAATAAGTATAAGCAATCAAATCGTTTGTCTTTAATTAAAGCCTGGGATACTTTGCATCGTTTCTCTACCACATCAATAATATCGTAGATGATTCGATTTTCCAGCCCCATTACAACATCCAAATTTCGAAGACCAATATCTGTGTCTATTAAACACACTTTCTTATCTAGTAATGCTAACGATGTACCTAAATTAGCAGTAGTAGTTGTCTTACCTACCCCACCTTTTCCTGACGTGATAACAATCGCTTCACCCATTCATAATCCTCCTCTCAAAAACACTTAAATCTGAACGTGTCCTAGCCAAAGCACTTATACGATCCATCACAATTTGTCCACTGGATTTGTCAACAAATCCGCATTCCATCATTCCGCCATCATTTTCATAATCTGGTGAACGACTAATAGTATCGGCAATTCTCAGCTGACTTGGACTCATAAAAGAGGCGGCAATAACTGATGCCATATTGCCGTCACTACCGGCGTGGGCGATTCCTCTAAGGTGTCCCAAAACATATATATTTCCAGTTGCAATCACTTTTCCGCCAGGATTCACATCACCAATTAATAATAGATCGCCTACAACCTTAAGCACTTGACCTGAGCGTATTATTTTATTATGTAATTTGATCGCTGTATCATCTCTCCATTCCAGAGCTGTCTGTTTTAAAATAACGTTTGATACAATCTGATCAACGATGAAGTTTTGTTGATTGGAGAAAATATCCTTTAACTTACTCTCCTGCTGATCCGATATATATCGATTCCCAAGCTCAACTCTTATCCGGATCGGTTGTTCATTCTCAGCTATATAGTTCATTGATAGAACACTCTCTAATTCCTTTAATAGATCATCGAATGTACAGGTATCATCCATAAAAAGCGTTAAACCATCACGCGTTCCTTTTATAGTGATACAACGATTTGCTGCCACAATACTTCAACCCCTTAATCTATCTTCATGGTGCATATATCAATCCGTATGCTGAAACTTAATAAATTGCCACTTTTTTAATAGTTTATATAACATCGGAAAGAAGACAATTCCAACAATTACATTCCAGGAAATTGTAGGTAATAACCTATCAAGCAAATACTCATTCCAACCCATATTATGCATTTGAATTATATTATAAAGAAAATAGGCCAAGATGTCTGCAGTAAAAACTCCAACTATCATCATTAAAACTGTCACATAGAAGTTAGCATGTAACCATTTCATGAAATTTCTTACAATGTAAATGGCTGCAGCATAGGCGAATAAGTAAATCCCTAAAATGGGTGTATAGAGAATATCAACTAATAATCCAAAAAGGACAGCGAACAAGAAACTGTAATATGTGCTTTGACGGTCAAAGAATATCGTAATATAAATCACAAATAACAATAAAAAATGAGATACAATCTGCCACTCTGCTGGAATAAAAGACAGTTTAACTAAAATATTTGCTAAAGCACCTTCCAGTATGATGAGAAACAAACATATACATGCCAGTAAAAAGGGGATGATACGACTCATGACTCATCCACCTCTTCAGCACTTTCCGCTTCTTCTTCAGCTTCTCTAGCTAATCTATCTGCTTCTTCAGTCGTTATCATCCCACGGTCAATCACCATAACATGGTGGACAGATTCTAAATCAGCTGCGGGTTTAACATAGGCAACCTTTGTCAAAGAATAGCGACCTTCCGTTACTTCAGTCACTTCACCTATTTCCAACCCTTTCGGAAAAACTCCACCTAGCCCTGATGAAAACACATATTGCCCTGCCTGTAAATTATCGTTATTTTCATTCAATTCCAGTAATAACAGATCGGTTTGTTCATCATAACCTACGATAAATCCCGACATATCTGTCGCAGTATCCTCTTGATCAACATTGACAGAGATACGATTGGATCGATCAAAACCATTTAACAGTAAGACAGTTGAGGTAAAGGGTGAACTTGTTTGCACTTTACCAATCATACCCTCCCCTGTTATTACCGCCATATTTGGCAGTACACCATCCTGTGTGCCTTTGTTTATCGTAATTTGTTTAAACCAATTGTCTTTACTTCTGGCAACTACTGATGCCTGAATCGCGTTGAAATTTTGCAGAAAATCTGTTTCTGTCTTTCCTACTATTGCTTGTAATTCCTCTAATTCCTTAGATAGTTCCTGATTTTCGTATTCCAATTGACGGATTTCTTCTAATTGGGACTTCAATTCCTGATTCTCTGAATAGACATTTTTAATCTCATTTACATTGGAAAAAAATGTTGTGGTCCAATTAATCGGTTCATTTACTAACTGTTGCACCCAACCAACACTGTCATGAATAAAATCTTCGACCAGTGTTAAATTGCTGCGTTCTCTTAATGAAAAACCTATTATCCCTACTAAAATCATAAGAACAATAAGAAAAATAAACATATGCTTTTTCTTAAATAAAAACATGGGAACACCTGCTTAATCTGTAAAACGGTTAGTAGAGTTTTTAGATTGTGCGCGGAATTGCTCAATATATTCTAGTGACTTCCCTGTCCCAATTGCTACACTATCTAATGGTTCCTCAGCAACAAATGTAGGCATCTTCGTTTCATCACTTATTACTTCATCCAGTCCTTTTAAGAGTGCACCACCACCTGATAATACAATCCCTCTATCCATCACATCTGCAGATAGTTCCGGCGGTGTTAATTCTAACGTGTTTTTTACAGATTCTACGATTGCATCAACCGTGTCTTTTAATGCATAAGCGATTTCTTCCGATGTTATCGTAATTGTTTTTGGTAAACCTGTTAATAAATCTCTACCTCTAATATCCATTTCATCAACTTCAGTTGGTACTTTCGCTGAACCAATATCCATTTTTATTGATTCGGCAGATCTTTCACCAATCATTAAGTTATACTTACGTTTTACATATTGGATAATCGCATCATCCATGTCGTCACCGGCAGTACGGATTGATTTACTTGTAACGATACCGCCTAGTGAGATAACTGCAACCTCTGTTGTTCCCCCACCGATATCAACAATCATACTTCCTGTTGGTTCCCAAACTGGCAGTCCTGCCCCAATTGCCGCTGCAAAAGGTTCTGCAATTGGAAAGGCATCCTTAGCCCCAGCTTGTTTAGTCGCATCAATTACAGCTCGTTCTTCCACCATTGTAATACCTGATGGAACACATACCATTACATTTGGCTTCTTAGCAAATGATGAACGATTTTTTTGTGCTAACTTGATGTAATATTTCATCATTGCAGCAGTTGTATCATAGTCAGCAATAACGCCATCTTTCATTGGACGTATAACAGCAATATTTCCTGGTGTACGACCAATCATATTTCTAGCGTCACCGCCTACAGCTTCTATATCACCTGTTGATTTATTTATAGCAACAACAGAAGGTTCTCTTACAACAACACCTTTCCCTTTAATAAATACAAGGGTATTTGCAGTTCCTAGATCTATCCCCAAATCTTGCGAAAAATTAAATAATGCCAATCTTTTTCTTCCTCTCAAGCTAATTTAATAATGTTTAGTCAAGCTTAATTTTATGCTTTAATCGTCAGTCAATCAAGAATTAACCTTCTATCATTATAATATAGGCAAAATTTTTAAAAACTCCGCTATATTAATTTTGTGTCTTTATTCTACTATATACCTATATATTGGTAACGTACAATAATAAACGCCTTTATACAAGCAATTTCTTGTACAAGGCGTTTGTTTTAAGCTTGTAAATTAATTATACTTAATTTTTCACAAAATAGATAGTGTCACAAGTACCCTTTTTCTTTTAATGAAATAAATCGATGGTCCCCGATAATAATATGGTCAAGTAACTCTATTCCTATCACCTTTCCACTTTCTACCAATCGTTTAGTCACTTGGATGTCTTCCTGTGATGGAGAGGGGTCTCCAGAGGGGTGATTATGTGCACAAATGATTGATGCAGAGGATCTTTTTACAGCTTCTCTGAAAATTTCGCGAGGGTGGACAATCGATGCATTAAGACTCCCCATAAAGATGGTTTGGCGATGAATGACTTGATTTTTGGTGTTGAGAAATAGAACAACAAAATGTTCCTGTTTCAATTTGCACATTTCTTCCATTAAATAATTTGCCCCATCATCAGGGCTGCGAATGATATAACGTTCTTTATCCTGGTATTGCTGAATTCGTTTGCCCAGCTCAATAGCAGCTAATAAGTTTACTCCCTTCGCATGGCCAATCCCTTTTAATCCGATTAATTCTTCAATGGTAACATCTCTCAGTTGCCCTAAACCTTCAAAATGTCTTAACACACGCTCAGCTAATTGATAGACATTTTCATATCTCGTTCCTGTCCCGAATAGTATTGCGAGTAATTCCTGATTCGATAAATGGTCAGAGCCGAATTCTATCAACCTTTCTCGTGGTCTGTCACGTTTCGGGACTTCTTTCATTTTAACCATTTCTGTATTCATATACGGCCTCCTTCAAAAATAACGTACCTTTTTATTTTACGAAACTAATGAAGAAGCAACAAATCCCGAATTTTTCTTTTTTCATCAACCTTTGGGTAAAAATCAGCAGCAATTTCCTGCTAAAATACGTGAACTTCTATAAGTTGCTTATAGAAAAAGAATAATTATATTATTTATTAGACAACAGGGAATACTGATACCAAATTTCCAAAACGGTTAACATGTCTAATTGTTCTTTATTGCCGGCTTGTTCTATTTTTTCATTAAATGCTGTTAAGTTTGGGGAGAGATTGTCCGGTTTCGTTGTCAACCATTCTTTTAATAGCTTCATGTCGGGACTTTCGAACAATTGAGGTAATAGTGTATCAAATGATTCTAACCACTTTTTTTCACTTTCTGTAATACTAATTTCTACAGGCACTGTTGTCCATGCTTTCCCGCCATACATTTCAATATCTGTTGTAATCGATTTAAGATAATTCTTCGATGCATCACTTGTTGAATGGACAGATACAAATAGGTGGAATTGATTATCCCTTTGCCAAATCATTGCAGGTATATTGGATCCCTTTAACTCGTTTAGCAGCTGCGTTGCGGCAGATTCTGAACTGAAGACACCTGCCTGCACAACAAACGCTTGATGTGCAGCACTTTTAAAAATTGGATTATCGTTTGATTTCTCTTCTGTGTCCACGTCCTCTGATGCAGTTACAACACTATTAACTCGCTGGTTATTATCCAGACTTACTTCTTCAGGATCCATATCAACAAATATCTTTAACATAATAAATCCTAAAAAGGTACCAATAACAATTGCAGTTAAAGCAGCATAAATGAAAGAACGATAAGTTGTCCAAAAACCAGACTTGACAGGACGATGAATGGGCTGGTAGACTGGCTGGCTCTTCTCCTCATTTGTTGGCTTCTTTTCTTTTTCCAGCAAATGTTCGATAGGGTCTTTTTTCGGTTCTTGTTTTTTTTGATTTATATGAACAGATATTCTATTACTGTTTTTCAACTTGATCCCTCATTTCAGCTCTTTTCTATCACCCTATCATATAACAAATAAGATGTAAGACGAGTTTTGTCATCAAGGGATTAAAAACTTTCGCCAGGATCTGATAAACAATGTCATTAATTCCGTCCCTCATCCGAAAAGTGAAATACGATGGCGTTTTTTTTGTCAGAAAGATAAGAGAATGCTCAAACATTTCACCAATAATAGAAAGGATAAAACCAGCTATCACCATATATAAAAATGATATAGGCTGCTAATGCTAGAGAGGGGCCGAAAGGAATCGGCGTACTTTTCATCGTCTTACCCAAGATTAACAGCATGAAAGCAGTGATTAATCCAAAAACAGCTGCTAATAACAGGACAGAGAGCACTTTCGGAAAACCTACAACAAAACCTAGTAATCCTAATAATTTCATATCACCTGCCCCCATGCCGCCACTGCTTGCGAGAATAATTACAGCGATCACCCCATAACCGAATGCTGCGCCAAAAAGATTTAAGTGGAGATGATCGGGGGTATCCAGAAGGATGCTGATGGTAAACAATGGGAGAAAAAATAGCAGAATTTTATTAGGGATAATCATATACTTCCAATCTGTCATCATAATGATAGAAAACAGACTTATCAATAGAAGGGCAGTTAATAGTGCTTCTGAATGTCCAAGTACATGATAACTGAATAAAAAACCAATCCCTGAAATCAGCTCAACAATTGGGTATATTGGGGATATCTTCTGTGTACAATGTTTGCATTTTCCTTTCTGAATCGAAAAAGAGAGGAGGGGAATTAATTCTTTCCATGAAAGAGAATGATGACAATGAAGACATTTCGATCTGTTCAAGGAGAAAAACGTTCTCTCCGGTATGCGTATACCAACCACATTAAAAAAAGAGCCAAATACTAAGCCAATCATAAAAATACACACAGAGTATATTATATCCATTTAAGAAATTCACCCCCTCTCCAATAACAACTGTTATCTTTCTATGATTTCCTTGACTTTTTCTACAAAATGTAACGACCCTGTTATCAGCAATACATCTTCTTGGTCCATTTGTTGTAGTAATTCTATATAAGCAGCTTGATAATCCTTCCGGAAAACAAGGCTATTGGTCAAATCTCCTTCTGACAATGCTCTGGGGTGGTCAAATGTAGTCACAACTAACTTGCTACTAATCTGCTCAAGTAATTCAGTCATCTTACTAATTTCTTTATCTCTAAATGCACTAAATAAGATGAAAATATTTCGCTCATTCCAATATATCCTGCTTGTTTCTATTAATCGCTCGATACTTGCAACATTATGAGCACCATCAATTACAGTGAAAGGAGAGTATTTTATTACTTGCAATCGGTTATCTATCATTGCTTGCTTAAAGCCTTTCTGTAATGCTGTCCGATTAATAGACCAGCCTTTTTCCATCAGTAACTGTACTGCCATCATAGCATTTGCTGCATTATCCACTTGATGCTCCCCTATCATAGATATTTCAACAGGACTATCTCTTTTATAAGAAAATGTGAACTGCTGGGATCCTTGATTCATTTGCCAATCCTTTATCTGATAATCTTTCTTATATTGATAAACAGATGCCGTTTCTGTCTTTGCTTTTTCAAGCACCACCTTGCGAGCTTCTTCCGCTAGATCACCAATAACTACTGGCACATTTCTTTTAATAATACCTGCTTTATGTGAAGCTATTTCCGCTAAACTATCCCCTAGAAAGCCCATATGGTCATAATCCACTGTTGTAATAACAGTGACGATTGGCTCTACTCGATTTGTCACATCATCTTTCCCGCCCATACAAGTTTCCACTAATGCAATATCTGTATTATCTAAGAAATAGTGCAATGTTATGACCATTAATATTTCGTACTCGGATGGAGACATATCCAGCTCATCCATTTCTCTAATTAGTGGTAATAAATTATTTAAGATCTCAATAAATAAATGTTCGGTTATAATTTCATGATTGATCATCATATGATTTCTAATTGTTGGCAAACCCGGTGAAACAAATGTCCCAACATTGTACCCACTCTTGATTAAAACTTCTTTCATATAGGTTATAGTCGATCCTTTGCCATTCGTTCCAGCAACATGAATTGTTTTTATTTTTTTCTCCGGGTGGCCTGTTTTTTCTAACAGATAGTCAAGTCTTTCTAAACCTGGCTTGATTCCTAATTTTCTTCTCGAGGCAAAAAATAGTTCTACTTCATCAAAAGATTTCACTTTTCTCACACTTTCTTAGTTTAAATTTCTATTTAATTACTTTATGATACAGAGAGGAAGGAAAAGGGGAGATCAATTTGAACGGTTGGGTTATTTATAATGGTCATCTGGCAACAGATGCTTTTCTGCAGTTTCCTAAACAAATAATGAAAACAGGAAACAAAAAAGATATAGAAATTAAATTAGTGGCGAATAATCAATTGTGTTACAAAGCAACAAAAAACGGGGTATTTCTCGAGCATATGGAAGGATGGGAGTTGCCTTCATTTGTTATCTTTCATGATAAAGATATTGCTCTTGCTCGTCAATTAGAGTTACTCGATATTCCTGTCTACAATAGTGCTCAAAGTGTCGAGTTATGTGATAATAAAGTGATAATGTATCAACATTTAGCCAAAAATCAGCTAAATATTCCAAAAACAATTGTTGCACCAAAAATTTTCTCCAATACCAATACGATCAATTGGGAGACTTTTTTGAAATTAGCAGAAGAATTTTCTTATCCTTTTATTATTAAAGAAGGTTTTGGATCATTTGGAGAGCAAGTATACCTTATTCAAAACGAAAAAGAATATATTGCTAAACTAAAAACAATTTATGACCGGCCTTTTGTCATTCAGGAATTTGTTGAGTCAAGTTATGGTCGGGATATACGAATTTTCGTTGTTGGCGATGAAGTTGTTGCAGGACTGAAACGGAGCTCTGATGCCGACTTTCGTGCAAATGTCTATCTTGGCAGCAATGTAGAGGGATACGTGCCCACTCTTATAGAAAAAGAATTAGCAGTTTCTGCAGCAAAAGCGGTTGATGCTACCTATTGTGGTGTTGATTTATTATTCGGAGAAAATGGAGAGCCAATCATTTGTGAAGTGAACACAAATGCACATGTCGCAAATATTCTGAAGCATACCGGGGTAAATGTTGCCGAGCCGATTCTCGAACATATCCTTGCAACAAATATGTAATCCCAAAATATGAAAAAAAGAGGGAAAAGTCCAATAGCTGGACCTTCCCTCTTTTTTCTCTTATCCGAATTTATCCTTGCAGTTCTGCAATACGTGCTTGAACTTTTTTGCGCTTATCGATATAGTCCTGCTGTTTCGCTTTTTCAGCTTCCACTACCTGCTCTGGTGCTTTTTTCACAAAACCTTCATTCGATAATTTCTTATCAACACGCTCTACTTCTTTATTCAGTTTTTCTAATTCTGCTTCCAGTCGTGCCACTTCTTTGTCCACATCAATTAATCCTTCAAGCGGTAAGAAGATCTCAGCACCAGTAACCACTGCCGACATTGCTTTCTCAGGCACTTGAATATTTGTATCAATTGTCAACTCACTAGGGTTACAGAAACGATCGATATAGACACGGTTTTCTTCTAAAAGAACTTTTCCATTCTCATCACTTGCTTGAATCAGAATGGGAATTTCTTTTGATAATGGGGTATCCACTTCTGCCCGAATATTACGCACAGAGCGAATGATCGACACGAATTGCTGCATAACATGAGAAGCTTCCGGGTTAGACAGCTCCTGTTTTACTGTTGGCCAGCTTGATAGCACGATAGACTCTCCTTCGTGCGGAAGCTGTTGCCAAATCTCCTCTGTAACAAACGGCATAAATGGATGCAACATACGCATTGTATTATCCAAAACATATGCCAATACAGAACGTGTCGTTAATTTTGCTTCTTCATCCTCACCATACAATGGCAATTTCGCCATCTCAATATACCAATCACAGAAATCATCCCAAATGAAATTGTACAAGTAACGGCCAGCTTCACCGAATTCATATTTATCAACATTTCGAGTAACTTGTTCAATTGTTTCATTTAGACGTGTAAGAATCCAGTGATCTGCTACTGATTTTTTGCCTGACAAATCAATTTCTTCATATTTTAAACCATTCATATTCATTAAAGCAAAACGAGAAGCATTCCAAATTTTATTAACAAAGTTCCATGTTGACTCCACTTTTTCCCATTGGAATCGTAAATCCTGACCAGGGCTGGAACCTGTTGAAAGGAAGTAACGCAACGAGTCAGCTCCATATTTTTCAATCACTTCCATTGGGTCTACTCCATTACCAAGTGATTTACTCATTTTGCGGCCTTCCGCATCACGAACAAGTCCATGAATCAATACATCTTTAAATGGACGCTCATTATTAAATTCTTTTGATTGGAAAATCATTCGTGCAACCCAGAAAAAGATAATGTCGTATCCTGTTACAAGCGCATTTGTCGGGAAGAAGTGCTTAAAGTCTTCATCCTCCGTATTTGGCCAGTTTAATGTGGAGAATGGCCATAATGCTGAGGAGAACCATGTATCCAATACATCTGTGTCCTGCTCCCAATTATCGAGGTCTTCTGGTGCTTCTTTGCCTACATATACTTCACCTGTTTCCTTGTGATACCATGCAGGAATCCGGTGACCCCACCATAATTGACGCGAAATACACCAATCACGAATGTTCTCCATCCACCGTAAATAAGTTTTCTCAAAACGGTCTGGAACAAAATGCACTTTCTCTTCACCAGAACCTTCCTGCATCGCAACAGCGCTATCTGCAAGTGGCTGCATTTTCACAAACCATTGTGTCGATAGATATGGTTCCACTACTGCTCCGCTACGTTCTGAGTGACCAACTGAGTGCATATGGTCTTCAATTTCAAACAGAATCCCTTCTGCCTGAAGATCTTTCACAATTTGTTTACGACAATCAAAACGGTCTAGACCTTGATATTTCCCTGCATTTTCATTCATTGTGCCATCTTCATTCATAACAAGCACGCGTTCCAATTTATGGCGATTACCAATCTCAAAGTCATTTGGGTCGTGTGCTGGAGTGATTTTCACGGCACCTGATCCAAATTCCATGTCTACATAATCATCTGCAACAATTTCAATTTCACGTCCAACGATTGGCAATTTTACTTTTTTGCCAATTAAATGTTTGTAACGCTCATCTTCCGGGTGTACTGCTACAGCTGTATCCCCGAGCATTGTTTCAGGACGGGTTGTGGCAATTTCAATATGACCGGATCCATCTGCCAGTGGATATTTCATATGATAAAAATGTCCTTGCACATCTTTATAAATTACTTCAATATCGGATAAAGCAGTTTTTGTTGCAGGGTCCCAGTTAATAATATATTCCCCACGGTAAATAAGCCCTTTTTCATATAATGTTACAAAAACTTCTTTTACCGCATCTGACAGACCTTCATCTAATGTAAATCGCTCACGGGAATAGTCCAAGCCAAGACCGAGCTTAGCCCATTGCTTACGTATGAATCCAGCATATTCTTCTTTCCAGTCCCAAGCTTTTTCCAGAAACTTCTCACGCCCCAAGTCATAACGGCTAACTCCTTGCTCGCGGAGTTTTTCTTCCACTTTTGCTTGGGTTGCGATACCCGCATGGTCCATACCTGGCAGGTACAATACATCATAGCCTTGCATTCGTTTAATTCTTGTAACAATGTCTTGTAAAGTTGTATCCCAAGCGTGACCAATGTGAAGCTTTCCTGTTACGTTTGGCGGCGGAATAACAATCGTAAAAGGTTCTTTGTCCGGATTCCTTTCCGCCTCAAAAAACTTCCCATTTACCCAATAATCATAACGGCCCTTCTCAACAGCTGTCGGGTCATATTTGGGTGGTAAATTAACTTCATGTTGTTCTTTTTCTGTCATATCTAAAATCCTCCTTTAGGAAATAATGAATCATATTTGCTAAGCTTTCGAACCAAAGTAGCGGGGACACTCTATAGCTAACTTTCTTGCAGAAAAACGCTCACTTCCCAAAGCCAAACAAAAAATCCTTCCCGTCCTTGTTAGAAAGGACGAAAAGGATTGAATTTCCGTGGTACCACCTTTGTTTATAAGCAATATTAACCTGCTTACACACTCATTGATGAGATAACGGTTCATCCGGCTTTACCTACTATCCGTTCAATAAAGCTGCATCTGAGGCTACCTTCCTGCACCTTTTCCCGAAAAAACCTTTCAGCCTGTGGGTTTTCCTCTCTAACGATAAGTATGCAGTACTCTTCCTCGTCATTGCATGTAACAATTTGATTATATGTTATTTTATCCAAAAACACGTACGAACGTCAAGGAAAATTATATCTTCAATTGCGCCCTTTTGTTGAAAAATGTTTTATAGCCGAAATACAGAAAAATAATGACAGATAATGAGACACTCCCAGTTATCCCTAACATGATCGCTATTTGGTATTTAATGGCATCGAGCGGACTCGCACCTGATAAGATAACGCCTGTCATCATCCCCGGTAAGAAAACAATCCCCATACCAACCATACTGTTAATCGTTGGCAGTATTGCTGAGTCAAACGCATGGTTTACGATCCCCTGGGAAGCCTGATTTGGTGTAGCACCAAGCATTAAGGCAGCTTCTATTTCTTTTTTTCTTGAAGAAAAACCTTCAATTAATGCACTTACACCAAGTGTAATGCCTGTCATTGAGTTTCCTATCAACATCCCTGCAATAGGGATAAAATAGCGAGGATCATACCATGGGGAAAATTGAACAACAACAAAATCAAAATATAAGAAAGCAAACAATGTACCAGAAACCATTGCAATCGCAATTATTTTTTTTAATTGGGAACTCATTTCTTTTTTTGCCCGTTTATAAATGTTGTATACTGCAAAAGTTTCCATTAATAATAGAACAATAACAGAATAAATCCAATTTTCATTTTCGAAAATATATGTTAATAGATAGCCAACTAAGACCAATTGAATGGTCATACGAAGTGTTGCAATAACAATTTCTTTTTCACGGGGAATTTTACGCCACCGGACAATCGCAAGGAGGAGAACAATAAAAACATAGGCTGTGATAAGTTGCCATAAAGTAATATCTAACATTCCATTCATGTGTTTGCTCTCCTCTTTGCAGAAATATCTTTCATATAGAGCGTCTCATCCGCATATTTTTCAGCAACTTCTTTGGAATGTGTCACAAGCACAGCTGTTTTTCCCTTTTCCTTTAGGAAGTTTCTAAATTGATCCATAACTTTTGTTTCTGTTTCCTCATCCAACGCTGAAGTTGGCTCATCCAACAAATATACTTCTGCATCCATCAGCATCACCCTTCCGAAAGCGACACGCTGCTTTTCCCCGCCTGATAACTTATCCGCATTATCATCTAATTTCTTCTCTAAACGTAATTTCTTAAGTAATTGGTCCAGCTTACGATCATCAACCAGATCATTTCCAGTAAATTTTAACCCAATTAAAAGATTATCACGAACTGTGCCCTCAAACATGATTGGATCCTGTCCAAGCATTGTGACTTTCTTGCGTAATTCCACTGGATCATAATTGCTCAGCAACTCTTTATTATACAATACCTTGCCACTATCTTCTGTCAACATTCCATTTAACATCTTCAATAAAGTGGATTTACCACTCCCACTTTCACCAAATAAGCAAATAATTTTTTGGTCATGAATCTCTAATTTTTCAATATGTAAAATATCCTTAAATTGAACATTATGAAGCTCGAACAATGCTCATCCACCCCCTATAAGCGTTAGTATACTACAACAGACTGCATAAAATGTAAAAGAGTAGATACAAAAATGTATCTACCCTGCGATTTAACGAAAATCCCGCTTATCTTCTAATTTTCTTGAGACAAAAACATATGCCATTGTTGCAACAGCTGTTAGTAATGTATAGAATAGCGTATTCTTCATCTAAATACCTCCCTTATTAAAATGGACGGAATTTACCTTTTTTCAATACAAATGTTGGGCCGCCAACCATAAATAAATATCGATCATCAATCACATGTTTCATTACTTTTGCCTGCATTCCGTACAATTTCTGTCCATCAAATACCGTACCCATTGCTTCACTGCCACCCAATGATGCAACAGTACCTTTATTATCATAGACAAATTCCTGTAATGTTCCGCCAAAAATTAATGTGCGGATATTATGTGCACAAACATCTGCTTCCTGGATCGCAATTTGAGCAGTTGCAGGGTATGGTCGGCCTGTTTCTTTATTAGTAACCCAAGCGCAATCACCTAATATAAATACGTCATCATAGCCTGGTGCTCGTAACATTGGATCAACGTTTACTCTGCCTTTTGTTATTTCGAAACCAGCCTCTCCAACAATACTATTTGCTTGTACTCCGCCAGTCCAGACAAATGTACCTGCTTTTATTTCTTCTTTGTCATCTCCGACAATGATCGAGTCTTCCTTCACTTCTTTAATCATTGTAGATGTGCGAATTTCTACACCTCTTCTTGTTAGAGATTCTTTCGCATATTCTAATAAGTCTTCGTCAAAACCTGGAAGAATGGATGGTGCTGCTTCGATATTTATTATCTTTGCACGGTGTCTCGGGATATCATATTTTTTACATAGTAATGGTACACGCTCTGCCAGCTCTCCAACAAACTCTATTCCGGTAAAACCTGCTCCTCCCACGATAATTGTTAACATATCATCAGAAGGATTTTCTTCTGTTTTATAACGGGAAAATTGATATTCAATATGATCACGAATCATTCTGCTTTTATCAACTGTCTGAATAGTAAAAGCATGCTCCATTCCTGGTATACCAAATGTTGCTTTTTCAAATCCTAAACCAATAACTAAATAATCATAATCTAATGTACTATTTTCTAATTCCACTTGTTTATTCTCTGTATGAATCTTCTTCACTGTATCTTGGACAAAGTTTACTCTTCTCGTATTAATCACATCTGAGATCATAATACGGGAGCGATTCACATCGATTGTTCCTGCAGCAACCTCATGGAGCCAAGTTGTCTGGTAATGATAATTATGTTTATTGACAAGTGTTATTTCCACTTCCTCTGGGGCAAATTGCTGTATTAATCGTTTAGTTGTCATCATGCCTGCATATCCTGCACCTAGTATTACGATACGTGGAATGGTAGTAGTCAAAATCATTCATCCTTCCTTAAAGATGTTTATTCAATCCTATACTCCGCTAGTTTCTGTCATTCATTAATCTAATATGTATTTTTTCTAGTACAGTATATCAAATCGTTGAAATGACTTCCAATAATCGCATGTTATGAGACTCTCTTAGATTTTCATTTGCTATAAAAACGGAAAACACTCCACCCTAACTAATCATCGTTATTGATCAGCCCGAATAAAGTGTCATATATAAACATCTATAGTTACTACCCTATTTCTTTAATGGTAGATTTCTCTTTTTCTAAGAATTCTCGAATTTTTTCAGCAGATAATCCTGCTTCTTTTGCCTTTAGTATCAGGTAGATCCATTCGTAATCCATTTGTGTTGTTTTTTCCATCTTTATTATATCCTCCCAAAATACATACGTGTACTTCAGGCAGCTCAGCCATCCGTTTAATAATCGAAGAGAGACGGACCTGTAGCTTTGCGTCCCTATTTTACAATAGGTTTGCCATTAACTGAAATTAATGTTTCATCTCTCTATCTAAAGTAGAATTGATCCGATTATCATTCTCTTAACCTGTTGAGAACTGTGTAATAGTTGAATATTTACTTAATCCCCCCCAGTATAGTCATCAATTGTGAAAGCTACTCACAAATAATATTTATATTAATATTCTACATTTCTTCCCATTCTCCTTCTTTTTAATTAAAAGTTTCTAACTTTTCTACCTTTTTTTAACTAATATGCACTAATCAGCAAGTTTATGCATAGAATAAACCAATGATAAATTACCTAACATTTAATTTTGGGGTGATTATATGGGCCGATATTATCGTTACCGTTTGCCACCATGGGCACGTGAATGTATTATTGTCTGTGAGAAATGCATCTTACCAATAGTAATTTTCCAAAGTATAAGAACCATTTTTATTCCCACGACATTTGATGTATTGTTACTAGGAATTTTAATTGCAATATTAATCGCTTTCCAATTAGAATGGATCTAATCCTCTTTCTGGTTAACTTGTAGTGTTGGGTAGAGTAATTGTTCTAATTGATTGGAAAATAGCAACTGGCGATATAACCTTTCCAGTTGTGCAGATTTTCTAATCTCCCCAATCTGCGGACTATTCACATAGTCGGATAGTAAAGTAAAATATGGATCTAAATCTAGTAAATCAAAAATTAACTCACACTTATCATCATCATGAAACGAAACGTACTGAAAGTAAATTAATAATCCGTCAAACGCTTTCTTCATATCACAATCGTGATTAGTGAATAGACTTTTTAAATAGGTGGCAACATCACGTGCAGGTATGTCCATTCGTGCATATTCCCAGTTAAGAAAGTAAGTAGTATCATCTATTAAGACATAATGTGATGGAGTTAAATTACCGTGACATAACACGACTTTTCTATTTTGTTTCTCTTTTAATAAATCTAAATAAATATATTGCCATCTCTCTTTCACTTGTAAGATCCATTCCAGATCCCTGTAATGCATACATGCTTGAAGCTCAAATGGGGACATATACCGTTTCGATTCAAAATAGCGAATATAATGTAATAGTTCTTCTTTTTTTCTTTTAATATCCTTATCATCATATGGTCCTATCCCTGTTAATTGGTCTGTTGAATGATTTATTTCAATATGCTGGATTGTGGTCCCATGTAATTTCCCTAACCCATGGAATGAGGCAATCCATTCATCTGTCAAACGGTCACTTCGATAACCTTCTACCCACGGTGTCAGCAGTATAACCTGGCCTTCCAACATATAATAAGGAGAATTATCTTTCGTTAAAATAACTGGAACAAAGCCATACACATGCCTTTCATAAATATAATGATAAACCGCATTCCAATGACCAAGCTGATCTTCTGTCAAAGCACTGAATTTCAAACAATAATTTTGGTGATTTGCAATAAGTTTATATACCCGGTCAGAGATTTGTTCGATATAATTCGGCTGTATATTGTATGCGTCAAATATTTGTTGCCATTCCATATGAAATCCTCCTATCATCACTAATTTAAGGAAAGCTTATCTTACTACGAAGCCAACTCCTCAAGTTATTGGTCCTTTCATACATTGCTCACTGCAAAGAAAAAAATCCCTAGATTTTAGGGATTGTATTTTTAGTCCGTTGAAGCAACTGGAATATAAATTAATTGGCCTGAAGTCAGATCTTCATCTTCCAATTGATTTGTTCGCATTATTTGCCTTGTGGTGACATTATACCTTTCTGCGATGGACTGCATCTGATCAGCTGGCTGAACAATATATAATTTTAATTTCGTATAGGCCATTTCCTCTTCTTCACTAAAAATATTTAATAAGTAGGAAGTATCATCGACATCCGCTCGAGCTTGCACACGTAAACGGTCTTCTTTAACTTCTTCCACCAATTCCTCTGCTTCTTCGACTTCTTCAGTTTGTTCCTCAATTTCTGTCTCATCCACTGCCTCTTCTGTCCCACCACTTTCATAACTGATGTTGTCGCGCGGCTCTTCTGTTTGATTTTCACCCTTGTCTTCATTATCTTCAAATAATGATACAATCTCTGCTGTTTCTTCGTTACTTTCTTCTTCGTTCTCTTCCAATTCTCTTTCTTCATTTACAACAAATTCAAAGCTTTCTTCTTGCTCTTCCTTTGTCACAGTTGAATCTTCTTTTGTTTCAAAGCGTGGAAGCAGTTCCGTTTCTTCTGGTGCAATTACTTCTTCTTTTTCTTGGCTTAATCCTTTAATTACAAGAACTGCTTCGATATTTAAGCATTTTGCTGATTGAATGGCATAATCGAAATGATCAACATCCACTGCCACTTCACTCGTCTGATTCACTCGTTCCATCGGGATGGAAATATCCATAACAAATTTATGATTGAATTCACAAATATCGTCTGACATCACTTCAATTCTTTCCACAACTTGGCCATTAATTTCTTCTTCTTCTTCTTCACCTCTTTCTTCACTTGGAATATACTCGCCCTTTAGTTCCATCACCCCTCTAATGGATAGCGTATCCCCTATTTCTTCAATTGAAAGAACAGGTTCCAGGCCAATTCCTAACATTTCTTTGATTGGGTAATCATTATGAAATGTTATATTTTCATTAAGTGTGAATGTATAAGAATCTTGCAACATAGTTCCCCCTTCCATTATGTTCAAACGAACTCGCATTCTTTAAAATATATGAAGCAATGGAAAGGAATATGAATAAAAAAGCTTGTCGACCCTTTTTCAGATCAACAAGCTTTGTTTTAATTATTCGCTATTTTGGCAAATGCTTTTTCCGCTGCCTTGATTGTTTTTTCAATGTCTTCAGCTGAATGTGCTGTAGATAAGAATAACCCTTCAAATTGTGATGGTGGTAAGAAAATGCCTTCTTCCGCCATTGTACGGTAATATGTCGCGAATCGCTCGACATCAGAACCAGAAGCTGTTTCATAATTCACAACTTCCGTATCTGCAAAGAATACACCAACCATTGAACCTGCCCGGTTAATTTGCAATGAAATACCGTATTTATCTGCTGCAGCTCTATATCCCTCAACTAAACGGTCTACTTTTTGATTAATCGAAGCATACTCAGATTCTGTCATGGCTTTTAATGTTTCTAAACCAGCAGTCATCGCAAGCGGGTTTCCTGATAATGTTCCTGCCTGATAAATATCGCCCACAGGTGCAATTCTTTCCATTATCTCTCGTTTACCACCATACGCTCCAACTGGCAGTCCGCCACCAATTACTTTGCCTAAACATGTAAGGTCAGGGGTGACACCAAAATGTCCCTGTGCACAATTGTAGCCGACCCGAAACCCTGTCATAACTTCATCAAAAATTAATAAAGATTCATTTTCTGTCGTAATCTCACGCAATTGTTGTAAAAATCCTTCCTGCGGCGGCACAACCCCCATATTTCCAGACACTGGTTCCACAATAATTGCAGCAATATCTTCACCAAATTCACGAAAAGCATACCGTACACTTTCGATATCATTATACGGGACAGTGATGGTATGCTTGGCAACACTTTCAGGTACACCCGGGCTATCGGGTAAGCCAAGTGTTGCCACACCTGAGCCGGCTTTAATTAATAAAGAATCGCCATGACCATGGTAATTCCCCTCAAATTTCAATATTTTATTACGACCGGTATATCCGCGTGCCAGTCTTAATGCACTCATTGTTGCTTCCGTACCTGAGTTAACCATGCGCACCATTTCAATTGATGGCACACGATCGATAACAAGCTGGGCTAATTCATTTTCAAGCAATGTCGGTGCACCAAAACTTGTCCCCTTTTCAGCAACTGCTTTCAGTTTAGACACGACTCGATCGTCTGCATGCCCTAAAATTAGCGGCCCCCAGCTTAGGACATAATCGATATATTCATTACCGTCGATATCAAAGATTCTGGATCCTTTTCCATGATCCATAAATATCGGATTCATACCAACTGATTTGAATGCACGCACTGGTGAATTAACACCACCTGGTAATAAATCCACCGATTCCTTGTATGCATCAATTGACTTCTGATAAGCTACCATTCCTTGTTACCTCCTCTTATTTTTGCTGCAGCCATTTTGCTGCATCTTTAGCAAAATAGGTGATAATAATATCAGCACCTGCTCGTTTCATGCTAGTCAGTTTCTCTAATACAATGGCTTGTTCATCAACCCAGCCATTAAGGCTAGCTGCTTTCACCATCGAATATTCGCCACTAACATTATAAGCAACAACAGGGACAGGATGTGTATTTTTCACATCACGGATAATGTCCATATAGGAAAGTGCTGGTTTAACGATAAGGAAATCAGCACCCTCCTCTATATCCGATTGAGCTTCACGCATTGCTTCCAACCGATTAGCTGGATCCATTTGGTAGGTCTTTCGATCACCAAATTGTGGTGTACTGTCCGCAGCATCTCGAAATGGACCATAAAAAGCAGACGCATATTTAACTGCATATGACATGACTGGAATGTGCTCAAATCCTGATTCATCAAGTCCTTGGCGAATCTCTTTAACAAATCCATCCATCATATTCGATGGGGCAATAATATCTGCTCCAGCTTGTGCTTGCGTAACAGCCGTTTTCACATGTAAAGGTAAGGATGCATCATTGTCGACATCGCCATTATGTATGACACCACAATGTCCATGGGACGTGTATTCACATAAACAGGTATCTGCAATGATTAATAAATCAGATGTTTTCTGTTTAATTTGGCGTATTGCCTTTTGGACAATACCTTGCGGATCATATGCGCCAGATCCTAGTTCGTCCTTTTCCTTCGGTACCCCAAATAACAGTACTGATGGAATTCCAAGTTTCAGCAACTCTTCTACTTCATCATCTAAATAATCTAATGAAATTTGAAATACTCCTGGCATGGAACTTACTTCATTCTTTACATTCTCCCCTTCGACAACGAATAAGGGATAAACTAAATCGTCTGTTTTCAACTCCGTTTCTCTAACAAATGACCGCATTGTCACTGAATTCCGTAATCTTCGGTGACGTTTAAACTCTGTCATTCTTTTCACCGTCCTTTATATAATCAATCAATGTATCAACCATTGCTTCTATTGTATATTTCTCCGGATAAATCACATATCTAAATTGCTGTGTGACTAATTCTTCTGCTGTTGTTTTCCCAATAGCAACACATACTGTATTCTTTTTTATTTTGGTAATCATTTCAGCTTCAGCAAACTTCACAAATGCTTTCACAGTTGATGGACTAGTAAATAAACATGCTCCGATACCATTCTCCAAATACTGCTGTAATGTTTCCTTTGCATCCACATTTTCTATTGTACGATAAACAACCAATTTATCAAAAGAAACGCCATTTTCTGATAACAATTGAGGGATTTCTTCACGAGCATTTTCCCCACATATAATTGTTACACGTTGTTTGGTGCCGTATTTTGCGATAAATTCGCGGACCATTGTCATACCGCTATATTCAGTTGGTTGAAAATCAACTTTATATCCTCGTTTTTCTAAAGCAACAGAAGTCTTCTCACCAACCGACGCGATTTTCTGATGTAATGAAATACCGAGTTGTTTCCGATAATCTTCAAAAAAAGTTACTGTATTACTACTCGTAAAAAAAAGCCAATCCGTCTTCCGTTGCAGTCGTGTATGTGTATCATTCACATCCTGTAAAACGATTGGCTCAAACTGGAGCATTGGAGCAATACAGGCAGTTCCGCCAGCGCTTTCGATAAGTTCAGCTAATGGCTGTGCCTGATGCTCCTCTCTTGTTATTAAAACTCGTTGACCTTGTAAAGGCTTGATCATCCTTGTTCATTCTCTTCTCGAGCTTGATCAACTAGCTGTTGCGCTCCTTTTGCTTTTAACTTCTCTGCAGCTTCCTGGCCAACTGCAACAGGATCAGTCCCGCGAATTACTTCTTTTAATACCGTCTTGCCATCACTGCTTGCAACAAGGGCTGTTAAGACGATTTCACCGTCTGCTAAATAGGCATACCCGCCAATTGGAACTTGGCAGCCTCCATTTAGTAAATGAAGAAATGTTCTTTCAGCTGTTACCGTTTGTTCTGTATATTGATCATTAATTTTCTGCAATAGTTCCAACAGTTCCTGATCATCTTCACGACACTCTATTGCTAATGCACCTTGCCCAACAGCCGGCACACAAATTTCCGGTTCAAGATATTGTGTAACAATGTCTTCACTCCAGCCCATCCGTTTCATTCCGGCAGAAGCAAGAATAATTGCATCAAAGTTCTCTTCTTTTAATTTTCTTAAACGTGTTTCTATATTTCCACGGATCCATTGAATCTCCAGATCAGGTCGTTCCGCAAGAATCTGAGATCCTCGACGAAGACTGCTTGTTCCAACTATTGCTCCACCTGGTAAGTCTTCTAACTTAATATGATCATTGGAGATAAATGCATCACGATGATCTTCACGAACAGGAATGGAACCAATGATTAAGCCATCAGGCATTACTGCAGGCATATCTTTCATGCTATGCACAGCAAAATCAATTTCTTTATCATACATTGCTTTTTCAATCTCTTTAACAAACAGCCCTTTACCACCAACTTTAGATAGTGTCACATTAAGAATTTGGTCACCTTTTGTTACAATTTTTTTAATTTCAAACGAATATTTATCTCCCGTATGTTTCTTCAGTTGTTCAATAACCCACTCTGATTGGGTTAATGCTAAATTACTGCGTCTTGAACCTACAACAATCTTACGCACAATAAAAGCTCCCTTCAATGTCTATACATGAAAATTTGATAATGTATTAAATAAGAAAAAATTAATTAGTAGTAAACAAAATGCAATGACATTAAATAACAAAATTGGTTTTCCTCTATAGTTTCCTCGAGTCCTGCTATATAAATACATCGCATAAATAATAAACACAAGAATCGAACCAACCGTTTTGCTATCTCCCCAGTAGAATGTTGTATCAGTCACATAAGCCCATACAACGCCGAGAATAATAGACAAGAGTAACATTGGCTCAGCTAATACGATCAAATGAAACGCTCTTCTCTCTAATCCTTCTAAGTCTCGAAACCTTCTCAGCCATTTATAGCCTTTTTTAGCTTTCAAAAACTTATATTGTGTTAAATACAAACACGCGAGTACAAATGATATCGTAAACAGCCCATATGAAATTAATGCTAAAACAATATGAGCATATAATAATTCATTTAACATACTTGGGATTTGACTGGAGTCATTTATTTGGACAGAACGCAATGTATGAATCAGCATCACAAGAAACCCAAATACACTCATGAAAAACATAAAGAACTCCAGCTTAAAAAAGCGATGCACTACCAACGAGAATGTTACAACAATCCAGGCATACGTATATAAACCATCATTAAATGTCTGGATTGGTAATGACGCTGTTTGAACCATTTCTTTTAATAAAAAAATGGTTTGAAGAACCCAAACCATTGCAAGGAACCAGAAAGCGATTCGATTCGCTTTCCGGTTATGGAATAAAAAATCTATAAAATAAAATACGACACTTACAGCATACAAAAGCAGTATACTTTCATGAAGCAATCTTTCTAGAGCCATAAAGGAATACCATCCTCTTAATGTGTAGAAACATTTTGTAATTTTCGGTAAGCTTTTTCATTTGATTTTTCGAATGAAATTATTTTATCTACATTATTTTCCACTTTATCTTCAATATCAAAAATCTTTTTAAATAAAGCTAATGCCTCATCCGCATCTTTTTGACCAGCTAACTCTTTTGCTTGTAATATTGGTTGTTTCAACATTTGGTTAACAATACTTTTTGTATGTTTATTGAGTACTTTTCGTTCACGTTCCGTTAAGTTAGGCATTTTGCGTTCAATACTTTGCATTGTTTCTTGTTGAATGGACAATGCTTGTTCTCTTAAAGCAGTAATGATTGGTACAACACCTAATGTTTGTAACCATGTGTTAAACCCAACAATTTCTGCTTCGATCCAGATCTCAATCTCTTCTGCCGCTTCTTTTCTTGCTTCCAGGTTGGCATCAACTACTGTATGCAAGTCATCAATATCATATAAGAAAACATTATCTGTTTCTGAAAGTGCTGGATCAAGGTCCCGGGGAACCGCAATATCGACTAAAAACAGTGGTCTGCCTTTTCTTTTCTTCTCGATTTGCTTATAATTTTCTTTCGTAATAATATAATCCTCAGAACCAGTCGAACTAATTACAATATCTGCTTCAGTCAATGTTTCATTTAATTCTTCTATCGATTTCGCAACACCATTAAATTGGGCAGCTAGCTGTACTGCCTTCTCCATCGTCCGATTGACAACAGTTACCTTATTTACGCCTGAACCAAATAAGTTTTTGGCAGCTAATTCACCCATTTTTCCTGCACCAATGATGACCACATGTTTATCATGAAGGTCTGTAAAGATTTTCTTTGCTAATTCAACTGCTGCATAACTTACTGAAACAGCATTTTCATTAATATTAGTTTCTCTCTGGCTTCTTTTCCCGATCGTAATGGCTTGCTTAAACAATTCGTTTAAAATCGTCCCTGTTACCCCATTATTTTGAGCTTGAAAAAAAGCTTCTTTTACTTGCCCTAAAATTTGTGTTTCGCCCATAATCATCGATTCTAAACCACAGCTCACACGAAACAGATGTTCCACTGCTGCTTCATTTTCATAAATGATTAAATGTGGTGCAAACACTTCTTTTTCAATACCAAACCAGTCTGCTAAAAACTGCTTTATAAAATAACGACCTGTATGAAGTTGATCAACAACTGCATAGATTTCGGAACGATTGCAAGTAGAAATAATGACGTTTTCTAATATGCTTTTTCGACCTTTTAATTCTGTCATTGCTTCTACAAGCATATCTTCACGAAAAGCTAGCTTTTCCCTTACTTCAACAGGTGCTGTTCTATAATTTATTCCTGCTGTTATGATATGCACAATATCTACCCCCAAAAAAACAAAAGCCTAACTACGCTTATATTCGTATTATAACATGTTTTCTTTGTTAAATCGTGATCATTTTATGAACAGTCATCATAAAATTGTGTTAGAATGTTGATGTTCTATATTTTCTATCTTTAAGTCATAGATACTTTATCACATTTAACACATTATATCAAGTAATGAATATAAATTAATAATTATTTTAATCTAGAGGAGATTTACCATGAAGAAAAATAGTTTATTGGCCTATTTACTAATTGGAATCGGGCTGTATTTTTTGTTACGTGAATTACGAATTCCGATCTTAACCGATTTCTATTCATGGCCTACCTTATTAATATTGATTGGTTCAGCATTTTTAGTCCATGCATTTTCAGGGAATGAAGAGAAGAGTATCTTTCCTGGGGTTGTTTTACTTGGTCTTGGGATTCATTTTCACGGACTGAATCATTATCCTTTTTGGATTGCCCATTGGGGGATTTATACACTGATTGTTTCGATTGCTTTTTTGCTTCGCTTTGTCAAGACAAAACATGGCATTATTCCAGGAGTTGTATTATTCGTCATTTCTATCTTTGCAATGTTTGTCGACAATCAACCAAGTTGGTTTGTGTGGATTCATGATCTGATGGGATGGATGGAAAGGTTTTGGCCAATTGTTTTGATTGGATTAGGGATCTACCTGCTTTTGAAAAGAAAATAACATATTGCTTGCTAATGATTCCTCTCGCCTGAAAGAAACATGGTAACTTAAAAAAATAAAGCAGTTCATATGAGAGCATACTAACTCTAACACAGAACTGCTTTTTGAAGCATGTATTATTTTACTATTTGATCAATATAGTGCCAAACATCTTCTTTCCCCTCACTTGTCTCTGAAGAGAAAGGGATTAGTGTATCTTCAGGGTCCATCTCCAATGTGTCTATCACTCTTTTCAGATGGGTCCCCTTTCTATTTTTTGGAATTTTGTCTAATTTTGTTGCAATGACTAACACAGGTAACTCTAGATGTTTTAGGAAGTTGTACATCATCACATCATCTTCCGATGGTTTATGTCGAATATCAACAATAAGTGCAGTAACCTTTAAATTTTCACGGGTAGAGAAATACTCTTCCATCATCTTTCCCCATTTTTCCCGTTCTTTCTTTGAAACTTTTGCGTAGCCGTAACCTGGTACATCGACAAAGTAAAAAAGTTCATTTATTAAATAAAAATTAAGTGTTTGAGTCTTGCCTGGTTTTGAAGAAGTTCTTGCCAGGTTTTTACGATTGATTAGTTTATTAATAAAAGATGATTTACCAACATTGGAACGACCAGCTAACGCAATTTCTGGTAACTGGTCGTTAGGGTATTGCTGTTGAGAAACAGCACTTATCACTATTTCTGCTTTATTTACCTTCATTTTTCTCCTCCAGTAACGCGTATTGTAGCACTTTGTCCAAATGATCTACTGGAATGAATGTTAATTGCTCGCGAACACTTTCCGGTATATCTTCAAGATCCTTCTCATTATCTGCTGGAATAATAATTGTTGTTATTCCAGCTCTATGGGCACTTAATGATTTCTCTTTTAAGCCGCCAATTGGTAATACTCGACCTCTTAAAGTGATTTCGCCGGTCATCCCTACTTCTCTTCGAACAGGTCGTCCAGTTAATGCGGAAACCAATGCTGTTGCCATTGTAATTCCAGCAGAAGGGCCATCTTTCGGTGTTGCTCCTTCTGGAACATGAATATGGATATCATAGTTTTCATGGAAATTCGGGTCAATTTGCAATTCATCTGCACGAGAACGGATATAGCTAAACGCAGCCTGAGCAGATTCTTTCATTACATCACCAAGTTTCCCTGTTAAAGTTAGTTTGCCTTTTCCTTTGGCTAAGCTAACTTCAATGGAAAGAATATCTCCGCCTGCTGAAGTATATGCCAATCCAGTTGCTGCACCAATTTGATTCTCTTCTTCCATTAATCCATAGCGGAATTTTGGTTTGCCCAGTATTGATTCCAATTGTTTATCCGTTACCACAACACGCTGCTTTTCTTTCGATACAATGATTTTGGCAGCTTTCCTGCATAGTGAAGCTAACTGGCGTTCAAGCCCCCGAACTCCTGCTTCCCTTGTATATAAGCGAATTAACCTTAATAATGCCTCATCACGCATTTGAAGCTGACCTTTCTTTAACCCATTCTCTTTTATTTGTTTTGGTAAAAGGTGCTCTTTGGCAATGTGCATTTTCTCATGTTCTGTGTATCCGGCAAGTGAAATAATTTCCATTCGATCAAGTAAAGGCCTTGGTACTGTCGCCAAATTGTTCGCTGTAGCAATGAACATTACTTTAGATAGATCATAAGTTTCTTCTAAGTAGTGATCACTAAAGGTACTGTTTTGTTCTGGATCCAGTACCTCCAACATCGCGGCAGATGGGTCCCCTCTGAAATCATTGGACATTTTATCAATTTCATCTAACAAGAAAACAGGATTGACTGTTTCTGCCTTTTTCATTCCCTGAATAATCCGACCAGGCATTGCGCCAACATATGTCCGTCTATGTCCGCGAATCTCTGCCTCATCTCTTACACCGCCTAGTGAAATTCGTACAAAGTTACGATCAATCGAACGTGCGATCGATCTTGCCAATGATGTTTTTCCAACACCTGGTGGTCCTGCTAAACAAAGAATTGGGCCTTTTAGGGAATTGGTTAGTTGTTGAACAGCTAAATATTCTAAAACGCGCTCTTTTACCTTTTCCAATCCGTAATGATCTTCATCCAGTACTTTTTCCGCATGTTGGACATCTAAATTGTCGGTCGTTTCTTCTTCCCATGGTAATGCAATAATCCAATCAATGTAATTACGAATAACAGAACTTTCAGCAGAACTTTGCGGAACACGCTCATAACGGTCTAATTCTTTCATCGCTACTTCTTCCACACGCTGAGGTAAATTCTTTTCTTCTAACCGTTTCTTTAAATCAGCGATTTCACCTGTTCTACCATCCTTGTCACCGAGTTCTTTTTGGATCGCCTTCATCTGTTCACGCAAGTAATACTCTTTTTGAGTATCTTCCATCGATTTTTTTACACGTTGACCAATTTTGCGTTCTAATTCCAATACTTCTTTCTCATTTGAAATGATATCGAGCAACTTTTTCAACCGGCCTATAACATTAATTGTTTCAAGAACATCTTGTTTATCAGACATCTTAAGTGTAATATGGGAAGCAATCACATCTGCGAAACGGGATGGGTCTTCAATATCAACAACACTCGCTAAGGTTTCTTTCGTAACTTTTTTAGAAATTCGGGAGTAATTTTCAAATTGTTCAAGTAATGACCGCTTTAGAGCTTCTTCTTCTTGAAAGTTCTCATGCTCATCCTCTAGCATTTCTACTTCGACAAAGAATTGTTTTTTCTTATTTATAAACTTTTCAATGTTTGCACGCTGTAAACCTTCGACTAATACACGCATTGTGCCATTTGGTAGCTTTAGCATTTGGTTTACTTTCGCAATTGTCCCTATATTATGGATATCCTCTGCATTCGGCTCATCAATTGCACTTTCTTTTTGTGCCGCCAAGAAGATTTTTTGATCATTCATCATTGCCTTTTCTAATGATTGAATGGATTTCTCTCGTCCTACATCTAAATGTATGACCATCCCTGGGAAAACAATCAATCCTCTTAATGGCAATAATGGTATATGTATAAAGTTTGATTCTGACATTTGGCACCTCCAACAAAATTACTAGCAGTTCTTTTAAGATGCATATTTTATACTATAATATGAGTAAAGTTATTACTATAATAGTAAGGCGCACGGCTGATCTTTATCCCAATTTCAGGAAAGCTCTTTAACAATAAAGAATCCATAATTCATTGTTACTTAAAAGCTGCTTCTCTATTCTAATAAGTTTAAAGAAAATCCTGTTCTTTGTAAATATTAAAATTTGCATCATTATTTATATATTTACCAAAAACGATTGATAAAAACACACTTTTGTTATTTATTTATAAAACACACCATGCTTATAGTGTAAAAGAACCCCTTGTTGCAAACAAGGGATTCTTTTACTCGTTCATTATGCACTTTCTTTTGGCGATTGTTTTCCATCATCGATAACTGATCCATCATTATGGATTAATTTCGGACGACCATTCTCATTGATAACCGTTTCTTTTGTAACGACACATTTTTGAATATCATCACGAGAAGGCAGTTCAAACATAACGTCTAACATGATTCCCTCAAGGATGGAGCGTAAACCGCGGGCCCCTGTCTGACGTTCAATTGCTTTCTTCGCAATCTCTTTCAGCGCTTCTTCATCAAATTCCAGTTCAACGCCATCCATATCAAACAATTTGTTATATTGCTTTACTAAAGCATTTTTTGGTTTTGTTAATATTTCTACTAATGCAGATTCATCAAGCGGTTCTAGACTTCCAATAACCGGTAGACGACCGATAAATTCTGGAATTAATCCAAAGCGTAATAAATCTTCTGGTAACACTTTAGATAAAAGTGTTGCTTTGTCTAATTCCTGATTATCAGCTTCTGCACCGAAACCAATTACTTTTTTCCCTAGTCGGCGTTTAATAATTTGTTCTATTCCATCAAATGCTCCACCACAAATAAATAAAATATTTGTTGTATCAATTTGAATGAATTCCTGATGAGGATGTTTTCTTCCACCTTGTGGAGGCACACTAGCTACTGTACCTTCCAGAATTTTCAATAGTGCTTGTTGAACACCTTCACCAGATACATCTCTTGTTATTGAAGGGTTTTCTGATTTACGTGCAACTTTATCGATCTCATCAATGTAAATAATCCCTTTTTCTGCCTTCTCCACATCGTAATCAGCTGCCTGAATTAGTTTTAATAAGATGTTTTCCACATCTTCCCCAACATATCCAGCTTCTGTAAGTGAAGTTGCATCTGCAATGGCAAATGGAACATTCAAGATACGTGCCAATGTTTGTGCAAGCAATGTCTTACCACTACCTGTTGGTCCAATCATAGCAATATTACTTTTCGATAGTTCTACTTCGTCTTTTGCCTTCGGCGTGTTAATACGTTTATAGTGGTTGTACACGGCAACTGCTAGATTTTTCTTTGCTTTGTCCTGGCCGATCACATAATCATCTAATATGTCACAAATTTCTTGCGGTTTTGGAATGTCTTTGTATTCTACTTCTTCATCCGTTCCTAATTCCTCTTCCACAATTTCTGTACATAACTCGATACATTCATCACATATATAAACGCCCGGTCCAGCAACTAATTTACGGACCTGGTCTTGACTTTTTCCACAGAATGAACATTTTAATTGACCTTTTTCTTCATTAAACTTATACATGCCATTCACCCCTTGTTCAAAAATATCAATATTTCTCGATATGGTGGCATTCCCTTATCTTTAGCCCATCATATCAAATTGTAACAAAATAAAAAAGCAAAACACCTTTTTATCGTTCCAAAGTTATGTTGTTATAGCTTATCAGCCTTTTATGTAAATTACAAATGGTTCGGTTTGAAACAACCATGTAAATATAATATGTAGTATATGTATTATAATGTGATTCTATTTCAAAACGCAAAAATTTTACTATTGCATGTACGAAATTCAGCTAACTTTACTTATATGTGTGAGAAAACAAGGCGCGTTACTCGCGCCTTGTTTTCTCTTTGTTGTTTATTTTGTTTTGCTATTGTCAACAAGGACATCAATTGCTTTTCTGAATTTTAAATCGTCTTTTAAGCCAGCAGTGTTTCCGCCAAGTGCCTGTTTAATTTGGTCAAGTTCCATTTTGTACGTAGAAGCCATTGACTCTAATTCTTTTTCAACATCTTCCTCGGTTACTTCTACATTCTCAGCAGATGCAATTGCTTCTAATGTCAAGTTTGTTTTCACACGTTTGCCAGCATCTTCTTTCATTTGCTCTTTCAACGCATTTTCATCTTGACCTGAGAATTGGAAGTACATGTCAAGTGTCATACCTTGCATTTGCAGTCTTTGCTCAAATTCCTGAAGCATACGATCTAATTCTGATTGTACCATAGCTTCCGGGATTTCTACTTCTGCATTATCAGATGCTTGCTGGATTAAAGCTTCACGCTTGTTGTTATCTGCTTCTGTTTCCTTTTGCTCTTGCAGACGTTTTTTTGTTTTCTCTTTTAATTCATCTAAAGATTCCACTTCATCATCCACGTCTTTAGCAAATTCATCATCTAACTCCGGTAATTCTTTTGCTTTAATTTCGTGAATTTTCACTTTAAATGTTGCCTCTTTACCAGCTAGATCTTCTGCATGGTATTCTTCAGGGAAAGTTACATTCACATCCGTTTCTTCTCCAGCTTTTTTACCAACAAGTTGTTCTTCAAAACCTGGAATGAAAGAACCAGAACCGATTTCTAATGAATGATTTTCACCTTTTCCGCCTTCAAATGCCACATCATCAACAAATCCTTCAAAGTCGATTACAGCTGTATCACCATTCTCTACTTCGCCTTCTTCTTTGACAACTAACTCTGCCTGGCGTTCTTGTAGCTGTTTTAATTCATTCTCTACATCTTCATCTGTTACTTCCGTGCTTTCTTCTTCTACTTCTAGTCCTTTGTACTCACCTAATTTCACTTCAGGCTTAACAGTAACTTTTGCAGTGAAGATAAGATTTTTTCCTTTTTCAATTTGTTCGATATCTACTTCCGGCTGATCCACTGGCTCAATTCCAGTTTCTTCAACAGCGTTAGTATATTCTACTGGCAGAATGATATCTACTGCATCTTGATAAAGTGATTCTACACCAAAGCGTTTTTCAAATAATCCACGAGGCATTTTTCCTTTACGGAAGCCCGGAACTTGTACTTGTTTTACAACTTTCTTAAAAGCTTGATCTAGTGCTTTATCAAATTTGTCTGCGTCCACTTCAATAGTAAGTACGCCGACATTACCTTCTTGTTTCTCCCATTTTGCTGTCATTCAATTTCCCTCCAACATAAATAAATCTGTATATTTGACGTTCATTCAATAAACACTCTATAATAGACCGAACGCAAATTGCAACCATCTTATTATAACATAAAAGTGCATGCTTTCAATAATAATGTAGGCATAACTGATTTATTGTGATTTGATTACTACATGGAATTTACTATATAGATAGAGAAAATGCAAGTGATTATAAAATCCTATATCTTCGATCCGAACTGTTTGTCGCTTTCTGTCATAATTTCAGTTATTTTCATCCTGTTTTTATGGTTAGAAGATAACTCAGCTGTGATGGTTAAATGAACAAAAAGCGAAAGACTTTGTCGATCAGCCCTTCGCTTCATTATTTCTTTACACGTTTTTTATTCCTGATAAATGATCAATTACATTGTAATTATGTATCTTCCATTTCTCTTCTGCATATTCAATATTATTAAGGCATGCGTTCATTAGTAATGTTTTTCCTGCACCAATTTCTCCCTCAGAAAAAATCGATAAAATGGCATTAATGACAGCACCGTGAGCAACAAGCAATATTTTTTTCCCCGGATAAGTTTGCTGAATCCGAGCCATACCTTTTAACACTCTTTCATTAAGTGCAGTTCTCGTTTCTTGATTTGGGTAATTCCCGTCAGGAAACCTGTGTTTTCTTTCCTCAACGGTCAATCCTTCAGCCTCGCCAAAGGATCGCTCAGCAAAATCATTCATCTCTATTAATGGTAATTGTAATGCTTCATTAATAATTTCAGCCGTTTTTTTCGCTCTGCTCAGTGGGCTTGTGATTAATACGTCCCAACTGTCAGCTTGTAAATGATCGCGGCATTCTCTCGCTTGCTGTTTCCCACTTTCATTTAATGGAATATCGGTTGCTCCCTGTATTCTCCCAGCGGCATTCCAATCTGTTTCACCATGTCTTACTAAACAAACTGTCGTCATCTCGACCCACTCCCTAATTTAATTTTTGCACCACATAGGTGACTGCTTTTGTTTTTAATAATACAGATTTGCTATCTCTAATTATATTATACTCCAGAAACTTCACTTCTTTCTTCCATACACGCCATCCCGGCCAGCTCCGGCTTCAAGATCGAGAAACATATGGCTGATTAATCCCCTTAAGAAGTGGTACTAACTCTATAACTGTTTTAACAGGCCTGTGCAACCATGAACCTTGTTCAAATAACTTATTTTTATCATAACAATAATCATGATATTGCTTCTCGGATGCACGTATTGTCTCTAAACGCCCCATATTGTTCCTCCTTAGACCGATTTTCTAATGAATTGGACTGAAAATGCAACAATTAATTGAAACCAATGGTACACGTTTCGCGTATATATAAGAAGAAAATACGATGGAGGTATGAAAATGAGTGACATCATGAACCTATTAGAAGAAGTAAGCAAAAGTACTGAAAACCTCGATATTAACAAAATAGAAAAAATTATCACTAAATTAGAACAATTCAGTGATGAGTGTATGAAATGCAAGAAATTATTAGCAGACATAGAAAATCAATTAAAAATTATGCAAATAGATGCAACGGGTGATGAAGTGAGAGACTTTCAACAAACCTTTTCACAGGCAAAATCCCATCTGATGAAACAACATAAATGTATCACCAGCGGCTATTACCTAGCCACATATATGGCATTAGGCACAAGTCTTGGTGTGGTTTTTGGCTTAACATTATTTGATAACATCGGTCTAGGTATTCCTATCGGTATAGGGATCGGTTTAGGGATTGGCTCACTCATGGATGAGGATGCGAAGAAAAAAGGATTAGTTATTTAATAGTGCTGCTTGACCGAAGAAGATCGGCAAGCAACATCTATTATTATATCTCAAGAATCGACCCATATAAAGCTTCTGACATTTCAATCATCTTTATGTAGTGCTCTTTTACATTACTAAAATCACGGAATTCTTCCTCAAATTGAAAGCTTTGATTCACATAATATTCTAAGGTTTCTGCAAATAATGAATAATTCTCTTCTTGAGGCAAAAATGGTGTGTAAACATAGGCAAACCTCTGTAAAATGAATTGGATCATTTGGAAACTAGTTGGATCATTCTGTTGCAAGTGATCTAAGTGTTGGTAGATGCCTTCAAAGAATGTAATAGGAATCACTTCTGCTTTATGTAAGTCAATTGTCTCTTCTACTTTGAATTTCTCAATATGTATGTTACCAGTTAAGTTATTATTAACATAGTACTCTAATATCGCTGTCTTAACAACAGGGTGTATATCTTCCTTTACCAACATTTCTTTTAAGAGAGGTATGTCTTTCTGGCCCCCCAGATAAAGTAAGCGCTTCACCATGTACCATTGCTGGCGATCATTCTTCTGCTCAATCGCTTCCTTCAATTTTTGAAGCACTTCCTGGTTTGTCTGTATATCCACTTGCTGCTGTAATTCTTTACTAAGCTGATACATCTGATTTAATTGTCCACTAATAGGTGAGGGTACCTCTTCTTCCAGTACATCCTCGATTAAATACATGACTTGATGATATTTACTAGCTTGAAACAGTAATGTTGCATATATATGTATGTAAGAATAATAATGATTATCTTTCTTTGATATGAGCCGTTCACACAGTTCTTCCGCTTCTTCTTCCATATTAAGCTCCATCATACAAATTAATTTACCTGTTAATACTTCTGGAGATTCTACACCATTTTCAGTCAACTTTTGGAAATATTGAAATGCTGTTTGGAAGTCACTGCCTTCCATTGCTAATTTCGCTTCATGTTCTAAGTCATTTTTCCATTTTGGGAAAATAATTATCTTCTCTTTTTCTTCCTGCATTGTTTCACCTACCTTTTACTATCATATTATTACTATTATAGATTTAATAGCAGAAAGACTCAAGTGGATTCCTATGTTTGTTTTATTTTGATACGGAAGCTATATTTCTATACCCCAAAAAACAATAAAGTATTCAATTTATTCCACTATCGTTAACAAAAAAACTACACCTGCTGATGTAGTTTTCCTGTTATTACACTTGATACCCCTCTACAATACTCTCTAACTCTTTTGACATTTTTTCAAGCCCTTTGACCGTATCTAGTATATTACCAATGGATTGACTCGTTTCCGAAGCTGATGCAGAAGTTTCTTCCACCCCTGCTGCAGATTGTTCTGAGATTGCTGCAATATTCTCTATTGAACTGGATATTTTTTCATTATTTCCAACAATATGATGGAAGTTACTGGATATATTTTCAATATTGTTGATCATAGTATATACAGAGTTCTGAATCTGTTGAAAACTCTTCCCCGTTTCTCCAATCTGCTCTGTTCCTTGAACAAGCTGATCAGAACCGTCTGTCAATGACCTTGCAACAACAGAAGCTTCTGCTTGCAGCTGTTGCAGAATAACTGTCACTTCATCAATTGATCGTGAAACCTGTTCAGATAATTTTCGGACCTCGTCTGCTACAACTGCGAATCCTTTTCCTTCTTCCCCTGCTCTGGCAGCCTCAATTGCAGCATTTAGTGCCAATAGATTCGTTTGTTCTGCTATATTTTGTATCACATGAATAATTGTTGTAATTTCCTTTGTTTGATTCTCTAACCCTTTTACTTGTGAAACTGTTTGCTGAATGTCTTCATTCGTTTGTTTAATCTGGGTAATAGAATGTTGCATTAACTCACTGCCACTATGGGTGATTCCTTTTAATTGTTCTGCAGACTGAAACAACTTTTCTCCACTGTCACTTGCAAGCTTAATTTTATTGGAAAATTGATTCATCTGTTCCGCAATTTGGGCAGTAGTGTCTGCTTGTACCTCTGTTCCATTCGCTATTTCATCCATCGTTACAGCAATCTGTTCACTGCTGACGTTTATTTCATCAAAGGCTTGCTTCATTTCTACTGTTTCCTTCCGAACATAATGAGACGTTTGCTGAACCTTTTCAATCATTGCTCGCAGTGTATCCTGTGTATGTATAACAGCATTTACTAAAACACCTATCTCATCCGGGCTGATTTTTCCTGACCAATCGTTTTTTAAATTCCCATTCGCAATCTCTGACATTATTTCAGTGACTTTCATAATTGGTTTTGTAAAGCGATCACTTACTAACCATGCAACAATTCCAATAACCAGGATGATGATTAGACCTATTATTAGTATACTTTGCAGAATTTCTTTATTAATGTCCGTAAAGAAACTTACATCCTCTATTATTTCTATCACACCAACTACATTCGCATTAGCAGGATCGAATAATGGTAAGTAATATTTCCATTTGTCCTTATTATTGTTTGTGACTTCTTTACCTTCAAATGCTTCAGCGACACTCTCCTGTGCTGCTGTACTTAGATTACCGTCATTCCCTGCAGATGATAGAATAACTTCTTTCTCTTTATTGATAATTGTTATCTCAACACCTTCAAGTGAACTGGTTATCTCATTTACAACTTCTGGCTTTAATCCTGTTTGTAATGTCCCAATCACTTCATCATTTGAAATAATTGGTACAAAGGCTCTTATCGTCATCCCGCTATTCCCTGATTCAAAACCAACATTTGCTTCCTGGTTTAATGCTGATTGAATCGCTTGTTTATCACTTTTGTTATCACCGAATTCTTCTGGATTATGTCCACGATAGTAAACCGTGCCATCTGCATCTCCAAATTCAAATACATTCCAGTCATGTTCTCTTTGTAATCTTTCGAATACTGGTGTAACGGACTCATGTAAGTTATCACGGTCCTTGTTAGCGAAGGCCTCTATTAATTCTTCACTTGATGCATATAATTTGGTTATGTCAAGTAATTCATTCATCTCTGATTGCAACTGGTTTTCGATCAGCATTTTCGATTCTAGTTGGCTTTTTGACATTACATTTGTAAAGCTGTCATTCGTCTTGGAGATCACTAACCAACTGATTAGTATTGCTGGCACGATTGCTAACAATAAAAAAAGCAAAAATAATTTCGATTTTATCGACTTTCTCAAAAAACTTCCCCCTCAAATTGCCCCGCCGACCACTTTAATTGTCAGCAGAATTTTTTATCTAAGATGGAATTATATCACATTGGCAAATAGGGAGGTAATTAAAAGGAGTTCATTCTAAAATCAATCACTTATTAGAAAAGAAATAAATTATGTTATAATAATTATATAAATCAATTGTGAGGTGAACACTAAGGTACTCTTTCTTAGTCATTATGAATTTCTCTAAAATCACTTACCTTTTTATCCTGTTAGTTGGGTTTGCAATCGGTATTTATCAAAGTTTTTCTAATACTTTTACTTTAACGGTGATGGCTCTGTTGATTATTGTTCTGACAGGCTTTATTTGTAAGGATTTCTACATCAAAATAAAGAAAAGCAAAAAAGAATAATTTTTTTGTGAAATTGTGTTGACATTCGGCACATTACTTTATATAATATTACTTGTCCGTTAAAAAAGTACATAACCAAATGCGGGTGTAGTTTAGTGGTAAAACCTCAGCCTTCCAAGCTGATGTCGAGAGTTCGATTCTCTTCACCCGCTCCATGTCCCAGTAGCTCAGCTGGATAGAGCAACAGACTTCTAATCTGTAGGTCGGGCGTTCGAATCGCTCCTGGGACGTAGTCAAAAACCTTGAAGTGTCCATCATTTCAAGGTTTTTTTATTTTATAAAAATTATTCGGGCGTACCACAATGGTGAATTCCCCAAATGTTCTGTTCGATCATTCAACTCTAAACTCTATTATAATTCTTGGATAGCAATTATGCTTCCATTAACTTTATCGGCAGACTACAAACAATCTTTCCGGGTAATCTCTTACTATTTTTCTATATATGTTAATATTAATAGGAATAATTTGTTACTTATAAAAACATTACATACTTCAGGAATACTAAAGCAGCATTAAATCATCCAAGCAAGGGAGAGTATTATCTAGGAAGATGTGGGAAATTTTATTGGGGACATCCTTTCTAAAATTCTGGAATTTATCTTTGTGGCTTTTTTCTGGTTGTTTGATAAACTGGCTGCTTTTCTTGTGAAAAGCGGTATAGTTGAGAGTGAGACAACAGCACAAGTAATATCGATTAGTATTGTTTGTTTCATCTATCTTGTATTAAATGGGATATTCATAAGTCCCAAGCGAATTGTTGGCGGGTCAATGTATGAATCGGAAGGATAGGATGAATGACATGCAATAATTTATTCAAGGTACAGGCAGTAGATGAGAGCTACCACCCAAATATGTATTGCATATGGACTGACTATTTCATATTCAAACTTGGATCAATTGTTTTTTATAAGGTATACCGTTTCCATATAAATGAAAAACACAGCAGGCAACCTATACCTGCTGTGTTTTTAATGATGTTTGATAAGTCAATGCACTGATTTCCTGTCCATCTTTTGTATAAAATTGAACAATTACATCAGATAGATCCCTATTCGCTGACAATATGGCATAAGAGCCGGGATGTTGAGACCTTGGGAGACGAATACTGCCAGGATTGATAAACAGCTTATTCTCCGCTTTTTCTGCCCCAGCAATGTGCGAATGACCAAAGCATACAACATTTGCTCCAACTTCATCCCCGCGGTACGAAATCGGTTGTAATGTGAATTTTATTTGATGCATGTGACCATGAGCAACAAAAAAATGCAAGTTATCAACAGTAAAATCAATTTCTTCTGGCAGATTATCATCATTGTCCATATTCCCCTTAACAACGTTCATGCCAGATAATTCTTCGCTGCTATGTAGTAATTCAGAGTCACCACAATGGATCATTGCTTCGACCTCATGTTGATGGCGTTCCTTTATTTCTAACAATTCGCTTTCCCAGCCATGACTGTCACTGATGATGAGAACTTTAGGCATTTGGTTCCACTCCCTTCTTTCTATTGCTCCTTTAGCCAATTTATCAATTGATCTAATGCTTTTCTGCGATGGCTTATTTTATTTTTCTCTGCCGGAGACATTTCAGCCATTGTATGGTCACTGCCTATTGGGAAAAATATCGGGTCATAACCAAAGCCATTTTCGCCAATCGGCTCTTGGCCAATTGTCCCTTCACATTCACCACGTTTAAAAACCGTCTTTTCACCAGGTTGGGCAACGGCTAATACACAAACAAACCGGGCTGTCCGTTTGTGATCAGGAACACCCTTTAACTCTGCCAATACCTTCTGAAGGTTAGCTTGATCATCCTTTTTCTCCCCTGCATATCTCGCAGAATACACACCCGGCTCACCATTTAGTGCGTCCACTTCTAATCCAGAATCATCAGCAATTACAGCAATGCCAAACTTTTCGCAAATGGCCTCCGCTTTGATTGCAGCATTTTCTTCGAAAGTTGTACCAGTTTCTTCAATATCTTCTATATCTTCAGGTAAATCTAAAAGAGATGTAACCTTTATATTCAATGGAGTAAAGAGTGCTTCAAAGTCTTTCATTTTCCCGCGGTTTTTCGTTGCAATAATTATCTCTTTCATCTTTAGAAAAACTCCCTATTTGATCTCTAATTTATCTGCATATGGGGCTATCGCATCTTTTTGGATTTGCACAATCTCATTCAGACCACCTTCAGCAAGCTCTAACATCTTCATTAGCTGTTGTCTCGAAAAAGTCGCTTCTTCACCGGTACCCTGGAGCTCAACAAATTCACCTTTACCTGTCATCACAATATTCATATCAACAGCTGCAATGGAATCCTCTGCATATTCCAGATCCAATATTTCGGTACCATCTGGCAAAACGCCAACAGATATAGCAGCTAAGTAATCGGTAATCGGCAATTTCTTTAATACATCTTTATCAACCAATTTTCCAAATGCATGAACCATTGCGACAAATGCCCCAGTAATTGATGCAGTTCTGGTTCCACCATCTGCTTGAATGACATCACAATCAATCCAAACGGTTCGTTCTCCAATTGCATCCAAATCAACGACTGCACGTAAAGAACGACCGATAAGACGTTGAATTTCCATTGTTCTTCCGGATACTTTCCCTTTTGATGACTCACGAATATTTCTTGTTTCTGTTGCACGCGGCAACATAGCATACTCTGCTGTTATCCAGCCTTTTCCAGTTCCACGCATAAATGGTGGTACTCTATCCTCAACACTTGCATTACAGATCACCTTCGTGTCACCAACTGTGATTAAAACAGACCCTTCTGCATGTTTCGTAAAGTCTGTTACCATTTCAATCTTTCTTAACTCATTCACTGCTCTCCCTGATTCTCGCATCATACTTCCTCCTAACATTCCTTCTAATCTTAACATATTTTGCATAACTGTTTAAGTTTCATACATAGAAAAATCACCCCATACGATAAAAAGTATGGGGCGATTCAGGAAATACACTTTCTAACTCTTATTACTCGAACAATTAAATACTATCTGTAGGTACAACCATTTCTTTTGAAACGGGTGCCGTATAAGGTTGTCCACTTTCATTCACAACTTGTTCATGGTTTTCAACAGATACTTCCACTGCTTCAATTCCTTCTTGTTCTGTTAATGTTAATACAAGGGATCTCATCACTTCGTCAGCTAATATACTTTTTTCACTATTTGTCAAGATATTTTCATTAAAAGTCAGGGAAAGGGTTCCATCCTGCATCACCGGCGCTTGTGTAAGGTGTGATCCTGTGTTGATATAATTTTGTAGTGGTAAATCAAAGCTTGGTCCATTTAGTAATGCTTGTACAATAGATTCATATTCATTTATCTTATCTTTCTCAACATGTTGTGTGATTGGTACGTAATAAACCGATTCATCTTCCGCTTGCATTGGAAAGTAAAGCGTAGTCGCTTCACTTTCCATTAGGTCAATTCCTTCTGACTGATGAACATTAATTCCATTTTCCCGTGAGTAACCTTGGGAAACCGGTGTTCCATTAACAGGCATCTCATTTTGCTCCACACCATTTATCCATAATTTAATTCGTTCCACATTTTCAAATTGAGTCAATGTATAAGTCATTGCCTCCAATATCTGTTGTTCTTCTTCTGGCTGGTATGTTTGGAAATCTTCCGATACATTTACAACTAATGTACCGTTTGGTTCCAAGTTCAAGTCCATTATCTCTGTCCCTGCTGGTAATACTGCTTCAAATCCTGTTGGCAGCATTCCTGTTACCGGACCATCTTTTACTAAGTATTCTAACACTTGTTTTGCTACTTCTTTAGATGCAGGGGTAGGTAATTCTACTTCATATGGAACGACAAGTCCATTATTATCTAAGAGATAAAGCACACGGGATACTGTGTCTGAAGAATTCATTGGATCCTCGCCTTCAGAATCTCCTTCACTATCGTCCTCTTCTACACCATCTTCGATTCCTTCTTCTATTTCTTCTTCCCCATCAGCTCCTGTTAATTCATCAGAAATAGTATCCAAATCCTCTGTTAATGTTGTTTCTTCAGGTGGTGCATCCAGCTGCTCTAACGTCTGTTCACCTTGAAACACTCCACAACCTGTCAATAATAACATGCTTACTAAAAGTATTCCTATCAGCTTTTTTGTGAAATCGATTTTCATAACCGATACCTCCTACGATGGTTTGTACTACTATGTATACGAGCTCTCGTAAGAAATAGAACAAAAAAGAGTGGAAGAAATTATGGAAAAGAACACCAGCCAATTACTACCATAAGAATACACTTATGTGAAGTAACAGACCCGCAAAAACAACAAAAAATTGCGCGATAAAAAAAGCATGGGAATTATTTCTCCATGCTTTTCACTTGAGTTAATTGTATTTTGTTCACTGCTTCAATTTTTTGTTCGAGCCATCGGGAAGCGATCTGTTCAAAAATAATCGGATCACCTGTTGTATAAAATTGATGCTCTGCTGCTTTATCGCCTGTATAAAATGTCTTCTTAAATCCTAAAATGGTACTTACTTCACGTGCAGTTTCTTCACCGGAAGATATAATTGCAACAGTTGATCCCATTACTTCCTGAACTAATTCTCTAATCATTGGATAATGAGTGCAACCTAAAATTAACGTATCCATTTGCTTATGTTGCTTTAAAGGTTCTAATGACTCTTCCACAATTTGATATGCTTCCTCACCTGAAATAAGCCCCCTTTCAACTAGTGGGACAAATCGAGGACATGCTAAACCATGAACAGTAATGCCTGCATTAATATGTCTAAGGGAAGCAGGATAGGCTTCACTGGCTATCGTGCCTTCTGTCCCTATTACACCAATATTGTACGTTCTCGTATTCGCAATAGCAGCTCTTGCTCCTGGTTGAATAACGCCAACAACTGGTATATCTAACTGTTCTCTTAGTATGTGCAACGTATAAGCTGTTGCTGTGTTACATGCTATTACTAGCATTTTAATATTTTTTTCCAATAAAAAATTTACCATTTCCCATGTGTATTGGACCACTTCTTCTTTAGGTCTCGGACCATATGGGCATCTCTCGGTGTCTCCTAAGTAAATAATTGATTCTTTTGGCAGCTGGCGCATCAATTCACTTGCAACCGTTAAACCACCAACCCCTGAATCAATAACGCCAATCGGTTGATTCATTTTATCGCCTCTTTAATTCTTGTTCTCTTTCATTTCGTAGTGCAATATATGCAATAGTCGGGACAAGTCTTTAATGTCTTCTTCCTTCACATTTGTTAAGACCTTTCCCAAATACTCTCTCCGCTTTTCAACAACCTCTTTAATAATTTCTTTGCCTTCATCTAATAAATGTATGCGCACAACTCGTCTGTCTTTCGAATCTTTCACCCGTTTCACAATGTTATTCTTTTCCATTCGATCAACTAAATCAGTTGTTGTGCTAAACGCTAAATGAATTTTCTGTGATAGCTCTCCTAATGTTAAGTCACCATGTTCTAACAGCATTTGTAAGGCAATAAACTGAGGTGCAGTAATCGGATAATTATGCAATATTTCCCGCCCTTGCTGTTTAATTATTCCAGCAATATAGCGCAATTCTCTTTCAACATCCGCAATTGTATCTTTTGACGTATCCTTTGACAAGATTTAACCTCCCCCTTTTTATAAAATAAATCGATTGAACTATTTTAGCAGTTGGTTTAACTGATGTTCCGAACCTTTATGGACAAGAATATATAACACGTCTCCTTCTTTAATATCTGTATCACCTGCAGGGGCCACCACCTGGTTATTTCGGATAACTGCATTAACTGTTGCTCTGTTTGGAAATGTGATATCTTTTAACTTTTTTCCGATTAATTCACTAGCTGATGGCACTTCAAATTCAACCATTTCCACATTCGATCTGCCTAAGGAAACAAGCTCGAGTGAATGCTTCACTTGCCTCTTCTCTGGGCCTAACAAGTTGAGGGATGCAGCTACATTCGTAATCGTTGATCCTTGAACTAATGCAGAAAGTAACACAACGAAAAAGACCACATTAAAGAACAATTGACTATTTTCCAGCCCTAACAATACGGGAAATAATGCCAACACGATCGGAACAGCCCCTCTTAATCCTGCCCATGACAAGAAAATATTCTCTTTCACGGAAAAACGGAAAAAATATAAGGAAAGAAATGTTGCAACAGGCCTTGCTACAAACATTAATACTAAAGATATCAACAAACCATTCCATAGCACAGATGTAGTAAATAATGTAGAAGGAAATACGAATAACCCTAGAAGAATAAACATGGTAATCTGGGCCATCCACCCAAATCCTTCATTAAAACGAAGAATGGAATGTCTATAGGTTAAGTCTGAGTTACCAATAACAAGTGCAGCGATATAAACCGCCAGAAAACCACTTGCACTAACAAGTGTTGCCAAACTGTAGGTGATAAAGGCAAAAGCTAAGGCAAGCAACGGATAAAGGCCGCTTGAATCAAGGTTAATTCGGTTGATAGAAAGTGTCGCAAGTTTCCCTACAAGGAATCCTATAATTAAACCCGCACCCATTTGCCAAAAAAAGCTAAAAATGAGCCCACCTATTGCCAGATCATCTATGAGCATTAATTGGATCATCGATAATGTTAAAAATACAGCCATCGGGTCATTCGTCCCGGACTCTGCTTCTAATGTTGATTGTAATTTTTCTTTGATGTTCTTCCCTTTTAATACCGCAAACACTGCTGCTGCATCAGTCGAGCCAACTATAGAACCAATTAACATTGCCTCAAGCCATGTGATATCGAATATTAATTTAGCAGTAACACCAATAATTCCTGAAGTAATCAAAACACCAAGTGTTGCCAATGTAAGTGCTGGTGCCATTACTGGTTTTATTGTTGCCCATTTTGTCTGAATCCCACCTTCAAACAAAATAATAATTAATGCAACCATACCAATTAGCTGAGCAATGTTCGCACTGTCAAAATAAATGTAACCAAGACCATCACTACCGATAACCATGCCAAGTATAATAAACAGAACTAATGATGGTACTCCAAGACGATTAGAAAATTTCGTAACAATTATACTGATTACTAGGATTAATGCTGCCAGCAATATAAATTGATCAGCTTCCTTTATGACATCAAGCATCTAGTAGCCCCCTATAGTTCTCTCTACTATAATAATAACGAAAATTATCCGTTTTAGCATCTTTTTTAATTAAGAATGGTTTTAATCAATTTGCCATCACTTGTTTTTTAGTGAATAAAAAAGAACACTTTCAATAAAGAAGTGCTCACTAACCTGATAGTTTACGAAAACTAAAAATTATTGCTGGTGGTATTTCTATCCATTCAAATATATTGGTTGCTTCTTCTTGGAAAGTCGGCTCAGCTAAATTTTCAAGTACAAAACCATATTGAGAAAACATGTTGACATAGTACGATAACGGCCGATGAAACATCAAATGCGGGGATGGTTGACCATTAACTGCAATCGCTTCATATTGCTCCATTTTTATATAGTTGGATAATTGAACACTATGTGTTGTGATTTGTCGGCCTTTATCATCAATCGTTTCTGTCACTTTTCGAGCACCGGGAACTTGGAAGCAGGGATGTACAATCGAAAAAACAAATCTACCATTTGATTTTATTAACAGAGAGAGTGCTTTTATTAATGGTTCCACATGAGAGATATCCATTAACGCCATATTGGAAACCGCCTTATCATATGTATCAATACCTAATTTAAGCATTTCCTCATAATCAGTTGCATCAACTCTCTTATATTGGATGATGGATTCTGATCTCAATTTTGCCCTTTCGATCATTGTTTTACTATAATCAATTGCTGTAACTTTTGCACCTAATTCTGCTAATCTTCTGGAAAAATTGCCATTGCCACAAGCAACATCAAGAATGACATCCCTTTTCTTTATTTTTAACAATTTTTCTGTGGATGGACGAATAATATCTCTGTGAAATGCATTACTTTCCTCCCCCATGTAATCATCCCAAAAACCTGCATTCTCTTCCCATTTTTGTCTAGATCGTTTCGTTAACTCTGGCCATTCGGACATTGGCAATCATCCTTTCCATTTAACATTTTGGTATCGGCTGTCACACCAAGTGAATTAATTGACAATGATAACTAATATCAATTAAAATAACAATATAAGGAAAGAGGTGGAAATATGTTTGTAATGATGCGTAGAATGGTCATTAAAGAAGGCTATGCCGACCAACTTATTGAGAAATTTGGTTCCAAAGGTATTATCGAAGAACAAGAAGGATTTGTAGACAGTACGATAATGGAAGAAAAACCACGAAAAGGTGAACAAGAAGTTTGCATTATGATCCGCTGGGAGTCAGAAGCTCATTGGAAACAATGGGAGAAGAGTGATGCACATATCGCTGGACATAAAGCAAACCGCGGCAAACCAAAACCAGACTTTCTTTTACATATGGAAGTGAAAATGTATACCGTAAAAGCAGTCAAGCAACCCGCTAATTCATAAGAGTACATGGAAGAGTGTCCATTCACCTTGCTGTCTGGCACTCTATGAAACTATGATTGTTGATACCACTTCGGAATAATCATCGTGAAATTGGCATGATCAAGGACGACTTCTCATATTAGAAACGTTCTCTAATTGCTGAATCGCTCGGAATTCTTGTAACCTTCAATCATTATCATCTGAGGGGAAGATTCTTAATAAGTAATTATTATCTAATACATATTTCTTATCATCGGAATACCCTTTTGTTAACTGACGAACGGAGGAGCTGTCTTTCACCATCGGAATTTTGTTTAAAAAATTCTGCTGAGTCACTTTTTATCCCTTCTCACATACATTAGACTTCTCGGAAATCAAAATTACAATAAAAATCGCGAGTATCCTCTGTTGATCGGTCCATCTGGAGATTTAGTTGATCTTTTTCTGTAATTGATCCCTCTGTCCTTCTATAACTTTCTTGCATTTGATTCATATATTTCTTTTAGCAATGTCCGTTTTTCTTCTAATTTCCTAATTTTGCGACACGTTATATATGATAAGAAAACGGTAAGAAAATATCGTCCTAACTTGGATTGTTCATGAAATGGTTCGATAATCTTCTCCATATATACACCACCTGAATTCATTGGATTTTCTATATTGCTATATGTATTTCTATTGTCCCATCCGGATAATATTTTTCAAAATCCACCGTATATGCTCGCTTTAACTCTCCTGACTCTTCCAAATTCCATATATGTTGCCATGTCTTCATAATTCCTGCCTCATCTTTTGCATCGACAGGGAAAACTTGATAATCAGCATGTTCATTTATTTGTACGTCGGACTTATTTGGGTCTTCTATACCCACAGCTAGTGAATAATCTCCTTTATAATTACTCTCATAATTATGATAAACACCATACAGTATTTTTTTATCATCAATGTTTTGATACGCTTGCTTCCACAAATGCTGGATTTTCTCCATAAGTTTATCATCAGTAAAATTATTTGTGCTTATTTGATTGATTAATTTTATCTTCATTAGTACTTCCCTCTCTTTCATTAATATTATAACATTTTTCCATTCCTGTGTTAAAATGTAAATACATCTCATCAGCAGGGGTTCTTTGGACAGTTCTAAGCTTTGAAAAATAACAAAATCTCTAAATGATGAAAAGGTGGGTAAAAATTATGATTGATAGTAATGTTATTGCAAAAATATGCTTAAGTCTCCCTAGTTCCACTCAAGAGTATAAGGAAGAATGGGATGCGTACCGGTTTATGGTAGCTGACAAAATGTATGCACTTGTTGGTGAAGATTCTGAGAAACAACCGATCTTAACATTAAAATGTGACCCGATTTTTTCGGAGGAATTACGTGATCAATATAAGGAGATTAAACCAGGATACTATATGAACAAAAAACATTGGATTTCTATTTACTATTCATCTTCCATCCCTTTGGAACTTACTGAAAAACTAATCAATCATTCCTATCAACTTGTACTAAAGAGTTTACCAAAATATATTCAAAAAGAAATCCAACAATAATGGATCAGGATAATGAAAATTCAAACCCAATATAGTGAAAATATGGTTTGAAGCCTAATTTCTCCGCAACTGAAATGGAGGCTTTATTACTCTCCGTACATTCCCAATATGGCAGTTTCTTTTGATTGAAGCATTCTTTGACGAAAGCATGAGCGGCTTTTTGTGCAAGTTTTCTTCCTTCATACGATTTCTTTGTTTCGATTGCTATACAATGAACATTGCCTGCAACAAAGTTCGAAAAGCAGAAGCTAACAATTTGATTATCATCCATTATACAAAATCCAATCCCAGTCTGAAGAAAGTCCTCAATAGTTACCCAGGATTCCAGTATTTTTGCTTTTAATTCATCATTATTCGTTATTTGGCTTGCTGATAAAATTTCTTTATCCATTCTCCTAATCGTAAACTCTGTTTCCATCTGCGGCTCAAGGTTATCAAGATATTCATAGTTTTTCATAATGTAAACCCTCTGATTCCAATTACGATAATTCCGCATATGGAAAAGTTCCTTCAATGTTGTATTCCATTCCTTACTATTACCGATTGCTTCAATGTAATTCAGATTAACTTTTTTCGCTTCTCCGACAATAAATTGATCAATAAAAGGATTTAAATAGTGATTAAACTTTTCATTACAGGGATTTCCGATAAAGAAAAACCCATCATTGTTTCCTAACCAAACCATTCCTGTTGTTGGATTCTGCTTGTCATCAACAAATACTCTACCAGAATTTATCCCATCAATTACTGAGATTGGTTCTAAATGTGCTTGCCTGTTTAACAAGTTCCTGCAACGGTAAAAATCTTCCTTATTTAATTCAACAATCATTTGAATTGCCTCCTATTGGGAATATTATTATATCTTTATAATTAATTGGACCCTTCATTCATTGATTCATCTTTTAATATGGTTTAAATCCATCCTGACTTAGGAAGATTCGACTGGCAGGAATGGCTGCTTTCAATTTCTCGATCGCCAATTGGTGTGTCCCCTTTCCAAACCATTCTCGTTTTTCCTCTTGATTATATATTTCACTGATTCCGAGTCTTTCGGTTCTTTTTCCACTGCTTCCATCACCTGTGTAATAATCATCAATTACAATACGGTCAACTAATTCTGCAATAGTTGCTGGAAATTGTGAGGTGAATGGCAACACCGGGGCAATGGCAATCTGGACAGGCAGTCCATGATCTCTTAGCTGTTTTACTGCTTTTAGTCTTGCATGGATAGGTGGTGCATGGGGGGAGAATCTTTTACGTACCAGATCATCATCTGTTTCTACTGTTACACTGATTCGCAATCTGTTTTTTAACTGTTTGAATAAATCGATATCTCTTGTAATGAAAGGACTTCTCGTTTGAACAAATAAAAAGTCTGGCGGCATTTCAGTCATTCCTTCAAGCAATGACCTTGTAACATGTTCTTTATGCTCGATCGGCTGATAAGGATCTGTACTTGATGACATAAAAATGGTTATTTGCTTATCTCTTTTCTTTAAATTACTGATTTCCTTCGTAAGTTTTTCCTTTACCTCTTGTTTTACATCCACCCATGTTCCCCATTCTTCTTTACGAAATAAACCAACAGGGCTTTGTCTCACATAACAATAGGAACAACCAAATACACAACCTGCATAAGGATTTAGCGTGTGAGTATAATCATTCAAAAAACCGCTGGTTGGTGTCAGAATTTTCTTTGGTGTTTTATACGTAATGTTTTTTCTAGACATAGTTCCTCCTGTTTACTTATAATGTAACTATATTTTGTATTTGATAGTCACTAACGGTAAGCTCCACATATGCGGGCATCCCCAATGAACACCATATTTCAAATCCATCCAAATGATTATATAGTGAAAGAAATAGTGACATGACTGTTCCATGTGTGACTAACAGGATGTCCTCATTACTCGTATGTGTCTTAATTAGTTTCTTTATAGCCTCATCGAACCTGCTTTTTGCTGCTCCTGCAGTTTCATCACCAAATATGAAACGATCTTGTTTAGTGAAGAGCTGTTGCATTATCGCTAACCATTCGTCTCCAGTAAATACCTTTCGATTAGAAGTACGTAAATGTTCATGAACATCTGCAATTTTTTCATATGAACTATTTGTATGGTCAGCAATAATTTTAGCAGTTTCAATCGCTTTTGGTTCCATACTTGTATACAATTTGCCGAAACAATAGCCTGATAGTTTCTTTGCTATTATTCTTGCCTTATCTATTCCCTCTTCTGCTAAGACCCATTCATTCGAAGGAACACCTGCTTCGATAACTGGAATGGAATGTCTTATTAAGATTAATCGATTCAAGTAAAAAGTCCTTTCTAACTACCTTATAAGTAATCTTCCGCATGTTCGAGTTTCATATATTCCGATTCTTCTATAAAATTCTGTAATATTTGCACATGGGCACATCCTATTAACTAAAGTAAAGCTTAAGAATGGCAACTGTTTTTCTGAGTTCTGGCTTTATCTTTGCTGAAGTTTGTTAAGAAACCAATTATTATTGGGCACTTTCTTCACCGTTTAACCGTTCCTGCCTTCTCCTCAACACCTGGTAATCTTTTGACTGTTTCATTGGCACCCCATTTTTCTTTGCAAATTGTTCAACATAGTGAAAAATTGTTTCAGGATAGAACCCATTGAGACGATAATTTATCCCTTTCTTCATGATGACTTTCACGCCCATTAAATACCAGTTGATCCGCTTGCCTTTGATTTCTTTTATATGCTCTGGGGAGATTTCTTTTGCATAAATAGTAAGATTGCCGAATAAAACTGTATAATGGATCAGGATCATCTTCTCATCAACCGTAACTTTATATCTCAAAAAATTGGTAATGACCAGCAATATAAGAAGATAGAACAAACAATAATAGAATCCGTACTGAAATTGGTTATTAATACTTATTAATATAATGGTAATCACTATCATAATAACCGGAGATCCCTGTAGTCTTGAATGAAATGTCATCATATCCTCCTTCCCTCTAATTTGTTGGCATAATTCTTGAACCAATTTTAAATAAAACTGGAATAAAACTTAGCAAAATAATCCCTATAAGGATCGTTGCACAGATTGCACCAAATAATGTAATCAGGTTCTCTTCAATAAATCGGTAAATAATATAGCTATTAATTGGGATATTTAGGAGAACGCCAGTCAACACTCCTGGTGCATACTGTTTTAATACAATGGTTGCTAGAAGATGAGGGAAAATCGCATTGAATACCATAGCACCTAGAAATCCAACAAGAATAATGGTGGTGATCGTATTGTTAAATACATAATAAAAGAATACCGTCAGATAAGCGAATAATGTTATGACAATTATCGCAAAGCGAAATTCATTTGGTTCAACCCTTTTTTGAAATCTGCCTGCATGCTCTGACCATTTAGGCAGCCATAATGCCTCTTCTAAATTATGCAAGGTTATACTGAACAGAAATAATAATGTTAGGAATTCCAGAATTTCACACCTCCTGTCGCTATTTAAACATACCATATTTTAGCAAATGCTTAAACCATTTTTTGAAAGGATGATAAACTTGAGACAATTTTTCATGGTTGGTTGTTTGATACTATTTTTCTTTTGTTTGAGTATTTTAACATTAAGATGGGAACTTCCTAGTAATGAGTCATTTTTAATGATCGGTTTACCGATGATGATTGGCGGAACGTTTTTAATTACATATTTATTTAGTGAAAGAAAACGTGGTTGAAATAGTTAACCTGGACTCCGATCAATTACAATGATAGAAAAGGAATATTTCCTGACATATTACACAATCTATCCAAAAAGATGGGAGTGTATATGTGATGAAAAAGTGGATAGCTTTAGCCATCTTCGCCATAATTATAACTGTAGGATTCGGATCTCCATTTTCAGCCGAGACGGAGGAAAATGGTAAATTAACAGATGAGCAAAAGCAAGAGATGGCGATAATGCACAATGAGGTGTGGAAGCAAAAAGTCGCGATAATTGAAAAATATGTAGAATTCGGGATATATACTGAGGAAAAGGCAAAAAAGATGATCGATCATTTAAAAGCTAAATATACGAAACTGGAAGAAAATGATTATATTCCGAAATGGGACCGTGAAAACCCACACCATATGCATAATAAAAAGATGAGCATTCTCCCAAAATGAGAGTGCTCATCTTTTTCAACGTGCTCTATTTACTTTTAGCCGGTTCAACAGCTGTTTAAATATGTTCCCAGTTTACAGGTGTTCCGCTCACTATATCTTTGCTCGCTTTTTTTCCTAGTAAAATATCAAAATATTTAGGCGGTAGTCCATATCCTGGTCGAATGACTCTTAGATTCTCTTTCGTAAAAGGATCGCCTTTTTTCATATCTTGTGCCACATATATCGAGCGGCGGTATTTCATTGATCCCTTTTCCGCTTCTGTTGTACCATAGTGTACCTCTCCTAATGCAAGCCATGCTCGTTTTGATTCTGTAACTAACTGTGCTAATTCATCAGGTTCCAGGGAAAATGCTGCGTCTACTCCTCCTTCTGCACGTGATAATGTCAGATGCTTTTCCACAACTGTTGCTCCTAACGTAACTGCTGCAACGGCTACACCTGCCCCCATTGTGTGATCAGATAAGCCAATTTCACAGTTCCATGTTTCGCCCATATGTGGAATTGTTCGTATATTGGTATTTTCCGGTGTTGCCGGATAGGTACTCGTGCATTTTAACAAGATGATATCCTTACATCCCGCTTCCCTTGCTGTTTGAACAGTTTCATCAATCTCTGCAGCTGTACACATTCCTGTCGAGATAATCATTGGTTTTTGCAATGCAGCTACTTTGCGGATAAGCGGCAAGTCGGTACATTCAAATGAGGCAATTTTGTAACATGGTACATCTAGTGATTCCAGGAAGTCGACAGCTGTTTCATCAAAAGGGGAGCTAAAACCAATCATGCCAAGTTCTTTGCAACGGGTAAAAATTGGTTCATGCCATTCCCACGGCGTATGTGCTTCTTCATACAATTTATATAAAGATTTATTCTTCCAAAGACTTTCCTGATCATTTATCATAAACTGCTGATTCGTTTGATTTAATGTCATCGTATCTGCTCGATATGTTTGAATTTTTAATGCATGTGCTCCAGCTTTGGCAGCCGCTTCAACGATTTGCAACGCTTTTTCTAATGATTGATTATGGTTGCCAGACATTTCGGCGATAATAAATGGCGGGTGGTCACTGCCAATAGTGAAATTGCCAATTTTCATTACGAGTTTCCTCCTTTCGTCCATTTGTCCCGAAAAAGCCCCATTGGAATTACATTTAAGTAGTCGTTTCCTTTTCTCATATGTTGATGAAATAAACCTTCTTGTTTAAAGCCTAATTTATGATGAAAGTTTAAGCTCACCGTATTTGTTTCAATTACTTCTGCGCAAATTTTGTTCATATTCAGTTCCAAGAACATTTTCTCGATAGCTAATTCCCCCATCATGGTCCCTGAACCTTTAGGCGCCTCTTTTTCCCCAATATAAAATCCCCAATAACAACGCTTATGTTGTGGGTTGATCTGGGAAATTTGGACAAGGCCTAACGGTTTCTGGTTGGCAACATATAAAAAAACGCGACGAGATGGATCATTGGAAATCCGCTCAAACCATGCTTGATGCTCTTCCCAGCTAATTAACTCTTCATTATACATAAATAGACGTACATGATCGGCATTACGCCAATTTAAAACAAGTGGCAAATATGGTTCCGTCAATTCCCGTAATTCCATTATGATCCACCTTCCATGATCAATCTCGCTACAGCTAATGGATCGATTTGCTGTCTGAATGCTTCCGCTTTTTTGCGCATTGTTAATAAAAAATCAGGATGCTTGATTAATAATAAAAGTTTCTCCTTAATATGGTTAGCAGTAACATGGTCACTTTTGCCTAAATGATAGACAAGGCCTTCATCTGCTAGATGTGCTAAAATGTCAGCCTGGTTTGCTGCTGTTTCTATTGTTAGTGATGGGAGTAACATATAAATCCTCTCCCATGTGGTTGTTCCACCAGCCCCTATCGCGATATCTGCTTCTGCCATTAATATTGCTACATCCTTAGTTTGTTGATGGATTGCAACAAATTTTTTGTCATGGCAAAATGATAGAATTTCTCCGGAATAGGGATTGGCCTCACCAATCATGACATCAATCTTTAAATAAGGAAAACTTGCTACTGCTTGTAGTGCTTTCATTGTTTCATTTGTCGGATCACTGCCACCAAATGAAATAAGAATCCTCTTAATCCTTTGACTGTGCTTCGCATCAACCTTTACTTCACGAAACTCTTTACGTAACAGGAGATATTTCACACCAAATAATCTAACGGCTTCTTTAGGAATCAGATGATCGTACCTTTTTTCTTTATTTGCTACATGATTTTGATCAAGTAATATATCACAATCGTGAGGGCGATTAGCTAAATCATCAATCACCATTAATTTTCCTGCAAATGGTTTCACTTTTTCTTCCCAATCGAGATCAATATCATAGTGATCGACAATCATACAATCCACCTTGGTAAATGATTGGATAATTGTTAACGTTTCTGAGGCATGATGGTCTTCTTCTACTAGATAGACAGGAAAATTATTTGCAGATATTTTTGATGTTAAATTACCAGGAAGTTTGCGACAGATAAAAGCAACCTCTGCTCCCAATTCTTTCAAGCTTTCAGCCAATACAAGACAGCGCATCACATGCCCTGTTCCTATATGAGTGGATGCATCTGTCCTAAAGATAATTTGCATCATTTTCACCTTTTCTGTTCAATATGTGCATTGATTTTTAGCCAATCCTGATGTTTTTGCAGGAGAGAAATGATATCTTCTAATGTAAAAGCAGGGCTGACTGGGTAAATTTTCTCAAGAATCTTCTCGATTAACATTAGATCCTCCGCTGTATCAACCGTTAAACGGTAATTACTGTAATCAGAACGGTGAACGACATCTTTAATTTTAAAACGATCTGGCTGTTCACGGACAAATGTTGTCACATGCTCACGATCTTTTTTCGAAGTTGCTTCCTCGTTTATTTGTTTCAATAATTCGATTGAGAAAACTTCCACATCCATCCCTCTTGGATAAGTTCTTCGGACAACATTGGATACATAGTGATTGGATAAAGTGTATGTCTCAATCACTTTGTCAATGACAGCCGGGTCGATTAGTGGACAGTCTGATGTGAGTCTTACAATCACATCTGCATTTGCTTGGATAGCCGTGTCATAATAGCGGGAGAGAACATCTTGTTCAGACCCGCGGGAAAATAACACATCTTCCTTTTGACAGAATGTAATTATCGGATCATCAGTTGGCTGCGTTGTTGTTGCAATAATAATTTCGTCAATGTGCTTTGCCAAACGCACCCTCTCCAGTTGATAGGCTAAGAGTGGTTTGCCAAGTACTTGACGAAGCACTTTGCCAGGTAATCTTGTGGAACCCATTCTCGCTTGTATAATTGCGACAATTTTCATCATTCCATCCCACCAATCAACTCATTAACTGCTTCAATCACATCATCCACATCGTTTTCTGTCATTTTCGGAAAAAGGGGTAATGTGATCATTGCTTCATACAACTTCTCCGCTTCCGGACAAATTCCTCTCCGGTAACCTAATTGCTGGTAATATGGATGAAGATAAACCGGTATATAATGCACATTAACGCCAATATTTGCTTCCTGAAGTTTACTGAATAGTTCTTTTCTGTTAAGTGATTGGTCCAGTTTAATCACATACAAATGCCAGCTTGAATTGGTCTCGGGGTGTTGATATGGCGGTGTAAGAAATGGAGTTGATTGGAATGCTTCGCTGTATTTTCTGGCATATATTCTTCTTTTATCAAGGAAATGGTCAAGCTTTTCGAGTTGGCTTATACCTAAACCTGCCTGGATATCAGTCATTCTGTAGTTATACCCTAATGATTGCATCTCGTAATACCATGGTTCATCTGGATGAGATATCCGTAGTGGATCACGTGTGATGCCATGTGAGCGGAAATCTCGGAGCTTTTCATAACATTCAGGATTATTTGTTGTAATCATGCCGCCTTCTCCTGTTGTGATATGCTTAACAGGATGGAAACTGAACATCGTCATATCAGCTAATGTCCCGACTCTTTTTCCCTTGTATGTTGCCCCAAGCCCATGGGCCGCATCTGCAATGACTGTTAATCCATGCTTCTTAGCAAGTTCGTTGATAGCATCATAGTCTGCTGGTTGACCGGTAAAATCAACAGCAATAATGGCCTTCGTTTTCTCTGTTATCAGTTTTTCGATTGACTGAACAGAAATGTTATAAGTGTCAGGGTCGATATCAGCAAATACAGGCAGGGCTCCTTGATATAACACCACATTACTTGTTGCAGCAAAAGTCATTGGTGTTGTAACCACTTCCTCACCTGCAGCAATGCCAGCAGCATAACATGCACCGTGTAATGCTGCTGTTCCACTGGAAAAAGCAACGGCATACTTTGCACCAACATATTCTGCAACCTTCTGTTCAAATTCAGGAATCATTGGTCCTGTTGTCAACCAGTCACTTTTTAATATTTCTACTGCTTTTTGTATATCCTGATCGTCTAACCATTGTTTTCCATATGGTAAAAATTCACTTCGTTTTGGCATTATAAATCTTCCTTAAATTAAATTCGTTGAAGCTATCCATTTTTCTGTCTCACGAATCCCTGCTTCTAAACTATAGGTTGGCTCCCAATCTAATAATTGCTTTGCCTTGGAATAATTACATAACAACTTAGGAATTTCGCTTTGTGGATGAATGTGTTCTACATGCTTCATACGACTTTCATCCTGCACAATCATTTTTGCTAACTCATTAATCGAAACATCTTTCCCTAAACCTGCGTTAATAACCTCACCATTGGCACTGTCGGAATATCCTGTTTCTACAACAAAACGGGCACAGTCTTCTACATACAGCAAGTCTCTTGTTTGTGTACCATCACCATAAATGGAAAGATCTTTTCCTGCTAATTTATTTTTAATAAATATGGCTACAACGCCGCCTTCTCCGCCTGTTTTCTGAAATGGTCCATATGTGTTAAATGGACGAATAACCGCTACAGGCAAATCATAGGCATAATAGTAAGATAAGACCATATTCTCTGCCGCTAACTTAGCGCCAGCATATGGGGAGGCAGGCTTTACAGCATTTTCTTCACTGATTCCCTTGTCATCATAAGCACGCTCGTAAACCATACATGTACTCATGAATACAAGTTTGACATTGTGCTTCCGGCATTGTTCTAATAAATTAAAAGTTCCGATAACATCATTGGCAAACGTCGTTTCTGGTTCATCGATACTATCTTGAACATTGATACTTGCTCCTAAGTGATAGCAAACAGCAAAATTGTTTGTGAATAGGTCTGCAAGTAATGATTGATCTTTTATATCACCTGCCGTTAATCCTTTGAAATTCGGATGCTGCTCAAATTCCATTAAATTCTCTCTTCTGCCATTCGATAAGTCATCAATTACCCATACAAGATGATTATCATCAAGTAACCTTTTGACAACCCACCTTCCTATAAAACCTGCACCACCTGTCACAAGTATGTTCAACATTGTCATCCTCTCTCAGATTCATTGATTTTTATTAGTTTATTAGGGAAAAGCCCGTATTATTCTTTTGAATATCCGGAGGCGGTATTTATCTAGATCTGCTTTATTGCAGTCATTTTCCTCTAATTGTTCAAAGCCGTATTTTTCGAAAATCGCCTGATAGTTTCTCGGGAATAACCGCCAGTTCGTCGTGTTTTCATCTTCAATCGTAATAATATATTCCCTGCTGATTCGTGCAATATGCTCAAAAACCCATTCACTGTCTGGATGGATATGTTCGAGAACTGCCATTGTAAAAACAAGATCATAGTGGTATGTTTTTACATTTTTAATCCAATCTTCTATTGGTGAATGGATCAGATTCATAGTTTTTGCTAGTTCAGGGAAAGTAGTTTGTAATTTTTCGACTGCTTGTTTACTAATCTCAATCCCTGTTAACTTTTTATAATTGTTTTGATATAATGTTTGCAAGTTTCTTCCGACATTACAGCCAAGTTCTAGTATTTGAGCATTGGGATGCACATATTTTTGTAAATATTCAAGAAGAAATTCACTTCTTTCCTGATGGATCAGGTAGGATTCCGGGGCACTTTTACGAACCCAGTAATTATGAACTTCCTCCATAGACTTCTTTTTATCAGTCATTTATCCTTCTCCTAACCATTATTGTTTTGTTAACCTTTCAATTAAATCTTTCAGCCTTTTGCCGGATGGTACGGCATTAGGGTAGGCATAGGCCAAGAATTGCTTTCTTTTCTCTTCTGCAAATCTTCTTTGTTTCTCCTCATTAAAATACCTTATGATTAATCTTGCCAAATTGTTAGGATCCTTCTGTATAAAAGGGCTAAAAGAATCATAATATCCCGAATATCCCGGAATCCTTGAATGCATAATAAAGCATGGCTTGCCAACTAACATTGCTTCAAGCGCTACTGTTGATGTATAGGAGACAACGGCATCAACGTGTGGTAAGATATCGTACAATTCTAAGGCTCTTGTTGAGTGAATAGCTGGATATTGTTTTACTAACGGATGTTGCTGGTTATTTTCGAAGTCCCGGATAATTAAATTGACATCTAATTCTTTGCTGATTCTATCAATCATTTGCTTCCATTTTTGTAAATTCCGGTTCTCGCGCACAATGAGCAGCAATGTTTTTTTCTTTGTATCGATTCCAAGCATGCTAGCAAATTTTATTTTTGAATATTTTGCTGAAGCAAATGCCTGATCAAAACGCGGGTGGCCAATAATTGCTAAACTATCTCGGTTAGCCCCTCTTTGCTGATACCAATTCACATCAATTTGACCATATAATGCATCAACTGTTGCAACTTTCGGGATATAGCCTAATTCGTTTCCGATAATGCCATGTTGCATGCAGACAGTTGGGATTCCGTTCTTCGCTGCAACAAATGCTACCACTCTCCCATAATGGTTGGGACTGGAAATAACAAAACAGCTAACTGGTACTGAGGCAATCATATGCTCCACCATTTCAATCAGATGGATGGTTGCATCAATTTTGACGCGAAACATATTTTGAAACATTTCTTCTTGATAAATGTCGTGCTTTTTATATTTTTTGAATAAATGATTTAATTGAATCATCAATTGCGTTCTAGGCGCTCTTATGTCATGCCTATAACTTGATAAATATTGGAAAGGAATACCCATTCTCTCGTAATATTTCGCATTATCCCTTTCCAGCTGACTTTTATCATCTTTGTTACTTGTAATCAGCAGCATTGTTTGTTTTTCGCTAAAGTACTTAGTGAAAGTCTCTTTAGGAAAACGTAGTAACCGATCGGCAACGAATACGATTTTCCCTTGTTTGGCTTTTTTACGACGACTTTTTGGCTTCAGTGATTGAACATATTGGTTAAAATCTTGCTGCACTTCTTTTGCTCCTACTTGTCTTTTCAGATTTTTGGTATATTGTTTCTCTGCAAGATTAATCCAAAGTTCCTTATGATTTCTAATTAAGCTGGGGAAATGGATAAGATAGGATAGAGAGTACCCTTTATAGTTAAGGGAATCGAAGTCCTTTAAATATTCCATAAAAATGGACCAATAATTGTTTGTATAAGTGTTCATCCAACTCTCCTCTCCCTTATCTTGTTAGTCGCTGAATAAGACCTGTCAATCGTTCCATTGATTTTTTTTCTGTATTATAAGCATATTGAAGAAATGCTAGTCGTTTTGCATCCGCCAGTTTCTTTGCAGAAGGATTTGTAAAATATTGAACGACTTGATTTGCTAATTCCCTTGTATTCTTTTGCATTAAATGATCCAGTCTTTGATAATAGGCCGTATTGCCATTAACATCTTTATCTAATATGAATACAGGTTTATTACTTATCATTGCTTCAAGTCCTACTGTGGATGGATAGGCAATCACTGCATCTACATTTGCGAAGATGTCATATAAATGATAATTCATCGTTGAGTGCACATGGGGAAATTCCTTTGTTAATTCATGTGGTGAACGGCTGGGATAGTTCTTTACCAAAATATTCAATGCGATGTTTTTGGAGAGTATTTGTATTAATTTCCGCCATTGCTCGATATCTTCCTGACCTCTTACGGCAATCATAACGGTTTTCCGTTTTGGATCCAGTCCTAATTTACTTTGGAAAACAGCTCGCTGCACTTTGGATTTCTGGAAAATCTGGTCAAAACGGGGATGACCAATAATTTCCACAGATCCTTCCGGTGCTCCATGCGTTAAAAACCAAGCTTTTTCATACTGTCCGTATACTGCATCAACTGTTGCTACTTTTGGTAAATAACCAAGCTCACTTGCAATAATTCCATGTTGCATACAGATTGACGGTATTCCTTTCGATGCTGCTACAACGGCCAATATCCGATTGACATAGCTATGGGTTGTAGAGACGACAACACATGAGACGGCAATGTGCTTAAGGAATCGTTGGGTAGCATCGATCTGAAGCATGACTACCTTCAAATTGTTTACTAACCATTTCTTAAACGCATTGTTACTATATAAATGATGTCCTTCATATTTTTTTAACAGTTTTACTGCTTCATTCTGAACAAGGGATATGTCTCTATCTATATTTCTGCCGTAATTATCCAGTGATAATGTAACCATTTTATTTGTCATTTTAAAATTGGCCGGGTGATTATTTTTCACTTTTGATTGATGAATCGTTACTGTATTTAGTGGAACTGCTTTTGAATTTTTCTTCGCCTGTTTTACTTCGGCAGTGGAAGCTGCCGGTTTACCTGATAGTTTTCCATTGGACAAAAGGATTGTTTGTTTTGGGTCGAAATGACTCATAATCGCAGGTGTTGTGAAACGCAGCAATTTATCAATATGAATCACTACTTTTCCTTTCACCTTGTTTGGCTGTTTTAATGTATGGGATTGAACAAACTGGTTGAATACCTTTTGAAAATCTTTTTGAAAATGTAGTTGATTCGTAATATTTTTACTATATTCCGGTTTTTTTAGTGTCTGAATCAGGTTGGTGTTCGGAAATAGATAACTTGGTAAATGACAAAAGTAAGGTAAAGAGTAACCTCGATAGATTAAGCCTTCAAAATCACGAATGAAATCAAGATACAGTGACCAATAATTTTTCTGAAAAGTATCCATCATTACCTCCTCACCTTTCACTTATATTAGCTGTGCTTCTTTTAAAATCCGCCTTAATTCATTGTATGGAATGGGCGGCTGATTGGCTGAACTATAGGTTGTTTGTTGCGCCCTTGTTGCATTCGGGTACGTAACTGACTTATCGTTCGGGATGATGAACATACCTGGTAATTCCCATGCAAATTGTGCTTCATCTGTTGTCATTAATTCTTCATACATTTTTTCACCAGGTCTTAAACCAGTTACTTCTATATTAATGCCATCTTTATTCATTCCGTGTTTCCCACAGGTTTCTTCAATTAGCAGATTGGCTAACTCGCCAAGTTTTACAACAGGCATTTTCAATACAAAGACCTCTCCACCTTTTGCTTCTTTCAGTGCATGGATCGTTAAATCTGTTGCTTGCTGTAATGTCATCATAAAGCGGGTCATCTCTAAATCGGTTACGGTGATTTTCTTCTGTTCAAGTATTTGTTCTTTAAAAAGCGGGATTACCGAGCCTCTTGAACCCATTACATTTCCAAACCGTACACTGGCAATAACCGTATGTGGATTGGAATCATTTGTTGCAATCATTCGCTCTGCTATTAATTTTGTAGCACCATAAGCATTGGTTGGGGAGATTGCTTTGTCTGTACTTGTGAAGACAACCTTTTTTACACGCTGTCTTGCTGCTGCTTTCATCACATGATCTGTTCCTAATACATTTGTTTTTACTGCCTCCATCGGGTTTTCTTCGCCTGTTTCCACCCGTTTCATTGCAGCCACATGAAAGACATAATCAATGGAATTCATTGCTTGAAGGACACGATCATAATCCCTAACATCGCCAATCATAAATTGCAGCTTCTTATCATGCGCAAAGGCTTCTTTCATTATATGTTGTTTATATTCATCCCGACTGAATAGACGAATCAGTTCAGGGTTCTCTTTCAGCAATTGTTTTGTAATGCTTGTACCTATTGTTCCAGTACCACCAATTACTAAAATTCTTTTTCCAGAAAAGTACACGGTTGCTCCCTCTTTCTCCTGACAAGATTTTCTAGTTTCACTGTATATGTATATTAGACTCAGGAAAAAGAGTTAACGACCCTGGCCTATAAATACCGCCCGTTTTTTCCATAGAATAAGTAAAAAATGGGAGAGGGGTACTATTCCTCTCCTGGATCTTTTTCATATTTTATTATTGGTAGATCTTCGTTCACTTTCTCTTGTGCATAGCCAAGTTGTTCTGGAGATAGAGCTGCCTGTTCGTCGATCACTTTTTCTTGTGCTGATTCTAAGTGTTCTTGAGCTGGCTCTTCGTTGATCCCTTTCTCTTGTACTGGTTCAAAAGATACTTCTGTCTCTTTTACAGGGGAAGTTGCTTCTAGTGGTGTTGTTAGTGTTTCCGGTTGCGGATCAGCCTTCTCTGCCGCAACTTCTGTTATCGTTGGCTCCACGTCTGCTTTCCCTTTGAAGCCATGGCTTGCTGATTGTTCCTTTTCCCTTGTTTCTCTCCTACTGTTATTTACTGTTTTCCCACTTCTACATGCTGGTTTTTCCATGCCAGAAGTTGGGCAATTTACTGATGGAAAAAGAACAGGACATTGGGCTGGTATAACTGGTGGTGGACATGGTGGCAAAGGGAGGGCTTCCCTTGGCTCACAGAATTCTGCGACAACTTCAATTGTTACTTCATGTGTCGATTGGATGCTTTGACACAGGCGAACCGTCACTGTTGCATTTATTTCATCCATTTCTGTAGTCGTTCCAGGTTCACAATTAACGTTACAAACAAAACAACTCACATCTGTAAGGTTAACAAGAATATCGGTTCCCTCTGGAGCACATAATATCACTTGTTCACAGCGAGTAAATGGCACTGTTCCAACCTCTATTGCTGTCCCGCCAAGTGTTGGGATTGTATCAACAAATAAGGTTACATTAAAATTTTTGCGAATTGTCACAAGTTGTAATGTTACTTCCTGATCATCAATCACGAAAAGCTGATCCTGACGATCTGCAACAAAAATCGGCTCCACCTCATCTGGTTCTACAACACAAGTAACTGTTTCAGGAAGAATATCCGTACATTCCAATTGAATACCTGTAGCCGGGTCTAATGGAAACTCCAGCCCAGTTACATTTAAATCGAAACTTGCTTCATTTATAACCCAGTCATACACTTTATCTGTCTGTATACAAAGTAACTCCTGGTTATTTTCTTCAAATTGAGACCGTAACATGTAATCACACCTCCATTCAAAATCCTTACACAAATAACCTATGTGATCAGTCCAAAAATGGTTAATCATCTTGATAGATTTCTCACATTTCTGGACGATTTCAATAGGATATAGAAAATGCTTTTTGAAAGGGGTATAATATTGGATCAGGAAATTAAAGATATGTTACTTTCTGTTGAAGAGATCAAATCAGAGATTCAATTTATTAGAGCAACGCTAAGTGAACTTGATACAGAGGATATTCTCACGAAAATGGAACCTTTTATCCATCGTATGGAAGAGGAGTTTCATATAATAAAAAAAGAAATGGAAAGACAGAACCTTTCCATTCAACAGTTAAAAGAAAGTCAAAACAGGCAACAATCTTCCTTCCATTCAAGTCATCCACATAGAAAGCGTTCCACTTACAGTATTCCATCAAGTAATGGGGCTAAGTTATTTTAACCGTTTTTCTTTATTGCCCATGCATTTATGAAGCCATACAATATAATAAACTATCAGTGTTGAAGGAGTTGATTTTTTTGAAGGCAAAAGAAATTTATCAAAATGTGAAAAGTAATTTTAAAAAATCTGATAAGCCTATTCCTCTTACAGCTTCTAACATAAAAAGAAAAGCAACAATTAAACGAAGCGGCGGCGGCTGTTGTATGAAAGGCTAACATGTTAGATGGTAGACATGATTTCCAATCCTGGTAATTTGACATCGTAATTCTGTCTCATTTAGTTGATTTAGTTTTTGAAAAAAAGAAAGAATTTCTTCTTTTGTTAAGGAAAAGTTTCTTTTTCTTTTTTTTATTCGTGAAAGCTGAACAGCTTCTTCTTTTATTATGATTTTCTTTAATGGTGGTGATAATGAAATTTGATTACATAAGGAGAGGATTGATTGATAGGAATAATTGGTTGTCGACCATTTAAAATCGTCCATTTCACTAACTTGCGGTTTAGGCAATTTTTCCCCATCAAAGACTTTTTGTATAAGAGTTATAACTTCTTTACTCGTTGTTGCAATTTGCCCTGATTGATTGGGCAGCTTTGGTTCCATTGTCTCGAATGGCACATAAGAGATGACAGGTCGATCCATTAAGGATGCCTCAATCCCTGAAGTACAACCATTATGAATGACTGATTTCGCTGCATATAACCATGGGATAATATTTCCTTCATGAATAACGTGTACATTGGAATATGGTTTAACCGCTTTGCGATAACTTGTAAAGCTCTCCCCGGGATGCGGCCTGATGATAACCGTTTTGTCTGGGAAATGCTCGGCAATCTCTTTAATCATTAATATAAATAAGTGATACAGTTTTTGAATATGCTTGTAATGAACCGTTTCTTTCATTCCTTTCGCCGTATTATATTGAGAGAATCGTGTATTGATTAACAGGAACTCTCCATATTGTTCAATCAGCTCATGCTTTTCTCGATCATACATCTTCCTATACTTCGGTGTTAAAAGGTCAAACCGGGGGTTTCCAGTAATATGAAGTTTTCCTGACAAGTCCGGATATGCAGCCAGAATTGTCTTGTATTGATGGCTCCCCCAGCAATATTCCTGGTCGACCAGATTCAATGATTGTTTTTGCATGCGATCCTGTATGTATAAATTTCTTTGGAAAATTAATCCTTCCTCATCCAATTCTACGATTTTATGATGATATTCCTTCGCATGTACGAGCACCCGTTTTCGAAAACCATGGGGCCCACCTTTAGAAAAAAAAATACCTTCAGGGTATGTTTCGCACAATTCTTCTACTCCAGGATGATCCCCAATAACTACTTGATAGCCCTGTTTCACTGCATAATAAGCAAGCAACAGCTTTGCATCACACTCTCTAACTTTCACTTCAATCGGTAAATAAAGCCATCGCACCCCCATTGTTATACCTTTCCTTCTAATGCTAGAATAATTTCTTCCAATTGCTTTTTCTGCTGAACCATGACATGATCCATTTTCGATTCAAGTTCAGCAGTATCATATGTCACTGACTGGGCCTGCCCCATTTGGGCAAACATGTATGTCAGGATCATCTGTAATGTCTGGTGATCCAAAAAAACAAAGCTACCATTTGCCTCCCCTTCGCTTTTGCCTATTTGCTTCTGGTAATCCATCATATAGTTGGCAATCAGCTGCTGGGCAAGTTCCTCCATATTACTCTTCTTCATAGAAATCCTCCTCCTCTACAATCGTTCCATTCAGATTAATTTGATTGATCGCATGGAGTCCTTCCTTTATCTCATCACCATAAACAAATCCTTGAATCGAACCATTATACGTCGTGTCAGAATTCCATTTCACTTGGAAATTGGTAAAAGATATAGTCTCCTTTGCCTCAATGGTTGTCTTTTTAGTTGGTCTTAACCAGAACTCTTCCTTATTTGTTGCCTCATTTACTCGTTCCCACGCATTAGCTAATTGCATCGGCTGTTTTGTATTGGGATAGATATATTTACCGGAAAACTCAAACAGTTCTGCGGGTTTCAGTTTTATACAAATCATTGGATTGGTAACAGGTTGATCACTAATGTTCTGAACATGGAAGGTGCCAAGAATGTAATTTTCCCTGTTAGCATGATGGGTAATTTGAATGGAGTACGTGAAGTATGGAATTAACTGTAATGGTTTTTCGATCCCTTCTATTAATGCTTGAATTCTCTCCAGATAAGATGTTTGCATTTCTTGCCATTCCATTAACTTTTTCTCCAATGACAAATTGCTCACCTCTTTCTATTTTTCTAATTGCATCCTTTTAATAAGGGGATTTTCTTGATCGATGGTTCTCTAAAATAAAAAAAATAAAGAGAGGGGTTTCCTCTCTTTATTATATGTCAGCCGCTTATCCGATATGACCTGCATTAGTTGGGAAAACCACTGGGCATTGTGCTGGCATTGTCGGTGCAGGGCATGGCGGGAATGGGAGAATATCACGTGGTTGACAGAATTCTGCAACAAGTTCTAATGTTACAGGATATGTTGACTTAATACTTTGACATAAGCGAACAGTTACTGTGACATCTATTTCATCAATTTCAGTTGTTGTTCCAGGGTCACAGCTTGCTGTACATACAAAGCAGTCTAAATCTGTGTAAGTGACGTCAATATCTGTTCCAGCTGGCGCACACAAGATTACTTGCTCACAACGAGTAAAAGGGACAGTTCCAAGTACAACTTGAGTACCACCAAGTGCTGGTACTAAATTAACAAAAATTGTGACGTCAAAATTTTTGCGGATATTCACGACTTGCAATGTTACCTCTTCACCATCAATAGTAAATACTTGGTCTTCACGGCCTGTTACAACAATTGGATCAACTTCAGCAGGATCAACAGCACATGTAACTGTATCTAAATCAATATCTTCACATTCTAATTGTGCTCCAGTTGCTGGATTTAACGGTAAGTCCAGGTTATTTAATGCTAAGTCAAATGTTGCTTCATTTAAAATCCAGTCATATACCTTCTCTGTGTTAATACAAAGAAGTTCCTGCCCTCCTGTTACATTTTTTGCTTGCATTATGCAAACACCTCCAAATAAGATTAATGTCCATATAGCCTATGACAACATGCAACAAAATGTTTTAGTTTAAGAGCGGAAATATCATGATATTTGTGAAGATGGGCGAATATCATACTATTAAAGAGCTCTCTCACTTACGCAACAACAACCATGACTGATCGTAGTGCAACTATGATATGTCCTTTGACTTATAATGATAAATGCTTGCCATTGACGGAAAACATAGCACATTTGTCACGATTTGATGTTTCACAAATATTATATTAATGTGCCATAAAAAGGGTGAATAACTATGTATCAATATAGGCTTTATAATGAAAATGAAATAGAGAAGTTAAGAAGTGATTTAGCGCGTTATAAGGAGTCTGCTTCAAACTTAGAAGATAAGAAAAATAATTTTCAGGAGTTATCCGTGCTTCAAGAGAAACTCGTCAAGTTAAAAGGAGAAATGAAAACAATGGAAGAATCTTATGAAAATAAAATCAGACGGAAAGAACAAGAGGAGCTGCAATGGTCCAGACAAATTCGTTCCTTAAATGATTCGATTAACCAACTCAAACAGGATGTTTCCTTAATCAAAGGAGAGGTCCGGGCAGCAAGAATGAAAGAGTTATTAACAAAAGTAGATCAGGTAATGATAAAATCAGAGCAGGATTTAGCAAAAGTAAAACAGGAAATCGGGTCACAGAAGAAGGAAATAAGCCAATTAAAAAGTACAATTGCTCCAACCAAGCAACGAAGGTCATATGGTTCAGAATACCGGCAATTACAAAACATGCTAGGTTCGGTCCAATCAACTGGGATGAGCAGGCAACAACAGGAACCAAAGCCGCCGAAAAGTGGTCCATCAGTACCTAACAAGCAACCCACCAGCAACAGTCAGCAGTCCATCCTTATACGAAATGGACAGAAAACCTTTTTTAGTGGGCGCATTGATGGCAGCAAAAATATTATTAACCGGCCAAAGAAAAAGAGAGAAGTCCAGCCAGAACAGACTGGATATACCACAGCAGAAAACCCAGAAATGAAATCTGCAATAAAGCAAAATGTGGAGACAATCACAACAAACCAGCATGCAACAGAATCAGCCAGGAAACACCAGGTTGATCAAATAGAAGCACTGCTTCAAGATAAAACTGCATTGGAACAAAATGCTGATCACGGAACAACAAATCAGCAAACAACAGAAGTAACGGAAAAGCAACCGATTGACAAGGTCGAAGCAAGACTTCCAGATGAATCAGCATTAAGGCAAAATCCTGATCAAGTCCCAACAGATCAGCAGACAACTGAGACAACCGGTAATGATCCTATTGATCAGAAAGGTGCAGTGTCTCCAGAAAATAAATCGGCATTAAGGCAAAATGCTGATCAGATCCCATTAGATCAGCCAACACCAGAATCAGCTGGGAAGCAACAGGTTGGTCAGACGAAAAGCATACAAAAAGACAAAGAAACAGAAATATCTATGGTTAATGAAGAAAAAAGTGTGATGCAAGTAGAAGAGAATAAGCAAGCTGTAGTAAAAACAAAAACACATTCCACACCGGAAAAACCTAGCCAGGAAAGTACAGATCATGCTGAAAAAAGCAACGAACTGATCATCGATGATAATACATTTATATCTCCACATAAACTTACAACAGAAACTCCAAAAACGAACAGTTTACCGACTAATGAACCGGAGTCTGATCATTCACTTAATGAAACAAAAGAAACTCCATCCGGATGGAAGAAGACTTGGCTGATGGCAAAATCATTTTTAGGCAAATCGAAAGATTAAGTTGGCAGTATAGTATGATTTTATCGGCAAAAATGAAAGAAACTTAGATTTACCATTCTAATATATTGCCGATAGACTAGAGGGGATCTTGAGGCTGTTTAACATTCCTTATTACCCCCCCTCTTGTCTCCATCTCACTAAGCATACTATCCTCTCATGACTCTGCAAATACACACTTACCATAATGTCATCTCTTCATTCGTTACATCTATCATTAGCGGATAGGCGGCAATCATTGTAAGTAAACCTATGATCAGGAGCAAGCAGACACCAAGGATCGATGCACCATTTATTGCTAGAATAAACATAGAAAATGGCAGCATGAGATTGAGGAGACCTGCTTTTTTCTTTGATTTTTTTGTTAGGTACTGTGTCTTATTACAGTTTGGGCATGTCATTCCACTGTCAAGTGTAAAAGACTTCTTTACGGTTTCTTTCCATGTCCATTGGTGTTTGCATTTTTGACAAGTTGGCATGGCAAAGCTCCTTTCCCTATCCTATTCGTCATCCGCAAACAATTCATTCAGAAATTTCTCCCGGTGCTGCAAAAAATATTTGGTTACACGATAATGATCGGTTTCTTCATACTCAACTGGTTCAATCATGCCATTATCGAAGGACAATATCATGGCATCAGGATAACCTAGTAATATAGGCGAATGGGTTGCTATAATAAACTGACACTCTTGATTTCTACTAAGGTCATGTAAAATTCGCAAAAAGGTAAACTGGCGATTTGGTGATAATGCTGCTTCTGGCTCGTCCAAAAGATAGATAGCTTTTCCCCTGAATCGATTCAGGAACAAGGACAAAAACGATTCCCCATGTGATTGGTGATGTAATGATTTTCCGCCATATGCTGCATATGGTTTCATTGCTTCTGCCTCAACTTGATCAAGGTGTGTTGCAAAATTGTAAAATGATTCCGCTCTTAAGAAAAATCCGTTTGTCACTTTTGGTAACCATGCTAAACGAATATAATCCCCTAAATCTGATGCGGCGGAATCGACTTGATATAGATTATTTCTCCCGCCACCAGCTGTATTAAATTCACATTTATCCGCAATTGCCTCAAGTAATGTTGATTTTCCTGTTCCATTTTCACCAATAAAAAATGTGACAGGCTTTGTTATTTCTAATTCGTGAAATTGCCTGATCGCAGGGATAGAAAAAGGATAGGAGGAAAAAGAATCAATTTTCTCCCTTTGCAATTGAATATTCCGCAAAAACAAACGATCACTTCCTTGCAATAATCAGGAACCGTTTTTCATTTGTTCGGATCCCTTTGTCTGTTTGATACCGGTGAATGAATGTATTGAAATTCTTATCGTCCGTTTCGTTTTTTCCGAAGTTAGGAATAATTGGTGCATGCTCAAGTAAAAACAGCAGGTCTTCTGCCCGTTGATAGTATTCTGTCGCATTATAGTCATATGCATGAATCTCTGTGAAACCAGCCTTTTCAAGTTCTGCAACATACCGTTGTTTTAGTTTCCCATCATTTTCTTCGACGTTTTGAGCAATGCCAAATGTTTCTTTCACGTTTAATTTGTCCGCTTCACTGACTTGTTGTGTTAAGAAAATACCATCATCTGCTAACATTCTAGCAACTTCTTCCATATCAAACGGCGCGTGGCGACTTATGATACAGTGGAAGAATTGTGCCGGAAATTTAAGGTGTTCTGCTGCCATGTTAAAGAAGCGCACATTGTTTACTCCAGCGTTTACTGCACTCTCGGACGCCTTCTCGATCATACTGGGAGACTGATCAATACCGACAAGCAAATGAAAATCTTCCGCTAATTTTATCAAATTTTCCCCACTGCCTGTACCAATATCTAAAAGGATATCTGTTTTCTTACAATGTTTTTTCACTTCTTCATAGAAATCCCATTTCTGCCCTTCTGCTGTCACTTGGAGCTGGTTAAAATTCCAGCCAATTTTCTTACCGATTTTATTATAAAAATCTAACTCATTCATTTCTTTCCCCCTCTCTTTCCTCTATATACCATCATGTAACTCGTTACGGATTTTTTCAAAAAAGACTAGTTGAAGCTGGTCGTTCATTTTCCTTTCATGGGTAATGGAAAAGCCATTCTTTTCATAAAATCGAGTGGCAGGCAGATTTCCCTTCCCTGTGGAAACTGTATATTTATGTATTTGATTGTTCTCAGTGACACTATCTAACAGCTGTTGGGCAATTCCCTTATTAAAAGATGAGGGATGGACCATTAACCGATGGATATCAAGCACTTGGTCCTCGATTTTAAAAGAAATCGCGCCACATAAATTTCCGTTAATAAAACAACCATAGAATATTTCTTTACATTGTTGCAAACTCTCCACCGTATCTTGCAGTGGTGGTAACTTATTATATGAAATAATTTCAGCTTCTACCATGTATGATGCGATCTGAACAGACAAAACCTCTGTTGCTGTCTGATATGCCGTGATGTCAAGTTTTTTTATCATATTTATCTTCCTTTATTTTTGATTAAAATAAGCGAAACATCTTGAACATTTTATTCGTACAATTAATTGGAGGTGGTAGTATGAAAAGAAAAACAAAAACAATCATTGGTCTTCTATCCAGCTGCGTCTTATCTTTACTTGGATGCTATTACATACTGACAGGGATACCGGATGGTATGTTAAGATATATTCCGTACATTTTTGCTGGTGGCGGGTTCATTGGTGCAATCGGAAATGTATTCGTATTAATAAGAGATTGAAATTCCCAGTCTTACTTTTTATGTTGGGAATATTTATTATTGCCAGGTAACTTTTTGATATGATTCCATGCAGCAATAGCATCTTCCCTGGTTTTTGCATGATTAGCCTTATCCTCAAAAAAGTCACGGATGAACTGATTGTACTCAAATTGTGGTCCAATTTCTTTTTTATAGGAAGGATCTTTCTTTCGCTCTTTTTCTTTATTCCATTCCTCTACCACATCACGGTAAGTCTTCCCAGCATTTTGTTTGAAATAATTTTGGATGTGTGTGGAAAAATGAAAGTTGGGAATGAGTGACTGAAAAAAAGCTCTGACTTGCTGGCTGCAGCGATGATTTTCGGCAATGATCGTATCAAGGCTAAGCTCCGTATTACTGGAAGATATAGCAACTCTCGTTTTTCTCGCAGGCTTTTTTCTTTCCCCTGTCTTCAAGAATGTTACAATTCGATCAGCAATTTCTACTTTAGAGCCAGCAGCACTTATTCCATGCTCACGACAAAATTGCTGCAATTCTTTTTTTAACCAGTAATATTCCTGGAAATCTTCTACTTTTATTGTTTTCGTTAAATTTGGCCTCATTGACATAACCTCACATTTCAAAGAACAGTTGTTCTTATTCTAAATGATATAGCATAATTTTACAATAACTAATTATTCCAGGATCTTCCGAATAAAAATGCCTCCACAACAGTTTATCCCTACTGTTTTTTAATAATTTCTTCTTGTATTCTTTTCCCCTTTTCCCCCGGTATGTTTTACAACCATCTTATCATAATATTGGTAATCATTTGCCTAATTTTTGGGTTTTCGATAAAATCTACATGAAGTCATCATGGCTTAGCCATACTAATCCTAAATAAGATGGAGGAGTGTGAAAAATGACGGGCAAACAAAACTTTTTTCTCGTGTTCAATGTCATGTTAACAATCATTTTGCTGATTCTTACGATCATACATGACCGGAAAGTGACTGGCGGTAGCTTAAAAATGAACAATCCCCTGTAAATGAACTGCAATAAATGGTATAATCAGTAAAAAGAACTCGGAGTGATTTTCCATGAATCAATCTAAAACATTAAGAAAATCTGCAACTGATCGTTCGCTCCACGGTGTTTGTGGTGGAATTGCAGAATTTCTTGGGGTCTCTTCCTTTTTTGTTCGAGTAATTTTCCTTTTTATACCCGCATGTTTGCTTATTTATATTATCCTTGCTAATACGCTTCCGGACAGTCCGGAAAGATTGTCCTGACTAATAATGTTACCTATTTTAGATGCGAAAACGAAAGGATAGAGGAACAGGAATAACATCCTGGTCCTCTATCCTTTTTGTACTTTTATTGCACCAACTGGGTAGTAATGGGATTGGATTGATATGCCTCTCCCTAGAACATCAAAGCAATTTGGCAAATATTCTATTACCATTACAGTAAAATTATGGTACAATATAAAATCTAACTTACCCGGTTGGGATGGTGTTCGATGTTTATTCGGAATTCCGTAAAGGCGATTATCCGCCATGGAAAACAAGCTTTTACTTATAAAGAATAAAGAATGATGGCTGATGGCTATTTTTACCTTTCCCCTTGCGGGGGAAAGAACATGGAGAAATTTTGTGTGAAGCTTAAATGATATCAATTAGCGGGATACCAATTCTTTTAAAAGAGGTTTTATATGTGGATTTTATTACAGAAAAACTAATACTTATTGCATTGTTTATATTAATCATTCATTCTATTGAGACACTTGCTTATGCTGTAAGGTTATCAGGTGCGAGAGTGAAATTAATTGCATCAGCACTTTCTCTGTTTAATGTGATGGTGATGGTATCAAGATTAGCAAATATGATGCAGCAGCCTTTTACTGGCAACTTAATTGATAAAGCCCCTGAACAAAATACACTGGAATTGGTGGAAGCTCAGTTCCGATTTATCATCGGTGCATCGACAGTAGGAACAGCAATTGGTATCCTTCTTCTTCCAACATTTATTTCCGTGTTTTCAAGGGCAATCATTCATTTATCAGAAGAGCGGGGATCCGTTCCCTCCTTAATAAAAAGAATTTTTTCATTTTTTTACATAAAACAAGGTTTAACTCATTTTAGTTTACCTAAGTTTTCCTACTTAAAGAATACAAAAATTAAAGATATACCCATTCGATTGTTTCTAGTAAATGTGGTAATTACGGCCATTTACACTATTGGTGTATTATCTGCATTGTACTCTGCCTTGTTATCACCAAGCAGTGGCTATACTTCTGCCATGGCTTCAGGTCTTATTAATGGAATTGCTACCATTTTGCTGGTAATTTTCATTGACCCTAAAATATCTGTTATGGCAGACGATGTAGTAAATCAGAGAGGAGATTACCAACAACTTAAAAATATCTCCATCATGATGGTAGCTTCTCGGTTATTAGGAACATTACTAGCCCAATTACTGTTTATCCCCGGTGCCCATTATATTGCATGGTTTTCTAAACTTATTTTAAATTTCTGATCATTATTATCGTTTCTCCGTATTAATTTTACTATGCAGAACACTTTCAACCCCTTCGCTATAGAAAAAGACGATCACTCATTTGATCGTCCTCTTTCGTTGCATTTATAAAATTTTAATGGTTTGTTCCATTGGTCCTCATAACGGATAGGAAGAGTATTCATTTGTTCTTATTCCTTCAGGCCTACAACAAAACGTGATAACACTTTGGGTTACTACATTCTTAATTAGACACACTTTGTTTATATTCGCCATTATACTCTTCTATTACTTGCTCACCGCCTTCTTTTTTCCACCTTTCTATTTCTTTATGGAAGCCGTCTCTGTTAATGTCACCAAGCATATAATTAACTGTAGCATCATTAATAATTTGTTGAAGCGATCCGCCTTTTTCTCCATATGTCTCTGAATCAAGCGGTGCTGTTGGGTCATTAATTAGAATGTTATTATTATCAAGGATTTGCTCATATTGCTTTGCATATAATTCATTCTTCGGATATGGTTGGTATGCATCGACTGTTGTTTCATCACCTATAACCAGCCCAAGTACTGGACGAACTTCGTGTTGTGACAATTCAGCTGCTGATTCTATTCCCTTGGCTTTGCCATCAACTACTTCATAATGGGTACCTTCGATTCCGTAAGTTAGCAGATTATAGTTTTCCGGTTTCATTAATTCATTAAAAAATGCCAATACTTCTCGTAAATCTTCTTCTGTTTCATTGGATGCTTTAGGAAATAACACAACAGCACCATATCCTGAATTCGACCAGTTACCAGGGCCATTATTTGGTCCTGAGATTCGGTTTTGTACATCTAATACTGCATCAGGATTATTCTTTTGAATCTGGTCCTGAAAACTGCCGGCACTGCATATACAACTTACTAGTGCACCTGCTTTTCCTGTGATCAGCATATCGTTCTGATCACTTTGACTAGTAGCAGGGAAATCCAGGTTTACATACCCATTGTCCCTTAAATCTTTAAAGAAATCCATTGTATCTATATAACTGTCAAACATGAATTCCGGAAGTAATTCTCCGTCTTTCTCGCCCCAGTTATTCGGTGTACCAAAGTAGGAACTGGTAAATTTAAAACCGCCATACACAAGGTCAGATGCTGCTGCTACACCGATCGTATCATCTTCGCCATTCCCATCCGGGTCGTCTTCTGTAAAAGCCCTGAACATTTCATATAATTCATCCGTATTAGTTGGCGCCTCCAGCCCTAAGTTGTCTGCCCAATCTTTGCGGTAAATTAACCCCCACCTTGATGCAGGGCGGCCTGAATATAAGGAGTACAGCTTGCCATTCACTTTCGTATTGTTTAACACATCGGGATCCAGGTTGCTTAAATATTCATAATCATCTAAGAATGGCTCTATATTCCAATATTGTTCTTCATTAATCGAATCTTTCATCTTCTTAAACGAATCCTGATTTTTCACAAACATCGCTTGTGGAGCAGAACCTGTGGCAATCACTGCATTCAATTTCTCATCATAGACTTCATCCATTACCCAAGTGATCTTTAATTTCGTATTCGTTGACTCTTCTAATTTTTCCAGAATAGGATTATCCTCTGCCGGAGCTTGGGCTGATGTTAAATTTGCCATAATAGTTATTTCTTCAGCTCCACCAGCATTTGAGCTGCTAGAACAAGCAACACATAACATAAACAGTAAACTAAACATACCGACAAATAACAGCTTCTTTTTTTCCATTGGAACCCCTCCATTAATAGAATGACGCTTTTGACCCCAGCTCAATGAATGTTGATTAGTTGATAATAGTCATTGCCTCTAACAAATCCAGGAAGCGCTTTCAAATAGATTTTACCATATGTTTATTGTTTCGCCATTAGCTGTAATTGTTAAAAAAGTATACGAGGATTGCTGTTTATCACCTCTGTCAGAGTCTATGGTGATATCTGAACAAAAAGAGACAACCCAATTAATAGGTGTTGTCATTAAAATGCATGTCATTCCGGTATATACACCCTTTGCTCTGACCCTCGAATCTGCTAAGTGTCTTCTGTATAGAAAAAAAGATTAATTTACAGACGGTTTTGCCCAAATCAGATAAACAATATCTGACCAGTATCTGTCGACCCGATCCACCTTTATGTTTGCCTTTTTTACTAGTTGCAAAATATCTCTATCACAATGACATCCAGAAATCTTAGTAAAAATCGGGTCAATTGCTTTTTGAGACAATGAGAGAAATTTATTGGAGCTAAGTCCATGTTCTAATAGCCGAATCGAGCCATCCTGCCGGCACCATTTGTTAAATTTCGCTAACACTCCTGCTGGGTTCTGATAACTGCAAAGTGAGAGGGTTGATACAATATGATCGAACGAATTGGATTCGAAATCTAAATTCTCTACATTTTTCAAAAGCAATTCTGTATTAACCTGATGAGAATCAGCCGCTTTCCTGGCACTCTTTAACATTTCAGGACTAAAGTCAACACCAGTGATATGTATAGATGCTTTGTCATAAAAAGCAAAGTTTGCTCCCGCACCAACTCCTACCTCCAAAACTTTTCCTTGCAGGCCCTTCAAAATTTCTCTTCGCCAAGGAGCAAGGGTCGGGTTATTTCGATTCTTTTCATACATTTTTACCTGTTTATTATATTTTTTTATCAGCTTATTTTTCTGCATCTAATTTCTTCCTTCCATTCAGGCATTTGGAATCATTACTTTCTTGCATGCCCTCTCATAAAATTCAAAAAGGCCATCATTTACAAAACAGTATTTGGGAATGTGTATCTATTGAAGTGTGTAATCATATCTGTTGAGATTGTTCATCTGTAAAAGGTGGGTTGCTTCTTCAGTTTACCATGTATACTTTTAACTTCTCTCCATCCCTGGAATATTAGTTAATTTCAGTACTTAAATAAGTTGAAAGGATGATGAGCAGTAGTGGCAGAACGAAAACTAGAGATAGTCCTGTGACCATATTTCTCCCGTATTTATTCCTTTCAACACACTGTCTTAATTCTCATAGTCCTTGGACAATAAAATATAAATCAACCATAATGAGAGTATAGGCAGGACAATAACAGCCACTAACAAAATTAACCCCCTACTTTTTCTTATCGATCCTCAGCATCGTATTGGCATTCTTCTGAAAATGGTAAGCAACTGTTTTTTCTTCAACTGTATAGCCTTTTCCCTGCAAATAATTGATCATTTTATCTAAATGTAAGTAACGTTCTCCTTTTAAATCAACCAGTGGGAAAATCCGCACTTCCTCCTTTGTAACTCGCAATAATTCATTAATTGTTGCTAGATGAAAGTTATAATCTAAGCGGTCGGAATAGATGAAAAGGAAATGGGCGGATAGCAACAAATCAAATTGTTGATCGTCAAATGGCAATATTGGCAAATCAACTGGAATGTATCGCTTTAACGCTTTTTCCATATCTGCAGTACATGACAGTAACGCTTGTAACCGCTGGCTCTCCAGTCCTCTTATATTATCAAAATATTTCCAAATATAATTGTTTTTCGCTTTTTTCATATAATGCATGGCATGCTTTATATCTTCTAATCCTTTCTTTTTTAATAGATCGACAGGGTAGTAGTAAGCGATGTCACATGCAGTAATATGATAGCCTAGCTGGTTCCCGACAGCTGTGAAGGAACATGCTCCAGCCGGACAATCCAAGACTTTCTTCCCGTATAAATCTGCTTGCTTCAGGCCGAACATATCGATATATTCTTCAAACGTCCTGCCAATGAAGACGATTCTCTCTAAATCCAGTTGATTACGCATTTTCCGCTTCCAACACTTTTCTCGCGAATTGTGCTTCCGAAATTACTTCGAATCCATTTCTTTTTAATAACGCTGTTGTCACGCCGATTCCAGCTATTTTTTCCCCATTAAATTTTCCATTATAAATATGAGAACTGCCACAAGATGGGCTATCCTCTTTTAATACAACTGTTGTTACCTGAATTTTTCTGACTTTTTCTAAAGTGGCATTGGCACCTTTTATGTATAATTCAGTAACATCATTGCCTGACTTTTCTACCACTCTTGCTTTGCCATTGAGAACATCGTCTCCATCACCGCCAATAATTTCGGCAGGTTCCCGTGGTGTGAAAAATCCGCCAACCAATTCAGGGCAGATCGTGATTGCTTTTCCTTGCTCTACTAATTGTTTTATCCGGTTATCTAACTTATGGCTTCCATCATAACGAACCTCAAGGCCGGCTAAACATGCACTTACTAAGATCATCTGATAAACTCCTTTCTATATTAAATTTACTCTTTTTATAAAAATAAGATCAGTTACCTCGTATATTAACTTAGATGATAGCTCTACAACTATTTTAACATTATTTACCGAATTCTGTCTGAGAAATAGCAAACTATCTACACACTCTACTATAGAGGAACCACCTTCCTAGAATAATTATTCCTGCTTCCCTGAACTAATTCTAGTCAAATATAAGAAACGCGTCTATTTTATTCGTCCATGCCGATTCTAGTTGTATACATAAACTACTATTAAGTGATGAAAAGGAGTGAATTTATATAAAAATAGAACCGGGTTCCTAAGATTCACTATTTCTAGAAAGGGGGAATGAAACGAGATGGGGAATATTTGTTCATGTTGCTCCAATGGTTGTGTAGATGAATCCTGTGACTTTGTTATGGATCAAATCTGTACTGGTTGGAGTGTGTCAGGGGGTACAAGTCAAGATATTTATGTCGCAACAGAAGTTGCTGTGTTTGGGTCCGGGTACCTTGCATATGATGAAGGCACGGCTGATTTTGTCACTTTCCGCTTTTTAAATGGCGCTACTCCAGTTGGGAATACTTTAACAGTGTATGAGGGCAGCAGTGTTGCTTTTACAAGCATGAACTTTGACCGTATTCAGGTAACTGTTCCACCAGGAGGGGTTACAGATATATCTTCGGGACAAATATGTATAACACCACGTTATCAAGTTGAATGTGATCTGTAAATTCAATTGTGGAGTTTTGAAAGAAAACGTTTTAAGCACAGTATATCAAGTTTAGTTTGTCCGCTTTCTCTATTTAAAAATTCTTAAAGAGGTGATCTTCATTGTCAAATATTAGATTCCATAGTAACGATGGTGGTGGCTGTTCAAGAGGACCTAGAGGGCCAGTCGGACCTGAAGGACCACCAGGACCTCCTGGTGTTGAAGGGCCTCCGGGACCTCCAGGACCGACCGGTGCTAATGGGCCAGCGGGACCGGCGGGACCTACGGGGCCTGCCGGAGCAGAAGGACCTCCAGGTCCTGCCGGACCAATTGGACCTGAGGGACCTGCCGGGCCTGCTGGAGCTACTGGACCTGCCGGACCTCCGGGACCTGAAGGACCAGCTGGACCAGTCATTACAGAAACGTCTGGATTTGCTGCAAACTCTTCTGGTACACTAATCTCAGTTGTTCTTGGTGGTTCAACTATTCCATTACCAGATGACCAAAATCTGAGTGGAATTACAGTCAATGCAGCAGACACTGTCTTTACGGTACCTGCTGAAGGCCGGTATCTCATTATGTACAATATTAATCTTACTGCTGCACTGCTGGTTGGTTCACGTATTGTAGTAAACGGTGTCCCATTAGAAAGTTCTGTAAGAAACCCTGTACTGAGTGTTAGTAATTTAAGCGCTAATGTTATTACAAACTTAGCAGCTGGTGATACTATCAGTCTACAACTTTTTGGGTTATTAGGTGCAGCTACATTACAAGGTGGTCAAGGTGCAGCATTAACCATTATTCGCCTGGATGATACGACCGTTTAAATATAAAGATAGGCTATTCCAAGATAGTGGAATAGCCCTTTCTTTTTTTATCCCGTGAAGATAGAGCGGGTGATTTAAATGAAACAATCTACTATGTATTATAGTTATTAACATTCCTTTCATAAAAAAGATATATTTTCGCAAACAAATAGAGGATAATACCAAAAGGCTTGCTTCCTCTGATACATCCTCTCCATCCATTTTTCTAGTAAAGGCATAACGATCTTTCCTTGTTAAAATTATCCCTAGGTTCACAAACATCAGCATCTACCCTAATAACTGATGGATAAAGTGACTTTACATCTAAGCAAAAGTCCAATTCAATAATGGCTTCAAGACATCCTTTTCTATTTTCTGCTTCTGAAACTTTTACATTACACTGGAAATGAGTAATTTTACACTTGATCTCATTCTCAGGCGGTGCACATAGTAAGACAGATTTATGGAATGTGATAGGAAATGTGCAAATAAGAAGACATTCATCTGTACCCTTTTTGCTAATTTTAATAGTGATATACCCTTCCATTAGCAGATTCACGTTATATAATTCAACCATTGTTCCATCTGATGACTTAAACTGTTTCCTTAACCTTCTGTCACTATTGACTTCTTTGCAATGAAGCCCACAGCTCTGTACCGTATGAAAAGGATCCCCTGTTTCATTAGATAAGTAGCATTGTATGTCAACATCATGACGATCTATTTCTGCTGCAACATACTGAACATTAATTTCCAGTTCACCATAACATTCTTCACCTTCCACGCAAATGCCTTCTCCTTCTATCGAAATAGTCTCGAGGTTACTTACTGTTGCACGATATGTGGATCCACTGGAAACTGTCGAGACTATTTCCCCATTTACTAATATCGCCAAATCGCGATCACATCCCCCACAGTGTGTGACCGAAAAACTCGCCGTATTGACAGTCATACCGATTGCTTGCCATATGACAGAAGGTTCACTATTTAAACAATTTAATTGAAAGTTAATACAGATACAATCATCTATTACACATTTCTTCGCTATATCAGGGATTAGTTTCACTTTTTTTAAACTTTCATTGATTGTGACCCAATCATAGACTATTGATGATACGATACATTGGTTCGGCATTATTCCTCTCCTCATCGGTTTATTTATTTAAGTTTATGAGTTTAGGCGCATTTATGTGAAGGACAGATTGGTACATTTGACCTACAAACCTAACAAAAAGAGTAAATAAATGATTAAATAGGCTTTTATCTCCATATCTATTACCTTCTATAAGGACAAGAGTGGAGATATTGCCATATTAGTTATCAATACTATTAATAACGGTGAAACTTCCCTTTAATTCTGACAAATCTTGCTTCAGCCAATTTTCTATCAGTTGATTAAACCATTCAGGATTTGCAAGTGATATACCATGACCAATATGGTGTAAAATGATGCCTGTACTATTTGAATTTGATTTGACAAGAGCTTTTGCGGATTTTTTCATTACTTTTTTTTCCTTTTGTCCCACTGTTACTAATATCTTGGCAGTTGCCTGGGGAAAGTTCTCTGGGATGGAAAACGACATATTCTCTTTTAGTACTCGCACTAATGACTCTCGTTTGATTTGACTACTTTCTTTATAATATTGTTGAAAGGAAGCATCCTTTATGTATAACATTCTTGCTTGCAATTTAGAGAAACTCTTCCATTTGATGAGAGGGAAGGATAGTTTTATCGCAGGTTCTATTACCTTTATTATAGAGGGGCTTGGCATAACTAAAGCACTGTTGATGATCGCTATATCAATTAATTCAGGTTTTTGGCTTAACATTTGAACCAATATCTGGGCACCTAAAGAAAATCCAACGACGATTACTTCTTTCCCTTTTGCCTTTTCTTCAATTAAAGTAATTAAACTCTCTGCACTTGCTTTGATCGAGAATGTGACGTCATAATTATCCAGACCATGTTCTGGTAAGTTTGGTACAATACAATGAAAATTCCTGAAATGCTCAACCTGTTGATCCCACATCCAGCCACTTACACCACCTCCATGGATGAAAAGCAGGAGGGAAGCAGTTTTATCACCATGCTCACGATATGGTATATTCATTTTCACACCTCTTTTTTGATAGAGTGAGATTATACTTGTGTCTTACAGCAGTTAATCCATGATAAAATGTTTGAATACATTTATTATACCATTTTATGATAGGATAGGAGTAAAACAAACTGAATGAGGTTTCTATAAATGAGCAGAAGAAAAAAGTATCTATTTTTCATTGGAATCATGATTTTAGCAGGTATTGGGAAAGTCTATTATGACACTAATATTTTCAAAGTGGAAACAGTAACCATGAAAACGGAAAAACTTGCAAGCAATCAATCTTTTACTATATTGCAATTAACAGATATTCACAATAAAGAATTTGGAAAAGAAAATGAGTCATTACTAAAAAAAGTGCAAGATATCGATCCAGATATAGTGGTAATTACTGGAGACTTAATTAGCCGCCAAACAGATCAGCTGGACAACGCTTTTGAGCTTGTGGAAAAGTTAGTTGAGCTAAATCCAAATATTTATTACGTTTCTGGTAATCACGAATGGGAGAATCCTTTAAGGGAGAAGCTTTTCGAAGGATTGGAAAAACGGAATGTCAGGATGATTGATAATCAGAATGCTTTGGTAGAGATTGATAATATGCTGATCCAGATAGCAGGTGTAGCAGATGTTTCGACAGAGCATGACCGTTTGGATTTAGCTGCAGAAGGTTTAGCTGAAGATTATTTTACATTATTGCTTTCACATGCACCTGATGTGATGGAAAACGATTATCCGGGAGAAATTGACCTCATTCTTAGTGGGCATACACATGGCGGACAGATTCGTTTGCCTCTAATTGGCGCTTTTATTGCCCCAGATCAAGGCTTTTTCCCGAAGTATGACAAGGGCTTGTTTACATTAAAAGAGGGGCAGCAATTGTATATTGACAGCGGGTTAGGAACAAGTACTGTTCCTGTCCGACTGTTTAATCAAAGTCAGATGACGTTATTTACAATCGAAGGTATTGCAGATTGAGGGAAGATTAGCAGAGCAAAGTCCAAAAGTAGTGACATTGCTCTCCTTTGATGTTATATATTCCTGTTGGATCTGTTGTAGTTATTTCTTACCTTTTCGTTCTAAAATTACAGGTGCTATATTTAGTAAGATAGAAACAATTGTCAAAAACCATAATGCTCTTTCCATACCGGGTACTACATCTGCTAAAGCTGCCCAATCTTCCACTTTTACCCACCGATGTACAAGACTGTATTCTGCACAAAGTGTTAATGCTGTAAATGATAATCCCATCGCCATAGCAAGCTTATAATCCTTTCCTGCCTTATACAGAAAAAGGTTTATAAAAGTTGCTATTATAGCGATAACCCCTAATATTACCCACATCATCATCCCTCCATATATTTTTATCTATATCCTAAGTCATCGGCAACTCCTGTTTGATAACTCCATTACAAATCAGACAAATATCAACAACCAACTTTAACAGAGTCATTCTTTTAAAGCATGCTCTGCCGCTGCTTTTGCATGGATAACAGCAGTGTCGAATAACGGCACATCCGCATCTTCCGGTTTAACTAATAACCCAATTTCCGTACAGCCTAAAATGATCCCTTCCGCCCCTTGCTCAACTAATTGCTGAATAACTTTTTTGTAATAAGCTTTCGATGATGGGTTAATTACTCCAACACATAATTCCTCATAAATAATGTCATTGACTTGATTGCGTTCCACAATCGTTGGCACGAACACATTAATCCCGTTGGCTACAATTCTATCTTTATAAAAATCTTGTTCCATCGTATATTTGGTGCCGAGTAAACCGACTTTTTTCAGCTTTGCATCTATAATCTGGTCTGCTGTTGCATCAGCAATATGTACAATAGGGATGGTGACCTTTTTTTCTAAATATTCCACTACCTTGTACATGGTGTTGGTGCAGATAACGATAAAATTTGCGCCAGCTATTTCTAAAGACAGTGCAATATCAGCTAAAACTTTGCCAGCACTCTCCCAATCACCAACTGCTTGGTAACGTTCCATCTCTTCAAAGTCCACACTATACAAGAGACATTTGGCTGAATGCAATCCACCTAATCTGTTTTTCACTTCTTCGTTAATAATGCGGTAATATTCTGCAGATGATTCCCAGCTCATCCCGCCAATAAGACCAATTGTTTTCACTTACAAGTCCCTCCATTTCGCCTCATTAGTTTGTACTCCAATCATCTCTTGTGGAACGCCAATCTGGTAAAAATTTGATTAATAGAGCAAATCAGTATTTGTTTTCGTAATCTGCTTACCTTCCAGTTATCCTCCCTTTAGCTTCTGCCATTCTAGCTAAAGTGCCATCATTCATATACCTAAATGAACAAGGGGCTTGGCCACCATATCCCCAAATTGGAAGCTTGAACATATTTATAGTATAGCAGATTTGATATGGGGTGGAAGTATGGAATTTAAAAGGCCGAGACTAGTTGCTGAAATTGGTTGTAATCACAAAGGGGAGATGGATACAGCAAGAGATTTAATTAAAATTGCTGGATCTTATTGCAAGGTAGATGTCGTGAAATTTCAAAAAAGAAATGTAAAAGAGTTATTAACAGAAGAGCAGTACAATGCACCACATCCTAATCCCGCAAACGCTTATGGAAATTCTTACGGGGAACACAGAGAATTTCTGGAATTAAATTTAGCACAGCATCAGCAACTGAAGAAATGGTGCGAAGAGGAAGGATTGATCTACTCTACTTCTGTCTGGGATCTCACATCAGCTAAAGAAATCGCATCATTACAACCAGATATGATTAAAATTCCATCAGCATGTAATATCCATTATGAAATGCTGAATTGGTTAGCAGATCATTATCATGGCGAGATTCATGTATCATTTGGTATGACGACACAGGAAGAAGAAAAAAAGATTGTGAAATTATTTGAGAAGAAAAATCGAAATAAAGATTTAGTTATATATTGTTGTACATCGGGATATCCAATCAGCTATGATGAAGTCTGTCTTCTCGAGATAAAACGTTTACAGCAATTATACGGGAATATCGTAAAGGAAATTGGTTTTTCTGGCCATCATCTTGGAACTGCCATTGATATTTCCGCATACACGCTTGGCGCAACGATCATTGAGCGACATTACACCCTTGATCGCACATGGAAAGGAACGGATCATACAGCATCTTTGGAACCAGACGTGTTAAGAAAATTAAAGCAGGATTTAGATGCAGCTTATCAATCCCTTCAGTATAAAGAGGAAGAAATTCTAGCGATTGAAAAGGTTCAAAGAGATAAACTGAAATACAGGAAGAGATAAATCCGGAACTCTTCTGGTTTAATAAGTATGTTTCACTCTTTTATTTTTTAACAGCAAACCGATTCGTTAAATATGCCCAATTTTGTGGTGCTGGCAAGTTTAATTGCCAGTAAGTAACACCTAACAATTGATACAGTTCGACTAAATCGTATTTCTCCTGATAACTCCTGATATCTTCAAACCATACTCTGTGCTCATCAGCTCCCTCCACATACCGGTAAAATGGTGAGGCTGCTGCTTGGTCATACTGAATTACCGTTTGAACGGAGATTGCCCGGTTTTGTGCCGCATTAACAGATAAAGCTGTTGTCGTATTGTCGATTACTTTCCAATCATAGCCATATAAAGGGAAAGCAATTTGCACCTTTTGAGGAGGAATCAAACTCGCTGCATACCTGACAACTTGGTACATCCACCACAATGGGGCAACAGGATTCGGCGGACCGCCTGGGTAACCATAATCAATTGTCATAACGGCTACAATGTCTGCGATTGATCCAATTGCTTGATAATCATATCCTCCTACTATCCGGTTCGTTGGAAGATCTTCTGTTTTTGCATGGACATTCACATGCAGAACACGCGGACCAAGAGCTGTTTTTAATTCGTTCAAAAATGTAGTAAATTCTCCTCTTCTTGCAGGAGGAATAAATTCCAGATCAAGCGAAACGCCGCCGTATTTTTTTTCATTAACAAACCGTAATAAACTGTTAATTAAATTTCTGCGGTAATTTGGATTCGCCAACACGTTTCCGGCTAATTCTGCATCAAAGTCCTCGTTTGTGAAATTACGGATCATTAACAGTGGAATAACACCAAGTCGGTTACATTCTCTGACAACAGCTGTATCATCTAATAGCACATAGGCATTTCCTTGTGCTGTAAACGAATAAGCAACAATTGCTGCATATGTTAGCGAATTGGCTAAATTCTGAAGTGTGAATAGTGATGAGCTAGGAAAGAGAAAACCCAATGATGCGATTAGAGGTTTGTTTAGTGTTGGAATGATGAGGATTTGATTACTATCTAAATTGGTTGGATTAATGGAAGGGTTCGCTTGTAAAATAGCAGGGATCGTTGTATTAAATCGTTCAGCCAGCTGCCAAAGCGTATCTCCCGCTTTGACGAAATAAGGTCTATTCTGAATAATTGTCTCGTCAGGTATATAAAGTGCAAGACCAGGTATGATAAGATCCGCAGAAGGCAATCCGTTCACATCAACTATAGCAGAAATCGGAAACTGGTATTGGTTCGCAATTTGCCATAAGGTTTCTCCATATTGGACAACATGAACAGTCATTATTTCACCCCTTTTTGCTAGTTTATGTGCCTGGAATGTTTAAGTAGTACTTCAAATCGAGATTTTTGCATAATATTTTTATACAAATTTTTTTGGAGAAAGAAAGGGGTACTTTTCACATAAGCTTAAGTCATGTGTGATGTTAAAAATTATGCCTCGTTACTTATGATGATAAGGGCTGTCGGCGTTTTGCTGACCTGACACTTCAGAGCTTGGCCGGTCCCTAATGAAAGATAGGAACCGGCCTTTTTTCTTTTCAATCCGTTTTTAATTTGGAATAAACATTCAAATCAACAAATCTGCCTTTTGATTTTTCTGCTTCTCTAAGTCTTCCTTCATACATAAAGTTTAATTTTTCGAGCACTTTGATTGAGTTTACATTTTCCGGCTCTACTTTTGCTTCTACTCTATTAAGATCAAGTGAGTCGAATGCTGTTTCCAGTAAAATGGAGATGGCTTCAGGTGCATAGCCATTTCCCCAATGGTTTTTTGCCAGATCATAGCCTATTTCGGTTTTTTCATGTTCATAATCCAATGAATTAAATCCACATGAACCGATTACCTCATTTGTTTCTCTTAAGATAATGGTATATCGGATCGCTTTATTCTCGTTAGCTAATTCGGTTAGAAAGTTAATCATCCCAGCCGCTTCCTGTTCCGTTGTAAAGGGAGTGATATTCATATATTTTGTTACATCAGGATCTGACCATACTTCGAATAATTCAGCTGCATCTGTTGCTGCCATTTGTCTTAAATGTAAACGTTTCGTATACAAATTGTTAATCAATACTTTTTCCTCCTATTATTTAGTTGCTGATATGGGATAAAAATATTGATATCTGCGCATCATTCAGTCCTTTCCAATTTTTATGTAATTATTATAACTGAACGGGAGATTTTAATAAACCTTATTTACCTGGCATTTACTGCAGCCTTGGGATTTAATGCCTGCTGCCGAATGGCTCTGATGTCAACAAAACATACGAAAAGTAAATGGTGTTAGTAAATTAAACAGCTACACTCGTGCTAAACTTACTATTCGCAGACTATCTTGCCGAATGAGAAAATAATGCAGTATCGTCTCTATTTTTTTACGTTCTGGTCATCTTTTTTCACAGCTGTCAATTGACATACGAAAAAACCTCTACCCATTTTCAGACAGAGGTTTAATCGTTAAAGGTTTATACTACATAATCAGAAGTAATTTTCTTATTTGGTTTCTTTTGCCCCTGATTATTTACTGGCTTTTTTTGGTTTGATTTCATTTCTTCCTTTGTCATAGTTAACCCTGTGATTCCGTAGAACATGGAAATCAGTGGGGTAAGCAATGCCAGAAAACAGAAAGGAAGGTATGTGCCTGCTGAGACACCAAGTGTACTAGCTGCAAAGATACCGGCACCTGTCCATGGTACTAGTGCTCCTCCCTGTGTAGCTGAATCTTCAATTACCCTTGACAGGTTTTCAGGACTTAAATTCAATCGCTCATAAATAGGTCGCATCAGTGTACCGCTCATAACTGCTGAAAAGTAGATGGATCCTCCGATTGCCAGTGTCGCATAACAAACAAGAATTGTCACAAAGACGAGGATGCCCGTGCTTTGAATTTTTTCAGAAAATGATGCAATCAATGCTTCCAGCACACCTGCATCTGATAACATTCCACCAAGCCCAAGGGCAAATAAGAATAAAACAATTAACGCAGTCATGCTTGTCAAACCGCCTCGTACTAATAAACTATCCACAATTTCAAGCCCTGATTCTTGGGTATAGCCATTATAGAAGATTCCGATCGTGTCACTAAAAGTATAGCCTTGATATAAAACCGCGATAAGTCCACCGACTGCTGTCGCAATAAAAATGGCTGGGATTGGCGGTCTTTTTCTTATTAGTAATGTGACAAGTAACGCAATTGGAATCATTGGGATAAGCCCCAATTTGAAATGCTCTGCTAAATACCCTGTCAACTGGTTGACATTCTCCGCATTCACGGAAGAAGTGTTATACTGCAAACCGATAACGGTGAAAATAATGGCAGTAATGATATATGCAGGAACCGTTGTCCAAAGCATATGTTTAATATGTGGGAACAATTCACCACCTGTTACAGCTGGTGTTAAGTTCGTTGAATCGGAAAGTGGAGACATTTTATCACCAAAGAAAGCTCCACTTATAATTGCACCTGCCGTAAGTCCTGCAGGTACGCCCATTGTTGCCCCAACACCCATCAGGGCAATACCTGCTGTACCAATGGAGCCCCATGAGCTTCCTATAGCCAAGGCTACAAGGGAAGAGAAAATCAATGTTGTAACTAAAAAGAACCGGGGGGAAATCGCCTCAATTCCATAGTAAACAAGTGTGGGAACAGTTCCTGAAGCTATAAATGCACCGATTAAAATACCGACGGTCAATAAGATCAGCCCAGGCTGCAATGCCCTGCTCATCGATTTTGTCATCGATCTTTCTACCTGTTTATAATTATAACCTAACCCCATCATAAACGGGACGATTGCTAATATACTGATAAACATCAGAATTTGAATCGGTGCATCAAATGCGAGAAGACCAGCCGAAATGATCACAACAACTGTTAATAACATCGACAATGCATATTTGACTGATGGTGTCTTTATATTTCTCCGTTTGTCACTATCCATAATAAAACCACTCCTTATTGTTTTTCAAAGTTGGAATCTAATCTTAGTATATCGTCTGTATTTACCCCAACTTGTCTATTGTAAACAGCAGTAGTTTTGTTTAAGCTATTCGTCCATAATAGAGTTATTCAGAAACTCTTCTAACTGCTATTAGTGGAAAATTACCCGTTTCCTAAAGAAAGAAAACAAATTTACAAGAATCAAGGAGTTATGGGAAATGGGTTTTCCTATTGTTATATGTTCTGGAATGGTTGTTGCTGTAGGGTTCTGTGCTGGTTAAAACTGATGGTCCCGCATGTTGTGGGAATTACTGGTTATTGAATAGATAACTAGAAAAAGCCTGATCCTACCCTTTATCCAGAGAGAAATCAGGCTAATTATATGAAAACGTTTTAACTGGCTATGTGAATGTTAAACCCTTAGCGAGCCACGGAATCCTCTGACCCCATAGTAAGATTCTGCACCATTATGGTAAACGAAGACATGTCCAAATCGGAAGTCACAAAAAAGCGCACCGCCGAGTTCTCTAATATCAGAAGGTGTTTGAATCCAGCTTGAAGTTTTTTTATCGAAATTCTCGATTTGCTGTAATACCCGATATTGTTCTTCTGTTAAAAGTTCAATGCCCATGGCTGTTGCCATATCCATCGCATTATTCTCCGGTTTATGTTTTTTCCTTGACTCTAATGCTTCCCGGTCATAACAAACACTTCTGCGGCCTTTGGGACTTTCGGCTGAACAATCAAAAAATATGTATTCATCCTTGTTCGCGTCATAATCGACAATGTCCGGCTCACCTTCCGTTCTTTCCATTTCATAGAGCGACAGCAGTTTTTCAGGATGTGCCTCTAGTTTTGTTTGCACATTCGCCCATTCCAAATCTTTATGGCGATGCATATTCTCTTCAAAACGGGTCTTTAATGTTTTCAGTAAGTCTTCCTGTTGTTCTCGTGTTAATTCTTTTTTCTCTGGCATGTACGGTTCCCTCCTTCTTTTTCTATTAATAGTTTAAGTATATATAATTTGCCTAATGGGTGAAACTAAAAAGATAACTATATTGTCCAACTAACAGGATCACCTATTCTACACCTCATCATTTCTGTTTTGGAAAAGCCAAATTTCTCGTATAGTGTATGGGCATCTTTTGTTACCAAACCCAATGTTCTCACTTGGTTATCTGCATGTTCCATGATGCATTGAAACAACCATTTACCTAATCCTAAACCGCGATGATCCGGGTGGATAATCACATCACAAATCCAGGAAAATACCACTTTATCTGTAATAACTCTGGCAAAGCCAATTTGTTTCTCCCCATCAAACACACCAAAACAAATCGAACCTTTCATGCTTCGAACAATTATTTCTTTTGATCGTTCGGAAGCCCAGTAACTTTTTGATAACATTTGGTAAATTACATCCGTATCCATTCTATCTTGATTATCACTGACTGTATAACCACTTCTGTACCACTCCATTAAATAAACCTCCCATTGATTTGATATAATGGAAGTATAGTTATTTTCCATAATTTATTGAATCCCTTTTTTTATCGTCTGTAAGGGTACAGGAAAGGAAGGTTTGGTATGACACAAACCAAATACAGCCTGATATATAATGAAATAAAACAGCAAATTCTTAATGGAGTGCTGAAGTCCAGCTCGAAACTGCCATCGATCAGGAAGTTGGCTGAACAGTATGATTGCAGTAAAAATACGATTATTAAAGCATATATGGAACTAGAGAAACAGCATTTAATTTACTCGATCCCTAAAAGTGGTTATTTTGTTGTTCATGATGGAAATCCATTGAATGATATTTCAGAGATTGATCGTATAGATTTTCTCTCAGCAGGTCCTGATCCAGAAGCTATGCCATATGAAGACTTCCAACATTGCTTGAATCAGGCAATAAATTTATATAAAGGAGAACTTTTTGCCTATTCCCATCCACAAGGGCTCCCTTCATTACGGTTGGAAATGATGAAACATTTACAAGCGCGCCAAGTTTTTACGACACCTGATAGAATATGTATAACATCCGGGTCACAGCAAGTGATAAATTTGCTTGTATCGATGCCATTTCCTAATGGGAAATCGAATATACTAATCGAACAGCCGACTTATTTTGGTATAATAGAATCTTTACAGCTGAACAATGTAAAAACATTCGGCATTGAACGGACGATGGATGGAATCGATATAAAGCAGCTAGAATACATGTTCCGTTATAATGGGATTAAATTTTTCTATACCATTCCCACATTGCAAAATCCACTTGGTCACAGTTTCTCTAATGAAGAAAAAAAGAAAATGGTGGAATTGGCTCAGAAATATGACGTCTATATTGTGGAAGATGATATTTTTAGTGACCTTGATTTAAACTCCAAATCTGATCCGATGTATGCGTTTGATACGTTGGAAAAAGTCATTTATTTAAAGAGTTTTTCTAAAATTACGCTTCCCGGCTTAAGAATCGGGGGAGTTGTATTACCTGAATTATTGGTCCAGACATTTTTGCGATATAAATATAGCAACGATCTATTCAGCTCAACGATTTCACAAGGTGCATTGGAGATCTATTTAAAAAGCGGAATGTATAATGGACATGTCGAGAGAATTAGAGAATTGTATCGAAGGAGGATGGAGATAACAAAATTGGCATGTGAACAATATTTATCACCAAATGTGCCGTTCACAATGCCAGCTACAGGGTTTTATCTCTCCATCTATTTGCCTAAAACGGTTCAGGCCCATCGATTAGTAACCATGCTAGAAGAATCGGAGGTTTTTGTTAGGGATGCGGATCGACTGTTTTTACCAGAGTTTAAAAAAGGCCATTTGATTCGGCTATGTATTTCGCAGGTTGAGGAGGAACAAATCTCAAAAGGAATTGAGATTATCGCTAAATGTATTGACAAGTTAAAAAATGAAGGGGTTCGTTTTGTTGAAAGGATGGAGATTTAAACTTTCAACTGCATATCTTATCGGGACCTGGGGCGTTTTGATGGTATGAGGCTTTCTTGACTGCATAACTTATCGGGTTCAATGGAGTTTTGATGTTATGAGGCTTTCTTGACTGCATAACTCATCGGGATCAGGGGTGTTTTGATGGTATGAGGCTTTCTTAACTGCATAACTCTTCGGGATCACCGGAGTTTCGATGCTATGAGGCTTTCTTGACTGCATAACTCTTCGGGCTCAACGGAGTTTTGATGCTATGAGGCTTTCTTGACTGCATAACTCTTCGGACTCAACGGAGTTTTGATGATATAAGGCTTTCTTGACTGCATAACTTTTCGGGGTCAGGGGGGTTTTGATGGTATAAGGCTTTCTTGACTGCATAACTCTTCGGGCTCAACGGAGTTTTGATGGTATGAGGCTTTCTTGACTGCATAACTCAGAGAGCCCAGGGGTGTTTTGATGCTATGATGCTCATAATTAACTAATACACACATTCTACTTCGTAATTACACGATTACACTCTCTCATCAAATATTGTGAAAAGCCTAATGCATGATCAATCCGCTCTCTTTCCGAACGAAAAGTTACTTTCTTTTCCCCTTTACGGATATTGATTGCTTCTTTAATAATAGGATGCCATCCGGCTGGAAGTTGATCCCCCCCATACTCTCCTGCATCTAATTTAGAAACAATACTGTTCTCTTTCAGTGTGTAAAACTGGCGCAGTAATCCGAGTACTGTCCATTCGATTTGAAAGTCGATAGTCTCTGTTGGCTGGATAACCAATTGATCGATCGAATTTTCTGCAGTTTGAATGTAATTCGCCCAATAGCTGTTCATGTTGTCCAAAACGTAACTAGATAACTGCTCTGGTTGGATATCTAGTACAAATTCGCGCGGATCTTTTCCTATAATGTTTATTCCATGATGCTGGATAATCCACCATGTGACAGGATTAAAGTTAAAGTACTCACCAAAAAGCAGTTTATCATTATTATAGTAAAAGTAATTTTCACTAGTATTCTTATAAAGTTCCCCTACATCTTTCCATTGAATATATACACCGTCCATTTCAGGTTTAGGATAGTTATTTGCTATGATGGAATGGATGGAGGATAAATACTCTGCATCTTTCTCGGTTAAAGGACGATTGGTTACTGTGATAAAGTCAATGTCACTGGAATGATCAACATAGGCATCCAGTGCAATGGAACCGTGTACATATAATCCTTCCATCGTCTCAGGAAAATACTGGTTAAATAAGGCGATATAATCATTCAGAACTCTATTAACAATCCTCGGTATATGCATGTCAAGCCTCCTGACAATAAACCATTGTATTGATGAACTATATGTAAATGATAACATAATATTCCATATTTTATATGTTATATGTTTACCTAGACTCTATTAAGGTTATAATTTCATATAACTAACGATAAATGGAGAGATTTGATGAGTTATTTACTTATTGCGGGCAGTATAGTACTGCCATTTGTTATGTTTCTGGCTCGAAAAAAATGGGACAGGATTCAGATCGTATATAATGTTGCTGCACTTATAGCACTTTTACTATTTGGGAATCTTGCTTCTGTCAGCATCTATCAGATTATTAGAGATAATACGGTTTTTATGACAAATATTCATGGTCTTTTTCTGAACCCTTTTTTCCTGATTACTGGTGCTTATTTGGGATTATATGCTATTTACCAATTGATTAACCTGTCTGTAAAAAGTGTTTAAAAATGTTCATCAAGCACTTGACTCATAAACATGTTCATATTCTGGTTCATTTTCAATCGTTCCATAAAAGAAAATCCTTCCGTAAAAATAATCAGCTCGATCTTTTTCCCGTCATGGTCTTCTGCATAAAGGGCCTGATTTAAGACAAAGCCTGTTGATCCACCTTTAGCTCCAAGGTGTGCATACTTTTCTCTGTTGGTTGGATGCAGCTCCATTGGCCATTCCATTATATCGCGGAGGATTTCCTCACCCCCAGGAACTGTTGCCGTATTATTGGAGATTTTACTCATCACCTTTGCATAGTCCTCTACACTTGCATTTGGCAGCCGATCTGACCAGATTTTCTGCAAATTCATTGGTACTGAAACCGTCTCATTGAAAAAGTCTGCCTCGCCATGTGTTAACTGTTCATGAATCTCCCAAACCAGTTCTCTGTATTCGTCCATTGTCATTTTTTCCAGCATTTCTTCTATTTCACGATCACTCAAGTTCCCATTATGCTGTTCATTAAGATAGGTTGATGCTAATAATGCGGATACAAGTGGATAGACGGGATCATGGTGCTCAAGTTTTAGTGTTTCCATAACACCGTTAACTGAATCAGCGCCTAATTTTTCTAAAAGATAGTCCGTGTTGGCATTAGAACTATAGCGAATCATTCCCTTGGCAACTTCATAGAGCGGTACCTGATTGTTGACTATTTTGTCATTAGCTCTCATATCTTCAAGCCAGTTAGTGTGTGCACCACCATCCGTGTTAGCCAGATAAAATTTATCCAGCTCTTCAAGCGGGATGTGATCTTCGGGGTCGATGGTGCCCTCAGCCACTTGATTGGCATAGTCGATGGCTATAATTGTCTTTACAACACTTGCCAGGGGACGTTTCACATCACTTTCCTGTCTGATGACCGTTTCTCCATCAACACGCATATACATTGAAGCTAAATCAGGATTCTTATCTATGTAGTTTTGGACATATTCCGGGTCGTCATGAAATAAGTAATAAGCTCCAGCAGCGATAAGGATTATAACAGATCCAGTAATGATTAACCCTGTTTTCGTGTATGTAGATTTGTCAGATAAGAATGTTACCATCACAACAAAAATAACCGTCCATAGTGGAGGAATATGAAGAGCCTCCACCGCTATAATTGAAAGAAGCACAGCAACTGTCACGACAATGGATTGTGTAATTCTCCACTTTGTTCTATTTTTCCGAGAAATCAATGGTAATGCTGATATTAAAATAATTCCTGCAAAAACAATCCATAAGTAAAGGTACATTAGCAAAATCCTTTCAATAAAATTTCAAAATCAATAGTTCCACATGATTTATTGCTCAGAGATCTTATTTAAGAAATTGGTTGTTGGAGCGAAAATAATGCATTATGTTTCACTCTTTATTTTCACAAGTGATTAACTGTAGTGTTTAGTCGATAATTTTACGGTTTTAAAGATCATGCATGAAAACCCGGCTAATCCAATAATCCCTGCCCAAATCAATTGTGGATATTTATCTGAGAAAAACATACTAACAGCAAACAAGACAAGAAATGCTACGATTCCAATAAAGCGAAAGACAATTTTCTTTCTTTCCATAGCCAAAATCCCCCTATCTATTTTCTTATGTAATAGTATAGTAATACGGTTTAAAATAGAATAAGGTTTCAAGTTTTTAAAGCCCTAGTATATCTGTATTTTCAGGTGTATAACCAAGCAGGCGTAACATTACGGCAATTTGCCCCTTATGATGATATTCGTGTGTAACCGAATGGATTAGTAATTGGTGCGGCGTTTTCCTTAACGTCCCACTTCCTTTTTTCCATGAAGGCTCTTTTTCTATCATCTGATCAAATCTTTCCCGCGATTGTTCTACTACTTTTTCTACATATCTATCAGCTTGCTGAAAATATTGGCCGATATCGTTTATCTGCATTTGATTAATGACTTCCTTTGTTAATAATGGAGAAGTTGTTTCTGAAAGTACGAATGAACCGAGCCAGGCATGATAGCACCCGGCAACATGAACCAAGGAATCCCGTATACTTTGAAAACCAAATTCAAACTCTCTTGATAACTCACTTTCATTCAATTCGCTGCACTGTTCTAATAGAATCTGTCTTGTTTGTTTTACCCACTCATAATCGATCTTTTCCATGATTGCTCCACCTTTAGTTAATTTAATATCTGAATATTCTTTCTATTATAGGTAAGAAGAAGGTTTATTTAAATAGTAAAATTATATTTTGGGAAAGAAGGCTAACAAAGACAATGATGGTGATCGCACATGCCAAGATAAGTTTGAAAAAAATTACACAAATTTCCTTGATGGCGGAAAGGTTTCCAATGTTTTCAGGATGCATGAAAGAGGTTCTATCAACTTTTGAAGCAGTTAATTGGATCAAATTTGTCTTCCCATTTATCTTTTTTTTTGTTATGATTTAGACTTTGCAACACTGAATTGGAAAGGAAATCTAATATGATAGATATCACATCAGAAACGAAACAAAAGTATTATACTTTTCTATTAATTTTAGCAATTATACTCATTGCCGCAACCTTACGTTCACCGATCACCTCTGTAGGACCTCTTATTCCCTTTTTTCGTGAGGAGTTAGAGGCATCCAATGCTTTGATCGGTTTAATCAATACACTTCCATTAATAGCCTTTGGACTTTTCTCTCCATTTGTTCCGAAAATCTCAAGTAAGTTTGGAATGGAGATAACTCTTTTAATCGCTATGTTCCTTTTGTCCATCGGGGTATTCATTAGATCTGTTGGAGATTTTACGATTCTTCTGTCTGGAACATTTTTGATGGGGATTGCCATTGCTGTCGGCAATGTTCTGATGCCCGGGTTAATTAAAGCAAGTTTTCCCTTCCGGATTGGATTGATGACTGGTTTCTATTCTGTTTCGATGAACATTTTCGGTGCCCTTGCTTCAGGAATTTCGGTACCTGTCGCTTCTGTTCCGGGTCTGGATTGGCGCAATGCTATGCAGATTTGGAGCATCATTTCCTTTCTTGCTGTTCTTGTACTGTTACTTAGACTGCCTGCGATTAAGGATTCGCGCAAGAAGGTGTTCGTTGAGGTAAAAGGGAAGCCGTCAACCGCTATATTTAAATCAAAAATTGCTTGGGCTGTAACATTGTTTATGGGTTTGCAATCATTTATTCCCTATAGCTTGTTTACATGGCTGCCTGATATCTTAATGACAAAAGGTTATAGTGAAGGCGAATCAGGGTGGCTTATGGCGATTTATCAAGCAGGCTTAATACCAACAACGTTTCTTGCCCCAATTATTGCAGCAAAAATGAAAAGCCAGCGATTGATTGGCTGTATTTCCGGCCTGTTATTTTTCTTTGGTCTATTAGGGATTTCTTTCACATCTTCTAATGTGATTGTAGCATTCCTTATTTTAACCGGGGTTGGCGCTGGAACAACCTTCAGTTTAGCTATGATGTTCTTTGTGCTTCGTACCAATACGATAGAGGAATCAGCACAGCTGTCTGGTATGGCACAATCAGCAGGCTATTTAATCGCAGCTCTTGGACCGTTTTTGCTTGGGACTATTGCCGAATGGTTCAGCTGGAGCATTGCATTGGATATTTTAATGGTCGTAGCATTATTAATTGCCTTTCTTGGAACGATTGCAGGCAAAGATGAAAAAGTTAATGTGGAATCAGAAACATAAAAGGATGAGGATCATTTCCTCATCCTTATTTCTTTGTATCCCCTAATTTATTTCACGCCATATAAAGCTGCATCCCTTAGACACAAGCATTTCACTCCATCCATCAATCGCATTTTTTCGTCTATTAAATTCGTTATGAATAACGAGGCGCTTGCAAGATAAACCAAAGTTTGGCATGATTAGAGAACACATTTTATCATGGTGGAGGACAAAGAAATGAGGACATACACACGAAAAGCTCAGTCGGCTGATACTGAGGCGATTATGAAAATATTGAATGATGGGATTGCTTACTTAAAAGAACAAGGCTTACCACAATGGCAGGATGGGCATGGGCCTGATCGTGAAAATATAAAAGACGACATGATAAATGGTTATGCATATGTAATGATAGATGACGGCAAGATTGTTGGATATGGTACATTAGTTCCTGGACCGGAAGAAGCCTATGAAAATATGACAGAAGGAAAATGGCAAGGAGAATCTCACCGTTATATAGCCGTTCATCGTATCGCAGTAGATGTTACTGTTCGTGGTAAAGGTTTAGCCAAAATCCTGCTCCATGACTTAATTGTCCTTGCTCGGAATTTGGAATATAAAGATATCAGAATTGACACCTACCCTAAAAATTTCATTATGGAAAAAGTTATCTATGCTGCAGGATTTATTTATAGAGGGATGACTCACTTTGGGTATACTCATGGGGAGCGCAAAGCTTATCAGTTGCTGCTAGACTGATTTATTTAAGAGAACGGGAAGTGGGAATAAGGAAGCAAGAAAGACGGAAAGACAGTGTCGCATCATCCCATGCCATATTAAAAATGGCCGCTTTAAGCGGCTAGCTAATTCATAATTGATGAATTCCGCTGTCTTTATAGTGCTCATTCTAGTTTCCCTTCCTAATGATTTGAAAGAAATATTTGAGTACAATTCCCCTCCTAATCCGCAGCGTAGTAAGTACACCTGCCTCGGCAGTCTTTATCATTCATTTACAGGAAAGGAAATCCTTTGCCCGCTTGTTACAAGAATGATATTTGATATTTCGTTAAGATGTCTTTTGTCTACCGCTAGAACGAAATTCTTCGGACTCGCATCAGCTGTGCAATCACTATCCGGATCTTTCAAGTTAATTTCTAATTCCTGTTGTTCCGTGTCAGCCGTTATCGCTTTAATTTCTTCTGGACAACTGCTTGACTCATAAAAACCGATGAACAGAACATCCTTAGCTTTCATATCCACATCCAACACATCTTGTTTAAGCTCAAACATTTCCCACATTTCTTGGTATTCTTCCTTGTTTTCTGCTCTTTCTACCAGTATTTGTTCATATTCATGTTTTGTTGCGATTTCGTCAAACGATGCTGGTAAACTTTTTTCAGAGGCAATAATATCTACTTCCATCCTTTCCTGTCTTTCTTGTTGGTTACAACCAAAAACGGATAATAAAAGCAAAGCAAGTGCGAAAAATTCAAATTTTCTCATAAAAACGCTCCCTGCATAATGGGATGTAGGCTATACATCCATGTGAATCTCCTTTACTAAGTTTAAGCGCTGTTCATTTCAGATTGATCAGATGTTCAAAAGATTTTGGCCAAGCATCATTTAATGAGGATTCATTTTACGTTATTAGTTAAAGATAATCGTTCACGCATCATCATTGTTGCACTATAATTGTGCGTTTTATAGAATACAAAGCCGCTAATGCAAGCACTTCATATTCCTCAGCAGTCATTCTTGGTTAATTTCTATGAGCGGTATTTGATAAAGGATATCATCAGCCTCTTCCGGATTGCCTCTTCCGTCGGTATTATTTGTGATCACATAAAGCTTATCTTCATCTATTAATACATCACGTATCCTGCCAAGTTCTGAAATAATCTCACGCTGGTCTCCTGTTTCCAGATCAAATTCCAATAAAGCTGTCCCTCGCAATGCAGCTACATATAAATTACCATCATAAAATGCAATACCTGATGGAGCCCAAGTCGTATCTGCACCTGAGGTAAACAATGGCGAAACCAACCCTTCCTCTTTCTCATCACCTTCAATCACTGGCCACCCATAGTTCTGACCAGCTTCTATCAGGTTTATTTCATCATTTGCACGATTACCATGTTCACTTGCATATAACGTACCATCTCCTGACCATGTTATGCCTTGTGGATTACGATGTCCATAACTGTAGACATACGAACCTTCAAATGGATTATCACCAGGGACCGAGCCATCCAAATTCATTCTTAAAATTTTTCCGCCTAGTGATTCTATTTCCTGGGCAATATTAGGATCCGACGCATCACCAGTTGTGGCATATAATTTATTGTCCGGGCCTATTTTCAATCTTCCTCCATGGTGATAGGAACCACTCGGGATCCTGTCCAAAAGCAGTTCTTCTTCTGTCCATGTATCACCATCCAACTTAAGTGTTACAATTCGGTTATATTGGTCTGCGTCCTCTTCATAGGTGTAATAAGCATATGCTTGTTTTGTTTCAGCGAACTGTTGATCAAGGGCAAAACCCAACAGACCTGCTTCAGCAGCAGTTGCAATTTCTTTCTTAAGCTCCACAGTTTGTCTTTCTGCCTGCCCATTTTCCATTTTCACAATAGCTCCAGGTCTTTCGGTTAAATAAAATGTCTCATCAGCTTTTTCGATTGCCCATGGTACATTCAAATTTTCTGTGACTATTCTTTGGCCTTCTACATCATCTGATTGCTTTTCCTCGTCTCGGTCACTGGAGTGGTTTGCCTGTTCATCAACAGTTGGTACCTGTTCCTCTTCAGAGCATGCAATTAGAAAAAATAGTAAAAGTAACGACAGATATATCGCTTTATACATCATGGATTTCCCCCTCCTTTTCAAAATAATTACCCATAATCCTTCCACGTACGTTAAAGTGCTGTGCTGTTTTAACTCTTCCTATCTCTTAATCTGCTTTTTACTTTAGTAAACACCTAACAATAAAAAGAGAATGGGAAGTACGCTGAATGCTATGTTAACAATGAAATGACAAACAATTAGAGGAAACAATCTTTTTTGTTTATGAAAAATGATCCCGCTGCCTATCCCCCATACGAAGAATGCCGCTGTATAGACAATTGCACCCTGTAAACTTGCTGCTAACATAATGTGCTGTATGGCAAACCCGACAGATGGGATTAGGATGCCTATCCACACTTTCTTATATTTCTTTATGAACAATGGCTGAGCATATCCACGATACATTAACTCTTCAATCGGGGCGTTCAGAAAGGGAAAAATGAATGATATACATGCCGCAAACCACATAAGTGATCTCGGTCGTGAGAAAGCACCATCTTCCACATCTCCAGCAAAAACTGTTCCAAAATGATCGATAAAATCAGATCCATACATAATAAACATCGTACCCATAACTGCAATAACAAATGGAATATACAAGACAAAAAGCCATAAAAAACCGTGCAATATATCTTTTCCCAGACGTTTAGGATCAAAATCTAGTAACTCAAAAATGGTGCGTCCCTCTTTTTGTACTATCCGATGAAGCAGAAAGAAACAAATGATATTGACAACAGTAAAATAAACAGTCGATAAATCAGGCAGAAAGGGAAAATCTGTTTCCACTCCAAATGTTTTTACCACAAGGAATACCATTACCAACATAATAAACAACAAAGGAATTCGGATAAAAGAGACAATCCATGCATTTTTCAATGAATATTCACCTGCTTTACTGTTTATTTCAGACATTCGATGGTTAAGTATGAAGTTCTTCTAGAAGATAAACACCTATGCCACTTTACAAAAATATATTATCTTGCATCCTCCTTTAAATGAGGGCATGGCTATTGCATACTTTCACAACTTCTCTTTCTATATGAAACTAAAAATGGCCCGAATAGTGAGCAGATGAAAGAAACACAAAGTGCTAAAAGAAGGATAATCCAAATGTTACTGATAATATGAATCATCAACTGACTAAAAATGATCAATGGCAAAATTGTCAATGAACTAAAAATAAATCTGCTGGAAATCGTTATCTTATGTATCGTACCACATGCCTTGCATGTAACCGGTTTATAATTTATCCATAATGATTTATAGATGCTGCTCCATTTAAATGGTTGATTGCAATTTTCGCATGTTTGCAAAAGATCACCTCCATTAAATACACTTTTTCCTGGAGATTTTTTAATAGCTATGATTACTTTTCCTTAATCATTGTAATAAACGCTGCTTGTGAGCGCTTCTTTTTTAACAAATCCTAATTTTTCATATAAGTGAATGGCTCTTTTATTAAATGGTATGTTTGTTTGACGTTTACAACACTACAATGATATTTTAACTTATATACCGTAGAAAGAAAGGGGATATTATGCAAATTAAGGATTGAAGTAAATTATTTATTGCCAAAGTGTTATCTGCTATTATTTCAGCTCTTATTACAACTACCGTACATGTTATATTGAACTACATTCCAGCAGATCAAAGATTAGAAGATATATATTATTACCCAATCTGGTATACATTTACGGTAAGCTTCTTGATTAACTTAGCCTTATGTTTACTGCTCATTATGCCATTATCCATATTTATAGATATTTATTTTGTATCTAGAACTACTAATAAATTTTCATATTTCCTATTTTCTATAGTATTCTATCTCATTCTTGGTGTATTGTGTGGTTTTATTTATTCCTCATTTACACAGTTCAACACCTTAGCATCTACTATAATTTATTTGATATTAAATTCTTTTGTATTCCTAATAATTCAAAGTACTCTTTATTTAATTCTATTAAATAACAGGAAACATCAATAAAATTAACTTGACTAATATACTGTATATCTCAATCGGCATTCCCTTCTTCACATATGTAACGAAGAAAAAAGGGTACGATTTTAACTACCTTTTTAGATAAAATATTGATAGGACTATATTCTGTTTTAGGACAGTACTTATCCGGCTAAGCTCTCATTCATTTTTTTATGGTTATATTCTCCCATTTTTTTAGTCTTTACCTCATTTTCCTCAACCATTTTTATTAATCTAACTTCTTAATATTACTTTCCTCTTATTGCCCATACCTTCCATCAGACTTCAGGTATTCTAGTACTATATTCATACGTTCCCGGACAGAATAATCTCCCTCGATTTTTAATATTGGGCATGTCAATTCTGCCATCCAATGGTCGTGTAAAACTTTACTTCTCACATCCATTCCGGCACTATCATATAAACTAGCCCACTCCAGAAACGTTCTTGATTGTTCATATTTGCTTCCACCTGCTAATATTTCTTTTCCATACCTTTGGAATTCTCTCTGTTTTAACCTTTCGAGCCTTATATCTGGCGGAATCCATAAAAAAATCACAAGATCAAACCAGTGTTTCAACTTATCACCCCAACCACACACAGCACCTGATAAAATCCAGTTTTCATGTAGAGACAGATCATTTTCCAGTCTTCTTATCCTTTCAGGTTCTGGTCTTTGCTGGGTAAATTTTGTTGTCCAGAAATAATCATCTGAATCAAAATAGGTGTGTGGTAAGACTTTGGATAATGAAGAACCAAGTGTTGATGTTCCAGATCCCGACGCTCCTAATATATGTATTTTATTCCCCATGTCCCTCCCCCTTTTTAATCAATACCTGTCTATTTTCAGCCCTCACTTGAGTAGGGATAAATGAATCTTCCACATTTTTAAAAACTCTGATCATTAACATGATCTTAACATAATATCCCAGTTTTATCATTCGATTTCATAAAATACCTCCAATCCCCTGCTCATCCTGTTTAGATAGTTAATGACTGACCAATTTTCTTGAAGAAAAAGGAAAGGTCTGTTTCACAACAAGAAATTGTGAAACAGACCACCCTAATGAAACATCCAGTTATTTTTACTCATTTCTTTCCTTCTTCACTCCTATTGCCTGTCCGGGACGCGGGGAATCTGCTGCTCCGTATAGTTTTCCGGTGTTCGGATCAATAAGGATCGCCTGAATGTCTCCAATTCTGTTATCTGCTGTCTGGGTTTGGAAGCTGCGGTCAAGCTCATAACCGAGCTGCTTTAATTTTTCCATTGCCACCTCATTGATACCGTCCTCCCATTCCATGGACAGATCCGGATTATTAAATATTCTTGTTTCAGCAATGGCTTCCCTTAGATCCATCTTAAATTCCAGAACATGCAGGAACACTTGCACAACTGAACCGATAATCGTAGAAGCTCCTGGTGAGCCAAGTGTGAAAAATGGCTTGCCATTGTGAAATACAATGGTAGGCGCTTTGGAACTAACTGCAAATTTGTTTGCATTCAATTCATTGGTTGTGCCTGGTTCCGGATTAAAGTCTGTTAAATCATTATTAAGCATAAAGCCATAACCCTCTACCATAATACCTGATCCGAAAATTCGTTCAATGGAAGAGGTACATGCAGCAATATTGCCCCAGCGGTCTACTGCTGTGAAATGGGTAGTATCCATTCCTTTCTTTGTATCATCTCTTTTCATTTCACGATCTGGTTTACCTTGCTGATATTTCCAAGGGTTTCCTCCTTTAATATCTTCTTTTCTGTGATCAAAGGAAAAAACCTTTCGTCTCTCCTCCAGATAGTCTGGATGAAACAGTCCTTCCATTGGGATATCCACAACACTTGGATCACCTAAGTGTGTCTGCTGATCAGCAATTACGATTCGCAGCATTTCTGCGAGGATATGATATTTCTGCCAGGAATGAAGCCCGTATTTGGTTATATCGATAGGCTCAAGCAGTTTTAACAGCTGGGCCACCGCAAATCCGCCACCATTTGGAGGTCCAGGGAACGCGAGATCATATTCTTTGTAACTGCCCCAGAAAGGTTCATCAATCGTAGCTTCATAGTTTTTTAGATCTTCTTTTGTTAAAATGCCACCCTGTTTCTCTAGTGTGGCAACAATCGCATCCGCAATCTCACCTTCATATACTGCTTTAAAACCTTCGTCTCGAATGATTTTCAAAGCTTTCGCAAGATCCTTCTGCTTTAATTTATCTCCTTCTCTAAGTCGCTCACCGTTTGGGACAAAGAGCTTTTTGGCTTCGTCTCCTAACCGGTCTTTAAAAATATCAAGTGTCCGGTCCCATAACCGGTTGATCTCGAAATCCTCCTCTGCCAACTGAATCGCTGGTTCAATCAATCGTTCCAATGGCATTGTCCCGTACTTTTCCTGGGCAAGTTCCATTGCCCTCATAATGCCAGGTACCCCTACGGAAAGAGGGCTTGTTGAACGCTCGTCAAATGGCATGATTTCTCCATTTTCATCATGAAACAAATCAGGCCTCGCTGCTGCCGGCGCTTTCGTATGTCCATTAATTACCTTCGTTTCTTTCTTTTCATTATCATAATATACAATGAACCCTCCGGCTCCAATGCTTGTATTCATCGCTTCTGTCGGTATTAAAGCAAGCTGCATTGCGATAACTGCATCTATTGCATTCCCGCCATCTTTTAATACTTGTTCTCCCGCTTCTGCAGCTTCTTCTATTGCACAGGAAACCATTCCTATGTTTCCTTCTGCTGTTTCCCAGTTGGATGCTGTCTTTCCTGGCTTTTGGTTTTTGAAAACTTCTTCTAAACTCATAGGTCCTCTCCCTTTAACTATTGCATTTATTTATCGTTTCTTCTTTTACACATACCCTTTTTTTTACTTTGTAATACTAGAATTAACTGGATGGACTTCTGATTTCTGGAGAGATAGCAGAGGACAGGCAAAGAAAAGAGCTTCTCGGCCTTCTCTTATCGATTGTTGAGAGGATGATGCCTTTTATAACTGCATTGAACTCTTGGGGAGACATTTGATTGATTTATAAAATCTCATGGAAAACGTCCGCTAGTACAAAAAGCGACCGTTTCTATGAAACAATCGCTTCTCATTCATCCTATAAGTTTTTGATTATAACTCTTCTTTTATTATCGAGTACATCCTTAAATCTCTATGTTTTCCTTTAAGGAACATACCCTTTCTGATAATCCCTTCAAATGACATTCCCGCTTTTTCCATCACTCGCTGTGAAGCTGTATTTTCAACAAAACATTTTGCTTGAATGCGGACTAAGTCCATTTCTTTAAAGCCAAAACTAATTATTTCTCTTGCAGCTTCGGTAGTTAAGCCTTTCCCCCAATATTGTTTAGAAAGGACGTATCCAATTTCAGCAGTTTTGTGTTGCGGTTCCCATGAGACAAAGTCAATCGTACCAATAAACTTACCATTTTCCTTATATTCCATTCCCCATGGGGCAATTTGACTATTCTCATATTGATTGATTATAAATTCAACAAATCCCTTTGTGTCTGATAATGATTGATGGGTATTCCAGGTTACATACTTAGAAACTTCTTCATCAGAGCCATATAGATAAATATCTTCTGCATCTTCTAATGTCATTTTTCTTAGAATAAGTCTGTCTGTTTCTAATCTCGGTAAATCGCCATATATATCTTCTACTTTCATTATTTCTCCCTCTTTCATCGATTGTTTAGGCATCTGGCTTTTTCAATTATCTCCATAATGAAAGGTTCTTTGTGACGGGTATATGTTGGTCGATCATCCTTATATTTAGCGGCAAGTTCATTTTTAAGCAAAGCGTAGGCTGCAGCTGTTTTCGGATGATTTCTCAGGTAATCACGAAATAATAGTTTCTCCACCCATTCGCTGCCATTCATTTCAACCATATGCAGATGACAAGTGCCTCTTCCCCATAATCCCTTTCTGAAAAACCTTCTTTCTGGCCATTCCGGTTTAGGAATATACTCAAAACCGATTTTACTTAAAGGAGATACAAGATCGGTCACCATATTTACATCTTCTACGCCAATAATAATGGCAATAATCGGCTTAGCTCTTAATCCCTTAATTGATGTGCTTCCAATATGTTCAATTCCAGCTGCTTTTTCACCAATAACACCTTTAATTCGCTTTCTCTCCTCATTAAAATCCCTTATCCAGCCCGGATTATATTCACTTAAAGTTACAATAGGTTTAGCCATCTCTTCACCCATTTTTATAAATTCTTTTATCACGGAATTATATTGCTTGATTGGTACTTGTTTTGAAAGCAACAACAGCACCGTCTTTTTTAATGAACTTTTAGCAGTTTGATCAATTCGATGATTTCTTCCTCATCACCTGGATCAACATACACTAGCTCTGTATTTTCTATTATATCTGTGTAGAAGCTTTCATCTACTTTCGTGTAATCACCATCCCAACGTAAAGGAACATTATAGACATTAATTGTACCGTCTCCGTTACCACTGTATGTTACTGATCCATCTACCAAGCGGGAACCTGCTAATTGGATAACATCTTCCGGATATGCAGCACTTTTATCATCATTGGGATTCATTGGTTCACCAGCTGCGATATGCCGGACATTCAATTCATCAATCTCCTGATTCGGACCAAGTTGCAACCAGACTCTAGCATATTCGATTTGTTGACTGGAATACTCGGATAACGGGTTATTGTCTTCCTGATCTCCTGCAGTTGGGTTACTATTTTCATAGTCTTGAATTAACATAACAGAAAAATCATCGATATTGGATACCCAATTAACGGAGTCAATATGAACCTTATTATTAATTTCAGGTAACTCATTCATGATTTGCTCCGCCATATCAAACATAATTTTGGTTCTATCATCCTCATAAGGTGTGCCATCTGAGAAGACCTCATTTATCTCATGGCCAAATTCTTTCGTGTCAGGAAGGATGTTAACTGTGTAGTCCGCCCTTTCTGTTTCTTCATTTTCCCATTTTTTTGTAACATAATGTGTATTTTCTATCCGATAATTTTCATTCAAGTATTTTTCTATGTCAATTTCGGCTGCACTGCTGTCTGGCTCCTCATTTGGTTCAGGAGAGATTCCATTGTTCTCGGTGTCTTCACTTGATGAGTCAGAAGTGTCTTCCTGTTTATTCGTTGTTGACGAATTATCGGTTGTCTCATTACTCTCATCTGTGGTATCGGAGCATGCTCCTAACATAATTAAAATCGATGCTAAAAAAATAATAGAAACTTTTTTCATGATCTGCACTTCCTTACCTGTATTTTCATTCCTGGTTGGACAAATCTGTCGTATTAGCACAAGAAGTAAAACTATTCCTGCCCAGTTGCTCGTTTTGTAATGAGACTTTATTTCATATATTCTCTCACTAATTCAAACGTTCTTTCTTCTGTAAGATGGTTCATTACAGCCACATACTCTAATTGTTCCATCGTACCGCCTGCATATTTTATCGAAGCCTCTTTTGCTGTATTGTCTCTGTTCTCTATCCAATCGCGTTGTTCTTGTCTGAGTTGTCCCATCATATTTGCAGGAAGTTGTTCTTCCAGAATTCCATAAACTTCATTTAACATCTCGTCCCAAACATCAAATCGCTCGCTTTCGACATTTTTAAGTGCATAGGTTGAACTGTCTTCCGGATTGTCTCGCAGTTTATCCATTTCTGTTTTTGTTTCATTTAATTTCTGAAGATACACTTCCTTCAGACTTGCGGAATTTTCTTTATCAGGGTTATTGCTTGGCGTTTCGGCTTTTTCGTCTGTTTCATCATTTTCTTTATCAGTTTTGCCATTACTTGATGCATCTTTATTATCAACTAGTGAAGCATCGTCGTTTGTGTTTTGGGCTGAGTTATTTTTTTCTGATTGATTGTCCAATATGGCACTTGACTCGTCAGATGGGTTACATGCAACCAAACTAACTAAGAAAAGTGTTAACATCCCTATTAAAAATTTTGGATTATTTATCATTTGACTACTACCTTTCTCTGCCTCATCCAGATTATAATGTTTTATCTGCTGTAGAATAGCTTCCTCCCCATTTTAACATAAAATCCCAATATTTCTTAAAAAAAATCAAAAAGAAAAGGAGCGCCAATGACGTTCCTTTCCTTTAACTGGCAGACCAGTTTTCATCTATGCCCCTCTTTGCGTGCTTGGATATACCCGTAATACGTACAAGTCCCATTTTGGGCTAGGCCTTTTACTTCAAACCCGCATTTTTTGTAGAAATTGAAATTATTAGCTGATGTGTGTGCAAACCAATCACCGTGAGGAAGTCTTTGAACACAGAGTTCCACTAGCTTTCTTCCGATACCTTTCCCACGATAATCTGATAAAACAGCTAAATCCATTATGTTAGCAGCCATAATTTGATCTGAGAGAACCCTGACCATTCCAACCATTTTGTTATTATCCCAAACAGTAAATGCCCAAGTTGAATTTTGGAATATGAGAGAAAACTTCTCTTTCTGCCAAGATGGCGTATTCCTTGCCCACCCAGCATCTTCAAACAAAGCCCCCACATCATCAGCCGGAACACCCTAGCGCCACTCACTGAACCCTATAGCCCCTCTTTATTTCTTATCTTCCAAACGATTTTAGAGAACATAAGGAACAGCGAAGATAGGGAAAGGCTGTATAAATAGGATACCAGATTCCAGCCTTTTTCCACACCGAATAAAGATACCAGCATGTGTTCATCCTCCAGCATGGATACATAGAGTGTACCACCCCGACCGGCTGCACCATTACTGGTTACCCAAACGATAAACAAGAAAAGCGAGAGGAATACTATAATGATCCACACCGGAAACTTCTTAGATGGAAAGAATCTTTCCCATAAAATGAAACAAAATACATCACACACCAAGAAATCAGTAAAAAGACAGTCCAGAATATTCCCACTGATATTTTCAGACCAGGTATGAGGGTAAGCACTGATGTGAATACCATTGTGATGGATAAGTATTGATTATACCGTTTCTTGCTATGGCTTTTTCGGAATGTGACATACAGAGCGAAAATAAGCAGTACTGCCATAATCAGGCCTGCTGCAATTGAATATGGCCGGGATTCATTTGGGGCTGCAATACTGACAATTCCGAATAAAGCAGGGAAAAAGTAGATATGTAATGGATGGGGTCTAGTATGTTCATTAAAATCTGCTTCTTGCTGTATATTTGTTTTTGCCATTCTCACAACATCCTTCTCTATTGTATAGGTTTATTATACATGCATTGGCTTCAGGTGCTTGGGATTATTCTAAACCTTCCATCTGCTCCCGCATTCGATTTGTTGAAAAAGAAAAGCGTACCACCTATTGCAGTACGCTTCCTTTCACATAAACCTAGCATTTAAAATTTTCCTATCTCGTGCAATCCTGAAAAGTTTACAGTTTTCCCTGTTACGCCTTTTCATAAAATCAGACAGGAATCTACTGCTTCACTTTGTTGATAGAATTGACAATAAAAGTAATGATAAATGCCAACAAACAAGGAACGACCATTGCGATAACGAAACCTATGGCGTTGTTTGCTAATAGTGGTGCCGTAACTGTTGGTACATAAGCGGTTCCTCGTATATCGAACATGCCGACTAATGCACCGCCTACCCCGCCTGATAACAATGCGCCTGCAAAAATTCTTTTGTCCGAAAACATAAAAGGATAGGCAGATTCAACAAATGTACCAAACCCCATATTAATCGCAAAACCTGGCAGTGCTACTGCCGCCTCTCCTTTATCACGCGGATGAACGATATTCGCAAGGTTAATTCCAGCAGCAACCATCACGAGTCCTACCATGTCGATCGCACCTAAAAAACTGTTTCCTGTTCTCTCCATCTCCAATAAAACAATTGGCAAAATAGCGGCATGATAAACCCCGCCGATAATTGCCGGCCATATGAGCACGCCAGCGATCAATCCCGCCAGTATTGGATTAAAAGCAACAGCTGCTTCAATTAATTCTTTTATTCCATCACCGATAAATAAGGCAACAGGTGCAATTAAATAAAATACTAGCAAACCTGCTGCAAGACCTGCAAAACCGCCTGCTCCAATATTTACGGTGGTCATTGGAAAACGCCACTCGACAAATTTTCTAAATAATTTGCGGACAAATAAGCCTGCTAAAACACCACCAGCCAAGCCGCCGATAATGCCCCCATCTACTGAAAGCACTCCTGCAATGACCCCAGCAACAATAGAAACCTCATCCAATTCTGAAATCTGTTTCGCTGCAATAACGGCAATGATCACTGGCAGAGCACCAATAAGCACATCAAAGACACTGCTTAAAGCATCGAGGCCTGGTATTTTGCTTAATGCCAAAATCAGTGCTATCGCGATAAAACCAGGTAATGCAGACATCATAATGCCGCGAATATTAATATTTTTCAGTCCATTTCCTTTCGTAACCTCACTATTAGTACTGCCGAGAATCGGGCGGTAATTCAGTCCAAACTCTTTGCTTAATGCTGTGATGAATGATACTGCTCGCGTACGATTCGTTGTGCCGGTAGTACCTGATGTGGAGATAACATTGGCTCCCTTTGAAGCAATCATGGCCATCGATGTGCCGCCTGTTCCGACGATCGGTACTTTTTTTCTGGCAGCAGCTTCGATCGCTTTTCGATTGGTATGTTTCGGATCCCCGCTCATGACAATTAACCCATCAATCTGTCCTTGGTCAATTTTTTCCGCAATTTCCTTATCTACTTGATGTGCTTCCTGATTAATTTCTATTAAACTAGCTTTTACCCCATCAACAAAAGACCCAGCATCCATACGCCACAATGATGCTTTCGTCGTATCTTTCGCATTATCCATCGATTCCTCTGCCCCGATAAATTGGACGCTTTCAATATGTATGCCCACACTAGCTGCCTGTGTTTCTATTTCCTTTAAAAGTTTGGCAGGATCTTTTCCTCCTAAGTTAAATAGATTGCCCCCACTGCTTCCTATAACTGCGATTTTCTTCATGTCAGATTCCCCTAAGATAGAATTATATATATTTCTCCATTATAGAATAAAACAGTTTATTACGCTAGTGTGGTAAAGTGTTTTTTGGTATATTCTGATTATTTCGTATTGCTTTTTCTTGAAGAAGGAAGAAATGCATTCACTAAACAATATCGAGCCATATGAAATTGTCAATGCTTCTTATGATGCGGACGCTGATTTTCAAAAAGAAGCAGGAGATTTGACCCACTTAATTGGTGTATTAACCACAGAGAATCATGTAAGTGACCGTTTAGCTAAAGTACCAGTCCCTGCATGCACTTGGGCGATATCTCCAAATGAAGGGCCATTTTCCAGCAACCTTACAAAAAACAATGGCAAAAACTTATTCAGAATGGCTTCCCTCTTCTGATTATGAAGTACTCAATGCGCCTTCATTTTCTTTTACAAAGATGGATAAACAGAAAAAGGATTACGCTTATAGTGAAGTTTGGCTCCCTGTCCGAAAGAAATAATATGACGCTTGTTTCCATGTGACGCCCTTCCATGCGGGTGTCATATGGTTTGCTATCTATTGTAATTTCAAATCAGAACCCCTTTTCAATATATATTTATTTCCCTTTTTCCTGTTACACTATCCTGCTCAGTTTAGTTTTATTTCACCATAAAAAAACAAGACCATTCTGATGATCTTGTTCCCCTTTTTATCATTCGCCTATCATTACCCCATAACTGTCAAAATAACCATCAGTCCATTTGTTAAACCGTGAATAATAATCGATGGCAAGATCGAGTTGGTTCGCTCATACGCTAAAGCAAATATAATTCCACTAAAGAAATTTACTGGCATAATATTGTATGTTGGAATATGAACAATAGTAAAGACAGCTGAGCTTAGTAAAATAGCGCCGTACAATCCTATACGTGTACGAAACCAGCGATACAGAAAACCACGATAAAAAATTTCTTCGTATATTGGTGAGATAACTGCTGCAGAGAGAAAAGCAATTAGCACTGTAAACAAATTTACATTCTGCTGAACTGCCTCTGTTTTGCTGTTCTCCCACGTGTTTCCTATAAAACTGGTAAGTACGATAATGATCACACCACCAACCATTATTGCAAGAGAATACAGCACAATCATTTTCCAATCCTTCATCTGGAATGATCTTATTCCTACTTCACTCCACGAAAGTTTTTTTGGTCGGATGGCAATGAAATACACACCTAATATTAGAGTAATCGCGATAGTTAAGCCCATTAATGTTCCAGCATACAGATCATTGTCAAACCAGTCGGAATAAATTGGCTGAACAATACATTTAATAAAACCAATAACAAATACGAATTCAAGTAAGATTAATAATATAAATTCTTTAGAACCCCAATGATCTTTGTCTTTCCAGTTCATCCGATTGATTTCCATTCGTTTTTCCTCTTCCTTCCTATGATATAATACAAGCATATTGGATAACGTAACGTCACCTGCAAGTACTTTTTTCACGGAGGGAATAAAAAAATGAAACGATGGACTACTGGCGAAGTTTCTAAACAGCGAAACATATCTATTCGTACACTTCGTTATTATGATCAGATAGATCTTCTTACACCAAGTTTTAAGGATGCTAATGGAAAGCGCTATTATTCAGAAGATGATTTATTTACATTAGAGAAAATTATCATCCTGAAATCACTCTCACTTCCACTAGAGAATATTCGCGATGTTTTGGAAAAATTAACCTATAAACAAATTCTCATTTCACACTACAATTACCTGCAAGAACAAATTTCGAACCTTTAAACAAGTATTTCTAACACGAGTTCATTAATTAATATGATTGATTTGGAAGGTTCTTTATCTTGGGAACGCGTTTCCGAGCTTGTTCAATATTCAGAAACAAGCTCAAAAAAATGGATGGATTATTTTCAGGATAGTGAAATGGGCATTTTACAAGAAAGCATTCCCAACCTCAGTGACAATAATGACACAACACAGCAATACATCTCATTGATTAGACAAATAGAATGGTGTATAGAAAATAACATTGAGGCAGAATCAGATCATGGCAATCAAATTGCTACAAAGTTAATAGAATTAACCAATGACACTTTTCAAGGTGATGAAGAGTTGATCGAGAAGTTCTGGGAAGTCAGAAAACTCCCTGCCGAGCAAACAGGTTTATACCCGATTTCAGAAGAGGTTTTGGAGTTTGCCGAGCGTTGTATTGCTTATGCCACCGCTTAAGTGCCTCTTTTAAAACCTGTCAGTAATGCAGCAATAGATTTACAGACTTAGTTTTTTTCACCTTAAGTAATGTGCCCATCCTTCGCTTGGTAGTGAAGACTCTTTTATAATAAACTAGGTATATAACATAATATTCCATGAACCTTGTTTCATTCTCATAACAAAAAGGTGATCAACTGTAATGATCACCTTTTCCCTTACTATTTTAGATAATCCGCATACGAATACTTTTCTTTTTTGTCTGGAATGGCCATTGAAATCATTCCTTTCCACTTATTCTTTACACTAACCCTATCATAATTGTGAAGGTTTAATAAATGTGGTTATCCTTAAAAAAGTTCCTCATAACAGCTTATTTCAGAAACGCTTCATCCTTCGAAACCCTTACCATTTCATCAGGGAAATATTTTTTAAAATACTTTTCCACCTTTACATGTAAATTTTTCTGATACCATTTTTCTAACCCATTTTCTCTGAACAACTGGGGCATTCCTAATCTCTCGGAGCGTTTTCCCATCGAACCATCCCCTATGCTCAATGTATCAATCCAAATATGATCAACCTTTCCTTCCAGCACCTTTGGGAATTCGGGCGTAAATGGCAATACTGGAGAAATGGACGCCTGTGTTGAAATTCCTGCATCATGAAGTTCCTGTAAAACGCGTAAACGTAATTTAATTCCAGGTGCATATGGAGCAAAAATCCTCTTAATATCTTCTCTGTCTGTTTCAACTGTCATGGAAACAAGCAATTTGCATCTCTCTTTCAACTCCACAAGCAAATCAATATCCCTTTTAATCAGCGGACCCCTTGTTTGAATTTGGAGAAAATCAGGTGGAAATTCTATCATTGCTTCCAATAGTCCCCTGGTAATGTTTGCTTCCCGTTCAATTGGCTGGTATGGATCTGTTGCAGACGACATAAAAATATGGACAGGCTTTGATTTCTTACGGAGCTTCTGGATTTCATTTTTGTAATTAGCTGCTGCATTTGTTTTCATATCGACCCATTCTCCCCATGGCTGATCCTTGAATTTCTGGATAGGCATTTCTCTGACATAGCAGTAAAGGCAGGAAAAACCACAACCACTGTAAGGATTTAATGAATGAGTAAACCCTACATCCAGATACCCTTTTGCTTCTGTTAATATCTTTTTTGCAGTTGTTTCGTTATATTGAGTGTTCATTCTAGCCCTCTTTTCCTGTAACAAGTTAGCGATAGGACTTTGCTCGATTAAATTATGAAAAACATATACGAATAACCCGCAGCGGGCACTGCGGGTTAAGGATAAGCGGTTCCCCCCAGCGGGATCGTCTATCTTAAGGGTGATAGACCTCTCCTAATTACTTGTCAGGGCAAATAGGGAGGTCTATTTTGTATTGATTAACATAAAGAACAATGTGAGCAATGCAATCAAGAAGGTACTGCAACTTTACAGTACTCGTAAACTTTCATACATACTCATAAGCATTACCTCATTCTATTAAGGGGATTAGCCGCCCTTACCCTAAAAGAACATTCTCCTAATTTATTATAGCACAACCAATACGAACATGCATTCTCTGCTGATTAATCTAACTTATGTTCTCAGATAGATTGTTATTATATTTTTCTTTTTTTCTTGTTGTTGTGGAAATATAGATTGTTACTATAATACAGAATAATAGCGTGAGATGGAATAGCACATGAAGTGTATTCGGAGCAATACCATTCATTAGTGGAAGGAAAGTGTGTGTATCTCCAAACATCTCATGATAACTTTCGGCTATTTGCTCTGAACCATAGCCAAAAAAGTATGGAATCCACCAGGATAATAACACCCCTGCAAAGATACAGATTTGATGGATAATCAGCCAAAGTCTGACCCAAATTGGATACCTTTTACCTATAAAAAGGATTATCAGTCCTATTAATAGTAAAATTTGCCCTACATTAATCATTGTGACAAGGAGTAATCGATTGAAGGAATGCTCTTCTCTAATCGCTTGGATGTCATTTAATGTACCTAAAGGAACCCAATCTTGCACAATCATAAATAAGAAAATAAAGCCAAGTCCAGCAATCAACAGTTTTTCTGAAAAACGAATGTCTCTTTTCATTATTTCCCTCCATGGATAAGAATACTACCTATTACAGAAAAATTTTAGCATTAAAAGAGGATTCCTTCCATACGTCCAGGGTCTTATTTGATGATAGACTCAGGCCTTAGACTCGCATTCTAGTTAGATGGACATTTTCGTAGTGGGACACCGTTTGAGTCGTTCATAAGTGCATTACTCTACGGGAACTCGTCTGTTTTGAAGTTATGATTCGTTCATAAGTGCATTACTCTCCGGGCACTCTTCTGTTTTGATGTTATGATCCGTTCATAAATGCATTACTCTTCAGGCACTCGTCTGTTTTGATGTTATGATCCGTTCATAAGTGCATTACTCTCCGAGAACTCGTCTGTTTTGATGCTATGATCCGTTCATAAGTGCATTACTCTTTGGGCACTCGAACTTTATGTTGTTATGATAAGCTTCTAACTCCAGTGGAACACTTCGATCTGTCAGTGCTGTAAATCCTGTGATAAGCGAATCATATCCCGACACTGGATCCCATTTTCAAAAATTGGTTCGGGATAATGTTTCACAAAAAAGTCTCGATCAATACCCGTTAATCTAAACCCGCATTTCTGATAAAGCGCCAGTTGCCCTATGCTTGAATTTCCCGTACCTATTTCCATCTTTTTATAGCCTTTTTTCTTAGCTGCTTCGATTGCCTCCAATACCAGCTGTTTTCCTATCCCTTTACCTTGGTGCTCTTCAGCCACTGCTACATTTACCAGTTCTACCGTCTTCGGTCTAGTAGGAAGCAGTACAAAAACACCAATTATCCGCTGTTCGCTTTCCGCTACAAAACAATCGCCCCTCTTCACATATTCTTCAACAATCTCTTGGGAAGGATCAGCCGATAGCAACAAATTCATTGGTAAATTATCGTTCTTATCAAGTTTCTTAATATCCATTTTATGCTCCTTTGTTGTTCGTTTTGATCACTTGGATCAATAAAATTGTTCGTTATCTGGTAATTCTGGAACCAATTCTTTTTATTTAACAAAGAATTCCCTTAGTGCTCGGAAATTTAAAATTATATTATTTGTCTCTTCACAAACAGTAGCCATTACCTTTTCTCAATGTTGTAGATTTTCAATAAATACAATGGCTATGATTCTCTGAATAAATTTATATTTTCCGCAGACTTACACTTGCTTAATCTTTATCCTGCATCTGTTCCCACTAATCAGCAGCTATACCTCTCCAGAAAATGTTCCATGAGCATTTAGCCTGTTCTTCTAAATCGTAAGTTTTATTATAGCTGGATTCTGAAATAATCCCTACTATCAAACTAAAAAAGGAAGAAGTTATTTTACTTGCTTCAAAATCCGCATGAATATCACCGAGTTCCTGCCCTTTTACGATCACAGCTGTCACAATTTCATTAACGATTCGTTCACTTTCCTCAATATAAATTCCTAATTTATCTTTCAATCCTGCTGGTGGAAACAGGATTAAACGGTTATATAATTGGTTCGTAACATCCTCTTCATCAGACCAATTTTCAATGTATCTAAAAAATGCATGCTTCAATTGCTGTTCGATATCATCCTCTTCTTCATTAAATGTATTTTTTATATTGCTTACATATTCTTCTGCCATCACCCTTATCACATCAAGGAAAATCGCTTCTTTATTCTCATAATGAGAATAAATAGAAGCTTTTTTTATCCCTACTTTTTCCGCAATCTTTGATAAAGAAGTTGCTTCATAACCCATTTCAGCGAAAAGTTCCTGGCTCTTTAATCGAATCTGATCTTTTGTACTCATTTTTTTTATTCTCCTTTACAAATGTTCAAATTGGAGTTAATATTTTAACTACCGAACGGTCGGTTGTTTTTTTCTCATGTATTACATTCTAGGTGTTTTCCTCCAGCTTGTAAATAATTATATCTTAAATAAGGTAAAGGAGTCAGACAACAATGGTAAATCAGTCTTTATTTAAAAATCGCAAATTCCTGCTTATATTTTTTGCCGGGATTTTTGCCGTAATGGGATTCAGTATGTTTCTCACAACGACAACCTGGTATGTCGTAACATCCCTTGGTTCTGCAAGCTCATTAGGTCTTGTGCTAATTGCTGCCACAGTCCCTCGTTTATTGATGATGGTATTCGGGGGCGTTCTAGCTGATAAGTATAAAAAATCGACCATTATGTTTTTCACCAATTCCATTCAGAGTATTCTTTTATTGGTTATTTTTTTGTTAGTTAGCAGTAATCACATGAACCTTACTCTACTTCTTATCTTGGCTGGTATGTTCGGGTTGCTTGATGCATTCTTTGGTCCTGCGAGTTCATCAATGATACCGAAAATTGTGGAAAAGTCTCTCCTCCAAAAAGCCATTGCTTATTTTCAAGGCGTTGACCAGGTTGCCTTTATTATTGGACCAATTCTCGCCGGTATTATTATGGAAGCATTCACTGTTTCCATAAGCTATTTAGTAGCTACGATACTAGTTTTCTTATCAGCTGTTATCATCTTTCCTCCATTTGTGAAAGAAGGACCTGTTGAAAATCAGGAGAATCAGCATCCAATCAAGGATTTTAAAGAAGGACTCTCATATGTCCGCAGTTCTTCTTTCCTGTTAACAGGTTTAATTGTTTTAATTACCGTTAATTTTTTCATTTTTGGTACACTGAGCATTGCACTGCCCCTTGTTGTCGATCTTTATGGCGGGAGTCCCATTAATTTAAGTGCAATGGAAGTAAGCTTGGGCATAGGAATGGCTATAAGTACCCTTGTTCTTAGCAGAATTCAGCTGAAACGAAGAGGAAGGGCATCTATTCTTGGGTTGTTTGCGACGATTTTTAGTTTTTTGATATTCAGTCAGGCACCTAACCTAACCTTGTTAACAGCCATTGTATTTTTCATCGGATTTTCGATGTCATTTGTCTACATTCCACTTTTTACTGCTGTCCAGGAAACGACCGAAAATCGTTTAATGGGAAGGGTAATGAGTATTATTTTCCTTTCGATGAATGGATTTGATCCTATTGCTTACGGGGTAGTCAGCGGGCTTATTTCCACAGGTCTTTCCATAAAGGTCACTCTTTTGATCTTTGGCATACTTGGTTTAATCATGGCTATTGGTGTTTTCGTCAAATCACCTAAGTATGTGAATGGGTAACGTCATTTTTTGAAAACGCCAAGGTCTGAAAGGGAAGTTTTCTAGTTAGTAAATATTTTCCCTTCCTAAATACCCCTTTGGGAAATATCCGCTCAAAGGGGTTTATCAGGGGGAATCTCGGAAAACTGGTCCAACCTTTCCCTAACGGCAGTGGCAGTTTTGCTAAATTTATCGGAGAGTTGAGCATATCCAATTAACCAGCTCTTTAAAACATTAATCACCATGACACTTGTAGTTAAAATACAAGGAAACAACTAACAAACTAATTAAAGCGGAATCTATTATTCTTACCACCATAATTCCAAAAGACTTCATCGAAACTTCATCAATCAGAAACCAAAAACAAAATAATAGTGCTGTCAGTAATGCTATTTGCCCCCAATACATCACTTTTTGTTTTGGACTTGTATTCCTGTCATTATTTGCTCTGTTTTTTGCTGCCCGAAAGTACATATACGCTATTATTGCAAGGAGACCAACTAATGTGCCACCGTGCTGAAGGAACTTAAAGATAGGGATAGGATAATGGGAAATTTCAACAGGATAATGCAGGAATGGGAAATTCCTCACCATAAAACCGTCTAAATGAGTGAAAGAATCCCAGACTACATGTGTTACCATTCCAAACAATGCAGAGTACAAGAATACAATCACCTTTAACCATCTAGTTGAACGTACTTTTTTGGGAGAGCTTTCTTGCAAAATAGATGGAAGATTACTAAATAATGTTTGATGAATATAAAATTTATAAATCCAGTAAACAATGATTACGATAGGAAGGTTGAAACAGATAAATCCGCTGAGTGTATGGCCAATCTCACCATACGGCATCCCCCGCAGAAAATACTCAAAATCAGGTGACATACTGCCTAATACCATTGCTAAAAAATCTACATATCTACTGTTCCTCGAAAAAGGTAATACTGCTGCTGGGTGAGCAAAAGTCAACGGCATCTATATCTTCACTCCTAGAAAAATTCTTGTCAAAAGTCTCCTCCTGCTTTTTTAGTAGAAAGAAGGCATTCAATTTACTCTTGCACTTGTTGTAAAATCAGTTGAACAACATCATTCTGCGACATGTCACTGGTCAAGCTCACTTCTCCATCCACACCAAGATAGTCATTCGGATTCCACCAGGCACGCATAGAATCTTTTCCGAATTCCATCTTTTTCGGTCTAGAGTTATGACGTAATACCGTTTCTTCAAAAGATAAATCAAAGTAATAAGTATATGTCTTGGAGTGAAAGAACTCGATTAAGTGATTCAACATTTCGCCATAACGTTGTTTGTACAGAATCCCTTCCACAATAACAAATTCACACTTACCTTTTCCGTATTCAGCAATTTGCCGGATTAATTCAATAGAAAGGTTGCCATCCCGATCGTGAACCTTCAGCATTTCCCTACGAACAGTATCCTGTGAAACGAGGAGCGTGCCACGTCCCAAATGATTTTGGAGGTTTTTGGCCGTCGTTGTTTTCCCGCTTCCAGAGTTTCCTCGTAAAATAATTAACTTAGATTCCATGGTTTCCTCCTGCCTATTATTCATATTTTCATATTTTATATCACGGTTAAGAAGTAGGATGAAGACTTGAAATTTACTTGCTAAAAATACAGGGATATTCACTGGCACAAAGATTTGAACGACCGGATTAATGGCTGTAACGACCGGAAAATCAAACATAACGACCGGATTACTCCGATTAACGACCGGAATACTCCTGCTAATGACCGGATTAATGGGATAAATGACCGGATTCATCCTAGTGGTTATGTTTAGAGAAATTCGATGAGTGACGCAAATGCCCGAATACTAACAACTTTCACAGGGTATTCCCTTCAAAAAGATAGCACATTCTCCATTAATTATACCACTCCAAGTAATGAGATAGAGATTTATCTGGTGGAATATAGTGATCAATCTCTTGAAGACACGCTAATTCTAGAAAACCACTCTGATTATAAAACACCAGAGAATGGCCACTACTACTTCTTACTAAAAAATAATTCAAAAGATGAAGGTAGTAGTGATGTAGTAGATTTTTCTGTTAAAATAAATAACAACTTATAGTTTTCTGAGTATTTGAATGAAGTCCTTACCACCTGTTCCTCCAGCAAGTTTGTAATGTTATGGTAAGGACTTACATACACCAGAAGAAAAGACCGATAGCAAAACTAGTGTTTCTAAGCTGCAGGTGTCATAAATTCACCATAATTCCGACAGGCACAACCTTTTTCTCCTTCTACCTCTCCTGTTAATTGTTCAAGATAGCAATCGAAAAGAAATCAAGGGATTATTTATTTGCTACAATAGATAAGAAGAATAAATAAAGGAGTTGACCGATGATGACAGTAAGAATTACCCCCTATTTAAATATGGAAGGGAACGCAGGAGAAGCTATTAAGTTTTATGAAAAAGCAATCGGTGCTGAAGTCCTCAGCCTTATTACTTACGGAGATATGCCGGAAATGTCTAATACTTTCACCGATGATCTGAAGAATCTAGTGGCACACGCTAAGTTACGAGTTGGTGAATCGGAGCTCATGTTTTCCGATGCTCCAGGTGGTTCGACTATTGAACAGGGGAAAAAAGTGACAATTTGCATTTCAACGAACGACGTGGAAGAATCAAAACGCATTTTTAATGTCTTACAAGAAGACGGTCAAATCAATATGCCGTTTGGAGAAACTCCTTTCAGCCCAGCTTTTGGTGATGTAACAGATAAATTCGGCGTGACCTTTCAAGTTTATACCGAAAGTCAAAACTAAAATATAAAATGGAGTGCGTGCTTCAAACCTGCACTCTATTTTTACTTTTGCTGTTAAACTCGGGACTATAAATTCCTCTAGTGTGTGGCAAGAGAGGCTGGAGTGTCTAAGCTATAAAATAATTGCGGGATTACATGATCACACCTTCATATTCCCCCAGTGAGTCACTTCACTTATTAATTGATCCTTACGTATATTAAATTCTCTAATTCTGTGACCGTTTGCTCCTGACGGATGTGGGAAACCTTTCAAGCAATTTTGGGTGATTTTACCTTTTTGCTTTAGTTCATTGATCACAGCATCTACTCTTTTACCTAAAGGGATGAGCAGGGATGTACTTGGCAATGAATGGATTTCCTCTGCAAACGAGTGATAGGAGTACCTTGAAAGAAGGTCACTATTAGCAATTTTGGGCTGGTGGCCTGTATAATTTTTCCCTTTGTAAAAAACCGGATATTTTACTAATGAAGTTGTATGCAGGATGGATCGTTTTTCTTCAAACAAATAAGAGCAGCTCGGTATCCCCAGAGCACTGTGCAGATGACATTCGTCCAGCATGTGGATTAGATTCGATCTCATTGAACCGGAAAAGCTCGCAGCTTTTTTTGTCTCTTTAAGAATAGTATGGATAGGTAACTCTCTTTTCTTATGTAAAGAAACAAACGTTTCAAATGCTTTCTTTGTTTGCGTCCATCCCGGAGTAATTCCAACAATAACGATGACTGCATTCTCATTTATGTAATCATTATGCGGGGAGTAATACATTTCCAGGTTGTTCTCTTTTTCGATAAGAAAAGGAGAGGTAAGCAAATCTTCTTTCTTTAGCTCTCTGGAATCAGGCAGCTGTTCTATAAACTCTACGTATTGATCTAACATCACTTGCTCCTTTAATATAATATCTATTGGCGATTATTCTGTTATTACATCAGATTGTTGGGGATCATTATTCCACTCACGTTTCTTAAACAGCATTTGGAACCCGAAAATAATTTTTACAATACCATCAAGCAATGCCAGCAATAGAAAAGGAATATTGGCGAAAAGTATCCCCATCACGGCAATGAATGCGGTTATTCCTCCAAGAAAGAGCATTAGTTTCCCCTGAGAAAAATAAAAACCAAGGAAGTGCACCCCAATGACGAAAAATATACATAGCCACACGAATCTTAAGTCATCAAAACCGATAATTAACCCACACAGTGTGCATAGAATGAAAGTAACGGCAACGGAGATGTTATCCATTCTATCTTGAAACTTAGAATTCTTGCCATATGCTAGTTTGTTATTGACAAAAGGTAAACCGAATATTAGGAAAAAGCCAATAAAAAATCCGAAACCCATTATATATGGCTGAATGAACAACTCTCCCCCAGTAATCGCGGAAAGAATTATAATAACACCAATATAAATCAGCCATACACCTACTGTTCTCTGCGTATTATATTCTCTTCTCGTCCCCACTTCATTCCTCCTCCAGGAATTTATCCTGTTCCCATATCTTATATAGATTTGTTAGGTTTACAATGCCTTGTATTCCTTGTTGATCAACACTTTATCTTCTATTTAAAATTTCATCAACAAACTTTTTCTTTTCATTCGTGTAGGCACTCTCATCATTAGGAAATGTAAAAGCTAATTTCTTTTTCAACGCCCCATATTCCTTGGCAGCTTCAGGGTGGTCATTCAAATAATCCCTAAAGAAAATATGCTGGTCCACCATTCTCCGTCATGCTCTACTACATGAAGGATATGTGTTTTGGTCAAATTCTTCAGATCAGAGAATTTTGCAAAAACTACTTTCCCCTCTGTTTTCACTCGGTGTAAAAGATAATAACTATTTTCCTTTAATTTTCTCTTATCAATATTTCCAATATCCTCCAATTTTTTCTAACCCGACTGCCATATCAATTACAGGCTTTGCCTCCAATCCATCTACTGCTGTACTCCCAATATGCTGGATATCCAGCACATATTCACCTATCACTCCATTCAGCAACTCTTTCTCTTTATGGAACAGCTTTTTCCAATCAGCGGAATGTTCAACTAGCTTTACTTCTCCTTTGTTTAGGCCAAGCATTTGACCACTCCCAACTAGTACGTTAATTTTCAGAGAGTTTTTGTCTTTCAGCTTTTTAAAATTACACATCTGATTCCTGAATACCGCTAACTTAATGAACTTCCAATAGTGATAAGGAAAATGCAAATTGCTCGGGCTCGCGCCTGTTTTGACGCTATGAAGCTTTCTTAACTGCATAACTCCTAAGACTCGCGCCTGTTTTGACGCTATGAAGCTTTCTTAACTGCATAACTCCCTTGGTTCTTGCCTGTTTTGACGCTATGAAGCTTTCTTAACTGCATAACTCCCTTGGCTCTTGCCTGTTTTGACGCTATGAAGCTTTCTTAACTGCATAACTCCTCGGGCTCGAGTCTGTTTTGATGCTATGAAGCTTTCTTAACTGCTTAACTCCTAGGACTCGCGCCTGTTTTGACGCTATGATGTGCTCTTAACTGCATAACTCCTAAGACTCGCGCCTGTTTTGACGCTATGATGTGCTCTTAACTGCATAACTCCCTTGGTTCTTGCCTGTTTTGACGCTATGACGCACTTTTAACTGCATAACTCCTAGGACTCGCGCCTGTTTTGACGCTATGAAGCTTTCTTAACTGCTTAACTCCTAGGACTCGCGCCTGTTTTGACGCTATGACGCGCTCTTAACTGCATAACTCCTCGGATTCGAGCTTGTTTTGACGCTATGAAGCTTTCTTATCTGCTTAACTCCCTTGGTTCTTGACGCTCTGTCGTATCAATTAGAAAAATCACCAAAACAGATCAAAACACCAAACGATCAGATACATAGGAATAGCAACAATTATCGCACCCGCGAGTAAATAACTAACCGCACTTAAAAGAAACTTCAAAATGTCATATATTGCCCCCGCTAGATCATCAACAAACCACATTTGAAATTTCCTCCTCCATCAATACTTAATGCGACTGCCAATAGCGTCCCAGTTCAATCTAGTTATGCAGTAAAAATCTGATCATGTAAATCATTAGGTTCCTGTTCTGTAATGCTTATTGTTATAACTGGCCCTGCTTCGATTAAAATATATAAATTCTCGAGTGCCAGTAAAACAGAAAATATATTACCATCTTTAGATCCGTATCCACTAACATTTTTAATCCAATTATTTTGTAAAGAAAAACTCGATCCCATGATGAAATGATCACCATATTCAATTGGTTCAGGAGTATTCTGTTCTTTAACTAACAGTATATCATCTCCATCAGCATCCTCTGTCCAGTCCATTTTCCAATATGTTTGATAAGCTGAGTTATTTTTCTTAATGGACAGCAAAGGTTCCATAGCAACAAGTGTAATATCTTTATTTACCAGCTGGGCGCTAAGTTGATTTGCATAAATCCCTTCTAGTAAACAGTCTTTTACTCTTTTAAAACTTTCCCATTCTTGTTTCATATCACACCACACCTTTCTCTCCCATCCTGTTCGCTTTTCTCCTGTGCATCTAGATCGAGGTATATAAAGAACTAATCATCCTCCTTGTCAAAAACACATTCCAGAATAGCAAGCAGCAATGCAATGATCAGCTCTGTTTGCAATGAAAGAGTAATGCTCTTCATAAACTCATCGACTGTGAAGAGGACGAACCAGTTTGAAGCACCTTCGAAACAGATACGGATGAAAAACTGCTTCCCTTTTCCTGATATATTTTGAACAGACAGTTTGTAAATTGCGTTCGTGAATAATTCGACAATGATACTTACAAGAAAGAAACAGACTACAAAAACAACTAATGACCAGATCGATGTATACTGTACTCCAAGTAATTTAAACAATCCTGCGATTCCGAAAAAATAAAATCCTAACACAAAAACGATCACAAGAATGATTAGAATGGCTATTCCTAAGATTGCTGCAATCTTTTCTTTTCCATTCAACTCCCGGAAGGAATCTGGATTATCTTTTGACATATCTATGAATCTCCTTCTATCACAGGTCTTGTTAACCCGATCTATTCACCAGTTAATTATAACATAATATTCCAGTAATATCCTTCAATCCCTCTCATCTTCCAGCCGATTCAGAAAATTAGTTGTACTCCTAAACACATGACGATGTCAAATGGAAGGAGGTGCATGGTTCTGTTTATATTACTTTTAATGAACCACTTTTAAGATAATCCGAATCAATATTTTTGGTGACTCTTGCTAATAGACCAAATTACGACTGGAATAAGTATGATGGCTAAGATGCCACCGGAAAGTGATAACGTTTCATAACTTGATCCAGCAACAACCATTCCTGACAAGGCACTCCCAGAAGCTCCTGCTAGTGCAATTAAAACGTCCACTGTACCTTGAGTTTTAGCCCGTGTGGAAATATCGGTTGAATCAACAATAAGTGCGGTCCCACTAATCAAACCAAAATTCCATCCTAATCCAAGTAATGAAAGAGCGATTACCAGAAGGAACATCGAATCTGCTGGTGCAGTCGCTGATACTATGCCTGCGAAAAGCAACGTAATTCCAGAAGCAACAGCCATTACAGGTCGTCCCAACTTATCAACAAGGATACCTGTAACCAGTGAAGGGAGATACATTGCACCAATATGAAATCCAATTACAAGACCTACAGCATTTAACCCATGACCATGATGTTTCATATGTACTGGTGTCATTGTCATAATGGCTACCATTATAATTTGAGTAAGAACCATTATTATTGCACCAACAAATATACCTTTTTTGTTTTCTGTATGATTAGTTGCGGCCAAATCTTCATTGTCACGAGGCATTTGTTTGGTTGTTTCTATCATTCTAGCGATTACGAATGGATCCGGACGAAGCATTATGAAAAGAACAGCTCCTGCTAAAATATAGGCAAATGCTGCTAAAATGAAAGGTCCTGCAAGTGATGGAATACCAAAAGAAAGAGCGATATTACCCATCACACCAACTAAATTCGGACCTGCCACTGCACCAATTGTTGTGGAAACCAACGCTATACTTACAGCTGTCGCTCGCTGTTTGTTTGATGCCAAATCGGTACCAGCATAACGTGCTTGTAAATTTGTTGCAGTACCTGCACCATATACTAGCAGGGCAGCAAATAATAAAAATACACTGTTTAACAAAGCTGCAAATATAACTCCTATCGCCCCAAGTCCACCTGTTAAAAAGCCTGTTGTTAGGCCGGTACGTCTTCCAAAACGGTTAGAGAGTCTCCCAACCATTAAAGCAGCTCCTGCTGAGCCTAATGTAAATAAAGCAGCAGGAAGACCTGCAAATGTGTTTGTTCCAAGCATTTGTTCAGCAAGCAATGCACCAACTGTTATCCCGGCAGCTAATCCTGCACCACCAAATATTTGAGAAATAACTACAATCATTAATGTTCTTTTATATAAATTTTTTATTTTCTTTGGATCATCTACATATCCTTGTACCAAATCATTCGGTTCACTGGTCATAGTAAACACCTGCTTCCTTCATCTATTAATGAAGAACATTGTGAGCCAACTATCCCTAAGCATCACATTCTCATTTAATTTAAATATTCTCGATCTTCATTCCAATTTTGTACGCTTTGTTCTAAGCGATAAGCATTATTACCTTTAGCTTTTAAAATTTCCACCGTCTTTGCCGACATCAAACAATATGGATCTCTGCAATATGCAACATCATCGCGGTTCGTTGGTAAAAAATACATTCATTAGTTGCCATCAATTTTCGTTCTTCAAAAACTTGATTTGCAACAAAAGTTGCTTTAAGAACTCTCGGAAACTCAGTATACGGAACACATTGAGTAATCGCCTCAATTACTTTGTTAGGGGTGAGTCCTACGTTAAGTGAAGCGTTAATATGGACGTTAAGTTGAGGCTCACACCCTCCTTAGTAGCAAGAGACGCAATTATTAAATTTCTTTTTCCAGACAGCCGACAACGGTATCTCCAAAAGACCTGACATCAGATAAGTAATCAAAACCTTCAGGGGAGCCGAAACTATTAAACATACGAACTGCAACCAAACTTTTTTCCGGAATTACTAATAAGGTTACACCTGTATAACCAAGGATTTGAAAAGACCCCAGAGATACTTTTTCACCTATTTCAGTTTTTTTAGCAGGTAAATCTTTTACAAACCACAAAAAACCATTCTGAGGTAAGTCTTTATCTATTTTAGCAGGACTTTGAATAGATGTGGCCATATGTATGATCTCCTTAGGTATAATTTGTTTTCCATTTATTTTGCCTTCATTAAGATGTAAAAATCCCCACATAGCCAACTCACGTGTTGAAACATACATATTCGGCTCGTCGCCTTCTGTACTATTACTTATTTTCCAATTTTTATCTTCATCATATGCTAGGATTACATCAACAAGTTTTTCATGTTTATTGGCATACCAATTTGTTTCTGAAAAACCTAAAGGTACAAACACTTGCTCATGCAGAATATCAGCTATTGTTCTGTTTGTTGTTCGTTTTACAATAGTAGTCAAAGCATTAATCCCAACTTGCTTATATGTCCAGTTTTCCCCTGCTGGGTACTCACGATATATTGTTTCACCCGTTTGACTTAAACCATGAGTATGAGTTAATAGGTGTCTTATTGTTGTACCTTTCCAACAACTTTCATCAAGTTCTGGTAAATATTTCAATACTAAATCATCAATACTATTTATATAGCCATTAAATACGGCATATGCTACAGCAAAACCAATATAGCTTTTCCTCACAGAAGCTACATGGAATTGGGTGTCAGGCTGTACAATCCTTGAATCAGGTTTATTTGATTGTTCACCTATATACTCCTCTAATACAACAGAATCCTTATGAATCACTAATGCCGAAGCATCTGAACCCTTTACTCTCTTAAAAGTATTTTTAACATGGTCAAATACAGGTGAAAAATTGATATTATTCACTTTTTCTAACAACAATAAATTCCCCTCCCATTTAAAAGGTATTATTTGCTCCTTTACTTCACAAGAACCGCAACTCACCCTGCTAGTAATAGAGCCTCTTCTTCAACAAACCTGCCAGTTACTTTAATGACTATGCTAACATAATATTCCAAAAAGAAAACATTGAATTTCTGCAAAAAAAGGAAGGCAATCATTTAAGTCGCCTTCTTAACTCTGGTTTATTCATTTCTTCAAATTTCAATACATTCGGTGAACCTGATTTTTTGCACACAATTGCTTTCATTTATTTCCTTCCTCTACTACTGAATCATCATTATAAATAACAGGCATTTGCCCTTTCCATTCCTCCCACAATTCTTCATTGATAATTAATTCTGACATAAAATGGGCCACATTAATCCTACTCGTTTTTCCTGGGTTAAAAATAGCACTTCTGATAGGTGAAGGAAATATAGAATACTTAGTTACTTCATCTAAATTTAATAAACTATCAGGTCTAACAGCGATCCATTCTATCTCTGGATTGTCCTGACCAATTTCGACTCGTAAATATTCAGCTGCTTTTTCATTATCTCTTTGTGGCGGAACGAGCAATCTAATCATACCCAGAACACATTTTTCGGCTAAAGATACTGTTTCTCTATGATTTTTATTCCTATTCCCTGTTGTGTTCATAAGGATATATTTAATTGGTCTTTCGGGCTTATTTTCTTTAATGGCATGACAAATGAGTTTAGTTACATCCGTTACAAGTGTAAAAGGAGGTCCAAATATTCCACGTAGAGTTAGGTTATGTCCAAGACAGGAGATTACAGCATCACAATCTTTAACATATTCTCTCATCTTATGCTTGTTTATGTGTAAAACATTACCAACAGATATAACAGATATATTTGGGTGAGATAGAATTGTTTCTGATAATTTATCTGGGAAACGAACAATCACTCTTACCTTCTCTCCACAATCTAGTAATTGTTTGACGACTAATTTTCCTGTTGCACCAGTTGCTCCCACTACAAGAATTGTCATAGTATCCCTCCTTCTTGTTTTATATATGGATGGAACCTTTTAACTATCAGGTAAACAGAGATCGATAACCATTTGGACATAATTTCCAATCCAAAAAAGCAATAATATAATTCAACTCTCCTCATTTTACTTCCTCCTCGTATTTTAAGAAGTAATTACTAATAATATATAAAGTCCTATTACATACTTTTAGATACTTAAGTACTAATAAAGGTACTATTCAAATCCTATTACATAGGAAATAAAAAAATTCTTCTATGTATAAAACAAGGTACCTCAAAAAATTAAGGCACCCACATAAAACAACCAATATTTATAATAATCCCAACTCACGAGCTCTCCCAACAGCTTCCGTTCTTCTTTTAACTTGGAGCTTTCCAAATATATTTTGATTATATCCCTTTACTGTACTTAATGCTAAAAACAGCCGTTCGCCAATTTCATGATTAGTAAGGCCTTCAGCAATGAGCTTTAATACATCTAGTTCACGTTCGCTTAATGGTTCCATCAATCCATGTGGCAGCTTAGAAGAAGCTGCTTCTATTGCACATCTCAACCTGCATACAAAATCTGGATTTGATTCATAGACTAATGGTTCAGATAATAACCTGTAAATAGGCAGCCCTTCATCCATGAAAAACTGTTATGTGGGATATTAAACTTAGTATTTAGAATTGGAGTAGTCATTCACTTTCCTCTTTTCTATTTATATCCCACTGGATATTCGCTAATATGAACCACTATTCTTTATTCTCATTAACAATCCTGCATCACTCAATACTTTTTGATAAACTTTCACGGTTTTATGTTATTTAATCACTTAAAAAATTATACCAAATGACAGCGTGCAGTTTGACATTTTTACCAAAGTTATGAAATCCGTTACTGCGCAGTAAGCGTGACAGTGATAGCCATAATGATTAGTATTTAAATTTTATTTATGTAATTTTTCATTGATTTGTTTTAAGTGGTGAGCATCGTGTTTTATGAAAATTTTCACAAAGCTTTCTCCTGAGAACTTTCTTTTACCCCCACCAATAGTAAACCTTACATCTCCGTCTAAACTGGATATTCTTTCAGTTAACTCCTTACGAGTTACAACAAAATTATCTATAATAGTTTCAACTGAGTAATCTTTAAGAAATGTCACAGCCTCTTCATTATGTTGGTCATGGTCTGGGAACTTCGGTAAATCAGCATCTTGAACCATTAACGGTACCATCTTCTCCAGATTGAATTTATCCCAATAATATAGATGACCAACGATTTCTCTAATTGACCATTTCCCTTCACGTATAGCTTCGCATAGCTTTGTTCTAGAAGTTTCTTTTAATTTCAAAACTTCATCAATCGTTTTACTAAATTGATTGAATGTTTTATTCATAGTTTTCTCCCTTGTAAAATTTATTTGAATACTAATTAACAATTATCATACCTATTTTGTTCTTGATGACTTTGACAATATTTTAGTTGATTTAGTTTATATAGCTTATCAGCATCAATCGATCATCGTCCCTATGTCTAACTGGTTTTATTTTAATATTAAATTCTAATCCAGAAGTTTTAAGAATTCTGAGAGTAAGTAATCACCTGCGATTATCATATATTTCTGATAGTTAATTTTTACAGGGCAATACCTTATTGGCTTTTTTAACAAAATTTTAATTTCCTTTAAGCAACTTGATAGTAATCATCTATCTCTCCAATCCCCTAACCTACCTAATTTGACATCATCATTTCTATAAAAATACACTTCTTACTAAACATAGTTCGACAACAGTTGTAAAATCCCTCCAAAGAAATAGAGATATCATAAAATGTGTATGACATCTCTTTATATCATTATAAAGAATAGAATGGTTGTACTGTGCAACAAATGGATCAGTTATTTGGCATTTACCACTTCGATGTCAGGGTACTACTCTTTTAACTTCTGTCAATTTGGATTGGTAAACGAAAGATTACCCATTCAAACATTAAAAATATCAACTGAGTATGGGCAGCTTCTTTTATTTTCTTCTTCAAAAGTTCAAACCACGTTAAAAAAACAATTGTTAACCCAAAAAAATTAAAGGTTGACAAATGTTGTGTTAATCACTAAGCTAGTCTATAAAAAGGAGGAAAATTTATGCAAAAAAGAAAGCATTGGGCTCCACTGGACCTTACTATGGGAAGTATGTTTGTCGCATTGATGGCTATTGGCGCCAATATCACAACTATTGCACCTTTTATGGTGATTGGCGGAGTACCAATCACATTACAAACATTTTTTTCAATCTTAGCGGGACTTATGTTAGGTAGTAGGCTCGGGGCTCTGTCTATGTTTTCATACATGATTTTAGGATTAGCTGGGGCACCCATTTTCGCTCAATTTAAGGGGGGAGCAGCAGTGGTGCTATCTCCTACTTTCGGATTTATCTTATCGTTTATATTGATTGCGTATTTAGCAGGTAAGATCGTGGAAAAAAATCGTACTTTTCCTATGTACATTTCGGCTGCTTTAGTAGCAATGGCGATTAATTATATCTTTGGTGCAAATTGGATGTATGCTGCTTATATGCTTTGGTTTGATGCACCAGATGGGCTTAACTATCAAATGGTTTGGTATTGGATGATGTTCCCTTTACCAAAAGATGTTGCTCTAACTATCTTTGCAGGATTTATGGCTCATCGTCTTGAGAAAAGTGTTCTATCCAAAAGTGCATATCGAAACCAAAACAAAGTTGCTTAAAGGGGGATAATATGAAGAATTGGAACTTTTTAGCTGAAAAAGTGCTGCTCGGTGAAGAACTAACAGCCCAGGAAGCACACACTGTCTTAACATGTCCTGATGAAGAGATATTAGAACTATTACATAGCGCTTATCAAGTACGCAAGCATTACTATGGAAATCGGGTAAAGTTAAATATGATTATTAATACAAAGTCAGGATTTTGTCCCGAAAACTGTGGTTATTGTGCTCAATCAAGAGATTCTTCTGCACCGATTCAAAAATACCGGATGATGGACAAAGAGACAATTATCGAAGGAGCCAAGCAAGCTGACCGCCTTCAGTCCGGTACCTATTGTATCGTGGCAAGCGGCCGTGGACCAACAAATCGAGAACTCAATATCGTTACCTCAGCCGTTAAAGAAATTAAAAAAAATTACGATATGAAAGTTTGTGCATGTTTAGGCTTATTGAAACCTGAGCAAGCGAAACAATTAAAAGAAGCTGGGGTAGATCGCTATAACCATAATATCAACACATCCGAACAACATCATAATAACATTACAACGAGTCATACGTATCATGATCGAGTGGAAACTGTCAATCACGCGAAACATGCTGGTATATCTCCTTGTTCAGGGGTTATTGTAGGGATGAAGGAAAAAGAAGAAGATGTTATTCAAATGGCACGTGCACTTAAAGCGCTTGATGCAGACTCCATACCTGTCAACTTTTTGCATGCTATTGATGGTACACTACTCGAAGGAACGAATGAGTTAAATCCTACTTATTGTCTAAAGGTGCTGTGTCTGTTTCGATTTATTAATCCAACAAAAGAAATCCGGATATCTGGTGGAAGAGAGGTTAACTTAAGAAGCCTTCAACCACTCGGTCTGTACCCCGCAAACTCAATCTTTGTAGGAGATTACTTGACTACAGCTGGACAGGAAGGATCTAGGGATCATCAAATGATTAAAGATCTAGGTTTTGAAATTGACTATGTGACGACATAGAAAACTGTTTAAACAAAATAATAGGATTTGTATTTTTTCAGAATAGCTTTCTTCAAATAATGACTACAGAAGAGCTTATCTGTTATTAGCAAAGCACTTCTGTAGTGACTGCTACTGAGGTTCCTCAACCATTATTGATAAAATTAAATTTGAAATATCCAGGGATTTACTCCACATGGTTATTGATATTTGTGATATTTGAAACGCCTTATTCATGTTCAACTTACATTAAGACTGAAGTAAAACGAGAAGTTCAGGTGGGGGATAACACTAAACAAAGCTTAAAATTCGTTGTTGCGCAGTAAGAGTCTACTGTGTAGTAAGAAAATGATCTCACTACGCCTTTTACTCTACATCACTTGATTTTAGTAAAAACCAAGATTCATTTGATGTTCCTCCCGATTCAAGTTATGTCAAGGGTTCTACATACATAGATTTTCCTAATAGATAGGTGATTAAAAAATACACGGTCAAACATAACCTCTTTCAGAGATGCTTTAAATGGATACAAAATAGGAAAGTGTTTTTACTGTCTGGATGATAATTAATCATAATTCAAAAAAAGCAGGCCCATTTTAGATGTTACCACATACCATAAAATGACCGTATAAAATAAAGTTTCTACAATTGGGAGGCAGTATTTATTATGTATAGACAGCAAACAAGAATACCTGGGAACTGTCCACAAGGGTTTTTGGGTCGGTATACCGTAATTCCAGGAGACACGTTCTATACCATTGCACAAATGTTTAGAGTTAGAATAGAAGCACTCGCAGTCAATAACCCTCATATTCCAAATCCTAATTTATTATTCCCCGGAGACATACTCTGCGTTCCGGGTTTAATCCCTTACCCCTGCTGTACGTCTTTACAGCCCCGAGGGAGTGTGCCATTCGGTACAGGCGGTGTAGCTTTTGTGCATTTTGGTCCAAGAGGAGGTCAGGCAGTGAGCATTATGTCAACCTTACCAGAACCTCGAGTCTTCGGTAATTTTGACAAGTATATAGGTGAAATCGTCATTCCTGGGACTGGCAGTTTTAGAAACCAGTTATTTGCAACTCCCGAAGACCCACCTACTTGGTCATCCAGAATAGAACTTCCTACCGCTGCATCCGTTACCCCAAACTCGCGTGTGTTAGTACGCCCTTTTAATTCGTTGGCCGGCACTTCAGGTGCTCCTGTCTTAGAAGGTATAATTCTTGCTGGAAATTGCCAATAACAACAATAAAAGCAAACGGGGCTGTCCTTCATCTTGTGTAACTGAGAGGTAGCAGCTCTACTGCCCCGTTCGTGAAAAAGCGTTTCTGCTAATCCCTTCGCTGTTATATCATTTAACATTTGCTCTATGCTCGCCTCACAAAGATTAGCGGGGATACCGCAGCTTTTTACATTTACAATTTTTAAAAATTGCACCACTATTTAATTTATTTTATCAGCCAATTCCAAAATAATTCCTTCTGGTCCACGAACGTAGCATAATTTATAAGCGTTTTCGTAATTTTGTATCTCACCAATAAGTTCTGCGCCATTCTTTTCTAATTTGGTAACAATGGCTTCAATATCTTCAACAGCAAAGGCAATATGCCGAATACCCAGAGTGTTCGCAAAAGCACGCTGCACGCCATTTTCATCTGATGGCGTGTGAAATTTGACTAGTTCTATATTCGCCTCACCGTCTGGTGTTCGCAACATTACAACTTCCTCTTTAACGTTTTGAAGGCCTATTATACGCTCCACCCACTCACCTTCCACTTCTCCTTCCCCCATCATTTCAAGGCCAAAGTCAAGAAAAAACGCTTTCGCGGCAGGAAGATCATTGACAATTATACCAACATGATCTACTCGATGAATCTTCATATCCTATCTCATACCTCCTTTTCCTAATTTTATCAGATTTGTCACCTGAAATTTCTTCTCGATTGCTAAAGCTTTTCCTCATTATTCAAAAGATTGGTCAGATTCGTGCAGCAAATGGATCTGTTGTTTTGCGGGTTTCTTCTTCAACATTAGCCACCCGTTAATTAAAGTATAATCTTTCACATACTTTGACGTTTTATATTATATTCGACTCTACCTTAATAAGTAATATCCCAATTTCTTAAATCGAACTAAGAAATTGGGATAATCAATTATTACTTATATGAATTATGTGTTGGATAGAATAACTCTTCTTCTGTATTTCTTACAATGGAAAAGTTTTCAACATTGTAATGTCCATGAAGAGTTTCGTTATGATGCTTTATAATTTGTTCCGCACTTAAAACATCGCCGTCTGTTGTTGAATGTCCATCTCCAACTAAGGTGACATCCATTCCATTAATAGTTGCCGTTCGGACTGCACTATCTATGCAATGTTGGGTTGCACATCCCATTACAACAACATGTCCAATCTCTTGAGCTTTTAAGTAGTTTAGAAGTCCTGTACCATGAAACGAATTCGTTGCAGTTTTTTCAAAGAAATTGGCATTTTTAGGTACATTAATTTTTTCATGAACTTGAAAACCTTTGCCTATGCCTTCTGCAACCTCCAAGTCCCTTACAAAGACAATAGGAACATTAAAATTATTTGCTTTTTCAATCACTGCATTGATATTTGTGATAAGTTGTTCCTTTTTGTAAACAGCACTTTCTTCTTGATTACCTTCCATTAACTCCTGCTGCGCATCAATGATTAACAATATTTGTTTCAAACAGTTTTCCCCTCTCAATTTTGGGGAAGCGCTTTATTTAATTTGACGTTTTCCCCTTAATGTTTTTAACGTCGATATATTTTTTCATTTTCATAATATCTACCTCCTACACTGAGATTGTCCTTTAAATGAATGTTAAAATCTTCAGACAGTTAAATATTAAAATATTATAGTTGAAATAACACCTTAATATCGTCAATCAGTTTTCTTTTCACTATCCTGCCTCGATAGTTGAACAACCACTTTATTATTTTTAACTTTTGCTTCCGTTAGCTTAATTTTTTTCTTCTTGCTAACCATAAAGTACTACTAACCCAAAACAATGACAACTAAAAATGAATAGTACCAATATACATCTGGCAAAGTGATAAATACCAAGATGGTTAATATTAAAAGTCAAGGCATTAATATTCAATAAAGTTTTCTTTTTCCAAATAAGCACCCGTTAGTTGAACAAGAACTATTATCTTTATAAGACAAAAGCAAGTATTGGTTGGCTTTTTTCACTTTCAATATCTAAATATTATTTCTTTTACATCATTTTTTTGAGGTATGGAATCTTTCGCCATACAAAATGACTTAGCAAAAAACTTAGAATGATTCCTAATAATGCCGTTATAAGAAATTTAGTCCAGACTGTTATTGGCAGGTCATTCAATGCATATTGAAGGAAGACAACTACTGGGACATGGATGAAATAAACAACAAATACATTGTTTGATAACATCTTAGACCAACGATTAGTGCCGTTAATTTTTTCTCTAAATAAAACAAGTAGACCGATTACCAGCGAGATACACAGTAACGTCTCCATTAATGATCGAGCCAACGAACCGAAGTTTTGTCCACCCTTTAAAAGAAAAGGATCTATCGTATTTCCTCCAGAATACAAAATGGTTACTATTAACACTCCAATAATAAGCCAGATGTATCCTGCTCTCGCACTCAAGGTTAAAAACCATTTGCGATGATAGGCCATAATACCTAAACAAAAGAAACTCACATACTGTGGTACATGTGCAAATTCTGTTTGTATAAATCCTAAAAAAGCTGTCCAATGATCAATAGGAAACCATATCCTTGTAATAAAAGTAACTAAACTAACGACCAACCACAGAGAAAGAATCTGATAAACCTTAATGTTTCCATTTAATTTTTTTGTAGTTTTTTTAGATGTAAAGAAAGTCCAAACTGAAAACACAATCGCATACACAAGTAAATGCTCTAAAAACCATAAATGGCCAAATTGCATATCAGGCCATGATGGACCAGACCAATTCGTGGGTTCATTAGCAAGTCCAAAAAATATATGAATATAGTAAGAAAAAAATGAGATGGGTTCATAATCTCTGAAATTAATGTAATATAAATACATCAGAATAGGAATTATCACGAGAAATCCCAGTAGTAATGGAATACCAATTCTAATAAGCCTTTCTTTTAAAAACCGTTTCGGCCCTTTTCTCGAGATTGATTGAGGGAGAAAATAGGCTGATAAAAAGAAAAACATACTCATAAAAAATGCTGCATTTACAGAGAAAAATCTGCCCAACCAGTTGATAGATTCACCATCCAAAAAAAACCACCAACCACCTGGTCCATAGGCTTGTCCAGCATGGTGAGCTACTACAAGCATAATTAAAGCTATTTTTATATTATCTATGAAATATAAATGATCACTCTCTTTTTTCACCTATAACCCCCCCTATTAGAAATTATATTTAGATAAGAACAATGATGAAAATACTGATCGATTAAAAAATAAATTTTTTAACCATAAATGGCACTGATAACCTTTTTAATCCTTCTAATTCATATGCTTCTTGCTCAAGAATACAGTCCAAATCATTAGGGATTACATTTGAAGTGAGTTTGTAAACAACTTTCAAATTTTTGCTCCGTTATTTTTTTCTATAAGGGTTCATCTTATTTTTATCTCATCATTTGAAGAGTATAGTGGATTAATAAAGTTCGCTCTTTTTGCATAACCCTTAGAGAATCTTAACATCCAAACGTCAACAAGTTGTATTTGAAATGAGTATGAATCACCTGCCGTTGAAGAAGATTCTTAATTCCTTCTTTGTTAAACTGATAAACTGGTATCAGCATTAAATTTCATTTTGTCACTATCCAAACGATTATAAGCATGACACCAGTTATTGCCCAAACCGAACTTTGGAAGATTGTGGCCTTTCTTCTTTCCATATTTTTTGATATAAGAGAACAATAATCACCAAAAAAATAAGAGCGATAAATAGTAGCAGGTATGATGATTCCATTTATTTTCCTCCTTCAAACAAGAATTGATTTAGCGTTCCGTGTTCTCTGTCCATATTTTCCGTTTTGCAATAAATTATTGCAGGGTAGGCCTTCACTCAAGTCAGGGAACAATTTTCTACCAATATCCTGCATATGTAATCCCATTGTTTCTTCAAAATCCGCTCTAGATAATTCTTTCTTAATTTGACTATATTCCTTGATACAGCTATTCCAAGCGTTAAGAACTGTATCAATTGGATCCCAAATAGTACCATCTAAATCAAAAATCAGACGACCCATAAGTAATCTCACCTCTATTTTTCTAAAAGGCTCTGTTAAAGTTTAATGTTGATATTTACAGAAAAACAGAAATTCAATAAAACTGGAAGTTCTGTTTGGTTTATTGTCTTATTGAACTAACGCACCCATTAATAAAAGAGGGAGACTAACAAATTATAAAAGGAATGAAGAATAATAACCGACCAAAGGGAGTTGCTTTTCCTATATACAAACCCAAATATCATACTCAATATAAAAGCTGTTATTGTAGCACTTAAAATATATGGAAATTCAAACAACCCTTTATGAAACCATATTGGAAAATGAATAGAGACAAAGAGTATAGATGTAATTATATTCGCTATCCAAAATCTATAAGAATTCAGAAGTTTTCTTAATAAAAATCCTCTAAATACGATTTCCTCAGTTATTCCTACTAATATAATGGTGTTTAGCCATTCGTTAAACCCTATTTGGAGTTCAGCACCCTCTAAAAATGCAATATTCAAAACTAAAAAATACAATATGAAAAGTATGGATACCCCACCTGCCCATTTTAAACCTTTTCTTATACTATGACGTAAACCTAAATAAGAAAATAGTTCCGTTTTTTCAGTAATTTTAACTAAAATTATTACGGGAATAACCCAAATAACGATTTTAATAATAGCTGATGTCATTGCTTCTGGAACAGGCTCCATTCTGTCTAAATAGAGAACTAACCATAATTCTCTAATGCACCATAAAGCATAAAATAAGATGAAATATAACGAAATGTATCTTTTCTTTAATTCTACAATAAACTCCTCCTCTGTTCTTCACCAATCCTGCTCCGTTAGTTGAATAAAGAAATAACCTTTATACAGTAAACTTAGATAATCTAAGTGTATCATAGGTTTCCACACTTGGGATTAAATTCCTTTTTATTATCATATCATTCATTTTTCCCTCAGATGTGAATTGGTAAATTCTCTATAAATCCCTCCTTGACAACTAAATCACTGTGAACTGAAATTGCCTCTAGATCAATGTCTCGATTCCGATGTTGGCTTTGCTTGCATTATAAGTGGACAAAGAAGTATCCACCTTCTCACATCCTTTTGTGCAATCTGCTCGATATTTAATTTCACCTCTTACAATTTTAGCATATTTTTCCTTTTGTTTTCATAAAAAATCAAAAAAACATTTCTTCGGTATGGAAGAAATGCTCAAAGTTATAATAGGATTTTTTTTGTCAAAATGCATGGGGAAAATTCTGCTATTAGTTCCTTCTCTCCTCCACCCAGTCAATAAACCCTGCCGCACGATCAAATCCACGCTCAAAGGAACAATTCTTCCTCATAACAGTCGTCTTATATGGCACACTGCTCCCCTTCTGGTATTTCAGCCTGTAAATACTGACCAGTTCATTGTCATGCCGCTCCATATACAAGTAGGAGTGGAAGCCATAGCGATATTCATACAGATCCCCATGGCCATATATGAAAAACCCTTTATCCGCCGCTTTTTGGTTCTCTGTTAGTCTTTTTACTATTTTTCTCTTATGTTGTTTGATTTCCTGTTTTATTTTTTCTATATTCTGATCCATTTTATATTCTATTTTTATATTTTTATGATGTAATGTGAGTTGAATATTATTGGTATATATCTTATCAAGGAGGGTATTTAACAATTAAATTTCCTCCTCCACTATTTCAGAGTTACTTTTTGAAGGATTTGTTACCAAAAGTGACTGTTTTCCCCTATTCCCCTCATTTTCATTTCTATATGGCGGTTTACCCTTTTTATGGTCATTTTCGGTAATTTGGTAACTTGTATTCAATAGTCCAATTCCAAAAAGGTACGTCTTATTTCCAGTGGATTTCCTCTTCCGAAAGCCTTTCATTACCATTCGATTATTAAAAGTGCGCTTTTTGACGGCATATTCATCATTCATTTCTGCCCATAGTATATATTCCTTGTATAACGTGCTTGCCTCGATTTTGGTATCCGTATGAACAACACAACACTCTTCAATAAAACTCGACAACAAATCCATCTCTTCTTTATACTCATCTGTCGCCGCCTTCACATCTTCCGGCTCACCCAGCCCATCTTTCTGCCATTTCAAACAGCCTTCCACCGCCCAATTCAATATACCTGGCAGCTCATTCTGCAATTTTTCCGGCAAGTGCTTGTCCACTTCCTCTTTCGGAATTGTATAATTAAATGGAATCAGCCGGATCCTGCGCCAGATCCCTTCATCATCGCCTTTGACAATCGGCTTATGATTGGTTGTGAAAAAGATTTTGAATTCCGGTGTAAACTCGAAAAATTCCCTGCGCAAAAATCGTGCGATGATCGGCTCCCCGCCTGTCAGCTGCTTGATTAATGCTTCGGACAGCTTTTGGCCATCATCTGATTCAACTGCTGATACCATGCGTGCACCGTGAAGTCTGGCAATATCATTGTTCACCCCGCCATCATATGTTTTCGTTGTAAATGTATCGGAATTGGTTTGTTTGCCATAATCACCTAACAGGTCCTTAATCGTATTCATCAATGTGCTCTTGCCATTGCGGCCGGTTCCCCAGAAGAAAAATGCAACCTGTTCACTTGTGTCACCTGTTAGTCCATAGCCAATGGACCGCTGGATAAATTCAATTAGTTCATGCTTCACCTGTCCGTTCGAATCTTTGAAAATATTATGCAGGAATGCGATCCAATTCGGACATTCTGCCGTTGGGTCATAAGCAACATTCGTATTTTTCGTCATAAAAAACTCACGCTGATGTTCAAGCAGCTCCCCTGTTCTCAGGTCAACCACCCCGTTTTGGCAGTTCAGTTTATATGGATCCCTGTTCAATTCCTCCTGACTGACAGGCAACATTGCCTCTGCCCTTGCGATACTATTAAGAAAAACAGAGCTTCTCTCACTTGCCTGTGCCCATTTCCACAGCTCTTTGCGTTCATCTGTATTGGTCAAATGGTGAATTTCGCCATACATTTCGCGAAAGGTCTTGATTGCAATTCGCTCTACTTTTTTCCGTTTATCTTCGACCCATGTGCTCCCATCCCACAAGAGCCATGCTTCCAATTCCACACAATACCTTAAATCTTCGCCTTTTCGAGCAACAAGACGTTCGGCATTGCCCATTTCCGTACGATGGAATTTTTTGCGATTGCTTACTTCTGGTGCCTTGTAATTGACACCAGAGGGGCGGAATTGGAACGCGCTTCGCAATGTTTGCAAATATTCCTTTTGCTCGATCGGTGGTGTGAAAAAATAACGGTTAAGAAAACTGGTGATATATACAGCTTCTTTTTGTGAATAGCCGAACTCTATCAACCGGCAGGAGTGACTGTATAATGTATTGTTGCGCCCACCTTCTTTGACAGGGAGGGAAAATGGCCGGTCCTGCTCATTTGGCATTTTCTTTAATTTTTCAAAAAAGATCGGCATCCCGTCCAAGTCGCCATCTGCTGTGTGGATCCAGCTGCGGCCTTCTGTGTTTACACTTGGCATCACAACCTGCCCTTTTCCAGCAAGTCTGTAATCACCAATAAAGCCGCCTGCCATCAGCACTTTCACATCCTGGCCAGCAACTTTCCCTGTCGTTTTAAAGAAAAATTGGAACCCTCTCACTGTTTCGATCGCATGAAACTGAAAATTAGCGGCAAGCAGTGCATCAAATATGGCTTTCCCTTCCTTTTTTTCATCAATGTCGATCACAATATAAGCATCAGGGATTACCAAGCCTGTCCATCCACCCTGTCTCAGCCAACGATCTGCCTCTTGTTCTGTTAATCCTGCCAGCGTAGGATCCTGCCATTTTTTCATAAATGGCCGTTTCGCCACACTGTAATCATTCTCCTTGTTAAGTGATGAATATCCGGCTAACTTAATTACTTTGAACGGTTTCTTTGCTGATGGAAACAGTTTTGAAAAATCCATCATAATTCCTCCTTTTATCAAGTACTCCTTCATTGTTATAATCAATAAAAGGTGGTATGGAGGTAGCATCACTTTTATAAACTTTGCAAAATGAATAGTTTTTTGTTCAAAGGGGCATTCATCTTCACATTATGAGCAGTTACATTTTTAGTAAATTGGCGGATGTCCAAGTATAATGAGGACAGGGAGGAGATCCTCTTGGGTGACAATCTGTTTGGAGAAAGACTGAGAAAATTACGGCAAAAAGAAAAATTGACAATGAAGCAATTCGGGAGAAAATTCGCCTTGGCAGAATCAACTATCTCAGGCTATGAAAATGGCAACCGCAAACCTGATTTAGAACTCGTAATAAAATTTGCCGATTTTTTTGATGTATCAATCGATTATTTAGCTGGACGAGATGATGGGAATTTTATTGACATAAAAGGGCTGACTGAAGATGAGATTGCAGATATCAAACGGCATATTGATTATGTGAAGTGGAAGGCGAAGGAAGAGAGAGAAGGATCAGAGTAAAGGCTTCCTATTGCTATAAATGATGGATATAATTCAATAAATGCAGAAAGGGGCTAGAAAAATTTTGAAGAAAAGAGCAATCGCACTTGTAATACCCATCCTGTTGGGAATAGCGATTTTTTTAGTAATGGACCAATTGAAATACACAACCTATGAAGAAGTGATTGCAGAAATGATCCATGACCCAAAAGATATTACGAAAGTTATTATAGAAAACAGAAGAACTAAATTAGAAATAACATCTGCCGAGTTGATAAGGAAACTTTTGAAAGAACCAGCAGATATGGAATTAAAAAAGCAAGACAAGATACCAGACTTTGATTATATTGTCCAAATCCATACCAATTATGGGGAAGTATATGATGTGGGTGTGGGGAAAAATGGCGCCCATTTTGGTTATGCGGGAAGCTACACAGTTACCAATGACAATCGCCTTTTTCATCGAATTGATCATATGGAATGGGAACCGGATAATTATGAATTGAGCGCTGTTTTCATGCGTATGCCCCTTTCATAACTGCATTTCTCCTCAGGTTCTCCACACTTTTGACGCTATGATGCGTTCTTAACTGCATTTCTCCTCAGATTCTCCACACTTTTGACGTTATGATGCGTTCATAACTGCATATCCCCTCAGGTCCTTCACACTTTTGACGCTATGATGCGTTCATAACTGCATTTCTCCTCGGGCTCTCCACACTTTTGACGCTATGATGCGTTCATAACTGCATTTCTCCTCAGTATCTCCACACTTTTGACGTTATGATGCCTTCATAACTGCATATCTCCTCAGGCTCTCCACACTTTTGACGCTATGATGCGTTCATAACTGCATATCTCCTCAGATTCTCCACACTTTTGACGTTATGATGTGTTCATAACTGCATATCTCCTCAGATTCTCCACACTTTTGACGTTATGATGCGTTCTTAACTGCATATCCCCTCAGGTTCTCCACACTTTTGACGCTATGATGCGTTTATAACTGCATTTCTCCTCTGGTTCTACACACTTTTGACGTTATGATGCCTTCATAACTGCATTTCTCCTCTGGTTCTCCACACTTTTGACGCTATGATGCGTTCATAACTGCATTTCTCCTCTGATTCTCCTCACTTTTGACGCTATGATGCGTTCATAACTGCATTTCTCCTCTACGCATCTCCTTCCAAACAAAAAGCAAGCTGACATCTCATCATGCCAGCCTGAAGTCCCCCATATTATTCCCCATTTTCCAGCCAATCAACTTCTTCATCGGATAGTTCAATTTTCGACCCTTCCAAACAGGAAACAAGCTCTTGCTCGTTTTGAGCGCCGATCAAGGCACATGTTGGAAAAGCTTGATTTAAAACATAGGCCAAAGCAATCTGGATTGCCGTCACGCCTTTTTTCTCTGCCATTTGCTCCGCTCGATGAAGCCGTTCCCAGTTAGCCTCACTGTAAAACACCCGCACCAAATCCTTATTACACCGGTCTTCTGGTGTGAATCGGCCTGTGAAGAAACCTCTTGCCTGGGACGACCATGACAGTATAGGCATTTGGGTTGCCTTATGCCACTGCAAATCAGCGAGGTCTGTTGATACACACCCTTTCCAGAATGGCTCGTTAGCCTTAGCCAAGCTTAAGTTTGGACTGCTGAATGTAAAACCAACTAAGCCATTGGATGCCGCGTATTCGTTTGCTGCTTCAATTCGCTCTGTTGTCCAGTTCGATCCGCCAATTGCTTTGATTCTCCCTGCTTCAATATGTTCATTTAATGCATCAATGATCACACTTACGGGAACATCAGGATCATCTCGATGTAATGCATATAAATCCACATAATCTGTTCCAAGTCTTTCTAAACTTTTAAAAAGGTCATGGCTGATCGCTTCAGGATTTACCCTTTGCCCATTTTGGTCATGGTGCGCACCTTTTGTTAAAATCACGATATCTTCCCTGTTATTCCGTTCTTTTAACCACATGCCAATCGCCACTTCACTTTCTCCGCCGCAATAAACATAGGCTGTATCAATCGTATTCCCGCCAATTGCGACATAACGATCAAGCACCTGACAAACTTTTTCATAAATACTTGGTTTAAAATAATCGGAGCCTTGAATTAATGTTGTCACAGGCTTTTCCAATCCGTTAATTTGAATGGTATTCATTCCCGTCACCCTTTCTTTATCTCGACACGTTTACTCTCCTCAGCGGAAGTGAGACATGCGTCCAATACCTTCATATTCAAAACCGCATCCTCAGCAGGAAAAGGTAGTGCCGCACCATTCCGAATACTTTCACCAATGGCATCTGCTTGCAGTGCATATTGATTCACATAAGGAACCCCCACCTCTTTTGTTCCTTCACGATTGTGCACAAAAAAATGATCCTGTGCATTTTGATTCACAACAAAAGCGGAAGGAACTTCGATTCTGCCTTCTGTTCCCAGGATCTCCAGCCGGTTCCGGAAGTCTGCCCACATGCCGCAGTCAAAGGTGAGCGCAACCCCATCGCCAAACTCAAGCAGACCTGATGCCATCATATCCACATCCCCATGCTTTTCAGAAAAAAATGCATGCACCGTCGCAGCTTGCGGTTCTTGTTTTAAAATCATGCGGGCGGCACTGATCGGATATACCCCCACATCATACAAGGAGCCGCCACCCCATTCTTTTTTGAAACGGACATTTTCCTTTGCCCCTGCACTGTTAAATGTGAACACACCATGAATGCCGCGAATTTCCCCAATTTCTCCTGATTGAATGACTTCCTCAATCATTTGATATCTTGGATGATAGCGGTACATAAAGGCTTCTGCCAAAAGAACTCCAGCTTTTTTGCTTGCATCCACCATTTCTTTGGTTTCATCAGCAGTTAAAGCGATTGGTTTTTCACAAAGCACATGCTTGCCTGCTTCGATCGCTTTGATCGACCATTCTTTATGTAAATGGTTCGGCAACGGGATGTAAACGGCTTCAATTTCACGATCCTCCAATAGCTCTTCATAGCTGCCATAGGCAACTGGAATATCTAATTTTTCCGCTGTTTCTTTCGCATTGTCAGAATTACGGCTGGCAATTGCATAGACTTCCCCTGTTTTCGATTCTTTTATGCCAGGAATTACCGCCTTTTTAGCGATATTGGCTGTACTGATAACTCCCCATTTAACCGCCACTTTCCAACCTCCTCTATAACTTTGTTGTTATTATAATCGATTCCTATTAATATGGAAATAGAAGCTTTTTGCTATAAGCTAACACAATATTGTCCTATAGGATGTGAAAATATGTACCGTCAGATTTTACTGCCGACACTAAAGAAACATGAATATATGATCCTTCCAGAGTCTGTCGGCTGGTACAATACAGCGGCAGACCATGATGTCCATCGGGAAGCAGGTGCACTCGATAATTTCAGTATTCATTTTGTCTTAACAGGAACAGGTTTTATGGAAATGGACGGAAAAAAATACACTTTGAAAAAAGGGGATGCCTTTCTCTATTTCCCGCAGCAGGAACAAAGATATTACAGCAGTCATGACGACCCGTGGAATGTTCGATGGGTTCATTTTTATGGAAGAACATTACACGCTTTTTTATCAGAGATCGGGTTTGGCCGGTATACATTGTGGAGACTGCCGAACATCGCTAAATTGGAGAGAACACATGAGCAGTTATTACAGGAAGCAGAGGAAAACAGCTTTCTGCAATTAACTCAATTATCCACACTGACTTATGCCTTTTTGTCCACTTTTATCCATATTGCCATACCGAGAGAGTCGAAAACAAAGCAGGAATTAGATTTACGGATCCAGTCCCTTTTACCAAGAATGCAGGAAAAAGCGCCAGACCCCTTTGATCTGGAATATTGGGCAAATGAAACAGGTGTCAGTACCTATTATTTCTGCCGCTTATTTAAACGGGTCACGCAAATGACCCCAATGGCTTTTATCACATTATGCCGGCTGCAATTGAGTAAACAACTGCTTTTGGAAGAAAAACATCTCACCATCAAGGAGATTGCCGCACTAGCTGGTTATGCTAATCCAAGCTATTTTAATAAACTTTTCCTAGAAAATGAGGGCATGACCCCGACGAAGTATCGGCAAATGTATTTCTAATAAAATTATGATGAAATGATAAAGAAAAAAATGAATGGGAGGTATTCTAATGAAATATGTGCTTCCCTATGTAGTAATCTTCGGTGTATTGTATTCATAGGAATATCGCTGTGGATTATCTCTGGCAATATTTTGCTCAAACTGATTCCCTGTAAGTGAATGTGTCGATCACCATTCACAAATCACCAAAAAATATGTTATAATGAAAGCGATCAGTATTGTATATACTATATAACCCGCAGCTGTCACTGCGGGTTATGGATAAGCGGTTCCCCCAGAGGGATCGGCTATCGATGATATGATAGACCTCTCCTAGTTACTTGTTGGGCAAATAGGGAGGTCTATTTCTTGTTGATCAAAGAAATGATCAATGCGAGCAGTGCAATCAGAAAGGTACCAAATCCTGACAGTACCATGAAACTCTCATACATACTCACAAGCATCACCCCCTTTCGCCAGGGGATTAGCCGACCTTGCCCTAAAAGAACATTATCCACTCACTATTATACCACACTTAATACGAACATACATTCCTTTTTGACAAGCTCTTTTATAAAAATATCGACAAAATATAGTCCCATCCATCAAAAAAGCCGCCCAAACAATCAGGCAGCTTCGCATTATTTTTTCTTTCCAATATTTTGTTCTTTCGCCAATTTTGCCGCTATCTTTGGTGCATCCCACAAGGATGGGAGCAGAAGCAGCGAAACAGGTGCAGCTGTCACGACAATAAAGTTCTGCAGTGTACTGACCGTTCCTTCGCCAATCGCTAGCAACGAAACAGCAACAACGCCAAACATAATCGCCCAGAAAACACGATTCAAACGATTAGGTTCATCTGTACCACTTAATGTCACACCAACCGTATAAGACATCGAATCCGTTGTTGTCGCCACAAAAATAATCGATACAATAATAAATCCAATTGCCAGAACAGTTCCTAGCGGGATTTGATTAAGGATAGCCATCACAGTTGCCGGCATACCACTTTCATTCAGGGCAGTGGAAACAGAACCAGGGTTTTCTATTTCATAAAAAATCCCCGAACCACCAACAACCGTGAACCAGAAATTACTGACAATCGGTGCAATAATCGACACAGCGATAATCAATTCTCTGATCGTTCTTCCTCGGGATATTCGGCTGATAAACATTGCCATCATTGGTCCATAACCGATAAACCAGCCCCAGAAGAAGATGGTCCATGATCCAAGCCATGCCTGGTCTACCCGATACAAACTCATTGTCAAAAAGTTTTGCAGGTGAAAAGCTTCTGAACCGATAAATAAATCGATAATAAACAACGTTGGCCCCAGAATCAGCATGGCAACCATTAAAACAACAACCAAACTGACATTGATTCTGCTGAGCCATTGGATCCCGCGCTCCACACCAGTTGCGGCTGATATCGAAGCAATTACCGCTAAAAAGATAATAATTACAGCCTGCGTGAAAAAGGTGTTAGGAATGCCAAATACGGCATTCAGTCCATAACCGACTTGAAGGCCAAGAAATCCGATAGGACCAATCGTTCCCGCTGCTGCAGCCAATATGGACACAATATCAGCCGTTGAGCCTAGCACGCTTTTATTAAAAACTCTCTCACCAAGCATTGGGTATAAAAGGCTACGCGGTTTCAGTGGATAGCCTTTGTGATAATGAACATACATTAGCACAATTGTCGTCAATGTACCTAGACTTGCCCATGCTGTAAAGCCCCAGTGTAAATAACTTTGCGCCATCGCAGGAAATGCTGCTGACATTGTTCCTGCTTTAATATCTGGAAACAGCGGTGGTGTTGTGATGAAATGATACATGGGCCCTGCCGCTGCCCAAAAGACCCCGCCGCTTGCTAAAAGTGTACACAGAATCATTGCAACCCAACGGAAATTTCCGTTCTCTGGCCGTTCCATCTTACCAAGTCGTACTTTTCCATATTTGCTAAACGCTAATAATATTCCAATGACAAACATTATAAGCAATAACACTTGCCAATATGCACCAAAATACTTTGCTGTCACAGAGAAGGCTTGACCGATCCATTCCCCTACTAAATCCACATTAATAAAAGAAGCAATGACAAATAGAACAAGCAGTCCCCCGCTTAAACTAAATGCAATCCAATCCAGGCTTTTCTTTTTCCTCGTATAATCATCCATTATTTTCCTCCTTGAATAAATCCACATAACGTTTCATTTATGCCATTTACTATTAATATTCATGTCCTTATTTTCACGTTTGAATTTTGTAAATTTTAAAACACAATCATTAATTATAGGTGATTGTCGAAAATTAGTCAAAAAAACCACTTTTTATATAACCCAGTATTTCGTGGCGTAGCACACGCAGTCTACTTATTATTACCCAGTGAAAGAGGGTTTTAAAACGATAATTTTTCCGAGGCTTGGCACACTTAAAATTGATTCTTTTACATTGGCATTTTCTATTTATCATTGGAAAATTCATTCGATATTATTCCAGTTTTAGCTCTTCGAACTTGCTGAGTTACTCACACGCAACTCTATCTCTGTTTGACGCTATGACGCCTCGGAAAACTATTCTATAAAATTTCACTAAAAACATATCAATATTTGTATAAAAATGTCGATATATATAGCATATTGTAAATTGCCATTACATATATAAATAATATTGATGGAGGCGCATCATGAAAATTACAGGAAAATTAGTGATGTCATACATGGTCTTAGCAGTTATTGTTATCTTATTGGGAGTTTTTGCATCTATCGGATTAAAAACGATCAATGACAATACAGGAAATATGTACAATGAAAGGATGAAGTCTACTTCCTATATAATCGATATGGTGCAATTATTGGAAGACACAAGAGTCCAAATGGTGTCAGGAGTTGCTAACCAGGATCCAAGCAGAGGTGAGAATGCCTTAGCAAATATTGAGCAATTAAATCAACTGCTTGGACAATATGCTTCCTATGATTTTATGAGAGAAGACAGAGTGCTGGATGATTTTATGAAAGACTGGGATGCATTTTCAGAAATAGAAAAGAAAAATGTTGTAACATTATCTGCTGAGCAATATGACGTTACACTTGAAGGTTTAGAAAGAAGTGGCGAAGTTTTTAGTGAGGTAAGAGCAGAATTAGAAGAAATTAAAGTGCTTAATAGTGAATTTGCTGAAAATGAGTACAAGGAAAGCCATGCTATTTACAAGCAATTATTAACAGCTATTATCATCTTCAGTGCAGTAGCAACGATAATCGCAATAGGTGTTGGCTTGTTTATGGGCCGTGCAATCGGCAACCCGATGAGACAGCTGGCAACCCGATTACAAGAGATAGCCAAAGGGAATTTGCACAGTGAGGCCATTACGAGTAAACGAAAAGACGAGATTGGTGACTTAGTGAATGCAACCAATGCAATGCAGGGCCAATTAAAAGCATTGATTACCTCTGTTACAGATGCGACTGATAAAGTGTTAGGGTCAAGCGAAGAACTGACACAATCAGCCAATGAAGTGATGCAGGGTGCGGAACAAATCTCCTCAACTATGCAGGAATTGTCTTCAGGCGCTGAATCCCAAGCTAATCATGCAAGTGATTTAGCTGACAATATGGGCACATTTGCAGAAAAAGTAGATCACTCTTTTGACCAAAGCGAAAAAGTGGCAAAATCATCAACTGATGTTATCAATCTGACAGCACAAGGCAGTGATATGATGAACTCTTCTGTAAGACAAATGGGATTAATCGATCAATTAATTCAAGCGTCTGTCGCAAGTGTGAAAGGATTAGATAATCAATCAAAAGAGGTAACAAAGCTAGTTGGTGTGATCGAAGAAATAGCTGAACAAACCAATTTACTGGCATTAAATGCAGCAATTGAAGCAGCACGTGCTGGGGAACATGGGAAAGGCTTTGCCGTTGTAGCAGATGAAGTGAGAAAACTGGCCGAACAAGTATCGGATTCGGTTGGTGAAATTACGGAAATTGTCGGCAATATTCAATCAGAAACAACCAATGTTGTCGGTACATTACAAAATGGCTATACAGAGGTTGAAAAAGGAACCAATCAAATTCAGGCAACAGGTCAAACATTTGATCAGATTACAAGTTCTGTAAATGAGATGGGAACAAATATTAGAAACATCTCCGAAACTTTAGCGGAAATCGCTTCTAATACCCAGGAAATGAGCACAAGTGTTGATGAGATTGCGTCCGTTTCCGAAGAATCAGCAGCAGGTGTGGAACAAACAACCGCATCGGCGCAACAATCAGCAAGCACCATGCAAGAAGTTTCCTCAAGTTCAGAGGAATTAGCTAGATTAGCGGAAGAATTGCAGCTTTTAGTTAGGAAATTTCAATTGTAGCAGGTAAGCGGGCCAATAATCATGTATGATGATTGTTGGCCTTTTTTGTTGTGATTGTTTATCATAGTCTCTAACGCTGTGATTTTGAAAGGTTTACATTGGCCATGCAATGAGATACTTCCAATCAACCAAAGGTGAATCATTACTTAGTGATGGCTATTTCTACTTAGCAAATTAATCTGATAAAGTACAAGAACCAGCAGGAGATGAACGTTACATAGAATGGATAGATATAGAAAATACGAAACAGCTTCTAGTCCATGATTATCATTATTGGGCAGTAAAAGAAAGATTAAACAGATAATATTTTTCCCTAGTCTCAATTAACGTGGGGTAGAATTGAACAAGGCAATCATTGATTGTCTTTTCCTTTTGACAAAAATAAATGGAATATTATGTTATTATTAAATTAGAGATTTTGAACTAATGCAGAAAATTTACATTCCTTATAAAAGAAGTTGAAGGAAGTTCACAATATATGCTATGGGAAGAAGGGGAAAGAAATATTGAACCAGAGAATCAACTAAAGATGATTGAGAGTATGAAGAATAGCGAAAATTCTACTATACTTGTTGCTGAAGACGGAAATGGATTAGTTGGATACTTGCTGGTTATTGGCGGGAATGCAAGGAGAAATAGACACTCTGGTTATATTGTTTTTGGAATATTAAAAGCTACAGAGAAAAAGGTATTGGTACTCTTCTATTCAAAAATTAGAACAATGGGCATCTAAACATAACCTACGTCGATTAGAATTAACGGTAGTTACTGGTAACGAAGCTGGTTTGTCCCTATATAAAAAGATGGGGTTTGAAATCGAAGGTACAAAAAGAGATTCACTATTTATTGATGGCGAATACCTTGATGAATATTATTTGTCAAAACTTTTATAATTCCTATATTTCACTAACGGGTTCATATCTTCAAGAAGAATCGCACACCTTTGATTGAAGTAAAGGGCAGGATAGTGAAGGAAGGGTATGAATTTTTTATGGTAGTTTTGACGAAAAAGGAGGGGAAATTTTGTATAAAATGAAATATTTGATTATGTCACTTACACTAATATTTGTTTTGGGTTTCATTTTAGTTTCATGTAATGATATAGACCGCACACCTGAAGGTTATAAGTTACCAATAGCAAAATATGAGCAGTTAGATTCTGAACACTTTTCGGTTCATATAGAAGTTTATGAAGAAGATAATGGGGAAAAACCTGAAGAAAAATATGCAACAGTAGTAATTCATCACTTTTCGGAATCTCCTATTTCAATTCCAAATGATGCAATCATACCTTTTCAAATTAAAGGAACCGACCTGAAGGGTGAAGCACAACTTGACATTCTTACAACGATTAACGAACCAGAAATAAATTCAGATGAAATACAACATCATATAGAGAATGAAAAACCAATGACAGTTGTACTCGAAAACTATGAAGAGGTTAATTTGATTTACAGAACTCCCCGAGCACCAAGTCAATAACTATTTACTAAACTAACGGGTGCTTTAGCTTAACAAGCAAAACTAAAAGTCGGTTCCTTCGCGTATAGGAATTCGACTTTTTTAGGTTGAAAATCACTTAGCGTAGATTGTTGGTCGTACCTCTTCATGCAAAATACTAATTAAAATAGGTGCAAGATAGCGTCTAAAGTGACCACTGATCTAACAACCTATGAAAAATTGATTCAATACTTAGAAGTTATGACACTTTCAACTTTACATTTAATATAAGGACGTTTCGACTTATCCAAACGCCAATCACTTATCAGATACTTTTTTGGTGCTCATAGCAATATACTTCACCTTTAAATTTATTATTTGATAGGCAGTACGACCTCACTTTTGCTGATACAGCTTTATCACACACTTTACACTTTGCTTTTGAGGATGTTCTACTTGAAGTTGTTTTTTCTTCCTTCAATGTATCTATATGCTGTTTTCTAATAGATGGATCTGTTATATTAGCATGCTTTATTTGATCATAAATTTGATGTATATCATCTTCTGTTAGAAATGGTTCTTTATATTGATGTTTATTAATTGAAACCTTTCTGTTAATATAATCCGATAATTCTATGTCATAAACTATTAATTCATTTGAAGTAATTTTTCTTAACTCAATATCCTCTATTTTAAAGGTGCAACGCTTTGTAAAGGACACCATTGATATGAAATACGGATAATATTTTTTATCAATTAGTTCCTTTAATGCTTGTATATGACCATAATTTTGCTTAAATGGATTCATCATTTTGAATTTACCATTCACTGACCATATTTTTCTGTCTTTTCCACCGTATATAGTACCTTGATAGTTTTTTGTTTCTATTACAAAAATTCCATATGGTGATATAACTACATGGTCAATCTGGGAGTAACCTGTTTTTGCTTTTGAATTTATGACCATTACATCCTCTAAATGTCTGTATTCACTTGGAAGCTGGTCTAACTGAATATTGATTTTATATTCACCAATTTCACCTTTTCGAACTGCAACTTTTTCTTTATCTCTATTCGAAGTTGTACTAGTCAGGACTCTCTTGTTGTTATCCTGTTTTACTTTCATTCTGAACAATTTGAATAAAAAACGCATAAAGATCTCTCATTCCCTTATCAATGTTAAGTTAAGTTTATCACTTGTCGATTTACATTACTAGTATAATTTACCTACATTATTTATATGTTCCTTTAGAAATATTCGACTCTTCTCATCAACAGAAAAACCAGTTATTCTTGTAGAATAACTGGTTTTCATCTAGAGCTCTAGCTCGCCCATGCGCAATAATTCCACTACAGCTTGTGAGCGCCCCTTAACACCCAACTTCTGCATTGCGTTTGAGATGTGATTCCTCACCGTTTTCTGCGAGATAAATAGTTCTTGGGCGATTTCTTTCGTTGTTTTATCTTGTACTAGTAATTCGAATACTTCTCTTTCTCGCTTGGTTAATAATTGCTTCGGCTTGTAGTCATTGTCTTTCAAATGTGAACCCCTCCTTGCTGACTTTAGGGCGTTAAAATAAGAGGGTATTACTTAGTCAATGTATCATATGACAGCCCGAGAAGAGGTGTGCTCTACAAACGTCCAGAACAAGCAAAATATCGAAAATTCAATTGTATTGAAATGTTTTTCACTAAAATGTTTCTTTACTTTTTTTCCTTTTGTGTGAAAAGCCTGCTCCCCAGCAAAAAGCCGACAAATGCTGCAATTCCAGCAACAAGAATAGAGACGATAGAGTTGGTTTCAGGTAAAAAGAATACAATCACACCGACAAAACCTGCTGTAAACAGCGCACGATCAATGTTTTCGGTGTCAACATTCATAAAAAACTCCCCTTAAATCCAGTTGTTTGATAAAAATACCAATAAATTCATTTTAACATAGAATGGGCATAATTTTTGATGAAGTGTTACGCTCAATTCTTGACCAGCTATGTCACACCACTTGTGTTCCAATCATGCTTGATGGCTTGCTTCCTGCCCAGCGACAAGCGCATAGAATCCTAACCTCCCTTGTCTGCTGAGTGTGAGGCACCACAATTACTCCCTTCCTCCCACAATTCTTCTTATTCACACCCAACCCCATCTCCATCTCTATCTAAATGTCTGGCATACCCAGGATCTCCTGTTTTTACTGGTGCCGCTCCTGCATTACGAGCCGCTGTACAATTTTTATAATAAACATTCTTCTCACCTGAGGAACTATCCGCACTTGCTGTTGCTACTTGTTCTTCAGCCTTGGCATTCAGTGTGCTGATTTCTTGCTCTTTTTGCGTTATCGTTGTCATTAATTCTGCAATTTGGTTATGTAAATCATCTACTTCAGATGCATGGTTGGATGCTTTTTCTTTTAGTGTTTGGAATTCGTTATTTTTGCTTTCCAATTCTTGTTCTACTTTTGTTTTTTCTGATTGAAGATTTTCAACTTCCTCAGTCAGTGTCAGGTTCTCTTGCTTTAAGTCTTCATTTTCTTTGGTAAGTTCCTCTATCTTTGATGCTTGATCTTCTAGTTGGGCTGTATGATTTTCCCCACTAAAACTTACACCGAGAATGACCAGAACAAATCCGCTTGCTAACAATGAAAGAAAAACCTTAATGGGAACTTTTCTCTCTTTGTCTATCCGTTTTTTTATTACATGAATAGCAAGATAGATAATAGAAGATAAAAAAAGAATAATGCCAATAATAGCGCACCTCCGCAAAAATAGTAATTTTATAGAATACTATACAACATAATTTACCTATTTTTGCAAAAAGGACAAAACCTATCAATAAAAGACAGAATGACGCGGGAATGTGACTCTTATCGATTACTTTTTTCCTGGAAAAGTAATCATCAAAAGAACTCTTCCGTGACTATAGGCTGGCCCTCGACCTGTAAGAAAAAAATACCTTTGATTATTTTGCAATATTGGTATAATATTCTATAAATACGTGATTGGGAGGTTTTTATTTGAAGTGGTTATCACCCTTATTTTTGCTGTTCATTCTCATCGGCTGTACCAATCAGGAAACAACACCAGTAACAGAAGGTGCAACAACCCCCGAAGAAGCTTTGAAATTCATAGATGAAACGAAAGAAGAACGAGAAATTAAAGTATATAGCTCCCGTCACATCAGGGACACTATGGTTCTAATCGCCTTTACAGGTGCCATGAATGAATCAGATATTTGGGTTGCTGACGTCAGACAAAGTGACTCCTATTGGACAGTTGAAAAACTGTATCAAATGAATGGGCCGCTTGAAGAAATTAATGACGAGGAAATAGTCTTTACGACAGACCATTTTGAACTTGGTTATGTTTTAAGTAATGCGGAAGCACTCGAGAGTGAAGGCATTATTACAATTGATCCAGAGAAGGATTGGCGTATTTTAATTAGAGATTTGAATATGATAGCAGTTACTGCCAGGATCGGTAATTAACGAAGAGGATGTGCCCTCAATGAATGAAACCCTGAAACTAGTACTCTCCCTTTTGCTATGTCTCTCCACATGGACATCTTGGCGGGATTTCCGAAAACAACTGATAGATGCAGAAGGCGAAGAGAATATCCGCCCAGTATTTGTTCGATTCGTCTTATCCATGATCATTATCATACTAGCTATCATTGTGTTTTGGTTCTAAAAAATGCCCCTAAAATTTGATAACACATATTAATGTATCCAGTTTAAAAACTTCCATTTCTAATTTTTCTCCTAATTGCCTAGTCAGCGGTGACTTCCCTGCAACGCCTGAACCGATAATGATTATTTTGTTCATCTCATTCTCCTAAATGAAATTATCCTTCAATCTGCTTGATCACTCTAGCAGGATTCCCTGCAACTACCATATTATCTGGCACATCTTTTGTTACAACAGAACCAGATCCAACTACCACATTGTTGCCGATTGTCACACCTGGATTGATAACCGCACTTCCGCCAATCCAAACATTGTTACCAATCGTAATTGGCTTTCCAAATTCTTTGCCAGAATTTCGCTCAACAGGATCAAGCGGATGTGTGGCTGTGTAGATTCTCACACTTGGAGCAAGCATGCAATTATCGCCAATCCTTACTTCGCAAACATCCAGGATCGTGCAATCAAAATTGGCAAAAAAGTTTTCCCCAACATATGTATTACAGCCGTAATCAAAACGGATATTGGGCTCCATACGGATTGTTTCACCAGTTGAGCCAAGTAATTCTTTTAAAATTTCGGTCCGTTTTTCCTCTTCTGTTTCTAATGTTTGATTATATAACCGGACTAGTCTTCTCGCTTCTTCCCGGCCTTTTAATAAATCAGGATCTGCCGGCATATACATCTCCCCCGCAAGCATCTTTTCTCTTTCTGTTTTCATTTGAATTCTCCTTTAGTTAAAATTGCCAATATTATCATACCATATCAGCTGATATTCTTTCTGTATCTGGAGGCAATAAATGATGAAATCACACCTTTTTTCATCCTTAGATTCTATCTTCCTAACCTGCTGATATCCTCCCATCCATAAATAACATCTTTTACCTTCACACCAGTAACTTCAAAGCTTCCCTCACCCGCTTTAACGCCACCCATTGCTTCATAAAGTGAGACTTTGATCAGCGGGACCCACCCACTGATCATTAGCGAAACTTATCAGGATGCTTAGCGTCTGTTTTCCCCTACTTATTTTCTTCGTGTTTCGCGAATCCTTGATTAGGGGAATTACAGACGGTTAGCGCTGTGATAGAATCGGCATGATGGAATATTATCAGCAATAACAGCGACCATCATTGTAGTAACTTCCGCGGCTAAAAGCTCTGAAACTTCGCATAATTTTCGCCTTTATATTTAAAACCCTGCCCGCGCGCTAAACCACCCCATATAAATCCAACGAGCCAGGCTTTCCTGTCTTGGGCAACAAAGATCTTTTCATCATTCCTCGTTAGTGCATTTATAAATCGACCGGTAGAATAATCATCATCTAAACGATCCAAGAATTCTACTGGCAGAATATCTCTATGCGAACTTTTCAAACTACTAACATGGACCTTAACAATACTGGGGACGTTTTTTAATGAAGCTGATCTGATTATCATAAAATCCCTCCATCTATTTTAAAAAATTCCGTGAAAATCATTTTATATCATGATACATTCGAAAAGTACTGATAAAGTGAGACGTTGATCTGTGGGAGTTTTTTGTTCCCTGACTGATCAAGGATACTTAGCGTCTGTAATAAAACAAGAGAGGAACAGGATAATGGAAATGAAAATCGAAACAATTCCAACATCACGAATCGCCTATGTACGACAAGTCGGGCCATATGGTCCGAGCAATAAACAAACAATGGAGAAATTAAAAAATTGGGCTAAGGAGAATAACTTACTTGGAACAACTACCATATTCGGCATAGCCCAGGACAATCCAGAAACAACTCCCCCCGAAAAATGCCGGTATGATGCCTGTGTTGTCATTTCAGAGGAACAAACCATTGACCAATCTCTTTCTGAAGGTGTGCTTGATGGAGGAACCTATCTGGTTTGCAAGATAGAGCATACTGCTGCAGCTGTTCAGCAAGCATGGGGAGACATTATTCCATTTGCAAAGAAAAATGGTTACCAGATTGAACAGAAACCGATTTTAGAAAGATATACTGTGGAGATGATCAGAAATGAATATTGTGAATTGTGTGTCCCTGTTTCTTCTTGAAGCATTTATCATAACAGGTGCATTTTCTACTTGATTACAATGATCATACTCCAGGTTTAGCTTTAATGACACATATTCATTCTATAAAAAAGTGAATATGAGCGGAGAAAAGCACACCTCTTATTTATAAGAAGGTGTGCCTTTCTTTCATCATATACTGCAGGAAAATAGTATTTGATAAACGATGTTCGAAAAGATCTATTTCCCAGTTACAGTAAGACTCAGCTCATTATTTCTTGCCAATTATGTTTATCTGGCTCAGGAGTTTTATTTCTGCTTGCCTGGTTTAGAGTCGCCCTTCCCCTTACCTTTCCCTGAGTTCGGTGGAATTTTTGCATCTCGGTACGCTTTAATAGCTTGCTTGAGTTCTTTTTCTGCCTGATCCAATTCGGCTTTCGTTGCTGTGATGTCATCAGCGACAAGCTGTGCTGCTTCTATTGCGTTATGGAACACCTTTCTCGCTTCTTCTTCATACTCTACAGGATGGTTGCCCTTTCCATCATATAATTGTTGTGCTTTCTCAATTAATTTATTTAATTTTGATGCATCAACAGCTCCTTGAATAGTAACCTCAAATGTCATCCCAGGGATAAGGACTTCCTCCCCATTCTGATCTTCCATTACCACATCGTTTAAAATAATGTTACTGATCGCTGAATCAGTCTTCTTATTCGCACGGAAGATCAATTTTTGTAAGTTTTCATTCAAGGATTCTGCATCCTGGGAGTGATCGACTGCTGTAAATTTCAATTCTCCCGGACTAAGTTCATGTGACAGGATGCTGAAACCTTCTTTCTCCGCTGTTTCTGCAAAACCTTCAAAGCTGATTTGTTCCTCATTAAAGCGAATCGTAACCTCTTGGGCTGGCAGTTGGCCTTTCATACCTTCCAGTCCGTATAATAGAGTGAATTCATCCCCTGCTCGGACAATATTTTCACCTGACAAATGTGCTGTCAGCTCGACTGGTTTTTCTGTAACACGAATAATCGCTTCCGCATAGACTTCAGGATTCGCTGTGCTTGTTGCTCTGACACGCGCTTCTCCAGCCGCATGAGCCGTCACCATTCCATTTTCAGTCACACTCACCACAGGAGATTGGTCAACAACACTCCACTCTACACCCTTGTCCGCAGCATTTTCCGGTAAAACTGTTGCCTCTAGCTGTTCACTTTCCCCTACTGCCAAATCTACTTCTGTTTTGCTAAGTTTAATAGAATCTGGCACTGTATGAGGCTTATCAAGCGGTGTTAAACTAAATTCATCAACGGTTCTGCCACCAACTGTTTTTGTGATAACATGAAGGTTCTCTCCAGTTACTTCCACAGTGGAGTACATTTGTGTATTCTCGTCATCGACAACCTTTTGCCAAGGATATTCAGTAAGGCCATAGAATTTATTCCCCGTCGCACCAGGAGTCATGTAAGTAGTACCCTCTCCTTCGGCAACCTGCTGGCCACCTTTCATCGGATGGGACCGTAAGTAGATATGATCATGCCCATTCAGAACAAGATCGACACCAAACTCATCAAAGACAGGTACCCAGTGTTTTTGGACAGCTTCTGTAACATAGGTACTGCCATATGGACTGCGGTGGAATACGGCTACTGTCCATTTCTTATCACTCTCGGCCAGGTCATTGCGCAGCCATTCACTCTGTGCTTCATAATCATATTCACTGTTTAAGAAAACAAAATGAATGTTGTTATAATCAAACGAATAAACCGTTCCGTCCAGCGCTCCACTTGGAGAACCTGTACTTGGATTGTTGTAGTGTGCCAAGTAATCTTCATTCATACGAGTTCCTGTCACTTCATGGTTACCAACAACCGTTTGGACAGTCGTGTTAAGTAAATGCTCCTGTGCTGTTTCAAACCACCAGTTCCACTGCTGTTCATTATGGCCATGGTCGACCATATCACCCATATGAAGGATGAAGTCACTGTCTGGATTGCTGTTCATTGCTGTATCCAGCGTATTCCCCCATATTTGGAAAGTTTCCAATGAGCCGGCTTGGGAATCACCAAACAATAAAAATTTGGTCTGATCATCAGATGCTGGTGCTGTCTTAAATGTTCCAGTTTGACTGTAATACCCTTCACCATCACCTACACGGTACGTATAAGATGTTCCTGGTTCCAGACCGTCAGCACTTGCTTTATGAACACGGATCGTTCCATGTAATGTTGTGTTGTACGAATAATTGGATCCTTGATAAGTTTCTACATTTTCAGCTTCAAAACTAGTAAATTCTTCAGTTTTCACCACTTCTACAACCGTAGTATCAATACTCGGGTGAGTATTCCAGTTAAATCTTCTCTCTGTTGTTGGATTCACACCCATCGCCACACTAATATTGTACGGTTCCATCTCCCCTGCCAGTTCGGAAACCTCAAAGTCTTGTACTTGACTGTGACGAATACCTTCCACTGCCTGAATGCTATGTGTTGTTACTTCTTGGGTCAATAACGCTGTTTGCAGCAAGCCATTCTCGTCAGTTACCAAACTTTCGTCACCAACACGCTCACCATTTGCATACAACGATGCACCAGCAACAGGCTGTCCTTGTTCATCCTTCACTGTAAAAGTTGTCGTCTGTCCTTGCGCATACTGATCGTTCCATTCCAGGCTAAGTTCATGGCCAATTTGTGATTCGAGATGAACACCAGCATAGCTTTGCGGTTCGGACCCTCCAACTTGTAACATATCTCCAGACACGAATTGAATCTGATTTGTTCCCGCTGCAGTTCCTTTAACTGTATATTGAATTTGTGCCAATACATCTTCATCTGTTAAACTTTGATTTTCGAGATTTTCAAACATTACCTTGACGAGCCCATCTTGGCCAATTTCACTGCTTACCTGACCATCTGATAAAAGGGAATGCGGTGTGACAGACCAATTTGCCGTTTGATTCGGATCAAATTGGAATGCGAGATGGCCTCCACTTAATTTTTCAATCTGTTCTGCTGTCAAATCAACCGTATAAGTGTGTCCAGCATATACCTCTGTTGGTGTTGTATATCGGAATTTCGATGAGCCAGTGTCGACATTAAACTGCCATTCTCGAATCGTTTCATTCTCAGACATATCGCGTACCGCAAGCTTAACATAATGAATACCATCACTCAGGCTCTCTTCTGGTGTATAGCTTATTTGTCCGTTAAGTGGATACAATGCAGGCTCAACTTGTTCACCATCGACATACATCCGGATCTTGTCAGGATTGATAAGTGTATTCGCAGGGTGCAGAGCTGGATCGTAATGCGCGTCCTCTGCAAATGCCTTAATTGTTGGCATGTTTGTGTCGATCGTCTCGTTATCTGCTGGATAAATATCTCGTATAATCGGCGGCTCCCGGTCTTCTTCCACTTCCCCGTACAATACGCGAATATCATCAACAAAAAGAGTTCCAGCTGTTTTATTCTCATTACTTGTTTCCATGTAACGTACTGGCATATCTATCGATAGCGGCAATGGACGACCTTGTGGAATATTTGCTTCCACGTATCGCCAGCCAACCCAGTCCACTCCTGGATTACTGCCAGTAAAATTCACTGGAACGGCATTGCCATCACCGTCACGCAATTGTGCACGCAGCCAGTGCCCTTGGCCATCACCATATACCCACATTCCTATTTTTTGCGGGTAACCAGGAACCTCCAGCCGATTGCTTGCACCTCTTACTGTTAAATAGGCACCAGATGTTCCTGTTTTCCCTCGAAAATCATAGTCAAGACGCAATGAATGATCACCTGAACGAACATAATCCGGATTTGTTTCCAATTCTGCGTTCACGGATGTATATGCCGCTCCAGACTGACTGTAATAACGATCACTAAAAGCAAATTCCTCTGAGAAACCGTCAAAATTTTCTACGACAACTGGTGGCATCCCTACATTGATAACCATCTCAGTTGAAATGGCACCATAGCTGACAATGATTTTCCCCTCTACTGCATCTTGCTCAGTCGCTGTAAAAACTCCTTCCGCATTAATCGAACCAATATCCCCTTCCACCTTCCAGTCAAATTGGTCTGCATCTGACTGAATGACTTGGCCATTGCGTAAAGCAGTAATATCAAGTGGGATTGTCTCACCAGGCATAACCGCCAGTTCAGCTGTTTCTAACTGCAATTCTGTTATTTGGTTGACAACTTCAACAGTTGCCAGACCATCATTTACATTTGCTGATGAAACTCGTATTTCTCCTGTCCCTGCCAAGTCTGAAGCGGTAAAATGTCCGTCTGCTATCGACCCAAGTCCTTGATCAACACTCCAGTTTAACGTCCCATCAAATGGAACGGCATGCCCATTACTGTCAACTGCTGATGCTTCTAATGGGAGACTTGATCCAGCTAAAATACGCTCAAACGATGGGGAAATGACTAAATTCTCTGCCACATTTGTCTCAGGTGCCGTACTAACAAGAAGCAGACCGTTCGCATTGCTTCTTTCCCCGCCATCTGAACCGCTGTTTAACATTTGAGCAGTTGTATCACCAGGCATTCTGCCAATAAAAGTAGACGATCCGCCACCATCCAAATTAATGGCATTTTCTACCCCTAAGTCCTTCATAACGAGTGCAAGATCATCCAGCCCCAACCCTTCACTAAATCCAGGCTGACGTCCATCCACTTCAAACATCACAATGGAACCATCCGGCTTCGTACCGATCGCACTACGCGGGTGGACACCATTGCTAGCATCTGTATTCGCTACGCCATTCTCAACAAGCATGGCTGAACCACCAATTGCTGTAACTACTTCGTCCCAAGGTGCTTCCAATTGAAAACTCGCTTCGAGCTGGTCTCCAGCTTGTAATCCTGCTAAAACATCTCTTGCCGTACCACTTGCGGATAATACAGCTTGTCCTTCAACAAGTTTTGTATTTCCTTGACCTTTCTTCACCTCGACAACTTCCATTACCAACGTTTCGCCACTTTTCACACTGCCTGATAGGATCCTTACAATTACTTCGTCTCCGTCACTGTCCGTCTGTGTGGAAGTGTAATACTTATCCGTATACAGGACAAGCTGATTATCACCACGCGAACGATTAATATGGTTAATCGGGTATGATTGGCCGTTTATCACCAATTCTTTCGTCAGGTGCTGATTCGGACGTCCATACACACTTCTTCCATCATCCGTAATACCAAATGCATAACGATTATTGGAATTTGCCGTGTTCCAAATCTCACCATTATTGATAAACATTCCATTTGGTATCCCTGTTGCTACTTCATAGAAGTCACCATTAATACCGGAAATAACACGATTGCCTTGCGCATCTACATCTGCTGCCATTCCGGTCAATTGTTGAAAACCACGCACCTTGCCCTTGCTTGTCCCTCCCTGCAAGTGCAAATGTTCGTTTGCAGGATTGAACTCAACAACGTGCATTTTCTGCAGCCCATGCTCTGTGTCCATATTACGCCACGAATAATCTACCTCTGGAACCAGTTCCACCTGTCGTGTATCCAAGACTGTACCATACTCCGTTTCCGGAAGAGGAGCAGCAGATATCTGGCTAAAAGACGAGAACACCATTACAAAAATAAGAAGTATGTATAATGCTTTTCCCTTTCTTCTCCTGTGCCTCCTGGTCTTGGTTAGTTCAATATTCATTTTCTAACCTCCTAAACTGTTCATATTAGTAAATCTCACATACCATTCTAAAAATCTATTATTAAGTAGCAGCTGTTTTTATATAAATTTTTTGTAAAAATTCATCGTTTTTACACTATGTTACTTTTTAGGTAGTATAATATAGGTACTAATTCACACAATAATTCTCTATGAATAATAAGAGGTAATTAATACCTATTGAATGAGCAAAAATACTGCCATTTTGCAGGAACTGCAGACAGTCAGGAAAAGAATATAGCTGTTATATGATAAATTAGCCCTAATTTAATAAAAAAAAGAGAAAAAGCCTTCATTCGCTTTTTCTCATCTCATCCGATTATGTTTACAAAAATTAGTTAACCTCAATCTCCATTAGATTAGTCTCAAGGTTTAACCTTTTTTCAATTCATCTGTAAGGTGAAAGGAAAACCGTTCTCCCGGTCAAAATGATCATTCCTTATTGCCATTAAACGTGCAATTCGTCTTCTTCTGTCTCCATTCCTCTTCCAATATTGTATAAAAATATTCGTCCCACCATTCACTATTCCCTTTCTTAAAATGAGCAGGTATACACTTTTTAAAATGGCCTTCTCTCCTCATACCAATCTTCTCCATTACGTGATAGGAAGCTGTATTCTGCGGCTGACAAGTGGCTATTATTCTATGAATATCCAATTTCTCAAAACCGTACATTAAAATAGCCCGTGCAGCCTCTGTTGCAAAACCTTTATGATGATGCGCTGGATGGAATACCCAACCAATCTCATAAGTTCCTTCACCAGGCCACTGATGAAAATCGATATGTCCTATTAGAACATTTTCTTTTTTTAGTAAAACAGGATATTTTTCAGCACTTTCACCAACATTTTTACTCACAAAATCCTTTGCCTGCTGTTCAGAAAAGACTCCTTCAGGTATATACCTCATTACATTATTGTCAGAAGTATATTCTAAAACAGCTTTCCAGTCCTCTGGTTGAAATTCCCGTATTATTAGTCTTTCTGTAATTATGTACATAACCTTCTCCTCAAATGATCTGCTTCATAAATGAATAAGGATGCATTCACTAAACCAAGGAAAGCTGCCTTATCGTTTTTCTTTTTTGAGTTCTTCCTGAAGTTTTTTTAGCTCTTCGGATTGAATGAGAATATTATTATTTATTTTCCGCAGTGCATCGTAAATTGCCAATAATCCACCGAAAACCAATATACCTATTAAAGAATCATCTATTTAGTCAAAAGAAAAAAGTACAAATTAAACGAATAGAAATAAATTACTACCACGGTCATGTGTAACAATACAACTGAACCATAAATAAGTTGCTTTTCCAACAGGTGGACATTCATAAATGGCTACTAGTTTTTAGCACAGGAATTATTTAAAGTCATAAGTGAAAACTCTTGTTGCAAAGTAAACGAATCTACTTTTTTTGCTTTCTTATTCAACATTAGCACCTGAACTACGTTAATCCTAAATGTTCACGAAAAGTATGACCTTCATATTCCCTTCTGAAAATACCTCTTTTTTGTAATTCAGGAACAATTAGTTCAACAAAGTCTTCTAAACTACCGGGTAATGTAGGGGGCATAAGATTAAATCCGTCAGCCACACCAGCTTCAATCCAGACTTCCATCTGATCCACAACTTCTTCGGGTGTACCTATCAGCGTATGATGTCCACCGCCTGCATTAAGATATCCTAATAATTCTCTTACTGTTGGTTGTGTATCATTAATTATTTCTAATATCGTTTCGTACCGACCAACTGGACCATTAAATTCTTCTACTGGGGGTAACTGAGGTACTTCTTTATCGATTTCCCAATTAGAACAGTCTTGTTGAATAAAGAAACTCAACTGTTTTAAAGCTGTTTCAAGAGGTAATTGCTCATCTAATGCTGCTTTTTTGGCTAAAGCTTCTTCTTGAGTATGCCCTACATAGGTCACTAAGCCTGGAAATACTTTAATATGTCTATTGCTGTCTTCGCTTTGTTTAACTTGTTCATCTAATTTTTCACGGAATCTTTTGGCTTGCTTTAAGTTCCACGACACTGAATAGACTGCATCGGCATATTTCGCGGCTAATGCAATGCCTTGTTTAGATGCACCTGCTTGCATTGATACTGGTTTGCCTTGCGGACTTTTTGGCGTAGTGGATGGGCCATACACTTTAAAATAGGTACCATTGTGGTTAATAGGCTGAATGTTTGAAGGATTGATCAATTTTCCTTCTTCTCGATCATGTAAAAAATCATTACTGTCCCATGAAAGAAATAACTTATTCATTAATGCAGCGAATTCATCTGCCTTCTCATAGCGTTTGTCATGAGAAGGCAGTCCTTCCATACCATGATTTAACGCTTCAAAATCAGTCATTGACGTAACAAGGTTCCAACCGACACGTCCTTTTGTAATATGGTCTAAACTCAATAGTTGTCTGGAAGCTGTGAAAGGATTAGAAAAAGTACTTGAAATGGTTGAAACCAATCCTACATGATTTGTCACTTGAGAAATAGCAGTTAAATTAACTACTGGATCAAACCAGAATGCTGGCATATTACTGGAATCTTTACCCGCAAATGATTGGTTATCAGCAAAGAATACTGCGTCAAAGTAGCCCCTTTCTGCTAACTGTGCTAAAGACTGGTAATAAGAAATGTCTCCAATACGTTCAACACTTGAATCAGGCATTAACCAGGCAGCTTGATGGTGTCCACAACCATACAGCAAAACACCTAAGTGGAGTTGTTTTCCTTTAGTTTTTGTCATTTGTTTACACCTCAAAATCCGTCATTATTCATTGTCTGTTTTTTTGCAGGATGAACTATGCTAATTTAAGCGTTTAGTTCATTGTCAAACCGCCATCTACGGTGAAATTTTGTCCTGTAATACCGTTCGCGTTTTCCGAAGATAAAAAAGCGACCATATTGGCTACATCTTGAGGCGTTGTCACCTTCTTCATTGGCGTTGATTGAGCAATTAAATCGAAAACTTCTGGTGTTGTAACAGCACTGGCGTCAGTCGTTTTTAATAATCCACCTGAAACTACATTCGCTTTTATACCATATTGTCCTAATTCTGAAGCGATATTACGTGTAAAACCTATTAATCCAGCTTTAGCTGTTGTATATTCGTGGTAGGGTACAACAGGATTTTGATATAGATTAGTACCTATACTTATAATACTTCCATTTTGTCGTTCAATATATTGAGGTGCTATGCTTTGAACGACATTAAATGCTGCTTTTAAAGTACCATCTAATTGCTTTTGATAGTCATCCCACGTGAGTTCTGTGAAGGTTTTCTGTTTGTTTGGATCAAATTTGAAGTCTACTAATGCATTGTTGACTACCACATCTATTTGGCCAAAATATTCCGTTGCTTTTTTTATCAATTTATCTACTTCTTTACGGTTTCTTACATCAGCCTGAATTGCAATAGCATTCTCTTCCCCAATCTCAGATACGAGCTTCTCAGCAGCATCTTTGCTTTTATAGTAATTGATAACCACTTGAAATCCTTGTTCTGCCAATGTCTTTGCAATAGTTGCTCCTAAACCTCTACTACTACCTGTTACTAATACTGTTCTAGTCATCATAAAAACTCCTATATTTTAAATTTTGTTGAAACCAAATAATAAAATGCTAGATAAAAAAATACGCAACCTTCCCCCGGAAAGTTGCGTAAAACAAATAACTACATATGAAAATAAGGCACAATCGTTCCTTAAGTATGTAATAAAGTTTACACTTTCCTACGCTAGTTTTAACTAGTTCAGGTTCAAAGGGTTTGAGGTAAAACTCATCTCAGTTAAATAACACCCCTAGTGCATATATTTAAGTTATATTCAATGTATAGTTTTAGGAAATAAATGTCAAGTGAAAATAGTAAAGTTATCGTATTCTATAAATTTGTTATTCTTCACCCGTCCTTCCATAAGAATCTCAATCAACAACTATCGTTTCACAGCTATTAAAAATCGCAAACTTCTCGAAACAATTGTCCAATGCTGTTTGCAATTGTTTTGTTTGCTTCACACCTTTCTCATACCAGATGTTCTTAACGACAAGTCTCTTGGCCTTTCTCTCTGCAATTACCTCGACTCGCCCAATGAAGGTCTCTCCGTATAGTAGAGGCAACACATAATGGCCGTATTTCCGTTTGGATGCTGGCGTATAAATCTCCCAGGTGTAATCAAAGCCAAATAGTTCGTTGATTAGCTTTCTGTCCCAAATTAAATTATCCAATGGGGCGATTAACTCGCAGCGAAATTTCCAAGTCGGGTTTTGCAGGACCGTTTCAATTAATGGCAAGTCCTCCGCACAACAGTACAGTATATCCTTCATTCCTTCCACGGAGACAGCTATAATCCGAGCTTCGTCCAATAGCTGGCGAAAAACCTCTTTGCGCTGCTCCGCTTTCAACCCCCATATGTTCAACCAGGCATGGGACGCGCGATTCCATAAAAGGCCAACCGCACCGATTCGGCGGAGTACGCGCCACTTGTGATGGTCAAGCTGATCTGGCAGCGGATCCGGCACATTTAGCAAATGGGGCGGTATATATTTCTCGGCGATATCGTAGTATTTACGCGTGCCTTCTTTATGATGGATAATCAAATCGCCTGTCGAGTACATCTGCTCCAATACCGAACGAGATGAGTTATTGCCACCGCTCCAGTGAATGGCTGATTGCCACGAGAAATCCCCATCCAATTCTATATCTTTTGAACTCAGGGCACCGTGTTTTTGAATAAGCGTCCGAACTTCCTTTGTTAACGCCGGCATTTCAGGATAATTATCAGCATGTTTTCGGGCAACCTCCCTGTATCTTTCAAAATACGGCCAGTCCTCGACAGGGATAATCGCCAGGTTCTTATCAGGATAATCAACCAACTTTCTATCTATGTACAGCAACTCATCAAGCATTTTCTTGGAAAATCCGTTAATTCGCGACTGCAGCACAAGTTCAGCATTTTTTCCGCAAACATCTATCGGGTCAAATTGAATACAGCCAGCCTGCCGAACAAAATCTAATACACCCTGCTTTTCTGCAAATTTATATCCGCCCAGCAGTCCTTGTTTTAACAATATAAATTGCCGTGCCTGACGGTGCGTTAATTTGATCATTTCGTACCTCCTGCTTCAAAAGCACATGGATAAACAACGCCAATTATCATATTATCTATTACATGCAGAGACAATGAATACAATTTACTGTCACTATGTCCCAATTACTCCACGACATTCGCTTTTTCTCCTCCTAGATCGATAAGCAGTTCGGCTTCTTGATCATTCAGCTTTTCTTTTAAATGCTCTCCTGTTATTTTTTCTCCTTGATCGCCATAGTTGTTACGGATGGTTTCCCATGAGTATTCTGAAGGTGCAAAAGTCACCCTAAACGTATGATTATTAAGTTCTTCCTCATAGGAATCTCTGTCTAAAACGGTAAAAAAACTTCCATCTGGTTTAACGTTTGCCCTTCCGCCTACTCCTGTTAAACTCCCTTCTGGACTTAGGAGGGTTAACATTAATTCACTACCCTCTAACAAATTACTTTCACCTTTAATATATATCAATTGATCATCATATGTAACATTTGCATCCATTCTCACGTTAGGATCTCCATAGTCATCAGGTACCTGCCATTCAGGTGTTTCAATTTCTTTTGTGACTGCTTCACCATTTTTAACAGGTAAATAAACTTCCGTTAATGCTTGCTTCCTTACTTTTTCATCACTTTCATACAAGCTTGTCATAGGGCCTTCTATGTTCTCCCCATATTCTCCGTAGAATTCTTTAACAGATTCATTAGTCGCATCCTCTGGTCTAAAGCGGATATCAACAAATAAACCATAATTATATTCTTCCGGCACCTTCGTTTCATACAAAAATGTCCCATCTTGCTCTACAGTCGCAGAACCCGAAACACCGATAAAACTGGCACTTCCGAAAGCTTGAGGATAAACAAAAACATTTGAATCAGGAAGTAAATTTGTTTTTCCTTCTACAGTCAATGTATGATCTTCGTATGTTACCTGGCCTTCCATTTCAATTTGTACGGATGGAGCATTTTGTTTGTCTTCTGTATCTGACTCCTCTTCATCTTTAGTTTTGTTTTCTTCCGATTCATTCATTTCTTTTTCATTATCTGGTTTCACTATATTCTTTGACTCATTTGAACAAGCGGACAGAGAAATAGTAATTCCTAGTAATAGAATAATAAACAGTTTAAAATTTCGCACAATACCTCTCCTTTCTCCTCTTCATAATATACATATTTATACCTAATATTACAAATATAACTAAATATAAAAATCTTAGTAGTTATAAGTTTTTTCGTAATATAATTGATAACTAGGAATTCTTCCTCCATTTTTAATCCGTGGAACAATCTGTTACAATTACATGGAGATCAAGATTTACGTTGCAGTGTTTATACTCTGGTTGAAGAATCATTTACTTAAGAGAAGTTAAAGCGATTAATGAAATAAGATCATCTCTTGGGGCTGGACATTTACTCTGCTAATTGCACAAAAACAGAGTCCTAATTATAGTTTCATGGGGCGCACCCTATAGGCAGAATGTAAAATCTGTTATAATAGTAAAAAAAGTGAAGGAGTACCATCATGAAAGGAACAGAGAGAAAAAATATTAAAATAGGCGTGAAAGTGCGAGTGGTACAAAAACAGGATCAACGCTCCGGGAAATTAACAGAAGGTCATGTATCAAAAATACTGACAAATTCTGCCACACACCCCCATGGTATTAAAGTAAGATTAGAGAATGGGATAGTAGGTAGAGTGAAAGAAATCGAAGACTAGAAAGGGACAGGGCGACAAGGCCCTCCGTCCCACTTTTAAAAGCCAAGTTATTATCTTTGACAATCTAGGGACAGCCCTATTACTACTTTAGTGTAAAGCACATTTTCTTAAGCGTCACCACCAACTCTATAATGCTGCCATTCATAAGGGAGTAGTGCCTGATACTTCTTTTGTAAAAATCGATCATCGATTAAGGCGATCACGCCAGTATCAGAATCTGAACGAATAAGTCGTCCACCAGCTTGCAATACTTTATTCATTCCCGGATACACATAAGCATAATCAAAGCCATTTTTTCCAACCGATTGGAAGTAATCCTTTATAATGTTTCTTTCAAAACCAATTTGCGGCATGCCGACCCCAACTACGATTACACCTTCTAACCTGTCTCCTTTTAAGTCCACACCTTCAGAAAAAATTCCACCGAGTACAGCAAAACCTACCAATCTTTCGGAACGTTTAGACTTAAACTCTGCCAGAAAGCCTTCTCTCTCTGCTTCTGCCATTCCTGCATCTTGAATAATGGTTGACACACTGGGGTAAGATTCGGTAAATTTCTCATACGCATTTCTCATATACTGATAAGACGGGAAGAAGATTAAGAAATTTCCATCCTTCTTATCTATGACATCTTTGAAAAAGCGTATCATAGGATCCATTGTCTTTTCTCTATCACGATATCTCGTCGATAATGGTTGAATGATAACCTCTGTGTTCTCTCTCACAAAAGGGGATGGAATCGAGATAACATAATCAGCAGATTGTCCGCCAAGTAACTCTTTGTAATAATCGGCAGGTATTAATGTTGCTGAAAAGAACACCCTCGCCCTAAATCCTTTCCCCATTTTAAGAATTTGCTCTGATGGGTCAAGACAAAATAACTTAAAACTCACCTCACTCTTATGAATGTCAACATACGTCATAAACTGCTCATTGTATAATTTAGCAATTTTCACAAAGTTTTGAGCAGCAAAATACGTATCCAGTAACAATTCATGGTCACTCATTACCAGTTCTACCTCAGCTTCCATGATGAATGTTTCTAGTAATTCTACTAGTTCTTCATCTAAGTCCTTTCGCAAATATTCTTCAGACTTCCTAACTTGTAATAAATGGTCATTGATAGCTTTAGCCTCTGTCGCAAGCCGGCTATTTTTAAATTCTCTTTTCAGCTGCAAAAAGTTTGATTTATTTATCGCAGCAGAATACATTTCTCTCGCACGATCTACTAAGTTATGTGCCTCATCCACTAGTATAGCTGTTTTCTTTTTCTGATCTTCCATCAACCGCTTCAACGATACTCTCGGGTCAAAAATATAATTATAATCACAAATGACGGCATCCACTGCATAAGCAAGCTCAAGTGAAAATTCAAAAGGACAAACCCGATGTTTTCTAGCGTAACGTTCAATTACGCTCCTCCCCATCATCTTTTCTTGTTCCAAAATATCAATAACCGCCCCATTTAACCGGTCATAAAAACCATCTGCAAAAGGGCATTTCTCACTCGAACAAATCGTTTCCTCTTGAAAACAAATTTTATCCTTGGCAGTTATTGTCAGAACTTTAATATCGAGACCATGATCAATCAATAGTTGAAATGCTTCTTCCGCAGCTGTTCTTGTGATTGTCTTTGCAGTTAAGTAAAACATCTTCTCCAGTTTTCCTTCGCCAATTGCTTTGACAGCAGGAAAAATAGTTGAAATGGTTTTACCTATCCCAGTCGAAGCACTTGCGAATAGTGTTTTTTTGTCATCAATGGTTTTATATACGGCACCTGCAAGTTTACGCTGACCTTCACGATAGGTTTCAAACGGAAATGCCAATATTTTAATTGTCTTATTTCTCTTTTGTTTATGCTCTATCTTCACTTTTAAAAATGTAGCATATTCCTCAATGACTCCATAAACGAAGCTTTCCATTTCCTCATATGTCATCACACGACGAAATTGTTTCTGTTCCATCGTTTTCACCTGTACATATGTAAGTTGAATAGTCACTTCCGGCAAATTATGGTCTCCGGCATAAATATAACCATAAAAAATAGCCTGTGCCCAGTGTACTGGGTGTGTATCTTCCTGAATATCATCCAGTAAATGGACAGTGGACTTTATTTCATCAATTGTCACAGATTCTTCATCTTTAAGTAATCCATCACAACGTCCATCCACTCGAACAACGAAATCTTCATAAGGAATTTCTGCTTCCACAAACACTTCCTTCTGATCTTGATCCCGATAGTTTTTTTGGATTAATTGATGGATTCTGGTTCCTTCCGTCATCGCTCGAGTCGTACGGAAGCCCGACTCAATACTGCCACTGCGAAACACGTATTCTACTAAATTTCTTACTGAGATTTTCACTACGTTTGTCATCATATCACCTAAATTAATTAAATTGCATGGCTATTGGCATTTAAAACGTCTCTTATCGATTACCCAGTGCAATTTCTTTCCTATCCTTCACTCAACATTTATCCCATCTCTTTTCTCGCTGTTACGATGGAATGCTCCAAAAAAAGTCCCATCATAAATATTTTGTTTCCTATTTTTCCTCCAATAATAATTAGTGATTACATTTGCCCCAATCCACTTAAAAACACAGCAAAAATAAAACTGATCCCCATTAATCCTGCTAGAACGAAGGAAACTGTGGGATTATTTTTAAGTTCGAGTCCAATAGCTATCGTACAATATCCACATATGACAAACCAGATGGGAATAAAGAGAACCTCTGATAGACTGACTGGAAGCAACTCATAAAAACCACCAATGTACAAAATCCACTGGATAATTAACAATGCGAAGGCAGCATAAGAAAGTTTCAGCGGCGGGGAACCGTTCCCAAAAGTATTAACGATTATTACAGGAATGACGATGAAAACCAGCAAGATGAAAACAACCATCCCAAACATAATAGTCGATAATGCCATTAATCATCCTCCTTCACATTCGATTAAGCAGGGGAAGTATTTTTTGAGAGGAATGAGAATTCGAAAGCTTAAAGGAGAGTTAAATATCGCATAAGATTTTACAATATATATTTATCGTAAAAATTATTGTTTCTAATTGCAACCATCATTATAACACTAAATTCCAATTCTTGCTTTCCTGTAATCATTCCTTGTCCGACAGTTCAAAAACTACTTCTTTGCCTATCATAACATTTTAATTACAGATCTTTTTGATGTCATGACACCTTCATAACTGCATAACTCCCTCAACTCTCTCCCGTTTTGATGCTATAACGCCTTCATAACTGCATAACTCTCCCAACTCTCATCCGTTTTGATGCTATGACGCCGTCATAACTGCATAACTCTCCCAACTCTCATCCATTTTGATGCTATGACACCTTCATAACTGCATAACTCCCCCAACTCTCATCCGTTTTGATGCCAAGAATTTGGCAGCCATCCTGTCTGTATCCAGAAACGCATGCAGTAAAACATTGCCTACCCTAAAACCTAACACATGGATTCCATTTCCCACAATTACCCTTTGTATGCCTTTTGTAAGTTTGCCATATCAAGTTTTTTCATTTGAAATGTTGCCTTCGTAGCCCGTGCGATTTGTTCAGGAGTACCGCCACTCATCACTTCTTCCATTTCGCACGGTACAATTTGCCATGAGATGCCGTACTGATCCTTCAACCAGCCGCACTGTTCTGATTCCGGAACTGCGGACAGCAGCTCATCGTAAATTGACAATAATCCGCCGAAAACCTATATCCCTATTAAAAACCCCATCATAGTCCCCCCTTTTTATGGTCACCCATACCCAGTACATCAGTTTCTAAAATGACTGCAAATCTCTCTTTTTCTTCTAGAAAAGGAGAATGGGCAGAATTCTCAAACGTATAGAATTTTTTTGATGGGGCTTCTATTTTTTCGTAAAACCGTTTTGCCTCTTTGTAAGATGTCTGATAATCATAAATACCATGCATGAGGAAAACGGGAACGTCATATCGAGGTGCCATTATTGCAGCTTCAGCTTTTGCCATTGTTTCACCTAACGCATCATAACTGTAAAAAATCCCTCTTGGTATATTAAAACGTTCTTTCCATGAATATTTTCTGCATGTAAAAAGATCTTTGATGCCCTGCCAATTGGAATAGCCTGTTCGCTTCGTACCCCCACCAAACTTATTAAGATACCGCCCTAGAATTCTCCGATAACCTTGATTTTTATAAAAATCTCTATCAAACATGACAGAGCGAATATCCTTCTCTGCCTTTTTGTCCCCTATTTTAATTGCAGTCTCCAGTAGAAAATCATAGGTGCGCTGGTTAGATTCAAAATGTCTGCCAATCTGACTCACACCAATGTAAGCATGGAAATACTGAGGATAACGACTCGCAACGATACTGCCAAGTAATGTTCCAAAGGAGTGGCCGCAAATGTATATCTTTTTACTGTTGAATTTTTCTCTTAGATAATTTGTTATGTTGACTGCGTCGGAAATCAATGTTTCTAATGTAAGTTTTCCTTGTGTCGATGAATTATAAGACATGCCTGTCCCTCGTTGCTCCCAGTAACAAACCGTAAAATCTTTCTCCCATGAAAGTTCAGATTGTCTTATGATAGGATATTGCGGGAATCCAGGTCCGCCATGCAAAAATAAAAGTACAGGATTTTGGTAATCTGTTGTTTCTATAAATAGACCATTTTTATGACCATCAATAGTTACAAACTCCTTCATGAAGTGAACACTCATTCCATCTACTTTCAAGAAAATTCCTCCCATTGATTTTTTAGATTGGTCCAAATCTACTAGGAATCACTCACCAAAAGAAAGCATCGATTAAATAAATCGAGATCAGACTTTTCATGATAATCACCAATAATAGATGATCCGTAAACACCAATTAAGTCTAATATTCTTTTTCCTTCCATTATCCATAGAAATAATCATACCTTCTTATTTTTTTGACTTATAAAGGTCTTCTCTTTTCACTGACCATTTAAAGCGCCTCTCAATACCATGGCGCGAAACTTAAGTATGGCTAGTGGCATTAAAACCATCTCTCAATACCATGGCGCGAATGTTAAGCATGGCTAGGGGCATTGAATCCATCTCTCAATGCCATGGTGCGAATGAAAATCATGGCTAGCGGCATTGAATCCACCACTCAATACCATGGCGCGAATGAAAATCATGGCTAGGGGCATTGAATCCACCTTCTCAATGCAATCTTGCGAATGTTAAGCACTGCTTTTTCCTCCAAAAATAATTTATGATTACATTCGCTCCAATCCATTTAAAAACACAGCAAAAATAAAACTGATCCCCGTTAATCCTGCAAGAACGAAGGATACTGTGGGATTATTTTTAAGTTCGAGTACGATAGCTATCGTACAATATCCACATATGACAAACCAGATGGGGATAAAGAGAACCTCTGATAGACTTACTGGAAGCAACACATAAAAACCACCAATGTACAAAATCCACTGGTTATTAACAATGCGAATGCAGCATAAGAAAATTTCAGCGGTGGGGAACCGTTTCCAAAAGTATTAACGATTAGTACAGGAATGACGATGGAAACCAGCAAGATGAAAACAACCATCCCAAACATAATAGCCGATAATGCCATTAAACATCCTCCTTCACATTCGATTAAGCAGGGGAAGTATTTTTTGACAGGAATAAGCATTCGAAAGATTAAAGGAGAGTTAAATATCGCATAGGATTTTACAATATATTCATTTATCGTAACATATTTTGGGGAATTTATTTTCATTTATATTAAAAATTAAGGGAGACAGGTGAATATTATGTCACGGAGACAAAGCAACAGAAATGAATGATATGGTTGAGATATGCGAGGAGAAGGAGGTGCCCGGGAGCTTTCGTCACTTTGTCACAAGCCCATATGGATTCCCGCAAAGGATAATCAAAAGGATCAGCGATTTTATAAGAAAATGGGTGACTCACATAGATATGAGTTTTATTATTTCATTAAATCAAAGACCTCTAATTAACAGAGGTCTTTGTCTTATTCCTGATTAAACCAGAGTGGATCATTAATATCCACCTCACCATTATAATTAATCAGAATCTCATCTCCAGCTTTTATATCTGTGTACGCATAAAACTCAAAGGTGTGATTATCAAAATTAATTTCATAATTTGCGTTAGGTTCATAGGAATGGTTAAAAAGCATTCCATAACCAAGAAGGATTGCCGTATGATTTATTCCATACTCAAAAGCATAATCAGCGAGTAATGTTTTTTCAATGTGTTGATGCTCTTCGTTTGGATAAGAAATTACAGGAGCTTCATGTATAAGCTCGCCCTTTTTAATATCACAAGTCGCAAACACCCCTCTATTGAATTCTCCATCACTTAGTGAAGATGTCTTAATTTCAATCATGTCTTTCACCTACTCACTTTTTTTAATTATTGTTTCTAATTGCAACCATCATTATAACACTAAATTCCAATTCTTGCTTTATAGGAATCATTCCTTGTCCGACAATTTCGAAAACTACCCCTTTGCCTATCATAACATTTTAATTATAGATCTTTTTGATGCTATGACGCCTTCATAACTGCATAACTCCCTCAACTATCATCCGTTTTGATGCTATGACGCCTTCATAACTGCATGACTCTCCCTACTCTCATCCTTTTTGATGCCAAGAAGCCTTCATAACTGCATAACTTCCTCAACTCTCTCCCGTTTTGATGCTATGACGCCTTCATAACTGCATAACTCCCCCCAACTCTCTCCCGTTTTGATGCCAAGAATTTGGCAGCCACCCTGTCTGTATCCAGAAACGCATGCAGTAAAACATTGCCTACCCTAAAACCTAACACATGGATTCCATTTCCCACAATTACCCTTTGTATGCCTTTTGTAAATTTGCAATATCAAGTTTTTTCATTTGAAATGCTGCTTTCGTAACCCGTGCGATTTGTTCAGGAGTGCCGTCACTCATCACTTCTTCCATTTCGCACGGCACAATTTGCCATGAGATGCCGTACTGATCCTTCAACCAGCCGCACTGTTCTGATTCCGGAACTGCGGACAGCTTATCCCAGTAGTAATCGATCTCTTCTTGTGTGGCACAATACACCATGAACGAGACAGCCTCATTGAATTGAAAATCATGATCTTGCGCACTGTCCATTGCCACAAACCACTGTTTCTCCAAAACAAAGTCAGAAAACATAATGGTTCCTTCTTTGTCAGGTTCCATGCCTTGCGGATATCGAGCAATTTCGCCACGCTTTGCGTTCTGAAAAACGGATAGGTAAAAATCCGCCGCCTCTTCCGCTTTACCACAATTCTCTCCAACAAACATGAAAGAAGGAATGATTGCCGGCCGATCTTCCCCTTCAGGATTGGTAAGGATTAACTGCCATGATAAACCGAATTTATCTTGAATCCAGCCATACTTTTCACTGAATGGGTAGGTATCAAACGGCATTAATACGGTGCCGCCTTCCGCTAATCTGTGCCAAACCTCCTCTATTTTTTCCGCCGCATTCGGATCCCGCGATGGGTCAAAATTAACCATAAATGAAATGGACGGATTAAATCGGAAATGGGGACCTGCACTAATTGCCATGAATTTCTGTCCCCACAATTCAAAAGAAACCACATCGGCCTCACCAGATGGTGTCTCATGAACGGTTGTTTTATACATAATTCTTGACTCAGGAAAAACCGAAGTATAAAACTCAGCCGCTTCCTGTGCTTCCTTGTCATACCATAAATGTGGAACAATCGTTTGCTTCATAGTTACTCCTCCTATTCCGTATCTTTTTTCAAAAGGCTTGTTATCTAAAATACTTTCATCCTTACTTGGGAAGATGCACTAATATAATCTTCCATTCATAGGAAGAAGGAGGATTTACCCCCCTAAACTTTTCTCCCTATTTTTCTAGTTTCCGAAATTATATGTTCCATTAAACTTTCCACACATTGCTTTTTAGCTAATCGCGGACTCTGCCCGGACCATAGTGACATGAATGCGGTTTTGTTCTGTGCTGCAGCTGCTTTTCTAATATCTTGTGATAATTTATTTTGCACAGGGAAAGCCGGGAATAAAGATTCATCCTCATGCATTTCATTGATATAGTCATTTTTTAAACCTCTAGCCCATTTGCCGGAAAATGATCGAGTTAATACGGTCTCATCTTCCGCAGCATGGAGTATAGCTTCTTTATGGGAAGCATGCGCCCCACTTTCTTCACAGTTGAGGAAAGCTGTGCCCATCTGAACACATTGAGCACCTAAACAAAGGGCTGCCATTAAGCCTCTTCCATCCATTATTCCCCCTGCAGCAATGACTGGAATGCTTACATTGTCAACAACCTGCGGTATTAGTGCCATTAGACCAATTAAACTCTCCTGATCTCCGCTTAGAAAATTTCCCCGGTGTCCGCCAGCTTCACAGCCTTGCACAACAACCATATCCATTCCCGCTTTTTCATTTTCTACTGCTTCTTTAACAGTTGTTGCTGTGCCTATCAGTATGATATGGTGTTGCTTTAATTCCTCGATAATTTCTTTGGAAGGTATGCCAAATGTAAACGAACAAAAAGGGATCTTTTCCTCGATTACAACTTCTATTTGTTGCTGAAATGATTCGGAAACTTTATCAAAATTCGGGATATCCACCTGCTCTTTTTGCTGTAAATCCAATTGTTCCCGAATAGGCTGCAACCGGTTGCTAGCTAACTCTACTTCCTGTTCGGAAACATGAAATTCATTTGGCACAAAAAGATTGATACCAAACGGCCCTTCGGTTAACTGTTGGATCTCGCGAATCTGTTCACGAATTTGGGAAGAAGTCATATAACCTGCCCCCATCATTCCCAGTCCTCCGTTATCCGCAACCGCTGCAACTAATTCAGATGTTGTCACACCACCAGCCATAGGTGCTTGTATAACCGGATACGTCATGTTTAAAAGTTTTGTCACCTCATTATTTATCATCCCTTACACTCCAATAGCCATCTGTTTTTCACGGTTAATTACGTTCACCTTAACTACTTCGATAAATGTGTAAAAATCCCTTTTAAAAAAAATGCTTTTTTCACCCGCTTAATTTTTTTCGGATATATTTTTCCAATAAACTTATTTGACAGAAAAACGTCTATGATGAAAACGAATGACAGGAGGTCCCTATGAAAGTCTTCATCCGCATGGCAAATAACTGTTACGGACCAAAGTGTTCAACAACAGGGTGTGAAAATTTCTAAGTTTCTGGATATATATGAAAATAGTTTTTAGTAAATATAGGAAAGAGGTTCAACCTGTATGGCCGAACCTCTTCTAATCCTTAATAATTCAATGTTACATCTGCCATAACGGGGTAATGGTCACTAGGGAACTGTCCTTTGTTCGTATCATTAATGATTTCAATAGTATGTGTTAATACATTTCCTTTTGCCAGTACCCAGTCAATTCTTCTTTCCGGACCACCGCCAGTCGGATCACGGAACCCATTGAATGTTCCAAGATCTTCATTGATTCGAACATTTGCTGTGTTCCACAAGTCATCAAATGCATCTTCACTTGTTAAAGTCTGGTGTGGAGTACTGTCAGGACTTGCATTAAAATCCCCTGTTAAAATAATTGGTAAATCTGAATCAAATTCTTTTATCTTTTCGATAATTAATTCCGCACTTTTTTCTCTGGCATTAGCAGATTCATGGTCAAAATGAGTATTCACAACATAAAAGCTTTGCTCACTCTTTTTATCAAGGAATTTCGCCCATGTCACCATACGAGGAATTCTGTTGCCCCACGTGTTCGATCCTATCACATCCGGAGTATCTGATAACCAAAAATGATCATACTCTAGAGGCAAGTATTGCTTTTCATCATAAAAAATTGCTGAGTACTCCCCTTTGTTTCCACCTTCTCGCCCTAGTCCGATCCATTCATAATTTTTTAAATTGGTTTCCAAATCCTGAAGCTGTTCATATACAACTTCTTGTGTTCCGATAATTCCAGGTTTGCGCTTGTTGATTAGTTTTTTAATTGCAGGAACTCTTTCTGCCCAAGTGTGTGGGGAAGGATCATTGTCATTCAAATACCTCAAATTAAATGCCATTACCTTTAAATCAACTTCATCCACTTTCTCTGATTTTTCAGAAGCTTGTACTGTTAATGATCCAGAAAAGGCACTACTTACCAACACTGTTACCATTGTCATTAATAACACAGTCTGTACTACTTTTTTCACCATAATTCCTCCTTGTTATGTAATACAAAACCAGTATATCGAGTAAATATTAACACTGTATTAAAGGAAGATTTATTGTTTATTACAGCAGCTTTGGGTAGAAGAAATTTTACAATAACAAGGATTCAACAGCCAAAAAAGGGAAAATGGTGCTAAGAGATATTACGAATTAGTAAATAATCCAGTGATCGATTACCTAAAAAAATTTACATAATTAACACTTAGGAAGTACTTTTCACGCCACCTTTGGCGGATGCTCATTTTGATGAAACACATTAAAATTCATCTAATCCCGGTAGCCAGTGCATGATTGGAAAGTTAAAACTGCTTTAACTCATGATAGATTCCACTCAAACCATCTTCCGTGACCATCCGTTTCTCCAATCACTTGATTGTATTCAACACCATTAATAAAATAATCCAGATGAAGCTTTCTATCCCACATATTATTATACAGATGAAAAAGATCTCGTATTTGACCAATTCTCCGAACTATATCTATCAGTATATGCTTCAAATCGTCTGGAATTTGGTTGGCAACATGTGTATGAAATATTCCGATAATCGTATCATTCGGAATGGTTTCCACTACATCAGAAAGCAATTCAATCCCATCACCTTCAAGCAGCTCTACTGAATTCTCCTTAAAACAGGTTGCTGCACGCTCGAATAATTCTAACCTTTCTTTGTGCTCCGGCCAAATAAGAGACTTGAGCCATAAATAGTCTTCCATATTTTTTATATCACTTATATGTAAATCTATGCCAATCTTTGATGCTACAGGTGGCATATCTAGCAAACAGGAAGGAATTTTTCCGCCTTTTATTTTGGAAGTAACATGAACTGCAGAATTTTTATCCCCATATATTTCATTTGTACCGTAAGAATAACTATATTTGTCCCAAAGAAGCTGAAGGCCTGCACTTGTTCCAATTTCAATTAATGATAGAGGCTTTTTTGCTTTGCTAAACATGTAACAAAAGCATGGATACAGGTAAGCACAGCGCCTTACTTCATTTGTTTGTACAAACTTATTAGTTAAAATAGTTGTTATTTCTTTTTCATAAGTTCTACAGAAATCTTTGAAATGAGGAAAAGCTTCCCCCGTATCTAATGGATGGTCAACAAGACTTGGATAATACCCGCTCAAAGGATGTTCTTTTCCTTTTATCAGCAGAAAGTGAACGGCCCCAAATAATAGATTTGGAACAGGCTGCCCCTCTTTTGCGTGGGAACATAATTCAAGAATTTCGCTGTCTTCAGCAATTTTATGTGATAAATTTTCATACAAACTACTGGAACCTTTGCATTCCCTTTCAGCAAAATTTCTAAATCTCTCAGACAATATCGATCTTTTCACATATAATTCCCCCTCTTGAAAAATATGACCAGCGCCGTTGTCTCCATCTTAAATTATCGTGCATTATTAACACCAAAAAAACTCCCAATTCCATAACATGATTCGCTCTTGTTAACTGAACGATACACATTCGTTACCTCCATAATAATTTCATATATGTCGTGACGTTTCGTTAGCAGGACATAAACTATTTTTTAGACAAGATAGTCTTCTCAAATGGAACGGTTGTCTCCAAAAAATCTTGCTCCATTTTAAAGAACCATTCCTTAAGTTTTTCTCGCCCACCCATTTTATGATACCAATTCTGCACCCGTTTCACATGCTCTTCGTCGCTCTTAACTTTATTTTCAATCCTTTCATAATCTTCATAACGATCATATTCCCATATCGCAAAAATCTCTATCATCCCGTTATCTTTTTTTGCCATCCACCTGCCTACTAATCTCGCACCATATTTAAGCTGTGCAGGCAGAAGAGTGTCATTAAAATGTTGGTTAAAAGCGTTTAAAATAACTGGGTCAATGTGGTAGGTTTTTCTTCGATAAATCATGGAATTCTCCTTTCGCTTTCCATATGGATTTCTGACTTATAAACCGGTGAATCACTACTTCCCCAGCGAAAACCCATCAAATAATCTTCCCCCATGAGGTGCCAGTACATCATCACACAACTGAATCACCATACTCTTTTCACCTGTTCTATAATAAAGATCAAATGCATCAACGAATTTCACGGTGAAATTTTGATCGTATTGATGTAATGCGCGCACGATCCATTTCGAGGAACCAATCCAGCAATTGTTCGTTCGTAAAACAAATTCATGAACAATCATCGCCAATTCGCCAGCAATAAATAGTTCTTCCGCACGATTATCACAACCAATAAAATCATCCAGCAAGTCTGTAAGAAAATAACGCTTTAATTTTACTGTTTCTTCCGACCAACTCTCCGGACCTTTTCGCAAGATTTCTTCCGCTTCCATTTTTATCGCTTGTATTATTCCCTCATCCTTTAAGACAATCCCTTCCGCAATCATTCTCTGCATCGATGGCTTGGCGCTTCCATAATCCAATTCAAAGAAATGTTTGTAGGAGCTAAGGTTATGTACAAAAATCTCAATTGGCCAGCCAAACTCAACTAATGACTCACGATAAGAAGATTTCAACCTTTTATCAAAAATAACAATATCCAGATCAGAAGTTTCCGTTGCTTCTCCCCTCACAACACTTCCAGCCAAGACTGCCCCTTGGCAAGATGGGAAAAATGTTTCGATGAATTGAATTGCAGCATCAGTTGCTTGTAAACCCCTATCCATAAGTCCTCCCCCTAACTTTACAACTAATTTCCGTAAATCAGCTTTTCATAAAAAATTCCATCACCCTCTGCTATACTGCCTGGAATTTGCGTTCCTGGAAACATTTCATATCTTCTATCAGTCCAGCTTTTGCTTCCATAAACCTTTCTCACGTATAAAATCTAATAAAAACCCCCGATCTTCGTGAAAACTAAACTCTAATTCTTTTATTTCATCTAACGTTTTCCATCTAATATCATAAATCAACTGATCCGGATCATGAATCTTCATCTCCCCACCCACAATTTTTACAGAGAAATAATGAACTTCATGGGCAATAGAGATTTTCGGATTACAGCCTTTTTTAACCTTAATTTCTTCTTCAACCTCTACCAAATACCCTGTCTCTTCCCAAAACTCTCTGATACAGCATTCGGCAAAAGTTTCCCCCGCTTCGACCCCGCCTGATGGTACAGACCACTTCTTCACCTCATCAGGTTTTCCTTGCAATACCATCAGTAATTCTCTATTCTCATTGAAGCAAATTCCTGCCGAACCAAGCCATCTGTCCATTTATTGATACAACCTCCTCAGTTGTAAAACGTTTTCACAATTAATAACACTATATCAGCAACAGGTTCATCCTTAACATTGCCTTGACAACAACCCATTACCAACAATAAAAATAAAGACAATTATTTCACAATCATCTTATATACATATTATTCCATAAATTACTTCATCATGAAACATCTATTATTTAAAAATGGATTATGCTATGATAAACCTAATGGTAAATACACTTAAGGGAGAAAATATATGGAAAGAAAAATCGCAACACTAACGATAGATCATGTAACGATCGAATATTCCATTATTGGCGAAGGAGAACCAATTCTTTTATTCCATGGTGGACACTCCAATTGCCGTGAAGAGTTTGGGTACAATACATTAATCGAGAATGGCTTCTCTATCATCACCCCATCCCGACCTGGTTATGGAAAAACTTCGAAAGAAATCGGAGAAAGTTTAGCAACAGCCAGTGAATATTACAAAAGATTACTAGATTATCTAGCTATAAAAAAAGTTCATGTATTAGCAATATCAGCTGGCGGTCCGAGCGGCATCTATTTTGCTGCCAACTACCCGGAATATGTCCAAACACTAACATTACAATCTGCTGTTACTAAAGAATGGCTTACACCAAAAGATACAGAATACAAAGCAGCAAAGGTTTTATTCCACCCTAATACCGAGAAATACACATGGAAAATGATTGGATCAATGAATAAATTATTCCCAGGTTTTATTTTCAGACAGATGTTTCCATCATTCAGTAATTTGAAGTTTCGGGAAGCTAAAGACAAATTCAATGAGACAGACATTGAAGAAATTAAGAATATGAACAATCGCCAACGCTCAGGCACAGGCTTTTTTATTGATTTGCAACAAGTAAACACCATAACAACAGAAGAATTACAAGCGGTAAGATGTCCAACTTTAATTTTGCACAGTAAATACGATGGTTCTGTTCCGCTCGAACACCCGTCCTTAGCCCATGAACATATTCCGACTTCCGAATTGCACTTTTTGGAAGCATGGGGACATTTAATCTGGCTTGGCAAATCAGCAAGTGAAGCGGATAAATTGACAATAGATTTTCTTCAACAAAACAGTATTGTGAAACAAATTCGCATCGAATCCTGACATTAAGGTTGTGTGCATGTATTTTTAACATGCCATCAATAGAATATAAATCCGAATATCTGTCATTTTATTGGGAATGGAAAAACAGCTCAGAACTGGTTTATAAATACTAATTGAGGTAGATTAAATGAATAAAAGTTATAAAATAATAATACTTTTACTGCCGATAATAGTAGCATTAGTTACCTCATTAAGTGTTCAATTCATTAAAGGAAGATTGAAATCGTAGTTACTCCACTTTACGATGTTTGAAAATATAATGATGTTTACAATGGTTTTTTTAACAATCTATTTATTTTATATTTCATAAACACCTTCTGTTATCTCTCTGTTATTTTGTGTAACGGAGAGATAAGTTCATAATAGATTTTTGGATACCTTACCTCCTACTTCTAAAAAAAGGAGGGATTTACGGGTTCCAGACATAGTTATCACGTATCTGCAGCCGAACCTCCACTGACTATGTCCATACCCAGACAACGCTTAAAGCAACAGATACGAATGTCGTTAATTTTACTTTCGTTGAATTTCCATGCGATACACCTCAAGAATTATTATTTCTTTTTCACATACCAACTCCAAATAATAATAACCAATAGTAACACACCAAAGAATACAACTTTCTCCATATTAAACATCAACCACATTGTTAAGCTTAAATCAGATTCTCCCAAAGGTCTCCATGCTTGCTTGTTGTCAATCCCCTCCAATTCGTCTGTTGCATCCAGAACAGGGCTGCACGGACTGTTATAATAATCGCCATTCTCTTTATTAAGATAAATAAAATATTTCTTCTCTTTTTCAAAATTGAATCCCCAAGTAAAATCAGCAGTGAAAACTAGTTCTGACGGAACTTTTTGTTTCCAGCTTTCTTCCACTTCCATCATCACATATTTTTTAAATTCATCTTTAGAAACAAATCCAATCGGTAAACCCGTATCCTTTTTTACATCCATAACCGTGCCAATAACAGCAAGGTCATAATGATCCATAACTGGTTCTTCTTGCTCTACACAAGTGAGAGCCTTTGTCTGGATAGGAAATACAGCAATCGAAAGAAAGATACATACAAACACAATTCTTTTTCTCAAAAATCAACTGCCTCCTCTTTTGTTGCTATATCTATTTATTAGACGCCTACTTCAAAGAAAAGTTGCAGGAATTGCTCATATATATCCATTCAGATAGTTAAATTCCTTTTACTTTACCTCATATTGCTCCTTCTATTGGATACATTTTCTCCTATTATGGAGAAGGAGAAAATGATATAAAGATAAAACAAAATGAACCAACATTTTATGATCGAAAAGAAAATGAAACAATCAAGCTGACAAATGAAACGGATACTATATTTAATGAAGAACATTTAAAGCTATTTCTATAGAATGGAAACTACTATTAATAAATCGAAGCAGCCATTGATAATGACCAACTAGATAAATTAGGTCTCGAAAATGTGAAAAGCGAGTTAACGGAAGCAGGAAATTCAATAGAGTTATAACAAAAAAGCCGTCACTTGTGGTCTTTGCACAAGAGGCGGTTTTTTTTAATAGAAGAACAGGATTTATTTACTATATTCTCTAACCCTACACGAAATCTGTGACTACAATTAAGTTTACGACAAAAGATGGAGATACCATTACTTTAACCATTTTAAGATGGGGATATCTTTCTATTTTTGCGAATTGACTCTAAGGATTGTTCCACAGGGGTCGGAAATCCAGTAACCCTCTGAGTTTTCGTGTACCTCCACTTCGTCTCTTCTATTAATATGATTCTCCTGTAAATACTCTGCTGCCATCTTTACATTGTCTGTCTGAATCTCCAACCATACATCTTGTTGAGAATAATTGTCCATACAATCCAACCACAGTGTCGAATCCCCAAACCGAAAGGCATGTGATTCAGAAATGAAGCCCAAATACGGTAACTTTATCACTTCCTTATAAAAATGGACCGTCTCGTTGTATTTGAATTTAGGAATCTTTAGAGCAATGTTATTTCCACCTTTGAATTCTCCCTTTGACATTTCCATATAAACTACCTCCTTTACCATATATCTACTATATCACCTACTGTTCTTTTTCGTTTCTCACAGATTGCTTTTCTTTCCGGCCTTCGACACTCTGGCCTTTGTTTTCAATAAAATTTCCAAATTTCGGGTTGCATAAAAAAGAAATAAGCGAACCCATTTATTACTCACCCTGAAGACAACTCAATCAAACAAATTGACAAAAAAATCTATTTATGCTATAATTTACAATAATTATTTCTTTTGTTATTATAAGATTCTCCTGGCCAGGGGAATCTTTTTTTGTGGAGGAAAACGGTATGGAAAAAAATGAGTCTAGCATGACTTCTTTAGTATCGGCTTTCGCTAGAGCATATCACAGTAAATATGACACACCAAAGATTTTTGATGATATTGTTGCAAATGATTTAATATCACAGGAAGAGTTTTCAGCTATCAGCAGGAATATGATAGACGGAATACATTTTTTCAACAAAGATATTAGTCAGAAATGGCAAGAAAACCCTGATGAAATCTTAAAGTGGATCGTACAAGTTCAGCTTTCCCCAACTCCCTTAGCTCGTTCCGCCTATTGTGAAAAAACTTTATTACATGAACATAAGTTAGGAGCAGAACAGTATGTGATCCTTGGAACTGGATTAGATACCTTTGCTTTTCGATATCCGCATTTGGAAAGCAGCTTAGAAATATACGAAGTGGATCATCCAGCTACACAACAATTTAAAAAGAAAAGATTAGAGCGCGCAAGATTTCATGTCCCGGGAAATATTCATTATATTCCAATGGATTTTACTAACAAAGAGCTACACGACCATTTGGGAAATCAAGGGTTTGAGAACAAAAAAACATTCTTTAGCCTTCTGGGTGTTTCCTATTATTTAACCAAAGAGGAAAACGAAATTTTGATTCTCCGTCTATTTTCTAATGTCCCACCAGGCAGTTCGATTGTTTTTGATTATGCAGACGAAAAACTGTTTAAAGAAAAGGGAATGGCAAATAGAGTGGAGAATATGGTAAAACTGGCTTCGGCAAGCGGAGAACCAATGAAATCCAGCTTTCCTTATATGGAAATGGAAAAAATGCTTGAAAGAGCTGGTTTACTAATCTATGAACATTTATCTCCATCTATGATTAATGACCTTTTCTTCACTAACAGAACAGATTACTTAACAGCATTTGAGACCATTCATTTCATCCATGCTGTAAAAAAATAATTTATTTCAAGCCTCTCAAACTATTTGAGAGGCTTGTTATGGAGACTTTGGACAGGCTACACCATTATTACCTACTCCCACAGACTGCCCTAAGTCAACATTTGTGATTTATTTACAACCGTTCGATGGAAATGGAACCACTGTCTTCTTCTGTACATCACACTCTCAATCAATTTTTTTTCATAAAAATGAACCTTATCCTAACTGAAATTGTTACTAGTATAGAAACGAAAAAGGAGGTGGAATGGTGAAACAGGTTACTAATGCCAAAGCTTTATTCCAAACACATTATAAAGATGTGTTTCGTGCCTGCAATTACATGGTTCACAATCCACATGACGCAGAAGACCTTTGTCAGGAAGTGTTTGCGAAAGCACTGACAGCAGATTTCCAGTCGATCGAAAATCAGAAGTCCTGGTTGCTAAGTATTGCTATGAACATGTCACGAAACTACCTTAAGAAAAGGAACAGACTAATCTTAAAAGAAACGGCACAGCTGCTGCCTTTTATGAACAATTCAGAAACAGGTCAGCAAACAGAAAAAAATGAACACAGAAGTGAACTCGCTGAACTGATGATGAAACTGCCTGTTCGGATAAGAAAAGTCATGATTCTGAAGTATATACACGAATGTCGAGATAAGGAAATTGCAAATATATTAAAGATCCCTGAAGGAACAGTAAAATCCAGACACTTTAAAGGAAAAAAATTAATCAAAAAGTTATTTCAAGACAACCAAACATATTTTCTAGAATGGAGGAAAAGCTTTGAATAACATGTCAGATATTTTCAAAAAGCATGTAAAGAAAGATGATAATCATATCCCTGATGAAGAGAAAATGTGGAACAAAATACTGGTAAAACAACAGAAAAGGGAGCGGACTAGCAAGAAACTAAAAGTTGCCATACCAGCATTATTATTTGCAATTGTCATCACCTCAACTCCTGTACTCGCTGCATACTCTAGTGAAATTATGGATTGGATGCATAAAATGAATCGCCCTGGTGTTATCACATCATTAGAGAATGGATTTGGACAGGAGATAAATCAATCCAGCGAAAATGAGTTAGGAAAGCTCACAGTACACAATGTAGTCACAGATCAAAATGGCACAACGATAAATTTCAGTTTAGAAAAAGAACATAGCCAAATTATCCATGCAGCACAATTTGATGAAGCAACTCTCGTCAAGGATGATGGAAGTGAAACAATGTTAAATGCAACGGCTGTTTATGATCAGAAAGCCGGAAAAATTGTAGGTTTCCTTCATACAGAGGATGAAATTCAAGCTGATGAAGCAGTTACCCTCAATGTCTCTGGCTTACATGAATATGGAACGAAGAAAGCAGATCTTTCTTTCGAAGATTTTACGCAATTAAGCAACATCTCAATTGGTCGAGATGGTATTTCACAAATAGAACTGCTAACTAATGATTACAGTAACGGCATTTATCAAATCGATTACCTGATTGAATTAGAAGATCCAAATAAAATTGATTATGCTGCCCTCACTTTTCATCTTAATGGGGAACGAATTGAAAGTTCCAGTGTCGTATACCAACGACCAAAGCCAAATGTGATGAAGATTGGTGAATCAATTCAAGTGGCGAAAGATAAAGTCAAAGATTTGGAAATATCGTTAGAATACCAAGATACTATCGCCCATCATCCTGCATCATGGTCAGTAAATTTTGAATACAATCATGACCTTGCCCAAAATTCTACATTTGTAATGAATTTGGATAAAAAAGCAAAACTAGGCAGCAGAGTACTGCAATTTACAGAGTTAGCGATCACACCAAGTTCTGTTAAACTATACTATAATGAAGACACCATCAGCAGTGAGCAAATTTTTGTTCAATTTGATACAATAAAATTACAGCTAGGAGAACATGAATTAAATGGATATTTTTCCGGAGAGAATTACTTAACATTTGAAACGGAAAGTGTGTTAAAAGATATAGATGACCAACCAATCTCTCTCTCTTTAACAGATGCAAAAGTCTCTTATGAAGGAACAGACCAAGACAAGGTTCTCCTAGAAAACATCTCTAAGGAGCCTCAAACTGTTAAAACAGATGTGAAGGGTTACCCAGTTGAATTTACGTATTACCTTGACGGAAGCGATTTAATTATTGAGTCAGAAAGTGAAGATGAACAATTCGCTGGTGTTACACAAAGTGTTATTTATGATCATAATGATAGAATTTTCGCGGATACTCGCTCTAATGATGGGTTAAATCCTAGCAATAAACAGGTTGAAACATTTACTAATATCAATGAGCAGGATATTATGTTACATGTATTTCTCTATTCCACTTATGAAGATCGTACAAAGGTAGTAAAACTTAAATAAGTTATGAAGCCAGCTGTTTTAATAAATGGTTGGCTTATTTTCATCAAGCTTTAGAAATATGGACTTGCTTGCTCACTAATATTAATGCCTCTATGCTACTTTCTGGTTTTGGTTCTGGCATTTAAAGCTCGGTTTAATGCCTCTATGTGCCTTTCTGACCTCGGTTTTGGCATTTAAAACAGGTTTGAATGCCTCGACAATGCTTTCTGGGCTCTACTTTGGCATTGAAATCAGGTTTGAATGCCTCGACAATGCTTTCTGACCTCTACTTTGGCATTGAAAGCAGGTTTGAATGCCTCGACAGTGCTTTCTGACCTCTACTTTGGCATTGAAAACAGGTTTGAATGCCTCGACAATGCTTTCTGGGCTCTACTTTGGCATTGAAAACAGGTTTGAATGCTTCGACAATGCTTTCTGACCTATACTTTGGCATTGAAAACAGGTTTGAATGCTTCGACAATGCTTTCTGACCTATACTTTGGCATTGAAAACAGGTTTGAATGCCTCGACAATGCTTTCTGGTCTCTACTTTGGCATTGAAAACAGGGTTGAATGCCTGGACAATGCTTTCTGATCTCTACTTTGGCATTGAAAGCAGGCTTGAATGCCTCTATATTACTTTCTGACCTTTGTTGTTTAGACATACTCCAAAAACCCTTCAGTTATACCATTTTCTCAGCTGATTAATATGGGCCTGATGATAGCGATTGTGATCTGCCATATGCCATAGGCCCCACCGAATGGTTGCAAGCTTTTCGTTTTCATGACCAAATGCAACCACTCTATCTAACTCTTCATCCTTTAATTGAATACATGCATCTCTCAGCATCCCTAAAACCTTTTCACGTTTAGTAAGAAGTGTATTCAAAGAGACCCCCTCAACCATTGGAAGTCTATTATCTTCCCCCAACATTGGTCCATAATCTTCTATTAATGAAAGAGGAAGTGATTGATCTCTTATTCTAAAAATCCAGTTAAGATCAACATATGTAATGTGTGTTATTAACTGTGCTGTACTATTAAAATTATTATTTTGACCTCTGAAATCCACCTCTTCTTGTGACATCCCATTTGTTATTAATCGCAGCCGTTCACTGTTTTCTTTCACTGCTGCATATAACATTCCAACAATTGGTGACATATTTGTATCACCCGGTAAATCGTAAATCATCCTCATATCTCCCCTCGGAAGATCAATTTTACTCAGAAACTTCCCTTTTAAAAAAGAAAATTGTTCCATTCACGCCTGAAATTCTCATCCCTCGTTACCATAAGAATTAAGCTTTTCACTTTCATAACCTCTGCCGATCGGTCAACGAAAGAACAACGAGTAGATTATGAGTGCTAAAATAAGAACAATAACGATAATTAAAGTGCCTTTCCAACCTAAACCACCAACTAAATCGGACAATCCGCTCCCATGCACGCTGCTGGAAGGATGCTTTAATTCCTCCTGCCTCATTCTCTCTCGTCTATATTCCGGGCTTTCTTTACCATCCTGCATCTAGAATAACCTCCTTCCCTCTTACATAAAACGATTTCACAAGTGTCGCTGTATAGAAATAGCAGCCCAAGTCAAATTCCAAAGTTTCGGGCAGGCAATCTCACAAGGAAAAAATAATGGTGCTAAGACTCTTCATGATTTCATCTTCCGCTAGTTAAACAGGAAACTAACTATTGTAGCGATCATCATTGAAAGGTTATTGTTTACCAACTTCGATCACCTGCATTTCGATTTTTCTTACCTTATTTACTGAAAACTATCCTTTGCATTTTACCCTGCACTTCCATCCTAACATATTACCCTATCCTCCATATTTCTCCCGTTTTTCTAGCCCAAATCCTTCTTCAAATAATAATGCACATGCTCTCTGCCAACATTATTAATACTTCCAAAAACTTCATAACCATGTTTCTTGTAAAAGTCTAATGCCTGGAAACTCAATGTATCGAGTTTGATATAATCACATTTTCTCTCTCTTGCCATGTTTTCAATCTCTAATAGTAATTTCGTTCCATAGCCTTGGTTTCTAATCTTCTCATCCAGAAATAATTGATAGATCTCCAGCCAATTCCAACATACTGCACCAATTAACCCACCATAAACATCGCCAGTATCATCCTTGATAAACAAACCGATATCTTCGTACCTGCCACTTAAATCTTCCGGAAAATGCCTTAAATTAAATTGATAGAGTCCATCATTAACATGTTGTTTCGCTTTTTTATCGAGTTCATTCGTTATATAAAGTCCCATTATGCTTCTCTCCAATTATATTTTCTCTGAAAGCGATTTGCTTAAATATAAAAGCAAATCATCATTTTTACAATCTGCCTATTGATCCAACTGCCGGCCTACTGAAATTTGAACTCAATACCAATAATAAAGAAACGCTATCAAAAGGGATACATCTAATTTTTCAAAACTATATGCAAAAATAATCGCTCCTTATCTCCGTAACAAAAGCCTAAAATCCCAGTTTCTACCTCACCTTCCATAATAGCATAAATACCCCAAAATATTTTACACATTTTAGAAATTTTTGTTGACAATGGCAATTCCCTAATATATGATATTTTAAAATAAATACTAAAAATGCAAAGACTGGAAATAGTAAAAGGCTGATAACCTTTCAGAGAGCCGTTGGTTGGTGGAAATCGGCAGCTGTCACCTTTGAACTCATCCAAAAGCAGCTTCCCTGAAAATAGTAAGGGATGCCGGATTTTTCCGTTATAAAAATGAGTGGATTATTGTCTTAATCAATAATCAATTAGAGTGGTACCGCGAGCAATGCCTCGTCTCTTATATTTATATAGAGACGGGGTTTTTTAGTTAATCAATGATAAGGTGGTGTTTACCATGAAAAATGAAGAAATCGCTCGGAATCGTGCCCAGATGCCAAAAAGAACCACATCTATTATTGACCAACGTTCCTTACAAAACTCCCATCAGCGATTAACAGACTTTTTGCAAAAGGGAAAAAACGTGCTCGATATTGGCTGTGGAACTGGTGTGATAACAGCAGATATTGCCAAAAAGGTGGCACCAGGAAAGGTATTGGGAATTGATGAAAACAAGCAGTTTATTGAATCAGCAAGCAATAACTTCAAAGAGATTGACCATCTAGCATTTGAAACAAAAGATCTATATAAGCTGGAGGAGGAAAATCAATTTGATGTCGTAACGGCTGCCAGGGTATTGCAATGGCTTACTGCCCCTGATATGGCACTTAGTAAAATGGCGCGTGCAACCAAACCCGGAGGTCATGTCGTTGTTCTTGATTATAATCACGAAAAAATTAAGTGGGAACCTGAAGCCCCGACAAGCATGAACCATTTCTATCAAGCTTTTCTTAACTGGAGATCAGATGCCGGGATGAATAATGCAATCGCTGATCATTTGGCAGAAATGTTCTCAGCTATTGGGCTTACTGATATAGAAATTTCCGTACAACATGAAACTGTTTCAAAAAAAGATCCGGATTTCCAGCCAAAGATCAATATTTGGGCAGAAGTAGCTGAGTCAAGGGGACATCAATTAGTTGCTGACGGTTATCTAAGGGAAGAAGAACGGGCACGAGCTGTCAAGGAATATCGAGAATGGATAATCACATCAGCTGAATCCATGCAAATGTATTTATTAGCAGTTAGTGGCAGAAAAAACTGACCCGATATAAGGAAAGAGGATAATCATGACGTTATGATGCGTTCTTAACTGCAAATCTCCCCGGGCTCTTGCCTGTTTTGACGTTATGATGCGCTCTTAACTGCAAATCTACCCAGACTCTCGCCTGTTTTGACGTTATGATGCGCTCTTAACTGCAAAACTACCCGGGCTCTTGCCTGTTTTGACGTTATGATGCGCTCTTAACTGCAAATCTCTCAGGTCTCTTGCCTGTTTTGACGTTATGATGCGCTCTTAACTGCAAATCTTCCCAGGCTCTTGCCTGTTTTGACGTTATGATGCGCTCTTAACTGCAAAACTACCCGGGCTCTTGCCTGTTTTGACGTTATGATGCGCTCTTAGCTGAGAATTTTACATGGATATCGATAGTTTGACGTTAAATCAGGACCACTCTTATCCATTCCCTAACCAATCCTAGTCTTTCATATTCTTTGTGTCATCTGCCCTTATTTTCTTCCAGCAATTCTATAATTCTATCCAGTTTCTTCTCCATTTGATCTGACTGATTGCTTGTGACAGAAATATTGTTAAGCAATCTGCGGATAAAGAGTGTGAAGGATATGATGAATAAAATGATAAGAGCAACCACGATGCATAGCATAATAATACCCGGAATAGAAAAACTACTAATCATATGATATTACCTCCGTTCTATATTTTCATCGCCTATCAAAACATCAAAATCCTGTACATATACTGCATTTCCTGTAATCTCAACATTAAGTTGATCATTCGTTTGTGAAACCTGAACCAAAACTCGTCCGTCCTTTTTCAGCTCATGCCCTTGTTCCACTACTAAATGGAGAGGTTCATGCCAGTGATTATTGATGTATTTTGCAAAATATGCTCCCATCACCCCAGAAGCAGTCCCTGTTACTGCATCTTCAATTGTACCAGAGTAAGGTGAAGAAAAATGACGTGCATGCATGTCTGCAGACGGATCATAAGTTTCCATACAAAAAGGATGTACAGATGCTTTCGGCATTTCTTTTAAAATTGCTGGAAACTCCTTATTGTCAGGTTCCATCCTATTAAATGCACTTAATTCTTTAATAGGTAGTAATAGTGTCCAAGTTCCTGTACTTCCATATAAAATCGGTAAAGTGTGATCAATCTCTTTTTCTTCTATACCTATTGAATGAGCTAAGCTTTCTTTTGAACCACTAAACTTTTCAAATTGAGGGGCAGCCTGTTTCATCGTAATCCGGATGCCGTCATCAGCTGTTTTAATAAGTGTTACCGGCAAAACTCCTGCCCTTGTTTCAATTTTTAAATTTGCTTTTTTACCCAGTAAACCCTTCCTCTTTAAAGCAAAAACCGTCGCCACTGTTGCATGACCACATAGGTTCATTTCATGACCTGGTGTGAAAAAGCGTAGTCTCATGTCGGCTTCCTCTGCTTTCACCACAAAGGCTGTCTCATTAAACCCTACCTTATATGCTACCTCTTGCATTTCATCCTCTGTTAGTTCATCCCCATTTAAAACTACTCCCGCAGGATTACCCTTGTTCGGTTTACTGCTAAATGCATCATAATGATAAACCTTGATTCGCTTCATCTTACACCACCTCTAAGCATATTTTCCATATCCTTCCCACTGATAAACACACTATTTTAAACCAACATATAGCCTTAATATAGCGAGCGGTTATTTACCTTTAAAATAATAGGAATGCAGGATTAATGCGACAATACATTCAGGTCGGTCTTCTTGTGTATCGATTACTTGAATGCCGCTCATTAAATGGTTACGTTTCAGTGATCCAGCCACCTGATCACCATGAGTTAAGGAAATGGTTGATGTTACCGTTGATGCCGCCGATTTATACGATTGCTCATCAAACCTGTACTCCAATACTTCTTTCAATTTTGTTGTGTTCTTCCAATTGATAAGTGTACGCGCATCTCCTACAAGCTCCCCATTTTTATATATCTTCCATCGGTCCTGCTGTGTAAACCATTTTTCACGGTACCAGCGCATATCATACAGATCTTCGTCGATGAGGATTTCCAATGACAAGTACCAGTGAGAACCAAAAATATCAGCAATGATATATTGCCATTTCTGCTGAAAGTAACGTTTTATATAACCCCTTTTTTCCTTCTCTTTAAACAATGGCTTTCGAATCATAAATAATTTTTGTATATTGTAAAAAGACCAGCCTGCAATTCCATCAGGTTGATAATTACGCTCTCTCACTTCAAATCTTTTCCCAATAACATACAAAACAAGAGCTGCAACTGGAAAGAGAAAAGTCATAGCGAATATCTCTGGCTCAAATGCTTCGTTTACTATATAACGAGCAAGTAGTGTGATTAATAATAAAATAAAGAGTAAGTTTAAATGAATCATAAATTTTCACCTCAGTATATTTACGTTAAAAATCTGTTATCGTTTCATTTAAAATCACTCATGCTACTTATCCTTACCGTTACTCTCTTATAGTGAATCTTTCGTTATCGATGATCTCTGCAAGAATCTCATTAAGTTCCCTAACAGACTTCTCACTAGTATCTAAAATATGCCGTTTATCCAGTCCCGAATGATGAAATTCGTCAACAAGGATAAGACATCTGTCCCCCATTCGGTACTCTTCTTTTCTCATGCTGTCTCTTTTCACTAAAGTATCTTTGTCTGTCCACAAAACGACATATTTAACGTGTACTTCCGATTCAACATCCAGCAATTTCTCATGCAACCATCTCGCTTCACCTGGGAATGTAACATAATCTATCACCACATCATTCCCATATTTCAAAAAGTTTCTAGTTAAACTTAAAATATTTTCCCAAATTAACGAGGTTTCCTCTTGGCTTTTCCAAGGCTTCTGCCGCCCGCCTATATGCATGTGGGAAACAAGATCACCAGAAATGAAGGCACTAAACGGAAGCTTTTTAGCAAGCTGTTTGGAAGTGGTTGACTTTCCAACTCCTGCCGGGCCTGAGACGATAAAGACAGTATGAGCTTGCAAACGATCTCCCCTCCTCCTAATAATCCTTACTGAAGTTGGTTTCACTATTCTTATCTTAAACGAAAATGTCATAGTCATGTTGTTCATTTTTTTCATCCCGTTTTGCTTGATGAAATACTCGTCCGCTTGATTAATCAAAGAAAATAATTTTTATTTAAGCCTCCATAACCATCCGATTGGGAGGATGTTTGAGTTATTTTTTAATAACGTCATCTCTTCCTCTATTTCTTCAAACAAGTATCATACTCACTCTTCATTATCCAACTGTCGCATGCCAGGCCTCTATCATGGTAAATCTCTTTTTCCACATTCAGTTCCACACTTCTGTCTTCACTTGGATACGCAGGTTCTTGATTTACTATGGATAAGGTATGCTCATCTTTCCACTCCATCGAAAAGTTGCCATTTGCCTCTGCATAATATACCGTCTTTTCTATGTCTTCCTCATTCGGATCAGTAATTTCAACCCATATTTTCACACCGCCGGCCGCACCGCCATATGGCATGTAATAGGCGCTGGCGCTATATGTATCATTTGGTGAAGGTACTGGCTCTTTATATAATTCCCCATCTTTATCATTGAAAGTAAAAAAATATTTATTATATCCAAACTGTACCGAAACAATAATGACTCCAATCATGATGGCAATCAGCATTTTTTTCGGAAACCTCTTTCTTTTGATCAAAAACACAAGAACCTGGAAACAGAAAATGAAAAATAATAGAATGGTAATCAAACATATAAGTAGACCAAACAAATTTAAATAGGTAATAATCGCCAACCCCTTCGTTTGTCAATTGTTTCCGTATTTACATTTTAATATTTATTTCCTTGCATTTGCTTTTTCCCAAATTCACCAAGTCTCTCTCTGCTGCTAGTATGATATGTTTCTCTCTTTCCCTTTCCAATTTCCTAAAGGATGATAGCCAATTCAAATTTTTAAATAACTTCTGTCACCGCATTTAATGTAAAAAAATAAACCTGCTTCGAATAAGAATCGCTCAAAATAGGTTTATTTTTTGTAAAGCTATACATCTTTCCTAAACCTGAACAACACATCCGATTGCAGATATTAAATTCTTTGCGGTAATTCTTGAATCATTTCCACCCTGTTCCCAAAAGGATCTCTGAACTCGAATCGTTCATAGCCCGGAATGGGGACCCCTTTAATCATTTGAATTCCATTTTGTTTTAGCACACTTCTCCAGTATGAAATATCTTCTACCTGATAAGCTAAATGAGCTTTTGTCGTTAATCTGTCAAAACCATCCTCAGTGCCGATATGCACTTCCTGATCTCCGACTTCCAGCCAAAATCCTCCACGGCCTTTTAATGATTCCGGTTTTTCTTTCTCGGTTAAACCAAGAATTCCACAGTAAAAATTTTTCCCTTCTTCTTCTGCACCTTTGGGAATAGTCACCTGTGCATGATGTAAGCCAGTAATCATAGCATCCATCTCCCTTTTTTATTCATAAAATGCCCCATTGGTTAAATGGTTAAGGCTGAATTGTTAGCGGCCATTTAGTAATTGTGTCTTTCCATGTAAATCAAATATATGTACAACAGTAAGCGCATTAGGAATGTTGAATGTGAGCGAACAGATAGAAAGTATCAATGAATAATTAACCAACATGGAGAAAAATATAAAGACGCAGATGCCATACACTCCTTTTCCACCACATCATGAATTCAACTTTTCCTTTTATAAAAAATTAACCAGCATCTAACTATTTGACTAATTCATATAAAATAGGCGTTTGTTTTGCCAGTACCTCTTCATCTGTTCGCCATTCAAATATGGGACCAACTCCGCCATATTCAAATGCTGCCACCCATGGCTCCTGCCAATAACCAGCTTTTATTCGTTGAATTACCCATTTAGCGAGATCCCAATCTTCATCAGTCATCGGCATACTATCATGTAAACGGCCCTTATTATCTGGCTGAATACCAGTTATATGAAGTTCTTTCAGCTGGTCCAATGGAAGTTGTGAAATATATTGTTTCACATCTAATCCAAGACATTTCGAGGTCATTTGCGCATGTGCGGTATCCAGCAATAATCCGCAACCTGTCTCTTGCATAATTTCACTTAAGATCTCCGGCTCTATAATCGCCCTCATCATATTTTCGTTTTCGCCTCTGCATATCACATTCTCCATCATTACATTCTCTGCCCCGAATTTATCCATAACAGGTGCCAAATCTTTGATGACTGCATCTATTATTCGATTAATATGAACAGGATTCGATGTAAAAGTATCCATGTCAGGGTAATCCTTTACAAAAGCAACCGCATGTACATTGACAAATGGTGTATTTGTTTCTTCTCTTAATGCTTCGATTGCAGTCCAATTCACTTTATTCATTTGATTATCACCAGCATTTAAGGCAAAATGAACATAACAAGGCTTCGTTTGCTTCGCATTATCAATCAATTCCTTACTAAAATCGGGACATTTAAACATATCTATGTCGATCACAGAATCTTTAACCAATTTTTCTGTCTCCAAAGAATAATTTACAGCAAGCTTCATATTTTCACCCCATCCCCCAAAAATTTCTGTATCATGTTTGCATAAATCCGTCTTTTGCTACTCCTCCAGCCATTCTTTGTACTCAGGCATGGTATACTCATCCGTTTTCACAACCGTCCATTGATCCTCTTCCTTTACTAAAGAAATCTCTATTAAATATTCACCTCCAGATTCTTCGAAATCATTGCTTAAATAAACGATACTAGCATGAACAAGAGCTACCACTTCCTCCTCACTGATTGTCTTCACTTTGATTGGTTCATATGCTTCTATATCATAATTGGCATCAATTAATTCAAAACCCATATTCAATGAATCCAACTCATCTTTTTCCACATTGATCCCTTTTTCAAAATCCCTGTCGTTTTTAATTTCCGGGTATTTTGCCCAAAGAATATCTATATCCTTATTGATCACCGCTTGCGTTCGGTAGTACATATACTCTCTGATTGGCTTCATGTAGGCCACCCAATCAGATGATCCCGGCTCAGAAAAACCTTTCGTAGCATTATTGGTTGTAATGGTGTTAAGCTGACATCCCACTAATAAAAGGAAAAAAACAATGCTCATACTTTTTAAAAGAAAATTTTTCATCGAACATCTCCTCATCGTTCTCATAATTGGACTTGCCCTTTATGCGCCTGACTATTTGTTTACTACAGAATTTATTGGTTGTCTCTGCCTTCTTTTTCCACCATTATCTTAAACAACAGTACCATCTCATCTTCATGAATCATTTTATTTACCGATCGCTCATCTTGTAAATCGACCATTTCGATTGAGTTACCTTCTGTCTCTCGATAGGCTGCCAACAAGGTTGCTTCGCCCAGGTCTAATTCTATTTCTTCATCACCTAGCGCATAATCCCATGAACTATGATTACTGATTGACTGCTTCTCCACCTGAGCAGGCTGAGCGGTTACCCCTGGTGCATAAAGAAATACTAATGGATTGTCTCTGCCAGGATTAATGATTCCAAACCCCAATGCTCCTTCATCCACTTCATTTGGACTGTTACCGAAAGAAAATTTCGCTACAGGGTCCGCTTCTTTTTCGCCTTGTTTGTACCTTTCTACCCAAAGTGTAACCCACCTTTCATCAGCACTGGGTAAATAAAAATCAAAATTAAATACCATCCCTAAACCTAATTCCTTTAATGTGGTCTCATATTGGGAATCTGGACTTTTCGCTATTGTTGGTTTATCCATCTCTTGCTTAACGGAACAACCAGCAGTTATTATGAGCAAACTGATGAATACAGCAACAATGTTTTTTTTCAACTTAACCTCTCCAGCCCTTTTTATTTTGTTTCGAACTTCTCATTTTCCCTTCTATTTTAACATAAAATTCCAACGAATCATCGAATATTAATTAAAATAAAATGTCTAAGCAAATTTTCTCACATCCACTGAAATATTTATTAAGGATCTTTGATTAAATGTATATTTTCGTATCCTTTTACAAATACTTTCTTTGTATTCCGCTTCGGCAAGGAGAAGTAATTATATGAAAATTAAAGATACATTAAGGAGTGTGTTTATGGGAGTTTTAAGTGGAAATCCAGCGAATGAGCCTATGCACTATGGTGAAGTTTTTTCAACATGGGCGTTTCTGTCGTCAGCTAAAGGTACGGTTGCAGGTTATCAGACGAAACTAAACCATGCTGGTGATGAAGATCTTAAGAAATTATTGCAGGAAGCAATTGATGGTAGTCAACAGGAAATCAAGCAAATTGAAACATTATTAAAAGAAAATGGCATCGGGTTACCGCCAACTCCTCCAGAACGTCCTAACACACGTATCGAGGACATTCCGGCAGGTGCGCGTTTTCTGGATCAGGAAATTGCTGCCTCTTTATCAGCAACAATCGCAGCAGGCCTAGTTACATGCAGCCAGATTATGGGGCAATCCATTCGTGAAGATATTGCGATGATGTTCGGACAATTCCATACGCAAAAAGCAACATTAGGAGGAAAAGTCCTCCGCCTAAACAAAGAAAAAGGCTGGTTAATTCCACCGCCATTGCACCACAATAATGCAGATGATTACTAAAAACAAAAGGAGCAGAATAATTCTGTTCCATTTGTTTTTCCTTAATTATTCTGCTGCACGCTAACTTCCTCATACTCCACTTTTTTATGGAAGAAGAAATTTATTTTTATTTTCTATCGCCAAAGACTCTCCTACTTTATCGCCAATAATTAAATGGATGATTCTTGAACCCATGGATCTCTCCACTCCAGTAACTTTTAATATACTTGATGAATGCTCCGGATCATATTATTTCTCTTTATAAGAATACTTATGCTGAAAACTCACCCTCAAATCGTTAATCAGATGTCATCATAAGGCAGTTGAGGGATAGAAAACCATTTTAAATAATTCAAACCAAAACAATCCATACATATTTCCCTCGTCCTTACTAATAATAAAATGGACAACAGTTCAAGGAGGAATGAAAATGGTAAACCATCATAACCAGCCGAACCCTGATGATCGTTCAGATAATGTGGAAAAGTTACAGCAAAAGGTGCAAGATACCATTGAAAATATTGAAGCAGCACATGATACAATGAAATTTGCATCAGGCGAAGAAAAAGAGAATATTATTGCAAAAAACCGTCGCAGAGAAGAAGCCATTGCTGGAATGAGAGCAGAAATAAAAGACGAAGCACATGACCAGCAACAACAATAATCATAGGCGCATATAGAAACTTGCTATTCTGTATGCCCTTCCCTGCTTATGACAAAATAGAAAGAAACAGGCTCTTTCCCGCTCTCAAAAACAAGGAAGAGGCCTGTTTCCTTATGTTCCTATTCTGCCGCTTCCGGCTCTTCTGCTGTTACGGCTATTTCATGTCTGTAAATTCCATGTCCATCACCGATTGCATAGTTTTGGATACGATTATTAACAGGGACAAGTTCAGCTCGATATAATGTCGGGAAGGCTGGTACTTCTTCCACCATTAATTGCTGCCATTCCTTGTAAGTCTTAATTCGTGACTCCACATTAAATGCCGCCTCAGATAATCCTTCATTAATTAATTGTGTATTTTCCTCATTAGTCCATCTGGTCATATTGTAAAAAGATTGCTCGCCCCATAAGCCACCTGGATCCACATCAATTCCAACATTCCATGCTGCCTGATAAATATCGATATCCGGATCATCCGCCTCGACACGATCATAGAATGAATTAAATTCATGCAGGCGTCCGTCCAGCATTTTTACATTTAATCCGACTTGTTCCCATGCCTGAATATAATATTGGACTAGTGGTTCTGCTATTTCACCGCCACTCATCGAGGCAAAGTTAATCACAAGCTCATTACCTTCAGGATCTTCACGGTAATTATCCCCATTTGTATCAACATAACCAGCTTCATCGAGAAGTTGTTTCGCTAATTCCGGATCATAAGCTAAGCCTTCATTCTCACTATCATGGTATTCAGGGTGTGATGGTGGAATTAATGTCGTACCAGCCCATCTTAAGCCATGATAGAACCTTTCCCCAACGGTATTGTTATCAACTGCATGTGCCATCGCTTTACGCAAATTCACATTCGCCATTTTGGATTCAGGATCATAGATATTGACACCATTCTCATCATCCCATTTTCCTAACTTAAATCCGATATACGTATAAGCACGGTCTGTTACACCAAGCCATGTCACATTAGACATTTCTGCATTGTCAGGGAATTGATCAACAGGGAAACTGCTGACTAAATCCACCTCCCCTTTTTTCAGTGCCTCTACGACCACATTTGGATTTATTACTTTTAATGTTACTTGATCAAGCTTTGGCTCACCTCTCCAATAATCCTCATTTTTTGAATAAACGACTGATTCCCCTGGTACAATGCTTTCCACTTTATATGGACCGAAGCCAATCGGATGCTGGCGTACTTCCGGAGAAGAAGAGATGTCAGCAACATTCATCTCACCGAAAATATGCTTTGCTAATGGATAGGTCCAAATACCACCTGTTATTAGGGAAGGGGTTGCTTCATTGTAAGTAATCTTTAACGTTTTCTCATTAACTATTTCAATCCCGGAAATCGTATCTGCTTCTCCATTATGATATGCTTCTATGCCTTCCACATTTCTAAGTGTGCCATCAAAGCGAACCCCATCATAATCAGGGTGTGCGATTACTTCATGTGCAAATAACAAGTCCTCAGCCTTTACTGGTTCCCCATCATGCCAGTTTACATTGTCCCGAATCGTGATGGTAGCCGTTTTGTTATCTTCTGACATGGTATATGTGGCAGCTCCATCGTTTGTATACACGAAATTTTCATCCCATGTCAGCAAACCTTCATCGAACCATTCTAATACTTGAACATCTGGATTACCGTCATAGAAGTTGAAATTTAATATACCATCAAAAGCAGTATCTGAAACAAGTCCGAAGGTTATTTCACCACCTTCAATTGGTGTTCCATCTTCCCCTTTTATATTGGTGAAATCATCAATAGAGTAGAGTCCATCTGCTTCTTCGCCTTCTTCTTCCGCATCTCCTCCGGTTTCCTCTGTTTCTTCTGTCTCTTCACTTTCTACATCCGTTTCCGGATCATCTACCTCTGTTTGATTCGTATTTTCACTACATGCTGCCAGAACCATAACAACCGCTGTAACCAATGCGAAGAAAAACCAACGAAATCTTATGCTTGACATTCTCATTCCTCCCTTTTTTATCCTCTTCTTTGTTTTGCGTCTGTCGCGCGTTTCAATGCTTGACCGACGTTATTTATACTCAACATCAGAATTAAAATTAATAATGATGCAGGTAACCATATCCACCAGCGAAACTCCAATGTTTGCGGGTTTCTCGCATAGCTGACAAGTGTCCCTAAACTGGGTGTACTCTCTGGAAAACCAAAGCCTAAAAAGGAAAGCCCTGATTCTAACCCAATATTGGCAGCCAAATTCAAAGTCATTGTGACAATAATCAATGAACTGATATTCGGCAACACTTGTGTAAAAATAATTTTTAAATGAGAAGAGCCTAGTGTTCTAGATGCATTAACATAATCCAGCTCTTTCTCTTGCAAGGCTTTGGAACGAATTAAGCGGGCAATCCCCATCCATAAAAAAGCTGACATGATAAAGGAAAAGGACATCACCCCATAATTGGGAACAACACTAACAAAAACAATGACAATCATTAATGTTGGAAGAATCATAAAGAAATCTAAAATGCGCATTAAGACATTATCAATCGTTCCCCCAAAATAGCCGGATACGATGCCAGTTGTTATTCCGACAATCCCGCTAATAAGTGTTACCAGAATCCCAATAGAGAGGGAGTTTCTCGTACCAATGATTAATTGACCAAATACATCCCGACCGCCATAGTCAGTCCCAAGCCAGAAATTTTCCGATGGCGGCTCATGAATGGCAAATAAATCAACTCTAACAATTTCAGATTGATTAAGAAAAAAAGAAATCCCATAAACAAATGTCATAATCACCACTAAGAAAATAAGCGATATAAGGGCAATTTTATCCCGTACAATCTCACGCCATAAAATACTCCAACTTGATGGACTTCGCATTGGTTTTTGTTCCACTGCTTCTGATTGAAACATCTTCCCACCTCCTCCATGCTATTTCATTCGAATCCTAGGATCGATAATGCTCAAAATAATGTCTGAAATCAATGCACCTAATATTGATGCGATCCCAAACAACAGTACGAGTGCTGTCACAACACTTGTATCCCGCTGCATTAATGAACTTAAAAACAATTGTCCTATTCCCGGGTAACTGAATATATTTTCAATGAAAATGGATCCACCGATCAAACCGGTAATCTCGTAGCCAAAAAATGCGGCAACCGGCAGCAAGGAATTGCGGAAAATATGATTCCGGTAAATTCGGGACTCACTGACACCTTTGGACCTGGCAAGTAAGACAAAATCTTTCTGCTTTGTATCAATTATCTCACTTCGTAAATACTGGACGGTTGATACAGTCGTAATGAGAGCCATTGATAGTGCTGGAAGCAGCATATGATAAAGCTTGCTTATAAAATAATCGAGTGTGCCAGGAACCATACCCGGTTCAACACTGCCACTTGTTGGAAACCAGCCTAACTGAAAACCAAAGAGAAATAACATCAGAAGAGCAAAAATAAAAATAGGGGCAGCAAATCCGATATAGGTATACCCAGTAATCAATCGATCAGCAACCGTATCATTATGGCGACCACTAATTAAACCAAGTGGAATTGCAATAGCATATGTTAAAATTAATGTCATGACAGAAAGCCAGAAAGTATTGATTAGTCGCTGATTAACTAATTCAGATACTGGCAGTTTATGCTGAAAGGATTGCCCGAGATTTCCTTGAAAAACATTTGTTATCCAATTCCAATACTGCACATACCATGGGTTATTTAAGCCAAGCTTTTCCCGCTGTGCCTCAATTGCCTCTGGGCCAATATTAGGATCAATTAAACCTGTTAGTGCATCACCCGGCATCATTTTGGCTAAAATAAAGATCACAACACTTAATAAAAGAATCTGTGGAAGCATAATCAGGACCCGCCGAATGGTAAATGTCCACATCTAATGTCCCTCCCCTGGCAATGCAGCAAAATGACTGTGAGATACTGGTTTTAAATCATAAGCAATGCCATCATCATCAAAATAATTTGCAATGGTTTTATCAAAGTCACGTTTCACTTCTTCTCTTAATGCCGCTCGCTTTTCGCGGTTTTTCGGATCAATATCTGGAATCGATGAAATTAATCGTTTCGTATAAATGTGCTGCGGATTTTGATAGATTTCTTCCGCACTCGCCTCCTCTACCAAACGCCCTTTATACATAATTCCGATTCGATCACACATATGCCGAATAATTCCCAAATCATGACTAATAAGCAAATAAGTTAAATTCAAATCTTTTTGCAAATCCTTCATAAAATTTAAAACCTGTGCCTGTACCGACACGTCCAGGGCAGAAACTGGCTCATCGGCAATAATCAGTTTCGGATGTAATGCAATGGCACGAGCAATGCCTATTCTTTGCCTTTGCCCACCAGAAAACTCATGAGGATATTTCAATATGCTTTCACTGCTTAAACCTACCTGATTAAGTAATTCTCCTACACGACTATACTCTTCCTGTTTTGACATTCTTCCAAAATTACGCAGCGGTTCCGCAATTATATCCAAAACACGCTTTTTCGGATTTAAAGAAGAATAAGGATCCTGGAAAATCATTTGTATTTCTTTTTGAATTGTTTTTGATCGCTTCACACCAACTAAATCCTGGTCATTGTAAACAACTTTGCCTGAAGTCACTTCACTTAATCCGATAACTGCTCGCCCTGTCGTTGTTTTACCAGAACCTGATTCACCGACTAATCCATAGGTTTCTCCTTGCTTTAATTCTAGTGAAACACCATTGACCGCCTTCACATGGCCAACCACCCTTTTAAGCAAGCCACTTCGGATGGGAAAATGTACATGTAAATCCTCGACTTTAAGAAGCGCCATGAGTAAATCCTCCTTCCTTTTCATCTAAGAAGTGAAAATGTTTATAACACGTACACCTTACATAATGGTTTGGGTTGATTTCATGTAATGTTGGTTCTTTTTCATGGACGTCTTCTGAGATCCAAGGGATTCGCGTTTTAAATCGGCATCCTGTACGTGGCAAGCTTGGTAATGGCGGGACAACTCCTTGAATAACATATAACCGGTCTTGTTTGGACGAGGCTTGTGGTACAGATTCAAGTAATGAGCGTGTGTAGGGATGTTGCGGGTTGTCAAATAAATCAGTTACTGGTGCCATTTCAACGATCTGACCTGCATACATAACAGCAACTCGGTCAGCCATCTCCGCTACAACACCAAGATCATGGGTGATCAATATCACTCCTGCATGCATCTCCTTTTTTAATTTCATGATTAAATCAAGTATCTGTGATTGAATGGTTACATCCAGAGCAGTAGTCGGTTCATCAGCAATTAATAAGCTCGGATTATTTGCAATGGCAATTGCTATTACCACTCTTTGTCGCATTCCACCAGAGAGTTGGTGTGGATATTGGTTAAATGTATATTCAGGACGTGGAATTCCTACATCGTTCAACAATTCCAGCACTCTTTTTTTCCGTTCCTGCTTCGTCATTTTCTGATGCAACAACAATGTCTCTTCAATTTGTTCTCCAATAATCATTAGAGGATTAAGTGCTGTTAGCGGATCTTGGAAGATCATTCCTAATTCCGAACCGCGTAATTGATTTAATTCAGACACGCTTGCATTGGCAATATCATAGCCTCTGTAGTAGATATGACCATCGATCTTCGTTCTGTTTTTGTTGTGTAACCCGATTACAGAAGATGCGAGTGCACTTTTGCCACAGCCTGATTCTCCAACTATAGCGACAATTTCATTTTTATTTACTTCGAGTGTGACATCATCAACCGCTGCATAATAATTATCTTTTATTTTAAAAGAAGTTCGTAAACTCTGAATTTTAAGCAAACCATTTGACATTCTCTCACCCCGTTATATTCTTTTTTTTGTATTTTGAGCTTAAAATTGTTGATATTTTTGTTAAGAATACCAGCCCACTGAAAACTCGATGAAGTGTTTGATTAAAATTATTTTATGTCTGAACCTTTATTCGGACAATAATAATGTAAAGTAATCTAACGAATTGTTTTCAATACTTGTAAAAACTCCTTTCTCCACTTGTTAGGTAAACGCTTACAAAATAGATTTATCCACTTTGTTTTGTAAGATTTATTATTTTCAAAAGAAATAATCAAGTCTAATCTCCTCCAACTGCATTTTTTAATTACATCCCTGTATTACTATCCTATTCTTGTATTTAAATAATATTAAAAAAAGTCGATCCATTATCAGGTCGACTTTTTGCCTCTTTTTGTGAACTGCTAGGAAGCATCAGGCACTTCACGCGGTGTATATTCAATTTGTTCGGATGAAAAAATGTTAATCATTACTTTACCATCTATTGTTTTAGACCGAATAAGCAATGGCTGATTCAAATTATTTTTGAACGTAAAATCAGGTCCATACCAGCTGACCGTTGCATCACGGCCTGGCGGGACATAGGGAACTTTCTTGCTATGGGAATACCGCTCAATCATTTGCACACCAGCACGGTCCACGGCATTATACAATGTAGATGACACCTGGCAAATTCCTCCGCCTATTCCCTCCGTTAATTCTCCTTCTACAATTTCAGGAGCAGGTAAATAACCTTTCTCTTCCGTCCTTTTTCCAACAACCTTATTAAACGAGAAGGTCTTACCAGGAAAAACAACATGGTTATTAATCGCTTCAGATGCAAGGAAAATATTATGAGACCTTTCCTCATTTTTATGATTAAAATAGGTTACATATTGACCAATTTGCTGTGTTCGAATATTTGCAAGCAGCTCACTGTCAACATTGGGGAAAATCTTCATCATTGGGACTTCTACCTTAGCAGAATCATTGGTAAAAAAATAGCTGTATAACATCTCTCTAAATTTTTTCCGGTCCATTTGATACCCGGCTTTTTCCGGAACAATTGCTCCATTTTCGTTAATCGTTGCATCAACTGCTTCTTGGTAAACTTTTTTGTCAATTTCCTCCATGAGCTGTTTCAATTTCTCTTCATCAATTACTGGCTCATCAAAAAATGGCACACTCACTTCCGCTCTACTAACATTCGCAATCGCTTCCCCTTGATAGGTAACCACCAAGTCCACTGCATCACTGGAAATATGGATTGAATGAAATAACAAAAAAAAGATCGTCATACCTATTATTTTCATATACTAATCTGCCTCCCATCATTAGTATGATTTAAGAGGCATGATTTCATGTATAAATTATAAATAATAAAACAGGGAGTATGGAGTATTGTTCCTGTTGTTCACAACATTCCATTCTAAAAAAACTCATATAGACCGTTAGCAAAATACTCATATTCCTCATTATCGATGATCTTCTTACCATAACCCTGGAAGAACATTTCTTTATCATTCTCGCTTTCAAACAGACCAGGTTTAGGTCTGATTGAAAGCGAAACATCATACCTTGGATCGCCATAAGTTCCTCCAGCCCAGTCGATCACCGCTGATATTTTTCCATTTTCAACGAGAACATTGTCCATCGTAAAATCACCATGAATTAAGGTTGGTGCAAATGCTTTCGGTTTATTGCTTGATATTTTTTCAAGTAATATCTTTGATCCGTCAACCTTGTAGTTGGCTAAATTATATTCGGCATCTGCTAACATAGCCTCCAGCCAAGGTTCTTCTTTCATTAACTCTTTAGGACATGCTGTTGAATGTATTTGATGTAGCATTTTTCCGAAGTTATAAATCAATTCGCTTCTCACAGCCTGATTCGTTTCTTTCGATAGAGCTGTTCTTAGTGTTCTTCCTTCCAAAAACTCCATGAGAAGCCAAACTTGAGTCTTGTCACTATCGATATCAAGTTTCTTTATTTTCGGTACTGGTATTGTTGTCTCTGTCGACAAGCAACGCAACACAAAATGCTCCTTTTTTAGCCAAGCGTTGTATAGTGGATCTTTCGCCCTTTTCAATGCCAATGAAATTCCGTTACATTCAATTATTCCCAGATCAGATGTGCAGCCTTGTTGGGGAAATCTGATGGAATGGATCTCTCCAGCATATTGCTTTATAGTGTCGGGTATTTCACTGATTTGAATTGGCTGCAATGATGACACCTCACTTGTTTAGCATATTTCCTATTTAGTCATTTTACTTCGCAACCACCCTGCTAAAACACGCTAATTACAAAAGGTACACTAAATAAAAATACGGAAATAACAACTAATGCCAAAGTTACAGGCCTTGATAATTTCACCCTGCCTTTGCCATGATACCACCCAGAAAAATGCCACTTATTTCTGTATAGGACAAACAGTAATACAAATAATGCGATTCCTCCAAGCCATGAATATTTTTCAATTTGTTGATTACCTGTATAGATGTTTTCAATAAGTGCCCACCCAACTCCACCAAGCAGGCCGAATATTAAGATAATGCGGAGGATCTCTAACAATACTCTCATTTCTACCACCAACTTTATATAAGTTTACACCATCCAATTTTAACATAAAAATCCATATTACTCTTTAAAACTTGCCATTTTTATATAGAATAAAACTAAGGCTATCTACCCAGATTTTTGTGGTAGAAGCCTTAGATTACATATAAGATTTTTATTGTGGTATTTTTACTTTGAATGATTCAAATTCAATCGGCTGTAAAGTATTCCCTTCAAACTCTAACTCTTTTGATTCACCATTTTCATCCACCTCTACTCCTCCTCCACCAGCAGGAAGGGCTAAATATGGAGTAATTGTTAATTCAGTTACAGTCGAATCAATTGGATCAAATTCTTTGCTGCTTTTATATACCATTTTACCGTTCACTATTTCTCCTGATCCTCCGCCTGAATAACTTGTTATTTTATTTCCATCCTGGTCTACTATCATGAATTCAATATATTGTCCACGACTTAATTCAAAGTTATCTCCTTCCTCCAAACTCTCAAAGGACATACTAACACCAGCTTCACTTAATGTTAATTCTGTTACAGTAAGTTCCACGCCATCAGCATTTTGTGTATGTTGAACAGGTATTTGTTCCATGTCAGTAATTTTTTCAATCGGTGTAGTGAAATACCATGTTTCCCCATCTTCTCCGTGTAAAATTAATCCGAGATCAAATGCCTCTGGTAAATCCTCGGATACAGCGATTTCCTGAATGGCTGTGCGAACTCTAGAAGATTGGATTTCTTCACCGTAACTGCCAGAGGAACTTGCCGGTAATTTTCCATTTATTGTTACATCCATCCCTGCACCAAAGTATTCTTCTTCAAGTTCTTTTTCCGATTCAATAATAAGACCAACTGTAATTTTATTTGGAGCATATAAAACTTCATCAAGCGTAACCGAAATGCCATTAACCGTCTGTGTTTCCCCAATTCTACTTGTTAAGCCATTCTCTTGTGCTTGTTGTAATCCAATTAAATCAGAGTTACCGAAAACAGAACCAATAAAAGGTATCTGGGACAAACTGCTTGCTAATGTTGGTGATAAGTAGGATGAGCCAACTAATATAGTAAACATAGCTGCAACACTTCCCAAACCATACAAAATCTTTTGTCTACTCTTTTTCATTCTGCTTTTCTCCCTATACTTGGTCTTACTGTTTATTTGTTCCTCCGCTTGTACAATCCCCGCCTGAATAGCTGATCGAACATCTGTCTGTGGAAAATTTTCCGTCTCATCATGTAATTTTTTCATTTAATTTATAACTCCTTTCCAACTCACTTTTTAAATTTTTCTTCGCTCTGCGTAAGTATGTTTTTACCGTACCAACAGGTTTTTCCATGACTTCAGCGATATCTGAAATCGACAGGTCGTGATAATAAAATAAGATGAGACAAGTCTGGTAGGATGATCGTAGTTTGGATAACGCCTCACTTAAATAAAAAGATTCTATTTCTTCCTCCTGCTCGCGATCCAATCTTTTTAATAATTCATTCTCCTCATATGGAATCATCTTATCCCGGCTTCTTAAGAGACTGTAACACTCACGGATAAGGATCCTGAACAGCCATGTGGAGAAATATGCCGGATTCTTTAATTGACCGATTGCCAAGAATGCTTTACAAGATGTTTCCTGAATTGCATCCAATGCGTCTTCTTTTGAACGCACATAAGAAAGTGCTTTATAATACAGCATTCTTTCTTCCTTAATAAGCAATTCCTCAAAAGCTCTAGCATCCCCATTCATTGCTTTCTTTACTGTATTAATATCATGTTTCACCATGTTACCCTCCTTTCACTAACTTAGAGTCAACAGATCACATGGAAAGTTTCAATTTCGAAAATTTTTCTCAAAAAAAAGTATGTTTTGATCTTTTGAGAATCTAAACATACTATCAACTATCTGTCGCGGTGTCCTTACAGTATACGGAAACTTGCAATCTGCTTAGAGGTGAACTTTTATTTTCCCAATAACTGTTTGGTAGAAATCAGCCTGATGGGGTACAAATTTATCTCTCCCTGCACGATCTTCAACAAACTTTTTTTCACCAATATCATTTATCGCAAATCCGCTAATATCTATCTTATCTTTCTCACCTATCCACAATGCTTCAAAATCGGTAAATTTCACTTTAACGATTCCCGCGACTTCTTCTTTTTGTAAAGTGAAATCTTCCATTTTTTTATTAGTTTTCAATAGATATACATTGGCAATTTCTTTATCAATAAAATTTTCTTTTGTCGTACAATAATGGATCACACCTAATGGGGTCAATTCTTGAAAACTGACACTAATCCCTAACTCTTCATCAATCTCTCTAACTCCATCCTCTACCGTTTCATCTGCTAATAAATGCCCTGCAGCAGTTATGTCGTAAAGGTTAGGATAGTCTTTCTTATTGGCACTTCGTAATTGAAGGTAAATATAATTGGTATCCTCCTCTTTGCCAACAAACCAGCAGTGAAACACTTCATGCCAGTATCCCAGCCTATGTACATCGCTTCGGGTAGCTGCGCCTATTTCATTTCCTTTATTGTCGAAAATCTTCAATTGTTCTGTTTCCAAACGATTCGCTCCTTTGTCATAAAATGAGGCTTTTTCCTAATTTATTTTTACTTTTTATCCAAACCAGACACTATACCATCAATCGAGGGACTCCCTATAGTAAAATAAATGCCGAATCCGGTATTCCAATGTGGAATATTAACTTTAGTGAAAATAGGAATATACTCCTCTTATACGTACAACATTCTCATTACATTTTATATTAACATAAAATCCCAACAATTTTACCATCAAATAAAAAAATAAGGGACGCTGTTAACCGAGAAAAGATTCCCTCCCACCAAGAATTTTGTTATCATATGTACTGAATATGTAAGTAAATAGCTAATAAAGAAAAAAAAAAGGAGTTCGATATTCTCCATTATGCTATGAATTACAGAGATAAATAGCCATAAATAAGTCTGCAATTTGTGTTATTAGAAACAAAAACAGGGCAGTGAACCTGCCCAGCTGTGTTTATTTATTATCAATAATCGGAATCCATACCTCACTTCGATAATCCTCATCATTCGGGTTGCCTGGCAGATATACTTCAAGCTCTGGTGCATTCGCGTGCTCATATCCTGTTGATGGAAACCATTCTGAAAAGATGCGCTTCCACACTTTTTGAATAGCATCTGGCATTGGACCAACTGCTTCGAATACTGCCCATGTTGCTTTCGGAATTTCTTTTTCCACAAGTTCTTCCATTGGTGCTGCCTCTGTCTTTTCCATACCAATTACATAAGTAAGTTCATCCATTTGTGGAGCAAATTCCATACAAACTCCTAATACCCCTAGTTCCCCTGAATGCTCGATCAGTTTCTCGACTGTTCCGTCCCCATTTAACTCTTCCCAGAACTGTGGGATTCTTTTAGAATTTTCTCCATTCTTTGTTGATGTTCTAATCTCTTTCCCTGCAACTTTAAAGCCTTCTCTTTTTTCAATTCGGTAATTCATATCTTCTTCTCCTTTTAAATGAATTTGAAAGGAAAGCTTAGGATATGCCTTTAAACGCTGCTTTGCTTTCCGTGCTTGAGAAGGACTCATACCGTGAACGATACGAAAGGCTCTGGAAAAAGATTCCGGGGTATCATATCCATACTTTAAGGATAGATCGATTATTTTCGAGTCTGATGCAATCAGTTCTTGGGCAGCCAGTGTTAATCTTCTTTTTCGTATGTATTCTGCAACAGTAACACCTGTAATCATATGAAATAATCGCTGAAAGTGAAATTTTGATAGATAGGCAATCCCTGCCAGTTTATCTATATCTACTTTTTTATCCAGATGCTCCTCTATATACTGAATCGTATCATTCATTCGCTTAAGTCCTTCCAATCCCATAACCTCCCTTTCCAATACTATCTTAACTGTTCTTCATTGCTTTTTCCTGTCATTGTGTGCGCTCTAATGATAGGAGAATTAACTTATGACTTACTTCACAACTTTTGAGAGCCTTCATCCATTTAGCCATGTGTAAACCCTATCATTCCATCTTCTTATCTACCGCCAGTTTACTCCATACGTCAAATTGATTCCCATCCAAATCTTGAAAAACAAAGTTTCTTCCCGGGTGTCCTCTATTCTCAATTTCTCCAACTTTAATACCAGCATGTCTGAAGTCTTGATGGATTGCTTTTAAGGCATCCAATCCATCCACTTCAAAAGTTAAAGAGAATCGCTCTTCCCCATGAATATCTATAAAATTAGCAGTTTGCTGCCCATTTGATTGTACGAGAAAGAAGCTTTGGTTTGCTAGATTCACAATTGCTTTGTCTTCATCCTTATAGCTTAACTCCCCGCCCAATTTATTCACATACCATTCAGCTGAAAGCTCTACATTGGTTACAGGTATATATGTTGTACCAACTCTCTCCAATTTATGTTTCATTAGTGACCCCCTCCTTTTCATAAATACGTTATCCAAAATTCGGGAATAATTCCCCAATTATTTCGCCCAATTGATGAACAGCTGTATCAGTGAGTTCTTTTTTTGACTGGTCAAGAAAAACACTTTATAAGCTCCTCGATATTAGGGTTGAAAATAGTCATCCAATCACCCTTAGCCTTTTGGATAATTATACCACAGGGGCAGAATGTATGTTCTTTTTATTTTCAATCAAATCCTACTTTTCAAAAAATTCTATTTCATGGGATTATTGCTTCTAAATATTCACAGATCGCAACGAGTGCCTCCTTATCATCATCACCTTTCGTGATAATCGTAACATCCATTCCTTGACCAAGATTAAGGGAGAGCAGACCTAAGATACTTTTCACATCGATATGATAATTATTGGATTTTAATTTGATATCGCTCTCAAAATTTTGCGCTAAATTCGTCAGACCTGCCATTCCTTTTGCACCCAACACTCTATTTACTGTTAATTCTTTTACATACATACGATCAGCTCCTTCTTTGTTTATTATGTCCAAAAAATGAAGCTGTATCACGTAAACTGGCGGGAAAGATTATCTGTCCCGCCTTGTTTATTCACTTACCTTTATCATTCCTGTATCATCAATGCATTTTAGTGTTATACGTTTCATCTAAAACATATTCTCTTGAATATTCCCAACAACTAATTCCAGTTACCCTGTTGCTCTCTCTTGCAGTTCCCCTACAGGTAACTCAGCATTTCCCTCTACCAGCTCAAATGGGAGAGATGAAAAAACTGGAATAGCCTGTTTCATCACTGTAAATCGATATTAAGGCTTCTTCTTGCTCATCTCTTTAGCGCGAAACAAATGGACCCCCATATGACGGATTCATCTGACGAAATATTTAAATATATTTAGAGAATTTTAAAAATTTGAAGGGATTATAAGTATAAGAGGTAATTAGCAGCCTGCAAGAGGAAACACTTTCCACCTAAAAAAAAAAAAGAAGAACAGAGAGAGTCCTCCTTCCTGTTTTAAGATTTCACATTTAAACCAAGGTAAGAAAGTGCATTTTTGACTGTTGACATTGTCGGGAATGAGGATAAGTCAATGTTTAAACTGGTTGCTTCTATCGCTAATTCGGGTCTTAAACCAGTGATAATAGATTGTACTCCTAGAAGTGATAAAACACTGCCTATTCGAAAAAGAGAATCAATCACCACATCATCTAACGAATATACTCCAGAGAAATCTATAATTAAATGGGTAATATTTAGGGATTGGACCTTTAATGGTACAATTTCCAGAATCTGGATCGCCTTTTCTTGATCTATTTTACCTACTAATGGCAACACCCCTATTTCATCCAGAAGCGGAACAACCGTTGCTGACAATTCATTAATTTGCCTTTCCATTTCTTTTTGTTTCTCTTCCGTTATTTTGCGATCAGTTATATCTCTTATGTAAGTTTGAATCGCCTTTTTGTTTCCTACCATAACAGGATGACAATATAATTCAACATCAACCGTTGTGCCATCCATTTTGTATACCGTTTCCTCAATCACATCTGCCGGACTAGCATATGCTCCTGTTATACGTTTTTTAATAGCCGATTTGGACGTCTCCTGGAATATATCCAATGGACTGATACCTATAACTTCTTCCTGCGTCGTTTTAAAAAGTTCCTCTGCAGCAGGATTTATGTACATTATTCTATAGTCCGTATGAATGATAATTGGATCAAGTGAATAATCCAAAACTTCACGATAATCTATCTCTGATATATTATCACTCACAATTATCCCTCCTTATACTCACTAGTGTAACATATATACAAACAAGAATCTTTTATTACAATTAATTGGAATCATTCCATTTTTATTTAGTTGAAGGATACCTTGCGCAGTCTTACATCAAAAAGAAGATTACCGAATGGAATAAATGCAACAGCTATTGCTGAGATCACCCATAATAAAGACCACCTGATCTTAAAAGTTACATATGCTATGACAGCCAGATACAAAATAAATAGTACACCATGAAGCGTACCGATTACGGTAACTGCTTCAGGAAGTCCAGCTAAATATTTAAGCGGCATTGCAACAAATAATAAAACAAGCAGGGATAAACCTTCTAAAAAACCTATTATTCTAAATCGGCCAATCGGTGAGTTAAACATAATTATCCTCCTATACTTTATAAAATGCTCCTCAATAGATTATTCTATATACCATTTCCATAATCCTGCTTCAAACTTCAACATATATACCCCCTGCTTCGAAATCCATCTCTGATTGTGGAAGGCAGAGGATTGCTCATTGCTTACTTTGCAGGTGAAAAGCCCATGATAATAAGCCATACTGCCATGACCATTTCCTGTAATGCAAGGGGCATCATCAAAATCGTGAATGTTGGTCCGAATAGTCCAAAGACACCTGTCGCTAAGTAGATTATGCCGGCAATAAAACCCCAGCCCGATAGCCATTTCGGTATTAGTCTGGATTGATATAATAAGTAATAAAGCATCAAAGCACCAACGCTAAATACAACTGTTGAGATAGCCTGAATCTGTTCACCTGAGTCCACTATTATATTTTCCATCACCTGAAAAATGGTATTATCGAGAGAAACTGAACGAACAAATTCCTTACTAAAAACCACTAACACTAGCAAGCTAATCGCATATGCAAGATAAGTAAAGTTCTCAAGCGCTCCACGAAAAACCACATACCCAAGAGCCAAAGCTTGATTAGTCTTTTTAACAATCGGATAAATAATAATTGGAACAAATGCAAGAGAAATACCCATGATCAATATAAAAACGACTCCTAAAATTATATGGCTTTCATTTGTGGAAACTGTCATAAACAAATCGGTACTCTCAAGGATCGACCCTGTAAACATAACACTTAATATGCCTGAAATGGTTCCAATGATATATAACAACCCAACAAATGCAGCAGTCCTTTTATGGTTGATCATTTTCTATTCCTCTTCCCTTTTATGTTTTTATTCTTTCCTTTCATATCCAAACACTTCACCGATTTCTAATTCGAATGTCTCAGCGATTTTAAAAGCTAGTTCCAATGAGGGAGAGTATTTTCCCGCTTCTATTGAGATAATGGTCTGTCTCGAGACTCCTACCTTTTCAGCCAGCTGCTGCTGTGTCATTTCATCAGCAAAGAAACGTTGTCTTCGGATGTTGTTTGTAATTTGAAGTTTCTTAGGCATTCTTTACCCCCTTTCTGTAGAAGTACAGCTGGGCCAATCCTTGACTAAGCGAGCCTGCAAAGAACGATAAAAACAAGATGTTGAGCATAACTGCACTTGAATAATCTAATACCTGGGAAACAAGGGCTGTGACAAATCCAATTGCTACAACAATAAAGCCAATTTTGATTGATTTTAGTTCAATAAGCCGATTCATTTCATCTGGAACCATATCTGATTCGATTGTTTTCTGTATTTCCTTCTCATTACGGTGGCCATTCCTAATTCTTTCCTGTACAGTAACTGCTATAGAATGAATAATATGAAAAATAATTTGAATTATAATGGCAGCGACAATTCCTATCCCGATAAACAAAAGTATGATACCTGACCAGAATTTCATATCATTTGTACCAATCACGCCCAACTGATACTTCTGATATGCATAAGTACAATATGCCACCAAAATAATGGTACCTGTCAGCATTAAAATAATAGCCTTTTTTTCATGAAACGACATATCTAACACCCCTCCGCGTAATAGATTATATACATATTGTATGATTTTTTTTACATCATGTCAAAGCGATTAAACATTATTGTCTGTAAATTTTTGATGACATCCAATTTTTTTGCTTGATAGAGTTTTAACTATCCTGGGAAGTTAGTTCAGAGTGGATGGATCATACAAAGAGTCCAAACAACACTGTATGCGAGTATGTAGGTGGAAAGGCACTTCATAGGAAGGAGACATAGTGGAGTATATAAAAGCATTATTGATTGCCGTCCAAATTATTTGGCGGAAGATTTAATACAGGCGGAATCTCTAGGAAACTTTATCCTATCTTGTGACCTTCCATTTTATAAATTACGAGGCTGAGACATATCTAAAAAGCAATATCCTAGCAAAGATTGATGAAACCTCAGCCTCCTGATTCGTTGCTCACAGTTTCATTTTTAAACCCTCATGTGTTGCTTTAAATCCCAGTCGCTGATAGAATCTCAGAGCATCCTGTCTGTCTTTGTCTGTTGTAAGCTGAATTAAATGGCAGCCACGGGCTTTTGCTCGTTTAATAGCCCATTGGATAAGTGCTGTTCCTATCCCTTTATCACGATAAGTCCTGGCAGTTCTGACACCTTCAATTGTAGCTCTCCATCCGCCTTGATGTGTTATATATGGTGTGAAAGTAATTTGCTGGACACCAATAATTTCTTCTCCTTGATATGCAATAATTAATTCATTATTAGGATCAGAGCTAATTGCCTGGAAAGCTTTTAGATAACTTTCTGGCAGTGGCTGTTCATACTTTTCCCTTTTACTGCCCAAAACGTCATCAGCAAGCATTTCAACAACTTTGTCCAAATCTTGCTCTGCAGCCATTCTAAAATGAATTTCTCTGTCCATAAAGTAGCCTCCTTTGTTAACACGGGGACATCAATTGATTTAAACTGTCGATAAGTTATATGCAATTTTATCCCTATTATTCCTTAAGAAAGCAATCAGTTGGCAAACGGAGGCAGATGGTACAACACCCTGCCAAGAAGATACCTGTACCTCTGTCCTATAGATAGAATAATAGCTCATATTTCTCCCCATTTTTTTAAATCCGCCCCTAACGATACATTTCTTTTTCGGTGGAATTTTCCTGTTAAAAATTTATCCAGAACGAGAAGAATAAAAAGGTGAGTTGATTCCTTTCCGTTTATTATTTTCGAATTCTTATAGGGACTAATCGTCCCGGGAAATAATCCACTGATCCATTCAATAACAAAGATTATATATAAAGGGGATCTCCCATCTGTTAAAGGCTATCAGTCGATTTGCACTTTGATACGAATAATTAGTATATCTCTGAGGAATCATTAAGGTAAAATTTGTTCCGATGCCAATTAAAAATGTCCGAGGCATTTGCCTGGACATTTTTCTTTAATCATATTGAATGGTTTCTTCCCTAAAACCACTATCACCATCATCTTCGGACAATCCATCCATCTCATAATATCTTGCTTCTAATTCTTTAAATTCACTCGTATTGCGGATCGTATCAAAAAAAGCATCATGGAGTGCATTTGCGAAATAGTAAGGGTCATATTGTAATACAATCTCTAAATTAGAGATGGCTTCTGACATGTTCTGTTTATATGCTGCAATGGCTGCTATTCCATAATAACCATCAGGGTAATCAGGGTAATTCGCAAGGATTTCCTGATAAATTGCTTCCGCTTCTTCTACTTGTTCATAATAAAGGTGAAGGTCTGCTCTATATGTTTGGACAGGGACGTTCATCGGATCTCTCAAAAGAATTTCATCAACCATTTCGATGGCTTTTGTTTGATCACTGAGTATATCATAAGTATTTGCTAACACCCAATAGGCATCAATGTCGTCTGGGACATAGGATAAATATGTTTCCATGTTTTCTATCGATTGGTCATAATCTGACAATTCATAATGGATGAGCCCCAGTCCGTAATAGGCACTAGCTGTATCTTCAGTAATACCCAAATCAATCGCCATATTAAATGCTTCTATACCTGATTGATATTCTTCTAAGCCATAATAAATGTTTCCTAGATTAACATATTCATAAGTATCATTTGGAGCAACTTCAAGTGCTTTGAGGATTGCCTCTAATGCTTCTTCATTTCGCTCAAGCAAATTGAGAGCCCAGCCTTTATTATTTAAGGCAATATCATTTTCCGGTTCGATTTCCAATACTTGATTTACGAGCTCAAGACCTTCTTCATAATTTCCTTCATTTATTAACGCATATGCTTTATTATTTAATGCAACAAGGTCTGTCGGTTCTTCCTCTAGATCTTTTTCCGCATTCGTCAGGATTGTTTCATAATCTTCTTCTTCTAATGCATTGTTGTATTGTACTGTATCATATATTTGCAAACCTCCTGCCCCCCAACTGAATAGGAGAAACAGGAAGACTAGTGTATGTACAATGTAGACAACTGGCTTCATTTTCTTAAATTGATGATAGTTACAGAAGCCAATCACAAATATAAGCATGCTCCACCCATAGGCGATAACTTCAAAAAATAAGAGTAAATTAAAAAGAAATGCTTCCTGCTCTGTCATTGAAGCGAACAATTCTGCTGTAAATATATCCGGGAAAAGAATGATTTCCATAATCCATAATGGAATTAATAATAGATGTGGAAGAACAGACCAGCCGACAACATTCTCCATCTGACGATAAGTAGCTTTCCCTTTAAAAAGCCGACCAATTTTCTCCGCAAAAAATGCTCCAACTTTAATTCCAACAAATCCAGCTAATGGTCCTAGAAGGATTGCCAGAACAATAAGCACAATGATAGAGAAATGTTCCCCCATTTCGACCGTATAAAATCGATTTAATAGATTGGTGCTGCCTAATCCCAGTGACAGCAATAATAATTGTTGCCAACTTAACCGTTTTTCTTGCCATTCTTCAAACATGCGTACAGGTTGTGATAAAAAGGATAAACCTGGACTTTTCGTCTCATTTTCCATTGGTAAGCCTCCTCAAGTAAACATCAAATATTATAATATAGATATGGTAAAACTGTAAATATTTATCTGTTTATGTTTAAGAGAATGATTGAATAGTAGGAGGAATTATTTTAGTTTTAGGTGTATATCACCATATTTACACACAATGCAGGTAATGCTTTTTACTTATATACAAAAAAACCTGTTCCATTTAATGGAACAGGTTTCCTATTAATAATTACTGTCACTACCGAAGAAGTTTTTAAATGATTGAATATTCGTATCACGGTTTAATGCCGCGATAGATGTAGTTAATGGAATACCTTTTGGACAAACTTGAACACAGTTTTGCGAGTTACCACAGCCAGTGATCCCTCCATCTTCCATCAATGCTTCCAGACGTTCCGCTTTATGCATTTCACCAGTAGGATGTGCATTGAACAGGCGCACTTGAGAAAGTGGTGCTGGTCCAATGAAGTCTGACTTGCTGTTAACGTTTGGACATGCTTCTAAACAGACACCACACGTCATACATTTCGATAACTCGTATGCCCACTGACGCTTTTTCTCAGGCATTCTCGGCCCTGGTCCTAAATCATACGTCCCATCAATGGGAATCCATGCTTTCACTTTTTTCAAGGAATCAAACATGCGGCTTCGGTCAACGACCAAATCACGGACTACTGGAAATGTTGACATTGGTTCAATGGTAATTGGTTGTTCTAATTTATCAACAAGTGTAGAACATGCTTGTCTCGGTTCCCCATTGATAACCATCGAACAAGCCCCACATACTTCTTCTAAACAGTTAGACTCCCAATTGACTGGGGGACGTCTTTCTCCATCCGCGTTGTAAGGATTACTTTGGGTCTCCATTAGAGCTGAAATAATATTCATATTCTTACGATAGTTGATCTTATATGTCTCCTGATATGACGGAGAGTCCGGGCTATCTTGTCTTGTAATAATCAGCGTTATTTTATCTTCAGCCATCTCTTGCTACCCCCTTGATTATTTTTTCTTACTATAGTCACGTTTCCTTGGTTTGATTAATGATACATCAACCTCTTCATACGAAAACTTCGGTGCATTGTTAGCAGTATCGAATGAAGCCATTGTAGTCTTTAACCATTCCTCATCATTACGTTCAGGGAATTCCGGTTTATAATGTGCCCCGCGGCTCTCATTCCGATTATAAGCACCTTGCGTAATAACACGAGCAAGATGTAACATGTTTTTCAATTGTCGTGTGAACATAACGCCCTGGTTGTTCCACCGGGATGTGTCATCCATATTAATGTTTTCCCAGCGTTCCAGCAACTCCTGGATTTTCTCATCTGTTTTTAACAGTTTCGCATTGTCACGAACAACTGTTACGTTATCTGTCATCCACTCTCCAAGCTCTTTGTGGATTTGGTAAGCATTTTCCTCACCACGCATGTTAATCAATTGCTCGAATTGCTCTTCTTCCTGCTTTAATTGTTGATCAAAAACAGTTGAAGGGATATCATCTATTGTTTTTTCTAATCCCTCGATATATTTAATGGCATTCGGTCCTGCGACCATACCACCAAAAATAGATGATAATAATGAGTTAGCTCCAAGACGGTTGGCACCATGTTGGGAATAATCACACTCACCTGCAGCAAAAATACCAGGAATATTTGTCATTTGATCATAATCAACCCAAAGACCACCCATTGAATAGTGAACAGCAGGGAAAATTTTCATTGGCACTTTACGTGGGTCCTCCCCAACGAATTTCTCGTAGATTTCGATAATTCCACCAAGTTTTATATCAAGTTCTTTCGGATCTTTATGTGATAAATCAAGGTACACCATGTTCTCGCCATTGATTCCCAGTTTCTGATTAACACAAACATCAAAAATTTCACGTGTGGCGATATCACGTGGTACAAGGTTTCCATATGCAGGATATTTTTCCTCTAAGAAGTACCATGGTTCCCCATCTTTATATGTCCAGATACGACCACCTTCTCCACGTGCAGACTCGCTCATTAAACGAAGCTTGTCATCACCTGGGATTGCTGTCGGGTGGATTTGAATGAATTCACCGTTTGCATAGATTGCACCTTGCAAATAAAGTGCCGCAGCCGCAGAACCTGTGTTAATGACAGAGTTCGTTGATTTTCCGAAGATTATACCAGGTCCGCCTGATGCAAAAATCGTCGCATCCCCTTTAAACACTTTAAATTCATGTGATTTGATGTTTTGACCGATAACGCCTCGGCCAACACCTTCTTCATCAATAATTGCTGAAATAAATTCCCAGCCCTCATATTTCGTTACTAATCCTTGTACTTCATAGCGTCGAACCTGCTCATCTAATGCATATAATAATTGCTGCCCTGTTGTCGCACCAGCAAATGCAGTACGGTGATGTTGTGTTCCACCGAAACGACGGAAATCCAGTAAACCTTCATTTGTCCGGTTAAACATAACACCCATTCGATCAAACATATGGATAATACCTGGCGCTGCCTCACACATCGCTTTTACTGGCGGCTGATTTGCTAAAAAGTCCCCGCCGTAAACCGTATCATCAAAGTGGATCATCGGAGAATCTCCTTCTCCTTTTGTATCTACCGCACCGTTAATTCCACCTTGTGCACAAACAGAGTGAGACCTTTTTACAGGAACAATCGATAATAAATCCACATGTACTCCTGCTTCTGCTGCTTTGATTGTGGCCATTAATCCTGCCAGACCACCACCGACAATAACAATATTGCGATCACTCATTCCTACTCACTCCTTCTTTTTCTAACATTACTAATCTATTAAACAAATGCGAACAATGCGCGAATACCTATATATGTTACCGCAAGGAAAACGATTAAAGTTGCGTATGTAGCAATCTTCTGTGAACGTGGTGTTACTGTAATCCCCCATGTCACTAAAAAGCTCCATAGTCCATTAGCGAAGTGGAATGTTGTAGAAACAACCCCAATCACATAGAACCAGAACATTGCCGGGCTGGCTAAAATATCTCCCATTAAGCTGTAATCCAATTCAACATTGCCAAGTCCGATTTGCACACGTGTTTGCCATACGTGCCAAACGATAAAGATAAGTGTAATTATCCCAGAAATACGCTGCAAGAAGAACATCCAGTTACGGAAAAATCCATAACGTTTAACATTGTTTTTTGCAACAAAGACGATATACACCCCTAATACCGCATGGAACAAAATCGGCAAAAAGATAATGATAGCTTCCAGTGCGAAACGGAATGGTAATGATTCCATAAAATGTGCCGCTTTGTTAAAACTCTCTGCTCCATACACTGCGAAATGATTGACAATTAAGTGCTGGATTAAAAAGATACCAATTGGCACTACCCCTAATAATGAGTGTAACCTACGATAAAAAAAATCCCTATTCTCCATCTCTTTTTTTACCCCCCTCTAACATAGATAAGTGTTAAAATTTCAACATACGATTTTATATTAAACTACTTTAAAGCGCTTTACATCTCGTCATAAGAGATTTCTCTTTCGTATCATCCATAAATGAACGAGACAACCCATCCAAGGAAATTCGTATATTGTCAACACAACTATTGTACTTCTATCACGGGAAAGCGTCAAGAAAACGAATACTTTTTCTAATGATTAGTTGTCGATTTTTAGGGGAATAAATCTTGTATCCAGTGAAGCTGAAAAGAAATACATCATATTACTTATTGCACCATTTGACAAAAAAGTAGATAATAAAACTATACGGATTGTTGGTAAGAGAGGGGTCAAATCTTGATAGATAAAAAGACAAATATCGCAACAATTATTGCAAATCTACATATTACGGGCAGTGGCTATGATCTGTTACGCTATATTGGGTTGCCTGACATGCTTGGCAAGGATTCTGATTTAATTTTATATGTAATGGGTAAAAATTTGGCAGGCAAAAGTGATTGGGTAACAATAGAAGAAGTAATGGAATTCTTCCGTCATGTCGGCTGGGGAGAACTGCAGCTTGTGAAAGAAAAACGCCGCGGGAATGTGTTTCAATTAAGCGGGGAAGTGATTGAAGCTCGCATTGAAACAATTGAAAATATTGAGTTCCGCTTAGAAGCTGGTTTTCTGGCATATGTAATGGAACAGATTACTAGTAAATCTTGTGAATGTATTGCCGAAGTGAAGAAAGACTTCGTCGAATTCCAAGTTATGTATAGTGATTAATAGAAAAAGATGATCATTTCTAATCAGAAAGATCATCTTTTTTTAATTGTTCAATGATGTTCCTTGCAACAGGCTCCGGAATACCTAATTTAATTAAATCTTCTATACTTGTATTCTTAATCTCGTTTAAAGATTTATAGTGTGTCAGGAGAAGTTTTTTCCGCTGCTCACCAACACCTGGTATATCATCCAGTTGGGAACGAAACGCACTTTTACCTCGTAATTGACGGTGGAAAGTTATCGCAAAACGGTGGACTTCATCTTGAATTCGTTGGATAAAATAAAATTCCTGTGAGCGGCGGTCAAGTGAAACAACTTCTGCCGGATTACCATACAGCAGTTCGCTCGTTCTATGTTTCTCATCTTTCGCAAGACCACAAAGCGGAATATCTAAACCTAATTCATTTTCCAGTACATCAATCGCTGCTGACATTTGTCCTTTCGCCCCATCGACAACAATAAGATCTGGTAATGGCGCTCCTTCTTTTAACACCCTAGTGTAACGTCTGCGAATAACCTCACGCATTGTATCATAGTCATCAGGACCTTCAACTTGTTTAATCTTATATTTCCTGTATTCTTTTTTGGCAGGCTTACCATCAATGAAAACAACCATTGCGGAAACAGGATCCGTTCCTTGAATGTTCGAGTTATCAAATGCTTCAATTCTGTACGGTGTTTCAATATGAAGTTTTTCACCTAAACTTTCAATTGCCTTTATGGTACGCTCTTCATTACGTTCAATTAAAGAGAATTTCTCTTCAAGGGCAATTTCTGCATTCTTTTTCGCCAATTCAGCGAGCTCCTTTTTCTGGCCTCGCATCGGGATATGGACGTCCACTTCCAGTAATTCTTTTAGGATATTGACATCTGTAGGGACTGGAACAAGAATCTGTTTCGGTTTTGGATGATGATGATGGAGATAAAAACTTCCTATAAAGCTTAAGAATGCTTCTTCCGCATCATCAAAAAATGGAAACATAGATACATCCCGTTCAATCAACTTTCCTTGCCTGATAAAAAATACTTGGACACACATCCAGCCTTTATCATAGCTGTAACCAAAAACGTCGCGGTCAACCTGATCTTTCATTGTCATCTTTTGTTTTTCCATCACTGCTTCAATGTGCTGAATCTGATCACGTAATTCTTTCGCCCGCTCAAAATTCAGCTCTTCCGAGGCGTTCAGCATTTTCTCCGTTAACTGTTCCTTAATTTTACGATGCCCTCCATTTAAAAACCTTGCTATCTCTTGAACGATTTCGTTATATTCTTCTCGTGATGGCGGGTTTTCTGCACATGCATAACATTGATGCATATGATAATACAAGCAGTGCCGTCCTTTAGGGTTATTACACTTTTTCAGAGGATAAAGCCGATCCAATAGCTTTTTCGTTTCCCGTGCTGCTATTACGTTCGGATAAGGTCCGAAATATTTCCCTTTATCCTTTTTCACTTTCCTTGTGATAACAAGGCGTGGGTGTCGCTCATTGGTAATTTTCAAAAAAGGATAGGATTTATCATCTTTTAGCAATACATTATATTTTGGATCATATTTTTTTATCAGATTCATTTCGAGAATAAGTGCTTCAATTTCTGAGCTTGTCACAATATATTCAAAGTCTCTAATTTCGCGAACGAGCCGCTGTGTTTTCTGATCATTCGCCCCAATAAAATAGGACCTGACCCTGTTGCGCAGCTTTTTGGATTTACCGACATAAATGACTGTACCGTGTTTGTCCTTCATTAAGTAACAGCCAGGCTGCATCGGCAATACCGCAAGCTTTTCTTGAATATGCTCATTCAAATGGGTCACCTCCACTATTCTAATTCATGCTAATAATTGGTTCTGGGATTCATCTTACTTTTGCTCTTTATCTATATAAGTTCAGTAGTTGTATAAAAAAATCTGCGCCATCAGTAATTTCATCAAATCCCGGATTCTGCTTCTGATGTTTAGACGCCTGTCTAATCATCCATGCCTGACTCCAAGTCTGATAGGATTTTAACAAAAAACAATCCCTCATTATAGTATAGCACTATAATAAGGGATTTGGAATTTGATTAAGCATGTTTGTTGATTAACTCAACAAGTGCTTCTTTTGGTTGGTATCCAACTACTTGATCAACAACTTCGCCGTCTTTGAAGAGTAGTAATGTCGGGATACTCATCACACCGAACTTACCAGCTGTTTCTTGGTTTTCATCAACATCTAATTTAACGATCTTTACTGTTTCGCTCATATCTGCATCTATTTCTTCCAACACTGGTGCGATCATTTTACAAGGTCCACACCATGTTGCCCAAAAGTCTGCTAAGACTAAACCTTCACTAGTTTCTGTATTAAAATTAGAATCTGTCGCTTTTACAATTGCCATTATATTTCCTCCTTGTATTGCAAATTTCTAGTCAAGTATACCATTACTAATGAAAAACTTACTAATACTTTGCTTATCATTGCTAGCTTATACCGACATCACGTAATAAATTCCTACAATAAGAAAAATAATTGCTACTGCAATTAACACATATGCCAATGTCTTCATAGTGTGCCACTCCTCTTAACCGATACTCGAACCAATTACAAACGATAAACCGACTGAAATCACCATCGATATAAAACCAACTGCCCTGTTATCACTGGCAATCTCCTTATCGATTTTATAAGTTGGTGTAAGAAATTCAAAAATAAAGTAACCGAGCAATAATAAAATAAAGCCGAAACCGCCCCATACAATACTTTCTAAAATCGTGTCATTATGCTCGATTGTATAGCGGAAAATGTTTGCGATCCCGAATATCTTCCCACCTGTTGCCATTGCAACACTTATATTGCCTCGCTTAATCTCATCCCAATTTTTATAGGATGTCACTAATTCGAAAATGACAAGGAAGACAACTAAACAAAGTACTGCCACACTATACCTTGCCGCTGTCTCAATAAATGGATTCGACCAGAAATCTGACATCTCTCCACCTCCAGTTAATTATTTCAATTCCAGTACAGTGACACCAGATCCGCCTTCCGACATCTCCCCATCACGTGCATGAGCAATTCGTGAATGCTTTCTTGCATAGTCACGTACTCCTTTACGCAGCGCGCCAGTTCCTTTTCCATGAATGATCGAAACATGGTTATATCCTGCCAGTAGTGCATCGTCCATATATTTTTCTAACTGTTGTAATGCTTCCTCATAACGCTCACCACGCAGATCGAGCTCTGGCTTGACATGATAATTCGAGCCTCTGACAGTTGCCAGCGGCCTTTCGACAGTCGGCTCTTCTCTGCGAATAAATAACAAGTCTTTGCGCTTTGCCTTCATCTTCATTATTCCTACTTGCACTTGGAATTCGTTTTTCCCGGATTGCTCGATAATTGTTCCTTTTTGGTCTAAAGTCAATAACCGAACTTCATCCCCTGGCTTTAATTCCTTGGCTTTGCCTTCATCAAAAGCTGCTTGCTGTTTCTTCTCTTTCTTCGACAATTCTGGCTGGGCATCTTGCAGTAATTTCTTTGCCTCGATCCATTCATGTTCCTTCCACTCCGATTCTGTTTGCATGTTACGCAATTCAGATACAATGATTTCTGCTTCTTCACGAGCTTTCGCAACAGCCTTTTCTGCTTTTTCTTCCGCCTTTTTATATAATGCTTCTCTTTGCTGTTCAAACTGTTGCCATTGTTTTTCCACGTCTCGCTTTAATTGTTCGGCATCCTGTAAAATTTGCTCCGCTTTTTCATAATCTGATTCTGCTTTTCTTCGTGAGGTTTCTAATGATGCAATCATGTTTTCCACACTTTTTGAATCTGCTCCAATATGTGTTTTCGCCTCTTGAATCACAGCATCGTCCAGCCCAAGCCGTTTTGAAATTTCGAATGCATTACTTCGACCAGGTACACCGATTAATAAACGATAGGTTGGCTTTAATGTTTCGACATTGAACTCTACCGATGCATTAATAACACCATCCCGATTATAGCCATATGCTTTTAACTCAGGATAGTGCGTTGTTGCAATAACACGGGCGCCTCTTTCGATCACATAATCTAAAATAGACATTGCCAGTGCGGCACCCTCCTGCGGGTCTGTCCCTGCCCCTAATTCATCGAATAGTAATAACGATTGATGATCGAAACTTTTTAGTATGTCAACAATGTTTGTCATATGGGAAGAAAACGTACTTAAGCTTTGCTCAATTGACTGCTCATCACCGATATCTGCGTATACGTTGGAGAATACGGCCAGTTCACAGCCATCAAGTGCTGGAACTTGCAAGCCGGACTGTGCCATCAGTGTACAAAGTCCAACCATTTTTAATGTCACTGTCTTCCCGCCAGTATTGGGTCCTGTGATCACAATAGCCGTAAATTCCTCGCCTAGCTCGACATCATTTGCGACAACATCGTCTGTATCAATAAGCGGATGACGCGCTTGTTTCATTTTAATTACACCGCGATCATTCATTTTTGGACGACTAGCCTTCATAGCATGGCTTAATTTTGCACGGGCAAAAATAAAATCAAGTGTTGCTAATGCTTCTGCATTCTGCAGTAATAATTCCTCATCCTCTGCCACTCTGACAGACAACTCTTTTAATATCCGTTCAATTTCACGCATCTCTTCAACTTTTGCTGCCGATAACGCATTATTTAACTCTACAACAGATTGCGGCTCCATAAATAATGTCTGTCCAGAGGCCGATTGATCATGCACAATCCCGCCGATTGCCGAGCGATACTCTTGCTTCACTGGTAATACATAACGGTTATTTCGAATCGTTATAATCGCATCTGATAACATCTTCGCTTTTGTTCTTGTCACATTTTCCAATCTGTCACGAACTTTGTTTTCATTTGTACGAATTTTTGTACGTAAGCTGCGCAATTTATCTGACGCACCATCCATCATATGACCATTATCATCGATACAGTTTTTAATCTCCCGCTCCAATTCATTTAATGGCACAATTTCTTCCGTAATGTCGCGAATAATAGGCAGCTCTAAATCGTCCAGTTTATCGATAAATAGTTTCAATTGCTTTCCGCCATATATGGTACTCGCAATTTCCAAACATTCGTGTGTGCTTAATACACCGCCAATCGCAGCCCGCTTCACATGTGGTTTAATATTTGTGATACCGCCAAGTGGCACATTTCCTTTTAATCGTATAACATGATACGCTTCATCTGTTTCATCTTGCCACCGGATAACTTCCTCTAAATCAGTAGAAGGAGCAAGTGATCGTGCTTTTTCTACACCAAGTGATGATGCTGCCTGTGCGATTAATTGCTCTTTTATTTTGCTAAACTCTAATACGTTAAAAATTCGCGCATTCATTGTCGCACTCCTCCTATTTCTTCTGTTTCATTAAAAATTCAATCAGTTTGTCTTTCGGCCAACTGTTCACAACCGTATCTGTAGTCAATCCGCCCCGACGCGCTGTCCCACAGCCAATCGGCATATGTTCCAACATGTCATAACTATGGGCATCTGTATTAATCGCTATCTTCACGTCTTTTTCCTGGGCAAGTGCCACCCATTCTGCGGCAAGGTCTAATCGATTGGGGTTCGCATTTAATTCGAGAATCGTATTCGTTCGTTTTGCTTGATCAATCAGCCATTTGACATCAACGCGATAACCATCCCTTTTTCCTAAAAGTCTTCCTGTAGGGTGTGCGATCATGTTCACATATGGATTCTCTAACGCTGTTAACAAACGTTGATGGATCAGTTTCTCGCTTTGGCTGAAACTGGAGTGTATCGAGCCAATGACAAAATCGAGCTCTTGCAGGAAATCATCATTAAAATCGAGCGATCCATCTGGTAAAATATCCATTTCAACACCGCGGAAAATATGAAAATCAGGGTATTTCTTTCTTGCTTGTTCGATTTCTATTGCTTGTTTGCGCAGTCTTTCTTCATTTAATCCATTCGCAACACGTAAATATTTGGAGTGATCGGTAATCGCAATATAGTCATACCCTTTTTCGATCGCGCGTTCCACCATCTCTTCCACAGATTGGGCGCCATCACTCCATGTTGTGTGCATATGAAGATCGCCTTTCATATCATGATCTTGTAAAACTTGAATCTCTCCTTCGGCGAGCTTCAGTTCATCTTTTCCTTGACGTAATTCCGGCGGGATATAAGCAAGTCCAAAACTTTGGAAAAACTGTTCCTCGGAAGCAAATGTTTCCACTTCACCTGTTTCCACATCTTCTACACCATATTCACTAATCTTCTTCCCTTGTGCTTTCGCTAGTTGACGCATCAGCACATTATGATCCTTCGATCCAGTAAAGTGGTGTAACGTTGTTGGGAACTCTTCATCTGTCACGATACGGAAATCGATGCTCACATCATAGTAGTGATTTACTGTAACCGAAACTTTTGTATCACCTGCTGCAATAGTCTCCACAATTCCGTCCATTTCCAGCAGTTTCTTTTGGACAGCTTCAGGCTTGTTTGTTGACACAATAAAATCTAAATCCTTAACCGTTTCACGGAATCTGCGCATACTTCCTGCAATAGAGAAGCGGATGATTTCATCGATCGTTTCTAAATATGCTTCGACTTTATCAACAATCGGCAGAACAAATGCTACAGGAAGCCGTTCTGGCCGTTCATTCACTTTATTTAAAGCATCAAGAATTTTTTCTTCTGTTTTTTTGCCAAACCCTTTTAAATCTTGGAGCTGGCCATTTTCACAGGCTTTGCGCAATGTTTGAGCATCGGTAATATTTAATTCCTTATACAGTTTCGCTAACTTTTTCCCGCCTAATCCCTGGACATGTAAAAGCGGGATGAGGCCTGCTGGTACTTCTTTCTCCAACTCGGTAAGTGTTTCTGATTTACCATTTTCCATATAATCGGTTATGACGGCTGCTGTTCCTTTTCCCACACCTTGTATTTTGGTGAAGTCTGTGATCGCAGATAAAGACCGTTCATCTCTTTCCAATGCTTGTGCTGCCTTTCTGTAGGCAGATATTTTAAAAGGATTTTCTCCCTTTAATTCTAAATATGTAGCAATTTTCTCTAGTAATTTAATGACATCTTTCTTATTTACAGTCATCACAAAACTCCTTTCGCGCAAATACCCTTGCGAAATCATCGTGGCAAGGGTATGTCTTCATTATTATCTGTCTTAATTTGCTGGGTCATTCGCAAACCATATATCACGGATTTTTTCTGATAAAACTGGTGTTTGTTCAATAATGAATCTGGCTAATGATGATGCTTCCAACCATTCCTGGACTTGTGGCACTGGTGCAAGTGCAGCGATATACAATAGGACGAAGATAATTAGATAGACTTCTATAAAACCCAGAATGGCACCAAGCCAGCTATTTACCAAACCTAGGAGAGGCAAGTTTGCAACAAAATCTAACATTGTAGCAATGATTTGTAAAACAATTTTTGTAACAAAAAATAAGATACCGAATGCAATTGCATTATAATATGCTGTCTCAAGCGGTAAATTACCTAGAAAGACAGCCCACGGTGTATCTTCGGAAAGTTGGGGATATGGGATCCACATTTCTAATTTAGGGGCGATATCTTTATAGTATAATGCTGCAATGACAAATGCGATAATAAAGCTTGCTAGGTGTAAAACTTGCAGGATTAATCCTCTTTTTAATCCAACAAAAAAACCAATTACAAGAAAAAACAAAATAGCTAAAGTAACCATGACAATATTATTCCTCTTTCTCCTCCAGAAGATTTTGCAATACTTCAAAATCCTCTTTTAATTTTATGTAATCATTCATTGTATTAATTGCTGTTAAAACGGCTAAACTAGTTGTATCAAGGGATTTATTAACCTCATGTATTTCCTGCATCTTTTCATCTACTAAGTTTGCAATTAATTTAACATGATCTTCTTTTTCTTCCCCTACAACTTTATAGGATCTTCCATATATTTTAACAGTAGTCCGTGATTTTTTCGGTTGGGTCACCTTCATACCCCCTACAAATTCTTTTCACTTATCTGATTATACTATTAATACGTGGTATAACCTAGTAAAACCTTAAATTTTATATTAACATGAACGAGCCAAATAGAAAACTATTCTGATAAGATAAACTCTGTTATACTAGTTGGTAGATACAATGAAGGAGCGATTTATTTGTCAAATGTAGTTATACAAATGAAACGGGAAGAATTATCTGCAGTGAAAGAGTATTATCTTGATGCAATTGTAAGTATGCCTCAGAACGCATTGTTTTTAGCAAAAGTGAATGGTACCTCTATTACAGCATATGCATCAGGTAAAGTGATGTTCCAAGGGACGGATTCTCAAACCGAAGCAAATAAATGGCTGCAAAAAGGCGGGACTGTTGCGAGCAGCAGTAAGAAAAAAGCCTCAAAATCGGTGAACGATCACGATTATGCACCATCAAATGATATCTTCACAAGTGCACATATTGGAACAGATGAAGCAGGGACTGGTGATTACTTTGGTCCAATTACCGTTAGTGCTGTATTCGTTTCAGAAGACCAAATCGATTATTTGAAAAAGCTTGGTATAACAGACTCTAAAGCATTAACAGATGACCGGATTCGTTCCTTAGCGAAAGAGATAGTACGTGCGGAAATTCCGTACACCTTATTAACAATGGATAATGCGAAATATAATCGACTGCAGGAAAAAGGCTGGAATCAAGGCAAGATGAAGGCAATGTTACATCACTATGCCATTGAGAAGCTTATGGTCAAAATAGATGAAGAACAGCCTGTTTTGATTGACCAATTTTGCCAGCCATCTGTTTATATGAAATATATCGGGACAGAAGGTGGCGAATTAAGACCTGACACCTTTTTTATGACGAAAGCAGAAAGCCATTCCACATCTGTTGCGGCAGCATCCATTCTTGCTCGGGCTAAATTTGTAAAAGAAATGGATCTTTTATCTCAGCGATTTGGTGTAACCATTCCAAAAGGGGCTTCAGCCAAAGTCGATGAAACAGCTGCCTATCTAATAAAGAAACGCGGTCGCGATGTATTAAAAGATGCTGCGAAAATCCATTTTGCGAATACAGAAAAAGCGATGAAATACCTAAATAAGTAGAGCTCCGAATGCGGGCTCTTTTTTTGTAATTAGCTGTGGTGCTTTTCCGTATCGTGTTTCATAAAAAAGAACTGCACCCTCTCGGATACAGTTCCTCTCATTTAACCTCTTAGTTGCGCATCAAATTGCTTCGCTGTTTCTTCTAAAATCGCCTGATAAGATGCTTCTACTTCCTCATCTGTCAATGTTCGTTCCGGATCTTGATAGAATAAGCTATAGGCAATTGATTTTTTACCTGCTTCTAAGTGCTCACCTTGATACACATCGAAAACTTGAATGTCTTTTACAAGTTCTCCGCCCGCTTCAGCAATTACTGCCTGGACTGCACCTGCTGGTACTGTTTCATCAACAACTAGTGCAATATCACGTGTAACACTAGGGAAACGCGGGATAACAGCATAGTCTGGTTCATTATCGTGAATGGCTAATAGATATTCAAAATCAACGTCAAATACATACGTCTCTTTTAAATCATAAGCTTTTTGCATTGCTGGATGAACTTGACCAACAAACCCGATGGCACGATCACCAACAAAAAGTTGCGCCGTACGCCCCGGATGCATGCCATCGATTTTTGCCTGCTTATATGTCACATCGATTTTTAATGAAGCGAACAATGCCTCTAACACACCTTTTATAACAAAGAAATCTGCAGGTTTTTTCTCTTGCTGCCACGGGTGTGTCAGCCACTGACCTGTTATTACACCAGTAAGGCGCAATTTTTCTTCCGGTTGTTTCGTTACATTTTCTTCCTCAGAGATAAAGATACTGCCAAGTTCATAATAAGCAACATCTGCCTGTTTTCGTGCTAAATTGTATGCAACAGAGTTCAGCATTTCCGGTAATATACTGACACGTAACGTACTGTGCTCTTCACTCATCGGCATAGCCAGGGAGACGGTCGATACCATTTGTTCTTTTACTTCAGGACTGACAAATTGTTCGGCACGATCTTTACTTGTTAATGAGTAAGTAACAGTTTCTGATAACCCCGCACCTTCCAAGAAACGTTTCACATGGCGCTTCAATGCTTGATTTTTGGTTAAACCGCCTGCCTGGGAACCGCCTTGTGGTAATGTGAATGGCAAATTATCGTAACCAAAGATACGTGCAACTTCTTCGACCATGTCTTCAAAAATGACAATATCCTGACGGCGAGTTGGTGCGGATACGACAAATGTTTCTCCATCTTGTTCATAAGTAAAATGCAATTTACGTAAAATATCAGCAATCTCATCATTAGAAATAGATGTTCCTAAACGGTCATTAATGGTAGATGTCCAGATCGTAACTTTTTTCTCTGAATAATCCAACTGGTCAAACTCGACTGCACCTGATAAAACAGTTGCCCCAGCATACTCACTCAATAATTGACAAGCTCGAACACCGGCTTCACGAACACGATTCGGGTCCACCCCTTTTTCATAACGGTTTGATGCTTCACTGCGAAGATCGAAAGCTTTTGAAGCTTTCCTTACGGTTTGCCCGTTAAAGTATGCTGCTTCTAACAATACGTTTGTGGTTGTATCAGAAACCTCTGAATCAGCTCCACCCATGACACCAGCAAGTGCTACAGGTTCCTTGCCATTTGTGATGACTAAATGCTCAGCAGATAATGTTCGTTCCACATCATCCAATGTAACCATTTTCTCGCCATCCTTCGCCATACGAACAACCACTTCATCTGAACCGAACTTATCATAATCAAATGCATGCAGCGGCTGACCATATTCTAATAAAACATAGTTCGTAATATCGACAACATTATTGATTGGGCGGATCCCTGCTGCCATTAAATAATTACGCATCCATAGCGGGGATGGGCCTACTTTGACATCTTTCACAACAAATGCTCCATAATATGGGTTCACATCCGTTGCTTCTACTTTTACCGACACATGATCCTCAGCCACTTCATCTGCTGCTCTTAGTGAGGTTTGCGGTAAACGGATCGGCACATCAAGGATTGCCGCAACTTCATATGCAACACCTAGCATACTTAATGCATCAGAGCGATTTGGTGTTAAACCAAGCTCGATGATAATGTCATCTAAGTTCAACAACTCAGTTACATCTGCACCAACTTCTGTATTCTCAGGGAAGACAAAGATCCCGCTCGCATATTCTTTCGGAACATATTTCTCTTCAACACCCAGCTCTTGCAGTGAGCAAATCATTCCATTTGATTCAATGCCACGTAATTTTGCACGTTTAATTTTAAAATCCCCTGGTAAAACAGCACCAGGTTTTGCTACTGCTACTTTTTGCCCTTGGGCAATGTTAGGTGCCCCGCAAATAATTTGCAGTGTTTCTTCCCCAACACTCACCTGACATACATTTAATTTATCTGCATTCGGGTGTTTTTCACAACTTTCCACATAACCGACAACAACGTTTGTGCTGGTTTGTGCAAACCGTTCAATCCCTTCAACCTCAATCCCGGATTTCGTAATTCGTTCCGCAAGGTCTTCTGGTGATAATTGATCGATATCGACATAATTTTTTAACCAATTTAATGAAACAAACATCCTTTTCAACTCCTCCTTATGCTTGATGGTATTGCTTTAAGAATCGTATATCATTTGTATAGAAGTGGCGAATATCATCAACCCCGTATTTCAACATGGCAATTCGCTCAGGACCCATCCCGAAAGCAAAACCACTATACTCTTTCGGATCATACCCAGCCATCTCTAAAACGCGCGGGTGAATCATTCCTGCACCAAGAATTTCAATCCAGCCAGTTCGTTTACAAACACTGCAGCCCTTGCCATTACACACTTTACATGAGATATCCATTTCAACAGATGGCTCAGTAAATGGGAAGAAGCTTGGACGTAAGCGGATTTCACGATCTTCACCAAACATATGCTTTGCAAAGCGGTCCAGCACACCTTTTAAATCACTCATGCGCACATTTTTATCAACATAAAGTCCTTCAATTTGTGTAAATTGATGGGAGTGTGTCGCATCATCTGTATCACGGCGATATACTTTCCCTGGACTAATCATTTTCACTGGACGTTTATCTTCCGATGCACTCATTGTACGCGCCTGTATTGGTGACGTATGTGTTCGCAATAACAGTTCTTCCGTGATGTAGAAAGAATCCTGCATATCACGTGCAGGGTGTCCTTTTGGTAAATTTAATGCTTCAAAGTTATAATAATCTGTCTCTACTTCAGGACCTTCACGCACCTCGAAGCCTAAGCCAATAAATAAATCCTCGATTTCTTCCACAATACTTGTTAAAAGGTGTGGACCACCAACCGCAACAGGACGACCTGGTAATGTTACATCGATTTGTTCTTCTGCCAATTGTTTTTCTAATTGTGCTGCTTCAATCCCAGCTTTTTTCTCATCAATGGCTTCGGCAATATTTCCTCTCACCTTATTAGCAAGTTCGCCAATTACCGGACGTTCTTCTGCCGATAATTTCCCCATCCCTCGTAAAACCTCTGTGATGGGACCTTTCTTCCCTAAATATGCAACTCTTACATCTTGCAGTTCTTGCAGTGTGGAAGCAGCTTCTACTTTCACTAATGCTTCCTGTTCCAATGCCTGTAATTGTTCTTTCATCAGTTATTACCCTCCTTTAAAAAATTGAAAAACTTGAAATGGAACTACTATAAGATTGTATAAAAAAAGCCCCATCCCCTAAAAAGGGACGAGACTGTATGTATCGCGGTACCACCCTTGTTGATATAGCACATGCTATACCCACTTGGTTTTTGATAACGGAAAAGTCCGGAACACCTTTACTCTTAAGAAACAGAGGTCCAAGTGCCAGCTCCAGAGTGAAATTCAACAGGCGATTGTTAGAAACACTTTCAGTCAGGTGGTGTTTCTTCCCTTATAAACAATAGTTGCCTATTTACTAGCTCTTTCTCAGCTTTTTATCAAGTTTTACTTCATATAGTATAATGAAACGTCTGAGATGATGCAAGTCCTAATAAATAAATTTTGCTCATTTTCCCACAACATAATACATTAAAATTGCGGCAGCAATGCTGACATTTAATGATTCTGCCTGGCCATGGATCGGAATGATTACATTTTGGTCTGCCTTTTCCATAAGTTCAGGTAAAACACCCGAACCTTCATTACCCACAATTATCGCTACTTTTTCCGGAACTTCCAGATCATGATAGACGCTTGCTTTCTCCAATCCAGTTGACCAAACCTTTACACCAGCCGACTGAAGATGTTTGATTTCATCAGCTAAATCTGCTTCGATTATGTTTAAATGAAATATTGATCCTTGGGTTGCCCGGACAACTTTCTCATTATATAAGTCGACCGTACCTTTGCCAAGTATCACTGTATCAAACCCAGCTGCATCTGCTGTCCGAATCATTGTACCTACATTACCAGGATCTTGTACCCGATCGATTAACAATGCTTTTGTTACAGTTTGATCAGAAAACTTCTTCTTTTCTACAATAGCAGCAATTCCTTGTGGGGATTTCGTATCTGTTATTGTACTCATCACATTGTCCGAAACGGCAAAATGCTCATATTGTGAAAGTTCTCCGATATCCACATTTCCTTCTTCATAAATAACTTCAACAATTACCCAATCACTATTATGGGCTTCTTCAATCAAATGAAAGCCTTCAATTAGAAATCTCCCACTGGCGTCCCGTTCCTTTTTCTGCTTTAATTTACGCCATTCTTTAACTTTTTCATTTTTCACTGATGTAATCATTTTTCTTCATCCTCGCTGATTAATTAGTTTTATCATACATATTTTTGCTTCCTGTGGTCAAACTATAATGAAAAAAACATGTCAATATGAGGTGAAAATGATGGATTTAAATTTAAGAAAAGCAATTATGTCAAACATTCATGGAAACACTGCAAATGATTTAGAAGCAACAATTGTTGATGCCATTCAAAGCGGAGAAGAGAAAATGCTTCCAGGCTTAGGAGTATTGTTCGAAATTTACTGGCAAAATGCAGCAGAAGAAGATAAGCAAGAAGTACTAGATGCATTAGAAAAAGCTGTACAATAAGTCATAAAAGCATTGCATGTTTTAGAAGAACATTGTATATTTAATCTATCAGCTTGGCGATTTATAGACAACATTTCCTATCTTTTAGTGAACGGAAATAGGAGGTTCTTCACATTGAACATTCAATACATTCGACATGCAATGCAAATGCAAGCAATGTCCAGCTTAAGTAATACCCAAACAACTGGCGCATCAACAGGATTTGAAACAATCTTTCAAGAACTAATGATGGGCATGGGCCAATCAGGCAGTTATTCATCGAATCAGGCGATCCCTGCTTCGTACTTTTTACAATCACCGATATCACCGGTGACAAATGATACACGACCAGCGGCATTACCAAATCCTGCTGCATATAATCAGCCGGGACCTACCATTGCAAATACTAAGATCAAAGCAATTATCGAAGAAGCTGCTGAAAAGTATCAAGTTGATCCGAAGTTAATTGATGCAGTCATTCAAAACGAATCCGGCTACAATCAGCAAGCAGTCAGTCATGCAGGAGCTCAGGGGCTTATGCAATTAATGCCAGCAACTGCAGCCAGCCTTGGTGTACTCAATTCGTTTGATGCAAGGGAAAATATTGAAGGTGGAACGAAATATTTAGCCCAAATGTTAAAAAAATATAATGGCAATAAATCATTAGCCTTAGCAGCATATAACGCTGGACCGGGTAATGTGGACAAATATAATGGAATTCCACCATTCCAAGAAACACAAAGTTATGTCCAGAAAGTACTAGGCAGTTATTTAGCATAAAAGCGACAGACCAGTATCTGTCGCTTTTGTCATTTATTTATATTTTCCTAATCGCTTTAACTTATCTAATGCTTCTTCTAGTTCTTCCATTGCTTTATCCAATTCTGATTGCGACATTTCATCAATAACCGGTTCAATCTCCCGGACAGCACGATCTAGTTTCTTTCGTAAACCATATGCATATTGCTTGTCTGCCGCTTTCTCTTTCGCTTCCTCTAATACAGCTAACAATGCAGACGGATCTGCAGGCAGTTGCATAGTCTTATAGTATGTTTGTATCTGTGTTTCAGACAAAGTCATATTATTATAAACAGCAACTTCATCAATCAAACCTTTATATGGTGTATCCCAGTAATTCACACCTAAACTAAATACACCATCCAATGTAGTAAATACATCAGGAAAGTCTGTAATACGGTTGCTTAACTCCCCATTAATATAAATCGCTAAATCTCCTTGGTCCACAGAAAACGCAACATGACTCCATTCATTTAAGGCTAACGTTGTAATTGCAGTGCCTTCAAACCAGTTAGTACTAGACCATAATAGAGCATTGTCATTACTATCCAATCCATTCGGAACAAAACTTATCCAGTTTTCCCTGCTTTTCGCACCGAAAAAAGTTGTCGTAAAATCTGTCAATGTTTCTGGTTTTAACCAAAATGAAACAGTATAACGGTTACTTGTAATTAAACCATCTGCTAAACGAATCCCTGACTGACCATCAAACTTAGCCGCATAACCATTTTTACCTTGTACATAGGTAATTGTACCACCATCTGCATCAAGTACACTGCCTGTGATTTCACCTGCAGCTGCACGGTTTGTTGAATCAGTTAAATCTTGTTCAAATTGATAATGTGCTGTTAAACCCCGGAATGTTTCAGGAAGGACGGTAAGCTCAAATGTTTTTGTATTCGATGCGGTTCCTTTTGTTACGGTTGCTGACAAATTTATCACTTTTGGATCTTCTCCATATTTGGGACGATTGACAATACCATCATTCGTCACAACATCCTGATCAGACGACTCCCACACAATGGTTGTTCCTGCTTCACCTTTTGTTGGCAATGATAAATTATTCATTATATTGGAAGTATCCCCTAATGATAGATTGTCTGTAACTATACTGACAATTTCCTTGTCCGAATAGTTGATCTCTTCATACTGACTTCCCCATACAGATAAACCATTATCCCCAACTGCTGTAAAAGTTGGTGTGACGGATTGGGTCGTTGGATTCCATTGGTTTAATGTAACACCTTTATATACCGTATCATCAATTTGTAATGTTATAAATTTATCTTCGGTTAATTGCCATGTTCCAGTTACATTACCAGTGACCGTTCCATCCTCCTGTAACTTAATTTGGACAGATCGATCAATATCTGCGGTTATTTCAGAACGGAATGCGACAAACTTATAACTCCCTGCTACATCCGTTTCCGTAAACTCTCTATTTTCTTCGAATGTATACCGGTATGGTGCAACAACCGGCCAGCCATCTTCATTCATATAAATGGAGTGAACACGTACTTCGTGTTGCTCGCCGCGGTTTGGAAAACGCGTGTGAAAAATAAGATACTGCTCGCCCGATTCTTTATCATAATATACCGAATTATGTCCTGGAGACACATATCCTGTTGTCTCTCCCTGTTCTCCGAAAACGGTATCAAAAATATGATTTCCAACTAATTTTGTTCCTGTTGGTGCAATTGACTCATCATCAAAAAATGTCCCATCTTCCCCTTTTGTATGAATCATTTGATTGCCTTGCATATCAACATATGGACCATCCGGATTTTCAGAACGTGCCACACGAACGTTATATCCCCCAACAGCATCCAGGCCGCCATAGGATAAGTATAAATAATAATAATCAGTTTCCTCATTATAAGTGATATATGGTGCTTCTATTCTGCTATGGTTTCCGCCTAACAATTTGGTACCATAACCTTGTCCTTCAATCGGGAATCCCGTTTCAGGATTCAACTCCAAAATAAAAATCCCGCCCGAATAGGAACCATAACCCATCCATAACTTTCCATCCTTATCATAAAATACAGTAGGATCAACCACATTCGGATGAATGGTTGCATCATATATTTCAGGATAATGTGTTTCATCATAAGGAGTTCCATCAACTACTGCCGATTCTTCCGGTGTCATGCCGGAACGTAAGATTAACCCTAAATCCTGATATGGACCTTCTGGATGATCACTCACTGCTATCCCCATCGCAGAACGAGGGGAACTTCCTTCACAAGCGTTATAATACATATAATATTTTCCATCTGCTTTTAATTGAATGACATCTGGTGCCCACAAAGTCTCTGTTTTTGCCCATGTTAAAGCTTCTTCCAGTTCCACTGTAACATCATCGAATAACGAATTTTCAGCTGTTACTCCATCCCCCTCAATCTGCTCCCAATTTACCAAATCCTCTGTCTTTGCTGCAGCTAAATGTGAGCCGAATATATAATAACTCTCATCGACCCGAATAACTGATGGATCATGTACAGAAACATTCGAAAATTGCGGACTCTCTTGTGCTGCGCTTACATTTCCGCTTCCGGCAAATAACATAATAATAGTAAGAAACATAAGTAATAACTTTTTCATCAAATTCCTCCTGATTTATATTCTTATACGCCTATAATTAAACGCTTTCATTATGCAAAAAGAAAAGAACCAACCATAATTATTTAGCGTACAACACATTTAGCAGCACAACCAAATAACTTCATTAATTTCTTTCACACTTTAAGCGTATAATATACGTATAAGTTAATATAACTTTACATGAGAAAAGATGTAATAACAAGTTACAAATTGACTATTTTTTAATGTTTTAACTAGGAAAAACTATGCATGTAAATGGATTGATTTATTAAATAAAAAAGCTTGTAACAGCTGATGCCATTACGAGCTTTATCTTTCCATTAATCAAACGTGATATTTGTTACCGTATCGTTATCTAAATCTTTAATTACTTCAACAAGTAAACGTACCGCATTTTCAAAATCGTCACGGTGTAAGATTGCTGCATGTGTATGAATATACCTTGTCGCAACAGTAATGGATAAGGCCGGGACACCATTAGCTGTCACATGGATCGAACCAGAATCTGTTCCACCACCAGCCATTGTTGCATACTGATACGGGATATTGTGTGTATCTGCTGTTTTTACAACAAAGTCACGCAATCCTTTATGTGAAACCATTGATGCATCATACAAAATAATCTGCGGCCCTTCACCGATTTTGCTGTCAGCTTCTTTTGCTGAAATTCCAGGTGTATCACCAGCGATCCCTACATCCACAGCAAAGCCGATATCTGGTTGAACTGTATTTGTTGCTGTTTTTGCCCCACGAAGACCTACCTCTTCTTGTGCTGTTGCTACACCGTAAACGATATTTGGATGTTTTTCCCCTTTTAAACGTTTCAACACTTCAATCGCAATGGCACAGCCAATTCGATTATCCCAGGCTTTAGCGAGCAGTAACTTTTCATTGTTCATTTGTGTAAACTCAAAATAAGGCACGATGGAATCCCCTGGCAGGACGCCAAATTGTTCCGCTTCTTCTTTGCTCGTTGCACCAATATCAATAAACATATCTTTAATATCAACAGGTTTTTTACGCGCTTCTGCTGATAAAATGTGTGGTGGCTTGGAACCAATAATTCCTGTTACGTCACCTTTTCTAGTCATAACTGTTACACGTTGTGCGAGCATTACCTGACTCCACCAGCCGCCAACAGTCTGGAAGTATACAAATCCTTTCTCATCAATTCTTGTTACCATAAATCCGACTTCATCTAAGTGACCTGCAACCATAATCTTCGGACCGTTCTCCTCGCCAACTTTCTCTGCGATCAAACTGCCTAAATTGTCTGTATATACACGGTCAGCATATGGAGTAATCCATTTTTCCATTACTTCACGCGGCTCTTTTTCATCACCAGGGATTCCTTTTGCATCGGTTAATTCCTTTAGCATTGTTAACATTTCATCCATTTAAAAACCTCCTAGATTTAATATCCTGAGTCTTGTCTTTCAAAGTTAATCTTATTCTTCTCAATATAGGCAGTTTTTATATCTTCTGCCGTAAAGCCTAGATTATCACCTAATTGCAAATATGTATAAAATAACTTGTTAAACGCAGCTTTTGTACGCTCTTTTTTCAGAATGGTGATCGCTTCATATATGTGAAGGAACATCTCTGTTATATCAGCTTTTATTTCCGGGACATTTTCTTTATAATCTTCTATCCCCAGTACAAGCCCAATTGATAAAATAAAATGGATTCCGTCAACATATTCTTCGGCAATCACCTGCTTTGGGCTGGCAGGCTTCAAGCTCCAATACTTGAAACATCTTGTTTCATTGGCAAGTTCCCCAACTTCGACAAGAAGTGCCAATACCTTTTTCTCAAAAACCTCTTCATTTTTCAAATCATGCTGTTGTAGGATATAATGATCTAAGTCGCGTTGCATGTGAAATAATGTTTGCCAGTTCATTTTGCACCTCTTTTCTGTCGATCTGTTAATATTATAGCATGTTTTTTTAGTTTTTTTGAAACCTTTGCCCTTACTCATTCGTATAAAAATCATATAAAGACACGCCGATGCACTTTAAAGGAGTTGACTAGAGATGATTGTCTTATTATTTCGATTGCTTGTCCTTATTGCAATCATTGTATTGATTTATACAGCCTTTAAATATTTAATGAACTCGAAACGAAAGTTAGAAGTGGCACAGGAGAAGAAAGAATTTTACTTCCTTGATAACAATGATAATATTAAGAAAAATTTCTTTATTACTTATCATGGTTATTTATTTGAGGGGGAAAAGTACTTAGGAACAACGGAAAACTCTTTTGAGGTAACACATATCACCATGCATACCCATCAACCGGAAAAACTAAAGGGATTTGAGCGAAAAGATCTCTATTTTCTGGAAGAGGAAATTCTTATCCGCTATCCCCATGCAGAAATTGATTGGAAACACCCAATAGATCGCCTGCATCTTTAACTAATGGGAAGTAGGCGGGAAAAATGTGTGCCATTTGATAATCATTTGACGGCGACGGAAAATGTATGTAAAGATGAGAATTACCGCGCAAAATGGGATCATATATAATAGAGATAGGCTTTGCATTGTTTGCCCAAATATCGTGTAGATTACTGTTAATGGTGTGACAGTGACAAGAGTTGTGCGCAAATAGGCTGCAAAGTTATCTGATCTCTCATAAATGTAAAATGATAAGAGATGAAAATGCATGAATGGTAATAACCTTAACAGGCTGATTTGCCATATAGTTAAATTAGCTGTCTTCTTACCAAGCCACTTCTGTTCAAGGTATTCACACTTCTGATAAAGTTTAGGCATGGAACGCATAATTAAATAAAAGAGGACACTTGACAGCATAAGGCCGATTAAAGAATAAATGGTCCCTGCCAATACACCGAATAAAATGCCCCCGGTTATACATAACAGTAGTACAGGTAAGAAAAAAAGCGGTCGCAATATATGGATTAAAATAAAAGCAAAAGGTGCAACGAAAAAGTATCCCTCGATTACTTTCATTTCTGTCAGCCATTCTAGATGCATATTGGATCAACTCCTTCTGTCCTTAGCCTATGACATGAGACGTGCTGCTATGACAGAAAGAACTCATACCAAACAAAAAGACCAATATGTACAAACACCAGCAGTGGTAAAAACACACGAAAGCTTGTATGCTTCGTTTTATGTCGAAAATAATTCATAGCTATCATTGCTCCAGGTGCCCCACCGATGATCGCAATGAACCAGATACGGCTTTCGGGTATACGCCACTTTTGTTTCCTCGCCCTTCTCTTGTCCACCCCCATTACAATAAATCCAATTAAATTAATGATAATTAGATAGATTAACAGCATAATAAATCTCCTGTCGCAATTTTTCAGTTGTTACGGTCAACTAGTATTTACGTTTCCTTCATTAATAATATTTTATCGGTTACTTATCCAAAAGAAAAAGATTGTCCCATCAATTGTGATGAAACAATCCTTTTAACTGTCTAATTCGATCATTTATTTTAATGCTGCTTTAGCTTGTTCAGCTAGGCTTGCAAATGCTTTGTCATCATTTATAGCTAAATCAGCTAGCATTTTACGGTTAACTTCGATACCAGCTAATTTTAAACCATGCATGAAACGGCTGTATGAAAGATCGTTTAAACGTGCTGCCGCATTGATACGCGCGATCCATAATTTACGGAAATCACGTTTTTTCTGACGGCGGTCACGATAAGCATATTGACCTGATTTCATTACTTGTTGTTTTGCTGTTTTAAATAGCGAGTGTTTCGCACCATAATAACCTTTAGCTAGCTTTAATATACGTTTACGACGTTTACGCGTAACTGTTCCACCTTTAACACGTGGCATAATAATTCCCTCCTATATATATCAACGATTCTAAGTTTGTATTTGTGTTTTCGCTTTTGTTACTTATTTAGGTAACATTTGTTTGATACGTTTGTAATCTCCTGCAGATACGATTGCAGCTTTACGCAATTTACGTTTTTGCTTTTGAGACTTGTTAGCAAACAAGTGACTTGTATAAGCATGGGAACGTTTTACCTTCCCAGAACCTGTCTTTTTGAATCGTTTTGCAGTACCGCTATGTGTTTTCATCTTTGGCATAATAGTTCCTCCTTGTAAAACTAAATAGTTGGCATTATTTCTTTTCTGTAATAGGTGCAAGCATTAAGAACATGCTACGACCTTCCATCTTCGGTTTTTGCTCAACAGTGGAAAGATCTTTACATTCCTCAGCCATACGTTCTAATACTTTCTGACCTAATTCTTTATGGGTAATCGCACGTCCGCGGAAGCGAATAGAGACTTTAACCTTGTCTCCTTTTTCCAAGAATTTACGTGCATTTCGAAGTTTCGTATTGAAATCGTGCTCTTCAATCCCAGGACTCAATCTTACTTCTTTCACGTTAATTACTTTTTGTTTTTTACGAGCTTCCTTATCTTTCTTCTGCTGCTCAAAACGGAATTTACCGTAATCCATGATACGACATACTGGCGGTTTTGCATTTGGCGCCACCAATACTAGATCAAGGTTTCTTGTTTGAGCAATTTCCAATGCTTCTTGGCGAGATTTAACTCCTAATTGATCCCCATTTGAATCAATGAGACGTACCTCACGTGCTCGAATACTCTCATTGACATTCATATCTTTGCTAATAATCAGCCACCTCCGAAATTTAATAAAAGCGTAATGAAACATGATCATTATATGAGACAAGCGTATCATTATAATAGATATCATCTTCAGTGACATCTGTTTTGCTCCATAAAAAAAGTGTCGGTACACATACTGCACCCACACATCCTCGATTTCATTACAAATAACATCGGATAAATACCTGTTAACTACAGCACTTGTGTCAATCAGGTGAGAAGCGGGTGCTTCTACTTGTCTTTGAGATCATATTTAATTCACTCTTAATATCTTAACATGCACCCTTTATCTTGTCAACCTTATAATCTATCGTGCTGGATGAAAATCTTTTATTGGTTCTAATATTTGTTCCATTTCACTAAGCATTTGATCTGTAAGCTTTATATCAACCGCTTTAACATTCTCTTCAATTTGACTCGGTCGACTAGCACCAATAATTGCTGAACTAACATTTGGTTGTCGCAAAATCCATGCGAGTGCTAATTGTGATAATTTCATCCCATGATCTTGGGCAAAATCATTCATTTTCGAGACAGTTGTTAAAACCCGTTCATCAAAATAACTGCTAATCACCATATTTGTGGTCTCATTAGCTGCTCTGCTGTCAGCAGGGATTTCTCCACCTGGTTTATATTTACCTGTTAATACACCTTGTGCAAGTGGTGAGAAAACAATTTGACCAAGGCCATTCTGTTCTGATACCGGAATAACTTCCTCTTCAATATAGCGCTCTATCATATTATAGATTGGCTGGTTTGAAATAAGCGGATGAAGCCGCCAATTTTTCGCAAATCCTGTCGCCTTTTCTATTTGTGCTGCTGTCCATTCACTAACACCAGCATATAATATTTTCCCTTGTCTTACAAGGTCATCTAATGCTAACAATGTTTCTTCAACAGGGACATTCTCATCGAATCGATGACATTGATAAAGGTCAATATAATCCATACCTAACCGTTTTAGGCTTGCATCACATTGTTCAATAATATGCTTTCTCGAAAGCCCGCGCTGATTCGGCCCTGCACCCATCGGAAAAAATACTTTCGTAGCAACAACCAAACTGCTTCTGTCATAAGATTTTAACGCTTGTCCCAGAACCTCTTCTGCTTGTCCGCCTTCGTAAGCGTTTGCTGTGTCAAAAAAATTAATTCCCAGTTCGTATGCTTTATGTATACATGCTTCTGCTGTTTGATCCTCCACTGCTTTACCATATGTCAGCCAACTGCCTAACGCGATTTCACTAACTCTTAATCCACTATTGCCTAGATAACGATATTTCATTCTCTCGCCTCCCTTGATACTATCATAAACTACAAGAAAAAGGATTGCATTTAATTTGTATCCAAAAATATATAAAAAAAAAGGCCCGTCATAAATAAGGGGCCTTACTAAATTGATAAATTTAACAGGTTTACTCTTCTTTCTCTACTTCCGAATCATCAGAACCTGGTCGAATTCCTCTTTCTAAAAAATCTTCTAATGCTTGTCTGTTTTCTGCTTCATCTATTTCTAATACAGCACCAGCATGGCTGTGGTCTTCATCCCAGTATGATCCCTCTATAGGAATACGCATTGTTTCAAGTTCCTTAGGTGTATTTGTCAGGAACGAAAGGGCATATTTCCCAATGTTTGTTTCTGACATATTCGTATTAACATATGGAATTAAAGTACCGACAACTTTAGGAATTTTTATTACACTAGAAAATGACAATAATTCATCTTTTACTAGTCCCATTACTTGCTGCTGCCTTCTTACACGCCCAAAATCACTTTCCGCATCATGTCTAAAACGGGCGTAACCAAGTAGTTCTTCTCCATTTAATGTTTGCACACCTGGATGGAGGTCGATGTATAGTCCATCTGCAGTATCTGTGTAGACCATTCTTTTCTCCACATCAACTTCTATGCCATCAGGGGCAATGGTGTCCACAATATGTTCAAACCCTTCAAAATCTACAATCGCGTAATGATGTATATCTATATCAAAATTTTCTACAATCGTTTTCCTTAATAATTCTGGGCCACCAAACGCATAAGCCGCATTTATTTTATTATATCCATGATCTGGTATATTGACATACGTATCACGCATAATAGAAACCAGCTTTGCTCGTTGTTCGTCAGCATCGTACTGGGCGATCATAATGGTATCTGTTCTGGGAATTCCTTCATCAGCAGAATCTTCCCCGAGAATTAACATATTTAATTTCCCATCAACCGGTTCAGCAGATTCAAATTCATTCGCATATTCTTCCATTTCTTCATTACGTTCAGGGTCGTTAATTCGCTCCTCTGCTTCTTTTTTCCCTTCCCAGTATTGAAAAGCTGAAAATACTACCGCACTGAGGAAAAATATAAGAATAGCAAACAAAATCAGCTTGCGTTTTCTTCTTTTCTTTCGTTTTTTCTTCACAATTACTCTTTTTCTTTCCACCATTTTTTTCCCTCTCTCCATAAATAACCACTAATCTACAATTTACACGTTTTCCTTCTATTAGTAAACAACCTTTATGATAATATAGTAACTATTTTTTTTCAATTTCATTTATTACCAATGATATGACTTGCGAGCTGATCATTTTGTTTATAAAGGGAGAATCAATAGTGTAAATAGCCTAACGCAAGCCTATCACTTCCCGGTTAACTTCTAGAAAATGTAGTACTGGCATCATTGATTTAAGTAGTATTTTTAAGTACTTGGAAACTACCTCCATGTTTTTCTGCAACTACCTAGAGCGTCTCTGCATAATAATGACCTATCATTGCCATTATAGTTTATAGTTGGTCGTTCCATTTAAATATCTTCTTAGCTTCACACAAAGTACTTGCTCTTTTGTTCCTTTTGTTAAGTACATGTTTATTTTACCTTAACATAAGTAAATATTTATGATAAGATAACATCAAAAGTTTATTTACGCAACTAAGAAATGAGTGAATTTTGATGATACATTTAAAAATCTTCTGGGTTTTTTTCAAGGTTGGTATATTTGGCTATGGCGGAGGTCCTTCTTCCATTCCACTCGTCCAGAAAGAGGTTGTGGAGCATTACAACTGGTTGGACGACGATGAATTCGCTGACATACTGGCAATCGGAAATACCCTTCCAGGTCCAATCGCCACTAAAATGGCAGGCTACATAGGTTACAGGATGGCAGGATGGCTTGGTGCAATAAATGCCGTTATAGCTTCGGTTGTTCCATCCATAATTGCGATGATTGTTCTGCTTGTTTCATTAAGTACTTTTAGTGATTTACCATGGGTAACAGGTATGACAAATGCCATTGTGCCAGTAGTCGGTGTTATGCTGGCTATGTTAACGTGGGATTTTTTAGTGAAAGCCAAGGAAGACCTGGGCTGGAAATTCTCTCTCATACTAACGGTGGCTAGCCTCATTCTTTTACAGTTTCTGAATATCCATCCTGCAATCATCATTCTCGTCTTACTCATCGCTGCATTCACCATTAAACCAAAGAATAAGAGAGAGGAGTAAATGACCATGATATATTGGGAGATTTTTGTTGCCTTTTTCATCCCCGGGATTGTGGGGTATGGCGGCGGACCTGCAAGTATACCACTTGTTCAAAATGAAGTGGTTGATCGTTTTGGGTGGCTGACAATCTCAGAGTTTGGTGAAGTACTGGCAATTGGAAATGCATTACCCGGCCCGATTGCTACGAAAATGGCAGGTTATATTGGTTATGACCAGGCAGGCCTGCTAGGAGCAGCTGTCGGCATATTCGCTACGGTAGCACCTTCTCTAATCTTAATGATTATTCTGTTAAGTATATTGTATAAGTTTAAAAGTTCACCAAAAGTTAAAAGAATGACAATGTATATAAGACCAACCATTGGCGTACTTTTAGGTTTATTAACCTTTCAATTCTTTTATCAGTCATATGAAAGTGAAGGAACATGGCAAACACTCATACTAATTGGTGCCAGCTGGCTGCTCTTAGTAAAGTTCAAAGTCCATCCTGTTTTTGTTATCATAGCAGCATTAGGTTATGGTGCCTTATTTTTAGCGTAAGTATAAAGCGTCCTTCTTCATTGGACGCTTCTTCTTATAACTTTAACCCTTTTCTACTTTTGAACCTGCGCAACAATATGTGGCTCTCTACTCTTGTAATGCCTTCTAAGCTGTACAATTCCTTGTTGATAAAAGATTCCAATTTCGTAAAATCCTCGACTAAAACATGCATGTGCAATGTACTTGGTCCTGTCATCTGGTAACAGCTAGCAACGCTCGGGAGTTCAGCCAAGTGTTGTGCGACTCGGACTAAAGAGGCTGGTTCACAATCCACTTCAAAAAATGCAGAAACTTGTTTCCCTACCTTTTCCGAGTTAATAATCACACTAAACCCTTCAATGACTCCATTATCGATTAACTGATTGACACGTTCGCGAATTGCAACCCTTGAGAGACCCAACTCCTTACCGATATCTACATAAGACATCCGGCCATTTTTCGCTAACAGGTCAAGAATCATTCTATCTTTGTCATCTATTTTCATCCTAATCATCCTTTTGCGAGCATTGTCTAACATTAGGATGCAATGTCCGTTTCTAAAAGTCAAGGAAATACAGCCCATGGATAACAATTGTAAATGTAAAATCATAAAAATATGAACGAAGGTAACCAGTTTCATTTTTTATTAAGTTGAAAACAGTTTCATAATTTAACTCCCTTTATAGACTTGAATAACCCCCTGACCGCACTTTTTTATTCTGATAATACTTCCCAATCTGAAAACTAAACTCATACTGTCCTGCTGTTAGTAAGGCGGCATCCATTTCCTGTCCTCATAGAGAAGCAGAACTTAATAAAAAAGAACCCCCTGATTTAGGGAGTTCTTTCCATTCATTTTTGACGTAATGTTCTTTGTTGAATCTCTGCACTAATCAGACTCTTGAACTCTTCAAAATTGATTGTTTCCGAATCCTTTTCTCCGTAACGGCGGACATTGACAGCATTCGATTCCACTTCTTTGTCACCAACAACAAGCGCAAATGGAATTTTCTCTGTTTGGGCTTCACGGATTTTGTAACCAATTTTCTCATCACGTTCATCCAATTCAACACGTACACCAGCAAAACGTAATTCTTCTTCTATCTTTTTCGCATAGTCTAAGTGAACTTCATTGGAAACAGGAATGATTCGTGCCTGGACTGGTGCTAGCCATGCAGGAAATGCCCCTTTATATTCTTCTAATAAGAATGCAACAAAACGTTCCATTGTTGACACAACTCCTCGGTGAATAACGACTGGACGATGTTCTTTTCCATCTTCCCCGATGTAAGTCAAGTCAAAACGTTCTGGCAGCAAGAAGTCAAGTTGAACAGTGGAAAGCGTCTCGTCCTTACCAAGTGCTGTTTTTACCTGGACATCCAACTTCGGACCGTAGAATGCCGCTTCACCTTCTGCTTCGACATAATCAAGCTTTAGATCCTCCATTGTTTCTTTCAGCATGCCCTGTGCCTTTTCCCACATTTCATCATTATCAATATATTTCTCTGTATCTTCCGGATCACGGTAAGACAGACGGAAATAGTAATCTTCAATGCCAAAGTCTTTGTACACGTTTTGTACAAGTTCAACAACACGGCTAAATTCATCTTTTAATTGATCAGGTCTTGCAAAAATATGGGCATCGTTCAATGTCATCCCACGAACACGTTGAAGTCCAGCTAGTGCTCCTGACATTTCGTGACGGTGCATTGTGCCTAACTCAGCAATACGAATAGGTAACTCACGATAGCTGTGCAGTTCATTTTTATATACCATCATATGGTGCGGACAGTTCATTGGGCGTAAGATTAGATCTTCATTGTCCATTTCCATCGGCGGGAAGATATCATCTTGATAATGATCCCAGTGTCCACTTGTTTTATACAATTCCACACTTCCAAGAACTGGTGTATAAACATGGTTATAGCCTAAACGTTCTTCTAAATCGACAATATAACGCTCAATTGTACGTCTGATTGTCGCCCCTTTAGGCAACCATAACGGCAAACCTTGACCTACTTTTTGTGATATAGTAAAGATTCCTAATTCTTTTCCAAGTTTGCGGTGATCACGCTCTTTCGCTTCCTCGCGGAGACGCAAGTACTCATCAAGCTGACTTTGTTTTTCAAATGCTGTTCCATAAATACGCTGAAGCATTTTATTTTTGCTGTCACCACGCCAGTAAGCACCGGAGATACTTAACAGTTTAAAGATTTTAATTTTACTTGTTTGTGGAACATGGACTCCACGGCAAAGATCAAAAAATTCCCCTTGCTCATATATGGTTACTTTTTCATCTTCCGGGATTGCTTCTAATAATTCCAGTTTCAGATTATCGCCAATCTCTTCAAATTTCGCTTTCGCTTCATCACGGCTTACTTCTTTACGAACAACTTCCAGGTTCTCATCAACAATTCGTTTCATTTCTTTTTCAATACGCGGAAGATCTTCCGGTGTTAAGCTTTCTTCCATATCAATATCATAATAGAAACCATTTTCGATTGTTGGACCAACACCTAATTTTACATTTTTATATAGGCGTTTAATTGCTTGTGCCATTAAGTGTGCTGTTGAGTGACGAAGAATATCCAAGCCCTCTTCATTTTTTAATGTAACAATTTCAATCGCTCCATCGTGTTCAAGTGGTGTACGTAAGTCATAGAATTCCCCATCCAACTTGATTGCAACTGCCTGCTTTTTAAGACCTGGTGAGATCGACTGTGCAATTTGTTCACCAGTAATTCCTTGATCAAATGACTTAATTGATCCGTCAGGAAAAGTTATTTTAATTTCACTCATTGGTTAACGCTCCTTCTTTTCTTCTTTCATCATTTAATACACATGGTCTGCAGTAAAATTCCACACTAAAAAACGCCCATCCCTCTACTCCTGCAGTAAAGGGACGAGCGTTGTTATACCCGTGGTTCCACCCATTTTTCCATACAAATAAACGTATGGCTTCATTCTAATCGATAACGATGATGAGTCGCCACTTACTAATCACATGGTTAGTTTTCATAAGCAGAGTTCAGAGGTGGTAACAGCATGTGGTGTAACAGAAAGCTTTCAGCCAAGGCTTTCCTCTCTTCTAGAAACCCATACAGACTATCTTGTCCTCTTCATAACAATAAATATTGATCTATGCGCTATATTATAACGACAGTTGCAGTAAAAATCAAGAGCCTTTTTCTACCTCCATTGAAAAAGGAAACTCTTCTGTTGGTAAAAAGGTGCAATTTTCCTGAAAAATATTGATTACTGTTGTCATCCGAGGCTCTGTAGAATCATCTCCGAACAAATACACATGATTTGGTGCAAGCATTATTAACGGGGATATGTTCCACTCCCCTTCTGATAAGCCAAAAACATATAGCGGAAACCTGCTCATTAAGTCAGTCATGTCTTTTTCCGTGTAATGCGTACCATCTTCACGGAAGAATTGAAACTGTTCTCCCTCTACCACATAAACGACGTCAACCTCTGGTTCCTTTCGTGTGATAAATTCCCTGACAGAATGGATAAATGATTGATAATCCTCTTCCCGCTTAAATTCATCAATGGCAAGTCCCACTAATTCTGTTAATTGTTCTATATAATGATGAAACCTGAAATGAACAATCGAATCAAAACGAATGGTCCCTTTTTCTAAATGAAGTATGAATATTGCTTGTAATATGTCGTGTAATTCATGCTGATGGATACGGTGCTCATATACATCTTCATCTTTTTCAATTAATGACATCGCCAGACTCGTAATCCGTTCTTTTTCTTCTGGATTTGTAAAATGGTACTTTTTTTCTAGAATGGTTTGAATCGCTGGGATTTCTCTATGTTTTATATAAACACTGCTTAACAGTTGCGATAACTTTTTCTTGCAAGTATCCCATTCCAACTCATCCTCTGGTAAGATATGAATCGTATGAATATCACCACGTTTTCGAAATGCCTTCCAATTTGCACAACCCTCTTTTATAAATTGGTAAAATGATTCCGCTTCATACACTTGCTCAAAATTCACTTCTAACAATTCTCATCACCCTCATCAGCATCAAACTGGTATATTATATGGGTGAAAAAGTGAAAAAATAACCAGAGAAATTGAAAACAGATTTAATTTGTGCGAGCATTACCTGTGGAGTTTGCATGGGCATAAGTAATAAAATTAGAACATAATCGTAAAATTTTTTCTGGAAATAAGAGGAAGGAATGCTGTGTTTTATATAAACCGTGTGGAGAAAAAACGATAAATTTAATGGATCTACTTATCATTTTTTTGACGGGGATGGGAAATTTGATGCTAATCAGATCCTCCTGCTGTGGATGACTGATATGAAGTGCAGTAAAGTGAATTTCTTTAAGAGGAAGCTGTGGCCAGCCCCAGAGGACGCGGAATACTCCTCCGGATCGACTGTCTTGGCACTCGACACTCACAAGCATTCTCTATAGTGTTATTCATACACTGTTTGTTCTACTGCGTATTAGAACCAATGCTTACTAGTGGTACATTCAAAATTTTAATTCTGTTATAGTTTGTCGTCAGCTGTAAAGTTTTGATAGGTTCCAGTCTCATTTTAGTTATTACGATATCTTTCTTCAAGCTCAACAGGTTTACTCAATTGCTTGATCCGTTCAACAATTCTCCCTGCCTTAATTGTCTCCACATCGCCACGGTTCGATGTAGCTAAATGTTTTTCTAATTGATCTAAATTAAAGTTCGATGTAAAAAATACTGGCAGTTCTTCTGTCATCCGGTATTGCATAATAGCTCCTAGTACCTCATCCCGAAACCATGACGATATTGTTTCCGCCCCAATATCATCAAACATGAGAACATCAACATTTTTAAAATGGTCCATTTTTGATTGTAATGAATCATCTTGAATAGATGACTTCATTACACGAACAAATTCTGGCATATAAATCATCGCTGTAGCAATATTTCGCTTTTTAAGCTCATTTGCGACAACCCCTAGAATATAAGACTTCCCTGTACCAAACGGTCCATGGATAAAAAGACCCTTTCGAAAATTATCCCGAGTATAATTTTGAACGAAATCGATCACTTCAGCCACAACGTTTTTTCTTTCGTAGGAATCTGTTTTTAATTCCGTTAATTCTGCTTGTCTAATTTGCTTCGGCATATACATGCTTTGCACAAGAGATTCTTTCTCTTTCATTAGATCTTCTTGCACTTTGTTAGAGCACCTTTCATAACGTAAAGATATATCCTTACCATCTAATTCGATATGCGGTGTATATCCTTTTAAAATATTTATACAACCTGTTAAGTTCGGACAATTTCTGCAATCTTTAGAAGCGTTATGGTATTCATACAATTTCATTAAATTACGGTTAATGTCATTCTCATCAAGTTCAATATGCTCACTTAAAATTGCCTGAATCTGTGGATCATTTAATACTTCTTCACTTATTGCTTGATAAGTTTCTCCTATTTTCTTGTTTGACTTCATCCATCTTTTCATTGCGGACTGAATTGGTTCCATTTGTATCATCCTTACTCATCATTGGCATGTTGGCGTAAATATTCTGCAAGCAATGCATCGGCTTCCTTCGCCTTCTTTGCCTTTTCCTCGTCTGTTTCTTGCTGTTTTGTACGCTTTTGCTCATCTTTTTGTTTCTTATACCAATCTGGGACAATATCTTTTTTATTAGATGTATAGCTTGTCCGTTTTTGTGGTGTCGAATTTGTCCACTGCTGATATTTTTTATTCTCAGACTTGGCTAGTGTCATTGCTTGTCTGACTGTTTTTACATTTTTGCGCGCCCAATGACTTGCTATTTTCTCCAAATAACTTTTCGACAATTTCATATCTGTTTTAAGCATCACATAATGAATCAGCACATTCATCACACCAGGGCTCAATCCTTGCTGTGTCATCACTTCACTTATTACCTTTAAATCCTGGTTAGATGCAGTAGCACCATCTGTCAAATCCTGCAGCAATTCTTTTGGAGATATATGTTCAAGCATTTCAATAAATTGCTCTTCTTTTGACTTCTTATCATCACTGCTTGCTTGCTGAGCAATTTTATCACGGTCATCTACCACTTTCAATGAGACCTTTTGATTAGGTGATTTGGCGAAGTCAAAACAAGCTTCTTTAAATTCCTGCCGATTAAAGCGGTGGTCTTCAGCAATCGCCCATAATAATGCTTTCTCTATTTCTTGATTTGTTAAATTATACAGCCCTGCCATTTGCTGAATTAATTTTTTATTGGAAACCGTTAAAATCGATGTTTTTGGCAGCATCCGCTGCTCCAATAATTGACCGATCCATTCAAAGTCGATCTCTTTCCCAACAACAATATGTTCTTCCTCATGCTCTTCTATTGAGAGAAGCTCGGTTTCTGTGACACCATCTTTCACTTGAAAGACATCTTTAAAATGCGCAGTTGTTTCCACCATATGAGAGGGATCCATCTCATTTTCCTTCACAAATGCCTGGTGTAACTTGTCGAACTTTTCCTTTCCTATTTCATGGAGAAGCAGCTGACTTAGAAAATCATTGTTGAAAAACCCAGCTGGAGAAAATGGCGGGTATAAAAGATAGCGAAAAACTCTGTCATCTGATTGGCTATATTCATATGTCTTTAATAAACCAATTGCTTCTAGTTTTCTCCGTGCTCGATAAATCCTGTCCAAGGGTAAACCAATATAATTCATTAACATATGGTGTGTCTGATAGTTGGATGATGAAAAGAATAATGTTGATTCAGTATGCAATGTCTGGTATAAGCAGAGAGCATCAATACCAATTAACGGCTGATATAAATGTGTTAACACATTTGTAAAAGAACTTGGTACATCACGAGATAATTCAACAATATAACGCTCTGATGGCAAAATCTTTCCTAAGTCACCTAGACTCATCCCGCTCGCTCCTTACTTCTTATCATTGTCTGACCGAATCAAGTCTTTCAACTCATCTAAAAATACATTTATGTCTTTAAATTGGCGGTATACTGATGCAAAACGAACGTAAGCAACCTCATCAATATGGACAAGTCGATCCATCACCATTTCTCCAATATGATTACTCTGTATTTCTGATGTTCCTCGATTGCGTAATTCTTTCTCAATATCAATAGCTATATTTTCGATTTGTTCCAAGGCAACTGGACGTTTCTCGCAAGCCCTGATTAAGCCGCGCATTAGTTTGTCACGGCTGAATTCTTCCCTTGTCCCCTCTTTTTTCACAACAATTAGTGGTACTTCCTCTATCCTTTCAAATGTTGTAAAACGGAATTGACAAGATTCGCATTCTCTGCGGCGGCGGATGGACCGCCCTTCCTCTATAGGCCGTGAATCTAGAACTTTTGTATTTTTGTAATGGCAATGTGGACATCGCACGGTATATCATCCTAACTTTTATTCTGTTGTACCAACAAAGTCTAATTCTTGTTTTATTTTATCATATAATTTAGGAATAAGTTTATGGCTGTAACCAAAGTCAAACGGAATGGCTGACTCGGTTGTTGCTGAAATATCGATCGCAGTACGATACGGTTTTACCATAATAATTGTCATAATTACAAAAACTTTTCGACCTGCTTTATAATTAAAACTCATTTCTCCATGATCTTTAGATACCCCTACAATTTCACATTCTTTCATATTTCGAAATAATGGCTCTAATTTATCAAACGCTTTATCTTTTGTTGTTTTAAAATAGTGTGTCTGTAATGCAGGATCCCAATGTTTATCTCTTGTTTCCGAGTGGTTATTGAAATTTTTATTTAACGTATTACGAAATGACATTTCTCGCTCACACCCTCATTATGTATTTATAGTTATTCCTATTTTAACACGTTTTCATGTAGAAAACGACGAAAGACTATAAATAACTAGAGATACATTTTGATGGGAAAATAAAAACTCTTACTTTAAACTGTAAGAGCAGAAACTATTTGTCCTATCATCAGCAATAGTCTCCTGGATCAATGGAGTCTTGCCACAACCTGATATCTGTCTAATCTATACATAGTAACCAAAGCGAGATAATAATAAAACGAAGCGCTATCCATAATGGATTAGCGCTTTATTTTACTATTTTACTGTGCCTTTATATTTTTCAATTGTACAGCACCCATACCTCTAGGCACTTCAATTATTTCCGTTGTTTTTGCATCCAACTCATCTTGGATATATTGCACAGCAACATGTGGATCGATGATATCGCCACATGTGTACACATCAATACTTGCATAGCCATGTTCCGGAAAACTGTGAATCGTTAAATGTGATTCCGAAATAATGACAACACCACTAACACCAAATGGAGCGAATTTATGAAAAGCTACCTCTCTCACTTCAGCTCCAGCTTTTAATGCTGCATTAACAAACGTCTTTTCTAACCGTTCCATATCGTTCAATATGTCAAGATTACATTCCCATAATTCCGCAATAACATGTCTTCCCATTGTATCCATTGTGTAATTCCCCCTTAATTCATAAGTTCTCTCGAAATCAATGCATGAATGACCACGGGGGAAAGTTAGTCCAAAGAGGTCCTAACCCTTTAAGTCTTCATTTGAATGCATTTATTCAAAAGATCTTTCTACAAGCTTAACATATTTCTTATGCATTGCCTATAAAAGATATGCAACAAGATTATATCGGGTTTTGGCCAATTTTACAAGTTATTTTGTCGAGATTTTTGTATTAATGTCTCCGCCTGTTGTGAAAGTCTGTAGAGTGAAAGCTTTCACCTGTGGAAAAATTATAATGATTTCACTCTTTATAAAAATCAGACGTTAATTATTTTTACCTGGTTCCCGATTTTAATCCCCACTTATGTAAAATGGCATCAAGTTGCTGTTTTGATGCTTCAATTGTGCCACTATTATCGACAACTTCATCAGCTAATTCCTTTTTCTTACATGGTGGCATTTGTGCATTCATTCGTTGTCTAGCCTCTGTTTCCGATAAGTTATTTCGTTCCATTAGACGCCTTAATTGTGTAGCTTCTTCTGTATAGACTACAATCGTTTTTTCAACTAAATATGTCAAATTATTTTCGAATAACAACGGAATATCCATCACGATGGTTGGGAAACCTTCCGCCTTTAGCCGTTCCTTCTCAAGCATCATTCGCTCCCTTACAGCTGGATGGACAATCGCATTAAGCTGTTCCCGTTTCGCACTATCTGTGAAAACAACTTTTCCAAGTTTTGTCCGATCCAATTGACCATCTTCCTGCAAGATATCTGTGCCAAAAACTTCTGCAATTTGTGCAAGTGCCGTCTCACCAGGCTCTACAACCTGCCGTGAGACGACATCTGCATCAATGACTGGTAGATCATAATCCTCTGCTAAAATTCTGCTAATTGTACTTTTCCCACTTGCAATGTTTCCCGTTAGTCCAATAATCATTACATCACCACCAATTATAATGGAGCAAGTATTATTTTAGTCATCCCTATTACAATTAATATACACCCTGGAATAAAACTTAGTCGATCCATCTTTTGAAATCCAGAGAAATATTTCCCTGTAATGAGACCAAGCTTCAGGAAAAGCAGGGTAATTGTCATTACCATTAGTGCTGCAATTATTCTGGGGACATCCAGCATGGAGATTGCCACACCTGCTCCAATGGAATCTAATGATAATGCTATGCCTAATACAAGCACTTCCACCCCATTAATTTTCCCTGATTGGTCAAGGTCTGCTTTCATCGGTTTTTTCAATATATCAAAGAAAAAGAAGAGTTTTTTCCATAAAGGTAATCGATTCACAGTTAATTTTACATTTGATAAAAGAAATACAATGCCAATAATTACTAAAATCGCCCCTGCTATTATTTCTGCTTGACTTTCCGATAAATACTTAACAATTAATTTACCCACAGTCATAGATAAAGTAATGACACTGCCAACAATTGCTGCAATCTTCGCCATCTGTCCAATTGACAATTCCATTTTCTTTAATCCATAAGTAAATGCTATGAAGAAACTATCCATACTAATCGCAATCGCTACAAGCGTAAGTGTAATCACAGTTCATGCCCCTTTACCGTATGATATCTGTAGTATATGGGCACAAACGGTATTCGGTGAAACTATGCTTGTGTTTGACAGTTCGGGCAATAATGCGTACCACGGCCACTAACCTTTATTTTTTCGATCGGTCTCCCACATGCTTGACATGGTTTCTCTGTCTGACCGTAGACCTTTAATTCCTGTTGGAACATGCCTATTTGTCCTTGCGAATTTACATAGGAACGAATCGTTGTACCACCTTGAGCAACCGCTTTTTCTAATGTTTCAATTGCCGCATCGACAATACGGTCCAAGGCTTTGTCAGACAGATCTGTTCCTTTCGTTAAAGGATGAACCCCTGCAAGATATAATGTTTCATCAACATAAATGTTACCAAGCCCAGCAATCACCGTCTGGTCTAATAAAATATTCTTAATAACGCGAGTACTTTTTTTAACTTTTTCCTTAAACAGATCGATGACAAAATCTGTCTCCAGCGGATCTTTTGCTAATTGTACTAATGGCTTGTCCAATAGCTCTTTCCCTTTTTCAAATAAGTGCATTGTACCAAACTTACGAACATCACGATAACGAAGCTCTGTCCCGTCAGTAAAAGAAAATATCACATGGGTGTGATCCTGCATCTTGTCCTTTTTGGGATAAACACCATATTTCCCTTCCATACGTAAATGAGAAACTAATACATAGTCGGTTAAATCAAACAATAAAAATTTACCTTTGCGGCGTATTTCCGTAATTGTCTGACCTGGCATCAGTTGCTTAAATTGTTCGACATCGTCTGGTGCCTGGATAATCTTGGGCCAGTGGACAGCAACACTTTCGACTGTTTTACCAACTACAAGCTGCCTTAATGTTTGTCTAATTGTTTCTACTTCTGGTAACTCTGGCATTTGTCTTACTCCTAACTATTATTTTGCATCATACCATGTATCGCCATGTGATGCATCAACCTTTAGTGGAACACTTAAATCTATTGCATTTTCCATCACATCTACTACAAGCTTTTCCATTGCTTCTAATTCGTCTTCAGGTACTTCTAAAATCAATTCATCATGTACTTGCAATAAGAGCTTAGCTTGTGTTTTTTCTTCTTTTAACCTCGTATCTAATTCAATCATTGCTAATTTAATGATATCAGCAGCACTTCCCTGAATTGGTGTATTCATCGCTGTTCGCTCAGCAAAACTTCTCACATTAAAATTCCTGCTCGTAATATCTGGCAAATAACGTCTGCGATTCATAATTGTTGTTACATAGCCGTTTTGTTTCGCTTCCTGGACAATGGCTTTCATATAATCCCGAACTGCTGGATAGCTTTCTAAATATCGCTCAATAAATCGTTTTGCTTCTTTTCTGGTAATACCTAAATTCTGTGATAAACCATAATCACTAATTCCATAAACAATTCCAAAGTTTACCGCCTTTGCTTGACGACGCATATTGCTCGTAACTTCTTCTTCCTTGACATGAAACACATCCATTGCTGTTTGGGTGTGAATATCTTTATCATTTTTAAAAGCTGCTTGTAATTTCTCATCTTTTGCAATATGGGCAAGTACACGTAATTCAATTTGAGAATAGTCAGCAGCAAGTATTTTCCAACCTGCTTTAGATGGCACAAATGCTTGGCGAATCTTGCGCCCTTCCTCAATTCTTATTGGAATGTTTTGCAAATTCGGATCAATCGAACTAAGACGACCAGTTTGTGTTAATGCCTGGTTAAATCGGGTATGGATTTTTTCTGAATCATTATGAATTACTCGAAGCAGTCCTGCAATATAAGTGGAATCCAGTTTTTTCAATTGACGATATAACAGTAATTTTTCAATAATCGGGTGTTTTCCAGCTAATTGCTCTAGCACATCTGCAGAGGTAGAATAACCTGTTTTTGTTTTCTTAATAACAGGTAGTTCTAATTTCTCGAATAGAATTGGTCCTAACTGTTTTGGTGAATTGACATTAAACGATTCCCCTGCTAATTCCTGGATATCATTCTCTAAAACATTTAGACGCTCAGTTAACTCCTTCCCCATGCCTTTTAGACGTTCGCGGTCAACTTTAACCCCTGTTGCTTCCATCTCACCTAGTACTAAAGCTAGCGGTAATTCTAGATCCATTAATAAATCAAGCTGTTTGTTGTCAGACAAAGCTTCTTCCATTTGGTCTTTGAGCAAATGAATCATCGAAGTTTTTCTCACAATATGTTCCTCATACTTGCTCGCATCATCCGGTAAGCCTTTTTTCGCACCTTTGCCATAAACTTCTTCATCAAGCATTATATCCGTTTTACCAAACCTGTGACTTATCGCTGGGATATCATGGTTATTATCTGATGGGTTGATTAAATAAGATGCTAGTAATAAATCGAATTGTATGCCTTTGATCGCAATATTAAGTCTGTTTAAAAGTACTGTTATTTTTTTTGCATCAAAAACATATTTCACTTTCGAATTATCTTCTGCCCAATTTTTGAACAAATCCGATTCTTCTAATAATTCGATCGGTATATAGAAATTTCCGTTCTCATTCACAATTGCAGCACCAATCATTTTCTCGTTATGATAGTTTTCATCCAATATCTCGATATCAAACGCATCACGGCCAGTGAAAAGTTCTCCCGTTATTTCCTCCACTTTTGTAAATTCAATCTCTGAGATCGGATCACTCGCTTCTCCTTCCTCCGCTTCGTCACCAGAAATTCTCCCGATAAGTGATTGGAAGCCAAGCTCTGTAAATATTGTCCGCACCTTTGTATGTTCATAGCCATCATACTGTACATCTGCTAAGCCAATTTCTAATGGAGAGGATTGGTTAATTGTAGCAAGCTCTTTACTCATAAATGCATCCTCTTTATAATTGGTTAAATTCTCTTTTAACTTTTTACCTGAAACCTCATCTAAATGGTCATATAAGTTTTCCAGGGTTTCATATTGCTTTAATAATTTGACCGCTGTTTTCTGTCCAACACCGGGAACACCAGGGATATTATCCGATTTATCTCCCATTAATGCTTTCAGGTCAATAACTTGCTCAGGAGAAATTTCCATTTCTTCTACTAATGTGGATGGATTATATGTTTTGACATCACTAATCCCTTTTTTCGTCAGGCTAACGTCTATTTGATCCGAAACGAGCTGAAGTAAGTCTTTATCTCCTGAGAATACTTTCACTTGCCAATTTTCCGCTTGTGCCTTGTGAGAAATGGTTCCGATAATATCATCCGCTTCATAATTTTCTAACTGATAATGCTTAATTTGGAAGGCATCCAGTAATTCCCGCAACAATGGAAACTGTTCACTAAGCTCTGATGGTGTTTTCTCCCGGCCGCCTTTGTATTCATTGTATGTTTTATGGCGAAAAGTCGTTTTCCCTGCATCGAATGCGACAAGTAAATGAGTCGGTTTTTCTTCCTCTAGCATTCGTAGCAGCATTGTCGTAAAACCGTACACTGCATTGGTATAAACACCTTTGTCATTGTTTAGTAATGGCAATGCAAAGAATGCACGATAGGCAATACTATTCCCATCAATTAAAACTAATTTATTGGACATCTTTAAAAGTCTCCTTTACCTGAACTGATCTGGTTTTTATTTTACCATTATTCGTGTCTATTATCATGTAATAGGAAAGGATGTAAAAGAAAAGTCTCACTTCCGCGGCAGAAGTGAGACTTTAAAATTTATTCTATATACCCTAACAAAATATCAGCATATGGCGAGCCTTGCGGGATAATAATTGTTGTCTCTCCATCAATTGTCTGTTTATAGGACTCTAATGTCCGGTATAACTGATAGAATTCCGGATCTTGTGAGAAGGAATTATTATACATTTCTGCTGCTTCTAATTCTCCTTCCGCCCGGATCTTCTCTGCTTCTGCATTTGCTTTTGACACCATTTCGGTGACTTCGCGATCAGCTTGTGCAATAATCCGCTTCTTCTCTGCTTCCCCTTGTGATAAATAACGTTGAGCTTGTGATTCACGTTCAGAGATCATGCGGTTGAAGATTGACTGTTCATTTTCTTCAGGTAAATCAGTCCGCTTTATTCTTACATCATCTACTTGTATACCATATTGATCACGTGCAAGTAACTCATTCACTTTTTCTGTAATCCGTTGATTTAAGTCACCTCTCGTACTTCCTTCATCATTAATAATTTCTTCATAATTCATTGACCCTAATTCTGAGCGAATAACAGAGAAAATAAATTCACCCATTCTTGCTTCCGCTCCCATTTCTGACCTTGCATTAGCAATCATCAATCCTGGATCAGTAATCTCCCATATTGCATAATTATCAATAATCATCCGTTTTTTATCTAATGTGTTTATTTCTCTTTCATTTACATCATAGACTAGTTTTTTATTTGGTAATGTTGTAAGCGATTGGAGTAATGGTATTCGGAAATTTAGCCCTGGTTCACTTTCAATCCGAACAACTTCCCCAAACTGTCGAACCACTTTATACTCTCCTTCTTTTACAACAAACATACTGCTAATAAAAACAATGGCAACAATAACAAAAAGTAATAGTGAAATTCCGATTTTGAGATATCGTTTTATTTGTTTTGGCGTCATTTTCTTCATATCGTACACGTTATCAGAATTATTGGTTGTCATTGGTGTTCCCCTCCTCACTGCTGTCCTCTGCATTGTCCTCTACTGGTGGAATTGTCGTTGCAGAGCCGTTTTGTCCAAGCGGTAAATACTTAATCGTATTTCCATCATCATTCATAATGTAAATATTGGCATTAGGTAATACTTCATCTAATGTTTCTAACACTAAACGCTGGCGTGTAATGTCCGGGTTACTTTGATATGCATCATACAGTGCATTAAACCCAGCCACATTACCACGTGCCGTTTCAATCCGTTCAACCTTATCTCCTTCTGCACGAGAGATGATTGCATCTTTTTCCCCTTGTGCTTCCTCAATAATCTCATTTCGATATTTATCTGCCTCATTTTTCTTTGTGTTCATTGTTTCTCTAGCATCCGTAACTTTCATAAATGCCTGACGCACTTCTTCATTTGGCAAGTCTACTTCCTGTAATTTTACATCTTGTATCGCAATTCCTACTTCATAATCTTCCATTACTGATACTAATAGATCTAGTACTTGATTTTCTATTTCTGCCTTTCCATCTGTCAATGCTTCATCAACGGTTGATGAACCAATAATGCTTCTTAATGAGGCAGATGTTGCATTATATAATATTTGTTCCGGATCATCCGCATGGAAAATATATTGTGCTGGCTCGATAATTTTCCATTGAACAACTAAGTCTGCTTGTAATATGTTTTCATCACCTGTAATCATCCGTACAATATCCGCGTTTTCTGCATTCTCAGGATCATAACCAAAATTCAGACTGAATGTCTCTTTTGATAGTTTTTCAACCGTTTGAACAGGCCACGGTAATTTAAAATGGAGCCCTGGCTCTGTTATCCCTTCGTCCGCTTTCCCGAATGTTATAACAACCGCTTGGTCGGATTCGTCCACAGTGTACCAGCTTGTTAGTGCAACAACACCTAGCACTATCGCAGCAGCCACGATACCAATCCAACTATAGATTTGTTTTAGTGTCATCCCTATTTCCCCCTCTTGTATATATAAAAATAATTCTTCTATATGTACGGTTAAACTGATCAAAAGGTTTCAAGAACCTGAACGAAACAGTACAGTATGTAAAACAAAAGTTCGATGTATTTAGTTGGTGGATACAGATACTAAAATCGTAAAAAAAAGCGGCAGGATTACTCCTACCACTCTTTTGGAAGTATAACGGTGAAAGTGGTGCCTTTATTAACTTCACTTTCCACTTCAATTTTCCCTTTATGTGCTTCCACAATGTGTTTAACAATCGCCAAACCTAACCCTGTGCCACCTGTATTACGGCTTCTGGCACGATCAACACGGTAAAATCGTTCAAAGATGCGATGAATAGAATCTTCAGGAATACCGATACCTGTATCGGCCACTTTTATCCTTACAGCATCTTTGTCACTGCTGATCTGCAGAGAAATCTCTCCACCTTCCGCTGTATAATTAATACCATTATAAAGTAAATTGAGCACAACTTGTTGCAGCCGATCAGGATCCCCATAAAAAGAGATCCCTTTTTCAAGGTTCACCTTAAAGCTGATTGATTTATTATTAGCTTGCTGTTCAATTAATGTTGTTATATTGGTTATCCATTCATCTATATGAATCATTTTTTTGGATAACTGCAACTCTTCTTTCTCTAACTTAGATAGCTCTAGCAAATCCTGAACCAATGCTTGCAATCTTGAGCTTTCTTTTAAAATAATATCAAGAAATTGTTTGCATAATTTTTCATCTTCCATTGCACCATCAAGTAATGTTTCTGAGAACCCTCTGATGGAAGTAATGGGTGTCTTCAATTCATGTGACACATTTGCAACGAAATCTTTTCGCATTTGTTCCACACGTTTCAAATCAGTAATATCATGGAATACAAGAACGGCACCTTTTAATTCTTTCACATCATTAATTACAGGTGCGCCTACCACCTCTATATGATGCTTTTGATTCTCAATCGACAGCGTAATGGCACCAGTCATTTTTTCTTCGTATAAAAATGTTTCTTGAACAACTCTATGGATACTTTTGTGTGCTAACACATCATAATATAAATAACCGATGTAATGTAACGAATTCTCACCAAATAATTGTAAAAACTTACGGTTAACCAGATGGACGTATCCCCGCTCATCAATTAACATTAATCCACTTTCCATATTATTGATCACAGTTTTCCACTGGCTTCCTTGCATCTTTTCTTGTATGTACATTTCTTGCAAGTTTCGTGCTAATTGATTAATTAGTTCACTTAATTGTTGAGCTTCACCAGCAGGTTTAACATATGTACGCACATTATAATTTCCTTTGACTAACTCATTGGTAACATTTATTGACGCACGAATCGGTTTTACATAATTCTCGAATAAATGATACATTAAAACTAATAAAATTATATAAGCAATTGTTAAAGCAAAAATGACAAAAAATTGTTCATCACCTGTTGTAAATGGCACAATAACTATGCCCATTAAAATAAAGACAGAAGTCATCATCACAGTGTATCTTAAAAACAGATTGCCTTTACTCCCGTCACCCATTAAGACGGCTCCTCCATTTTGTAACCAAGTCCGCGAATTGTTTTAATATAGACTGGATGTTTCGTGTCTGGTTCGATTTTCTCCCGTAAATGACTAACATGGACATCAACAATTCTTGTATCGCCAACAAAGTCATAATTCCATACAGCACTTAATAACTGGTCCCTTGATAATACTTTCCCTTTATGTTTAGCCAGATAATGCAATAATTCAAACTCTTTCCTGGTAAAACTTAATGTATCCCCATTAATCGTTGCTTCATATTGTTGCGGATAAATGATTAAATCCGATATTTTAATAAAAGGTTGGTCTGATGGCGTATCCCTTTGTCTTGTTCTTCTTAAGATTGCCTTAATGCGTGCAACCACTTCCTTAGGGCTAAATGGTTTTGTTAAATAGTCATCAGCGCCTAGTTCCAATCCGAGAACTTTATCAAACTCATCATCTTTTGCTGTCAGCATTAAAATTGGTGTGTCCACTTGCTTCTGTCTCAATGCTTTGCAAACATCTGTCCCTTCCATACCAGGCAGCATTAAATCAAGCACAATTAAATCGAACTCTCCTGTGGATGCTTTCTCAAGGCCTTCCACACCGTCATAAGCTACTTCAGTCTGAAAACCTGACTTCTCAATATTATATTGTAAAAGTGTAACAATCGATTGTTCGTCATCGACAATTAAGACTTTCTCTTCCATTCAAGCACCCCATCTACTATCTATATTACCCCTATCATACATTGACAGGAAACGATTGTGAATAGATTAGACCCGTAAAAAAACAAATTTACTGTTAATTTTTATTTACAATTCTTAAAATTTATTTAACAAAAAAGGAATTGTAATAGGAAAGCCTGCCAGTAAGAAACAAAAGACATATAAAAACCTCCCACATAAGGGAGGTTTCTGTAATTAACCCATATTTTTAATTAATTCATCAGCAAACTCTGAAGCTTTTACCTCAGTTGCACCATCCATTAGACGAGCAAAGTCATATGTTACAACTTTAGAGCCAATCGTTTTATCCATGGATTTAACGATTAAATCAGCTGCTTCTCTCCAGCCCAGGTGTTCAAGCATAAGTACACCTGAAAGAATAACGGAAGATGGGTTTACTTTGTCAAGACCAGCGTATTTAGGAGCCGTACCGTGAGTAGCTTCAAAAATCGCGTGTCCTGATTCGTAGTTAATGTTCGCACCTGGTGCAATACCAATACCCCCAACTTGTGCTGCTAATGCATCAGAGATATAATCACCATTCAAGTTCATTGTTGCTACAACATCAAATTCTTTCGGACGTGTAAGGATTTGCTGTAAGAAAATGTCTGCAATCGCATCTTTCACAATAATTTTACCAGCTGCTTCTGCTTCAGACTGTGCTTGATCTGCTGCCCCGCGGCCTTTTTCTTCAGCAATTTTGTCATACTCAGCCCACGTGAATACTTTGTCACCGTATTCTTTCTCAGCAAGTTCATAACCCCAGTTTTTGAACGCACCTTCTGTGAATTTCATGATGTTACCTTTATGTACTAAAGTAACACTCTTACGGCCTTCTTTGATCGCATAATCAATTGCTGCGCGAACCAGACGACTTGTTCCTTCTTCAGATACTGGCTTCACACCTATACCAGAAGTTTCAGGGAAACGAATATTTGTTACACCCATTTCATTTTGTAAGAAGTCGATTACTTTTTTCACTTCGTCAGAACCTTTTTGCCATTCGATACCTGCATAAATATCTTCCGTGTTCTCACGGAAAATTACCATATCGGTATCTTCCGGACGTTTTACTGGAGAAGGTACACCTTCAAACCAGCGTACTGGACGAAGACATGTAAATAAGTCTAATTTTTGGCGTAATGCAACGTTTAATGATCGGATACCGCCACCGATTGGAGTAGTAAGAGGTCCCTTGATTGCAATTTTATATTCGCGAATAGCGTCTAAAGTTGCTTCCGGAAGCCACTCACCAGTTTGATTGTATGCTTTTTCCCCTGCTAGTACTTCTTTCCACTCAATACCTTTTTCACCATTATATGCTTTTTCAACCGCTGCTTCTAGAACACGGCTAGCTGCTGCCCAAATATCAGGACCAGTTCCGTCTCCTTCGATAAATGGAATAATTGGTTTATTTGGTGTTTGCACCTTACCGTTTTCTACTGTAATTTTTTCTCCCATTCTTTAACCTCCTAAAATATAATCACTATCATTATAGCATGTATAGAAAAACTAGACGAATCAGAAAGTAAAACTGCCTGATAATTTCGCCTTCGTTTTTACTCCAAATTAACGTTCGTTAATATCAACATATTTTTGCTGCTCTGGACCAACATATTCGGCACGCGGGCGGATTAAGCGGTTATTCTCATACTGTTCTAAAATGTGGGCAATCCAACCAGAGAAACGACTCATCGCGAACATTGGTGTATATAAATCATGCTTGATTCCTAAACAATGGTACACAGAAGCGGAATAAAAATCAACATTTGCCGGTAAGCCTTTTTCTGCTTTAATATACTCTTCAATTTGCTCTGACATCTCATACCACTTTTCCATACCGTGAAGTGATGTTAATTCTTTAGACATTTTCTTTAAATGCTTGGCACGTGGATCACCTGTTTTATAAACCCTGTGCCCCATTCCCATAATTTTTTCTTTATTAGCCATTTTTTCTTTCACATATGGAAGCGCATTTTCTGTATCGCCAATTTCAAGCAGCATATTCATTACGGCTTCATTCGCCCCACCGTGAAGTGGACCTTTTAATGCACTGATTGCTGCAGTAATGCCTGAATACATATCAGATAATGTGGCAACACACACACGAGAAGTGAAAGTTGATGCATTCAATTCGTGATCCGCATGTAAAACCAATGCTTTATTTATCGCTTCTTCTTCTAGTTCAGATGGTATTTCCCCTTTTAGCATATATAAGAAGTTTGCTGCATAACTTAACCCTTCCTTTGGTTGGATGGGATCTTTCCCATCACGAACTCTAGAGAACGCTGTAACGACTGAAGCAACTTTCGCTTGCAGCCGGATGGCCTTTCGTTTGTTTGCATCTTCACTCATGTCATCTGCTTCTTCATCATAAAGGCCTAGTAACGAGATCGCTGTACGTAATGCCCCCATTGGATGTACTTTATGTATTTCATACGATTTAAAGTGATCAATTATCCCTGATGGAATAGCCATATTATTGAACAGGTCTTTTTCCAATTGTGCTAATTCTTCTTTATTTGGAAGGCGTTTATTCCATAGTAAAAAAACAACTTCCTCGAAACTAGCGTTTTCAGCAAGGTCATCAATCGTATAACCAACATATGTAAGTTGATCATCAATAATCGAACTAATCTTTGTCTCTGCTGCAACTACCCCTTCAAGTCCTTTCGTTGTTGACATAACATCTCTCTCCTTTTCATATCCTTTTTTCAATAATCTCTTATCCTCAAAAGCTCTTAAAATAGGTACTTTTGAACATCCCCATGCTTATTATTATAAACAAAGAAAATTAGATAGTAAATGAAAACGATTAAATTTAAGCATATAATCTTCCTGTTTGCATAGCTTGTACTAACAAGACAATACGAGAACATATATTAAGTTATGTTAAATAAATTTTGAAAAGCCTCTGACCCTTATTATCTTAACATATTTTAATATATTTTGAAAAATATCAATGTTCGTTCATGAGGGGATTAAAATAATGAATATTCCAAATAAATTAGTCTATCGTTCTGTGCTTTTACTGGTTATTCTCGTTATCTTCATTCTAGTATTGTTTTCTTCTATCCAATACTTGTTTCCGTTTTTATTAGCATGCTTTTTTTCGATTATGTTATATCCATTCATACAATTCATCAAAAAAACGTTCAACTTCCAGCATACCTTTGCATGTGTTGTAGTATTATTCTTTTCCATCATTTCGATTGCCTTATTATTTGCATTCATCCTTATCGAAATTATTGATGGAATCATTTATTTAGCAAAATGGCTGCCAAGCCCCTTTCATACATTTTTAATAGACATTTCCGGAAAAATCAGCAGCTGGTTATTGCCATTGTTTAGCAAACTGAATAGTTATATGGACAGTTTAACCCCTGAGCAAAATGCTTTGATGAAGGAGCAGTTAGATGAAATCAGTATAAGTTTTGCTGATCAGTTTGCCAACTTTTTGGAAAATGTGCTCAGTTCAATCGGTGAACAATTAGCAGCATTACCTGGTATGATGACAATTATTGTCTTTTCTTTGTTGTGTACTTTCTTTATATGCAAAGATTGGCCTAAATTTGACCATTGGCTGGAACAAAATATTACCGATTCCATCTACCAAGTCCCATTTCAAATCTATGATCAGTTAAAAATTACATTAGTAAAGTATCTGAAAGCACAGTTGATTTTGATTAGTATTTCATTTATCACTATTTTAATCGGGCTTTTGCTTTTAAGAATCGAACATGCTTTTACCATTGCCCTGATTATGTCCGCATTAGACTTGCTGCCGATACTAGGAACAGGCGTTGTATTTATCCCGTGGGCATTGTACTTACTTTTAAGTGGACAAAACATATTAGCGATTTTTTTAATGGGGCTATACTTGCTCATTATTATTCAAAGGCAAATATTAGAACCCAAACTATTATCTGAAGCGATTGGGATCCATCCAATATTAACGATCCTGGCGGTATATTTGGGTTTTCAATTCTTTGGTTTACATGGGCTTTGGGCGGGACCACTTATTCTTTTTCTAGGTAAAGCTGCACATCAAGCGAGACTTTTTAAAACAATTAGCCACTTTCTAAAAACCGGAACTTTTAACGTCGATAGATCGTAAACCGCCCACTAGTCATCAATTTTTGAAGGAGTTTTTTAATCATTTCTTTTACTGGTTTTCTTGTTGAAGGAATTAACAGGACGAAGCCAAACGCATCAGTAATAAATCCTGGCGTAAGCAGTACAATACCGCCAATCAAAATACATAGCCCATCAAAGATTTCTTCTTGTGGTGACTGGCCCATTTGCATTGCTTGCTGTGCTTTTCGAACGGTTTCAAGTCCTTGCTTCTTAGCTAACCATGCACCTGCAATTCCTGTTAAGACAATTAGTAATACAACCCACCATGGACCGACCTGACCACCAGCCCATATCATTACACCTATTTCTAATGCGGGCATAACTAAAATCGCTATAAAAATCCAACGAAACATCTACATCAAATCCTTTCTGTTTTCAGTAAATATCCTTCGGTACGTGTTTCATCAATTAATATATTTGAGCAGTTTCTAATCCTTCAATCACATTTTATAGGGTGCATTTTGATATGTTGAACAATTGAATCCTTTCCCATATAAAAATAGAGAAGCAGAACATTAATTGTCCTGCTCCTCTATTATAACATGTCTATCAATTATAGTACGCTTGCGTGACCTGCATAGATATCACCTTTGTGTGCATCTATAGTAATATCCTGACCGTCTTTGATAAATTCCAGGGCTTTTTCCACCCCAACAATTACTGGGATTCCCAGGCTTAAACCAACAACAGCCGCATGTGATGTTAAGCCGCCTTCATCGGTAATTATTCCTGCAGCTTTTTCAATTGCTGGCATCATATCTTTGTCTGTACCATATGTCACAATAATGTCATCTTGTTTAACTTTTAGTTTTGCCTCGTCCGCATCTTTTACAACAGCTGCTCGTCCATATGCACTGCCTTTACCAACACCTTGTCCTTTTGCAAGAACATCGCCGATTACGTGTATTTTCATTAAGTTTGTTGTTCCACTTTCTCCTACTGGTACACCAGCAGTTATAATTACACGGTCTCCGCGCTTAAAGTGTCCTGTTTTAAGCCCTCTTTCAATTGCTTCTTCTAACACATCATCTGTTGTGTGTAGTAAGTTTCCAACAATTGTTTCTACTCCCCAGACAAGGGCAAGTCTTCTACTTACTTGTTCATTGAATGTCATCGCAATGATAGGTGCTTCGGGACGATATTTAGAAATATTTCGTGCAGTATACCCGCTAACAGTTGGTGTAAGAATTGCATCAACGTTCAGGTTCATTGCAGAGTGATTCACTGATTGGCTGATCGCATCAGTAATTGTCATATCTGTTGCTTTAGAACGAGCGTCTAATACTGTTTTATGATTAATCGCTGTTTCCGCTTTTCTTGCGATATTACTCATCGTAAGTACCGCCTCGATAGGATAATCTCCTGCTGCAGTCTCTCCTGAAAGCATAATTGCATCAGTTCCATCAAAGATAGCATTGGCAACATCGGAAGCCTCCGCTCTTGTTGGACGAGGATTACGCTGCATTGAATCTAACATTTGTGTTGCTGTTATTACAGGTTTTCCAGCATTATTACATTTTTCGATCATTTCTTTTTGTACTAGCGGTACATCTTCTGGCGGAATTTCCACACCTAAATCACCACGTGCTACCATTAATCCATCACTAACTTGCAAGATAGCATCAAGATTATCAACACCTTCTTGATTCTCAATCTTTGGAATGATTTGAATATGTGTTGCATTGTTTTCTTCCAGTAAGCCACGGATTTCTAAAACATCCGATGCACGACGTACAAATGAAGCAGCGATAAAGTCTACCCCTTGTTCAATCCCAAATTTAATATCTGCGGCATCTTTATCTGTGATCCCTGGTAATTTCACACTTACATTTGGTACATTTACACCTTTTTTATTTTTTAATAGACCAGAGTTTAAGGCAACTGTCTTTAGTTCATTTTGGTCTTTCAGTACTTCCACTACTTCTAATGCAATAAGACCATCATCTAATAGCAATTTTGAACCTGGTTCTACGTCATTGATCAATTGAGGGTATGTTACACTAATTCTTTCAGCATCCCCTTCAATCGAAGCATCCATGGAAACATAAACCGTTTTTCCTTTAGTAATGTCTGCTTTTCCGTCCTTTAGTACCCCTGTTCTAATTTCAGGACCTTTTGTATCTAACAAAATCGCAACAGTTTTCCCTAATTTCTCCGCTGCTTTACGGATATTTTTAATTCTGGCACCATGCTCTTCAAAGTCTCCATGGGAAAAATTCAATCTAGCAACATTCATACCAGCTTCCATTAATTGTTCTAGTTTATCAATCGTTTCCGATGCAGGTCCAATTGTACATACTATCTTTGTTCTTCTCATAATATTTCTATTTCCTCCTTCAGTTTTCTAAATTGTATGTATTCATACCAATCTAGCTCACGGGCTAGATTGATAATTGATTTGATAAATCATACATGTTCATATTGACTGCATGTTTTTTATTTAGTATTTCAAGAATATCGTGGCTGACCACCAGATTATTCTGTATCCCTACCATGCGACCACCAATTCCATCGATTAGTAAGTCAACCGCTTTTGCACCGAGACGGCTTGCAAGCACGCGGTCATATCCCGACGGGGATCCGCCACGTTGAATATGGCCAAGCACTGTTACGCGAGTTTCCATCTTGGTTTCTTCTTCTATTCTCTTCCCGTACTCCATCCCACTGCCGACACCTTCTGCCAGGATGATAATACTATGCTTTTTACCGCGTTCCTGACCACGGTTTAATTTCGCAACAACACTTTCAAAGCTTTCTTTTTTCTCGGGAATAATCACACTTTCTGCACCATTTGCTAATCCTGCCCATAGTGCTAAATCACCTGCGTCCCGTCCCATAACTTCAATAACATATGTACGTTCGTGCGATGTGGCCGTATCACGAATTTTATCTACTGCATCAACAATAGTATTTAATGCTGTATCAAAACCAATCGTATAATCTGTTCCTGGAATATCGTTATCAATTGTTCCTGGTACACCAATACATGGGAAGCCTTTTTCTGTTAATTTAGCTGCACCGCGGAATGATCCATCTCCACCAATAACGATAAGCCCTTCGATACCAAATTTCTTCATCTGTTCGATTGCTTTTTGTTGTCCTTGATCTGTTTTAAATTCTTCAGATCTTGCTGAATAAAGAACCGTTCCTCCACGTTGGATGATATCCCCAACCGAACCAAGTTCCATTTTCTTGATATTACCTTCCATTAGGCCTTCATAGCCGTTATATACACCAAACACTTCTAAGTTGTGGTATATTGCCTTCCGAACAACGGCACGTACTGCTGCATTCATTCCAGGTGCATCTCCACCACTAGTTAAAACGCCGATTTTCTGCATTATGTCACCTCTTTTTCAAAATAAAATGTCCCTATTCATTTCTCCCCATTTTACTTGTATCTTAAACAAGTGTACTCCATAAATGATTATACATGAATTCTATTCTAAACTCACGTTTTTGCTTATGAATTTGTTTTTTTCCCGAAAAGACGGTCAAAAAATGTTTTTACCTTACAGATAATTTTGTTCACAGGAAAAAGCATCTTCGAGCATATGGAAGATGCTTTTTTCTTATGCTTTTACATTCTCATTCATTTCACCGATTTTTTTGTATTTTAGCCAGCGTTTTTCAAGTAAACTAGGTTGATCCAGTCCTGCTAATTGGTCTAATGAACTGCTCAATACTTTCCGAATATAACTAGCTTGTTCTTCAATATTTCGGTGGGCACCACCTAATGGCTCATCAATTACTTCATCAATTACGCCTAGCTCTTTCAAATCAGGTGCTGTAATTCTTAATGATTTTGCTGCACGTTCTGCTTGCTTTGCATCTTTCCATAATAATGCAGCAGCCCCTTCAGGTGATATAACAGAGTATGTGGAATTTTCTAACATATGAATATGATCACCAACACCTATTCCGAGTGCACCACCACTTCCACCTTCGCCAATAACAATACAGATTATGGGTACTTGAAGCCCAGCCATTTCCATCAAGTTACGTGCAATTGCCTCACTTTGTCCGCGCTCTTCTGCTGCTTTACCAGGATAAGCACCTTTCGTATCGATAAAAGTGATGATCGGTCGATTGAATTTCTCTGCCTGTTTCATATGACGCAGTGCTTTTCGGTAACCTTCCGGGTGCGGCATACCGAAGTTACGGTCAATATTTTCTTTCGTATTTTTCCCACGTTGTTGACCGATGATAGTAACAGGCTTGCCATCGAATTTAGCAATTCCTGCAACAACTGCTTCATCATCCCCAAAATAACGGTCCCCATGGAATTCGATAAAATCAGTAAATAATTGCGATACATAATCCAGGCACGTTGGTCTTTCGGAATGACGGGCAATTTGCACGCGGTCCCATGGTTTTAACTTACCGTAAATATCATTTTCAAGCTTAGCAAGTCTTGTTTCCATTTTCTCGATTTCTTCTGATAAATCAATATCACTATCTTTTGTAATTCGTTTTAATTCTTCAATTTTTTCACGTAATTCGACGACAGGTTTCTCAAATTCCAGTACTTGCTTCATCTGTTGCACCTCCCAACTGATGAATTTCCAAAATTGTTGCAAGGGTGTCGCGCATTTCTTCCCTTGGGATCACTTTGTCAAGTTGTCCATGAGCTAATTGGAACTCCGCTGTTTGGAAATCGTCCGGTAACTTCTCGCGAATCGTTTGCTCAATAATTCTCCGTCCAGCAAAACCAATTAACGCACCAGGCTCTGCAAAATTATAATCACCAATTGATGCGAAACTTGCCGAGACACCACCTGTCGTAGGATTGGTCATCACAGAAATAAACAGACCATTTTCTTGATGAAGTCGTTGGATAGCCATCGATGTTTTGGCCATTTGCATTAAACTTAAGATTCCTTCCTGCATTCGAGCGCCTCCCGAAGCAGTAAATACAATAATCGGTATCTGCTTTTCACGGGCATTTTCAATTGCTCTCGTGATCTTCTCGCCAACAACTGAACCCATACTTCCCATTCGGAAACGAGAATCCATTACAGCAACCGCAGCTCTTACACCTTTCACACTTCCTTCACCTGTTACAACTGCTTCATTTAAACCTGTTTTTATCCGGTCTTTTTCTAGTTTTTCATCATATTGTGGAAAATCAAGTGGATTGCCAGAGATTAACTCTTTATCCCATTCCACAAAAGAATCTTCATCGAATAAGTGGTTAATTCTTTCATGTGCAGTTATTTGATGGTGATGTCCACAGTCTGGACATACATATAAATGTTTTTGCCATTCTTTTTGATAATATATTTTTTGACAATGATCACATTTTTGCATCAATCCTTCAGGCACATCTTTCTTTGCATTTTCACTAGGTATTGACGCGTATTTTTTCTTTTTCGCAAACAAATCTTTCAATTGCAAGGATTATTCCTCCTTTTGTGAGTACATAGCTTGTACGATTAACGCATCCAGTTATCACTGCTTATGTATATGAATATTCTTGTTAAAAGAACACACACAAATGTATTTGTTCATTAACTACTATATTATATCAGAAGGCTTCTTTATGTAAAGTAGTGAGAGAATAGCCTTCGCTCCCTTATTCTTGACGAAGGACTACATTCTCCTCACCAAACTGATCTTTTAAACCTTTGATCACATCCCAGCCACTATCCAAATTGTAGTGTTGATCTAACTTGAACAATTGCTTTTCTTCTTTTTTATACAAATAAACCGGTGTCGTACCTGGATATCTTTGTGCGATGGTTTTGAGACGCTCCATCATCTCAGACTTATGATCATTTGTCCAATTAATGTATATTCTTTTATTACTTGTTTTTTGTTTGTCAATGTCGAACTGCTCCGCTTTTTCCACAATTAATTGTTGTTTGCCATTTCTTTCATCAAGGCGCCCCTCTGCAAAGACAAAGATTTCTTCATCAAGCCACTGATTGACTTGACGGAATATATTCGGGAAGATGACTGTATCTATTTCATTTGTTTCATCAGCAATTGTCACAAATGCCATGGATTCACCTTTCTTTGTACGAATAACTCGAATTGCTTGCACAACAGTTGCCAGTTTCACTTTTCTCATTTTCCTGGATAATGCTTCATCGATTGTCAAATACCCCCGTTCTCTGACAGCTTGGCGAATTGTTTGTAACGGATGTTTTGACACAAAGAAGCCAATCACTTCCTGTTCCATCATTAATTGTTTAATGGCTGGGAATGGCTCTTTCTCTACATAGGAAACATCTAAAGCTATATCATCATCAAATAAGGAAAACTGGTCATCAAATTCCCCAAATAACTCGCCTTGCTCGATCGCATCATCTAAACTTGCAAGTAATGTTGCTCTGTTGGAGTATGTTTCATCAAAAGCACCTGCCAGTATAAGTGATTCAATCACATTTCGTTTTAATTGACTGGGTACCCGTAAGCAAAAGTCAAATATGTTTTTAAAAGGAGCATTTTTTCTTGTTGTTAAAATGTCTTGGACTACCGTATAACCAATTCCTTTGATTACATTTAAGCCCATCCGAATCGCTTTACCCTCGACTTTAAATTTACCAATGCTTTGATTGATCGAAGGAGGTAATATGGTTATCCCTCGATTTTTCGCTTCCCTTATATACAACTGCAGCTTCTCTACATTTCCCAGCTGCATACTGAGAACTTCAGCGAAGAAGACTAACGGATAGTTTGCTTTTAAATAAGCGAGTTGATATGCAATCATACTATAAGCTACTGCATGACTCCGGTTAAATCCGTAATTAGAAAATTTGATAATCCAATCAAATACTTCATTCGCCAGACTAGCCTGATAACCATTTTCCTTACACCCTTGGATAAACTTCTCTTTTTGGGCTAAAATCGCATCCTTTTCCTTCTTACTTACGGCACGCCGTAATAGATCAGCTTCACCATAGGAAAACCCTGCTAATTTATTTGCAATTTGCATTATTTGTTCTTGGTAGATTAATACACCATATGTTTTCTTTAAAATTGGTTCCAGATCTGGATGAAGGTAGTCAACTTTTTCACGTCCGTTTTTCCTGTTATTGTATGTCGGGATAAATTGCATGGGACCTGGACGATACAAAGCATTAACAGCAACTATATCTTCAAAATGGCTTGGTTGCATTTCTCGTAATACTTGTTTCATCCCCTGTGATTCTAATTGAAACACACCGTTTGTTAGTCCATTTCTAAATAGTTCAAATGTTTTCTCATCATGGAGCGGAATTTTTTCTATATCTATTGGTATTTTTTGCATAGTTAATTGACCGACAATTCGTTCAATTAATGTTAAGTTTCGCAAACCTAGAAAATCCATTTTTAACAAACCAATTTGTTCCAGTTCTTTCATCGCATACTGTGTTAAATTGATGCCATTTTGCGCAGGGAGTGTTGGTACATGCCGGACAAGCTCTTGGTCACTTATAATCACACCAGCTGCGTGTGTTGATATATGTCTAGGCAAACCTTCTAACCGATTCGCAATTTTAAAAAATTGTTTCAGCTTCTCCGACTGCTTCACATAATCAATCAACTCTTTCGATTGATTCACTAATGTAGCGAGCTTCGCATTATGATCTTTTGGTAAAATTTTCAGAATGTATTGCAGATCACTATCTGGAATCTCCATCGTTTTTGCTAATTCTCTTAATATTGATCGGGCTGCAAATGTCCCAAAGGTAATTATCTGTGCAACATGGTCCCTTCCATATTTGTCCACAACATATTGAATGACCTGATCACGTTTTTCGTCAGAGAAATCTATATCAATATCAGGCATTGTCACACGTTCCGGATTTAGGAACCGCTCAAACAATAGGTCATACTCTATAGGATCTACATTTGTAATACCCAGAATATAGGCCACAAGAGATCCTGCTGCTGAACCACGCCCTGGACCAACCATAATCCTCTCGTTTTTGGCATATTGGATAAAATCTGACACAATCAAAAAGTAATCACTAAATCCCATAGAGTGAATTACATCTAATTCATAATTCAAACGGTCATAAATACTTTCTGTAATCTTCTCATATTTTTCATGAAGCAATTTATGACAAATATTTTCTAAATATTCATCGGCGTTTTCCCCGTTAGGGACTGGAAACTTCGGCAATAGACGTTGGTTTGAGGGCAGTTCTAATCTGCAGCACCGTGCAATATGATTCGCTTGTTCAACTAATTCAGGCCATTCCTCATAGGCATACTGTTGCTCCATTTCTGTTTCAAGATGGGATCCTTTCAGAACATTGGATAGTTGCCCATCATATTTCTCCCCTTTTGCCATCGCTAATAAATAACGAAACGGAACTTCATCTTGTTTATGAATATACCGGACATCTGAAATCGCTACACCTTTAACAGAGGTATGTTTTATATTATCTTTAATGATTGGCCAAATATGCTTCTGTTTCGGAGTAACACCGAAAAAAAACGACTTTTCCCTGATAACATTCATACAGGCTTCTAACCTATCTATCTTTAGTTCATTCTCAATAATAAAAGACTCTATTTTAATAATAAAAAAAAGACTATCCGTCATCTCTCGAAAATTCGCTAATGTGAGAATATTCTCCCGTTGGACAGCTGTACTAACTGCTAATAGATGACTATACCCCTCTTCATTTCGTGCCAAAATAATCATTGCAACAGGTGGTTCGTCTTCATTGATCGTAACAGGTATTTCTATTCCGATAATCGGTTCAATCCCTGCTTTTTTGCATGAATTGTAAAACGGGATAGTGCCATGTAACACACCTTCATCAGTTAAAGCTAAGTGTGTGTAGCCCATTTCTTTCGCTTGCTGGACTAATTCATCAATTTGAATCATGCTTTTTTGCAAACTATAGCCACTTTTAATGTGCAATTGTGTGAAAGGCATGTTATTTTCACCTACCGTTCTTTCTTCTCTATCTTATTATACCCGAATATTTGCTCTGATGAAATTAAGAAACATATGTAGGTAGACAAAACCATATATTTTAGTAAATTAGATAAGCTTTCGTTTTTCTTATACGATCATTACCATTTTATTCATCTAAACAGTACAGTATGCCGATATACAAGGAGGATGCTTATGGAAGAACGCTTTTTCGCGACAATGATTCAATGTTATTTTATTGCATTTGGTGTAATGATCGGTGGATCAATAATCGGAAGTATCGGATCGTTTGCAACAGGTGAACCACCATTTACTCAAATGCACCGAATCGCGAGAGGGTTACACATATGGGCAATTGTAGCAGCCATTGGCGGAACATTTGATGCGATCTCCAACCTTGAACGCGGATTGATAGATGGTTCCACCATTGATATGGTCAAACAAATTATTTTAATTGTGATTGCAATGGGAGGAGCCCAAACTGCACTGTTAATAATTGAATGGCTAATTCAGAAGGAGATTGAATAATGCATATTCCTCCATTATATAAACGACCTGGATGGCAACGATTCTTAGCTGGTTCGGTTATTGGTGCATTTATTGCTTACTTTATTTTTGTCTTTATGTATGGTGAAATGCAAGAAAAATGGATTGAAGAAAACCTGGCATTGCGTGGGGAACTCTTAGAACTGAAAGAAACGCATAATGCATTAGTAGAAAATCATCGAATATTGGACGAACAGGCTAAAGAAGGAATTGAAATAAAAGAAGTTACGATTACTTTTACCAATCTAAAAACATATAAAATCGAACATGACCGCATAATGATCCAGCAATTGAATGAAGCAATTAAACAGGAAACCAGCCAAATGATTGGCATGAACCTAGCTGAAGTTACCAACAGTACAGATTTGCTCATACGTGCAATCGAAAATAAGACCATCACGATTGACGATTTTAAATTCCGCGCAAAGGTAAAAAAAATGATTGTAACAGAAACTCTGCAATTATCTATTGAATTAAGCAAAGGAAATTAGTTAGAAGCACACCATGTCATTGCTATGATGTGCTTCTTCTTTGACTACATTTCTAAACAGACTTGCTCAAGGTCTTGCAGCAGGTCATCAACTTTATCCCAGGTATGTATTTTGGCGCCTGATGCAAGCGGATGCCCTCCACCTTCATACTTTGCAGCAACCCCATTAATGACAGGTCCGTTTGAACGAAGTCTAACACGGATAACATCCTCTTCCTCAACAAAAATCGCCCATGCTTTCATTCCTTCAATATCACCTAACACACCGACAATGGCACTTGTTTCATTTGCAGTCACATCAAATTTCTCTAAGATGTCTTTCGATAGCTTAACATGACTAACACCTGCTGAACTGACTTCAACATTCTGTAAAACATATCCTTTCAGTCTAGCCATTTTTAAACTAGTTTTGTACATATGCTGATACATTTCTGTTCTGTCAAATTTATATTCGACTAATTCTGATGCAATTTGGAAAGTAAGGTTGGATGTACTAGGATATAAAAAACGCCCCGTATCACCAACAATCCCAGCATACAACAGGGAAGCACAACGGTCTGTCATAACAAGCCCTTGTTCTTTTTCTTGTTTATATAATGTGTAGATCATTTCGCTTGTTGAACTGGCAGATGTGTCCACCCATAATATGTCGCCATATGCATCATTATTTGGATGATGGTCAATTTTTATAATTTCTTTCCCTTTTTTAAATCGCTGATCAGACACGCGTTCTTGATTAGCTGTATCACATACGATTACTAGTGCTTCCTCATAAATAGAGTCATCAATCTCATCCATAACCGCAAAATATTTTAACCAATCCTCTTCTTCACCAACAACAAACACCTTTTTCTCTGGAAAAGATGCTTGAATAATTTCAGCTAAACCATTTTGTGATCCATAAGCATCCGGATCTGGTCTTACATGTCGATGAATGATAATATTATCGTATGATTTAATTTTTTCAATAATTGCTGTCGTGTTCATTATATTCCTCCATTAGTAGACATTTTCAACATATTTTGTATGATTTTTTACTAGCAATTCACCTAACAAAAAGGTACAATGAGTTTCAGATTATCCATTCCTATTATAGCACGGTTAGGAGGTCGACGATTGGTTATTTATCCTATAGTTATTATTGTTTCCTTTATACTGTATGTATATTATAAAGTAATGATTGTTCGCAGTGTAGATCCGTTAATACAAGAAATTACAAATGCGAAGGCGCGTATGTCGCTCGGTCTGTGTATCAGTTTCTTTGGAGTAAATCAATATTTATTTTATGAAACACAGCTAGCTTTATTTATCGCCATTATTTTTTTGGTTATCGGTATAATGCAAATCTTGGCAGGGTGGAAACGATATCGCCATTATAAAACTGAATTTAAGAAGAGAGAAACTGCCAGTGTATAATTACAGGCAGTTTTCCTTTTACCGATCAATTAATTGTGCCATTAGCATAGCTTTCCCCACCATTTTCCGCTCATGATAAACTTCAACATCTATTTTCGCCGATTTTCTTCCAATATCAATAATCTTTGGTTGAAAAACTACTTTTGTTTCCAGTTGAATTGGTTTAATAAAGTATACGGTAATATTTTCGACAACTAAGTCGCCTTTTTTCTGTTGACGCAATAAACTGCTCGCAGCTTCAATAACAAATGATACGAAAACGCCATTTGATAATGTTCCAAGCTGATTCGTCATTTGTGGTGTGATTTCTGCTTCAAACGTATTTTTGTGAAGTTCATTGGATGTGTGTTCAAAATAGTTGGAAACAATATCATCAATCGTTTCACCAACCTGAGGTTGTTTTTGGATATGTTGTAATGCTTTTAATACATCTTGTCTTGATATTAATCCTTCTAATTGGTGATGTTGATCAACAACCGGCATAATTTCTATCCCTTCCCACACCATCATATGCGCTGCGTAAGCAAGTGAAGTTTCCTTCATAACAGTCAGCGGGTTTTTTGTCATTACCTTCTCGATTAGCATTTCTTCCTTTTTACCAATTACATCTTTTGATGTGACAATCCCTACAACTTTTTTCTTCTCACCAACAACAGGATACCTGCTATGGGTTGTCTTTTTTTCCCACTCATGCCATTTTGAAACCGTATCCTTTGTTGATAGATAATATGTTTGTTCTTCTTTCGTATAAATATCACCAACTAAGACAATTTCTTTCTTAATTAACTGATCATAGATCGCTCGATTAATCATTGCCGCGACAGTAAAAGTATCATAACTTGTCGAGATTATTGGCAGTTTTTTTTCATCTGCTAACCTTTTGGCATTATCATCTGTATCAAAGCCACCTGTTATTAAAACAGCTGCACCTTCTTGTAAAGCTAATTCATGTGCTTCTGTTCTATTACCGACAATCAGCAAAGAATCCTTCTCTGTATAGCGCATCATGGCATCAAGCTTCATTGCCCCAATAACAAATTTGTTTAAGGTTTTATAAAGTCCTTCTCTTCCACCTAAAACTTGCCCATCAACAATACTAACAATTTCTGCAAATGTTAAATTTTCAAAATTCTCTTTTTGTTTTCGTTCAATTCGAATTGTCCCCACACGCTCTATTGTACTAACCAAACCTTTATTTTCTGCTTCTTTAATTGCTCTATATGCAGTACCTTCACTCACATGCAATTCTTTTGCAATTTGTCGAACAGATATTTTGTTGCCTACTTTTAAAGATTCGATAAATGACAATATTTGTTCATGTTTTGTAGCCAATAGTAGCTCACCATTCTTTCATCTGTACTAATAGTTATTAATCTATTGTTATTATACAGTTCAATTCATGAATATTCAATTTATTCTAACAATAATATGTATTTCCTTCCATAAATGATGGACTGTTTTATATTAATTTAGTGCTCTGTACCAATTGAAAAAGCCAAGGATTCACCCCTTGGCTTTTTCCCTATAGTGTAACAGATTCACCAGGTTGAAGAGCGATCCCCTCACCAGGCTTGACTTTATTAGCGAAGCCTTCCCCATCTTGTTCAATTAGCGGGAACGTATTATAATGAATTGGCACAACTTTCTTTGCCTTTATCCATTCTGCAGCAATTAATGCATCTTCTGGACCCATTGTAAAGTTATCACCAATTGGTAAGAAGGCCAGGTCAATGTCGTTCATTTCACCAATTAGCTTTAAATCAGAGAAGAGTGCCGTGTCCCCTGCATGATAGATAGTTTTTCCTTCAGCAGTGAATAAAATACCTCCAGGCATCCCTCCATATACTTTTTCCCCATTTTCATCTGTAAACATGGACCCGTGAAAGGCTTGGGTGAACTTCACTTTACCAAACTCAAATTGATGTGCTCCGCCAATATGCATTGGGTGTGTTTTCAAACCTCTCGACTCTAAATATACTGCTAACTCGTTTGGTGCCACTACCAGACAATTACTTCGCTTTGCAATACTAATTGTATCTCCAACATGATCATTATGACCATGTGTCAGTAGAATGACATCAGGCTTTTCTTCCTCTGCATTTAAGTCACACAATCCATTGCCGGTAATAAACGGGTCAATTAAAATAGTGTGTTTTTCTGTTAAAATTTTCACAACAGATTGGCCATGAAAAGAAACACGCATGAAAAATACACTCCCTTATTTTTATGGTCTATTTCTTTTATACCCATCTTCCATACAGATTAAAACTCGACATATTAGTAATACTGCCAAGACTTCTCATAGATTGGAATGAGAATTGGATCAATTAACGTGTTGACACCAATGTCTAATCCTTCCTTGTCTTCATCCTTACCGAAACTCATTAAGCTTTTTAACATATCTGTCTTTAAAAAAGAGGTGTCCACATTTATTTCAAGCTGTTCTACATCAATCGCTTCCCGACTTGCTAACACAAATCCCCAATTCCCGAAACTTGGTATATCAACATGAAAATTCTCTACATTCATTCCCGTTGCTTCAACGGTGTGAGAAATTGTCCAATAAACTTCACGAGCAAAGACGGGACTTGTTGCCTGAATCATAACAGCTCCATCTGGCTGTAAATGGTTACGAATTAATGAATAAAACTCTTTTGTATATAATTTATTCAGACTTTCATTATTTGGGTCAGGTAAATCAACAATGATTACATCATACCATTCATCAGTTTCCTCTAAATATTGGAATGCATCCATATTAATTACATTTACCAGGTCTTCTTGAAGAGCCCCTTTGTTTAAAGCAAGCATATGCGGGTTCGAATTTGCAAGTTCAATAACAGCAGGGTCTAAATCAACTAATGTAATTTCTTCTATGTCTTCATATTTCAATAACTCTCTTGCACCTAGACCGTCACCAGCACCTAATAGTAATACAGAAGTGCTTTCATCAGCTTGTGCCATCGGTATATGGACCAACAACTCATGATATCGGTGCTCATCAATGGAACTGAACTGTAAGGCACCATCTAAGTAAAGCCGGACATCATCTTGTTGCTTTGTTATGACCATCTTTTGATATTGGCTCTGTTCATAATGGATAATGGGATCTTGGTAAATCTTCTGTTCAAAACCATTGGCTATCTTTTCACCAAAAAACAATCCAAATACTAGTAATAATCCTATTGCAATACCTGTCAGGCTATGAATTTTACTATTGCTAATTTCTTTTCTAAATAAATAAAGTACAATCAGTGCAACAGTTAAATTAATCAGGCCTACAAAGAAAGCACTTTTAACCATTCCTAACTGTGGCCGCAGAAAAAATACAAACAAGAGACCACCAATTAAACCACCAGCATAATCAGAAAATAATACACGTGCCGTACTTTTCTCAAGTGTTACACCAATAGCGTTTGCCTTGCGGATTAGAATTGGCAGTTCGACCCCAGTCAATGCACCTACAAGCAGTGTAATGACATATAAAAAGATCGCATCAGCTCCATTTGACCCAAAAGCAGTCATACCGAACATCATAAAACTGGAAAATCCACCAATTAATGCGACTGCAAATTCTATATATATAAACGACAAAATTAAGCGTTTTGTTACTTTTTCACTTAAACTTGCACCAATCCCCATCCCTGTTAAAAATAATGAGATGGTCAATGTATATTGTTTCACACCATCACCTAATATGTAAGAGCCTAATGCCCCAAACAACACTTCGAATATTAGCCCGCAAATTGATACTATTCCCGAAGCCCAGTAAATAAAATAACTTTGTCTTTCCTTAAGTTTATCCATTTTTGCCACTCCATGTGTTTCTATTTTAATTATAAAGCCAACTGCTATGGGTGATTTAACTCATCTCTATGAGAAAAACCTGGCCAATGAATCGACCAGGTTCTTAAGATGGACTATGTAATCGATGCACCGATAACAAATGCAAGCCCTACTGAAACACCAAATGAAATAATTCCAACCGCCATATTATTTTCCTTTAACTGCTGTTCCACTGAGAATTTTCTAGTTACTAATTCAAACACTAAATAAGCAATCATCTGCAGGATAACACCATAAGCACCCCAGATTAAAGTCTCCCAAACAGTAATACTATTATAGATTGCAAATGCCAGGATAATACAGATGCCAATAATCTTTCCTGCAATCGATAACGCAATGGCACGATTACCTGCCTTAATCTCATCCCAGTCTTTGTATTTCGTTGTTAACTGCTCAAAAATTATTAAACCGATAATCACGATAATAATTGCTGCAATAAAATAAATAAATGTTGATATAAATGCCTCCATTATTAACAATCCCTCCTTAAATTATTTACCAGTGCCTGGTCCGCCGCCACGAAACGACCCCATGCCTCGACTTGATGAATTCGTTGTATTCCCTTTATTATATGATTGACTTGATCGATACCCACCATAACAGCCACCATTTTGACAGGTTGATCTTCTTTTCTTTGCCCAATTATCCACACCCAGTACATCATCTAATAAACGAATAGCGAAATAGGTTGTTAGAAAATTGGGTGAATAATTATTACGGACGAAATCATCACTAGCTACTTCAATAAAGACAACATCATCCATTTCTTCACTATCTTTTAGAATAATAAAATGATCGTTATAAATTAAAATTTGCTGATTATCAATATACTCACTGATTTCATCAGGCTTTTCAATCTCTTCTAAAAGTTTTGCTAATTCCTGAACTTCAAATTTATCTGTTGCATATATGTTCGCTGTCGTTTTCTCACCGGTTGCAGAGTCTACAAACGGAAAAGTGTTTGCAATTAACCTTTCCATATCTGCGGTATTACCATTCTTTAATTGGTCAATAATCTCTTCTTTTGATTCTTCTGTCTGAACGTCTTCTTTATTAACGGAAGATGACCCATCAAACGCAGATATATTTTGAATCTGGTCTTGACCACACCCCGCCAGGATCAAACATAAAATCAATCCGCTCATAATAAGTAGATGATGTTTCATTTACTCACCTCCTATATTCTATTATGCTGTATAAAGGCAAGAAAGAACCTTTCGAAAAGGAAGGCTCTTTCTCAACTGTTCTAACATTGTGTTATTCTTTGCCCATTTTCTTTTTCAATGCAGCCAATTCATCATCTACACCGCTTTTATCTAATTCTTCAAACTCATCATCCAAGCTTTTGCTTGATGAGGATAGATCATCACTCGTTTCAGCTTCCGCTTCAAAACGTAGAACTTTTTCCTCCATCCGTTCAAATCCTCGCTTAGAATCATCAGTACCAATATTGGACATTGCACGATTCATTTTCGTTCTCGTTTTCGCAGATTCTGCACGTGCTTTTAAAGTGTCTTTCTTTAATTGCATCTCTTGATATTCTTTCTTCATTTCATCTAGTTTATCACGTAACTGATCTGCATCGCGTTTCGCTTTTTCCCAAGATTCCTTCAGCATATTCGCCTGCTGCTCCTGGCTATTCTTGTCTTCTAACGCACGTCTTGCTAAATCTTCATTACCAGCTTCAATCGCTTTCTCTGCTTGTGCCTGGCGTTTTTCCACAAGCGCCTTTGCATCATCTGCTTTTCGCTTCAACATTTTTTCATTGGCAATCTGCTTTGCTACGGATGTTTCTGCTTCACGAATATCTGACTCCATATCACGCATGAATTGATCTAGCATTTTTACTGGATCTTCCGCCTTGTCTAACATTGAATTCAACTCTGAACTCACCACTGTTTTTACTCTTTTAAAAAATTGAAACATTCTATTTTCCTCCTTAGTTTGTACCTGCTATAATTTTTATTTCAAATGATTGGATCGGATAGCCGTAACTCGCTTCGACTTCACTTCCCCAATCTTCCAAGCTAATAAAATGCTCTTCATCCTCATCACAATACTCTGTATACTTCATCACTTGTCCCGTTAAGTTACTGCTGCGGCCTTCCCCGCGGATGTTCGCCTGACCACTCTCATCTAAATGATATGTGATGCCATCATACTCCAACCGCTTTGGATAGGTGCTTGCCTCAGGAAGCTGAATCCGCTTGTAAATCCCTAACTCAAGTTCATCATCCATTTCGACAGCTAACCATATCGTATCATTTTCCCCCAATAATTGGTAGCTATACCATTCATAATTACCTTGCCTATAAACAATTTTTCCAACTACTTCATAATCAGCCAGATCATATTCTACAATATCACCTATCTGAATAGATAGTGGATCTCTTTTCGTTACAGCTTTCTTTTCTTCCTTTTTAGAAAAAAGCCTTGAAAAAAACCCCAATGGGTGCACCTCATTTCTTTCTTTTACTATCCAATATATTTTACCTAAAGGATAGCAATGTTACATTTTGTCTTGTTATTATTATGTACGATCATGTTTCCATCAAAGTTTCAGTTTTTATAAAAAATTTAAAAATTTTATCGATTTTGATGAATCACATCTAATCCCCCATTCACATCAATTACTGTACCTGTTATCATGTCAGAATTATCTTCACATAAAAACAATACAACTCTTGCAATATCTTCCCCAGTCCCAGAGCGCCCGATAGGAGTAAAAGCATCTGACACTTCACGGCTTTCCTCAATAGCTGCTTCCTTCATTTCACCAGTTATATCACCAGGTGAAATCATATTAGCTGTAATGCCGTTTTCTGCTTCCTCATAAGCAATCGTTTTAGTCAATGACACCAATCCAACTTTCGCTGCCGCAAACGCTGATCGTTTCATCCACCCACTAGCACTTGCCGCTCCTTGAAAGCCATATGTAATGATTCGGCCAAATCGCTGTTTCCTCATCATAGGAACCGTTCGTTTCAGCAGATAAAATACACTGCTTAAATTCCCATGAACCATTTCCTCCCATTCCTGATCGGTATGTTCTATAAGTTTTTTTCTATTAAATATAAATGGCCCGGCATTGTTGATAAGGTAATCAATTGTACCAAATTCATGAACCGCTTCCTTTACAGCATGATCTACTGAATCTTTGTTACATACATCTGCTTGCACAATATGTAGGGGATAGTTCTTATATTCTTCTTTTAGTTGTCTAGCTCTTTCTCCATCCTGGAAATAAGTAACAGTAACCGAATGCCCCTTTTCCAGCATTGCTTCAGTAACTTTTTTACCTAGCCCTTTGGTTCCAGCTGTAATAAACGCGTGACCCATTTTTATTACCTCCTATCTTTCGAAAAGCTTGACTCATCTCTTGGTCTGCTTATGGCAATTACCATAACCTCCACTATATTGTATTACATGAACAGAAATACTTACCATACTATCGTACAATAAGGTTACTTTTTTTTCTAATATTAGCAGTTCATGAAATAATAATTTTATGTAAAAATGGAATGTTTTCCAGGAGAACTTCTAAAGTGTTTCATGACAGAAAAAAAGTGGTAAATAAATATATAAGTAAATTCTTCTAATAAAAGCACATGTAAGCGTGTTCATGTTATAATGGAACTATAGAGAGGAGTGATCATCATGGCATTCGAATATCATCGTATTCTAGTTGCTGTCGATGGTTCAGATGCATCAGAATTAGCGTTTAAGAAAGCGGTAGATATTGTTTTAAGGAATAATGCAAAGATGTTCCTTGTGCATGTTATTGATACACGAACTATCACAACGGTGGCACCAGAAGTTTATGACCAGACTCTTGCTGCCCGCTCAGAAAATTATGCCCAATCACTTTTAGATGAGTATAAAGAAAAGGCGAACAAAAAAGGCATTACTAATATTATGACACATGTAGAAATAGGCTCACCAAAAATAAAAATACCAAAAGACTTAGCCAAAAAACTTGAAGCAGATTTAATTATATGTGGTGCTACAGGAATGAATGCTGTTGAACGGTTTCTAATTGGCAGTGTTTCAGAGAGCATTACTCGTTATGCAAAATGTGACGTCCTTGTTGTACGAAGTTAATAAAACGGCCTTCTCCAGTTTCGGAGAAAGCCGTTTTTTTCCTTCTGTAAGTTATGTTAATCGCATAACATCTCTTGCGATCATTACTTCTTCGTTTGTTGGAATGATAATTACTTTTACTGGTGAATGCGGGTAATTAATAAATGTTTCTTTTCCACGGATGTTGTTAAGTTTAGGATCCCAGTATACACCCATAAACTCCAGTCCTTTTAATACACGTTCTCTAATCGTGATACTATTCTCACCAACACCTGCCGTAAAGATAATCGCATCAACACCATGCATTCTAGCTGCATATGAACCAATATATTTGTGAATACGTTCAGCAAACACCTCTAAAGCTAATTCAGCACGATGGTCTCCTGCATCTGCTTTTTCTTGAATGTCACGAAGATCACTAGAGAAGCCAGATAATGCAAGCATCCCGCTCTTCTTGTTTAATACATTCATTACTTCATTAGCAGATTGACCTGTTTTTTCCATAATGTACGGAATTAAAGCAGGGTCAATATTACCTGATCTCGTACCCATTGTCACACCAGCTAATGGTGTGAAGCCCATGGAAGTATCGATGGATTCACCATTTTCAATTGCGGCTATACTTGCTCCATTTCCAAGGTGGCAAGATAATAGGCGTAATTGATTTAGTGGAACTCCCATTAACTCTGCTGCACGCTCGGAAACATATTTATGTGAGGTACCATGGAAACCGTATTTACGGATTCCATATTTTTCATAATATTCATATGGTAAACTGTAAAGATAAGATTGTTCTGGCATTGTTTGGTGAAATGCTGTATCAAAGACAGCCACAGCTGGAACATTCGGTAATACTTCCAAAAATGCACGAATACCAGTTAAGTTTGCCGGATTGTGTAATGGTGCCAGTTCTGACACTTCGTCGATTTGTTCAATGACCTTTTCATCTATTTTTACTGAATCATTAAACTTCTCCCCACCATGAACAACACGATGGCCAACTCCATCAATTTCATCCAGACTTTTAATCACACCAGTTTGTGTGAGCTTGTCCAATAAAAGCTTTACTGCTTGTTCATGATTTGGAATATCCTCTGTTACCTGGTCTTTCGTATCATTAAATTCAATTGTGAAGATAGAATCATTAATTCCTATTCTTTCAATCAATCCGATTGCCAGTACTTTTTCTTCCGGCATTTCGATCAGTTGAAATTTTAATGATGAACTACCAGCGTTTATTGCTAATATTTTACGCAATATTTTCCATCCTTTCGTTCCTCTTTTTCCTTTAAATAATTAATGAAATTAACATTCCCAACTCCATTTAACCACCGACAGATCAAGTTTGCAACAGAGATCTCGGATGTTACCGTTTCCTTTGCAAAATTTTATATTTTCAGACTATTCCCTATATTCCGACTTAAACCATGTATCTATCTTTCTTAACATATTATATGTTTTATCCGCATCTTTAAAAGAAGGTAATTGGGCCATTAATGCTTGCTTCGGTGCTTTCGTGTTTTCCCCTTTTTTCTGCAGGATGAATATACTCTTGGCATGTTTTTCTGATGCAAACATGGTTAAAGGTAATTGTAATAGACTTACAATGTGTACATGCTTATGCAAAAATTTATGAAGTTGTTCTCTCTGATCACTAGTAAATAAAAAATTCGGGATTAAAAACAATAAATATCCGCCTTCTTTTGTGTATGTTAAACTTTGCTCGATAAATAGATGGTGTGAATAAGAATGCCCTTCTTCTGCTTTCAGTTCGTATTTCATCGCTTGGATATCATCTGGATAGTATCCAACAGGTAAATCTCCAATTGTAATATCTACTGGTTCCAGTAAAAGTGATGTTAAACTATCCTGATGGAAAAACTCAATCGTTTGTTTTTGCAGATTAGCACTTTCCACAGCCAGACGAATTAGTGTTGGATCAATCTCACTTCCAAACCCTTCAACATCCGCTTCTACTTGATTCATTACTGCTGTTAGTAAGTTCCCTGTACCACTCGCTGGATCAAACAGGCGAAATTTCTTTGTGTTTCCCATCAATTTTTGAATAAAATATCCGATAAACATTGCAACAGAATCTGGTGTGATTGTATGCTGAGCCTGTGTGGATCCTTTCATTCCTTTAATTAATGCCAGTTGAATCGTTTTACGGATTTGTTCGTTTGACACATTTTTATTGTCAAATTGTTCTGACAAACTATCGATCTTACCTTTTTGTTCATCCGTTATATGCTCATTTTGCCCTCCATTAACCTGATGCAGTACTTCTGCTAAACTTTCTAAATACGGCAAATCAAGCGTTTTTTGGACATCTGTTGTTAGTGTATCTAATTGTTCAAAAGCTTTTTCTATTGAAAATTCCATCGTTTCTCCTCCACCTTTTCCTTGCTCTTTCTTCAGCAAATGAAATCCACTGCCTATTATATTATGAAGGCAGTGGATTTCAATGTCTACTTCCAAGTTTTCATCGTTTGCTTCTACTTTTTTCCTCATCTTGATCATTCTTTTCTGAATCCTTGTTGCTATCACGATTCATCATTCCCATGATTTGATCAAGAAATTGAGGACCTTTATCTAACAATTTCTCATAAACATGTGTTGATTCATTTAATGTAATTAGTTCTACACCCGATTTATTCGCAACCAAAAATGCTGCAGGAGTTATTGAAACACCACCACCGCTGCCCCCGCCAAATGGGATAATCATATCAGATCCTTGATCTTGTGATGATTTCTGGTTCTTCCCTAGAAATTCACTTCCACCTGATGCGAAACCAAATCTCACCTTTGATAATGGGATAATTATGCTGCCGTCTGGTGCATCGATGGGTTTTCCAATTGCTGTGTCGACTTCTACCATTTGTTTTATGTTCTCCATTGTTAAGGACATAAATGCTTCTAGTGGATGTACATTCTCTTCCATCATTATTCTCCTTTCGTTTTCCAACTTTTCCATACACGCATAGTTTTTCGCAGTTTCCATGAAATCATACATCGACCATTACTTTGAATGATAGTCTCATCAAAGTGTGCCGATAGTTGACAATCAACAACAGCATTCTCTCGCAACCGTGCACTTACCATTGTAAAGAGTGATTGAAGCATACTGTATAATATAGCGGTTGTGTCTGGTTCGCCTGTTCCGATAATGGTTTTCGTTTTGAGCAATTCACATCTAACGTTCTCTATAACAAAATTTCTTAAAATATTTAGATCCTTCATTTTCATGCCATTAGGAAATGCAGTTCCATCTTCTTTCATTATCCCTACATCTTTTTTTAATATAGTAAAGCCTAGAATAGTTATCATAATAATGATTTGCTGATCTTCATCAGTAAAATTCCACTTAATAGTCGCATAAACTCGCAGAAGACCTAAAAACAATAAAAGCAGAATAATAAAAATGAAGAAAATAACTCCAATGATTAACATATTGATCACCACCATCTTTATTATTTACTAAGAATGGTTATATTAATCAATGGAAGTAATTTGTTGAAAACATTCCAATATGACAAAAGAGCAAACCATGATAAGATGAAAGAAATAGCGTTAAGGAGGGACTAATTATGGAAAATCGAAAAAATGTGTTTTTTTATTATGGAAAAAGTGACCAATTAGAAGAGAAATTGAGCCCAGTGTTTGAGCATCTTGAGAAAAGCGGCTTCCATATTGTTGATAATTCAAAAGATGCCAGCATTGTTATAAGCGTTGGCGGTGATGGAGAGTTTTTGCAAGCTGTCCGCCATACAGAATTCAGACAAGATTGTCTTTATGTTGGGATGACAAAAAAGAATGAAGCAGGTTTATATTGTGACTTTCAATTAGATCGCTATGTCGATATGGTTCATGCAATGCAAGATGAAGCAATAGAAGTTCGCCGTTTTCCTGTCATTGATGCGACAATCAATGGCGAGTCTACCTTTCACTGTCTAAATGAAGCTGCAATCCGTTCTGCGATCATTAAAACGATGGTAATGGATGTATACATAGATGACAACCATTTTGAGCGATTCCGTGGCGATGGATTAATTGTAGCAACACCAACAGGAAGTACTGGCTATAATAAGTCAACTACAGGTGCTGTTATTGATCCAAAAATTCCTTGTTTCCAAGTATCTGAATTAGCCTCCATCAATAACAATCGATATCGTACTCTAGGTTCATCCTTTATATTAAATCAAGACAGAACTTTGCGAATCGAAGTAATTCAGGACGGGAATGACTATCCTATTGTAGGTTTCGATAACGAGGCTTATTCGATTAGAAACATTAAAACAATTACAATTAAACTTAGTGATAAACGTATAAAAACAGTAAAATTGAAGAATAACTCTTTCTGGGATCGAGTGAAACGTACATTTTTATAAAATAACTAAATATACTGCAGGATTTGATGATATGAGATAAATATGGACCGTTTACTGACGGTCTTTTGATAAAATTATAATTAAACTTGGCGGTTCATCATCCAATTTATATAAAAAAACCGGACGGTAAGGAGACTCCCAAATGTTAGACCATTCTTCTAAACTTTTGGGGGTCGACTCACAGTAATCCGGTTTTTTCTCTAGTTTTTCTGCCTGCTCCTGTACATCCATTCTCCCGCAACGATTGTTCCAGTGACTTTAACTTGATCAATCCGACTGTGAGCTACTGTGAAAAGATCTTCCTCAAGTATCGTAAAATCTGCTACATACCCTTTATTAATGATGCCTCGGTCATGTTCATGATTTATCACATAGGCACTGCCTTTAGTATATAATGAAATCGCCTCGTAAACAGACAATTGCTCACCGTGTCCATAAACCTTTCCGTCAATAGAAGATTGTCTTGTAACAAAAGCTTTGATCCCATTTAATGGGCCTGCTTCTTCAATTGGAGCATCAGACCCTGCAGCACACACTATATTTTCACGCAGAAATGTCTTCCAAGGATAAGATCTTTCTGCCCGTTTTTCACCTATCCGTTCAATCACCCATGGAAAATCAGATGAAACAAATGTTGGTTGGATATCAAGCACTACATCCATTTCTTTTAGAAGTTGTATTACTTGATCATTAACAATTTGTGCATGAATGATGCGATCACGACGATTATTCTCAAGCGGATATTTTTTAAGCAGTTTTGCAACTTGCAGGACAGCCTGATCCCCAATCGCATGTACTGCTATTGGGTGTCCGAATTCTCTCGCATATTTGACTAATGCTTCTAATCTTTCTTCCGAATGAATAGGAATACCAACATTAGCAGGATCATCTGCATACGGTTCACTTAACCAAGCAGTTCTTCCTCCTAAAGCTCCATCTGAAAAGATTTTCATTGCACCTAATGTTGTATACTCACCGCCATCACCGTAAGTATAACCAGCTTCCCTCATTTCATCAAAAACAAGGTGATGGACTAATAAATGTGCGCGAAACTTATATTTTTTCGGCAAAATGGATTGGTATGCTTTTAGAGTTGGTTCAAACCCGCTATAATATGCTAAATCTTCCGTATGACCACCAACCAATCCTTTACTCAACAAATCCTTTATTGCTGTTTCTGTTGTTTTTTCTAGTAATTCTTGTGATACAGATGGCATGACATCCTTTACTAATTCCTGAGCTTGGTCTAATAAATATCCAGTTGGCTCACCATTTTTGTCACGAACAATTCTTCCACCTTGAGGGTCTTCTGTCGCTGAAGTTAAATTGGCTAATTCTAACGCTTTGGAATTAACAATTACTGCATGACGGCAAATTCTTGTTAAAATAATTGGTGTTTCTCTCGACAATTGATCTAATTCATGTTTATCAATAATCCGTTTATCAATCCATTGATTCTCGTTCCAACCTTCAGCAACCAGCCATTCACCGTTATGAAGTCCCTTTATTTTCTCCGCTATAGCTTCTAATACTTGTTCAGCAGATTCCATCATCGATAAATCAACATGTAACAGCTTTTCACCATGACCAATAATATGTAGGTGACTATCAACAAACCCTGGATACATTACATTGCCCTCTAAATCAAATACTTCATCAATCAAACCATTATAGGTTTCCTTTAATTCTTTTAAGCTTCCTGTTGCTATTATTTTGCCATTATCTGTATAAACTGCTTCTACCATATCAGAAGCACTTTTCATCGTATAAATTTTACCGCCATACCACAATATACCCATATGTTTCCACCCTCTAGCAAATAAAAATTAATTTGATATAACGATAGCAGAAACAAATCCGAAAGAAAAGGATAGTGTTTTTAACACTATCCTTTCTGTTTATTTCATAATTATTGAGTTATTTGTGTACCAGTTGCTTGTGTACCACTAAGTTGTTGCTGTGCCACTTGAACAAGACGTTTAGTAATCTCTCCACCTACTGAACCATTAGCACGAGAAGTAGTGTCAGCACCTAAGTTTACGCCAAATTCTTGTGCGATCTCAATTTTCATTTGATCTAATGCTTGGTTTGCTCCAGGAACTAATAATTGATTTGAGTTTGAGCTGTTGTTATTTGCCATGATATTCACCTCCTCTTCGTACAATAGTATCTTGCACGAAAGTCAGGGATAACATGCACATAAAACAATGGTAGTTCTTGTTAATAAAACCAATTACAATATGTTTCTAATAAGCGATTGACTAGACTATAAAAGCTAAACTTTCTTTATAGCAAATCATCAAATTGATTTGATACTTTTTTATCTGCGGAAATCGTAATTGTTTCCACGTTATTTAATATATCTTCGATGTCCTGACTAAAGTCTATTCCACTTTCAAACTGTTCTACTTTCTCCAGTCTTGGTTTTGTTTTTGGTGATTTTGGCACAAAAACAGTACAACAATCTTCATATGGACGAATGGATATGGAGTACATATCGATTCTTTCAGAAATTGAGATGATCTCATCCTTATCCATTGCAATTAGTGGTCGGATAATCGGATAATTCGTTACAGCATTAATTGCATGCATACTCTCCATTGTCTGGCTTGCTACTTGCCCAAGACTTTCACCAGTAATTAATGAAAGGATATTCTCTTTTTTAGCAACTGCTTCACTTATTCTCATCATCATTCTTCTCATTACTGTCATAGAATAGCCATGAGGAACTTCGCGATGAATTTTCTGTTGCAGTGCTGTAAATGGAATGACATGTACTTTTATACTTTTTCCGTAATATGCTAACTTCTCAGCAAGGTCTAATACCTTTTCCTTCGCCCTTTCACTTGTATATGGTGGCGAGTGAAAATGTATAGCCTCTAATTCGACACCACGTTTCATTGCCTGGTATCCAGCTACAGGGCTGTCAATTCCACCGGAAAGCAATAGTAGAGATTTACCTGATGAACCAACAGGTAATCCTCCAGCACCTAACACTTTTGCTGATGTCAAGTAAGTTGCGTCATCCCGGATATCTACCACTATCTCAAGATCAGGATTGTGTAAATCTACCGTTATATTCTCCGTATTGACTAATAAATAACCACCCAGCACTTGATTAAATTGTTGGGAACCAATTGGAAACTCTTTATAAGATCGTTTCGTTGTCACTTTAAAAGTAGATGGTTTGGCCTCCTTTAACAATTCCAGTGCACTTTCCTTTATTGCCTGTTCTTCATTCTCCACTTTAACCGCAAGGCTTAAGCTCTGAATCCCAAATATATGGCGACATCTCTCGATGATTGGATTAGGGTCTTCACCATTTAGCACAATATACATTCGATCGCGTTTCTTCTGAACTCGAGTATTTGGATAATCCCGGATGGCTGTAATTACATTATTCTGTAATTGTGTTGTAAAGAGCTTTCGGTTTCTCCCTTTTAATGATAACTCTCCATAGCGAATAACTATATGATCATATTGCATATCTATCTACCTCATTACTTTACTTAATTTAGCTAATACTTTGACTAGTTCTGTCAGGAATATATCTATTTCATCTTTCGTTGTATTATAAGACATACTTATTCTTAAACCAGACGCGGATACCTCATAGCTTTTGCCACATGCGGCTAACACTTGACTCTCATCAGCACTTTTAGATGAACAAGCAGATTTTGTGGATATATAGATATCTTTTTCTTCTAATGCGTGAATCACTACTTCCGGTTTTAAACCAGGTGCAGAAAAATGCACAATATGTGGTGCACTATCATTTTTGGGAGTATTTAAAACGATATGATCCATCTCATGAAGTTTTTCCATTAAATAATATTTAAGGTTTATTAATTCATCTGCTTTTTGTTGCATATCTTTTGCTAAACGCATTGCTTTTACTAATCCAACAATTCCCGGAACGTTTTCTGTACCTGCACGAACATTCGCTTCTTGCCCGCCCCCATGTGCTAATGAAAACAGTCTCACACCATTTTTTACATACAGTATGCCTGTCCCTTTTAGCCCATGAATTTTGTGACCGGAAATCGTACATAAATCAATCTGCGCGTTTTTGAAATGCAAAGGTACCTTAGAAAACCCCTGTACATGGTCTACATGAAAAAATATTTTCGGATAACTGCTTAGTAACTGACCAATCTCTTCAATTGGCTGAATCGTGCCTATTTCGTTATTTACATGCATAATCGTAACTAAGATCGTTTCATTTGTTATGGCAGCTTTGACATCATCAACATTGACTTTCCCATCCTGATCAACAGGTATATAGGTAATTTGGAATCCTAATCGCTGCAATCCTTCACACGCTTCTATCACTGATGGATGTTCAACAGTTGTTGTTATGATGTGCTTTCCTCTATTTTGATGGGCTAATGCAATGCCCTTAATTGCTAAATTATTTCCCTCTGTCCCGCCTGATGTAAAAATAATTTCTGAAGAATCAACTTGCAAAATTGTACCAGCTTGCTCACGAGCTTTTCGTAATAAACGTTCCGTCTCCATACCCAATCCATGAATAGAAGACGGGTTACCAAAATATTGAGTGGCAACTTGTTGGAAACTTTGCAAGACTTCTAAGTCGGGCTTCGTTGTTGCACTATTATCTAAATAAATCATTCTATCCCTCTTTTTCGTTTACCATCCGAAATATCGTACCATATTTTTAACATACTGCAAACATGTTTATTAATTTTACATAAACTGAACATATTGGAAAGTCCTTATTTTCACTCATTCACTCAATTCGACTGGAAACTTTTTAATAAAAAAGACAACACCATACTTAATTAAAATTAAATAATGGGTTGTCTTTCTAATTATCTTATTACCTGCTCACAACAGTTTGGATACCTAATTCTATTAAAAGAGTATCAATGGAAACTGACTCATCGGGATCCACTTGTCCGATATATTGCTCCAATGCTCTCCCATTAGACTGATCCTTCTCGTCATTCGTTTGGCCCTTTGCAGTTTCATCAATTTCTTCCTCAAAAGGCTGGGGTAATTGAACGAATTTGAAGTAATTATTCACCCTTACCTTTTCCATCATTTCCGAACCAATGGAAGTGTGCTTTAACGCCATTTCATAATCATTTGATTTTATTCCAGCAAATGTCCAAATAACAGCCCCCCATACCGATAGGGTAACAACGAATAATATACCTGCCAACCATTTCATGATGCCATATACCTTCCTTTAACTCAACATTTCCTGATAGCGTTCATCAAGTTGTTCAATTTTCTTCATTGCTTGTTCATCGATCTCTTCGATTGCCTTCACAGCTACTTCTAATGCTGATTCATATTTGTAATTACGGAATAATGTCTCAGCCTCTATTAATTGCGCAGCAAGGATTGGATGATTTCGTCTGAATCGATTACCATATTGAATCGCAATTTCCACAAGTCTTGCCTGATCGAGCAACATTGCAGTCTGATTAACAAAATTAGATACAGATTTATTAGCCTCATCTAAACTATGTTGGACTTTTGCCATATCTAATGGATGTTTTTGAAGGTTCTTTAAAACTACCTCACATTTATCCGTCGACTCCTCCAATAAATTAATTAAAGATGATGGGACACCTGGAATATTACTCTTCATAAGTTGTTTATTTGTGTATAATAATTTCGACTTTAAATCAGTTATCTTTTCTTTCGCTTCCAATTCATCTTTTCTTAGATCACGGACTTTGTCATGGAATTCTAATTGTGCTTTTTCCAGTTTGCCCACATCTTCCGAAAGATGCTCCAACCTTTCTTTAATTTCCACATGATGGCTTAATCTCATTTCATAATCTTTTTCGATCTGTTCGAATTGGTTATCTAGCTTATCTAACCATTTCTCTAAGTTTAAGAATATCTCGAGGTCTGCTGATTCAATATAATACGTTTTTTGCAGTTCCGTTATTTCCTGTTTTAAGCCTATGTATGCATCGTTTAATTCATCTGTTTTACTTTTCAATCTCGGGAGTTCATTTTCCACAATTGATTTGGATGTTTCCTCTTTTTCCAACAATACTACCATTTCATTTAAGCGAAGTTCCATTTGATCTAAGGTTTCTTTTGCGTCATCCAATTCACCATTTTCTAAGTTTATAATGGTATCTTTTAAAACCTTCTCATACTGCTTCAATTCTTTTTCAAATCCAAATTGTTCAATTCGAAGGCCTTCATCTGCCATTCCAGCCATTTCACGAATTAATTCATTCATTTGTTCTGGAATGTTCTTTTTACAATTACGATAAAGTTCAGGAAAAACATTAATCTTATCATCTAAAATTTCGACTTCTTCCTTTAATTCATTGATCATTTGTTGTGCAGCTAAGTAGTTGCCACCTTCCTCAAGCTCATGATGGGATTCTAATTTCTTCTCTAATTTTGTTAACTCCGCTTCAAAATATAGTTCTGCTTTCCCAAACTGTGTTCGATTATGTAAAAGATATTTCTTCAATTCTTTCAATTGCGGGCCAACTATGTCTATTTGTTCTTTCGTATATTTTTCGGAGTCTAACAGGTTGTCAACATCCTGAAAGATCTGATCAATGTTTTCATCAATGCTTTGTAATGTTTGTTCAATTAGTGAGAGCCGTTTTTTAGCTGCTGGAATATTAAAACGATTCGCCAACTCCTCTACATCTAGCAAATCTTCTTCCATATCAGGTAAAGTTTTTGTGACAATGGTATCCCAATTTTCTTTCCACGTTTCGAATTTCTCTTGGGTTTCGCCTAATAAATTTAGTTGTTTTATTTTTCCTAGTTCCGCTGTCACGTTTCGACTCATGATGTTCATTTTCCATTCTTCAAGCCGATCTACATGATCGTAGACTTTCCGCCTTAGAATAAGTCCAACTATCATAAGTGCAATAACGAGTAAAATTCCGCCGATCACAAATTCCATTTCTTATCCTCCTACTAAAACAACTATATATTCAACCTTGTCATTTTGTAAAAATTTATGCGACTTTTGTATGTAAAGTTATAATATCATGTTTCACGCCTTTTTTGCTATGATTTATATATATTTATTAAATATGAATACGAAATTCTTCGGAAAAACGATATATTTGTCACGATTCCTTGTTTGGTATATGATATATGCAGCAAATTGCGAGATAATTTTACAAAAGGGGACAAGTTAGAATGTTCGAAACTTCAACATATAATGGTAGTAAAGAGAAAGATTACCCTATCGTAATCAAACAGCTAGATGCATTGCTGCAGGATGAACCTGATGTCATTGCAAACCTGTCCAATGCTTCGGCATTATTAAATCAGTTTTTAGACAAAGTGAATTGGGTCGGCTTTTATCTCTGGAAAGACAACGAATTAGTTCTTGGACCATTTCAAGGTCTACCTGCATGTGTCCGAATCAAAAGCGGCAAAGGTGTTTGCGGTACAGCAGTTTCTGAAAAGAAAACACAACTAGTTGCCGATGTCCATCAATTTCCAGGTCATATTGCATGTGATGCAGCAAGCCAATCAGAAATTGTTGTCCCTGTATTGAAGGATGGCGAAATATTTGGGGTGCTGGATATTGATAGTCCTATTAAGGATCGTTTTGATGAAACTGACAAGAGATATTTAGAGCAATTTGTTGAAACTCTAGAGAAATATATATAAACCTATTGACTTCACTCTTTGAACATCATATAATGGAGTTTGTGTAAAAAAGGTAGCCTATGTGGACCACCGGCTGACCATTTTGTTCCTCCATGGAGGTGCATCGCGTAACTCTCTGCTACTAGGGCGAGGATGCATGAAAAACAAAATGGCTGACGAATTGGGAACACACTGTCTTATTTTATGCAAAATTCATATATAAAGGAGAAGATGCACTATGGCTCGCTATACAGGTTCTGTATGGAAAAAGTCTCGTCGTCTTGGTATCTCATTAACAGGTACTGGTAAGGAGTTAGACAAACGTCCTTACGCACCAGGTCAACACGGACCTAATCAACGTCGTAAACTATCTGAATATGGTTTACAATTACAAGAAAAACAAAAACTACGTTTCATGTACGGAGTTAACGAACGTCAATTCCGTAACTTATTTGATCGTGCTGGTAAAATCAAAGGTATCCATGGTGAGAACTTCATGATCCTTCTTGAATCTCGTCTTGATAACCTTGTTTACCGTCTAGGTCTTGCAAGAACTCGTCGTCAAGCACGTCAGTTAGTAAACCATGGTCACATTACTGTTGATGGAAGTCGTGTAGATATTCCTTCATACGAAGTAAAACCAGGTCAAGTGATCGGTGTTCGTGAAAAATCTCAAAAGCTTGATATTATAGCGGAAGCAGTTGAGGCTAACACTTTCACACCAGAATACGTTACTTTCGATGCTGACAAATTAGAAGGTACATTCACTCGCTTACCAGAGCGTTCTGAGTTACCTGCTGAGATTAACGAAGCACTTATCGTTGAGTTCTACTCTCGTTAATCTATGCATTTTGCAGATTAATGCAGGCAAATCCCTTAAAATGTTGCTATGTCAACGTTTTAAGGGATTTTTTCATTTTCTTAATTTTATTGCCATTTGGGACCAAACCGGAACTAACCCAATAATAGCATGGGTGGAGTGATTGGTTGCATGTTAACCAAATGCCATTATTTAACTATCTAATCAGCACTTAAACTTTCATCTATTAAAAGTATCCATGTCTGGCTAGCAAGAAAGGCTGCCGACCAAAGTCGACAGCCTATTATTATGGTATATCAATTACTCATTATTTTGCTTCAATATGTGCAATCACACTGTTATCTTCATAAGTAACACTTACATTGTAACCATTAGCAGTTACATTATCAAATTTACCTTTCACCTTATTGGCAGTAATTAAAGTAAAGTCTTTCACATCTTCTACTTCGAAATTAGAAAGGTCTAAATTCAAATTCCCACCATCAAGGTATACCAGTCCATCCACATTTAGTTGACTGCTGTCATCATCCATTGTAATATCTAAATTTCCTGCTTCGACCGTAAAATTGCCATTTAAATGTAGTGTTCCATCTACATTAACTAAAACTGTCCCGTTTTCTAAATAAAGATCACCTTTACCAAAAGCAGTCGTCGATGCAGCTTCTAACGTTCCTTCTTGCAGCAATGTTCCTCCTGTATAACTATTATCTCCAGTTAATGTCAGCATTCCAGTGCCTTGTTTCGTAAGCATACCACTGCCTGTGATATCATTTCTCCACCAATCATGAGCATTAAATCTTCCTTTTGAAGCATCCATATTTACTGTTACATTGCTTAAAAACGCACCATATCCATCTGCTGCTGTAACCAAATCGATTCTGCCCCAACCGTTTGATGCATCAATAACAGGGTAGCCTGATTCAATTTCTGTAGTATATAATACTTCTCTTCGTTGTTGATCGGTCAAATAAGGTTGGCGGGTTTCTAATAAAACTTCTGCTCCTTCAGGCACTACTGGTTCTAATCCTTTTGTACCTGTTTGAGGCAATCCATAAGTAAGTTTTTCTCGATAAAAGGCTTTATTTGCGTCATGATCTTCCCATTTTTGTTCATCATACGCACTTTCAAACGTATAATCCTCTGTTACTGTATGTGCATATTCGTACAAGCTCATGTTATTAGATTCAGCTAATTCACCGAATACCTCTCCAGCATTTTCATAAGCCTTCTCTAATACTTCCTTGTTTTCTGCTTTATTAAATGCATATGCTGTCATTGCTGTAGACTGGATTCTGCCACCAATTACATCAAGTGGCGAGTGCATACCAGTTACTATACGATTTTCTCCCATTTGAGCTGCTCTGGTTAAAAATTCGGAATATCTTTCCGGAGTGGCGTATGCAAAACCAAATGATGATAAATAGGCTGCACTTGTGTGGCCACTTGGGAATGCTCCGTCTTTTCCTCTTCCATCTTCAGCTTTTCTTCTTACATATTCTAGTGCTGGAATTACTTCAACATTTGTTTCATATTGTTGGAAATGTTTTTCCCCTGTTTCTTTTTTTCCACCTGAAGGTAATTCTTCTACTACACTTTCTCCACTGCCGATTGTTTCCCAAACAGGTAAACCATTCTCATCAACAACTTCTTTCACTTCTCCATTGGAATTCATTCTGTACGGTCTTGGAGAAGAGAAAAAGTACTTAGAAGGGCTTGACGAGGAAGGATTTCTAAATCTTATTAAATGAACTAAATCCATCGCATCGGAAAGTTCTGATTCCTTCCATTCTCCCATTCCCTGACTTTGATCTTCAACAGTCATTTCTTCCAGTACCTTATTCATATCCTCCGTTGATCTTACAACACTTGTTATTGGGTTAACTGCCTCTACGTAAGTATTAGCTAAAGGCCCGTAAGCATCCATCACACTATATATCTTATCTCTTTGGTCATCATAATAGGCTGCTAATGCCTCTTCATCTGTTCTGTTTTTGGTAACATTTTCTACATATTTAATGTTTGCCACCCAGGTCTCTTTATCTCTGATTTCCTCGTTAGCATATGTTTTCTTATCTGCTACAACTTTTGTTTCATCATTCTTATATCCGTCAAAATAAACAGTAGGTCCGTCACCATAATTCGCAACCTCATCATTTGCACCTGGTTCAGTTAACGCTGTTCCGTCTCTCCAATCTGGCTGATTCAATGACCATATTTGATCGAACCCGTCTAAAACTTTGATAAAAGGATTAGTCGCAGCAATATTCTTTAAGGCAGGATCAGCAGCATTTTCACCATTTTCCACTACTGGTAAAGGCTGTTCCACTTCAGGAATATCCACATTAAGTATATTAGTAGTTCCCACTGGTTTAGATGGTTTCGAAACCCCATATGTTTCTAAAGCAGTATTTAATGCAACAACTACTTCTGCACGAGTAATATTATTAAGAGGTTTAAAACTTCCATCTGGATACCCGATCATTAGATTTTCAGCTAAAACACCACCTACAAACCCCTTACTCCAAGCTGATATAGATGATGAATCTTTAAATAAATCAGCTGATTCTTCATCCTCACTCAAGTTGGTAATTACTGCTATGATTTTTGCCGCTTCCTGCCGTGTAATGGCATTTTGAGGCTTGATAGTATTATCCTGATAACCATGCAAATATCCCGCTTCTAAAGCTTTGGATATGTCTTTGTAATACCAAGCATCTTTAGAAACATCTTTAAAACTTACTTCAGACTCTTTGGTATACCCAAAAGCCCTGTTAACCAGACTCATAAATTCCGCTCTGGTAATTAATTTATTAGGTTTGAAAGAACCATCAGGGTATCCTTTAATTAAGTCTTTATCAATCCATGTTTGAATTTGATCTTCTGCAAAGTTCCCCTCCAAATCAGAAAGTTGACTGGCTGCCTGAACAGGAAGCATAGAACAAATCATTGTCAGCATTAAAAGTATTGCTATTGACCTTATTAATTGTCTTCTGATAAAATTCATACTTTTTCTCCCTTTTCAAATTAATTCCGCACATTTAGATAAATTTCTACTTTAATATTATACTGAAAGTTCAATCAGTAATGATTATATGTACGGTTTGATCATGTGTTTATTACTCTATTAAGGAGAAGGTAAATTACAAATATATTGTGGAATATCACTTTGCCCCCTAACTTTTATTCAAATCATGGTCTATTGCACAATATCATTTTACACGCTCCACTTACCAGTGCCGTTATCCGCAAACCGAACTGACAGTAAAGCATTCTGCGCCACAAATTAAAAATGCAATTTACATTCCAACTAATCATCTTCTCCTTCTATTGAATCTCTTAGAAAAGGTTTAAAAAATAGAGTACTTATTTCACACTAATTTTCAGTATAGAAAAGTTATATTAAACAAATATAATGGCTATGTTAAAATTCTGTAAATTCATGTAAGAAGATCAATATTTCAAAATATTCACCGTCATTTTTTTAATAAATCAATCCTATATTTTACACCTCTCTAGTCCTTACTTGTACAAGCCGTGCATATAAATAAAAGAACAATAAATATATATGGAGGAAAATTATGTTTGTTCTATTAGAAAAAATCGTTCTCGGAATGGCTTTCTTAAGAATACTGTCTGGTTGTATTGAACTCTTTGCCGCGTTTATGATGATTCGATTTAATGATGTAGAAAAAGCAATCATTATTAATAGTTCTCTCGCTTTTATTGGCCCACTTGTACTTCTTTTGACAACAGCGATAGGTTTGTTTGGGATTGCTGACCAACTTTCGGTAAAAAAGTTTTTTTGGATCTTTTTTGGTGTTGGATGTATCCTGTATGGGGTAAAAAGCAGTTAGACAAAAATACGATCTAACTAGATACCTTTTTATATTAAAATTTAAAACCACTCCTGCCTCGTGTTCTATCAGAGGCAGAGTGGTTTTTTTTATGGGCCGTTTTTCTCCCGTAATTCTTCCTCTTCCCTAAAAATTATATTGTTTGATAACATATTTTTTCCCGAATTTGTTAAAGATATATTGAAAAATGAAGAGGAGGCTTTATTATGGCAATGTTAAATGGCAAACCAGAAGAGGAACCACTCCATTCAGGTGAAATTTATCATCTATGGTCCTACTTATATAGTACAAAGGGATCATTAGTTACAATGCAAGTATTTATCAATCATACCGGAGATAATGATTTAAAAGCATTCTTTGAAGACCTTCTTGAAAGTGGTTTTACTCAAGAAGTACAACAGGTAGAAACATTATTAAAAGAAACTGGTATTCGTTTACCACCAGCCCCGCCTGATCGCCCAAATGTAGAATTACAAGATATCCCCGCAGGTGCTCGCTTTAATGATCCAGAGCTTGCCATTCTTGTTCAAAAGGAACTAATGACAGGAAAGGTTTTGTGCAGCTACATTATGGGAGTGGCTATTCGTGAAGACATTCGGTCAATGTTCGGGGATTTCCATACACAAAAAGAAGAAAACGAAGTAAAATTGCTGCAAATAATGAAAGAAAAAGGCTGGCTTACATTGCCACCATTAAATATCAAATAATTTAACTTTGCTAGAGTAAGGAGTAGAAGACTGTTGAATTCGAAAAATAAAGGCAAAATTATTGCTGCAATTGGGTCTATTCCCCTTATTATGACACTCGGAAATTCCATGCTAATCCCGGTATTCCCTGCCATGAAGTCTGCATTAAAGATTTCACAAATGCAAGTAAGTTTGACAATAACCGTTTTTTCTATAGCCGGAGCAATCTTTATTCCGATTGTCGGTTATCTGTCTGATCGATTTTCGCGAAAGGTCATTATCATTCCATCGTTAATTTTATTTGGCCTTGGTGGATTACTAGCAGGATCAGCTGCAGCTTTCTTTTCCAATGCCTATACTTGGATACTTGTTGGTCGAACAATACAAGGGATTGGTGCGGCAGGTACGGCTCCTGTTGCGATGGCATTAACTGGAGATCTGTTCAAGGGCGGAGAACAAAGCCGGGTATTAGGTATTTTTGAAGCATCAAATGGCCTTGGAAAAGTACTTTCGCCAATAATAGGAGCACTTCTTGGACTTATCGTATGGCACTCTGTATTCTTCGCATTTCCGGCAATATGTCTCGTTTCACTATTACTTGTTATATTTTTTATCAAAGAAAAAAGCAACCGTCAGGCTCCACCCCCTTTCAGAAAATATGTAAGGGGATTATTCAGTGTATTTAAACATGAAGGAAGATGGTTGTTCACTGTTTATTTAGCTGGTGGAACATGCTTATTCACCTTGTTTGGAATATTATTTTTTCTATCAGATACATTAGAATCCAAATATTCGATTGACGGAGTCTGGAAAGGATTAATCCTGGCAATTCCATTACTTATTATGGTAACAACTTCCTATATAACCGGGAGCAAAATCGGAAAGAATTTTGAAAAAATAAAGAGATTGCAAATTATTGGATTCGGTCTTATGACATTATCCTATGTGTCACTAGTATTTTTAGAAAAGATTGTTCCTTTTCTCTTAGTTTTGGCTCTTAGCAGTATCGGTGCAGGATTAATTTTGCCTGGTGTCAATAGTTTAATTACTGGGGCTGTCGGCAAGGAAAGAAGGGGTTTTGTCACTTCACTATATGGCTCTGTCCGATTTCTGGGAGTTGCGTTAGGCCCGCCAATCTTTTCACGTCTAATGGATTGGAGCAGAACCGGAATGTTTGTCTCCATTGCAACATTGACATTACTCGTTGGTTTGCTTGTCCTCCTTCTAGTACATGTTAAAGGCAAAGACGGGAAGAAGAATAAAGAGACGAAAGTTCGCTACAAATATGTTTAATTAATCATTTACCAAGAGAAATAAGTAAAGTTTTGAGAAAAGCTTGAACATTTCTCTTCTTTCTTTTAATAACCATTTACCTAATACTGACCGTTTTTCCAAGATATCAGCGTTTCTTTCTTAAAGCAAGGCTATAAGGCCGTTCAACTTGTAAACGGCAAACCAAATCAACTACTGTTGTTGAAATCCATTGGCTGATTAATGCCAGGACTATTATGTGTAAACTAATAACTACAGAGGTGAAAATAAAAATAAACACATTTATGTAAAAGAGCGGCTTTCCTGGGAGGATACCTTTCCAATGTGAGATCATTACTGCAATAACTCCTACCCCGCCATTAGAAACATTATTGCGCATTAATATTCCAATACCGATCCCCAGAAAAAAGGATCCTACTATAAGATCAATGATAAGATACCGATCAGGTACATATAGAAAGTTTTCAAAAAAATCAATTGCGGCGGAAGTAATTGTAATACTGATAAATGTCCACAAAGTAAATCGTTTGCCAAGATAACTTATCCCTGCCATCATTAAGGTGAAGTTTACAATCCAAAGAGCAAACCCCACATTCATTGAAAACCAATAGTTTAATAAGATGGCTATTCCTCCAGCACCACCAGAAGGAATAGCGTTCGGGAACAAGAATAACCCCATACCAAATCCCTGACATATTCCCCCAAGTATAACTAGTCCACTTTTTTTCAATATAGGCCTTAATCTCATAATAATGCTCCTTAAGCGTAACTATTCGGATACCTACTACACAACCTATTAATTCAGAAAGATAAAAAGAACCGAAAATGTTTGTCACTTGGCTAAAGAACAGACAAGTGACAAACCGTGTGTGTTTTAATAGACCATAAAAGGATCATGATAGTACTTAAATTCCAGTAAGTTGTTCGCTGGATCAATTAAAAAGAAGGTCATATGTTCCTCTTGTCTTCCTTTAAATCGTACCATTGGCTCATGAAAGAAAGGAAGCTCTTCCTTTACTGCATATTCTAATGTTTTGTCATATTCCTCTTTATCTAAAAAAGTTATACCATAATGACGTGGATACATTTTTGGTTTTTCATCAACATCTTCCGGGCTTAGATGGCATACCACCTGATCACCAAAAAAGTCGAATGTAACGCGATCATCATATCTTCTAGCCAATTGACAGCCAAGTTTTTTATAAAAATCAGCCGTTTCTTCTAAATCTTTACATGGAATAGCTAAGTGAAATACTTTATTTGTTTTTCGCACAAGTTTCCCTCCTTAAAATGATGGCCATAATATTACAAATTAAAAGTATCAGAGCGCAATCCCAGGCGTAGTGTTTCCAGTGAAATTACATCCGAGAAAGCAATGTTTGCCAAATTTACATTGGTACCAACATGTTCGATAAAAAAAGCTTGCATCTTTTTATTTGGTGCTTCAAAGATTAACCGTTCAAGAGGAATTTCGGATGATTTAATTAGTTCAAAAATATCCATTCTTATTTCACCATCTCCACCACAAATTCCGCTCGTACCGCTCTCCCTGGCTTCTGTCATCACTTTAAATGCTCCAGCATCTATATCTTCTCGAATATTCTCCAGCCATTCCGTTGAATCCTGCTGGTTCGCTTGCGATATATCTTTGTTTCCTACCTCGCTTAAAACAGTAAAATCTTCGGAAAAGTACTTAATAAATATTGCCTTTTCACTGTTAGGAATAGCTAATGTTCCATTAGATATTTCTACATATCTACATTCCATTTCCTTACAAAAATCATGGTACTCTTCTACTTTGTCTTGACTAAGAAATTTTTCGAATAATGTTCCGCCAAAAAAGAAATCAATCCCCTGCTCCCTTAACCAGTTAACTTTTTGTGGTAAAAAACGGGTTACAAGTGATGTTCCCCAGCCAAATTTGACCATATCAATAAATTGATTAGAACTTTGGATTGTATCTTTAAATAAATTTAAGGGAGTACCATTATCAATTAAAATGGTTAATCCGTTGTGTCTCGGTTTCTCCTCCCTCACTGGAAGCGTTAATCCTGTCTCTAACATACTTGAACCCTCTCAATCATAGGAATTTCACTAATAGAATTAACTTTCATGACAAAATCGGTGTCCAATTCTTTCACACAGTATAATACATCTTCTTTTATAAATTCATGATTCTCTTCATCAAAAAATCTTTCTGCAACGTGTGATGTTAGTATTCTTTGTTTAACCTCATGAATTGAAATTTGGTCAGCATTTTCTTCTAAGATATGTTTAATGTATACCGCACAAGCATAATCGTCATCACCAGTAGGATGGGAAGCAACAATGTTTATCTCTATATCTTCTTTCATGTGGTTCTCTTTGATAAATTCAGCGGTTTTTCTCGCATTCGAAAATCCTGTCACAAATAGATGCTCAGAATCTAGCCAATTTAATGTCGCTCTGACCCCATTTGTTGTTCTCTGGACAATTATATTTCCTGTTAAGTCTTTTTGAGCAATATGAAATGGTGAGTTATCAAGATCAAATCCTTCAATGGGATAACCGTTCACTTCTCCGGCGAGTAAATAATCAGGGTTATTATTCTTCAGTTGAAACGCTTGCTCTACCGTCTCTACCAGATAGATTCGATTTGCCCCCTTTATAAAAGCATAATGAGCAACAGTAAATGCTCTAATCACATCAATCACGATAGTAATGTTCACTTTTTCCCTATTCCTGTTTCTCCCCTGATGTATTTGTATTGGCATATGCATCCACCTTTTTTGTGTAATCTTCGAAACTTAAAATGCTGAACCCTCTACAACAAGTATATTCGCCCATTAAACTTTGGTTACAATTTCATCTATATTTCACCATACATTTGATCATTACCACCTTTACTAATATCCATCAAAGAAAGATAAAATCAATAAAAAACTGTGCTGTTAGAGTTATTACCCTTTACAGCACAGCTGATTATCTCGTCATTTCTACTCCTTATATTTCCTTTCTGACTGGGAAGTACTTTGACTATTTGTTTTATCATCATTGTTTCTCTCTTCGATTTTTAAATCTTCAAGCGGGATATCATCAACCAGTTGTTGTTTTTTAAACTTATCCAATTCCGTTCGTTTTTCGTCATGTACACTTTTTCTTTCGTTATTGTCTATCTTCTCTTTATTTTTCATCTCTTCACTCATATTCTCTTTACTCATTATTCTTCTCCCTCCTTTTTAATGGGTTTCGCTCATTACGTTGTACTACCGAAAACTATGAGTGCAATTATAGAACCAATAATTGCGATAACATAGATCACTGTTAAGAATTTCAAATGGGATCTGCTTTTTTCCCTGTAATTCGGGTCACTTCTTCCGAGCTCTCTATATGTCAGCACAAAGGAAATGATACCAAGAATAAGAATTAGCAGAATATAGACAATCACTTATTAATGACCTCCTTCGTATGATCAACATATAAAACTATAACCCTAAATGTGGAAAGATAAACCATAACATTTTTCTAAGCGCTAATTCCACCTTATGTAAAGGAATTATTTAGAGCGAAAAAAAATGCACCCGTCAATAGATGCACTTTCTAATTCGCTTAATTTTTATTTACTTCCTTTTTCTCGTCCTGCGCTCCCCACCACGCAATATTTTTTAGTCCTTTTACGTTTTTATAATGGAAAGCAGGGTCTATCCCTTGTTTCTTCTGTCTCGTATAATCTTGTAGTACTTGTATAGCAATTTTGCTAAGTAGTAAGATTGCAATTAAGTTGACAATGGCCATCATGGCCATAAATAAATCTGCCATATCCCACACTAACTGAATCGATGCCAGTGATCCAAACATAACCATTCCTAAAACAAAAACACGATAAACTGTCAACCATATACCTTTATGATTTAAGAAACTAATATTTGTTTCCCCATAATAGTAATTTCCGATAACTGAACTAAATGCAAAAAAGAAAATCGTTATCGCTATAAATATGGAGGCCCAATCTCCAACATGCTGGCTTAGTGCTACTTGTGTCAGTTGGATACCGTCCTGAGAGGATTGGTAAAAGTTGTCATATAAAATAACAATAAACGCTGTTAAACTACAGATAACAATCGTATCGAAGAATACAGCCAATGATTGAACAAGCCCTTGTTTTACCGGGTGATTAACACCGGCAGTTGCTGCAGCGTTCGGCGCACTCCCCATACCAGCTTCATTTGAGAACAATCCGCGCTGAATACCATACATCATGGCAGCACCTGCTCCACCACCATACACTGTTTCCATTCCACCAAATGCATTTTTAAAAATTAACATAAAGACATCAGGAATTGCTGATAAATTTGTAATTATCACATAAAATGCAACAAGCATATAAATGATAGCCATAATTGGAACAATGAAGCCTGCAACAGATGCAATCCGTTTAATTCCGCCAAAAACAACTAAGCCTGCTAATATTACTATTGCAATACCTGTCCACATTGGAGGTATATCAAAGGCTTCTTCCACAGCACTCGAAATAGTATTTGCTTGCAATGCATTAAAAACAAATCCGAATGAAATCGTTATTAAAATCGAAAATAAAATCCCTAACCATTTTTGGCCTAAAGCTTTTTCCATATAATAGGCTGGTCCGCCTCGAAAACCGTCTTTCTCAGTTTCTTTATACACTTGTGCTAACATGCTTTCAATAAAAGCTGTTGCCATCCCGATTAATGCTACTACCCACATCCAAAAGACAGCACCAGGTCCACCAACTGCTACAGCTAATGCTACACCAGCAAGGTTCCCTGTTCCAACTCTTGAGGCAATTGTAATGCTAAAAGCTTGAAAGGCATTTGTCCCTCTCTTTCCACTTTGTTCAACAGCCTCACCTCTAATTACTTTAAACATTTCACCAAACAATCGGAACTGAACAAATTTTGAACTGATAGTAAAATAAATACCTGCACCTAATAATAAGTAAATAAGTAAATAATCCCATAGAATGGTGTTTCCCCATCCAATAATATCCATCAAAGATTTCTCTATGGCTTCCATTCTCTCACTTCCCTTCTGACAATCTTATACCCGTTTACCGAATCATTTATCCTTTTGTTTTAAGAAAATTCGTTTCAATAGGATGATGTTAAAAAAAACCTGAAATTTGATTATACTATGTACTGTAGAAATTATAAACAAATAAATGCACAAAATAATTGGTATATCTTGCTCTATCCAAGACTATGAATGAAAACAGATAGGCCATCCAGGTATAAATTCAGCTGAAATGTTGAAGATATTAAAAGGATTTAAAACTGGGAAAAGTGAGGTTTCCTATGTATCGAAAACATGAAAAAAGGCTAGTCATCTTATTGTTAATTATTGCATTATTGTTAGGGTTAGCACTGTTTAGAAGAATGTTTTTTGGATAAAGGAGATTATATTAATGGATAATGAACAAGCAGTCTTATACAGCAGAATACTAACAGAACTTACCTTAACTTTCCATATTATTTATGCAACTATCGGCGTCGGGGTACCTTTAATGATCTTTCTTGCACAGTGGCTAGGAATAAAAAAACAGGACGAGCATTACATATTACTAGCCAGACGTTGGACGAGGGGATATATAATTACCGTTGCGGTTGGTGTAGTTACAGGAACAGCAATTGGGCTGCAATTAAATCTGCTATGGCCGACATTTATGGAAATAGCGGGAAACGCGATTGCCCTTCCACTATTTATGGAGACGTTCGCGTTTTTCTTTGAGGCAATTTTCTTAGGGATTTATTTATATACATGGGACCGTTTTGAAAATCAACGGAAACACATGCTTCTTCTCATTCCTGTGGCAATCGGCGCCTCATTCTCTGCCATTTTCATTACAATGGTTAATTCATTTATGAACACGCCACAAGGCTTTGAATTTGCAAATGGTTATATGGTCAATGTTAATCCGATTCTTGCCATGTTTAATCCTGCTATGCCAACAAAGGTTGCTCACGTTCTAGCCACTGCCTATATGACAGCAGCGTTTGTATTAGCATCAATTGGTGCCTATCGAATTCTAAAAGGCTCCAATCACATTTACCATAAAAAAGCATTGCTGCTTACATTAAAAGTTGGGTTAATTTTTTCGGTTGCTGCAGCAATTATTGGAGACTTTGCAGGGAAATTTCTGGCTGCATACCAGCCTGAGAAACTTGCCGCAATGGAATGGCATTTTGAAACAGAAGAAGCAGCATCCCTTACTCTCTTCGGCATACTCCAAAATGGGGATGAAGTGAAATACTCAATAGAACTTCCATATGCCTTAAGTATTTTAGCGCATGGAAACCCAAATGCAGAAGTAATTGGTTTAGACCAATTCCCATCTGAAAACATTCCACCACTATATATCCACTATTTATTTAATATTATGGTACTTGTAGGCATGGGTGTAACTGTTTTGGGACTTGTCTATTTAATCGGTAAATTCTTGCGAAAGAAATTTATTCACAGCAAATTTTTCCTGTGGCTGATTGTCACATCAGGGCCTTTATGTATCATCGCAATTGAAGCTGGCTGGTGGTTAGCTGAAGTAGGCAGACAACCATGGGTTTTACGTGGAATATTACGAACAGAAGATGCTGCTACGACAAGCAATCAAGTGGATTTAATGCTGTATTTATTTATTGGCCTCTATTTAATCCTTGGGATTGCAAGTGCCATTGTTTTAATAAGAATGTTCCGCTCAAACCCAGTGGAAAGAGAATTAGCTGACCAGAAAGGTGGGGGATAATGATGTCATATGAATTAATTGGTATCTCTGTGCTATGGCTATTCTTATTTGGTTATATTATTATCGCATCAATCGACTTTGGTGCAGGCTTCTTCAATGCATACAGTGTTTTAACAAATAAGCAGCATATTATCAGTAAGATCATTCAACGCTATCTGTCCCCTGTATGGGAAGTGACCAATGTTTTTCTTGTCTTCTTCTTTGTAGGGATTGTTGGTTTTTTCCCAAGCACAGCCTATTACTATGGTACGATTTTATTGGTTCCAGCGAGTATTTCCATTGTTTTATTGGCTATTCGTGGTGCTTATTATGCTTTTACAACTTACGGAAAGTTAAAAAGTAATTTCTGGACATACCTGTACGGCTTCTCCGGTTTATTTATCCCAGCCTCCCTGTCTATTGTCCTGACTATATCTGAAGGCGGATTTATTTATATAGAAGATTCACGGATTATTTTAGACTATCTAGCATTATTTACAAGTCCTCTAACATGGAGTATTGTTATTTTAAGTTTGACAAGCGTGCTGTATATATCAGCAGTATTTTTGACATGGTATGCGAATATGGCTCAAGATAAACCAGCAACAGAATTGATGCGCAGATATGCTCTAAGCTGGTCCTTACCAGCGATCATAACAGCATCAGGGATTATCGTTGAGCTAAGGCTGCATAATCCTGTTCACTTTGACAGATTACTGGATCTTTGGTGGATGTTTGCCATCTCGTTTGTTCTTTTCCTGATTACATTACTGCTTATTTGGTTAAGGAAAAGTTACGGCATAGCTTTCATTGTTTTAGTCTGTCAATTTTTGATCGCCTTCTTTGCTTATGGAATTTCCCATTACCCTTTTTTACTATATCCGCACTTAACGATTACAGAAGGCTTTACAAGTGAAGCGATGGCAATTGCTTTAATTATTGCATTCATTGCTGGTTTTTGTTTATTAATTCCATCTTTGTTTTTAATACTGAAGCTGTTTTTATTTAATAAAGAATATGTGCAAGGAAGGATAAAATGAAGTGAGTATTTCATCACAGAAGATATTTAGGGGACGGTATCTTCGTAATAAAGAAAGGAGGACACCATTTGGAACAGTTTATTTATTTCTACGCACCATTTCTTGTCGTTATCATATCCATTATATTCTGCTTTTGGTTTGTCCTGCAAAATGATACTTTTGATGAATGAAAAGAAGAGAGGGGGTACAATTATCACTGTACCCTCTCTCTTTTTATTTGTAACGGATTAAGTAGTATTTTTTCTTACCACGGCGGATAATTGTAAATCTGTCTTCGACTCGATCTGTCTCTTGCATCTGATAACTGATTTCTGTGTTTCTTTCCCCATTAATATAAACTGCACCATTTTTAATATCTTCACGTGCCTGGCGTTTAGATGGTGAAATTCCTGCATTAACAAGTAAATCTACTAAAGCTATATCTTTTTCCTCCATCGTTGTTGAAGGCACATCTTTAAATCCTTGCTCCATTTCTGCAGCATTTAAACGTTTTAAGTCACCGCTAAACAAAGCTTCCGTAATTTTCTCTGCTTGCTGCAAAGCTTCTTCTCCGTGGACAAGCTTCGTCATTTCTTCTGCTAAACGGCGATGTGCAACACGTTTCTCTGGAGCACTTTCCAACTCTTTTTCCAATTCATTAATTTCTTCCATTTCCAGGAATGTAAAATATTTGACAAAGCGGATCACATCACGATCATCTGTATTAATCCAGAATTGATAAAATTCATATGGTGTTGTTTTTTCAGGATCTAACCACACCGCTCCTCCAGCGGTCTTACCGAATTTTGTTCCATCGCTTTTTGTAATAAGCGGAACAGTAAGTCCATATACTTCTGCCTCTTCTTCACCTTGTTCTGATCTAGTTCGACGGATCAATTCCATCCCTGCTGTAATATTTCCCCATTGGTCACTGCCGCCAATTTGTAATGTACAGTTTTCTTTCTCATATAAATTCATAAAATCATAAGATTGTAAGATCATGTAAGTAAATTCAGTGAACGAGATGCCATTTTCTAATCGGGATTCAACCGAATCTTTTGCAAGCATGTAATTAATACTGAAATGTTTCCCAACATCCCGCAAGAAGTCAATAATTGTTAAGGTAGACAGCCATTCATGATTGTTTCTTGCTACCGCACCATTTTCGCTATCATCAAAAAACAAGATGCTCGCTAGTTGTTTTTTAATACTATCACTATAGCCTTTTACCACTTCTGCACTATTGAGTGACCTTTCCGTTGAACGACCACTTGGATCTCCTATCATTCCAGTGCCACCGCCAATTAATGCAATTGGTCTGTGACCTGCTTTTTGAAATCTTTTCAGCATTAGCACAGGTAAGAGGTGACCGATATGCAAACTGTCTGCAGTTGGGTCGAACCCACAATACAATGTGACCACATTATCTTCTAAATGCTTTCTTAATCCTTCATCATCAGTTGTTTGTTGTATTAAATCACGTTGTGCTAAATCATCTAAAATATGCACAATAATCACTCCTTTTATCAATATAAGCTTTTTAAGAACATAAAAAAACTCCTCCCATATCAATAAGGGACGAGATTGCTCGCGGTACCACCCTTGTTGCAATGAGTAAACATTGCCACTTAAGGAACTAACGATGCACCAACACCGTCTTCATACAAATGAAGAAACTCCTGACCGTAATTCATTCCATGATTTTTTACTAGTTTCCACCGACCACTAGCTCTCTGTAAAAGGGAATCATGTAACTACTTCAATCAATCAACGTATTTTACTATGCAGTTATTAATACATTATTAACATAAAATGTATGGTTATGCAATGATTTTCTGCTAGAAAATTGATCCACTTATTGACTGTTATGATATAATATCTATTGGGGAAATGGAGGTTTTACCTATGAATATAAAAGAACTTATGCGAAAATGTTGGGATTATATAAAGTCAACTTGGAAAAAGCAGACAATACAGAAAACATCCAGAATTGGTTATCATATAATATGGAATATAACGTTACTATTTATTACTATTGCAATAATCGGAGCATTCTTTGTTGGTGGTCTGGGTGCGGGATATTTTGCATCATTAGTTGATGAAGAACAAGTTCAAACAAAAGATGAAATGACTTCAGCTATTTATAACTATGAAGAAACTTCAGAGTTTTATTTTGCAAACAATCAGTTTCTATCTGAAGTCAGTACAGACCTCCTGCGCGATGAAACATCTTTAGATCAAGTTAATAAATATGTTCAAGATGCAGTTATTGCGACAGAGGACGAATATTTTGAAACACATAATGGAATTGTACCAAAAGCAATTTTACGCGCTGTGTTTCAGGAAGTAACAAACTCAGCAACAAAAACAGGTGGTAGTACACTTACCCAGCAGATTATTAAAAATCAAATTTTAACAAATGAAGTATCTTTTGAACGAAAAGCGAAAGAAATCCTTCTAGCTTTGCGTTTGGAACAATTTTTTGAAAAAGATGAAATATTAGAAGCATACTTGAATATTGTACCATTTGGCCGCAACTCATCCGGTCAAAACATTGCTGGAGTTCAAACAGCAGCTCAGGGGATATTCGGTGTCAATGCGATTGACTTGAATTTAGCACAGGCTGCATATATTGCTGGTTTACCCCAAAGTCCCTCCTATTACACACCTTTTTTAAATGGCGGCGGACTAAAAGATGAAGAAGGGTTAGAACCTGGCTTAACAAGAATGAAGTCTGTTTTAGGCAGAATGTTAGAAGCAGGATATATAACACAAGCTGAATATGATGAAGCAATTAATTACGACATAATCGCAGACTTTAAATCACCAGAAGAATCTGTTCTAGAAGAATATCCATACTTAGTTAATGAATTAAAAAAACGTGCAACTGACATTTTAGTTGAGACATTAGCAGAACAAGATGGTTATACATTAGATGACTTGAAAAATAGTTCTATATTATTAGAAGAATACGAAATTAGAGCAGTTAGAGAACTGGCAAGCAGCGGATTAAGAATTCACTCAACTATTGATAAAGAATTGTATGATGTGTTCCAGCGTGTATCCAAAGAATATAACAATTACGGTGTCGATAAGCCAGCGAGAAATGAACGGAATAACAAACCAATTATGGTAATTGACCCTGAAACCGGCGAAGAAGTTCCTTTAGGGAATCAACCTGTTCAAGTCGGTGGTGTGCTTATAGAAAATAGTACTGGTAAGATACTAAGCTTTGTTGGCGGCAGAGATTTCTCTATTTCACAAAAGAACCATGCAACAGATGTAAGGAGACCAAATGGGAGTACGATGAAGCCACTTGTTACTTACGCGCCGGCAATGGATCTGGGTGTTGTTCAGCCGGGGTCTGTTGTCGCAGATGTGGCGACGACATTCCGAGGCTATGATACTCCTCCAAACAACTATGTCCCTGGCAGATATTACGGTCTAGTATCTGTTAGAGAAGCCTTATACAAATCACATAACATATCCGCATTACAGGTATACTCTAAAATTATCGACCAAAATCCTGTTGAAAAATATCTAGAAAAAATGGGATTTGAAGCACTATCTCACGAAGATGGCGCTAGCGATTATGAAAATATGTCGGTAACACTAGGCAGTACGTTATACGGCGTGACAGTAGAGGAAAATACCAATGCCTATGCTACATTTGGTAATAATGGTAAATTCGTGGATGGTTACATGATTGAAAAAATTGAAACAAAAGACGGCGAGGTTTTATACGAACACGAATCTACCCCAGTAGAAGTGTTCAGTCCACAAACTAGTTATTTAATGATTGATATGATGCGCGATGTATTAACAACAGGCACTGCTACTGCAGCAAGATCAGCCCTCACTAACCCAAGTGTAGATTGGGCTGGTAAAACAGGTACATCGAATGATTGGCGAGATACATGGTTTGTTGCAACCAATCCAAACGTAACATTAGGCAGTTGGATGGGTTATGATTATAACCAGACATTAGATGATGGATATAGTGCTAGAAACAATGTGTTTTGGGCCCAACTGGTCAATGCAGCAACAGAGATAAGACCTGAATTATTAGCCCCTTCACAACCGTTCCAGCAACCTGGCGGCATCGTTTCAAGAAGTTATTGTGCAACATCAGGTTTGCTGCCATCTGAGGAATGCAGTCAGCTAGGTTTAGTTAGATCTGATATATACAATGCTAACTTTGTTCCAACAAAACAAGACTACAGCTTGTTAAGAGGAAATTATGTAATGGTTGGTGATAATGCGCTTCAGGCAGGAGATAATACTCCAACAGAATTCACAGCAGGTGATGGCTATATCTTTAATCCTGAATGGCTAAAAGATATGGGATATGATCGATTGAGTAATATGAGACAATTAATCCCATTTAATGCTTCTGGTGGTTGGTTAAAGATCCAATTCCAGAATTCAATCAACAGCAGTAGCATCATTAATGATGGCAAATCTCCTACACCACCTAGTAATGTATCGATTACGAATCAAACATTAAGTTGGTCCAGGTCCGGAAGTCCGGATGTCGTAGGATATAGAATCTATCGTGCAAATAACCCTGATGATGAGAATTTTCAACGGATAGGCAGTACAGCTGAACTAGGCTTTACTGTCCCTAACCGAGATGCGGTTTATATTGTAAAATCAGTTGATTATTATGGCAATGAATCTGCCGCATCTCAGAAAGTGACCTTTGGAAACTTCTCTCCCGTGGAAGAAGATGAGACAAGCTCGTCAAATAAAGAAACGAATGATGACAGGAACAATGACAACAGCAATACTGGTGACAACAACAGCAGTGGTAATAACAACAATAACAGTAATAATGGTAATAATGACAGCCGTAATAATGGTAATAATAGCGGCAATAACGGAAGCAGCAATACCCCTGATAATAACAGTGGAAATAATGATCAAGAACAACCAAGTGATGATCAGGACAATGATGACAGTAATACTGATGATGACAGTGCATAGCAGGTTGATAGGAAGACTTCAGGATTAATGAAGTCTTCCTTTTCTTTTCCTTCTTACATATTGTATACTGTAAGAAAGTGAGGTGATAGTTCGATTTGTTGCACAAAAAGAAAGCGCTAACTTTAAGGATGAATACTGATTTTGGTACTATATTACTTAAAGGTCCTGTTACACCTGAACAATTAGATGAATTAGAGATTTATGATCAATTGGATGCTTTTCGTCCGCCGTTACAACAGTTAGAAGCATTAAAAGAGATAGCTTCACTTGATGAAGGACGAATAATTGTTGCATTAAAAGATAATAACATCATCGGTTATGTTACCTTTCTCTACCCTGATCCAATTGAAAGATGGTCAACCTTTAAAATGAAAAACTTAATTGAACTCGGAGCGATTGAAATAGCAAAAGATTACCGAGGTTTACACCTTGGCTCTAAACTCATTGAATTGTCGGTTAGGGATCCATTTATGGATAATTATATTATTATCTCAACAGAATACTATTGGCATTGGGATATTAATGAAACGAAATTAAGTGTGTGGGAATATAGAAAAATAATGGAGAAAATGATGAATGCCGGTGGATTACAACCTGCCCCTACCAACGATCCAGAGATTATGTCACATCCAGCCAACTGTCTGATGGTAAGAATAGGAAAAAATGTAAAGGAAGAAGACCGGCAGCTTTTTGATAAACTTAGGTTTCTAAATGACTAAGATTTCATAAGGAGTATAGCTTATGTTAGTAAAAGAGATAATGAAACGACAAGTTTTTACTTTGCGTAAAAATAATTCTATTGCAGACGCTATAAAATTATTTAAAGAACACCATATCCGTCATATTCCTGTAGTTAATAAATCACAACATGTTATTGGAATTATTTCTGATCGGGATGTCCGTGATGCCAGTCCTTCTGTGCTGGATAAAGAAGTTGATCAGTCCTTATTTAATCAATCAATTGACAATATTATGACTAGCCCAGTTATAACGACACACCCAAGTGAGTATTTTGAGGATGTTGCTGCAATTTTCTATGAAAAAGAAATTGCTTGCTTACCTGTCACCAATAAAAAGTTAGTTGGAATCATAACGGAAAAAGATATGCTTTATACTTTTATTCAATTAACTGGAACTCATAGCCCCAGCACACAAATAGAAATAAAAGTACCTGACCGTGTTGGTGTTCTCTCTGATGTTAGTAACCTGTTCTCCAGGAGAAGAATAAAAATTGTATCTGTTTACACATACCCTTCTCCCAATCAAAGCGAATACAAGATAGTTAGTATTTCGAATTCAAACAATGAATCCACTTATTATAATGAAAGACATAGAAAAGACAGAGTATGAGATTATATTTCCAACCAGGGAGGAAGATAATGAGTTTATGTAAAACAGCTTTTGTTTATTCAGATCATTATTTACACTATTCCTTCCACGATCATCACCCATTTAATCAGAAAAGAATTCTGTTAACGAAAGATTTATTACAAACCCATGAAGCACTGCCAAAAGAAAAAATAGTTGCACCAGACATAATGGATGAAGCAATTCTAGAACTTGTTCACTCGGCTGAATATATAAATATTGTAAAAAAGGCTAGTGATCTCAAAGAGATAAAGGATCCAGAGAGATACGGGGTTGGAACAGCGGATACGCCGATCTTTGAAGGGATGTTTTTTGCTTCAAAGTCACTGGTAGAAGGAACAATTAAAGCTTGTGAGCTTGTCGCGAATAAGGTGGTTATCCATGCATTAAATCTAGGTGGAGGACTGCATCACGGCTTCCCTGGCCATGCTTCAGGATTTTGTATCTTTAATGATATTGCTATTGCTATAAAATATCTTCGAACAAATTATAATTGGAAAATACTATACATTGATACAGATGCTCATCATGGGGATGGTGTACAGCATTGTTTTTATGATGATCCTAATGTTTGTACTGTTTCCTTCCATGAAACTGGAAGATACTTATATCCCGGGACAGGTAAAGTAAATGAACGAGGAATCAAAGAAGGTTTCGGATATAGTTTTAATTTTCCTCTTGATGCTTTTACAGAAGATGAATCTTTTCTAAGTATATTTCTCTCTTCTATAGATCAAATTTGCGATTTTTTTCAACCAGATATTATTATTAGCCAGCATGGGGTTGACAACCATTATTTAGATCCACTAACTCACATGCACTGTACCACTAAAATCTATGAAGAAATTCCTAAGAAGATTCATCAATTAGCACATCAATATTGTTACGGAAAATGGGTAGCATTAGGTGGTGGCGGGTATGATATTTGGCGTGTTGTTCCAAGAGCATGGGCGCAATTATGGCAAATAATGAATGATAACAAGCCATTTACTGGTATAATTAATTCACAGTGGCAAAATATATGGCAAAATGATTCACCTTGTCCTTTGCCTGAAAGTTGGAATGATGTTATGGATAATTATAAGCCAATACCTAGGAGAAAAGAAATTACAGAAAATAATGAAATAATGCTAAGCCAAGTACTTCAATTTATAAAACTCGCCAAAAAAAATCAATTCAGACAATGAAAAAGTGCTGACTATTAACAATCAGCACTTTAGATTTAATTTTCTTCTAAAATCACAATCTCGACTCTTCTATTTTTACTCCAATTTTCAGCTGTATCATTAGGGACTACTGGTCTTGTATCACCAAAACCTGTTGCTATAAAACGGGATTGATCAAATACATTTGTTTCCAGTATATATCGTATTACACTACTCGCCCTGGCTCCAGATAACTCCCAGTTGGATGGATAACGATAATTGGAAATCGGTCGATTATCTGTATGTCCCTCCACCCTGACTTGATTCGAAATATTTGATAGAAGTGTACTTACTTTATCTAAGAAAGGTTTAGCCGGGTCCAAGACTTCCGCTTCACCTGAATCAAATAGAACATTTTCCTGCAGCACAAGAACTACTCCCTCATCTGTTCTAGTTGCTGATATTACATTATTTAAATTGTTTTCATTTAAATATGCATCTACTTCTGCTAAAAGCTCGTCCAGTGTGTCTTGCTCTTCCCTTACAGTCGCATTATTATTCGTTTCTCTACTTTCAGTAACTATGTTATCTGTGGTGTTTTGATTTTCTTGGTTGTTCTGGTTGTTTTTCGTAACATCTTGTGCCTCATCATTGATTATCGTCTGCTCTTCCATGATAGCAGGCATTGAATCAAAGATATTACTACTTCTTAGTGCAACTGCCACTTCTTTAAACTTTTCTGCATCTATTTGTGACATTGTGAAAAGCAGAATAAAAAAAACGAGGATTAATGTTATCATATCAGAATATGTTACCATCCATTTTGGCGCACCCTTCGGTTCTGAACGTTGTTTTATCTTTCTACGCCTCATTCAACGTTTCCTCCACCAATTCTTCTTGTTCTTCATTTCGTTTCGTTTTCACCTTATTAGATAAAAAGGCACTAAGTTTTTCTTTTAAGATTCGGGGGTTTTGTCCAGACTGTACCCCAATAACTCCTTCAATAATTACCTGTTTTATGAATATCTCTTCATTAGTTTTAGCTTCCAGCTTTCCAGACATAGGAATAAATACTAAGTTAGCCAGAACAGATCCGTAGAAAGTAGTTAACAGAGCTACTGCCATACTCGGTCCTAACGTTGCGGGGTCTTCTAAATTTCGTAACATTAAAATTAAACCAATCAATGTACCAATCATCCCCCATGCTGGGGCATATTCCCCTGACTTGTCCAAAATTTGTCTGCCACGGAAATGCCTTTCTTCCATTGCTTCAATTTCGGCATTCATAATATCATTGATTACTTCAGGCTCAATACCATCGATCGCAAGCAGTACACCTTTCTTGATAAAAGGATCGTCTACTTCTTCCAGTTCATTTTCTAATGCAAGTAACCCTTCACGCCTTGCTCTTTCTGACAGTTTCTCGAATAATGCAATCAACTCTGGAAGGTCATGTTCATTTTTTTTGAAAGCTTCTTGGAAGACATCTTTCAATGATTTTATTTGTTGCATATTAAAGTTAACGAGCAATGCTGCCACTAAACCACCAAGTACAATAAATATAGAAGATACTTGTAAGAAGCCAGCAAATCCTCCCATACCACCACTAGAAATGATCCCAAACATGATCATAAGAAACCCAACTGTAATACCGATTGGAGTAAAAATATCTCTCTTCTTCATCTGTTCTCTCTCCCTAATGTATGAAAAACATTCATTGTTATGGGTAAAAACCAGGGCTTTTGTGAAAATTTTATCCAAAATACCTAGTTTTAATATACTAACACCATATTATATAGTATAAAAACCCTACAATTAAATTATCGGCATTAATTCTCTTTTGTTGAGTTTCTTTTTACAATTTGATGTGGTAAAACGACATTTTTCTCTTCAACATTTTCCTTGTTCATAAACTTAGTCAATAAACGCATTGCCACAGCACCAATATCATACATTGGTTGTACAACTGTTGTCAGGGTCGGTCGGACCATAGTAGCTAAACGTGTATTATCGAAACCGAACACCTCTATATCTTCAGGTACTTTTACACCTTTGTCTTGCAGTCCATGAATTACGCCTAATGCCAATTCATCTGTAGCAGCAAATATAGCTTTAGGAGGTTCATTCATTTCAAGGATTTGATTAGCTGCATCTATACCTGATTCATAAGAAAAGTCTACGTTGATAACATATTCTTCATTTACAGAGCCATTGGACTCTTCAATTGCGCGTACGTAGCCCTGGTATTTCTTTTCACTAACAGCAGAGTCTTCTACACCTGTTACATAAACTGGTTGCTTTGTACCATTAGTTATTAGAAATGACGTAGCTTCATAAGCTGCCTGCTCATAATCAATATTAACAGATGGTATTGTTTCTGAAGGGTCAATCGTTGCTGCAAGCGCAACAGGAACTGGAGATGTCTTTAACTGTTGGACATGGTCCTCTGTAATACTCGCCCCCATATAAATAAGTCCATCAACTTGTTTTTCAAACATTGTATTAATTAAACGTAATTCTTTTTCCTTATTTTGATCTGAGTTACTTAAGATAATATTGTATTTATACATTGTCGCAATATCATCAATTCCTCTGGCTAATTCTGAGAAGAAAATACTGGAGATATCAGGGATGATCACACCAACAGTTGTTGTTTTCTTACTAGCCAACCCTCTTGCCACAGCATTGGGGCGGTACCCTAAACGTTCGATCGTATTTAACACTTTTTTACGTGTTGCTGGTTTTACATTGGGATTTCCGTTTACCACACGGGAAACCGTAGCCATCGATACATTTGCTTCCCTTGCTACATCATAAATTGTTACATTCATTATTAAAACCTCCATCTATTATTTCAATCAAATAGTTTATTTTTTTCAGCATACATTACGATTTTTCATTGTCTTAATAATTTAATCAATATGTATATCATTACTATTATAACAAAAATCGTGTTTATTTTTACATTACAACCATTAAAATTCTACTTTTTTTATAATTTATCTCGAAATTCAGCCATTTATAATAAAAAATCAAAAGAAAAACGCCCCTGCAACAATGCAAGGGGCAGATTTTTACTAATTTTATATTAAATGAGATTAATTTCTTTTCAATAACTCATCCATAAAGTTGTGGAATGTTGGAATATCCATTTGCTGTGCTGCATCAGATAAAGCAACAGCTGGGTCTGGGTGTACTTCTGCCATTACACCATCTGCACCAATTGCCAATGCCGCTTTAGCAGCAGGTAGTAACAAATCTCTTCTTCCAGTAGAGTGAGTTACGTCTACCATTACAGGTAAATGAGTTTCTTGTTTTAAAATTGGAACTGCCGTAATATCTAATGTATTTCTTGTTGCCTTCTCGTATGTTCTAATACCGCGCTCACAAAGGATGATCTGTCCATTACCTTTTGAATTAATATACTCTGCAGCATTGATAAAATCAGAAATTGTTGCAGACATACCGCGTTTTAGTAATACAGGCTTGTTCGTTTCACCAGCAGCTTTCAATAGTTCGAAGTTCTGCATATTTCTCGCACCAATTTGGATAACATCAATATAATTAATAGCTTCCTCAATATGTGCCGGATTTACAATTTCACTTACAACTGCTAGTCCATACTCTTCAGATACGCGTTTTAAAATTTCCAATCCTTCAAAACCTAACCCTTGGAAATCATATGGTGAAGTTCTAGGTTTAAATGCCCCGCCGCGAATAAGTTTTAAGCCTTCTTTTTTGATTGCTCCAGCTACTTCTGCTACTTGCTCATAGCTTTCAACAGCACACGGACCAAAAATGAAATGTTGGTTTCCGTCACCGAATTTATCTCCATTTATATTAATTACTGTATCTTCCGCTTTCTTCTTCCGAGATACTAGTAATGCTTTTGAATGATCGTCTTCTTGTAATTCCAGACCAGCTTTGAAAATTTCTTTGAACAAATGAACAATTGTAGAATTCTCAAATGGACCATTATTGTTTTTCGTGATTAGATTTAACATATCACGTTCTCTAACAGGGTCATAGCTGCGATTAGCTCCTTGCTTTTCTTTGACCTGACCAGTTTCTTTTACTAACTCAGCGCGTTTATTAATTAACTCTAAAATTTCTAAATTTATCTGGTCAAGCTTATCACGAAGCTGATCTAATTGTTCATTACTCATTATAAATCCCCCTACTCCTATTTTAAATTACTCAAAAGTGTTATACTTTCTATATATTAGGGATAATTATAGCTAATATTTTTCGTCTTGTCACCAGTTAGTTATAATATTTTATATAAAATTAAAATTTTTTACCACGAGAGAGGAATTAGACTATGTCTGAACAAATGTTTGCACTGGATATTGGTACTAGATCTGTTGTCGGATTATTGATTGATAAAGATGGCGATAAGTACAAAGTTTTAGACTACTATGTTATCGAGCATGATGAACGTTCCATGCTCGACGGCCAAATCCATGATGTGGTCTCTGTTTCTAAGGTGATCCAGCGAGTCAAACTTCATTTAGAGCGAAAACATGAAATTTTATTAGATAAAGTGTGTGTAGCAGCAGCAGGTAGAGCATTAAAAACAAAAAGAATACATACTTCGAAGGAAATAGAAAAGCAGCCATTAATGAATGACGAAGATATCCTGTTTTTAGAACTAGAAGCAGTTCAAAAAGCTCAGTATGAATTAGCAAAGGAAGAGAATCTTGAAAAGAGTTCTCACTATTATTGTGTTGGTTATTCTGTTTTAAAGTATACACTTGATGGAGAACCTATTGGATCATTAATAGATCAGCAGGGAAATAAAGCAGACGCAGAAATCATAGCTACTTTCTTACCTAAAGTAGTAGTTGAATCATTGCTCGCTGCACTTAATCGTGCTGATTTGCAGTTAGAAGCGCTAACACTAGAACCTATTGCTGCAATCCATGTACTAATTCCACCCTCTATGAGGAGGTTAAATGTCGCATTAGTGGATATCGGAGCAGGGACGAGTGATATAGCAATTACATCTGAAGGAACAGTTACAGCTTACGGTATGGTACCTAAAGCAGGGGATGAAATTACAGAGGCGCTAAGTGATCATTATTTATTGGACTTTAATCAGGCCGAACAATTTAAAAAAGAAATCACATTAAATAAAACAGCAACTGTACAAGATATATTAGGTTTTGAACAAGCTGTAACCTATGAAGAGATAATTGACGTCGTCTTACCATCTGTTGATAGCCTAGCTTCAGCAATTGCTGAAGAGATTTTTGTACTAAATGGGGAAGCGCCCAAAGCAGTAATGTTAGTAGGTGGAGGAAGTCAAACACCTGAATTAGCCAAACGTTTAGCAATAAAGTTGCAATTGCCAGCAAATCGCGTAGCAATTCGTGGTGTCGATGCAATTCAACTGCTGAGGCCAAATACAGATATGCCTGTTGGCCCCGAATTTGTAACACCAATTGGTATAGCAATTGCAGCAAAACAAAACCCTGTTCATTATATTAGTGTTACTGTTAATGAAAGAATGATCCGCTTGTTTGAAATGAAACAATTAACAATTGCTGATGCTCTTCTTGCTGCAGGAATAAAAATACAAAAATTGTACGGGCGTCCCGGAATGGCTTATATTGTCAAGTTTAATGGCAAGAATGTAACAATCCCGGGAAGTTTCGGTACAGCTCCAACCATATTAATTAACGGTAAGAAAGCTTCCGTTGACTCCTCAATAAAAAATGGGGACACTGTAGAGGTTATGCACGGGAAGGATGGTAAAAGCCCGAAAATGTCATTAGCGGAATTTATCGGGGATTTTAAATCTGTTACAATTATAATTAATGGAGAAGAGAAAGTAATCCAACCAACTATTACCGTAAATAACAATACAAATATTGATATGGATTATTTATTAGAAGATGGGGACAGTATATACTTTGATCAGAAGTTAAATTTAAAAGCAATGGACCATATCGCCAAATGGAAGCAACCATTTACAGTGTGGGTAGATGATCAGAAAGTCATATTAAATGATTACGGAAAAAAATTAGTAGTAAATGGAAAGGAAGTATCTGATCACTATCTCCTAAAAGATGGGGATAAGCTTGAAATGATTAGCGAAAACCCTCCAAAATTGTTTGATCTAAGTGAAAGACTCAGTATGTCCTTGGAATCATCCATTGATATCATTTATAATGATCAACCATTAAAGATTTCTAAACCATTAGTTCAGATTTTTCGAAATGGAGTAGAACTAAAATTTGATGATACAATTAATCATCAAGATAAATTACAAATAAAAAAACTGAAGAACGAATCATTTATCTTTCAGGATATTTTCCGTTTTATTTCTCTCGATCTATCAAAAGTTAGAGGTAAAGTAATCATGCTAAAAAACAATGAGCCTGTTTCATTTTTTGATCAATTACAGCCAGGTGATTCGATTAAACTATCCATTGAAAGCTAATTAACTATTCTCCGTTAGTGCATTCTCTGTTATATCATAATGAGTTGCGCTCCAAGTTACTTTGGTGTTTTCAATCTTTAAAACTTGAGGAGATTCATGCTTATGATTATATCTCTTGGCAATATAATCAGACAGTTCACGGGAAGTTTGTACATATAATCGAAATAAAGACTTATCTGATTGGTTGTCAAAGTTTTCATACGCTTGATTCGCCGCTGCACTTATTGGACATGTTAAGCTGTGTTTTAGCAATAGGAAATTTTCATATTGTTGTTCGATCTCCTGAAATGTTGTTATATCGTTTATATCTTTTATCATGGATATGCCTCCTGTTAGTGTTTATATGAAAAAACTGCCCAAAGTTAAGGGCAGTTTTTTAAATTTAGATATTTGTTACCCTATCGTCATCTGATTCATCAAATGCTTTTGCAGCATCGTCAATAGCTTTTGCAACTTCCTCTGCTGCTTCTTCTGGGTCTTGTTGACCTTTCATTTTATCTTGAATAGTTGAAGTAGTTTCTTTTAATTTATTTGTTAAGTTTTGTGATTTTTCAGATACAACTTGTCCTAACTGATTAGACTGATCTTTCGCATATCCTTTCCATTCATTGCCTTTTTCATAGGCAACATCTTTCCACTCATAAGCACGGTCTTTTACATAGTTTGCTCCTTGATTGATGTCACCGCGGAGCTCTTTCCCTGACTTAGGGGCAAAGATTAAGGCTAAAGAAGCTCCTACAATTCCGCCAATTAGTGAACCAATCAGAAAATCTTTACTGTTAATATTTTGATTTTCCTCATTGTTATTTTGTTGATTTGTCATTTCTCATTCCTCCAGTTTATTATTTATTTTTATTTCTTTTAAACATTTCAAACACTACAGTACTCCATTTTACCGCTTGTGCTGTAGCTTCTTTATTCTCTTCTGCAACTTTGTTAACAGATTGTGAAACAGTGTTAATGGACTGGCTAAAGCCTTTCACACTTTCCCCAATATTCTTAATACCGTCAACAAGTGTATTCAAACGTGTTGTTTTGTCATTGATATCGTCTGCTAGTGTATTTGTCTTATGAAGCAGGGCTGTTGTCTCTACAGTTATACCCTCCATCTGTTTTTCTAATCCTTCTAAAGTATCAGCAACATTAGACATTGTTCGCTGCGTTTCTTTCAGTACTTTTACCAAATAGACAACTAATACTGCAAATGCTATCGCTGCTATTATCGCTGCTAGGTATCCTATTATTTCCACAATATCACTCCTTAATATGTATCATTCTAAATATTAGTTGATTATAATTATGGTATACCCGATCTCACCATTTCTAAACAATAAAAGAAGGAAAAATGACCCCTTCTTTAATGTAATTCTACAAGAAGATGTATTTTTCCTTTTTTTCTTTTCGGTTTAATCAAAATTTCCTTCATATGCTTCTTGATATTTCTGGATATCTCCAGCTCCCATAAATACTAAAACACTATTTTTATGCTTTTTAAGAACCTCTACTTCATCTATTTCAAGAATCTCACTATTTATAATAAGGGTTTGTAAATCATGAATCGTTAAATCTGATTCTTTTTCGCGGGCCGACCCAAAGATCTCACACAAATATACGGCATCTGCTTGCGATAGAGATTGGCCAAATTCTTTTAAGAAAGTTTTGGTGCGAGTATACGTATGCGGCTGAAAAATAGCTACAATTTCTTTATCCGGGTACTTTTTACTAGCTGCTTCTATTGTTGCTTCGATCTCTTTAGGGTGATGGGCATAATCATCAATTAATATTTGATCATTATAGTTTTTTTCCGAGAACCTGCGTTTGACTCCTTGGAATGAAACCATTTTTTTAATATCTTCCGGATTCATATCTTCGTACTGACAAATGGCAATCACTGCTAGCGCATTTAATATGTTATGTGTACCAAATCCATTAATTTGGAAGGTATCATAATAATCATTGCGTACATGGACATCAAAAGTTGTTTTTTGATCTTCCACTCGAATATTCTTCGCTTGAAAATCATTATTTTCATTTAATCCATAGTAAACAACAGGTACTTTTGCTTGAATTGATTGTAAATACTCATCATCACCACAAGCAACAATACCCTTTTTAACATTATCAGCCATTTCTTGGAAAGAAGAAAAGACATCGTCAATATCTGTAAAATAATCCGGATGATCAAAATCGATATTAGTCATTATCGCATAATCTGGATGATATGCCAGGAAATGTCTTCTATATTCACATGCTTCGAATATAAAGTACTCACTATTTGCATTACCACTACCTGTCCCGTCACCAATTAAGTAAGATATTGGAAAAGTCTGTTTCAGCACATGTGCTAATAACCCTGTCGTTGATGTCTTCCCGTGGGCACCTGTGACTGCAATACTAGTATATTGTTTTAACCACTCACCAAGAAATTCATGATATCTGTAAAAAGGTAAACCCAGACGTTTCGCTTCTTGAATCTCCTCATGATCATCTTTAAAAGCATTCCCAGCTATAATAATCAAGTCGTCTGTAATGTTATCCTTCGAGAAGGGAAATATCGGAATATTTTTCTCTTCAAGCGATTGTTGTGTAAATATATATTTATCAATATCTGATCCTTGCACACTCATACCAGTATCAGCAAGAATTTGAGCTAATGCACTCATACCAGTTCCTTTAATACCAATGAAATGGTAAACTTTCATAAAATGAACCTCCAAAATCTAATCATTAAGTAATTTAGTCATACTTTAAGCATTTATTCATGAACGAATAACATATTCAATTTCTATATATATTGGTTGTAAAAATAGATTTCTCATGTATCGAATGGACCAAAACAGTTATCCCATTCTATTCAAGAATATCAGCATATGTTCACTTATCACTAGAAAAACATAGCTTACCACAAATATTATAGTAAAGCTTCGTTTCTTAACCAATATTTAACATGTATTGGTACAAAGATATAAATTCCTCTGTCTATCATAAATCAATAATCATCAATCGACAAGTAGCTGTTTCTAATACAGAAAGTATTTTAACTAATCAGGAATTCATAGTACCTTATATATAACAAGATAAAATGAAAATCAACCAATGGTGGTTACATATTTAATTCCTGTCGATTAATCAATACCTCTCTTTGTCTACTTCCATTTTGACCTGAGATAATACCATCTTGCTCCATTGTGTCGATAAGTCTTGCAGCACGATTGTAGCCAATTTTAAAACGGCGCTGTAATAAAGATGCACTAGCTCCATTATGTTCTAAAACAAACTCTATCGCCTCATTGTATAACTCATCAACCTCTGATGAAGAGGATACTTGTTCTATTAATTGCTCTTGTTCAAATAAATAATTTGGCTCAGCAATTTGTTTTACAAAGTTCGTTATTCTTTCGATTTCTTCATCTGAGACAAATGCTCCTTGAATCCTCTTCATCTCGCCAGATCCGTTTTCCACGAAGAGCATATCGCCTTTACCTAGTAATTTCTCAGCACCTGCAGTATCTAATATCGTCCTTGAATCAACTTGGGAAGAAACACTAAAAGCGATTCTGGTTGGAACGTTAGCTTTAATTAGCCCTGTAATAACATCAACAGAAGGGCGCTGAGTTGCAATTAAAAGATGCATCCCACATGCTCTTGCTTTTTGTGCAATACGACATATTGCATCCTCAACATCTTGCGGAGAAGTCATCATCAAGTCTGCCAGCTCATCTATAACGATAACTAAATATGGTAGTTTATCTTCATAACGACGGGAACGTTCCATTTTTTCATTGTATCTGGATAAGTCACGTACACTTTCTTTGACAAACTTTTGATACCTTTCTTCCATTTCATTTACTGCCCATTTTAATGCAGACGTAGCTGCTTTCACGTCTGTTATGACTGGTGCAACTAAATGAGGAATATCGTTATATGGTGTAAGTTCCACCATCTTTGGATCAATTAATAAGAATTTAACTTCTTCATAATTGGCTTTATAGAGTAAACTAACCAGGATAGTATTAATACAAACACTTTTCCCTGACCCAGTAGCACCAGCTATAAGTCCATGCGGCATTTTTTGTAAATCCGTAACAATTGGGCTGCCTTCAATATCCGCCCCTAATGCTACAGTTAGAGGTGACGCCGGATTCTGAAAGGTATCAGATTCAAGCATTTTTTGTAAAAAAACAGGTTGGGCTACCTCATTTGGAACTTCTATGCCAATCGTATTTTTACCAGGGATTGGTGCTTCCATACGAATATCCTTCGCAGCTAAATTCAATTTTATATCATCACTTAAATTTTTTATCTTACTAACTTTCACACCTGGTTCTGGTTGAATTTCGAATCTAGTTACAGATGGCCCTTGCGTTACTCCAACCACAGTAGCTTTAATATTAAAATGGTTTAATGTTAATTGCAAAGTTTCTGATTGCTGTTTTACCCAGCTAGTTTGCTCAGTAACAGGATGACTTGGAGTATCATTCAGCAAATGATACGGGACTTTCTTGGTTACAACAGTGTTGTCTGGTTGAGCTTGAGTTTGTTGCATTTTTTCCATTCTTTTTCTTTTATCACGTGGTGTCATCATCACATTAATTGGTCTGCTAAATTTCTTTTTATCTGTATTCACTTGGGAGTTAGGTGTTTCATCCTCTTGCTTATGTAAAGGTTTAACAAGTTCCGGTTCGGTATTATGATTAATATCTGAATATGGCGCAGGATTTTCAATCTTTTCTTCTTTTATCTCTGTATTTTTCTCTTCATAAACCCTATCGTTCTCTGTATTTGTTTCTAGTTTTGTTTCAGTCTTTTTATTACGATTATGATCTATTTTATCATTATTAAGATTAAAACCATGAATTGGTGAAGGAACATGACTAACCTTAAATGGCTTATTTACAGACAGTTCCTTATCAGAGTTATCTTCCCGATCAGGAATAATGTTTCTTTCTTCAGTCTTCTCACGTTTTTTGTGATATACAGGTCGATTGTTTTTAGGATACTGATAAGCTATTTTCGTCTCAATAGACTTTGTTCCATATATACGATTGGAATCTAAGTTGTTTTCATCTTCGGTAGTACCTTCTGAATCTTCCTCAAATAAATGTTCCCATTTATTTTTGATATTTTTCCACATCGTACTTCACTCTCACTTCCTACTTAATAAATGGTACGATTTGTTCTCATCTTATTTATTTTATCATGAATCTTCATGTATGAATAGTTGACAAATGAAAAAGAAAAACCTTTGTCAGACGACAAAGGTTTATATTGTAAACTCTTCACCTATTGGGGTACTTGGTGGCAAAACGTAAATACCTTTTTCTTTAGGTGCATTTGGCAATCCAAGTTCTTTTTGAGAACAAATCATACCAAATGAGTCAACCCCACGTAAATTGGATGGTTTAATTTCTAACCCGCTAGGCATAATTGCACCAATTTTAGCAACGACGACTTTTTGGTCTTTATCGACATTTGGTGCCCCACATACGATTTGTAATTTTTCATTACCTACATCAACTTGACATACACGGAGTTTATCCGCATTCTCATGGGGAGCAATATCTACTACATGCCCTACAAGAAACTTTGGTGATATATCAATATCTAATGCAGTTTCAACCTTATTTTCCTCAAATACTTGTTTTAACCGGTCTAACAATAGGTTATCGAGCTTTAATTTTCCATCCTCTAGTGTAGAAAAATAGCTGGAAGCATGAAAGAGGTTATATCCGATAATTTCATTTGTTTCCTTGTCGAATATCTTCACCACATCATTAAATGTTTCAAAACTAAACTTAGCATGGTCAATCGATTTAATCGGAATAAGTAAAACGTCCCCTACCCCTTTATTATTATAGAATACATACATCTATCCGATTCTTCCTTTCACTTATTATTCTTTTGGTCTATTCTTAGCCAGTATAAATACTGGTTCCAGTTTCTTCTCATCATAAACAAATGGTAACGAAGTGATCGGAACACGTCCTTCTGCGAAAAACTTCATCGTCATTTGAGCTATTATATCATAGCCTGTCTCATTTTTTATGTCCGCAACAATCAATACATCTTGATGTGGTACTGCGACAACTAATTCCCCAATAGCATTTGCCTTCATCTCTTCTAAGAATGATTCATTTAAAATACGACTTGCATCATACCCGTCTTGTGGTGATACAAAGTAGAAATCATTACCGGCAACAGTGTCTTTATTTGGATCGATTGGTAGAGAGCGTACATTAAAAAGGGAAATTTCCTTTAATCTATCTATCGTCCATTCTTGTTCCTGAAGCATCGTCTCATCAATTAATTGATATGTTGAGCCTAGATCTAATGCATAATAGACACTAGTTTCAGCTGTATGTTCTGTGTAAATTAACTTAACCCCTGCTTTTGTCTTTTTCGGAAACGAAGTTGCACGTATGACTGGAAAAATATGTTTTTCCTTTCCATCTAGATGGTGTTGTTGATTCATCATCTTTAATGATTCACTGACATGATATTGAAGCTCTTCTAAAGCAGCTTCCCCTCTGTGTTCATATTTTGCAATAACATTAGGTATTTTTATTGTTACCCCTTGTTTTGTATCTTTCCATTCTACTCGATAAGTATCTTTATCTCGTATAAATGATACTCGCCAATCATCTCTCTGAAAAAGTTCGTCTAATTTCTTTTTCATTTTTATTGTCGTCATTTTCATTTTTACGTCCTCCTTTTAGGAAGAAAACAATCAAAATATATTTTATCATTTTCGTTTATCGTAAAGCAAGAAACTAGCAGACACTTCACATGAAAAGAGCTTACCTTTGTTGATAAGCTCTTTCCCGTCATGAAAATAAATTTGTCAAAAATTTTTCTATCTCTTCCTTCGTCTTACGATCTTTACTAACAAATCGATCTACTTCATTTCCTCTATGAAATGCTAAAAAGCTTGGGATACCGAAGATACCATAATTAGCACAGATGTCGATAAATTGATCACGATCAACCGACACGAACTGATAGCTTGAAAATTGTTCCTCTATCTCTGGTAAGATTGGCTCGATTACACGGCAATCCGGACACCATCCCGCCGTAAATAGAAAGACTACTTTTTCTGAGTCTTTCAATTGTTCGAATTGTTCTTCTGACTGTAATTGTTCCATCTTAATCAACTCCTAGTAATTTTACGTATGATTTTCATATGCTACTGAGTTAGCCATCTTCATCATTTGCTCTGCATCATGGACAAGATTATCCATATCACTAATTGTTGTTATCTTTACCCCGCCAACACCGATTTGTAACTGGTAGGAGTGACCATCATGCTCAATGATACTAATATAGGCAAAGCGATTATCGTCCTCAAAAGCTTCTAATTTTAATTGGTTATCGGAATCCTGAATTGCTTCATAATTTAATTGACTTGTCTCATTCTCAAATGAATTATAAAAAAGAATATAAGTCTGATCTTCTTGTTTTAATAACAAATTATTCGATGTCTCTTCTTCTATCTCATATCCTTCTGGCAAATATAATGAGAAGTCTGTCACTTCATGTGTAGCAGCTTCTTTCTCTTGCTGAAATTGTTCTTCCGCGATCTTCACAGCTTCCTCTAAGACTTGCTCAGTTGGGACAATACTCCATACGCTGATACCTATAAATGCTGCTAGTAATATTATAATAACTACTAGCCCAGCCTTTTCCTGTTTCATCGTAATCCTCCTGATATTTTAGTCCTATTTTCCCCCTTTTATATCATACTTTTTTTTCTCTAATTCTACAAGGAATAATCTCTATTCCTTATAGTATCCCATTTGACCTTTCAACAATCTTACTACATGAATAAACATGTCTTCTCTCGAAATATAGCTATTTGTCAGGATGCCTATAGCACCTAAATGGTGGCGAATATCCTCCATTTTTGTGATTGACTGCATAATTTTTCCTAGTTCTATTCCTGCATTTATTTTCTCTTCAATTGTTTCAGGTAGTGGAATTCTTGCACCACTAGCCACATATATCTCTCCGTTAGGTGTTACTAGAGCACCCCAATTACATAAATATAACCGATCTTTAATACGAGTTACTCCGCCTTCCAGCCCTATACATATGGCTTGGGGAAACATATACTGGCAATTCAAGGCACGGTTAACTGCACCTTCCATTGTTTCTTCATCAGACATAGGCTGTTCATTAATATTAGACTGTACCTCAGCACTGGTTACCTCATTTTCTGTAAAAACAGCTTTAACTGCATGAACTTTTGCTTTATTAGATGAGCCTATAATTATCTTCATTGAAAAGATTATCCTTTTTCTAAAATTGTATTGACAGTTGTTTGATCTGTCGCTCTTACTAACCGGACTAATAACTCTTTTGCTGCCGCATAATCGTCTACATGGATAATAGAAGCATGTGTATGAATGTAACGTGAACAGATGCCAATGACAGCAGAAGGAATGCCTTGATTTGCTACGTGAACTGCTCCCGCATCAGTTCCACCCTGTGAGACAAAATATTGGTAAGGGATATCATGACTTTCCGCTGTATCCAGAACGAATTCGCGTACTCCCCTGTGTGTGATCATTGATCGATCAAATATTCGTAATAGTGCACCTTTACCTAACTGACCGAATTCTTTTTTATCACCGGACATATCATTTGCTGGGGATGCATCTAATGCATAGAATATATCTGGTTTGATGAAATTCGCTGCAACTTTCGCTCCTCGTAAACCTACTTCTTCTTGGACAGTTGCACCAGAAAATAATTGGTTATTTAAATTTTCACCTTCCAGTTCCTTTAATAATTCAATCGCCAAGCCACAGCCATATCTATTATCCCAGGCCTTTGCTAAAATTTTTTTATCATTGGCCATTGGTGTGAATGGTGAGAAAGGAATGATTGATTGACCTGGCTTAATCCCCATCTTCAGAGCATCCGCTTTATCATCTGCTCCAACGTCAATTAACATATTTTTTTGCTCCATTGGTTTTCTTCTCTCTTCCGGTGTTAAATTATGGGGGGGAATTGATCCAACAACACCAATCACCTTCCCAGTGTCTGTATGAATTTCAACCCGTTGAGAGAGAAGAACTTGCGACCACCAACCACCTAATGGTTGGAATCTGACCATACCATTCTCAGTAATTTGTGTTACCATAAATGCTACTTCATCCATATGGCCTGCAACTAATACTTTAGGTCCATTACCATTTTTTACGCCGAATACACCACCTAGACGATCTTGTATTACATCGTCCGCATATTTATGTAATTCCTGTCTCATAAATTGACGCACTTCATGCTCATTTCCTGGTGCACCAGGAAGTTCCGTTAACTTTTTAAATAATTGTAATGTATCTTGGTTCATTTAAACACCTACTTTTATTGTTTTTTTTACTATAACACTTTTTTATTACTAGTAAAAATACTTGCAATTTATGATTGTTTATTTTTACACTAGAGGCATAATATCTGAAAATTTGCATATTGAGGTGATTTTATGAAAACCAAGCAATTAGTATCAGCATTAGGTATAGGTATTTTAATTGGGTATACACTGCGTACAAAGCAAGAGGATTTATGGATAAAGCCTGAAAATGCTCTAAAACTAACAAAACAAAAGTTTCAGCAACACTACGATGTTAGTGGCTCATGGATTTATATGAAAAGAGAACAGTTCTTTCAAAATGGTTTAAGCTATGAAGTATATCATGGGGGCATTACAAAACATGTTGATGGAGAGCACATACCTCTGGAGTTTTTTGTTGATGCTAAGACAGGAACAGTAATTAAAACAAAATTGTCGGAGAGTAAATAAATTTCTATGGAAATATAAACTCCCCATAGATAGTCTTGATCGAATACATCCTGAATCAGGGGTTGTGTCCACACAAAAAAACTGCCGTAGTAATCAGGCAGTTTTTTTATGTGAAACTAATTACACATCGATAAATAGGTTGTCCTTTTGCGGAAAACTTTTCCTCATATTCCGTCATAATATTTGCAGGGTCATCCACTGCATGTAAATCAAGCGTTACTTCTTCTAATTTGCATCCAAATTGTGAAAAACTTACTAGTGAATATTCAAATAATCCTTGATTATCTGTCTTTAAAACAAGCTTTCCATTTTCTTTAAGAATTTTCTTGTACTTTTCCAAAAACGTCTTGTAGGTTAGACGTCTTTTTTCGTGGCGATTTTTTGGCCAGGGGTCAGAAAAATTCAAGTATATCGTTTCCACTTCATTTGGCTCAAATAAATCTAATAAATCTTCAGCATCTTCATTAATTAAACGAATATTTTCACACCCGGATTCTTTTACTTTCTCAACTGCCGAGACGATAATACTTTTTACAACTTCCATTCCGATGAAATTTTTGTTTGGCGACTGTTTAGCCATTCCAGAAATAAACTGGCCTTTCCCTGTTCCTATTTCTAGCTGAAGGGGTTGATTATCTTGAAATACATCTTTCCACATTCCTTTTCGTTCTGTTGGTGTTTGTTCAATTATATCTGTATTTTCTTTTAAATAATCATCTGCCCATGGTTTATGCCTTGCTCTCATTAAAGGTACTCTCCTTTTACATACTTTTTACACACAATCATTATACTCGAAAATTCTTTTCTTACAAAAAAACGAATCGGTATAGTTTTTAACAAAATGACAAAGCTATAAATGAGGTGATAAAATATGGCTTTAAACATACAGAACCAATTAGATCTTCTCCATGATTTGCTTAGCTTACATGCAGAAGAAGGGTGTGGAAGTAACTCGGAATGCGAACAAATCGCAAGACTAATTGATTCCATGCAACAGCAAAATGCCTTACATTTCCCAATAGCTGAGCATATGGAAAATATAAGACAGTATGGAGTAAACGGTGCGAATAGTTCTGAGATCGAACAACATATTTTAAGTCACCAAGCATCATTTGATCAATGGTTACAGTCAATTAAAGATTCCAATCATTAACTTGGTGAAGAAGCTGATTTAGTTCTTTAAAGTGACTAATAGCTTCTTTCTCCCTGTTTTGTTGGACAGACCATGCAATGCCAACTATTTCATCAATAATTAAATACCAGTGCATTCTTTGCATTAAATGATGACTGTTTTCCATGCCATAATAACCTAGCCACAAGTTCCAATCATCTTTTGGAATATAGGACTGTAAAATCCTGCCGATGTCCATTGCAGGGTCTCCTACACGAGCGTTATCCCAATCAATGAGATATAGTTCACCATTTTGGGAAAGCATCCAATTATGATGATTTAAATCACAGTGACATACAACTGTTTCATTAATTGGCATCAGGTGTATACGACTTTCCAAATATTTATAAGCTTTATATAATAAGAAAGATTCTTTCATTTCATCTGTATGTTCAAAGATTTCTCTAACCATTGCTAAACTGTTATCAGGTGTTACTGTAGTTTTCTCTATTCTTAAAAGCATATCTAAAAGTTCTGAGGAACGGTGAATTTTGCTAAGCAATGAAGCTACTTTAGGATGTTGCATTTCTTCCACATTTAATGCTTTACCATCAAGCCATTGTTGTGCAGTCACGACATCACCATTTTCTAAACGTTTCGTCCAGACAAGTTTTGGTACAATTCCTTGTGCGGATAACACTGCTAAGAAAGGGGAAGAGTTACGTTTTAAAAACAACCGTTTTTTATTTGATTGTGCATAATATGCTGCACCTGTCGAGCCACCAGCTGGTTCGATTGTCCAGTCATTTCCTAAAATATGTTCCACAGTTGTCACCCTCAATTCCTCACATAATCTAATAATTAACATTCCATTTTCTCTATCACTATAATATTATAATTTTAATATATTTAAAATAGGGAATAGTAATAATAGATTACCGCAAAACCAGACATAATTTCAAGTATTAATTTATATTTTTCTAAAATTCATAGAAATTGTGTCTATTATTGTCTTCATTTGTCTCTCTTTTTCTTTCCCATTCTGGTCTTGCAAATGCTGTTGTTTCGCAATTCTGCAGAATGACATTAGCTACTTTTAATTGACTATGTTTTAATGGAGATTTTAAGTTCTGTTTCTGCTTAATCCATTCCTCATGCTCCGATTTTCCAATATAATTAATCCGAAACGGCTCTGATTTATATTTGATATTATTCTCTCTGGATAGTATTGTCCTTATAATCGGAAAGTCCAGTTCATGTTTTTTTAAAATGGACTGGATGATTTTCTCTGTCCTTTTTAAAGAAATAACTGGGCTTAATACTTTTGACTGGATATTATTTTCTTCCATATACCAAACTCTATCATCATTTGCTATGATTTCTTTACCAGCAGGCTTCTCAAATACTGTAATTACTTCAATCTCTAACGGACTGATAAGGATTACTTCTCCATCAACCAGATGATTCTTCAGTGTAAAAATAGGAAAGTATAATAATAAAAAGTTATCAGGTAGTCTTTGGAGTAAATATTTTAATAACGTATCTCTTTTATAATCCTTATCCAAAAAGGACATTTCGCTTATAGTAGTGGATGCCCACTTCAATTGAAACATCAGTAACCGATCTAAAAAAAAATGTTTAAGTTCTAATTCCGTGCTTGGTAAATGACTTTGTTCTTCTTTTATTTCATCCAATTCCGGTTCTTTTTGCCTTTTAAAGATACTCCGCCATTTGGACTCTTCTTTAACTTCCACTTCTTTATGAACTATTTCAACATTTTCTTGTTGTTTGATCCATAAAGCTTTTAACCTGTTCCAATTCTCTATTTTCAATCGTGAAAATTGACTAGGATAATGATAAATATCTCTTTCATATCGGGAAATATAGTTTTTTAATTTAATCAATTGGGCCATTTTTATCCCCTCTTTTCCCCTTGGAGTCTGTATATGGCTATTGGCTCATACTTAACCTTGTTACCCAAATTTATTCTATAAATAGCAACTTCTCTGATCTCAAGTTTTATGTTTAGCTCATTTTCGAAAACCGTCTCATCTAACTGTATATTTCTGTCGTTCCATTTTTTAGCTAATGTAATATGTGGCTGATAACTTCTGGTATCTGTCTGTATTTCAAGTTCTCTACATTCATTAGTGACCTTTTTATACAGCTTCATTATTTCAGACTTTTTTTCAACATCTGCCCATAAAACTCTGGGCTGAGCTTTTTTTCCAAATGTTTGGAGACCACCGATCTTTGTTGTAAATGGTTGTATTTCCTCAACAACTCTTAATTTTTCTTGTAGTACTTCCAACTTTTTTTCATTAACAGCACCGAGAAACTGCAAAGTAATATGTAAATCTTGTTCGTGAACCCATATTTTAAATGGGATTGACTTAGCATTTACTATTGCTTGGATCGAAGCAATAGATTTTTTCGTTGTATCGTCAATTTTTATCGCAATAAAATAATGTGGGTCACTTTTCATTTATTCTCCTCCATTTAGTAACTTCTTATGTGTATTTACATCACAAATCACATATAATTCTGCCTCTTTTGGAATCGGATTATCTAACATTCGATTAATGTTCAACTGATCCCTATCTGCAACGAGTGTTGCACCATTTTGGAGTAAATCATTAAACGCTTCTCGATATGTTTGCCATTCTGGTTTGGTCGGAACATAATACAAATCATCACCTTGTGAGCGTCTTAATAATTGTGAGAAAATACTTGATACACCTTTTCTGAATGCTGATCGAACAAATAAGGAAGATATCGTTTCATCAGAAAGGATGAATTCGTCGATATTGATATATTGGAAATTTTTCAGATGATTTTCCTCCATAATCTCTACAATTGTATGCACTTCTGGCGCAATAGACTCGATAGTTGAAACAATCAATAGGGTCTGGCCATCAGCTAACTGACCATTACTAATTTTATCATTTGCAAAAACCAGCACAGATTTCGCTTCTTTTATATTCGCTTTTTCCAATGTATCTATTTCAGAAGCATTTCCTTTTATATAAAAAATATTCGTATCAAGAATTGGTGCTTTATCTAATTGATCTATAATAATAATGTCAATTGTTTCGTCTGTTGCCAGCATCTCCTTAATCGCAAAACTAGCCTTTTGTGACCACCCAATAATAATATAATGCCCTTTTCCATTAAACACAATATCGCCCTCCTGTCTTTTTTTTCGGTAAACGGCAAATGTATCAATAATTTTTCCAATTACGATCCCAATTAAGCCAATCCCGAATATGTATAGAAATAAAGCAATGATTCTACCACTGACCGTAACAGGATAAAGATCACCATAACCAACTGTTGTCACAGTAGTCATTACCCACCAGAAAGCGTCAAAAAATGTTGGAAAAGTTTCTGGTTCTGCCAATACAATTAATGCTGATGTTACCAGTACTAGTAGAATGCTTGAAGTAAATAGTAAATAGTTTGAAACATGAATCGCCTTTCTAATTAATATTTTCAGAATTAGCATAAATTGATCCCCCTGCAATTTTAATTGTCTGTAAATTCTTAATTTTAAAACTAGATAAATATAAGAAACAAGTGTAAAATAGAAGTAACAACTTGAATATGCTTTTATATGGTTACCGATAACTTTTAAGGAGTGATTCTTTGAGTCAATCAACCACCCGCATGCTATCTCGTGCCAAAGCCGTTTATTTATTTATTAAAGAAAATGGTGCTGTCACGACCAGCGAAATAGCAGAAGAATTTGGTATTACAGACCGTACAGCACAACGAGATTTACATTTGTTAGCTTACAACGGGCTCGTCAATAGCCCAAATCGGGGAAGTTGGGAAATCACAAAGAAAAAGGTAAAGATATCTTAGGTAAAGAAGCTTATGAAAAATTGAATGAATATATTTATAAACCAGCATAGTCATGCTGGTTTTTTTACGATTTACTTTCCTTTAATAAGGATAACTCATCAGGGGTGATCTGTCTATATTTCCCAATAGATAAATCAGGATCGAGAATTAATGAGCCCATTGAAAGCCTTTTTAAATAAGTTACTTTTTTACCAACAGCTTCAAACATCCGTTTTACTTGATGGAACTTCCCTTCAGTAATTGTTAGCTCTATTTCAGAAACATTATCTGAAGATAAAATAGCTAATTCTGACGGTTTGGTTATATATCCTCCTATATCTACACCTTTTTTAAAGGAATCAATATCAGAGTTAGTAACCATTCCGTCAATTTTAGCATAATATTTTTTCTGGATATGTTTTTTCGGTGATAGCAAATCATGTGCTAATTGACCATCATTAGTTAGTAATAATAAACCTTCAGTATCTTTATCCAACCTCCCAACAGGAAATGGATGTAATACTTTATCCTTTTGATCTAAAAGATCCAAAACTGTCTTCTGAACTGTATCTTCTGTTGCGGATAGATAGCCAGGTGGTTTGTTCAGCATAAAATACACATATTCCTTATAATTAACTTTCTCTCCATTGCAAATAATAATATCTTCCTCTGGATTAATATTTACATCTGCTTTCTTTGCGATTTCATCATTTACTTTTACTAGCTTTTTTTTTATCAATTGCTTAACATCTTTCCTGCTGCCATATCCAGTGTTTGCGAGTAACTTATCTAAACGCAAGTTCATCCTCCTATCGATTAAATATTCGATCAAGTATCTTAATACGTCTACCTACTATTCGCTCGAACAATGTAGAGGTATACCCTAGGTACAAATATACTCCCCCGCCTAAAGCGACTCCAACTAATGTAATAATCAATGCTTCAAAACGACCATCCTCATATGTAATGAAGTACCCGGCAAGCCATTTCATCAATAAGAGAATTCCTGACATTATTAAAGTAAATATAAACATTAGTATAGAAAGCTTAACAAATTTCTTATATGAAAGCTTTAATGTCACACGAATTTGCCAAAGATTCATTAGCACAGCTATTAATGTTGCAAGTAACGTTGTTATAATTGCTCCCTTCGCTCCAAATGTCTGGATCAAAACTGAATTTAAAAGCAGTTTAACCAATATACCAGCTGAAAGGCTAATTATAGTAAATTGTTGTCTCTCAATCCCTTGCAGTATCGCTGCTGTCACCGTAAAAAAGGCAAACGTTAACGCGGCAGGTGAATACCACGCAAATAACGGACCAGTAATATCAATATGGTCTCCCCCAAATAAAGAAGTGTAAATTTCATGTGAAAGTATAACTAAACCGAACACAGCAGGTAATACAAAAAACATAATTATATGCATCGCCTGATTTATAAGTTTTTTAACATGATTAAGTTCACTCTTTTGATAAGCACTCGTAATTTGTGGTATTAATGCTAGAGATAAGCCTGTTGCAATGGTCACAGGGATAATTACAAGTTTATGACCTTGGACATTAAAACTTGAATAAGCTACATCGGAAATATCATTCAGCCCTACTTCTGCCATTGCATATTGAAACGTTAACTGATCAATAAATTGATATAAAGATGTAGCGATACCTACTAAAACAAACGGACCGGCATATGTAAACAATTCAAAAAGCAATTTATTGATAGGTATCTTTCTTTTGTCTTTTTGCTCGCCCACTTTTCTGGATAGATATCTTTTCCGCTTTACCCAATAACCAGCAAGGACAATCCAAGATGCTATCCCGCCGATAAATGCTGCAAAGGTTGCAAATCCTATTGCTGTAGAGATCGTTCCATCATATACTTTTATTACAATAAAAACTGATACTAAAAGAAATAGAATACGAATAACTTGTTCAATAACTTGGGATACTGCAGTAGGGCCCATTGATTGATTTCCTTGAAAGAATCCTCTCATTATGGACATACTTGGAATAATGATTAACGCAAAACTGATCATTTTTATTGTATTAATGAGATCCTCTTTCGTTACTAAACTTTCCGTACGATCATCCCATGTCAGATTAGCGTAAATATCTGCTCCAAAATACATTAATACGAATGCTATAATCCCTGTAAAAAACATCATGAGAGTTCCTACTTTGAAAATTCTCATACTTGTATAGTAATCATCAATAGAATTATACTTAGAAACAAATTTTGAAACTGCTAAAGGCACACCAACTGTCGAAATACTTAACATTATATTATAAGGAGTATAAGCATAACCATACAGCGTCATCCCTTCTTCTCCAACAAGATTTGTAAAAGGGATCATATAAATCATCCCGAGAAATTTCGATAAGAAACTAGCTCCAGTTAATAGCATCGTTCCACGAATAAAATTTGAACTTGACATATTTTCACCTATATTCTTCTTATTCATATAACGTACCTATTTTATCATAAGTTCTAATTGATTGTTATCGAAAGATGTCATAATAAGGTGTTAATTGTAGTTTTACTCACGATTAAAAATAGTTTATGATTGGAAAGTAAAAATTTTAGAAAAGAGGGTTTTTCATGACATATCAAGTTGTAGTAATTGGTGGAGGACCATCTGGCTTAATGGCTGCAATTGCTGCAGCTGAACAGGGTGCCAAAACGTTGCTAATCGATAAAGGAAAGAAGCTAGGAAAGAAATTAGCGATATCTGGTGGTGGCAGATGCAACGTCACCAACCGGTTACCAGAGGACGAAGTAATTAAACATATACCCGGTAACGGAAAGTTCTTATATAGTGCTTTCTCTACTTTTAATAATTTTGATATAATTGATTTTTTTGAAGGGCTGGGTGTCGGTTTAAAAGAAGAAGACCATGGAAGAATGTTTCCAATTAGTAACAAAGCGCAAGATGTTGTGCAATCATTATTAAATCAGTTAACGAAATTAAATGTTGAAATTAGAACGAAAACTAAAGTGGAAGCAATTGACTATGGAGAGGAATTACATACAGTAATTTTAGAAAACAAGGAGAAAATTATTACGAGATCTGTAATAATTGCTGCTGGTGGAGCTTCTGTTCCCCATACGGGTTCCACTGGTGATGCCTACCCGTGGGCAAAAAAAGCAGGACACACAGTTACAGAGTTATATCCAACTGAAGTACCTATTACATCTAATGAACCATTTATTCGAAATAAAGAACTTCAAGGTTTAGCACTTAGAAATGTTGCCCTGTCTGTATATGATAAGAAAAATAAAAAAGTAGTTACACACCAAATGGACATGTTATTCACTCACTTCGGCATTTCCGGACCTGCAGTTTTGAGATGTTCACAATTTATTGTTAAACTGCTGATGAAAGGAGAAAACTCTGTCCATGTATCGATCGATACTAAACCAGATTATAAACATGAGGACCTATTAGAAGAAATATTGAAGAGTACTAATCAATACCCTAAGAAAAGTATTAAGAATGTACTTAAAGGATATGTTCCAGAAAGATTTTTAGACTTCATATTAAAAAACTGCGGAATTGACTCCCAAACAAATAGTGCAAATATTTCCAGGGAAAAGATTAACTCAATCGTTAAAAATTTCAAAGCATTTTCTTTTTATGTACATGGGAGTTTACCATTAGAGAAAGCATTTGTTACTGGTGGAGGGATTTCTATAAAGGAAATTATCCCAAATACCATGCAATCAAAACTTATGCATGGTTTATACTTCTGTGGAGAAGTTCTTGATATACATGGATATACAGGTGGGTATAATATTACTGCTGCTTTAGTAACTGGCAGAGTGGCCGGAATGCATGCTGCGTGGGAAAGCCTTGGGTAACGTCATAACCTACTACCAATATCAGAGCAGGTTAAAAAGGATAAATAAAAGCATTATCCTTTTTAACCTTACTTAGTATAGATTAATTCAAATCGCTCACAAACAACCGGAATCTTATAATGAAAGTCTTCATTTATCTCGTCATACTCTCTTTTAAAAAAGTCTTCATGAACATTTCGCCAGTAAGCCAGTGTCCTGTCTCCTTCACCTTCTAGATAAGCATGTTCCTCTCCCACTTCATCAAACGGTCTTACCTCAATAGAAGTGGTTTTAATTATCGCCATAGGTTCTCCGTTACCATTTAGAATGATATTATGTAATCCCGGGTATGGTAAAGGTTCTGAGTGTAATTCGTATAACCTATAGTTGGATGCAGTTGCTGTTTTTTTACCTTCTAATACGAGTTGGCCCAATTCATCTGCATGTTGTTTATTACTCCCGAAGCTCCATGCTTCATAAACATTTGGTGCTTGAGGATGTTTTTTCTTATAGTTAGACCAATATGTAAGAATAAGGTTGTCCTCCATTTTCTCATCCCCTTTTATGTATTTGTTATTTTATCTCTCTAGTTTTACTAAGCAATATTAACACAAAAAAACACTGTGAAGTATAAATTTGTATATTTTAACGATTTATAATTATATATGAAAAAAAATACTTTTTAGAAGTGAACTCTAAAAAGTATTTTCCGCCTGGCAACGTCCTACTCTTGCAGGGGCAAAGCCCCAACTACCATGGGCGCTGGAGAGCTTAACTAC